>NZ_LVWI01000042.1 GCF_001909055.1 Paenibacillus helianthi
CCGGAGGGTTCTTCACTGTTGTTCCAAGTTCTATACAGTTTCCTTGGCCTTCGTCTATAGTCGCGAGACTCGGCTCCCTCTTTTCCCCTTCGCAGGGCCTTTTTGACGACGCGGCAGGATTCACTTCATGTTGCGGCCTGGATTGTTGCTCGCCCGATCTCCGACCGGTACTTTTGTCGATGCGCTTTTACACACAGATTTCGCCATGTGCAAGCATCCTAGCTACAAAGGCGGCTTGGTCCCTCCTTGGGTTGGACTTTCACCAACTAGATAATGCGTGCCTCTGGGCACGCCAACACAAAAAAGCACACTCCCCCATTTCTGAAGAGTGTGCTTCACCCGTTTCCTGCTTTGCTTGCATATGTTATGATTATTCGCCTCGCTTTGATCTGCATCCCCTGCTCCACGGTATTTGCAGAAAAGGCAGCGGCACCGATTGTCCGGTCCCCCGTAAATCCACTACGATTCCAGATTGAAGGTTTAGATCCGATTCAAAGGCGCAGACCGGCATAGCCGGAACAAATTCCAGGGCGGAACCGTTCTGGGCAAGCCGAGTAGCTACGTCCAACGTTGCATCACTGGATCCGTCATCCATCAAGGTTACCTGCAGCATCTTTCCGCTTAGTAATGAATGGAAGGTCAGCGCTCTGATATACCATTCCACTACATATTCATGATTACGGGTAATGAGAATGTAATGAAGCCGTTTGCTAGACTGGCTGCCCTGCCGGGATTGCTCCCGTTTACTCAGCATATGAACCAACACTACCGCAAAAACATAGATGGCCGCAATCCATATTAACTGGGCTACCATGGAGATACACCTCCTCTTATACCGACAATATATGCCGGTGATAAAAGGTCGGTGACTGCCCAGAGCAGACTGCATTTCCTTCAAATAATGCTGCAGACTCAACCAATACTTTGACTGCAGCAGAGCAGCTACAATCATTATATGTAAAAGTTTAACCTACCACTACAGGGTTACCCACCCATATTTAATCGAATTGATAACAGCCTGTGTTCGATCGTCGACTTCCATTTTTTGGAGAATGCTACTCACATGGTTCTTGACGGTTTTTTCGCTGATAAACAGATATTCACCAATCATCTTGTTGCTCTTGCCTTCAGCCATCAGCCGAAGCACTTCTGCTTCACGCCGGGTCAGCGGATTATTATCGCCTGCAACAAATTTGACACCAGCCTCTTTAACCGCAGTTTCAGCAATAGCTCCTGTTTCATTGAGGTATGTCATACGGCGCAGCTGGTTGATGAGCTTGCCCGTAACCTTTGGATGAATGAAGGCATGGCCTTCACAGACTGAACGGATCGCATTAATAAGCGATTCCGCCTCCATATCCTTCAGCAAATAGCCATTGGCGCCCTTGCGCAGGGTTTCAAATACATAACTTTCATCATCGTGAATCGATAAAATAATAACTTTGACATCCGGGAACATTTCCCGCAGTTTTTGAGTGGCTTCCACACCATTTTCAATTGGCATATTGATGTCCATCAGTACGATATCAGGTTTGGTTTCATTACAGAATTCAAGTACCTGAATACCGTCACCACATTCCCCTATGACCTCAATATCTTCCTCCATATTTAAAATCCGCTTAAGCCCTTCACGAAACAACTGATGATCATCGGCCAAAAGAACTTTAATGGGCGACTTGCCAGGATTCTGGTTTTCCATCACATTACTCCTTCCCTTTTTCCACATTCGTCGGAATGTGAATTACGATTGTTGTGCCCTGATTCTCAGCTGACAGTATTTCCATTCTTCCTTCGAGCAGTTCCACGCGTTCACGCATGCCGACCAACCCAAAACTTTCACGATTTGCCTGTTCACTGATTTTTTTCACATTGAAGCCTAATCCATTATCCTTCACGACAATCTTGATCAGCTGTGCCTGATAGGTGATCTCCACCAATACGTAGCTTGGAAAAGCATGCTTGGCCGCATTCGACAATGCCTCCTGGACCAGACGGTATACGGCTGCCTCCATAGCTGAAGACAGCCGGTGCTCCTTGCCCCTCGTTTCAAAGGAGGTGCGGATCTTTGTCTTTTCCTCATAATCATGTACGTATTTTCGAAGTGTCGGAATCAGACCCAAATCATCGAGCGCCATCGGACGCAGATTAAAAATCACCTTACGCATTTCTTCCAGACTGTATCTTACCTGCCCTTTCAAGTCTATTACTTCGTCCTGTACCAGCCCGAATTCCTGCTTTACCAGCATTCTTTCTACAATTTCCGTCCTTAGGACTAGATTCGCCAGCATTTGAGCGGGACCGTCATGAATTTCCCGGGCAATTCTTTTCCGTTCCTCTTCCTGAGCCAGGATTATTTTGAGTCCAATCATCTGACGGTTCTTCGCAGATTCGACAATCCTGGTCACTTGTCCTAGTTCCCCGGATAGATATTCCAAAACAACACTCATTTGCGAACCAATAGATTCTGCCCGCTCTACCGAATTTTCGACACTGCGGACCCGCAGCTGCAGCTCGTCTCGCCTGCTCCGAAGATAGACTTCCCTCTCTCTGGTCATCATGAGCTCAAGCTGAAGCTCTGTTGCTTTCTCGTACGCGATCCGGATATCCTTCTCGGAGTAACGGACAAAGTCCCGGCTGACCTCCGTCAGCCGGATACGGGAGCGGTGGTACTGCAGCTCCAGCTTGTCTACCTTTTGCAATGTTTCATCCGTTTCATCTATGACCCGCTGCAGTTCTTTGGTGAGTGCAACAAGCTCATCCCGTGCAACCTGCAATATTTCAAATATCTGATACTTGCTGCTCTCCATCACGTCGATGGTATTCTTAATGACGCGATCTATCGCATCGGCTTGAAATTCCACGGATGCTTGCCCCATTTCTATCGGATCGTATTAAAGGCTTTCCTTTAATATTACCATATCACGATTCGATAGTTACGGTCTTCGTTTTCTGTTCCCATTTTACGGTCAATCCCAGTTGTTCTGAAACTAATCTGAGCGGTACTAAAGTCCTGCCTTGTAGGATTAAAGGCGCTACTTCAGCACTTTGGCGTTTACCGTTCAATACAAATTCCTTCATGTTTACGGTCAGATCAAGCGCCTTGGCCCCACGCAGCACCAGAATCCCTTTGGTGTTCTTATCCCATGAGGCACTCCCGCCAAATGCATCCATAACTACCTTTATCGGCACGTAGGTGCTTCCATTTTTGACAATCGGAGCCACATCAATCGGTTTCTTCACACCGTTTAGTGTAATAGACTTGGACCCGATGCTCATCGCAGCAGTTCCCTTCGGAAGTCCGGCTTCACTCGATAGGGAAGGCATGACGAATGACAGATTGTCAAAAGCAACCGTGCCTGTCTTGGCCCGTTCATCCTGGCCTTCCTCCACATTCACCACATACAGACGCTTCAATGATGCCGGGAACTTGATGCCGGAACCTGACAAATCAATATTGAGGTTTTTCCAGCCGTTCCAGTCGATCACTTTGGCCAGATCGATGTAGGAAATAGCTCCGCTTCCATCCACCACTTCTGCCCGCAGCCAGTTAAGGCTCATATCCCCCATTACATCAAGTGACATCGATGTTGCCGCTGCCGGTATGCTTTTGCCACTGCTTCCATTAAGCTGGGCATATGCGTACATTTTGCCGCTGCCCGCAGTCATATCATAGCTGAGTGACAGCACTTTGGAGCCCGCTTTTTCAGCGCTTCCCGCCATAACTGCCGCAGTTCCGGTCACACTGCTCACATTGGATGTGAATGCGATAGGATAACTAACATTTTCAAAATCCTCCCACGGGGTTGCAGTTGCTGCTGACAAGACAACTGCAGTGCTGAATCCGTCATAACGAGCAATAGCATATCCTGTCGTAACACCAGGGTCCACGGAATCAACCGTAAGTTTGCCGTCCACCACACTGCCCTTAAAGCCTATCAGCTCCCAGTTCAGTGATGCTGGCGGAACGGTAAGCGAAGAACCATTTTGGGCTACAGCTGTCACAGGTACAGACACTGACGCCCCGGCTGTGAGTGGCGCGGTTGCTGTTCCTACCGTTAGGCTTGAGAGGTTCTCTCCACCTAGTACCGTAACCTTGGTCGAGGCAGTGGCAGCCCCGCTTGCGGCTGTCAATGTAGCGGTGCCTGCTTTGACAGCAGTAGCTTCCCCGCCGCTTATGGTTACACTGCCGTTACTTGAAGTCCAGGAAGGATTGCCCGAAGCCACATCGATTGGATTGTAGTACGTATCATAGCCTTTTAAAGAATAGCTTGCCTTTTGTCCGATTAGCATTGCCGAACTGCCGCTAATTTTGATCCCTTTCACTTCCCCTTGCGGAGCCGAGGTATACACACCTACCCCGTTGACAATACTCCGCTGCTCGGTACCATACTCGGTGTTGAAGGTCAGGGTCGTCGAGGTTTCGGCAAGCGGCCGGTCAACCATGGTTGTAGAACCGCCCCCGTCCAGATTCAATCCTTTCCAGACACCGATATTTGTCATAAAGGATTGCAGCTCAGTCAGCGACATCCCCGCACTATTGGCATTGTCTTCGACTGCAACAACGTATACATACCGTCCATCCTGTGAGTAGCCCAGCGCTGTTCGTGCACGATAGCCTCCGATACTGGAGGTGGAGCGGGAAAACGTTGCCGCTTGGCCGTTATTCACCAGAATGGTATGCCCGCCAATCATCATCTGCAGACTGGCTGGATCAAGTTCCTGCTTCGTAGTTTTGGAACGTAGGGTGTAGACACTGCTCAGCTTTTGCCCTACAACCAGATGAGCTTTAACGAACTGGGCTCCCAGCCCGTGTGTCCGCAGGATGTAGGCTCCCTTTGGAACCGTCATGGGCAAAGCTTTGTCCGCTGAAATCTGGGTAATGATATCGTTTTCTACAAGCACCTCGGTAGGTGTAGTCGAGCTGTTCTTTGGCCGGTCCAGAGCCGTCCAGGCATCTGTATAGATATACGCTGCGTTGGCATGACTATAAGTCGAGCTGCCGCCCTCCGGGCTGTATGCACCTTTATTGATACCAGACAATGGGAATTGGGCTCCGTCCTCCGCGGTTACTAGTCCTTCAAATGAATACTCATCAATCACGGGTTTGCGGTCTTTGGTTACAGCAAAAGCGTACATTCCGTCAAGCTGTGAAGGTGTGGATACAACAACTCCACCGGACACCTGCCCACCGATGGGTGCACCTTCACCGCCTGTATTGAAATAGTCTCCGTTAACCGCGGCTACTGCCCCTGTCTCCGCAGCCATGCCTCCGGTGCTTTGCCGCGTAGTCAAATGGCCGCCCTTGCCGGTCATGACATCGAGGGATACGTAAGCATTACTAAGATCGATGCGGATAACATCCGCAAGACCGCTGGCTGCTTTCCCCGAACGGGCAGTTGTGTATTTATATTTCATCATAATAGCGCCTGAAGTAATAACCTCTTCACCCAGCTTGGTAACGGCAAAGGAGGAGGCTGCCTCCGCGATCGGTGCCGGCCCTGAACTAAATTGCGGCATACCTTCAATGCCTAGGACGGGCATGATCCACAGTACTCCTGCCAATGAAGCCGCAATCCACCTTTTGGCTGGCTGCTTCTTCATTTCCTGCAATTGCTCTCTACTCTTCTTCCCCATGAAAACTTCATTCATTTCAGCGTAACTCTCCCATCTCTTTTTTAAATATCAAGAATCTTTCAAAGGCTGGGAACACATTCCTAGTTTCCCGCTACCCTTTAATAGACTGATTTTAAGAGGAAAAGTTGCGAATATTGCTAGATTTAAGCTAAATCCTCTACTTCTTGGAGCTGCACAGAGAATGCAAAAAAAGCCCCGCAAAAGCGGGGCCTTAAGTATATTTCATTTGATTTTACAGATATCCTGCCATGGTCAACATCCGTTGCAGCATAACGGCAGCTTGGGCACGTGTGGCATTACCCTGAGGCTGAAATTTGGTGGTAGTCATTCCCAGGATAATTCCTTGCTGTACAGCCTTAGCCACAAATTCAGCAGCCTGACTTTGAATGCTGGAACGATCCTTGAATGCCGCCAAAGCGGAAGCGGAGCTTCCATTCAGGGTTATCGGATGCCCGGTATACTCCATAGCCCGGATCATCATAATTGCCATTTGCTCACGTGTAATATTATCACTCGGACGGAACGTAGCATCCGTATTTCCGGTAATAATCCCAGCTTTGGCGGCTGCGCCAATATAATCGCCTGTCTGGGTTGAAGGCTGTACATCTCTGAAGCGCTGTGCCGTCTCCCGGTCTCCCAGCAGCCCCAGTCCCCGGCTGAGCATAATAGCAAACTCAGACCGTGTAATCTTCTGCTCCGGCATAAAAGCACTGCCATAGCTGCTGTCGATAATATTCTTAGCGGCTAATTGAGAAACGATCGCTTTGCTCCAATGACTGCTCATGTCGGAAAAACTCCGGGTCGAGAGGAATGTACCGACTACCTGATTGCCGGTTGTGCTGGCTTTGATCACTGTATAACTGCCCGCTGCGCTGATTTTGGTTGGGAGATAGGTAGCATCATAGTATGCAAGATCCAATCTGGCAGCCGAAGTCTGGTCACCGTTCAGCGTAGCAGTTGTACGCACTGTATATTCAGCAGGTACACTCAACGCAGTAGTGCTGGTGTAATTTCCGTTAACCGCAGCACTTAGGCGGATATCCATAAGTCCGGTTATGGTCCGAAGCCCCTGTGTCTGTAGCTTTTGCTCAAATGGTGTAAAGGTGCCGGCAGGGACCTTCTCCAGCCGCAAAACAAGTGAGATATTGTTGCTGTCGGCAATCAATGTCGCGGCAAGACTGTTCATATTCACGTTATTTAGCCCAAGACTGTATAGATGGTCACCATAACGGACCAGAAATACCGCCTTGCTGTCACGGTTCACTGCATCCAGCAGAGGTTTGAGTGGTACACTCACATAGGCTGACGATTCCGTTGAAGGAACCTCAAAAGCCACTGCGGAACTGCCGAGTTTGTATACAAAATCATAACTGGCCTTTAGGCGGTCAGCGGTCAGGTTATATCTTTTTGCAGATTGGCTGTACACTGAACGGTCATCTACCGTTGTAGAGGAGTCACTTTTGAGCAAAGGATATTCTTTTCCAAACTCACTGGCTGCCAAGATCCCCAGATAAGAGGGGCTGCCTGCTATTGAGGCATTTCCTGTAATCCCCGTCAGATTTTGTACCGTAAGTGCGCTAAAGGAAGATAAGGTAGTCCCACTTTGATCCGAGATAGTACCTGAACTAGACATATAGGATACATCCACCGCTTGACCGGTCTTTGCCACGCTGGACAGTACCAATTTGAGTGTATTGCCGGACATGTAATAGCTCTGCACACCAATACTGCTGCCGTCAAATCTTACAGCAAATTGATTTGCGTTCAGTGTTGAAGAGGCCTGCATGGTTTTGCTGAAGGTCAAAGTCAGCTCGTCCCCTGTAATGGTTGCTGAACTGATATTAGGGACTGTAGTACCGCTTGTACCCGAAACGTTCACCGGCTGAAGGTTAAGATATGGCGCACGGTTGCCGTTCAGATCGCTGATTCCTGTTGTTCCTGGTACGTACGAGACTGTAGTCGGCTGATTCACTGCCAACGCACTCTGCAGCTTTAATGTGACTTGCGCTCCACTAACATCCACGCCCGTAACGTAGTTCGGTGTACTGCCTACCAGAACGGAAAACTGGCTGTTCATTGGAAGACTGGTTGAAGATAATCCCTCGTTATAGGTCAGTACAATTTTGTTGCCTGAACCGGTCGCACTCTGAAATGCTGGTGCAACCGTGTCCCCACTATTGCGGATATAGACATCACTGAAATTCGCTACATTCTGTCCATTCATATCCTGCACCGGATAAGAGCCCGCAGAATAAGACACACGGATAATCTGGGTATTTGTCGCTGCATTATTCAAGCTCAAGTAAACCGTTGCCCCACTGGAGGTAATCGTGTTCACCCCAAGAGAAGAGCCATCTGCATAAACATTGAACTGGCTGTAAGCATTAGAATTGGCTGCTTTTAGAGTATCATTAAAATTTAGCAAAACAGTTTTTTCGGTAAGTATTCCGTCTTTCAGAGTCGTTAAAGCGGATTGGACTCCATTGGTAACCTGACGCTGGGAGAAGGTACTGGCAACATTCCCGCTCAAATCCTGAATGGTCCGAAGTCCCCCTGTATAGCTGATCTTGATAACCTGGCCTACAGCAACTCCTGTACTGAGCGTGATGTAGATACTGTCTCCCTGAATGGAGATGCCATCAATCGCACGCTTCTCATCGTTAACAATCACGACAAAGCTTGAAGGCAGCAGCGACGCATCAGTTTTTAGTATTTCATCATATTTCAAACGGATGGTGCGGGTATTATCCAGTTGTGCAAGCGCGAGCACGGGAGCTGTCTTGTCCAGCGAATAAGTCTGAAAGCTCCAGGCATTTTTGCCGCTTAGTCCGCCATAGATAACCTGACTATTGTTAGCATCCACAAAAGCGCCATTGGCAATATCCAAGTAGTACGTCGTATTATTCTCAAATGCCGCGGCTGGGGTTACGATAAACTCTTTGGCCGTAGCACCTGGAGATAGGTTTGAATTCAGTTTTGTACCATCCCCCTTATAAAGGGTTACCGGATTTGCCACCGCATTGTTCTGTACAACATTCCTGTTAAATGTAATTTTGATAGTTGGGTTAAGTCCTACAGCTTCGCTGCGGTCTACTGGAGTAAGCGACTCGATACCAAACCCCGTGATCTCACTTGTGGTATAGCTCCATGTAAGTGGCCCGGAAGCAGGGAATAAATTGCCGTCCTGATCATAAAAGGCTCCTTGCGGCACAGAAACGGTATACATGGTTTTCTCCAGCAACATGTTCGCAGGCGAGGCCGCATCTACTGTGATGGTTCGCGTACCACCTCCTGTAACCGCTGTAGAATTGACATTAAAATATTTTATACTTCCTGCACTGTTGTTAACGGGTGTCAATGAGATTGCGCCTGTATTGGGCATCATCGGCCGGTCAAAATTCAGTTGGATATCACTTGCAGGATGAATACCAGTAGAACCTCCGGCAGGTGAAACGGTTCCCCCTACTCCATTGCTTTTGGCCGTAAAGCTCCATACGCTGCCGCTGGATATCCCGGAAAAGGTGCGGTTATCGTCATCTTTGAGTGCATAGTTGTCGATCAGTACATAATAAGTACCGCCTGGCGTCAGTCTACTGGCCAAGGTCATACTTACATTAGTGGTAGTGCCATCGCTTTGCACATTTACATAGGGTTCTCCGTCTCTGAATTTGAACTCCTGAATAAGTGTATTGTCGGCTGAAGAGATGAGCTTTGCGGACCCTCCGCCTTTTTGCAGCTTCTTGTTGAGCTTAAAGTTTAACTGGTTCAGTGTTGTAGAATCAGGCCGTGAGTTGTTCACTGGTGAGAATTCAGTAATAGACACGGCGGCACTAACTTCAGGAGAAGTGGTGAATGTCCAGTTTGTCGCCGATGATTCCGCTCCCGAGCTATCTTTAAATAACCCCCTCGGAAGTGATACATTATAGCTTTTGTTGGCTTCAAGCGGCTTATTAGGCCCCCATTTGATTTCAAAGTAATTAGAGGTTCCGACCAATCCGAGACTCCCTACGGGAATAGTAGCAAAAGGTGTACCTGCCTGGGTAATTGTGATATCTCCGCTCTGCGGAGTCACTACATGGTCAAAACTCAGTTTAATCGAGGAGCCTATGTTGATGTTGGTCTCCCCTGCAGCAGGTGAAGTTGCAGACAACCCGAACTCACTTGCGGCGAATACCGGCGATGTCCCAAGTCCTAGTGAAGGAGAGACCGTCCCCAAGAGTAATTCCCCTGCCAGAATGAGTGCTGCCCATATGGTAACTTTTCTTTTCATGTGGTGATAGACTCCTCTCAAGCCATACATTCGTTTTTACATATATTCTTATATTTCGGCTACAAGGCTTCCAAAGTTTAGAAGACTTCCAGGATGGGATAGAGGGGAATACAAACCATTACATTTCCAGGCGCACAAAAAAGCCCGCAGCAGCTGGCTCTAATGATCAAAGCGCTGTCCTGCGGGCGAGCATATAATAAGGAAGAAACTCGTTATATCAGAGCAATATGCATGCCCAGTGTTGTGAAAATCACCTGTATCTTATAGTCCTGCCTGAGTCTTCAGCATTTGGGCTTTGTCTACCCGTTCCCATGGAAGGTCAATATCCGTACGTCCAAAATGGCCATACGCTGCGGTTTGTCTATAGATAGGCTTACGCAGATCCAGCATTGAAATGATTCCGGCTGGACGAAGATCAAAATTGCTGCTAATCAGCTCGGCAAGCTTTTCTTCACTGATTTTACCTGTTCCGTATGTATCCACATTAATCGAGACAGGATTAGCTACCCCAATGGCATAAGCCAATTGAATCTCACATTTGTCAGCCAAGCCGGCAGCAACCAGATTCTTAGCCACGTAACGGGCTGCATAAGCCGCAGAACGGTCAACTTTCGTCGGATCCTTCCCTGAGAACGCACCACCGCCATGACGGGCATAACCGCCATAGGTGTCGACGATAATCTTACGTCCGGTCAGACCTGCATCGCCTTGTGGACCACCAATGACAAAACGTCCTGTCGGATTAATAAAGTACTTCGTGTTTTCATCAAGCAGCTCAGCCGGAACTACGGGCAGAATCACATATTCCTTAATATCAGCCTGAATCTGTTCAAGCGAGATTTCTTCCGCATGCTGTGTAGAGACTACTATGGTGTCCACTCGAACCGGTCTATCATTGTCGTATTCAATGGTTACCTGTGTTTTGCCGTCGGGACGCAAATACTCCAAGGTACCATCCTTACGGACCTCAGACAAGCGGCGGGCAATACGGTGAGACAATGCAATGGGCAGCGGCATTAATTCAGGAGTTTCATTGGTAGCAAAACCAAACATCAGTCCTTGATCGCCGGCACCAATATTTGCAGTTTCCTCAGCAACCTGTGCAGGGTCCCGGTTCTCCAGTGCAGCATTGACCCCTTGGGCAATGTCTGCTGACTGTTCATTTAATGAGCTCAAAACGGCACATGTATTATAGTCAAAACCGAATTTCGCACGCGTATAGCCAATTTCCTTGATGGTATTGCGAACAATTGCCGGGATATCCACATATTCCGATTTGGTGCTGATCTCACCAATGACCAATACCAGACCTGTTGCAACAGCAACTTCACAAGCCACACGGGCATTAGGATCATTAGCCAAAAAAGCATCGAGGACCGCATCGGAGATCTGATCGCAGATTTTATCCGGATGTCCCTCGGTTACAGACTCTGAAGTAAACAAATGACGTCCTTTAATAGACAATACAACAACCTCCCATATTGTTTATTTGACACTGTATAAAGAGATTTTTCGTGAATACCAGACTAAATATCTCATAAAAAATAGAATTGGACCAGCCTGTCCACTTCCGTCTAGCATTACTTAATACCCTCGACTCAATAATCATAGTTTTTGTTGAATAAGTTCAAAAAATGAACCTTTTCCGATTGGAAAAGGTTATGGCTTTCCTCAAAAGTCATATTATCTTATTTGCCGGATGGTGTCAATTCAAGCCATTCTTATTTAAAAAGAGACTGCTCAGCCTGCTTCACAAGCCTCTTGGTAATTTCTCCACCAACAGATCCATTGTCTCGGGAAGTAAGATGTCCCAGATAAGAATATCCATACCCTATGGAACCACCGGTTACACCAAGTTCAGAGGCAAATTCAGTATCTGCTCCCCCGCTAGAAGGAGCACCATATAAACCAAACTCAGAAGCAATTTCGTATTGCATTTGTTTGAGCATTGCCCGGCTTTCGGGTACCACTGTACGATTAGCACGTGCCATAATCAAGCACCTCCTGATGATTGTTAAGAATACAGGAAGTATTGTGCGCTTGATCCATAATCCCGAGTCATTTCAATGTTTGTCAGTCATGGCAATCCGTTCCGAGAGTATGATCAAGCCATCTTTAGGGTATCCTATCTGGTAAGTAAGCCGAAACGGCTTCGCCGTCCTTTACAGTATCCGTTCAGCGAGAAATATAAAATCATTTATTGCGTGAAACATATAAGACCCATATTCCAACAAATGCAATTTCAAAAATACGTGTATTCAGTATTGGTTATTTTAACGTATATGTGCCGCGAACCATGACAACCAGACCCAACGTTTGACCGTCTTGGACAGTTATCCCCCGGCCTTCACGTGGAAAAGATAGCAAGTGGTTTGTCGGAGCTGCAGTTCCATTGGCAAGATCTACTCCGTCGGTCAGGTCACCGACGCCATTGCTGTCTTGCGTAGTAATTACTGCCTTACCGGCACGTACAATAAACTCGGCACCTGCTCCTGCAATCAGGGTTTGACCTGGCTTCACATCGACAATAACATACGCAGTTGAGGCAATCTGGGCCGGTGTGCTTGATGGTCCAGGGGTAGGAGTTTTGCTTGGTGCGGCAGTTGTTGCGGGGGTAGCTGTTGCCACTGGTGCTTGAGTAGCAGTTCCACCACCCTGAAGTGCTTTCTGAATTTGCTGGTCCACATAACTTTTGGTTACAACCGGATCATCGGCTGTTCCTGGCTGCGAGCCTACACTTGCTCCTTCGGCAAAAGGATTCATAATGGATCCTGCGACAAGAGTGATACCTAGAACTGCAGTAAGCGCAGAAATTTTTGTTAGTTTATTCATACGTCTATAGTTCAGCCCTTTCTCATTCTGATAAAAATAACTAAATAAAAAGGCAGAGAGCATCACTGCTCTCTGCCTTAATGTAAAGCTTAAGTGAAATATTATTTCACTGTGATGCTTGTGCCAGTAGTGATTGGGTTAGCGAATGGACTTGGTGATTTAACAACGTCAGTTACAGTATTAGCCGCATTGGAAACTCTAACAGTTAATGTTGCAACCTTGTTCACATCAAACGTTCCATTAGAAGCAGTGGAAGCAGTTTGAATCAGGATATCACCAGCAGTGTAAGTACCACTACCATCAACATCTAGGAACAATTGACCAGTAGCGTCAACCAGTTGTTTGAAGGTAACTACATATTTACCTGCATCAGTACCAGTACCTGGTGCAAATGTAGCAATGTTTTGAACATTGGATCCAGCTACAGTTACGTTATTGATTACGAATTCGAAGTCATCGTAAGTTCCAGCCGTTACTGTAGATACATTTTCACTGAATCCAAGAACAACCAAACCATTGCTGGAGATTGTTGCAGAATTCATAACTGGTGATACATCATCGTTTAGACCCAGACCGGAAACAGCAACCGCATTAGCGATATTTCCAGCTTTGTCTTTAACATTAGTGACATTCAGTGTGTAACCTTCAGTGGATGCGATAGAGCCAGCTGGCAAGTTGATAACTGCAGTAATACCAGTTGCTGCACTTTCAGAAACACCAGAATCCAACACAACTGTTACATAAGCTCCGGATGGAAGTGCTTTACCATTGAGCAAGTAATTGCTTACGTTTTGAACAGATACCAGATCAAGACCGATGTTGTCTTTCATGGTGATCTTAATTTGGTTACCAGCCAAACGATTTGCAGCTGGTACTGGAGTTGCAGTAGTTGCTACTTCTGGTTTGCCGCTATCGGAAGAAGCACCCACAGTAAAGCTCAGAACAGCTGCACCGTTACTGTTTGTTTGAGTGGATTTATCCTTAGCAACGCCATTGTTTACACGCAGAGTGTAAGTACCGGAAGTCAGAGCTGTACTTGTAGTAACACGCAATTGTGTGGAATCATTTGCGTCACCAATAGCTGACACAAGTGTAGGGCTATTAACTACCACACCATTAGCATTGATCAAGCTGAATGCACTAGCGCTACCGGAAGCTGTAACATCTTCACTGAACTTAACAACAATTTCGCCAGTAGCGATTTTGCTAGTGTCATAAGATGCGGATTGAACCACAGGAGCAATTACGTCCTTAGTCAACGTAACAGCATGACTTGTAGTTGTTTTAGCATTACCCAAAGTATCTTGGATTGCGTCTGTAAGGATCAATGTACCAGTGAAAGTACCGGCAGAGTTGAAAGGTACAGTTCCAAGTTCAACATTAAGATTTTTTCCATCAGGTTTGGAGTTCAATACTGTTACAGGGTTTCCGTTACCATCAAGAAGTTTAACTGCACCAGTAATTGGAGCTGCAACATTCTTGTCAAATACAACTTTGATCAAGTTATCGCGTGTTGCTGTTACACTTTGAACTACCGGAGCTACTACGTCAGAGGACACAGCCACAGACAAAGCAGTTGGGTTTGGAGCCAAGAAGTTGCCAGCGAAATCTTTGAAGTTCAAAGCGCTGATTTCATAGGATTTACCAGCAGTCAGAGTTTGACCAGTTGTTACTTTAATTGTTGTAGGAGTGGAACCAGCTTCGGATTTTGCAGCTGTGCCACCTACATATACGATTGCGCCAGTTGGATCAACCGGTTCGGAGAAGGTAAGAGTAACAACGTTTGTAGTTGTCTTAGCTGTTGCACTAGCAGCAGTAAGTACTGGAGCTACGGAATCACTGGAAGTCAAAGTTGCAGTGTAATCAGCAACTGTTGCAGCAGATGTATCTTTTACGCCAGTAACAGTGAATTTGAATGGAGTTCCGGCAGTGATTCCACCAAGGCTCGAATTCAAAGCAGCTGGAGTTGTGATTGTTACAGTTCTCTTATCAGCGCCCAATTCAATGTCAGTTCCGTTTGTTCCTTTAGCAGGAATAGCCTGAGCTTTAGACATTGCATTAGTTTGGTAAGTATAGTTAGTTACTGTTTCTGCGGAAGTTTCATCCACAGTTCTGTTGAATACTACTTGAATTTGCTTAGCATTCAGAACAGTTACAGTTTTAACTTGTGGAGCAGTCAGTGTAACTGTGTACTTGTAGGAGTAACCGTTGTAAGTGAAACTCACTTCAGTTGCTTTGTCAGCCACAAGAGCTGTAGCCAATTTGATTTCGGCAGTTTTGCCGTCAACAAATGTTACGCTCAAAGTTGAAGCATCCAAAACTTCTACAGTTTTGATTGCTGGAGCTTTAGTCATAGTGTCAACTGCATAAGCTGCTTCTACTACCAAAGAGCGAGTAGCGTTAGCTTTGAAGTTAGTACCTTGAGCAACCAGTCCTGCGTTGATAACTGCTTGAGCATAGCCCTTAGCCCATGCAGATGCGGAGTTATCAGTTGTAGCTGGAGTTTCAAGTTTCAGAGCGCGGAACAATACGGCCGCTACTTCTTCAACTGTTACTTTACCATTGTAGTCGAAGATACCTTTAACAGTATCTTTACCTTGCATCAATTTAGCTGCAGAAGCTGCTTCGATGTAAGGAACTGCCCAGTTACTTGCTGTGTAACCTTTGTCTTTGTAAGACAGTTTGCCAGTTACTTCAGTAAGACCGAACAATTTAGTAACGATCTTAGCAAACTCAGCACGAGTCAGATCTTTTTCAAGATGAGCTTTACCGTCTGGATATCCGTTAAGGACACCCTTAGCTGCTAAAGCATCAAATTTTGCTTGTGGAGTTGTTGCAGTTGCAGTTTCACCAAACGCTACAGAGGCAAACATCGAGAATGCCATTGCTGTAGATAATGCTACGGATAAAATTTTCTTCATAACCTTTTTTTCTCCTCCTTGGACGTTCATGAACTGAGATTTTTCTTTAGTTGGGTAGCTCATGTCACTCATTAGCCGATGCACCCCCTTTCCCGAGTTGAGCATATTAAGTATAAATAATGTCTGTGACGGGTATCACAGAAACTTGTAAACAGGTTGAAGACAGAGTAATACTAGATTCCTAATTCTACCTAAGTATTATACAATGTGCCTCAAGTCACGTAAAGCTAATTTTTCCAATCGGCTATGCTCTCCGATATTGCAAATGCCGTGGGTAAATGACTCTACACCTTAAACGCAGAAGATTCAGAAAAGTTGCGCTTTGTTCAAAATATTTTTTTAAGGACTGTGACCCGGCATTTTTCCATTAGAAGATACATTATGTATGTTCTACTAACTATTGTTAATGATGGGGGGGCTACGGGACTCAGTATAGCATAGAGACTTTTAAAACGTCATTAAGCAATATTTGTTAAGTAAATAAACATAATTATCCTATTTCAAACCGTTCTTTGATAATAAGAGCAAACAAAAAGCGCCCTTCTAGGCGCTTTCTCTATAGCTATAGTCTAACGAATCTTCATTGATAGTTGAATCAATTCCTGACGTTTCTCAGGGCTGGCGTTTACGTTCTCGTACATTGCATCAATTGCCCCGCGATTTTCGCGGTAGGTCTTCTCATGTTTGATCGTAGTATGCGACCATTCAATTAGAGCATTCTCTGCAGAGACAAGATCATTATATGCGTCATGGAATCCTGTAGCCTGTACAAGCTCTTCCATAACCTCTTGCGTTATCTCCTGCAATGCACGTTTTGCGGCAATTTCCTTTTCCATAACTTTTGCTCTATTCTCAAACGCATTCTTTGCTTTCATGTAGTCTAGCTGTGCTTTTGATAAAATCGGTTTCATCGATGGCTTTCACCTTTCAGAAAATATTATTTTCTAAGTTATTGTAACGTAAAACGATACAGATTACAAAGTTAATGTCGATGGCAGATATTTTCCATTACAAAAGAACAGGCCCGCGAACAGTTTTCGCGGACCTGTCGTTCTATTCCTACATTAATTGAAGGTTTTTGGGAAGATGCTTGTGCTCTTCTGAAAGAGTGCCACAGCAATCTTTCCGGCTTCCGCTCTTGTCAGCTTGCCCTTCGGATTGAAATTATATACCGGTTTGGTTTGACCCGTAATCGTCACTGCACTGCCTTCCATGATTTTAGCTTTCGACACCGCGTCAATGGCTGGTCTGGAGTAAAAATCCATACTTCCCGAATCTACAAATGATTTGGTAAGGGTGGTCAGCAGCTTGGCATCGTTGAGGGCCATTTTAAGCTTCAAGGCTCTTGCAATCATTACTGCGGCCTGTTCTCTTGTTAGCGGCTGATCCGGGCCGAAGAATCCATCACTTAAGCCTGTTACGATCCCTGCTCTGGCCGCGGTCTCAATATGTTTGAAGTCCCATGTTGTCGAAACTGCCTCCGGCACAATATCAAAGAAGGTTTGCTGGCTGTTATTGTAGCTAAGAGGGATATTCAACCCTTTTACCAGCAAGGTGGCAAATTCACCACGCGTAGTCGTATCATCCGCTCCAAATTGGTCGAATCTAAGATTTTTCATAATTCCTTTGGAGTATAGCCCATTCAAAAGGTTTCTTGCCCATGGATGATTCGTGATGTCTGTATATCCACGACGGAGTTTCATTACTGTATAATATCCGAACTGATCAAAAGGCACGGTGATCGTATGTTTCTTCGTATCGACCTCACCGCCAATGTTTTCCCATTGTCCCGAATCCGTATAACGGTACACTGTTATTGTTGACCCAACTTCATCCACAATATTAGGACTAAATGTCAGGGTCAGATCTCCACGCTGTGTAGGAACAATTTTTCGTTCGGCTTCAATTTGTGTGAAGTTACCTTCCACCGAGTATGGCGCAATACCATTTGTAGCCGGTTTATAGAGTGCAGTGCCCTTAGTTCCCTTTTCTCCAAGACCTCCGCTGATCCAGTAAATGTCGGAAACCCGGGAAAAGTTATTGGTTTCTACTGTAGAGTTAAAACGCAAAACCAAATCGGAAGGAATCAGCAATGTGCTTTGGCCTCCTGGGGTACGTGCATCTGCATCTACGTTGATCGTATTACCATAATCATTTTTACGTTCAACCACACCGTCTACCGGATCTGCAATTCCGAATAACAGCTTGGTATCAGGATAGTACTTTGCTGCACCGGAACTGGTGTTGCCTTTCATTAGTGTGCCCTTTGGAAACGAAAGCTCCAGTCCTTTGTTAAACACACTATACTTAGCAGCAACCTTTTCAGCCATAAATTGCGTGTCTACTTGAACGGCACTAGCGTAATAGACAGTGATTGTATCATTAATGGTTGCCGCAGCACGGACAATCTGAATTTTAATTGTAGTAGCCTTATCTGGCTTCAAACCTACATAATCCAGCGTAAATCTGTTCGGCAAATCTGTGCGTGGAACAGCTACAAACTTATCAACTAAAACCTTAGTTGCCCCTTCAGCTTCAATATCAAAACGGACAAAGTTTTTATTGACGACGATCTGTTTTCCGACCGTTTCTACTGGAGACAAAATACGGTATGGAGAAACTTCGCGTTCCACTTCCATACGTTGATTCGTGCGGGCACCAGTTTCATTGATTAATTCCAGGTTATATACAATGCTTCCCGCGGTTTCTGCCGGAATGTCCATGATCCGGAGAATGAAATCCTTGCTGCTACCTACAAAATCATAGTAATAAGTCTTTCCTCTATAAGTGAAATTTGTTGGACCTGCTTTGGCTGAGGATGTACCTAAGATAGTATTATCCAGGGAAAGGAACAACTCAGAACCTTGGTACAGGTTAAGTTTGGTCGCCGCTCCACCTCTGAGTACCAAATCGTAGCTGGTTTGACTTGTAACATACTTTTCGTCCTTATAGATGAACTCAGAAGTCAAACCAAGAATATCGTTAAGCTCTTTATCCGTATAGTCCTTTATATCCGTATGGCTGAGCACAGCTCTCCCATTAGGTAGCTTAGGGTGGAATTGCGACAGGTTAGAAACATTGGTATCTACAATATAGATTTTCAGTTCTTTGCGTATTTCCCTCTTATTCCCCACATTGTCCATGGATGTCCCGGTGAATACAATTTTATTCTCTCCATATACAAGTGGTCCCGCAGCTGCAATGTTCAATACAAATGAGAATTTCGGGTCACTCTTCGGATCGAATTTATCAGTAGACTGAAGCGCTGGAACAAGTTTGTCATTTGAAGTTCCGTTGACGAAAAATTGAGCATTGCTGATATTTTCGAACCCGATATATTCACCTGATACCAACATAGTGTTTGCATTGCTAGCCGAACTAAATGTATAGGTCTGACCATCATTTAAGTTAGCTACATAAATATAGTTCTTAGAAACATAAGCAATATCTGCATTATAGAAGGATTGCGAACCTGAAAATTGAAATTTCACCTTCTGCTGTCCGTTGGAGAAGCCAACGACTTTATAGACAGCCTCATTAGTACCCAGGTTAGTAAGGTTAGACTGTAGCACTAGCTTCAACGATGCACCCAAGGGGAGGTAAGAACCCAGTAAAGTTGAAGGTGCTGCGCTTGACTTCACCATAATGAAAAAGTCAGGCGTTTCAACTTCAGCGCCGTTTAAAGGAAGCTTTGATAAGGTTGTAGCATCAATGGTACCTGTACTTTCCTTATACCCTGAAAGATAGTACATATCTGTAATGACATTCTCGCCCGACAAGAACTTATAGGTTTCTTTGACCGATGTAGTGTAAGTTCCGTACTTAATACCAACGATTACGTTAGAAGTTCCCGCAGTAATCGTGAATGGGTTTGTAGTCTGGAATGTGATCAGGCGATATTGAGGTGTCACGCCATCCGGAGCCGGGATAATGATTTCTTTCTGTGGTGATGCACTCGGCTTTGTACTAAATGTACCGTCTGCGGCAACCGTATAGGAATCCAGTACGTCGATTGGAACGATCTGATCATTAATCTTCACTTCATGATCCGCTTCAAAAGACTTGGTGCTAGCATTGTACGGCAAAAGTACCTGACCCATAATCTTGGCTGTGGTATCTTGAGCGGTTAGGGTAGGGATGTTATCCAAAATATTATAAGCTTTATAAACGGGTGTGGCCAGCGTTGAATCTCCGTGAGTGATTAGTAAATCGGTAAAAGGCTTATTAGTGTCAAAGTAATACACCGAACGTTTAATTGAAATCGAGTCGGCTGCATTCTGCACAACAATGTCCAGCGTATTCTCTCCGGATTTCAAAGTAAGAGCTGGTGTAAAGAAGGTTCCATCCTCAAGAAGTGAGGTTTGCAGTGAAGAACCCCCATTGAGGGATACGCCTACCTTGGTCGCGTTCGTCACATTACCTTGCAGCGTAATCTGCTGGTTAGGTACAACAACCTTTGTACCTTCATTTAAATTAATGGCCGTAGGTCCTCCTCCAAGCACTTGGAGAGAAGAAATGTAAGGGACCTTATCATAGAGAACATAAAACGATTCGGAGCGTGTCAACGAGCCCTGCATCCCTGAGAAAGTGACTTTATTATATCCTGTGAAAAGGGTGAGGCCACTTGCAATGAACCGGTTATCAGGGTTTAATGTGTCTGTAGTTACCGCACCAGTAGTGGTATGCGTATCATCGGTAACCCACTTCCCCCCACTCTGCGTCATCTGTTGCACAGTAACTTTCATAGTGGAAGCTGTTACCTGTGCATAGGTACCCGTAATGGAGAAGTTAGGGGTGCTTGTCTTATATACTGTATTCCTGGTAATTTCAGTCAAAGAACCAGCGGCAGCTGTCTGGTCAAGTTTTGCTGTATTCCGCAGCGTGAGATCATCCGGACTGAAGTAGGTCGTGGTCGCAGTAGTTGCTGCCGCTGCTTGCGGCGTGTATTTGCCTGGAAACATGGAAACGATTAGAGCCGCGAGCAGCAGCCAAACGAATGGTCTCTTAAAGCGTAACATGTGTTATATCTCTCCTTTGAGTATATGTTCTCGATATCCTTCACTTTGTTCTTTATCGGTTATAGTGGCAGAATTTTTTAGGAATACAATAAAAAAGCTCATCCTAAAAAGGATGAGCTTTGTAAATTAAAGGAATATAATTGCATATTTCCGTATTTAATGCCTTTATGACTTGGAACCGCGCTCCGGACTGACCTTCATTCGCATTCTTAGCAGGAAGTCAATTAAAGGACGTTTGGTCTTGCTGATGACACCCGTGATCTCCGCGCCGATCTGCAGGAAGAAGAGCATCACGCAAATTACGACGAAGGTTACCCAGTTGGCTTCATATAGGGACGCAGATGTTTGGATCACAGCCAGTACCCCAAAGAATGCGGCAATCCCATATATAATCAATACTGTCTGTCTGTGGCTGAAGCCGAGCTCGCGCAGGCAGTGATGCAAATGACCTTTGTCCGGAGCGAAGATCGGCTTCTTCTGCAGCTTCCGGCGGACGATTGCAAAAAACGTATCCGACAGCGGAACTCCGATGATCAACAGTGGTGTAATAAAGGAAACAACTGCAATCTGTTTGAATCCCAGCAAGGCAAGAAGCGCCAGGCAGAAGCCCAGGAACAGTGAGCCTGTATCACCCATAAAAATTTTGGCAGGATGAAAGTTAAAGAACAAGAAACCCAAAATACTGCCCAGCAGGAGCAGGCAAAGCAGTGCAACCATCGTATTGCCCATCAAAAACGCCATGACAGCAATAGTAGCGATCGCGATACCGGAAACCCCGGCAGCAAGCCCGTCCAACCCATCGATCAGGTTAACGGCGTTCGTTACCCCGACGATCCAGAAAATGGTCAGCGGAATGGCAATCCAGCTTTCCAGCGAGGAATACGTATTATTAAATGGAATGTTTACGAAATCAACGGTAATCCCAAATCCAAAAACAACGATGCACGCTGCGGCTATCTGGCCTAACAGTTTCACCTTTGCCGAAAGCTCGAACCGGTCATCCAGTGCACCGATAAGAACGATCAGTCCGCCGCCCGAGAGCAGCGCTTTGATGAAACTTACCTCCCGCGGAGTAAAATCATAAGGAATAAGCGGTAATACGGCAAGCAGACCTAACACAAACGCCAGAAAAATACCTAGTCCACCGAGGCGGGGCATGATCTTAGTATGCACTTTACGGGCATTCGGCACATCCGTGGCACCAATCTTAATTGCGAATTTCTTCACCAGTGGTGTCAAAAGCAGTGCAAGTCCCATGCACACAATGAATCCGGCGATGTATATGATTAACATTTGACCAGTCGACCTCCATTTCTCTACCGCATTGAATTATACGCTGAACGTAAAACAAATTCCAATTCCGTTTTTAGGCTGTTGAACGGATTTTTGCACTAAATAACCGCATTTCTCTAGACTTTTGTCACTTTATCTTTCTCACGTAGCACTTTTACTGCGAATTTCGGCAGCGCAAGCATTCTTTTGTAGCGGGTTGGCTCCTTAAGAAGTCGATATAACCACTCCGCACGAAGTTTTTGGAAGGCTTTTGGCGCCCTGCGGCTCTTGCCGGAGATCACATCAAAGCTTCCGCCGACACCCATCATGACCGGGATGTTCAGCCGGGTTTTGTATTTGGCGATCCAGGGCTCCTGACTATCTGCTCCTCTGGCGACAAAAAGCAGGTCAGGCTGAGCTTTGACGATTCCACTAATAATCTCCTCATCCGCATCGGGACCGAAAAAGCCGTCGTGATAGCCCGCGATGATGATACCAGGATACTGAGTTTGTAACCGGGAGGCCGTCTCGCGAATCACCTCGGGTGTAGAACCCAACAGATATACCTTCCAATTGTAGCTTTCTCCTCGGTGCAGCAATTCATGTAACAGATCAAACCCTGCTACGCGCTCAGCTACGGGCTGTTTGCAGTATTCCGCAGCCCACACGACACCTGTTCCATCGGGAACCACCAGTTCGGCTGATTTCATAATTTCCATATACGCCGGATTCTCCAATGCCATCATTACCATGATTGGATTGGCTGTAATGACCTGATGCGGCTCACGTTTTTGGACGGCATCGGTTAAATAGGAAACAGTGGCTTTCATATCAATTTTGGATACCCGGATACCATAAATCGGCACCGTGGGGATCACACTGTCTGCTTTCATGTATCACTCACCCTTTACGGCGGAAATATTCAACAATTTGCCGGGCTGGCGCCTCTGCCTCCTGCACTAGTGAAGCAATAAGCGGCTCACGATTAAGCTTCCACTCATCCGTTGCTGATAAAAGCTGTAGCACTTCCGCAGCCAGCTTGCCGCTATCCAGTGAAGACGTCGTTCCAATAGGCTGGCAACCAACCCGTTCCAGAAAATGATCAATCTTCGGATCATACGATATGCCAATGAGAGGCACCCGTCTGCCTGCAGCATAAATCAAGCTGTGCAGCCGCATTCCGATTAGAACATCACATTCCCCTACCTCCCGCAGCATTTGCTGTGGATGCAGTGCATCCTCACAGATACTGACCACTCCACCATACTGGGAGATTTCATTCTCCAGCTTCTGCATGATATACCGTGATGCCTCATTATCAGATGAATGGTGGAAAGGCAGAAACCTAAGATGAAGCGGAGTCTGCTTGCAGGCCTTCAGCAACCCCTCAGTGATAGCATCCAGTTCCCCGCGCGATTGTTCCCAGAAGCGTACCGAAATTCCAACAGTCTGAACTGCCGGCGGTGAAAGAGCTCCTTTGCTGCTTGGTACTTGATCTTCGGGAAGGCTTAAGCCCATCACCGGGTCAGGAACCACTTCTATCTTATTCCAGTCTAATCCCATGGACTGCAGCAACTCACGCGACTGCTCATCCCGTACAGAGATATAGCTGCATTTGCGGAAAACCGATTTGATTAACGGGTGAAAGAGCTTACGGTTGACCGGGCCAATTCCCTGAGCATAAATAAAGGTCGGTTTGCCCATCCATTGAGCCAGCTTGATAATACCAAGGTAATATGGGATAGTCTTGCTCCCGGTCACATCCTGCAGCAGGCTGCCTCCCCCGCTAATCAATCCTGCACTTCCGGCAATGGCGCTTCGCACCTCTCCCAGCTTCATGCGGTGTACGGACTTTACACCATAGGCCGCTGTTGTCCATTCGGGATCTATCGATAGTACAACAGGGTCGAGAACTATCCCCGTCGCCAGGGAATGCTTCTGCAGTGCAATAAGGATAGACTGCAGCACCGCTTCATCTCCACTGTTTCGGAAACCGTAATACCCCGAGATGATTATTTTCTGAGGAGCGGCGACCATCGTTTCCAACACCCTTCTACAAGCTGCCATACCCCTACTGCGATCAGACCAATAATCAGGCCCAGTCCAAGTCCCAGAAGTCCACGAACCAGTGAAATCAGAACTGGAGAGTGAATATGGGCAAAGGTATCAACCATGGAGAGCTGGCCGATAACAGCAATGATCATGATAAAAGCGGCATTCCGGTATTTATAGGCCATAAAAGCCCCAAGGATAAACAGCGGATGAGCGAGCAGGAATTCCTTGTTGCGCGGACGGACCCCGACTGCATTCTCAAGGAAGTTACGGAAAGACATTTCCAGAGAGCTTACATTGCCGTTATTTCCGGTCCGGCTCAGATAGTACATTCCCATAATTCCAAGCACACCGGCAGCTATCACCCAAGCTAAGGTAATCGGCGTCCGCAGAAGCTTACCGGTCTTGCTCAGAACGAATTCTCCACGATACAGCAGCACATATACAGCAATCAGCGCAATTGGCGCCAGATGCAGCAGACTGACACCACGGAACTGGTTGAGCACGAGACTATAGGTGATATTGTTCAGCAGCGCGATGACAAACGGCACGGCACTCAGGGAGATCAAAGCAGTTTTGATATAGAGTACCAGACTGTGGGTTAGGCGGCGCTGCGGTGTCATAACCACAAAAGTCAATGGATTAGTCCTAAGCGGAGGGCCCATTTCATTAATTTTACGTATCGCCAGTATGGTTGCGACAGTCGGTGCGCTAATCGCTACTGCAAGCGCTAAAGCCTGTTCGAACAATTCCGGTTTCAGAAGCATAAGCCCGGCGCTCCCCACAAGACCAAGGGCCCAAGCAGGCAACGTAAGCCATGGTATAAAATAAGAGACCAAAAGAGCTACCATCGCCAATGCACCTATCACAGCAACCAATTTGAAATACCGCTGGAAAGAGGAATCCACAACATCAAAGGCAGTGGCTTGTCCCAAAGTGAATCCGTTGCTCTTGATTTTTTCCACTGCGCCTCCAGGCTCACTGAGGCTTGTAATGAGATTATCCAAAGTGTCTTTAATCTGCGCTTTGGAGGTGTCACGCGATGGAATCGTATTGAGGTAAATCATACGGATGTTCCGGTCCTTTGTGGCAAGTGCAAAGCGGTCGGCAATCGTTTCCGGAGAAAGGGCCGAATCCCCTTCACTGAGCGAGTACAGACGGGTTACATTGTAATCCAGCAGATACGCTAGTTTATTGAAGCCTTTTTGCTGTGCTTTGATATTCTCAATAGCAGCAATCCCCATTCCCCGATCTTTAAGAAGATCAGCAAACGCAGTAATACTCTTCAAATCAGCATCATCGTTAAATCCTTTAACAGACTCGCCTTCAAAAAGCAGACGTTTGACACCGAGCTCCTGGTATCGATCCAGCAGTTTGGTGACAGCAGCCTCATTGTATGGCAGGGAATCCACAAGCCGAGGTACGATATTAAACCCTTTGTCATGCAGCATCTCCAGAGTAAAAGGGTCTGGTTGCAACGGCTTTAATGTAGCATCCTCCAGCGGGGTTTTGATAATAAGTCCATGTTGCCCGCGGAAGCTCCAATCCTCAGTAGCTATATCCATGCCGCTAAAACCATCACGGATGATAGGTGCAAGGGTTTCACTGTTCTCCGGGCTGGTAAAGAGGACATATGTATAGTTCTCATTCTCCGGAATCACGGTGTTCATGAGGTTGGCAATATCTGCCGCTCCCCATATCATCACCCGGCGGGCTTTGCGGTAATCTTCCAGCGTGTTCTCGTAAATAGCCATACTGCCTACTCCGGCAGCCTTCAAACGGTCAAGCTGCTGGGAAATGTAGTCCTGCGGATTCGCCCGGTAGCTGGCCACTTCCACTAAGTCACGATAATCAAAAACAAATTCAACAGTCTTGGAAGATTTCTCCGTCTGCAGACGATCATAGACGACAGGCAATGCGGCAAGCACACCAATCACCACTATTATCCACAACCACTTCCGTGAAGCGATGTTCCAACGTTGCCATTTCTGCTGCACTCCAAAGTACCTCCTCTTTCACTTAAAGCCTGTTCAAGGCTAATTTCAAGCAGAAACGGATGCGCATCCTTAGAGGACCGGTATCCGTTTCGCTTGAATCCTGTTTTTCTATTATTTATTTCCCGTCGACACGGGACATAACCTGTTCTGTAAGCTTAGCAACCTTATCTTTTGCGTTCTGCAGCGATTCTCCGCGTACTGCAAAATACACTTTAATCTTCGGCTCTGTGCCCGATGGACGCAAGCAGAACCATGAACCGTCAGACAGCAAATACTTTAGAACGTTTTCTTTAGGGAGTCCGTTTAGTCCCAGTGAATAATCCAGCACTTCGCTTACAGCCGCACCGGCGATCTCCTTCGGTGGATTGCTGCGCCAGTCATTCATAATCCCCTGAATCTGCGCCACACCGTCTTTGCCCTTCAAAGTACGTGATTCCAGGCTCTCCAGGAAATAGCCGAACTGTTCGTAGAGCTCCTGAAGTACATCATATAGCGTCTTGCCCTGAGCTTTGTAATATGCACCCGCTTCAGCAATCAGCATGGAAGCAAGCACGGCATCCTTGTCACGGGCATAATTGCCGGCAAGGTATCCATAGCTCTCTTCATAGCCGAACAGGTAGGTATATTCACCGGACTGCTGGAACTGGGTCATTTTTTCACCGATATATTTGAACCCGGTAAGGGTATTAAATACAGTAGCCCCATAATGCTCAGCAACAGCTGCACCCATTTCACTCGTTACTATGGTCTTAACGACTGCTCCATTGCTTGGCAGCTTGCCCTGTTCTTGCAGACGGCTCAAATAGTAATGAATCATGAGGGCTCCAGACTGGTTGCCGGAGAGAACGACGAACTTCCCTTCATTGTCGCGTACGACAGCGCCCATGCGGTCTGCGTCCGGATCTGTACCAATCAGCAGATCTGCGCCGAGCTCCTCACCAAGCTTTATCGCAAGAGTGAAAGCTTCCCGTTCTTCAGGATTAGGTGATTTCACTGTGGAGAATTCCGAATCCGGCTGCTCCTGCTCGGGCACCACATGCACCTCAGTGAAACCAATTTTGTTCAGTACACTGCGGACCGGCAGATTGCCTGTCCCATGAAGCGGTGTGTATACAATTTTGAAATCACGTCCCAGCTTGGATGCAATCTCATCACGGGCCACACTGACAGCCGCCACCGTATCAGTGAATGCTTCATCTTCTTGCTCACCTAGCCAGTGAAGCAGCCCTCCAGCCTCTGCCTCTTCTTGGGACATGCGTTTTACACCATTAAAGGAGTCCACTTCCATGATGTAGGAGATGACTTTTTCAGCCTCATGAGGAACAAGTTGTCCACCTTCGGCATTATATACTTTGTAGCCATTGTACTCCGGAGGATTGTGGCTTGCAGTAATCACTATGCCTCCAGTAGCCTTCAGATGACGCACAGTAAAAGACAGCTGCGGCGTAGAGCGAAGAGATGTGAACAGATGAGTCTCAATACCGTTTCCGGCCAGTACCAGCGCTGCCTCAAGGGTGAACTCCGGCGAGAAGCGGCGGGAGTCGTGCGCAATTACCACAGAAGGTCTGCCTTCACCAGTGTGCTGTTCAAGAATATAATTGGCGAAGCCTTGAGTCGCTCTGCCTACCGTGTACCGGTTAATCCGGTTGCTGCCTGCTCCGATAACTCCGCGCAAACCGCCCGTACCGAACTCCAGATCTCTGTAAAAGCGTTCTTCCAGTTCCTGCGGCTCATTCTCGAGTGCCTTCAGTTCCGCCTTGGTGTTCTCGTCAACGGATGGGTCCTGCAGCCAGCGTGATAGGGTCTCTGCGGCCTTCGGGCTTAGTTGAGTCATATCAAATCTCTCCTTCTCCATTTATGATATATGATTTTATAACAGGTCTTAGCTGAGTGCGAACATTATTTCACCGGACGCAACCACTTTGCCATCCACTCTCGCTGTAGCTTGACCTTTACCTATGCTGCCCTTAAGGCGTGTAATCTCCACTTCCAGCTCAAGCGTGTCTCCCGGAACAACCTGACCACGGAAACGGAATCCGTCCAAGCCTGCCAGAAAACCGATTTTCCCTTTGTTGGCTTCCACGCCAAGAATCGCTACAGCACCTACCTGAGCGAGTGCTTCAGTGATCAGTACACCTGGCATAACCGGATATCCGGGGAAATGGCCTGCAAAAAAAGGTTCATTCACTGTAACATTCTTGATGCCGACTGCCCGCTTGCCCATCTCTATTTCGGTAATTTTGTCCACCAGCAGAAATGGGGGCCGGTGGGGGATTATTTCTTGAATTTCATTGATATTCATCATGGATACAAAGCTCCTTTCGGATATAAACCGCATCTTCTACACTGTCTGCCGCTGCAGCGTTTTGTTTTATTCTTCACGGTACTGCATAAATATGGGCAGCATCGGGAAATATTATAATATCCTTCACCACCTGCAGCAGTGGAGGTTGAGATAAGGGGCTTTCTCCACCACACATGGCGGAGAGGGCCCTTTTTGTCTCAGGGGCCTCCATCATTATACATTTTCCAGTATAAAAAAGAAAACTCCCCTGTACAACAAGGGAGTGTGAATATTTATGCTTATTTATGGCGCAAACACTAAATCGTAAACATGCTTCCAGGTGCTCCACTGAAGCACATCACTGAAATCCTTTTTACCGAGGACAACGTAACCGGTCACCAAGCCACCGGACAGTGCTGCTATCAGCAGTACCGGAATTAGAAACCATTGAACAATCGTCCATTTGGAGATCCCCCGGCGCTTTACAGGTTGCTGCTGATGTTCATCTTCGGTTGATTCCGGCTTACCATTGATCTGACGAGCCATTCCTTCACCTACCCGCGCATGTTATTAGCCAGGCCTTGCATTTGATCACTGGAGGATAGTGCCCGGGAGGCGAGCTGGTAAGTGCGCTGAATCTGCATCATTTCCGTCATTTCCTTACTTACATCCACGTTGGACTGCTCCAGATACCCAGACCTTACGCCTACCGTCGAAGGCAATCCCGCCGCTTTAAAAGCCTGCTGTGTGGTAACTCCGTCAGCAAGCATATAGAAATTCCCGTCAACCGCCTGAAGTGCACTCTTGCTGAGAGGCTCTACAATCATTATAGTTCCAGCTACCTTAGCTGGCGCATTCTCATCCGTCTTGGTCAGCACCCGTCCGCTCTCATCAATAGCGGCTTTTACATTAGCCGGTACAGTTAATGGCTTACCTTGCGTATTAAGCACAGGGTTACCAGTGTTATCCACCAGCATCATATTAGCAGGATTAGCGGTGTCCGGTACAAAGTGAAAATCCCCTTGGCGTGTGTAGGCTGTAGCACCGTTCACCTGAACTCCAAATAACCCATTGCCTTGAATGGCCAGATCGGTTGGGTTCCCAGTCTCCTTGAGAGGGCCTTCCTCCCAGTTGGTTGTCACCATAGGTACCCGGACCCCAAATCCGATATTAAAACCAAGCGGTGTGCTTCGGCCCGGCTGATCATAATCCTTGGACTGCTGCTGAACCCGGGTCAGAACATCCTCAAAGGAGCCTTCTTTGCTCTTATATCCCTCAGTATATATATTAGCGATATTGTCAGCAATAATATCCAAACGCTGCTGGAGACTGGACATTGAGACGGATGCGCCTATTGTCGAGTTATTCATTGGTTACTCCTCCTGTCCTAGACTCTGCCAACTTCATTTACAGCTTTTTGCAAGCTGCTGTCATAATACTGGACAACCTTCTGATTTGCTTCGTACGCCCGGTAAGCTGCATTCATATCTACAGTCATCTTGGTCGCATCAACATTGGAATTCTCAAGATACCTCTGCCGTACCTGCAGATTGTCTGTGCCATTAGCGAAGCGGATCTCCGCATTCTTAACATCATCTGCATGGAAAACACCGTTCCCGTCACGAACCAGTTCCTGGGGTCTGGTAACTACACTGATGCCTATTTTGGTTCCAGAAGGGCGACCTGTTACAGGGTCAAGTAGATTGCCCTGTCCGTCTACTTTAAGATTGTCTTGCGGACCTGTCAAGATGAGCGGTTTGCCGTTGCTGTCGAGCACTTTGAAGCCGCCCGCGCTAAGCACCTCCCCAGTCGGTCCTACTCTGAAGCTCCCGTTTCGTGTATATAGATTATTACCGTCATTATCCTGTACCGTAAAAAAAGCCTGTGGCCGGTAGATAACCTCGCCTTGAGGGGTTATATACTTGCCCGAGCCGTCAAAATTAATATTGCCGCCTGTAGCCGGGTCTGCCACCTGCAGATCCGTAGATAATGCGAAATCGGCCGGCTTGCCGCTTTCAATGAGATCCCCCTGCAAATATTGGGAGACAGATTGTTCGGCAAACACGCCTGTATTCATTTTACCAACGGGTTTGACGATGCCGCCGCTCATTGCGGAAATAAGTACCTCAGGAAAAGCATGGCTGACACTGTCTACCTGCTTGTACCCCGTTGTGTTCAAATTGGCAATGTTCTGCACTGCCGTATCATGTCTGCGCTGCTGCGTTACCATTCCGGCAGCGGCCGTATATAATCCTCTAAGCATGAGGGTGAGTCCCCTTCCTGATTGTGCTGTTAACTTATATTATCGGCAGCCTAGAATTTTTTCTTAACATTCTTGTCCAATTGATCAAGCATAATCCCGGTACCCTTAACCACACAATGCATGGGATCCTCCGCCACCCAGACTGGAACATGCAGTTCCTCAGAGAGCAGCTCGTCCAAACCGTTAAGCAATGCGCCTCCGCCGGTCAATACGACACCGCGGTCAATAATGTCTGCTGACAGCTCTGGCGGTGTACGCTCCAAGACCGATTTGGCAGCAGCCACGATGGAGGAAACCGGATCCCACAGTGCTTCCTTCACCTCACCGGAAGAAATGGTCAGCGTCTGGGGAAGTCCGCTTACCATATCCCGCCCGCGAATATCCATTTCAGATTTCATACCGCCCGGACGGACGGAGCCGATGGTTACCTTGATATCTTCTGCCGTGCGTTCGCCGATCAGCAGCTTGTACTTCTGTTTAATATATCTTAAAATGGCCTCGTCGAACTTGTCCCCTGCAACTTTGATCGAGGAGGCGGTGACGACGTCGCCCATGGACAACACGGCTACATCCGTCGTTCCGCCGCCAATATCGACGACCATATTTCCACTTGGCTGATAAATATCCATACCCGCACCGATCGCTGCGGCTTTGGGCTCTTCTTCCATAAAAACTTCCTTGGCCCCGCTGCGTTCCGCCGCTTCCCGGATCGATTTCTGTTCAACGGAGGTAATATTTGTGGGGGCGCAGATCAAAATACGTGGCCTTGCATACCAGGAGCGGCCACCTACGCGGTCAATGAAATACTTCAGCATCATTTCCGTAATCGCAAAATCCGCAATAACCCCATCCCGGAGAGGACGGATCGTAATAATATTTCCCGGTGTACGGCCTACCATGCGCCGCGCTTGTTCGCCTACCGCAAGGACTCTCTTCGTATCACTTTCGAGCGTGACCACGGAGGGTTCATCCAGAACGACTCCCCTTCCCTTGACATGAATGAGCACATTGGCCGTGCCGAGATCGATTCCGATATCCTTGCTAAGCATAATGAAAGAGCCCCCAAAGTGTTATTTTAAATGAGAAAATAGTTAGTTAGTCCCAAATTTAAAAATACCATACTTTAGGGGAAGGATACAATGAAATAAAACTGAATTATCCCTTAAATTTCCGAAAATCTTATGGCTTTGAGGCTACGGCAACCTCGCGCTTTTTCCCTGTCGTTTTTTTATATTTAATTTTTGTGGCTTCTCCCCCCCGAAGATGACGAATCGATTTGTGATATTCGAGAATGTGCTTCACCTGATCGGCCAGATCAGGGTTGATCTCCGGCAAACGCTCCGTTAAATCTTTATGCACCGTGCTCTTTGATACGCCAAATTCTTTGGCTATGGTCCGGACCGTGTGCCTGGTTTCCACGATGCAGCGTCCGATTTTGATCGTACGTTCCTTGATGTAATCGTGCACGCTCCCGCCTCCCAACTGTGGATAGTTTGGTACATTATATGAGGGGCGGGCCTATATATTCACGCTTTCAGGACGTGACAAGCTCCGGAAGGCTCATTTTATTTCCTGGACAACCTAAATAAGCCCTTGCTTGCGGCGGTATGGCTTCAAAATGTGATTCTCCAAGACAGATGGAAACGGCTTCGCCGTCTTTATAAGGACGGTATCCGTTTCAGCAAGAAATATAAGGATCATATATAGCGTGAAACTTATTATTGCTTATGTTTACAAAAAAACAGGAGGCCCAAGGCCCCCTGCAGAGTTCTCAAACTTAGCGCTTTGGCAGCAAATCCGACGGGTTAACTACCTTGCCATCCTCGTACACTTCAAAGTGAACATGGTTGCCAAGATTCTTCTCGATCTCACTGCGTCCTGCTGTTGCCAGCGTGTCGCCCTGCTTCACTTCGTCCCCCTGCTTCACCTTGGCGTCGCCGAGGCTTTGGTAGACGGTCTTCAAATTACCTGCGCTGGTGACCTCAACCACTTTACCGAATACGGCAACGTCTTCTACCCGGGTGACTTTACCGCTGAGTGCGGCTTTGACATCAAAAGACTGATTGTCCTCACGGGCGATGTCAATACCTACGTTAGGCACGAAGGTGTCATTATATTGCACCATGGCCGCCACATGATTCTCTTCGGTTCCATTTTCGTCATAGAACGGCTTAACCACTTCTACATCTGCCGGACTGGCTACCGGCCAGGCCAGGGTTTCTGCGGAAGCAACAACTTCCAGCGCAGCAGGGTCATTCTTGGTGGCGCCTGCCTCAGTACCTGTACCTCCGGCTTCCTGTGAAACAACCGCGGCGGTGTCTGGATTCAGCGGCTTCTGGCCTGCGTCCTGATAGACCCACACCAAGGTTAGTATAATTGCCGCTGCCGCCGTGTAGACTGCCGGAAATACCCACCGTTTGGACAACAGTCTGTTCCATGAAGAAGGCTGAGCGCCTGAATCTCCCTGCTTATTTTTGAGAGATTCATCATGGTTTGTTTTGTTTTTGTCTTGTTCATTCATATGCTTATCACCTCAGTAACCAGTGTTACCGGGCGCTTCGCTTTTATACGTATCTTTCAAGTTATTTTTTCAGGAGAGTTGAGACTTGGTTAAAAGAGACCCCGCTATAATAGTGTTTGAGAATTTGCGTAGCGGTACTCCCCTCCTTCGCCATCCCGTTCGCCCCCCACTGACTCATGCCGACACCATGTCCGTTGCCATAGGTTGTAATCGCTACTTTTCCGCCCTGCCGCTTCCAGGTGAACTGGCTGGAGCGCAGCCCCAGCTTTTCGCGAACCTCCCGTCCGGTGAACACCGTGCCGGCGATAGAAATTTTCTTGACCCGGTGCCCGGCTGTCAGGGACAGCACTTCAGCAGGCAGGCTCGAGGAGGTTGAGGAGACAGGTCTTGCCAGGGAAGAAGCAGCGAGATGGCCGGAAGCCGGAATGGCCCTATCTGCAATCCCTAGCTTCTGTATCAGTTCGGAAGTCGTGAACGTATATGTCACCGCCAGATTCGGCGTGATTTCCTGATCCCATGGGCTGGCCACACTACGAAGGTAAGGTACAGCCGCATTCCAGTAGTCTTCGGAATTTTCGGTAAAGCCTCCGCTGGAGGCGAAGAAGGACGCGGTGATCGGCTGTCCTTGATAGGTCATCACCACTCCGCGCGTCTCCCGGACCGCGCGGCGGATCTTGGCCAGCCCGGCGCTCTTGCCGCCGAGCGTCCACTCCCGTTCCAGTGCGGCCCGGGATACGTAAGCCTGATGGCTTACCGTATCCGTCACATTCGCGCCCGGAACGGGCACGCCACTGCTGTCGCCGGCCCGCAGGCGGCGGACAATAAAGGTGCGCGCCGCGACGGCTTGCGCTTTGAGCGCCTCCAGCTCAAAGTCCGCCGGCATCTCGGCCGCAACCACGCCGCTGACGTAGTCCTCCAGCGGCAATGTCTCTATTTGTCTGCTGCGCGACAAATAGACAGCGACCTTCGGCTGCGGGGCTTCCTCCGCTGCCGGACCCGGCGTCGCCGGGGAGGCTGTAACCTGCGGCACAGCCGGGGGCACTGGTTGTCCCCCGCGCAGCAGGACAACGGCCATCGGCAGCAGCAGCCCCGCCAGTAGGGGCGCTGCGAGCCAGGCGGCGGGGGCCAGCCGCCTTAGCCGGGGCATCGTGCGCCGTGCGCGCAGGATACGGCGCGGGGGTTTGATTTTACGCCGCAGCAGATAGCGGTAATCTTTCATCTCTATGTCTCCTTCCGTCAGTCACCGTTGATTCTTATAGATATGAATTACGTGCAACTGCTAGAACGATATTCTAAGAGAAAGAGAGATCAACGAAAAAAGACCACCTGCAAATAGAGGTGGTCTTGAAGAGCTATGAATTGTGATTATACCCAGGTTGGCTGAACCTGAAAGCGGGGCTTAACCTCTTCGCTTTTGAAGGATTCGCTTCTAGAAGCTCCCGGTTTAGCAACCTCTTCCTTCACAGCCGTAGCAGCCGCTTCTGACTCTTCCATGGAAATCCGCCATATGTCCGCACCAAGTCCCGACAGTTTCTCAGCCAGATGTACATATCCACGATCGATATGATGGGTTCCGCTAACTTCTGTCGTGCCTTCTGCAACCAGTCCTGCCAAAATCAGTGCAGCGCCTGCACGCAGGTCTGTAGCGGTTACTTTGGCTCCGACCAATTCTGCATTGCCGGTTACGATCGCGGAACGTCCTTCTATCTTAATCTCAGCATTCATATTGTGGAATTCATCCACATGCATGAACCGGTTCTCAAATACCGTTTCGGTCACAACACTCGTGCCTTCCGAACGAAGCAATAACGCCATCATTTGTGATTGCATGTCGGTTGGGAAACCCGGATACGGCAATGTCTTCAAATCCACAGCCTTGAGCGGCTTGTCGCTGATAACACGAACACCGTTCTCATCCGGGATAATTGTCACGCCCATCTCTTCCATCTTGGCAATCACAGGACCGAGGTGGTCTGCAATTGCGCCTTCCACGTAGACATCGCCCCCTGTAATCGCAGCCGCCGCCATATAGGTACCTGCTTCAATACGGTCAGGAATAACATGGTGTCTGACGCCGTGCATGCGTTCTACGCCTTCAATGCGAATGACTCCGGTGCCCGCACCGCGCACGATACCGCCCATCCCGTTCAGATAGTTAGCCAAGTCCACAATTTCCGGCTCTTTTGCCGCATTCTCAATTACAGTTACGCCTTCGGCGAGTGCTGCCGCCATCATTATGTTTTCGGTCGCGCCGACGCTGGCTACATCCAGATATACCTTGGCCCCGCGCAACCGTCCGTTTATTTTCGCTTCAATGTAACCCTGGCCCAGACTAATTTCGGCACCAAGCGCCTCAAAGCCTTTTAAGTGCTGGTCGATCGGTCTTGTACCGATGGCGCAGCCGCCTGGCAAGGAAATACGTGTATGACCCAGTCGGGACAAAAGAGGGCCCATTACCAAAAAAGAAGCCCGCATTTTCCGCACCCATTCGTATGGTGCTTCACAGGAAGTAAGATTTCTGGCATCAACCTCAATGATATCGTTCTGGTATGTAACACCCGCACCCAGAGATTCCAATACTTTGCTGATTGTCATTACATCGTCTAGCGGAGGTGCGTCCACAATGACGCTGACTCCTTCTTCTGCCAATAGAGAGGCGGCTATGATCGGTAGTACGGAATTTTTTGCGCCGCTAACTTTCACGCTCCCGGTCAATCTGTTGCCACCGCGGACGATAAATTTGCTCATTTCGGTTTCCCTCCGCGTCCATTATTTCTTAAATTAAGGCTTAGTATGAAATTCTTATATTACCATTCCCTGACCTGCGCCCGAGGTGCGGGCACGCTCCTTAAACATCAGTGTTGACATAATAAAACCGTATTATTCGACACTTTTTTCACGGCTTTGGCCTAACAGAGATATAACCAAAGCACCTCTTGTTAAAACATGGTGCGAATCTGCCCGCTCCAGCCCAGATAATCCAGCAGGAACCCAGCCACAAAGTGTCCCAATACGATAGCCAGCAATAAATGCAGCAGTCTTGCCTGAGGGCTCTTGGGATATCTTATGACCAAATCGAGCTTAAGGTTCTGAAGTGCCCACCAAGATATTGCAACACAAAATAAAGATATGACCATAGAAACCAAACCACTGCTGCCGATTGAGCTTGACAACTCATCATATAGCCCTGTATCCATGTTAGCCCCCTGTGTATTAGGTTACTCGGAAATCGACTCTTATATCATACTTGCGTAGGGGAAAAGAATCCAGTACTTTTACGAATTTTTAAACATTTCAGACAATGTAAGCTGTAATGTTTACGAGATATTCACTTTCCCAACAAGAACGACTTTGGCGGCTATCCGCCAGAACGAACTGTTTAAGCGGGGAAAAGGACAACTGAAACTTTCTATATCTGCAAAAAAACGGCCAAGCCACAGGCTTGACCGTAATTGCTATTGTTGTCCTTTTCTGGTGGACACTTTGATCCGTGTAACGGCGCGCTGAAGCGCCAGCTCCGCACGGCGGTGGTCAATTTCATCCTGTTTGCTGCGGGCCTGAAGGCGGCGCTGTGCGCGCTCCTTCGCCGCTTCAGCGCGTTCAACATCGATTTCCGTAGGCAGCTCAGCACTTTCGGCCAGAACGGTCACCTTGTCTTTATGCACTTCCACGAACCCGCCATGAACAGCGATAGTAACTGTAGCACCATCCGCCTTGATGAACATTGGAGCAACCTGAAGTGGAGTTACAAGCGGAATGTGTCCCGGTAAAATACCCAGATCACCATCGGCACCCTTTACAGTCAAGCTGATAACCTGCTTGGAGTAGACAAGATGCTCCGGCGTGACAATTTCCAACAGAAAGGTATTCACTTTCATTCCTCCTCAGAGCTTTACGAAATCAAGCTCGCATCGAAAGCCATAGTTCAGGGTTACATCGTTTTCGCTTTTTCAACTGCTTCTTCGATTGTTCCTACGAACAGGAACGCTGCTTCCGGAAGATCATCATGTTTGCCTTCCAGAATTTCTTTGAAGCTGCGTACGGTTTCTTTGATAGGCACGTATTTGCCTTTGAAACCGGTGAATTGTTCAGCTACATGGAATGGCTGCGACAAGAACCGTTCAACCTTACGGGCACGGGACACAATGATTTTATCTTCTTCACTGAGCTCATCCATACCCAGGATGGCAATGATATCCTGAAGCTCGGTATAACGCTGCAGCAGCTGCTTAACACCCTGTGCCACGTCATAATGCTCCTCACCAACAATTTCCGGAGCCAGCATACGCGAACTGGATGCCAGAGGGTCTACAGCCGGGAAGATACCTTTTTCGGAGATCTTACGCTCCAGGTTGGTAGTTGCATCCAAGTGGGCAAACGCTGTGGCCGGAGCAGGGTCAGTGTAGTCATCCGCCGGCACGTAGATCGCCTGAATGGAGGTAACCGAACCTTTTTTGGTGGAAGTGATACGCTCTTGCAGCTGGCCCATTTCTGTTGCCAGAGTAGGCTGGTAACCTACGGCAGAAGGCATACGGCCAAGCAATGCGGATACTTCGGAACCCGCCTGGGTGAAGCGGAATATGTTATCGATAAAGAGCAGCGTGTCGCGGCCTTCTACATCACGGAAATATTCCGCCATGGTCAGTCCGGTCAGAGCTACACGAAGACGTGCGCCCGGCGGCTCATTCATTTGTCCGAATACCATTGCTGTCTTCTTGATAACGCCGGAATCGGTCATTTCATGATAGAGGTCATTACCTTCACGGGTACGTTCGCCAACGCCTGCGAATACGGAAATCCCGCCGTGTTCCTGGGCAATGTTGTTGATCAGTTCCTGAATCGTTACGGTTTTACCTACACCGGCACCGCCGAAGAGGCCGATTTTACCGCCTTTAGCGTAAGGGGCCAGCAGGTCGATAACCTTGATCCCGGTTTCCAGAATTTCAGCTTGTGTTGACAGTTCATCAAATGTCGGAGCCAGGCGGTGAATCGGATTTCTCTCCGCAACCACTTCGGCGCCGTTATCAATTGGATTTCCCAGTACGTTAAATACCCGTCCAAGTGTAGCTGTGCCAACCGGAACCGAAATCGGCCCTCCCTGATCATCTGCTTCCAAGCCCCGAACCAGACCGTCTGTGGAAGACATGGCAATACAACGCACCAGATTGTCACCCAGGTGATTGGAAACTTCCAGGGTCAAATCAATCGTGCGGCCGTTTGCCAGGCTGGTTACAATCTTGATAGCGTTGAAAATCTCGGGCAGCTGGCCGCGTTCAAATTCAATATCGACAACCGGACCCATAATGCTTACAACGCGTCCTTTGTTCATTATATTATTTCCCTCCTCGAAAGCTGTTGCATTAAAAAGAAATCACCGCACCGCATAAGTGGGATAAATCTCACTTATACGGCACCTGTTTCTTGTGAAAATATAAGCCGAAGAGTTTGGCTTCGCATATATTTTAAGACTGCGCGTTCGCTCCTGCCACGATCTCGGTAATTTCCTGCGTAATTGCGGCCTGACGGGCACGGTTATACGTAAGTGTAAGTTCTCCGATCATTTTTGACGCGTTCTTCGTTGCACTGCCCATTGCTGTCATTTTCGCACCCAGCTCACTGGCCTTGCCATCCAGAATAGCGCTGTAAATCAGCGTTTCTGCATACTTCGGAAGCAGTACTTCAAGCACGCCTTCAGCGGAAGGCTCATACTCGTACATTGCATGTAGGCCTTCTGCCTTCTTCTCATGCTCTACCGCTTCCATAGGCAGCAGCCTGTCAACGGTAGGCACTTGACTGATTGCATTCACAAAGCGGTTATAGCAGATGTACAGCTCGTCATAAACGCCTGTTTCAAACTGCTGTACCGCCGAGTAGGCAATCGACTTGATGTCGGCAAACTTCGGTGTATCGGAGAGCTCAGTAACTTCCTCCACGATCGGATATTCACGGCGGCGTAGAAAGTCACGGCCTTTGCGGCCGATAACGAACAGAGCATACTCATCTTTAGACTTGTGGCGCTCCGCGAGCAGCATGGTCACTTTACGCAGAATATTCGCGTTGTATCCGCCTGCCAGTCCTCTGTCGGAGGTCACAATCAGATACGCGGTTTTCTTCACAGGACGGCTGACCAGCATGGGATGCGTAGCACCCTGTGAGCCGGAAGCAATACTGGCTACGACCTCTTTCAGCTTTTCTGAATAAGGACGGGCAGCTTCTGCCTTTTCCTGCGCTTTGCGCAGCTTGGAGGCGGCAACCATCTCCATGGCTTTAGTGATCTGTCTGGTGTTCTGAACGCTCTTGATTTGACGTTTAATATCACGCATGCTTCTTGCCATGATTTCACCACCTTAGAGCTTTGACGAAGTCAAAGCTAACTTCGTAAGCATAATCTGAGCTTTGACGATAATCAAAGCTCCATTTGTAAGCATATTTCAGTGCTTTGGCTAGGCCAAAGCCCGGTTTAAAACATCCATAGAATGACTGTAATGCTTAGCTGGTCGCGAAGCCTCTTTTGAACTTGTCGATAGCTTCCTTAAGGGCAGCTTCGTTATCAGCAGTCAAATCCTTGGTGTCGGTAATGGATTTAGCAATTTCAGCCGCATTGCTGTCTACATAAGCCAGGAATTCCTTCTCAAAACGTCTAACGTCTTTGACTGGAATATCATCCAAATGGCCTTTGACAGCGGTATACAAGCTGATAACCTGATGCTCAACGGAGAGCGGCTGGTTAACGCCCTGTTTCAGGATCTCCATCATGCGCGCACCACGGTTCAAACGGGCCTGCGTAGATTTATCTAGATCGGAACCGAACTGGGAGAACGCCTGAAGTTCGCGGTATTGGGCCAAATCCAGACGAAGTGAGCCGGCAACCTTCTTCATCGCCTTGATCTGTGCAGAACCACCTACACGGGATACAGAGATACCCACGTTGATCGCCGGACGCTGTCCGGAGTTGAACAGATCGGATTCCAGGAAGATTTGACCGTCCGTAATCGAAATTACGTTCGTAGGAATGTACGCCGATACGTCAGAGGCCTGTGTTTCAATGAATGGCAGAGCGGTTAATGAACCCCCGCCAAGCTCATCGCTAAGCTTAGCCGCACGTTCCAGCAAACGGGAGTGCAGATAGAATACGTCACCAGGGAACGCTTCGCGGCCCGGTGGACGGCGGAGCAGCAAGGACAATTCGCGATAAGCGGAAGCTTGCTTCGAAAGGTCATCATAGATAACAAGAACGTGTTCGCCTTTGTACATGAAATATTCGCCCATTGCGCAGCCTGCGTATGGAGCGATATACAGCAGCGGTGAAGGCTCGGAGGCCGACGCGGTCACAACAATTGTATAATCCAGCGCGCCGTGGCGGCGAAGGGTTTCAACAACCTGTGCTACTGTAGATTGCTTCTGGCCGATGGCAACATAGATACATTTCATGCCGTTGCCTTTTTGGTTGATAATCGCATCAATAGCAATTGCGGTTTTACCTGTTTGACGGTCACCGATGATGAGCTCGCGTTGTCCGCGGCCGATCGGCACCATCGCATCGACGGCCTTAAGACCGGTCTGCATAGGCTCATGCACCGATTTACGGTCGATAACGCCTGGTGCATTGTTTTCCACCGGACGGAATTCCGTTGTTGCAATTGGACCCTTGCCGTCAACCGGCAGACCCAGTGCGTTCACTACACGGCCCAGCAGGGCTTCGCCTACGGGAACCTGCATAATTTGTCCTGTACGTTTTACTTGATCGCCTTCACGAATTTCCGTGTACTCACCCAGGATAACAACACCGACGTTGCTTTCTTCCAGGTTGAGAGCCATGCCCACTACTCCGTTGGAGAACTCCAGCAGTTCCCCTGCCATCGCGTTTTCCAGACCGTAGACACGGGCGATACCGTCGCCGACTTGAATGACGGTGCCGATTTCGGCCACTTCGATTTCGGCTTTATATTGCTCAATTTGACTTTTGATCAAACTGCTGATCTCTTCAGGTCTAATGCTCAATATCCTCACCCCTATCTTCTATGCTTATCATTAAAAGATTTCTCAAGACGCGCAAGTTTGCCGGACAGGCTGCCGTCATACAGCGTATCGCCGATGACGACCTTGAGTCCGCCAAGCAAGCTTTTATCAACCACATTTGTGATACGGATATTTCGGCCCGACAAACGGCCGAATTCCTCGGCAACCTGGGTTAGCTCGCTACTACTGAGCGAATAGGTTGAATAGACGGTGGCATCTGCCAGACCAAGACTATCTCCTTCAATCTTGATATAGCTGTCCAGCAGATCCGGAAGGATATCCATTCTGCCCCGCTTCATCAGAATTTCCAGAGTGTTGATAACCGCCCCCGACAGCTTGCCTTCCAACGCTCTTTTCAGCACGGCAAGCTTGTCTTCACCGGAGATTCGCGGAGAGCTGATAAATCTCTGCAGCTCTGTATCCGAATTCAGCGCAGTAACCAGGCTTTTCAGATCCTCTTCGATTTCCAGGGTCTGCCGCTCTTCAAAAGCAACCTCGAACAATGCCTTCGCATATCTTTTGGCGACTATCGTATCCCGACTCATGACCGGCCTCCGACCTCTTTGAGGTATTGGTCAACAAGCCCTTCTTGCGCAGGATCGGTGCTGACTTCCTTTTGAAGCAGCTTGGAAGCAATCTTGACGGATGCCGCTCCGAGCTCGCCGCGCAGTTCTTCGACCGCTTTGTTCTTCTCGTTCTGGATGTCACGTACGGCTTCATCCTTGATCCGGGAAGCCTCAACCTTAGCCGACTCGATCAGCTGCTCGGTCTGCTTGCTGCTGGTCTGTCTGGACTGCTCGATGATTTCAAGAGCTTCTTTACGTGCAGTTTGAAGCGCCTGTTTCTGTTCTTCAACATAAGAGACTGCCTGTTCGCGGGTCTGGGCTGCTTCATTCATCTGCTGCAGTACTAGCTCACGGCGTTTCTCCATCACAGAGAACAAAGGCCCGAAAGCATATTTGTTCAGCAGGAAATACAGGGCTAGGAACGCAATCAGCGCCAGTACAAGAGATGTGATTGAAAAATGCAATTAAGGTCACTCCTTTCCGGGTAAACATTCTGTATGCTTCTTATTTCCGTTTTTATTTCCGTTTCAGTTCAAAAAAGAAAGCGTGGAGGGCCAAGGCCTTCCCCGCCGAGTTGATCAAAGCATGTATTAAGAACCTGCACCTGCGTAGAAAATGAATGCCAATACGACACCGATAATCGGCAGGGCCTCTACCAGAGCGACACCAATGTACATTGTTGTTTGCAGTGTTGCTCTAGCTTCCGGCTGACGAGCGATACCTTCTACTGTCTTGCTTACAATCAGACCGTTACCAATACCTGCGCCAAGCGCGCCCAAACCTACCGCGATTGCTGCCGCGATGTATGCCATAACTCCCATTAGTGAAATCCTCCTTAAAATTGTGTTTTACTATTTAAATATAATTAAAAATCAGACGTACTTGCGTGCGCCGTGACTGTGTAGCTAGCTAGTGCTCCTCATGAGTATCGATAACCTGCGAGATGTACAAGAAGGTCAGCATGACGAAAACAAACGCCTGAATCGATCCTACAAAGATACTAAAGCCCTGCCATACCATTAGAAGCGGTATAGAGGCAATTCCTCCTATAATACCTGTGGATCCCAGCTTGACCAGTTGTGCAATCAGCACTTCACCCGCAAAGATGTTACCGAATAGACGCATGCCGTGCGTCAGCAGCTTGGAGAACTGCTCAATGAGGTTAATCGGCAAGAAAACGGCAAACGGCTGTAAATAGTGCTTAAGATAACCCTTTGTATTCCGGGTCAATCCCAGGAAGTGCACAAGCACAAAAATCAGTCCAGCCAAGCCCATCGATACGGAAGCATCCGCTGTAGGGGATTTCCACCATGTGACTCCAACTTCAACTTCTTTGCCAGGATTTGCGGCCTCTACCTTGTGAATCTCTTCCACTACATTAACAAGCTGATGTCCAAAGAACGTCGCTTTGTTCACATCGTGGTATTCAGTCACAATACCAAACGGTAGGCCAAGCATGTTCCCTACAAAGATGAACAGGATTAATGTAAGCCCCAGGCCGAGAAACGGCTTGCCTTTCTTCAAATCCATGGTGCTGGACATCATGCCCTGTACAAATTCAACGAGCCACTCCATAAAATTTTGCAGCTTGCCCGGATTCTCCACAGACAAATTACGTGTGGCCAGACGAGCCAGGACAAAAACTATAGTGCAGGTAACAATCAGCATCAATATGATTGAAAGGTCGAAATCAAGTCCTCCCACCTCAATCATTGGCGATATGTGCATTTTTCTCCCCCCTTTCTATTTAGCATGATGTTTGTCTTCATTTAATACCATTATGAATCCTATAATAGGAAGGATAAAATAACCGGTTACCAGACTGGCGCATACAGCGATCTCATTAAAGTAATGAGGATACTCAATCGCGAGCACAATTGCCAAAATAGAAGTGGCGATCCGAAAGCCAAAGCCCAGTGTAGCCCGGCCTTTGCGTTCTCCAGATGCCGATTTGGCGATATTCATGATCTTGCGGGCCATGTAAAAAATGTTGAAGCAGCTGACAGAAGCGCCAAGTACAACACCATGGAACACTGTGCGGCGGTGGGGCATGATCTCCGCGATAACGAGACATGCAATTACAATTCCCGCTATGCTGAAGAGCATTAATTTATTCATTTTTGACGGATCAGTCATCGGTATCCCTCGTCACTTTCTTGATAAGACTTACAATACTGAAAGCTCCGGACAGCAGACCGAAAAGAACACCTATACCAACCCACAGCCCAAGGTTTCCCCACATATTGCCAAGCCATCTTCCCAGCAAATATCCACCAATTGTACATCCGGCAAGATCGATGCCAATAGCACTGACAAGACCCGCCGCTTGAAATGATTTTCTCAGCTTTTGGTTGTCATTATTTGACTGCCCAGGCTCTTTCATTCTATCCCGTCCTCGGAATTCCAATTCATTTTACTGAATGTTACAATACTTTGTCAATCCAGTGAAAACAGTGGATTTTTCGGATGAAAATATGAAAATAATCACAGCAAAACATTCCAAAACCATATAAACCGTACAGTTTCACTGTATGTTGGTTTTGGTTATTTGAGAAGTTCATTTTCCATGCCATCTGACTGTTTTGTGAACATTCTGTGAAACTCTTCCGGACGTTCCTGGACCACACCGAAATGATGCAAAATCGCATTGACAATTCTCTCGGAGGCTTTACCGTCTCCATACGGGTTGGCGGCCCGGCTCATCGACTGATAGAGGTCCTGATCAGTCAAAAGGGCATGTGTCCGTTGATACACCTTCTCCTCGTCCGTCCCCACAAGCTCCAGTGTTCCGGCTTCGATCCCTTCCGGGCGCTCGGTGGTATCACGCAGCACAAGCACAGGAACTCCAAAGGAGGGAGCTTCCTCCTGCAGGCCGCCGGAATCGGTTAATATCAGGTGGGTATGCGGATAAAAATTATGCAGGTCAACGACATCCAGCGGATCAATCAGCTTGATTCTAGGGTGTCCGCCGAGTATCTCATGCGCCGGTTCCTTGACTGCCGGACTCGGATGCACAGGATAAACTATGGCTACATCTTCAAATTCATCAGCGATTCTTTTGACAGCACGGAAAATATGACGGTGCGGTTCGCCTTGGGATTCTCTGCGGTGCGCCGTCATTAAAATAAGTCGTTTTCCTGAAGCAAAATCCAGCACAGGATGCCGGTAGTCCGGCTGTACGGTATATTGAAACACATCGGTTACGGTGTTGCCTGTGATATAAATACTTGATTCTTTTTTGTTCTCGTGTCTCAGATTGCCTGCCGACCAGTCAGTCGGAGCAAAGTGCAGGTCTGCAAGAACTCCTGTCAACTGACGGTTCATTTCTTCAGGATAAGGGGACAGCTTGTTCCAGGTCCGAAGTCCTGCTTCCACATGGCCTACCTGAATTTGCTGCAGGAACGAAGCGTAGCTGGCAAGGAAGGTGGTAAGAGTATCGCCATGCACCAGCACAAGGTCCGGCTTAGCTTCCCGAAGCACTGGTTCCAGCCCCTCCAGCACCCGAATGGTAATTTCGTTCAGCGTCTGGCGGTCCTTCATCACATCCAGATCATAATCAGGAGTGATTCGGAAGACCTCAAGCACCTGGTCCAGCAGTTCGCGGTGCTGCGCTGTTACGCAAACCACGGATTCAATGTGTTCGGGATGTCTGGCAAGCTCCAGAACCAAAGGCGCCATTTTGATCGCCTCGGGGCGAACTCCGAAAATCGTCATCACTTTAATTTTGGACATAACCCCCACCCTCTCTTCAAAATACTTAAGTATTTTCTTTGTTCTATACTACTGTTACTTAATTATGTTTATTTGGTTCCATACAGACGGTCACCGGCATCCCCGAGTCCCGGAACAATATAGCCGTGATCATTCAGATGGTCATCCAGCGCAGCCACATAGATATCAACATCGGGGTGTGCAGCTTGTACAGCAGCAACACCTTCCGGAGCCGCAATCAGGTTCATCATCTTGATCTGTGTGCATCCGCGGTTCTTCAGCGAGGTGATAGCGGCAATGGCGGAGCCGCCTGTTGCCAGCATCGGGTCGATAACAATCAATTCACGCTCCTGAACATCCGTAGGAAGCTTAATGTAATATTCAACCGGTTGAAGGGTTTCGGGATCACGGAACAATCCAACATGGCCTACCTTGGCAGCAGGCAGCAGCTTCAGTACGCCTTCAAGCATCCCCAGTCCAGCCCGCAGAATCGGGATCAGGCCCAGCATTCTTCCGGAAATCACTTTGCTCTCCGTTTCTGCTACAGGCGTCTGCACAGTAATGGTCTCGAGTGGAATATCACGCGTGATCTCATATGCCATAAGTGTAGCGACTTCATCAACATGCTCTCTGAACTCTTTCGTGTTCGTGCGCACATCGCGAATAAATGTTAACTTGTGCTGAATCAAAGGATGATCGCAAATCACCAATTTTCCCATTCTTGTCCCTCCGGTAATTGTAAGTCTTATTTATAGCCGTAGAAAGCGCTTTTGCTTCTCCCCTGGCTAAATCTTGTCTATTATATCATCACCCGAGGTGTATTTCACCTAGGAAGGACTGGTTCTGAAGAACGGAATTACATTTGCTGCTGCATAGCTTTGCCGAAAAGGCTATAAACTGTATCTTTCTGTACAAAAAACAAATCCGCCTTAGTTTATGCTCTTTTATTCAAATCATACTTTTCACATTTTTTTCACTTATTTCGTTGAAAATTCCATGAACTTTCATGAATTTTTCATGAGTATTTTCGACAAAACAACGGAAGTAAATGTGAACATTATGCAACAACTCTAATCGATTCACAACTTCTAAGAGAACTGCAGGTTCGGGAAGACCACTATATACAAACATGCACACATGCAGTTTTCAAATATCATATCCTTCATTTAGGTATATCCATACCATTTCACAAGTGGAAACGTCTACACTGTCCTTCTAAAGCCTTATGCTTCCGAAGCAGCGACCCTCCGGTATCGCTTTCGGGTATCCGTTTCAGCGGGAAAGAGAAGATTCATTATTGCGTGAAACCTATGCGTTCTTATCTTTTAAAAAAAGCCTCTACAGCACCGGGCATCACCGATGTCTGTAAAGGCTTTTGAAACAACAGGCCGGGAATGTGGCTCCAGCCGTTGCCTTTTGTTTAGTATTGAAGACCTGGATAGATTGGGTATTGCTCAGTCAGTGCAGCGACTTCACGGGCAGCCTCAGAGAGGTTACCTTCATCAGCAGGATTCTTCAATACGTTGGCAATAATGCGGCCAATGGTAACCATCGCCTGCTCGTCCATTCCGCGCGAGGTGACTGCAGGTGTACCAATACGGATTCCGCTTGTCACAAAAGGGCTGGTAGGATCAAACGGAATAGCATTCTTATTAACCGTGATACCGATAGAATCGAGAACCTTCTCTGCATCCTTGCCAGTGATATTGAGATTGCGGGTATCAAGCAGCATCAAGTGGTTGTCAGTTCCGCCGGATACAATGTTAACTCCCTCACCAATCAATGTTTCTGCCAGCACCTTGGCGTTCTTTACCACATTCTCGGCGTAGGTTTTGAATGAAGGCTGAAGAGCTTCACCAAAGGAAACCGCCTTGGACGCAATCACATGCATCAGTGGTCCGCCTTGTGAGCCCGGGAATACGGCCTTATCGATCGCCGCTGCCCAAGGCTGTCTGCAGAGAATCATACCTCCGCGGGGACCGCGCAGGGTTTTGTGTGTGGTTGTGGTTACAAAATGGGCATGCGGAACGGGACTTGGGTGAAGACCGGCCGCCACCAGTCCGGCGATATGGGCCATATCCACCATGAACAACGCGCCTACATCGTTCGCTATAGAGCCCAGGGCTTCAAAATCGATCGTACGGGGATACGCGCTTGCTCCGGCAACAATCAATTTCGGACGGTGTTTGAATGCAGCCTTGCGTACTTCATCATAATCAATCAGGAAGGTATCTTCCTGCACACCATAAGCCACAAAATTATACAAAAGGCCGGAAGCATTCACAGGGCTGCCGTGTGTCAGGTGGCCGCCATGCGCCAGGTTCATCCCCAGAACGGTATCGCCGGGATTCAGCGCAGCAAGATATACCGCCATATTAGCTTGGGCACCGGAGTGCGGCTGTACATTGGCATGATCGGCACCGAAGAGCTGCTTGGCACGGTCACGGGCCAGATTCTCTACGATATCCACATCTTCACAACCGCCATAATACCGTTTGCCGGGGTAACCTTCGGCATATTTATTCGTGAGCACAGAACCCATCGCTTCCATTACGGCTTCGCTGACGATATTCTCCGAGGCAATAAGCTCAATGTTGGCACGCTGACGGCTCAGTTCCAGTCCCATCGCTTCCAGTACTGCAGGGTCACTCTTACGCAATTGTTCCATGATTCTTATTTCCTCCCTAGTGCTCTTTAGTTTATGTTGTGTAAAGTCAAACTCCATATTCAGTGGCATGCCGGTAAAATACACCTGTCTGTCCACTATTTAAAGATTTCAGGCGTACTAATCGCAATTGCCTGTTCCGCTGGTCTCCGGAGTACGGTAAACCGCACGTTCCCCGCCGATCAGCGGAGGTCTGCTCCAGGCTGCATTCACCCGGGCCGAACCAATGTAACGCAAGCTTGGCCGGAAAGGCACCGCTACCCGGCGCAAGTGCATGCCGATCAGCGTCTCGCCAATATCAATGCCGGCATGGGCTTCCACCGTTTCCGCAAGGACCGGATCGGCCATCGAACGATAAGCAGCCGCAGCCATAGAACCGCCGGCTCCCGGTATCGGCACAGCCGATACTTCCCTAAGCCCCAGCTTCTCCAGCAATGAACGCTCCATGACCAGCGAGCGGTTCAAATGCTCGCAGCACTGGTATACCGGATGAAATCCTTTCTCCCCAGCGACCTGAACAATCCCCTCTAGCAGCTGCTGCGCCACTTCCAGCGCACCACCGGTACCAATACGGACCCCGGCTACCTCGCTTGTGCTTGCACCAACGACTAGGATTTTACCGGGTCCCAGATTTCCGGCTTCTGACAGCTCCCGTACTACAGCAGCGGTTGCAGCCGTTAAAGAAAGCTCTGCTCCCGCCGGTTGACCGGCATCACCGGATTGATAGCCGGATGCCGGATTCGCCCGTGAGTCCTGCTTCATGACTTGATTCATCACTTCTGCCTCCCTCAAGCAAGTAGAAACTGAACTTAACTGCAGTCCTGCATTTTAAACAAAAAAGAGCAGTCCGCAACCTACTGCGGATGTGCTCTTTTGCCCAGGCGACCGGCCGTTTATTCCAGTGCTCCATCGTGGTTTGATCCACATCTGTCGCCAGTTACACCGGAACCGGATAATATTTAATTTTATTTTAAAGGAATGGCTGCAAAAAATCAACCACCATTACAAGCGGCGTAAGGACTCCAGTTTATCCAGAAGACTGTACAGTGCTGTACGGATCTCAGCAGCGGCCAGCTCGTAATCTTCCCTGGGACCTCCAAAAGGATCGGAAATATCAAAGCTTGGAATCCGTTGACGGATTTCGATGATCCGCTGCAAATCAGCGGATTTCGGCTCTGCTCCCAGTGCAAGACTAAGCTCGGCATCCGCATACAGGCTATCCAGCTCGCGGATATCTGCGTTCACGGCTTCTTCATCGTAGACATATTCTTTTAGCGTATATGTCTTCGCAACAGCCTCTGGAAAATACTGCAGCAAGTGGCGTTTGTGGCCTCCCGTGAGGGTAAGCACCAAATCTGCCCAGGCTACTGTCTCTCCGCTCAACTGCGTGGACTGGATATGATCATGGACTCCTTCGTCCCGCAGAATCGCCGCGGCATGTCTGGATATGGAAGTACCGGAAATGGCGGAAACGCCTGCAGACCGCACTTCCACGTCGATTCCCCGCTCCTTCGCAAGCTTCCGGAGAAGCCCCTCAGCCATAGGACTACGGCACGTATTTCCTGTGCAGACGAATAAAATATGCAGCATACTTTCCACCTCCATCAACGAATAAATTGAGTTATAGAATATTGTTGTGCCGTTATTGTATCAAAAGATGAACAGTAAGCCAAACGCAAGCAGGATTCCCCCGCCCAGCGCCTCCCCGTAATCACCAAGTCCACGGCTGACTCTCCTTCCCAGCAGCAGACCGGAAATCGACATCAGACCCCCGCAGGCCCCAAAGGCGAGCACGGTTAACACTATGCTATTCACAAACATCCCAAGGGAAACCCCTACCGAAAATGAATCTATACTCACACTGAGCGAAATCAGCAGCATCCCCCAGAAATTGCGGTGATCCACAGGATTACTCCGGGTATGCTCTGTCCGAAAGGAATTGAATACCATGTGTCCGCCAAGCAGTACCAACAGCCCTCCGGCTGCATAGGTGGTAACTTGTCCTAGGAAATGTCCCACATAGCTGCCGGTGAACAACCCAAGCAGGGGCATCAGCACATGAAAAAAAGCAATCAAGAGACTGAGCTGCAGCACATGCAAAAGACGGATGCCCTTCATCCCGATGCCTACACCGAGTGAAAAAGCGTCCATCCCCAGTGCGATTGCCATAATGGCTATCGTTACTATTTGGCCCCAGCCAGCATATACTCCCCCTATGTCCATGCCCATACCCCCAAAGTCCGAAAGTCTTGTACCACAACCATATGCGGACAAGGGGGGATTCATGACTGTAGCACGCTGTCCGCACGGAGAGTACAACATAGGAACTTTAACAGTCAGGGTATACGGCAAGGAAGCCACCCGAGGGTTATCCCGCGTCGACGACGGTTCCGCCGGCGGCTTTCATCAGCCGGTTCATGATGGCTAAGCCGAGGCCGGTATCCGGGCAGGCCTCGGCCAGAATGTAGGTGGCTCCCGCTTCATCGAAGCGCCGCAGCGCGGCATACAGGGAGCGCGCCCCTTCCTCCGGCGAGGCCAGCGAGCCGAGGGAGACCACGCAGGCGGCCGCGTTGGCGGGATACAGGGCCCTATGCTCCTCGAAGAGGAGCAGGCCCGTGATCTCGCCGGCGCGCTGCGCCGCCTGCAGCAGATCCGCAGCGGCTTCCGCCACGCGCTGCGCGGAAGCCCCGCGCACTACGCCAAGCGCTCCGCGCGGGGCGTAGTGCGTGTACTTCATGCCCGGCGCGCGCGGAGCCGGGCTATTGTCCCCGGCGGCATGCGCCGCGCCGGGGGAATATCCGGAAGCGGCCGCAGGCGCTTCCGCAAGGTCCGTGGACGGGCCGGGGGCCCCGGCGGCAACGTCCACGGCAGGGGCAGGGGCCGAAGTGACGGCCCCGGGACCAAGCACCGCCGCGAGCTGCTCGGCGGTGATGCCGCCAGGACGCAGCACGGCGGCCGTCCCGTCCGGCTGCACCTGCACGACGGTCGACTCCAGGCCGACACCGGCCGCGCCGCCGTCAAGCACTCCGCCGATGTATCCGGCGAGGTCCTCCAGCACATGGGCGGCCAGCGTTGGACTCGGCCGCCCGGAGCGGTTGGCGCTGGGCGCAGCCACCGGGCAGCCTGCTGCGCGGATCAACGCCAGCGCGAGCGGATGATCCGGCATGCGCACGCCGACTGTATCCAGACCCGCTGTCACCAGTGGGGACAGCACGCCTGGCAGGACCGGCAGCACAACAGTTAGCGGACCCGGCCAAAAAGCATCGATCAGCGCGGCCGCGGAAGGGTGTACCTCTGTCACCAGCCCGTCCAATTCGCTCCGCTCGGCAATGTGCACGATCAGCGGATTGTCGGAAGGCCGCCCCTTTGCGGCAAAAACCGCTTCTACTGCAGCCGTGCTGCGCGCGTCCGCCCCCAGTCCGTACACCGTCTCGGTCGGGAACGCGACGGTACTTCCTTCTCGCAGCAGAGCTGCTGCCTCTTCAATGGCTTCCCGGTCTGCCGTGCTCTGCGGATAAGGAGCGCAATCCGCACCCATTGGTTCTGCCGGAGACAGCTTCCAATAGCGGGTAGATTCGATATGGCCGCTGCGGCGCTGGACCGCAAACGAGGAATCTTGAGGTTTTTTCATTTTCATCACAAGCTTTCTACATAGGGTGACTTTATAGCCTCAGCATGTAAAGCCTTATATATAAACTCTTATAAGTTCAACAAAAGCGGCCCCACCAGGTGGCGCCGCAGGAAATCTGATTCAGTTCACATTATATCGTAACATAGGCCGTTATAGATTCATATAATCTCAGCTGAATAATCCGCTGATCCAGCTCCATAACTTCTCCAGCAGCTCCCAGAAGAAGAACCGCACCTTCGGCGTTTCCGCTTCCCCGCTTGCAGCGGATACCGCTGTATTCACAGAAGCTGTGGTTACCGCCCCTTGATCCGCTGTCTTCACTTTGGCTCCCTCTCCAGCTGCTGCGGCCGAGGCGGTCTTAGCTTTGGCCGCGGCAGGTGCCGCTGCATCCCCGGACCCTGCATCGATGAAGCACAGCGGCGGAAACAGCACGCACCACCAGTTCTGTCCCTTGCCGGCGCCCAGCGTGATGCGCACCGCTTCATACTCTCCGGCCGGATAGACCTTGCCGCCGTACATTTTGGTCGGAAACGGGACGACACCCAGCTCTACGTTATAGCCATATTCTATCCCCCGCTTATTCAGCTCCCGAGCCACCAATGCATTCAGTTCCGGCAAATGGCTCCGGATCAGCGTCCGGGCCTGTTCCAGACTCTGCGGATCTTCCAGCAGAGCCACCCACTGGTTCATCTGGTCGACTACACTGTCGCGGATCTGGCGTTTGACGAGCTGATCACCCGCCGCATCCGAATTCGCCAGAATGCGCAGCCGGATCGAATCCTGCGGAATGGACATCTCCGCTACAGCCGCATCGGTTTTTTGTCCTTCCCAGGCCATCATAAGAACCATAAAAAAACAAATTAAAATGGCAGTATACTTAAAAGTTACCCGTAGCGAATCCTGTTTTCCAGTCTTGTTCCGTTCCATCTCCAGCAGCCCCTCTCCCTCAAAAACGCTTATGTCCCCAGTATGCCCGGGAAGGAGAGTCTGCAAACCTATCAATCTATGAATTATACAGGTTTCAGAAATGTACTACCGGCGCTGGCAGGTCTTCCTCTACATCCTGGCCATACAGCAGCACACTCATCGCAATGCCCATACTGGCCATATTAATTAATACAGAGGTCCCGCCATAGCTGATGAACGGCAGCGTTATTCCGGTTAGCGGCATTAGGCCGATGTACGCGCCGATGTTCTCAAGAATCTGATACAGCAGCATGGCTACAATCCCGATGATCAGATAAGGTCCGGCGCGGTCTCTGCATTCCAGAGCGATCAGAATCATCCGGTGGATGAGAATAAAAAACAGCAGCAATAGCAGTGCCGCTCCCACGAAACCGAACTCCTCGGCAATCTGGGCAAAGATCGCATCAGTATACAACACTGGTATTTTACCAGACTGTACCGAACCGCCCTTCATATAGCCTTCCCCGCTGAGCCCGCCTGAGGCAATGGCTATTTTGGCATTGCGCGTCTGATAGCTGTCGTCGCTGCTTGCCAGCTCTGGCACCAGCCAGGGGTCGAAGCGGGCCACAAAGTGCTTGCGGCCAATAGTATCACTGAGGAAATGGGTCATCTGCTCATGATAGTTAATGTAGCTGAAAATAAACCCTCCCACCGCAACGCCCCCAACAATCAGTCCAATCAGCGCATGAGACCATTTAATCCGGCCAATCCACAGCAGACCGAGCAGGATGACCATATAGCTTAGCGCGTTGCCCAGGTCGTTCTGGCTGATGACGATCACAAACGGCAGCAGCGCAATCATACTGAGCGGCACGACATCCCGCCAGAACTGAAGCTCATTTTTATTTTTGCGGACCAGCAGTGCAGCCAGCGCGAGGATTAGAATCAGCTTGAACAGCTCCGCCGGCTGAACACTTAATCCCCCTACCTCCAGCCAGCCCCGTGCACCGTACTTTACCGTCCCAAAAAGGCTGACCACCACCAGAATCACTACGCCCAGCATATAGATATAATGTGCATATTTGACCAGAAGACGATAATCAAACAGGGACAATCCGAAGAACACAACAAAGCCCAGCCCGTACCACTTCAGCATCTGAATGTGCAGCCCGTCGTCATCTCGTCCGTGCGTGACACTATATATCGATAAAATACTGACGACCATCAGCATAAGCAGAACAACGACGATGACACCATCGATCTTTTTGAACCTCTGCAGCATGGAGCTAGCCCCTAACTGTACATGGAATCGGTTTCCCGCTGGAGCACTCATTCAGAAGAAACCCGTTAATTTCCATTTTAAAGCATGCTGCAATACAAATACAATTTTTAGAAGCCGTCCATACAATCCCTGGTGTGGCATCAAGACCATCACTGCAATATAAAAAACCGCCGGAGCCCGTCATCAGATGGGCTTCAGCGGTTTCATGTATATCTTTCAAACAGCTATCCCTGCTTCGCAGGAGAGGCATATAAAGACGGATTCGGCAGATCCTCTTCCACTTCCTGACCATGCAGGCGGACACTCATGACCAGGCCGATGCTGGCCATATTGATCATCAGTGAGGTTCCCCCGTAGCTAATGAACGGCAGAGTAATACCGGTCAGCGGCATCAAGCCGATAAAAGCACCAATATTCTCGAAGATCTGGTACAGCATCATGGCTACAATGCCTACAATCAGGAAGGGCCCGCCCCGGTCCTTGCACTCCAGTGCTATCAGAATCATCCGGTGAATCAGTATGAAATAGAGCAGCAGTACCAGCGCCGAGCCAACGAAGCCGAATTCCTCAGCAATCTGCACAAAAATGGAATCGGAATAGGTGTAAGGCACCCGGTCCGTCTGCACGGAGCTGCCCTTCATGTACCCCTCACCACTCATGCCTCCTGAGGCGATGGCCAGCTTGGCATTTTTGGTATGGTAGCTTGCTTTGGCAGTCGCTTCATTAGGGACCAGCCACGGGTCAAAGCGCTCCACCCAGTGGGAGCGTCCGATATCGGTAAGGAAATTCTTGATTTCATCATGGTAGTGAATGTAGCTTATAATCCCCCCGGCTGCCGTCCCGCCTATCACCAGCAATCCGATCAGCGCATGGGTGAACTTGATATTGCCGATCCATAGCAGGCCAATCAGGATGATGATATAGGAAAGGGCATTACCCAGGTCATTCTGGCTGATGACGATCAGGAACGGCAGTATGGTGAGCAGTCCCAACGGAACGACATCCCGCCAGAACAGCAGCTTGTTTTTGCGCTTACGTACAAGCATGGCCGCCAGAAAGAGAATCAAAATCAGCTTAAAGAGCTCCGCCGGCTGAAGGCTGAACCCTCCGAGCTTAATCCAGCCCTGGGCTCCGTTCTGCTCCTTGCCGATGAAGCTGACCAGCACCAGAATCCCTATTCCCGCGATATACACATAGAGTGCATATTTCACGAGCAAACGATAATCCACAAAAGTCAGGCCGATAAAAGCGATGATGCCCAGTACATAGAACTTGATCATCCGGAGATGTGCCCCATCCAGCTTATCCCGCCCATGCGTGACGCTGTATATGGAAAAAATGCTGACGACCATCAGCAGCAATAGAATGATTACAATGACACCGTCGATCTTTTTAATCTTCTGAAGCATATTCTGTCTCCTTACTCCGTACTGGGTCTTCTGAATTCCTGTCTGCACCGAAGGCCCGTCCATTCTATTGTAAAGGAAGGGGCAGCAAAAATACAATTTTACACGAGGATCGTTCTGCTCCACTGAACGGATGTCCGCCCAACCCATAGAGTTAGTTCATATTAGAACGTAACATATCTGGTAACAGGTAACACGAATGCCTTACTTTCACCGCACTTAATAGTATATATAAGCTACATTTAGCTGCAGCGGCACGGCCCTCCCTTTTTTATCCCGGGGATTCACCGATTTGCAAGGTAAGATTCTTAAGTTCACTCTATATAGTGGAAAAAGTAAAACTAAATCAGCGGTAATCGGCTTCCGTAACGTCATTAGTGGGAATAAGTAGAATTAATCTGGATATTTAGAGTGAATAGCCTTGATTCATCCAAAATAAGTGGAGGAATTCCCACTAACTGTCGCCTTGAGAGGGATACCTGCTGGATAAGTGGAGAAATTCCACTTCACTATCAGCAGTTAATACTCTTAAAGTTCTATTCTTACAAACAGAAGATAAACTACAGGAGATGTCTTGTCTCCGGCTTGTCCAGCCTTCCTTAGCAGCCTTGTACGGCGCGGTGATTGACCGTGTGAAGGGCAATCACCAGCAGCAAATAGCACTTGGCCGTTCTAGCGCGCTATCCCCAGCACATGGCGGGGGATGCCCGCGAGATCATCGATCGTGATGATCTCGTTCCAGTGGCCTGCCGCCCGCAGCAGGCCGGCCACTTGCCCGGCCTGACCCTGGCCGAGCTCGAAGCCGACCAGGCGCGGTGGCGCCGGAAGCAGCGCCAGCTGTTCCATCATGCGGCGGTACGGGTCCAGCCCGTCGTCGCCGCCATCCAGAGCGGTGCGCGGCTCATGGTCGCGCACCTCGCGCTGCAGCCCGACGATGTCCGCGCCGGGAATATACGGCGGGTTGGAGACGAGAATATCCGTCTCCATCCCCGCAAACGGCTCGAGCAGGTCGCCGAGCCGCAGGTCTAGTGCCGTGCCGTGCCGCTGCGCATTGCGCCCGGCCACGGCCAGCGCGCCGGGCGAGATGTCGCCGGCGCAGACCCGCCACGCCGGCGCTTCCGCCGCCAGCGTGACGGAGATCGCTCCGCTGCCGGCGCCGATATCGACGGCGGTCAGCGGACGCGGCGCGCGCGCACCTGCCGCGCCGCTCTCCCGGCGGGCTGCCAAGCTGCCCGCCTCTGCTCCGCCATCGGCTGCTTCACCCGCAGCCGATGCACTGTCCCGCGCCACTTTACCCGCAGCCACACCGCCCGCTGCCGCAGCACTGCCCCGCGCTATTTCAACCTCATCCGCACCATCCCGCGCCACTTCAACCGCAGCCGCAACGTCCCGCGCCACTTCAACCGCAACCACACTGTCCCGCGCCACTTCACCCGCAACCGCAACGTCCGGCGCCACTCCGCCCGGCGCAGTCACAAGGCCGTCCGGCCATAGCTCCGCGCCGTACTTCAGAATCGCCTCGACGAGCAGCTCCGTCTCGGGCCGGGGAATCAGCACGTCGGGCGTCACCTCAAATGCCCGCCCGTAAAACTCCTGCTCGCCGATGATATACTGCACCGGCTCACCGGCCGCGCGGCGGGTGACTGCGGCTTCCCAGGTCTCACGCGCCGCAAGCGGAAACGGGTCAGCCAGAGCCATATAATAGGCCGCTCCGGACAAGCCCAGCACATGCTCCAGCAGCAGCTGGCTGCTGCGCTGCGGCTCATTACACCCGGCTTGGTCCAAAAAAGAAGAAGCCTCCGCAAAGGCTTCCCGGATGCTTTGCACGTTAAGCATGACATAAGCGTCGTGTTTCAAAGCATTATTCTCCTTTTTCCATCAATTCCGCTTGCTCGGCAATTGACAGCGCCGAGATAATTTCTGTAATATCTCCGTTCATAACCTGCTCCAGGCGGTGCAGCGTAAGGCCGATACGGTGATCGGTTACACGGCTCTGCGGGAAGTTATACGTACGAATCCGCTCACTGCGGTCACCGGTGCCGACCTTGCTCTTGCGTTCTCCGGCATACTTTGCTTCCTCTTCCTGGCGTTTCATATCCGAGATCCGGGCGCGCAGGACCTGCAATGCCTTCTCCTTGTTGGAGTTCTGGGATTTTCCATCCTGACAGGTAGCCATTATCCCCGTAGGGATGTGGGTTACGCGAACGGCTGACTTGGTGGTATTAACCGACTGGCCGCCTGCACCACTGGAACAAAAGGTATCGACGCGAATATCCTTATCGTGAATTTCAATTTCGAATTCTTCCGCCTCAGGCATCACCGATACCGTAGAAGTCGAGGTATGAATACGTCCGCCTGATTCCGTGGCCGGAATACGCTGAACACGGTGTGCGCCGCTTTCGAATTTCATTTTGCTGTAGGCGCCACGTCCATTAATCAGGAAGATAACCTCCTTGAATCCGCCGAGGTCATTCGTATTGACATCCATCAGTTCAATGCGCCAGCCTTGGGTATCGGCATAGCGGGTGTACATCCGGTACAGATCAGATGCGAACAATGCCGCCTCGTCCCCACCGGCTGCGCCGCGGATTTCCACAATCACGTTCTTGTCGTCATTAGGATCCTTCGGCAGTAACAGGAGGCGGATTTTCTCCTCCAGGACAACCTGGCGCGAGGAAAGGTCGTCAATCTCCATCTTGACCATTTCCTTCATTTCATCATCAAGCTTTTCGCCCTGCATCATCTTAGCGGCTTCAAGCTCTTCCATTACATTTTTATATTCGGCATACGCCTCAAAGGCGGGCTGCAAATCGGATTGTTCTTTGGAATAGTCCCTCAGTTTCTTACTGTCGCTTGCAACATCCGGGTCACAAAGCAGTTCACTGAGTTTCTCATAGCGGTCCGCCAGGGATTGCAATCGGTCCAACAAGGGAATTCACCTCTCCTGATTCAATTTCATATTCAATATTAAAACTTTAAATTGTTGATACAATAAAAATAGATATACGACTTTATATTATACCACCGAACCTGCCAATTGGCTACAGTGCCGCACACCAGGTCACGTATATTTTTGCAGCCCGAGAAATCCGCTCCTTATTATGTAAAAACAGCAGAAATGTTATTCACACAGGTTGACTTACTACGGTCTTATGCAAAAAAAGCCATCCGCCAGTAGAACCCTGCCCGGATGACTTCCTCCTGCTGCTATAACTTGATTAGCTTGCCTATACGTTGAAACGGAAATGCATGACATCGCCGTCCTGTACCAGATACTCTTTGCCTTCCAGACGCAGCTGTCCGCGTTCCTTGGCACCGTTCATCGAACCGGCAGCAAGCAGATCAGCGTATGCTACAACCTCCGCACGGATAAATCCGCGTTCAAAGTCTGTATGAATGACCCCTGCGGCACCCGGTGCTTTGGTTCCCTTGCGGATCGTCCAGGCACGAACCTCCTGCACACCTGCAGTGAAGTAAGTGTAGAGTCCGAGAAGTTTGTAGGCTGCTTTGATCAGGCGGTTCAGCCCGGATTCCTGCAGGCCCAGCTCTTCCAGGAACATTGCCTTGTCTTCGCCTTCCAGCTCGGCAATCTCCGCTTCCACTTTGGCGCTGATCGGTACTACTTCGGCATTCTCGGCAACAGCAAACTCGCGTACCTGCTGAACGTAAGGGTTCTCTTCAGCACTGGCAACTTCATCTTCGCCTACATTGGCCGCATACAGTACCGGCTTCAGGGTGAGCAGGTGAAGATCACGCACGATCAGACGCTCGTCATCGGATAATTCCACGCTGCGCGCAGGTTGGTCTTGATAGAGCGCTTCTTTGACGCGCTCCAGAACTTCAACTTCCTGGGCGTATTTCTTGTCGCCGCCCTTGATGTTTTTGCGGGAGCGTTCGATCCGTTTCTCGATACTCTCCAGGTCAGCCAGAATCAGCTCCAGGTTAATCGTCTGGATGTCGCTGATCGGGTTCACTTTGCCATCAACATGGGTAACGTTCTCATCCACGAAGCAGCGCACGACATGAACGATCGCATCCACTTCACGAATGTGGGCCAGGAACTTGTTGCCGAGGCCTTCGCCTTTGCTCGCACCGCGCACCAGACCGGCAATATCCACAAATTCAAAAGCCGTGGGAACCGTCTTATTCGGCTGCACCAGCTCTGTCAGCTTATCCAAACGCTCATCTGGCACTTCCACGACACCTACGTTCGGGTCAATGGTACAGAACGGATAGTTGGCGGATTCTGCTCCCGCTTGTGTAATTGCATTGAACAATGTGGATTTCCCTACGTTCGGAAGTCCTACGATACCTGCTTTCAAAGCCATTTATATGACAACTCCTATTTTCGGTTGGATTGATCACCGCATAATTTCCGGGGCTTGATCTCAACCATTATATATTAGAACAAAACCGCCAGCAACAGCGGATCTCCGGTGGATGTGTCCGTTAAAGGGCAGCTGCCTGCTTATAGTGATCAGCTCCACCCCCACCTTAATGTATAAAAACGCCAAAAAGACCTCTCCCCGAGGTCTCTTCCCTGCCAGCATGGCCAGTTATTCTAGAGATCTTTCGACATGGTGATATCCGTGATGAGAAAACCCATTTTTTTGTACAGCTCGAAAGCACGGTTGTTCTGCCCGAATACATGCAGGCCGATTTTGGTTACGTCCAGCTTACGGGCTTCCTCATCAAGCGCAAGCAGCGTCTGCTTGCCGTAGCCTTTTCCCTGGAACGGTTCGAAAACATAAAAATCATAAATAAAGGCCTCACGCCCGCTGCGTCCCTCGATCACGTTGAACCAGATATACCCGGCCTGGGCATCCGACTCTGTCTCTACTATGGAAAAGATATAAGCCCCCTCGGTGTTGAGCCCTTCGGGCAGGGATTTGTTCATCTCGTCCTGGGACAGCCGCATGGCAGTCTCGGTATCCCATGATCCGGCTTTTATTTTATCTTCTGCATAATCCCGTGTAGATTGGCTCAGGAAAAATTGAAATGTGGTTTCGTCCATTTGAATCAGTTTGATCATCGTTTTGCGCCCTTCCTTGTTCCGTATTCTCTAATCGCTTCAATGCTTTATTAGGCGGGGAGTATTGCGAAGTGCAGCCAGATCAGGCGCACCGATTCCGAACATCGCGGTCCGCAGCTCCAACTCTACCTGAGCCAGCGCATGGTCCAGCGCCTCCTCGGATTCCACTGCCGGACCGAGCAGATTCCGACCGAAGCCGGCAAGATCGGCCCCAAGCGCAAGTGCTTTCGCTGCATCCACGCCATGTCTCAGCCCGCCGCTGCCGATCAGCGCACCGTGCTTCGATGCCGCTCTTACCTCCGCAATGCATTCGGCAGTGGGAATCCCCCAATCCGCGAAGGCCTCTGCAGCGGCCCGCCGTACCGGATCACTGCTGCGGAACTTCTCCACCTGACTCCATGATGTTCCACCAGCTCCCGCTACATCGACAAAGGCAACACCGGCATCATACAGCCGGGAAGCCGTTTCGCCATCAATTCCCCAACCGACCTCCTTGACTCCGATAGGGATATCAAGTGCCCGGGATACCTGCTCAATCCGCGACAGCAAGGAGGCAAATCCGGTGTTGCCCTCAGGCTGAAAGACCTCCTGAATCCCGTTCAGATGCAGCACCAGCCAATCTGCACCGGCTATCTCTACAGCACGGCGGCATTCATCCACGCCAAAGCCGTAGGACAGCTGCACCGCTCCGATGTTGGCGATGACAGGAATCCCTGGAGCTCTATCACGGACTTGGAAGGTGGAGGCAAGCTCGGACCGTTCCACGGCCGCCCGGATGGAACCGACCCCGAGCGCCCAACCCCGGCGCTCGGCTGCCTCGGCCAGCCTGGCATTAATAGCGCCTGTAGAACTGCTTCCGCCGGTCATGGAGCTGATCAGCAGCGGAGTACGCAGCTCCCGTTCCAGAAAGACTGTCCGCAGTGATATATCATCATAATTCATCTCAGGGAGCGCATTGTGGCGGAAGCGGTAATGCTCGAAGCCAGATGTAATGCCGCTGCCTCCAACTTCCTCGTTCAAGCAGAGTCTCACATGTTCAATCTTGCGTTCCCCCGTTGTGGATGAAGGCAGCAGAGACTGATGTCCGTCAGGTTTTGCAGCTTGCGGGGCTGTGCCGGGTTTCTTGCCTACGTTGTATGATAATTCATCCTGCGGCATCTGGTTCATGCTGACATCCCCCGTTCCTAACGATCTATGATATGCAGGGAGGTACTGCCTCCCGCAAGAGATTTTCAGCATCATAATGTTGAGCGCTTACCAGCACGTTCCATTATAGCATATCCGCAACGCATATCCGTAAAGCACATCTATGTTCATAAATCACGGTAGCAACCTTGCATCAGGCATTAGATCTGCTTCAATTTAATGCTCCGGGTGTAAATAGTTGAATACTATGCCGGAGCATACTTAATAACAAGCTTATTCAGCAGCACATCAGGAGGAACCCATGAATCCAGACCACTCTACCGCTCCGTCCGGGCCAACGGATAACAACAATGCCAATAACCGGAATTCCCCTCCGCTTCATCACAAGCGGTCCCCCCGCCACCGCCGACACAAATGGATTTGGTGGATGCTTGGACTCCTTATTTTTTGGCTGGCGGGGGTGATGATATATCAGACCCACAAGCCGCTTCCTGCAGGAATATCTTTCGAAAGTCCTGTGTACCAAGTCGACAAGGTGTCTTTCTGGCATGACCTTACCTATCCGGACAAGAGCGGGCGTGAGCAGCACGAAGATCAGATCTTGCCCCGCATCCTGCAGATCATAGAAGAATCAAGGCAGTTTTTGGTGATTGATCTGTTCCTGTTCAATCATTACACCCATAAAGATCAGCACTTTCCTGCAGTAAGCCAGGAGCTGGCCGATAAACTCGTCACACAGCAGGCGGCCCACCCCGATATGGAGATCGTCTTCATCACGGATGAGGTCAATACCAATTACGGATCTGCCCCGAATCCACTGCTGGAAGAGATGAGAGCCGCCGGAATCAAGATCATCCTGACTGATGTTGATCCGCTGCGTGATTCGACCCCTGCCTACTCAGCCGTATGGCGGACCTTCATTCAATGGTTTGGCCAGTCCGGTACAGGGTGGATTCCCAACCTGATGGCAAGCGGAGGACCCGATATCACGGCCCGCTCCTATCTGAAACTGCTGAATGTAAAAGCCAATCACCGCAAAGTGGTAGTCAGCGAGAAGACCGCACTGATCTCATCGGGTAATGTACATGATGCCAGTGCCTATCATTCCAACATTGCATTGGAAGTGCAGGGGCCCATCATCTCCGATATCCTGAAAAGCGAGCAGGCGGCAGCCGATCTGTCTGAAGCGGGGCCGATCCTCAGCAAGATGCCCGTATTCTCCCGACAGGGTGCTGTGAAGCCCGGCGGACCACTGGAGGTGCGTTACTTAACCGAAAGCAAAATCTATAAATACGCACTCGAAGGCATCCGTTCCACCGGCAAGGGCGACACGCTCTGGATGGGCATGTTCTATCTGGCCGATGACAGGATTCTGGACGAACTGGTGAAGGCATCCGCACGGGGGGCAGACATCCGGCTCCTGATGGACCCGAACCAGAACGCCTTCGGACGCGATAAAATCGGTATCCCCAACCGTCCGGTGGCCATGGATCTGAACAAGCGCACCGGCGGAAAAATTGCCATCCGCTGGTACAATACAGGCACAGAACAATACCATACCAAGCTGATGTTCATTGCCAAAGCCAGCGGCCAGTCAGTAGTCCTCGGTGGCTCAACCAATTTTACAGCCCGCAACCTGGATGACATTAATCTGGAAAATAATCTGTGGGTCGGCTTGACGAAGGAACAACCGCTGTATGCCGAAATGGAGAGCTACTTCAACCGGCTGTGGAGCAACGAGGATGCACAGTACAGTCTGCCGCTTGAAGAGTACCAAAGTGATGTGACCTGGATCAAATATATCCTGTTCCGTATGCAGAAAAACCTGGGGTTCACTACTTTTTAAGTCCTGAAGAAGCATCACACTCCCTGATTCCATACCAAAGACCGCCGGACAGCTGTACGCAGCCTTGTCCGGCGGTCTTTTCAGGTTATATATTGGACTGGCCGATTGCTTAGCCATCTGCGTTAGCCCGCTTAAGCCAGACTTACAGCAGCGGGGACATCAGTCTTGCCGCCGATTCCAGCAGCCGCTCCAGCAGCCGTTTGTTCATGAAGGTCTCATGCACAATCTGACTGGTGGACAGCAGGTCGCGTTCGAAATCCGCCACGATACGGGAGACACTTTCCGTCTGCAGCAGCAGCGCATTGACCTCGAAGTTGAGATGGAAGCTGCGCATGTCCATATTTGCTGTTCCAATCGTTGCAATTTGACCGTCGGTAATCAGCAGCTTGGAGTGAATGAAGCCCTTCTCATATTCATAAATCTTCACGCCCGATTCCAGCAGCGCCGGGAAATAGGAGTGGGAGGCCAGAAAGGGAATCCACTTGTCCGGTTTGGCCGGGAACAGCAGCCGCACATCCAGCCCGGACATCGCCGCCACCCGCAGTGCCGTTAAGATATCCTCATCCGGAATAAAGTAGGGGCTGGCGATCCATACTGATTTTTCCGCCGAAGTGATCATGGAAAAGAAAATATTTTTGAGGGCACGCCGCTCGTTATCCGGTCCGCTGGCGATAATCTGCACCGCCCCGTCCCCCGTCGTGAACCGCAGCTGCGGGGAGAGGTAATCCTGCTCCAGTATTTTTTCGCCCGTCGTATGCATCCAGTCCTGCAGAAAAATAATCTGCATCGTCCGCACCGCTTCGCCCCTAATCAACATATGGGTATCACGCCAGAAACCATATGTCTTGCTGCGGCTGAGGTATTCGTCACCCACATTCAATCCGCCCATGAAGCCGACATCTCCGTCAATCACCACGATTTTACGGTGGTTCCGGTAGTTGACCCGGCTGGAAAAAAAGGACGTAGAATTGCCGTAAGACGCTACCTGAACTCCGGCATCGCTTAATTCCTTAAGAAAGGCACGGGACAGCTGAATACTTCCCACCGCGTCATACATAAATCTGACGGTTACGCCCGCACGGGCTTTCTCAATCAGAATCTGCTGAATCCGCGTCCCGATATGGTCCGCCCGAAAAATGTAATATTCCATATGAATATGGTGCTGTGCCTGCCGCAGCTCCAGCAGCAGTGTGCCGAAGGTCTCTTCACCATTGGTCAGAATGCGGGTCTCGGAGTTGAATGAAACAGGTGTCCGCGCCAGCCTCTGTGATAATCCCAGCAGCTTTTGGCGGTTGGGATCAAAGATGGACCAGTCCTGGTGCATACGAAGGCCATCATTCTCAATCCGTTCATAGGCCATTAGGTCACGTTGAGCCTTTTTATCATATTTACGCCGTTTGAACACATTTTGCCCAAACAGTACATAGAAGACGAGTCCCAGCACCGGAATCAGCGCGAGCAGCAGAATCCAGGACATCGTCGTGGAGGGATTACGGTTCTCCATAAAAATGCCAAGACCGATGGAGACGACGGTGAGCGTAGAGAGAACACCCATAATTGTCCCGGCAGTATTGCCAAATACGCCGAAGCCAAAATAATAATATGCCACTAATGCTGCAATAATGACTAAAGCCTGCAATCCTCTTCTCATAGATAACCTACCTTCTCTTTCTGCCTTTCATCACTAAAATGACACATTTATATATTACATGAAGAAAACCTTTCTTCCTACAGGAATCGATTGCAAAACAGAAATTACAACAATACTGTAACCACTTGACTGCCTCCTGCGTAGCTACATTTGTATTGGCTTAATATATATACTATAATCGGTTTGACCCAATAGTCAATTACAGAACTCACTGGTCAGAAAGGAGCCAACATCCTTGTCAGCCAATAAAAATGCTATGAAAAAGGAACAAATTATTAAAACAGCCATGCAGCTATTCGCTGTGAAAGGTTCATCCTCCACCTCGATGCAGGAGATTGCAGAATTATGCGGGATATCCAAAGGCAGTCTCTACCTGGTGTTCAAATCCAAGGAGGAGCTGGAACGCAGCATTTATATATATTGCTTCCGTATGATCCACGACCCTCTGCAGCAGGAGGAGGAGAGCTCAAGACCTCCCCGCGCGAAGCTGCGCAACCAGATTGAAATTCTGCTTCATCATGTGTATGAGCTGAGGGAATTTTTTCAGCGGCAAATTCAGGAGCTGGCCGGAAAAGGCATGCCCGATGCGCCTGAATGGCTGCGCAAAATCAACGGACCCCTGCTGAACTGGTCCCGGGACAAGCTGGAGATTATGTACGGTAAGGAGATCATTCCTTATACAGGAGAGTTATTCTTGCTGGGGCATGGAATCCTCCATTCCTACATCTGGGTTCTTTTCAACCACGAGTCCGCAGTTTCCATTCCGCGACTTGCCGATCATCTTGTGGACCTTCTGGATATTGTGGTTGCCGGTCTTCTCGCCGGACATCCTGTCCCTCTGATCGCTCCTATCGTTCTGGACAGCTGGATAGAGAATCATGATGGCAGCAGCCTTCAACGAAATCCCCTGCAGCTGATCAAAGAAATGAAAGAGCTGCTGAATTCGGCCAAGGACATGGACCTGCAGAGCATAGATGACGGCCTGGAATCGTTAGCCATTCTGGAAGGCGAAATTCTCATGCCCCACCCCCGCAAGGCCATTATTCAAGGCATGCTGGGTAACCTGCAGGGCTGTTCCGCCGTTCAACAGCAACTGGAGGATCTGCAGAAGCAGATCCCGCTACAATCACCGGGCATATGCGGTTTTCACTGATTAAGTACGTGTAAGCAGCAAAGAGAGAAAGATGTATAGGAGTAACAGTCTCACATTTATATTGAGGTTTTCCCTAAGGAAGGCCCGAGAGGAGCAGAAACGCAACTTATGAAGAGCTTAATTAATTTCTCGCTCAGAAACAAATTCGCTATTTGGCTTCTGACGATTATCATTGTGTTCGCCGGTCTCTACAGCGGTCTGACCATGAAACAGGAGACATTGCCTAACATCAGCATCCCTTATCTCAGCATTACAACGATATACCCGGGGGCTGCCCCAGAGGGCGTGGTGAACGATGTCAGCAAACCGCTGGAGCAGAAGCTCCGCAATGTGGACGGCGTGAAGACACTAACCTCGAACTCGCTCGAAAATGCCTCCAGCATCACCATTGAATTTGATTATGGAACGAATCTGGATAACGCTACGGCAGCTGTCCGGGAGGCGCTGAACGAAGTCACCTTGCCGGAGAATGTGCAAAAGCCGCAAATCTCCCGGTTCAGCCTAAGCTCCCTGCCGGTCATTTCACTTAGCTTGTCCGACAACAGCTCTGAGAATCTGGAAGGACTGACCCGCATCGCGGAGAACGATATCCGCCCTGCTCTGGAAGATATCGAAGGCGTCGCCTCCGTTCAGATTGCCGGACAATATGTGAAGGAAGTTACCCTTAAGTTCAACCAGGATAAGCTGAAGCAATACGGGCTGACTGAAGAGACGATCAAGGGAATTGTCCAAGGCTCTTCCCTGCGTGTGCCTCTTGGACTTTTCACCATGGAGCATTCGCAAAAAGCAGTAGTAGTAGACGGAAATGTCACTACCGTTGAAGATCTGAAAAACCTGAGTATTCCAGTGGTACCGTCTGGTGCAGGTGCAGCTCCAGGTGCTAGTGCAGCTGGTGCCGCAGCAGGTACTGGTGCCGCTCCTGCTCCCGGTGCGGCTATGACCGGACTGCCCACAGTCAAGCTGGGAGAACTGGCATCTATTGAAGTTGTCGGCAAATCCGAGTCCATCTCCCGCACGAACGGCAAGGAATCCATCGGGATTCAGATTGTAAAAGCCAATGACGCCAACACGGTAGACGTGGTCAACGGCGTTAAGGATAAAACGGAACAACTGAAGAAGCAGTTCAAGTCGATGAATCTCACCGTCCTGCTGGATCAAGGAAAGCCGATTGAGGATTCCGTAAATACGATGTTGTCCAAGGCTGCCTTTGGTGCTCTGTTCGCCGTACTGATTATCCTGTTGTTCCTGCGGAATATCCGCTCGACGATTATTTCCATCATCTCTATCCCATTATCCCTGCTGATTGCGATTCTCTGCCTGCGTCAGATGGACATCACGCTGAATATGATGACACTTGGAGCGATGACGGTTGCCATAGGGCGTGTCGTCGATGACTCAATCGTCGTCATAGAGAATATCTTCCGGCGGCTGACCCTGTCCGGGGAGAAACTGCGCGGCCGTGAGCTAATAAGCGCGGCGACACGTGAAATGTTCGTCCCGATTATGTCCTCCACCATCGTAACTATTGCTGTATTCCTGCCGCTCGCTTTTGTCAGCGGTATGGTGGGCGAGCTGTTCCTGCCGTTTGCCCTCACGATGGTATTCGCTCTGCTCGCTTCACTTGTAGTTGCCATTACCCTGGTGCCCGCACTGGCGCATACGCTGTTCCGCAACGGCCTGAAGAAAGGCAAGAAAAGCCATAGCGAGAAGCCTGACAGAATGGCTGCCGGCTATCAGAAGATTCTGAATTGGTCGCTATCCCATAAGCTGATCACCTTCGGCGTTGCTGTGCTTCTGCTAATAGGCAGCGTGTTCCTGATTAAACCTATCGGTGTCAGCTTCCTGCCTTCCCAGGAAGAGAAGAACGTTACGCTTACCTTCTCTCCAAAAGCAGGACAAACGCTGGAAGACGTCAAGGAGCAAGGCCTGAAGGCCGAAAAATATATACTGGCTCAAAAGTATATGGATAAAGAGCATCTGGATAAAATGCAATATTCCATCGGAGGCAGCAGCCCGTTCGGGATGGGCGGCTCCGGGAATTCGGGTCTCTTCTACGTTACCTTTGACAGCGACACTCCTGATTTCGATACGGTAAAAGAAAACCTGATTAAAGGTCTGACCAAAGAAGTACCGAATGGTGTCTGGGGCGATTTGTCCGGCATGTCCGGCGGTGGTCTTGGCGGCAGTACGCTGACCGTGAACATTTTTGGCGACAGTCTGGATCAGCTTAAGCCGGTAGCCGACGAAATTGCCGGTATCGTGAAGGCCGACACCAACAACTTCAAGGACGGGGAGACCAGTCTCTCTGAAGCCTATGATCAGTACACCATCGTCGCGGATCAGGCCAAACTCAGTTCGCTCGGCCTAACCGCCGGACAAATTGCTATGAAGCTTAGTCCTGCCGGTACCCGCCCTGTACTGACAGAGGTAGCAATGGACGGCAAAAACTACAATGTCTACATTGAAACCGACAAAGATACGTATACTAGCATTCAGGAAATGGAAGACGCTACACTAACTTCCCCGCTCGGTATTACGGTGCCCATTGGTGAGGTTGCCAAGATTGAGAACGGCACTTCGCCGGACTCCATTACCCGGGAAGACGGTAAAATGAAGGTGGATGTTACCGCTGAGATTATTGCGAATGATGTGAACAGCGCTTCGAACAGCGTCAAGGAAAAAATCGATGCCCTCGATCTGCCGGATGGCGTAACCGTCACCTTCGGCGGTGTAACCGAGCAGATTAATGATACATTCGGACAACTCGGCATTGCCATGGCAGCCGCTGTTGCCATTGTGTACTTCGTGCTTGTGGTTACGTTTGGCGGCGGTCTGGCACCGTTCGCAATTCTGTTCTCCCTGCCATTCACGATTATCGGTGCACTGGTTGCCCTGCTGCTGGCGGGGGAAACGCTGAACGTCTCTGCCCTTATGGGCGCACTGATGCTCATCGGGATCGTCGTCACCAATGCGATTGTCTTGATCGACCGTGTAATCCACAAGGAAAAAGAAGGGTTGTCCACGCGTCAAGCCTTGCTTGAAGCCGGAGCTACACGCCTGCGTCCGATTCTGATGACCGCACTGGCGACCATCGGCGCACTGCTGCCGCTCGTATCCGGCCTCGAAAACAGCGCCGGCATCATCTCCAAGGGTCTCGGTGTAACGGTTATCGGCGGTCTTGTCAGCTCCACCCTGCTGACACTGGTCGTTGTGCCGGTCGTGTATGAATTCCTGATGAAATTCCGCAGCAAAAAGGTATATGAATAAGGCTTAATCTCCGAAGAGCACGGCGTCTTTCCTTATGGGAAGGCGCCGTGCTCTTTTATGGATAGGCTACACTTTGATTTGCGTTCTCTTATATAAAACGGGTATTGCCGCTGCTATAAGGATCACACCCATAAAAGCAGGCGCGGCATGGCCAAGTGACACATAGATTTGACCTCCGATGATAGGCCCGATCATTCTTGCCAGAGCCTGAATAGACTGGCTCCCTCCTTGAATCCTTCCTTGTTCGCTCGAATCGGCAGATTTGGAGAGCATCCCATTGAAAGAAGGCCCGAAGACTGAATCGCCAAAACCAAATATAAACATTCCGGCGATAAAAAGAGGATAGAACGAGAACAAAGCAGATAACGCAAACAGACTGTAGCCGATCATCTCCGAGACCATTCCAAGAATGGCTATCTGTTCATCACTGAACTTTTTCAAAAGCTTTGGCATGATGAGACCTTGGGAAATGATATCCTGGAAGCCCATGATTGAGAACATAAGGCCGATTAGTGCAGGCTTCCAACTGAAAGTATCCAATGTAAATTGTGAAAAAACGGCCTGTAAAGATCCGTTCGGAATCCAGAGCAAGAATGCTGAGATAAGCAGCCTGCTTAAGTTCTTCATGGAAAGTATGCTTGCAAGCTGAATAAATGGATTCAATCTTACCAAGGTAATCACTTTCAATCTGTTATTCTTGCCAAGGCTCTCAGGCATAAAGAAGAATCCATAAGTAACTTTCAATAAAGTGATTACGGCTCCAAAGTACATAGGTATAGAATAACCAAACTTGGCAAGTAACCCGCCCAGAGTTGGGCCAATAACGGTGCCTACCCCTACAACCGCACTGACCCACCCAAAGTATTTGGTTCTTTGCTCCGGAGGAATGATGTCAGCAAAATAGGCGAAGATCGTACCTATGCTGCCGCCGGTTACACCTTCAATTATGCGTCCGGCAAACAGTACCCATAGAGCTCCTCCTATGCCGAAAACCAAGTACCCGACTGCGGAACCTAAAAGGCAAATCAAGAGCAACGGACGACGGCCATATTTATCGCTCAAGGCTCCTAGTACGGGAGCAGCAAAAAATACGCAGAGTGCATAAACAGAGGTCAGCAGCGTAACAACTATAGCTTGTTCTCCTGGATTGCTTGTATAGGGCTGTACTAAGAATGGGACGACAGGTGCTATGATACTAAAGCCTATTCCACAAAGAAAAACAGATATAAGGCCGAATATTAATGCGTGTTTATCTACGGTTTGTTCCGTTTTCTGTTCATTGTGTGATCTGAATTTGGACACTTAAGTTCTCCCCTCAAAAGCTATCGTTTTATTTCCTAGGAAACAAATTTATCGTAATATATTTTTGTTTCCTAGTCAACAATAAAATAACCATAAAAATGCAGCCCGTTCTCCATAGAACCCGGCTGCCTGTGGTTTGATTTTCAGTATTCAAATTTATTCCGGCCTCGTATCTGCACCCAGTTTTTTTATTTCTGCATCCAGGTGCCTGTTATACCTTTCCACGAAAATAAGCATACTGTCAAATTGCTCCTCAGTTACTTGCTCAAATACAGCTTTATCCCGCTCTCGAAACTCTTGGTGCAGTTCCTCATGGATTTTGTTAATTTCTTTTCCCTGTTCCGTAAGTCTAAAGTAGATTTCTTTATTGTTATCAGGTTTCTGGTAGCTTTCAACAAGGCCCTTTTTTATGAGCTTCTTCGTGATTTTACTTATGGCACCTCTAGTCATATACAAGGACTCCGCAAGTTTGGTCACGTTGGAATCTGTATTTCTTTCGATGTATTCGATGCAATGTACCTCCGAAGACTTATGGCCCTTAAGACTGTCTTCCATCTTATCCTTATTAAGCCAAACCATCTTATTAAATAAGTCCCTGAAACCCGTTAAGACCTGTTCTTCTTTGTTCATGGCCTGTCCTCCCACCCGCTGGTGCATCCACAATATAACTCTACCTTACCAAAAACAAAAATAGAGTGATAGTCCTGCTCTCACCCCGAAAGTTTATTAATGCTTATCTAATAAAAATAGACCGCCCTGACTGAGGACGGTCTTATTTCTGTCTGTATATACTCCTTTTAGGCCATCGCCGATGCGGAACTCTCGAGCGAAGCTTTCCAGGCCCGCAGCATTTGCAGGTCCTGCGGCAGGAATTCCTCCAACATATGGCTGAGGCCAAGATAGAGCGGGCTATCTGTTGCCGCATTCAGGCGCTCGCAGAACTGCGGCGTCCATTTCAGCAGATGCTCCTCCAGGAACTGTTCCTGGATCTCCAGCAGGTCCATGGCACTGCGGATCGAGAAGCTGTTGTACAGCATACGCTCATGCAGCACGGCCATGAATTCCAACTCAATGGAGATATGATCATCGGCTTCACCGCCGCATTTCTTGAATACAATTCCCGCCGACGCATACACATCGGATAGCACGTTGCAGAATTCTTCCTCACGGCCAAGCTCTGCTGCTTCGCGCGCCACAATAGTACTGGCCGCACGTTCATTCATCAAGCGCATGTATTCACGGTTCTCCCGCTCACAAATCTGTGGCAGCGCTGAAGGCTCCTGGCTGCAAAGGTAGCGTTTGAGCTCCCGTCCGCCTTCCGTCATCTCGGCTGCGACACTGATCTGGCGATTGCGGCTCCACTGGGCGACCAGAGACAGACTGGGCTTTCGTCCATAAAAGTCCACTAAAAGTTGATATATTAATCCCCGGCTTTCCAGCCAACGAGTGAATGCCTCCGGCACGACAAGCGATGGAACAGTGGTTATAGTCATTTTGCAAATCCTCCCTATTGGTTTGCCGGGCGCTTATCGCCTATTGCATGTAAGGCGCGCGTTATCCGGTCTCCTGGCTGTGTTCTTCGCAAAAAGTGAGTGAATGTAAACGAATAATACTTCTGCACCTAGATTATATCGGAATCAGGAAGCGCTTTCGGTGAGCATTCTATGACCATTCCCTTAAATTGTCGCATTTCTGTCAAAATTGGGCTTTGCCATTCGGGTTTCGTCACATATTATATAGGTTGTCTGTTTCTATTCATATACAACTGGCGTCACCCTCTTCCACTTTCATTGTCGATACATGCCACAGCCATGGCGCATTGACGTGGACGCTAACATTCCTTAAAATTTAAACCAAGTAGAAACGGCTTCGCCGTCCTTACAAGGACGTCACCCGTTTCAGCGAGAAAGATAAGGATAATGGTTTGCGCGAGGCGCATAAATTCTTATCTTTTAAAATTCGACGCTGAAGGGAGCACCCTATGGAACCGTTGACGGACCCTTTTGGACGATTGCATGATTATATGCGCATTTCGGTTACAGACCGCTGCAACCTGCGCTGCATTTATTGTATGCCTGCGGAAGGAATGCAATTCCAGCCCCAGGACGAGATTATGAGTTACGAAGAAATTACCGCTGTGGTGGAAGCGCTGGCCCCTCTGGGGTTACGCAAGGTCCGGCTAACCGGGGGCGAACCTCTGGTCCGCAAGGATCTGGATCAGCTGGTCTCCATGATTGCCTCCATCCCGGGCATTGAAGATATATCCCTTACGACCAACGGCCTGATGCTTCCCGCCAAAGCCGCGCTGCTCAAGCAATCGGGCTTGTCACGTGTGAACATTAGCCTGGATTCACTGCAGCAGGACCGCTTCGCCATGATTACACGCGGCGGAGAAGTCGCCAAGGTGCTGAAAGGGATTGAAGCCGCAGAGGCGGCAGGACTCTCCCCGATTAAGCTCAATGTGGTGCTGATGAAAGGCATCAATGATGATGAGATCAAAGACTTTATCTCGCTGACCCTGAACAGCCCGCTGAATGTACGGTTCATCGAATATATGCCCATCGGCAGCGCCAGCGATGCCTGGCGTCAGACGTATCTGCCGCTGGAAACGGTAATTGAAGCCTGCAATGAAGCAGGCTGGGCTACTGAAGAAGCGGACATGCCCTCAGGCAATGGCCCCTCCCAGAACCGGCGGGTGGTCGGTGCGCGCGGGACCTTCGGGCTGATCCATCCGGTAAGCGAGCATTTCTGCGACAATTGCAACCGGCTGCGCCTTACGGCAGACGGACACATTAAGGCCTGTCTCTACTGGGCAGATGAGTACAATGTACGCCCTCTGACCGGTGATCCTGCAGCCGTACAGGCTTTATTCCGCCAGGCATTGGGCAACAAGCCGCATAACCACGAAATGGCGCTCGCCCTGGAGCGTAAAACGCAAAGCCATACCCCAACCACGAGACGCATGTCGCAAATCGGCGGGTAGCGGCCATAACACAATAAACGGCAGAACTATCCGCTTCAGGACAGTTCTGCCGTTTATTGTGTTCGGTCTAGTTGACGATCCATCGTATTACAACTAAGGAGTTCCTTTTCATACGGTTTGTAAAGAGAGAGAGACCACTATTTATAAACCACTTAAAATAGAATGAGTTTAGGATCAGTACAATTAAGCAAATTCAAGGCTATAAAGATCAGTTTGTAGACAATAGCAATGCAGAATCTACTACTATCAGTTCTGTATATCTTCCAAACACTGAGTGGGACGGATGGAACATTGAATTCGGAACACCACCCTATATATTAATCTCAAAATCCACCGATAACGTGCCTTTGATGACATTACGCCCGTTGTCGATTTTGGCGGAAAGATCCACGCTGCGCATTGAGATTTCATTGCCTTTGTACCGCCTGCGGGCCAGATAATAGGTTGCCAGTTCGCTGCAGAAACGGGTATGATGATCATCGTTGATTTGCTTATTACGTTTGGCGTATCTTCGGTAAGGTATGTAAGCAGAAAAACGCTTCAGGATGTGGTCCACATCCCACTGATAGCGATTGGCCGTCTCCACAATTTTAAACAAGGCTGTAAAAATCTCATTCTCCCTTGTCGAAACAAAATTCACATACTCATCTAGTACATCCTGCTGTCCATCCATTAAGCGAATCAAATAAGTATTTGCCGTTCCCCACTCATGGAACTGGGCTATAATTCGGTTGGCTTCCTCCCCTTCTTCCTGTATCCAGCTGCCATCTGTATAGAGTGGCACAAACTCAAGCGCAGCCTTGTAGTCTCCAAGCTCCTCGAATGCACAAGAACGCATAAGTTGTGCGTATAGAATATAATAATATAAAGGTCTTTCCAAGATTTCGTCATTGGTATACCTATGGTCTGACCGGCTGCGAAGATTATATTGAATAGTTGCAAGTCGGTGCATTTCCTGTGCCAGTTCATCTGCCTTTGGCCAGTCATGCAATGAATAATATACATGTATTAACTGTCTTAACGCATCCAATTGATGCGCCTCACTCAGTCGAGTCACATAGCTCTCAAATAGAGTAGCTGCTAGCAGATTCTTTTGCGGATCATCGCCCAAGGACATCTCGAAGAGACGGTATTGACAAAGCGCCAGCCGTTCGGAGTGCTGATACTTCTCGCTATCCCCTACATTTTCGTATAAGATCCTCGCCGCCTGTTGCTTACCTTGCTGAAATAACTCTTCCGCCAGATCAAAGAGCAGAGGTCCATACATAAGATTATCGAGCAGGCTCTGAACCAAACGTTCGATGCAATCCAGACGTCCAAGCTCAGCAGAACGCAAAATAAACGGCCGAAGCCGCCGCCAATTCGGTGCAGAATCATATAGGCACTCATCCACATACTTACTGTAAAAATAGTCTTCCTCCAGCCCCATACTCCGGGTGATCCGTTCCAAATGGCTCATGGCCATAGCCTGCTGACCTTTCAAAATCCGGCTAAGTGTCCCGGAATGAATACCGCTGAGTACAGCAAATTTATTAATTGTCAGCCTCTGGTCTGATAAATAAGCCCATATCTTATCACGTATTGTCGCTGTATGCTCCAAGGCAATACCACCTTCTTCAGATTTTTAATCATATTTATCTTTATACATTCTATTCAGACCTGCCGCCGTCTCTGCTTAATGTGGATATTGCTGTAATTGTTCAGGAGTTTGTCCAGTTCTGCTGATTGCCGAGGTATCTCCGGGTGGCTAAAACCACCATACTGCATATGCATCGGATGAAGCTTACGCCTTGCCCGCTCCATACGAATTCTAATGAATTCAGTATTACTCATGACGATTTCCGCCTCCTTATGCAATATTTTAGTTATTTATGTAAAATTATAGTTGTTTATTATAGTTGCAGTGCCTTATTTAATTTCCGTGGTAAAGGATTTAGCAGGGTTATACATAAAGAAACGCCCCCGGGTAGCAGGACGTCATAGTGAATTTTTAAATAAATAGGCAAAGGGAACCCAACTGGCTTATCGGATCTTGAGGAATATGAACAGGTAATCAAACTTAATCAAACGGCCTTAGATTATCTGATATCCATTATTTAGAATCCCAAATATTCAAACTCCACCAGCGCCATGTCCCGTGGTTTGGACTAACGTTTGAATATTGCCTTCAGGTACAGATACAACAGTTCCATTTGGTAAAATGATCAAAACAGCTAAGCTACACGTGGCAAGCAGGATTAGTATTTTTTTTATCATATAAATTCCTAACCTCTCTTATCAGAAGTTTGTATTGCTCCTTCTCTGAATCTTCTGCGAAATAGCGATACTGTTCAAATAAATCTACACAATTGAGCACAGTACCCTCGTTATTGGTTCTGGTGGAATATTCCAAGCTCTGTAGTATGAAGCGAATACCGTCTTTTCGTTTATTTCGTAAGTAATAGGCCGCTAATTCAGCAAGGAACCTGGCATATTGATCTTCCATAATTTGTCGGTTATATTCACCAAACTCTGTATAAAGAATTGAATAAGTCATCCATGCAGAAAAACGTTCCAGAATGTGATCGACATTCCAATTATACCGATTCGCCGATTTAATAATGTTACAAACAGCCATAAATATCTCGCCTGTCCGAGTGGAAATATATTCAACATAATCAGCTAGAACTTCCGATTCCCCCGCCATCAAACGATACAAATATGAATTGGCCCTTCCCCACTCCTGGAATTGAGTTATGGTTCGCTTTACTTCCTCATTGTCTTCCTGTATCCAACTGCCATCTGTATAAACAGGGACAAGGCTCAGCGCAGAATTGTAATCCCCACATTCTTCGAATACATTTGAACGCATAAGATGAGCGTATAAAATATAAAGGTATAGCGGTTTTTCAGGTGTTTTTTCGTTATTTCTTTCCTGTCCCGAACAGCAATAAAGATCATATCGAATCGTAGCAAGCCGGAGTAACTCCTGAGCCAATTCCTCCACCTTATGCCACTGATGCAGTGAATAATATACATTCATTAAGTGCTTCAATCCATCTAGCTGATCCGCCTCATCCAGTCTGGGAACATAAGGTTCGAACAGCGTCGCCGCACGCAGATTCTCACTCTGGTCATCCCCAAGCGCGATTCGGAACAAACGATACTGGCAAGCCGCCAGGCGTTCGGAATACTGGTATTTCTCGCTGGCGCTCACATTCTCGTACAAGATTGCTGCCGCCTTCCACTGACCATGCTCAAACAGTCCCTCGGCTACGTCGAATAACGTTGGCACATTGCTGAGATTATCGAGCAGAATCTGGACCATTCGTTCAATGCAATCCATGCGTCCAAGCTCTGCACACCGGATCATGAACGGCCGTAGCCGCCGCCAGGTGGGTGCCGAATGATAGAAGCATTCATCCACATACAGGCTAAAAAAGCGATCCTCCACCTCCCCTATCCCTTTGGTAATCAGCTCCAGGTGACTCATTGCGATAGGCTGATGCCCTTTGACAATCCGGCTCAGTGTTCCGGAATTAATGCCGGATCTGTCTGCAAACTGATTAATAGACATGCCTTGTTCAGATAAATAACTCGCTAGCTGATCTCGAATCGTGGCTGTAGCCTCCAAGGAAACACCGCCTTTCAAATTCCAGAAAATAGGATTTTTCTTTGATATCTGTAATACTATGTGATAATATTCCACCGGTCAATAGACTAGATTAGTATAAAAAGTGAACAAAACTAAATATCTTAATATTAAGGCAATCCAGTTGCCATTTCCCAATGAAACAAGGATTAGCATGTCAAAATGATCTCCATAACTGTACTCCCATGTATACCGCAATACCCCAAATTAGCAGAGCTGAAGTGGTATTCAGCAGCCGGATCATCCTGCTTGAGGAATCAGTTCTGCTCAGCAACCGGCCGGCTGCCGCCAGGCTCAGGAACCATATCCAGGAGACGCCGGCTGTGGCGGCTGCAAAAGCCCAGCGTTCAGCGCCGGTATATTGCAGCGAATTTGTACCGATGACACCCACTGTATCCAGCAGAGCATGCGGGTTCAGCAAAGACACCGAGAGGGCGTAGGCCACTTGGCCTTTCAGGGACAGCATTCGGGCCTCTCCCTCCGCCGGAGCTGCGTTCCAGATTTTCCAGCCCATGATGCATAGAAATAGAATTCCCGCACCGTACACGATTGGCGTCACCCACTCCACAGACAGCAAAATGAGCGAAATCCCGCCAACGGCAGCAGCAATCAGCAGTGTGTCGCATACGGCTGCCGTAAGAACCACAGGCAAGGCTCTGCGGAACCGGGACTGAAGCGCTCCTTGGTTAAACACAAATATATTCTGTACGCCCAGCGGCAAAATAAGCCCGAAGGCCAATATGATTCCATGTACTACTGCTTCCCACATTACTCTGTTCCTCCCAGTCTGCTGCGGATTATGATTTGGGTTCCACCGCATTCCTGATAGTACCCTGTATGAACGGGATACGTAACCAGCCAAATCCTCCAAATGCTACCCAACCAAACTAAGGAGAGCAGGACAAAGGTGGTATACTGCAAATAAAAGAACACTTCCGAAACAGCTTGTGTATATAACTCTCCAAAAGGAGCTGGGCTTGTGACAGAAAAACATTGCACGGAACAAAGCCCCGGCAAGCGATGGACACCTGACCCGTCATCCCCCCTGCCAATGCACAGGCAGATCTCCAATTATCTCATGGATAAAATCAGCAGCGGGGCCTGGCCGCCCGGCATGCGGCTAGCCCCTCAGCGCGAGCTGTGCCGCCAGTTTGGTGTGAACCGCAGCACGGTGGTAACCGCACTGGGCCAGCTGTCAGCGCTGGGGCTGATTGAGGGCAGGCGGGGCGGCGGGACCCGGGTGGCTGAAGTACAGGCAGCCGCAGACGAAGCGGTCTCATCTCCTGATCCGGCAAGAACAGATCTATTGCCAGTGCCGTCTGCCGGAAGCTGGAATGCATACGTTGAAGAGGGCGTACACTACCCTAATCTGCCTACGGTACAGGACATCAACCGCCTGGAATATGAGCAGGGGCTGATCCGCCTTGGCACCGGAGAGCCGGCACCGGAGCTGCTGCCCGGCTCGGCCATGACCCGTGTGCTGGCCGAGCTCTCCCGGCAGACCCTGCCTCCCCTCTCCTATGAGGAGCCCCTTGGCAGCCCCGGACTGCGGAGTGCGGTTAGCCGCGAGCTGGCGAAGAACGGCATACAAGCTGATCCCGACTCCATTCTGATTACTTCCGGAGCACTTCAGGGGCTGCAGCTGATTGCGGTTGGCCTTTTGCCGCGCGGGTCCACCATACTGCTGGAGAAGCCATCCTATCTCTATTCCATCCATGCCTTCCAATCCGCTGGCGTGAAGTTCAGCGGCCTGCCTATGGATGAGCAGGGGCTGCAAATGGACGGGCTGGCCCGGGAAGCCCGTCGGTCCAAGGCAGCTATGCTGTACAGCATCCCGTCTTTTCATAATCCAACAGGGGTTCTGATGAACGCGAAGCGGAGGCAGGAACTCATGGAGGTAACGGGCCAGCTTGGCCTCCCGATCCTGGAGGACGGAGCCTATCAGGAGCTCTGGCTCGATACACCCCCGCCTCCACCGCTAAAAGCACTGGACCGCGAAGGCAGAGTACTGCATCTCGGCACCCTCTCCAAAGCAGCCAGCCCCGGGCTGCGCATCGGCTGGATTGTTGGCCCGGAGCCCGTCGTGCGGCGGCTGGCCGACATTAAGATGCAGACCGATTATGGCGCCAGCTCATTATCACAGCTGGCCGCCGCCCGGTGGCTGGAAGGCGGCTATCACGAGGAGCATCTCCAGCACCTGCGGGCACGGCTTCGGAAACGGCGCGATGCCGTGCTAGATCTGCTACAGCGCCATTTTACCGGACTGGCTGCATGGAACGTTCCGGCGGGCGGCTTCTACATCTGGCTGTCCCTGGACAAGCCGGTACCGCTGCGGACGCTGTTCCGCACGGCCCATAAAGCAGGGCTGCTGCTGAACACCGGCGATCTGTATGACCGTGGTGACAACCGCCATCTGCGGCTGTCCTATGTCTACGCCTCGCCTGCCGAGCTTGAGCTTGGCCTCCCTCTGCTAGCCGGATTGATCCGCAAGCTGCAGCAGCCCGGTGTTTGAACAGTGCAACAAGCTAACAGCTACAAAGGCCTTTACCTGGACTGCGGAGCCGTTTGCAAGTTTGTAAGTTACAGGGTTGCCGGGCGTTCCCGTTCGCATAATGAAGGACAAGCATACTTCCCTATACACAAATAAAGACCGGCCCTGTGCAATACACAGGAACGGCCTTTATTTGTCATCTAGATCGAGAGCGCTGTAAGCAGCTTATAGATTGCTGCTGCCGCTTCCGCCCGGGTGGCTGTCTTGTCCGGACGGAAGGTGTTGTCTTCGAAGCCGCCCAGAATGCCGGCTGCGATTCCGGCTTTCACCGATGCCTGCGCCCATGCCGGGATCGCTGATTGATCGGCAAGGACAATGCTGCTGCCCGTAAGTGTGGCGGAGCCGGTGCTTAGGGCATTGGCAAGCATCACAGACATTTCGGCGCGGGTAATCTTCTCCGAGCCTCTGAATACGGCTTGGCCCCCAGATGCATAGCCTTTGATGATCCCGGATTCTACAGCTGCCGCTACATCACCAGCCGCCCAAGCAGGAATGTTGCCCTGGTCAGCAAATCCAGCGGCACTGCCGGAAGCCTGCAGTCCCAAAGCTCTTGCAATAATAGAAGCGAACTGCGCCCGGGTAACCGGTTCATTCGGGCGGAAGCTTTGGTCTTCGAAGCCCTTCATGACGCCCATCCCGATCAGACGGTCCGTATACTCTGTAGCCCAGTGGTTGCTCAGATCTGTGAGCGCCAGAGGCTGATAATTCATTACAGAATAGGTTGCGAAGCGGTTGGCATTTGCGGTGATCGTCCCATCCGGGTTGGAGGTACCCCCCACATAAATCCAATTGCCGCTCTGCTCATTGTAATAATATACAGCCGCTTTATGGCCGGATGTGACCTGCCCCGGATCATAGGCGAGGGATAATGCCACGGGCTTACTGAGCTTGCTTTCTCTGCTTGCAGCGAATGCCACCGCTGGGCTTAAGGACTTGAGCTGCCCCGCAGCCGGTGCTTCATTGGCTGCCAGAGCTTTCAGTGTGAGCGTGGCATTTGCAGGTAATGCCCCTGCTGGAACAGAGAAGCTCGCCACACCTGGAAGTGAGCCTGTAGCGCCCTGCTGTGCCGATACCTCAACCTTCACCTCTACAACGGGAGGCTTCTCTACATTTGTTGCAGGCGGAGTGGCAACCGGACTGATGGTCGTGCCTCCACCGCTTCCATTACCATTTCCGGTGTTGGAAGGTGCTGTTACCACTACGGTCCGAATCACTTCAAGGGCTGCATTACCAGCCAGATCGCTGGCATTGTAACGCAGGGTATAGGTTCCCGGAATCAGGGTATCTACTGTTCCGGTTACTGTTACCAGTCCCGCAATGCCCAGCTTGTCCGTAATCTCCGTACCCGGATCAACGAAGCTGGTCCCTTGGGCAAGGGTCAGGCTACTGCTGCCCTTCAGGGAAATCACGGGCGCGGTCCGGTCAATATTTACCGCAAGCGGCAATGAGGCTGTATTACCCAATGTATCTAACGCTTGAAGCTCCAACTGGTGCTGGCCTTCTGCTGTAAGCTTGATAGGCTGGCCTTTCTCATACGGCTGGCCTTCTCCACCATCCTGACGAACCTTAAAGGATACTTCACTGCCAGGCACGTACACATTGGCGTACACACTTACGGTAACATTTTGATTCGTCCAGGCACCGCTAAGATAGGCATGTCCATCCGCCGTTTGCAGAGTGCCGCGGAGCGCGAGCGGAGTCACGCTGGCATCGCCGCTAAGATTAACCTTGAAACTCTTGGTCTCCACAGCAGCCCCCCTGCGGATCGTAGCTGTCAACGTCAGCTGAGTATCCTTTTGTGGCTGGAAGACAAGCTTCCCGGCGTTTGTCATCAGCAGCGGACTTGAGCTCTCCCAGCTGATGCTTGTGCCCTGTTCCCCTGCCTCCGGGAGGTACAGATTGCTTTTCACAGCGCTTGTGTCTCCGAGCGTCAGCTTCTCTTTGGCAAGCTGCACAGCTTCAGCGTCTGTGTAATCCATAGCTTTTATAGTAAGATCGAACGTCTTCACTTCGCTCTCATTTCCGCGGCTTGCTGTCGCCTTCAGCGTTACAGAAGCATCAGGCTGTCCTGCTGCCGGACGGGTGATATGGCCCACTCCGTCTTCATTACGCAGCACATTTGGATTACTGCTCTCCCACTTCACCAGTGCGCCATGCTTGCCGCCCTCAGGAAGTTTCAGATCGGCGGTCACCGCCGTTGTATTTCCAAGGTCCAGCGACGCTAAGGTATCATCCACTGCCTGCTTGTCGCTGTACGGTGCCACATTAACGAAGATCGGATTGGAATAGAACCACAAGTCTTTATAGTTGCGGTCGTTGATCTGGTTGTAGCGCGTGGTGTCGTCGGCTTCGATCGTCTCCGGATCGAGGAGCGGATTGCCTTGCTCATCGGTCTCTCCGGCTACGTTATAGCCCAGATTCGTGCCGCGCAACCGGAAGTATTGCGACTTCTTCGCCGAGCCCAAGTCATAAGTGATTACATTGTAGCCTTCCGCATCCGTTACCCAATCATCCGAGGTAAACGAAGCGAGCACTTTGGTCGAATCGTTGGTGTCCTTGTTGTAGGCGGTCGAGTCGGACGGGTCCGCCAAGCCTGTAATATCGCCGGCAATCAGGTCTACGTGATCCACCTGGGGCCTCATGCCGCCCGATATCCCGCTGTCCACTGGATTCTCATAATTGTTGCTCTTGGGGCTCTTGAACCGGATCGTAAGTTTACGGTGATCGCCTTCGGTTACCGTTACGTTCGGATTGCTCGCTCCCATCTCCAGCTTGCCGCCTTCTCCATCGATGTGGAAGTCGAGTGCATTGATAAGGTCGCCATAGACGGAGAACGATTTGCCCGAACGCATTCCGTTCAGAACGGCTTGCATGTCGTTGCCTTGCGTCCAGGTGTAGTTCTTGGCGTATTCACCCGGCCAGTATCCGCTGGTGTAGGGGGCGATAATCTTGAAGTGATAGTCCGAGTTGGCGAAGTTCCAATAATTCCGTCCTTCTCCGAGCAACGCGTCCCAAACGCCTCCAACCTTGGCGACCATATAATCCGTACCGCCGAAGGAACGGTTCTTGTACTTGTTATCGGCCGTCGGGTCGGAGGTATTGTAGCTGGTCGTATATCCGCCGCGATTCGGCTCCATCTGCCCGCCGATCATGCCTTCGAACCCGAAGTTGATGTCCGGCGCCGCATTGTTGAAGTCGCGAAGGGCGGCTACCGTCGTCTTGCCGTACCCTCTGGAAGGGTGGGTGACGATAAAGTAGCTGGTGTCCGCGAAGTTCTTCTTCAGCCATTGAATAGCCGCTAGGGCATCGGCGTGATTGAAGTTGCTGATGCGGGTGTCCTGTTGATTCCAGGCCGCCACATCGGCCGGATTGAACATCGATTCGGAGCGGTTGGTGAACAAATATTCGAATTGGTTCTCAGCCTTCAGCGCCTCGGCCGATCCCGGCTGGTCGGACAGAATGCCTACGGCCGCATGGTCATGCGTCGGAATGTCCCATTCGAAGGCGGAAAATATCGTTTTGCCCGCATATTTTCCCTGAGCCTGCAACGCTTTTATTTTGGGGACTTCGTATTCGCTGGCGCCCTTGGAGAACGGGATCGGTCCTCCCGGCACGTCGGCTCCGGTATCGTCCCGTTTGGACGATCTCAAGTGATTGGCGGTTGCGATCCAATCCAGGCCGTATTTATCGAAGGCGGCATCTAATACGCTCTCGAGAGACGATTGGGCGTCGTCGGATTCATAGGTGTGGGCGTGGAATTCGCCCGACATCCATTCCCCTGTACTTGCGGAAGCCGCAGGTTCCTGCGGGGTCAAGGTTTCTGCAGGCGAGCCGTAGGCCGGTGGTATGGACAAGCTTTGCCACATAAGCACTGCAGCAAGTGATGTGGACAGATAGAAGCGGAGATTTCTTTTCTTCAACATGTGTTCCTCCAATATTCTTAAAATTACGTACAATCTGTATTAAGAATAAAGGGCGAATGTAAAGCGATGTCGAAATTTGTTGAACATTTTTGTAATCTCAAATCATTCATCAAATGACAAATAATATTTTTTGTCATTTGATGAAATCAATGATATACTGTGTATCAGAGGAGGGTGAGCTCATGAACAAGGCAGGCTCATTTTTGAGTAAAACGGAGATTATGGATGCCGCAGAACAGACGCTGCGAAGATTCGGGCCTGACAAGACCTCGGTAACCGATGTAGCTAAGCTGCTTGGTGTCAGCCACGGCACCCTGTACCGCCATTTCCCCAGCAAAGCGGCACTGAGGGAAGCCGTTACGGAACGCTGGCTGGAAGAGCAGATCGTTGTCCCGCTGGAACAGATTGTGAATGCCCCGGCAGAGAATGCGCTAGCGCAGTTAAGAATATATATCGCCCGGCTGATCGAGCTGAAGCGTCACTATGCCGAACAGGACAGTGAAATGTTCAAGATGTACACGGATGTTACGATGGAAGCCGCTGAGCTGATCCAGCAGCACATTCAGCGGATTATAGATCAGATGAGCATCCTTATTGACAGAGGGGTCCAGCAGAACCGGATTGCACAGAGTGCCGAAACGGGGATGCTCGCCCGCACGATTTTTCATGCTACATCCAGGTTTCACCATCCGGCTCATGCCTATGAATGGCGGAGTGCAAGCTCCAGGCAGGACTTCGATCAGCTATGGCTGCTTCTGGAACAGGGCCTTACCGCTTCAGTTCATTAAGTAAATCCATATCACATTCTGGGAGGAATATATGATGAGTCAGTCCCTGCAAGGCAAGGTTGCGATTGTTACCGGGTCGTCAAGAGGCATAGGGCGTACTGTCGCGGAGAGATTAGCGGAAGAGGGGGCTTCGGTTGTTATCAACTATTCAAGCAGCCCGAAACAGGCGGATGAGGTGGTACAGGGCATCCAAGCCAAAGGCGGAACCGCCGCCGCGGTTCAGGCCGATATCAGCAAGCCCGCACAGATTGAGCAGCTGTACAAGGATACGAAAGCATTGTTCGGACAAATCGATATTGTGGTCAACAACGCGGGAATTATGATCAACAGCCTGGTCGGGGAGGCTACCGAAGAGCAGTTCGACAAGCAGTTCGCCATTAATGTCAAAGGAACCTACTTCTCTTGTCAGCAGGCCTTCTTGCACCTGGAACAGGGTGGGCGGATCATCAACTTCTCCACTTCAGTTAACGGGCAGATGTTCCCGGCCTACAGCATCTATGCCGGAACCAAAGGCGCCGTGGAGCAGTTCACCCGCCAGCTGGCCAAGGAGTTTGGCAGCAAAGGCATCACTATCAACGCGGTTGCGCCCGGTCCTGTCGCCACAGACCTGTTCCTGGAGGGCAAATCCGAAGCTCAGCTTGAGGGCCTGAAGAAGATGAATGCCTTCGGACGTCTGGGCCAGCCGGACGACATCGCCGGCGTCGTCAGCTTCCTCGCCGGAGCACAGTCCGGGTGGATTACCGGCCAGACCCTCCGTGTGAACGGCGGATTTATCTAAGCTTCAGCGGCAAGACCACTACACAAGCCGTCCCCTCTCCGGGACGGCTTGTGATGGTTATGATGCCGTCGTGAAGCTCCACGATTTTTTTGACCAGAGACAAACCTAATCCGCTTCCGCCCCCACTGATGCTTCTGGCCTGGTCCACCTTATAGAAGCGTTCATAAATGCGGGGCAGCTCCTCCTCGGCAATGCCGATGCCAGTGTCTCTAATCCCAATCTCTATCCGGTTATCCAGTGTCTGCAGCCGGACCGTGATCATTCCGCCCTGCGGGGTGAATTTGATGCTGTTATGCAGCAGGTTGGTCCATACCTGGCTCAAGAGATCCTTGACCGCTTCTACAGTGACCTCCTCCAGTTCAGCCTCGACATCAATGTTCTTGCCCAGCCACTGCGGCTCACAGGCCAGAATCATCTCCTGCAGCTGCTTATCCAGCCGATAGGCCTTGCGTTCGAACGGAAAGCTCTCCGCTTCGAGGATCGACAGCTTCAGCAGGTTGTCACTGAGTCCGGAGAGGCGGCTGCCTTCGGCTTCAATGATATCAAGATAATGCGCCCTGCTCTCCGCACTCAGCCCTTCATCCCTCAACGCGCGGGCGAAGCCTCTGATGGAGGTGAGCGGAGACTGGATCTCATGGGAGACATTCGAGATGAAATCCTGGCGCATGGTTTCCATCCGGTTCAGCTCACTCGCCATTTCGTTGATGCCTTCAACAATACTGCCGAATTGCCCATAGCGCCTGTCGTTCTCCAGCTCCACCTTGAAGTCCCCCTTGGAAATTTGCCGCATCGCCGTAATAATCGGGATATAGAAGGCTCGTTCGCCTCCTCTCAGGTGTCCGATCAGCCCCGCGATGCCGGCCAGCAGGAACAAAATGAGAAACTGCAGCACCATCGTCAGCAATTGGAACCTATAGGGTGTAAGAGACCATTTATAATGCTTCTCGAGCAGCTTTAATCCGAAGTACCCGGCGTTCCAGGAAAGATAGAAGCCTGTGATGACCATGATCATCCCCATGACTGCTTTTACAATCTCTCCTGCTCTGCTTCTGCTCATTTATTTATCCACCTCCAGGCGGTAGCCGAGACCACGAACCGTGCGGATGGTAAAACCAAAGTCCTCCTGGGCGAACCGATCTCGCAGGCGGCCCACGTGCACATCCAGCGTGCGTTCGTTCCCATCGAAGTCATATCCCCAAATTTCTTCAATCAGCCGGTCACGCGTCAGCGTCTGCCCCGGATAGCTGGCCAGCTTGAACAGCAGCTCAAATTCCTTAAGCGGCAGCGTCATATTCCCCTGATCCGTGATGACCTCGAACGTTTTGCGGTTCATGCGCAGATGTCCTACCGTTACGCTCTGCGCGGCAGAAATCTGGTACCGTTTCAGCAGCGCTTTAACCCGGGCAATCAGCACGGGAGGCTCGAACGGCTTGACCAGATAATCGTCGGTCCCCAGCTCGAAGCCCTTGACGATCTGGGAGGTCTCCCCTATGGCCGTCAGCATCAATATTGGAAACTCATAGCTTCTCCGCAGCTGCCGGCACAGCTCCCAGCCATCCATATTCGGCATCATGACATCAATGACCGCCAGATCCACACTGTTATCCTCAAGGACCTGCAGCGCCTCCACTCCATCAGAAGCGCCGTAGACCTCTTCCATGCCTTCAGCCCTCAAAAAGACTTCCACCAATTCGCGGATGTGCGGATCGTCGTCCACTACCAGAATTTTGGCCATATCCTGCTGAACCCTCCCCTTCTCCGCCGCCCGGAAGCTCCGGTGTATTCAACTGCAGCTGCTGGTTAGCGAATTCCCGGTACAGTTCATGCTCATTTAGCAGCTCCTCATGTGTTCCCCTGCCGGTAATCCGGCCCTTTTCCATAAAAATAATCTGGTCCGCATTCACTACAGTCGCCAGCCGGTGGGCAATGACAATCGTCGTCCGTCCCTTCATCAGGTTAGACAAAGCTTTTTGCACCACCGCTTCCGACTGGCTGTCGAGACTGGAGGTGGCTTCGTCGAGCATCAGAATCCGGGGATCGCGCAGCAGCGCCCGTGCAATGGCGATCCTCTGACGCTGGCCTCCGGACAGCTTCACCCCGCGTTCTCCGACATCCGTATCATAACCCTGCGGCAGCTCGCTGATGAAGCCGTCGGCATAGGCCATCGCCGCCGCACGGCGCAGCTCATCCATGCCAACCTCCCGGTTCAGGCCATAAGCAAGGTTGTCGGCAATCGTGCCGGAGAGCAGCGGGCTTTCTTGAGACACGTAGCCGATCAGCTTGCGCCAGGAACGAAGGGAGAAGGTGGACACCGGCTTCGCTCCCAGCTTGATCACCCCGCTCTGCGGTTCATAGAACCGTTCCAGCAGCGAGAAAAGAGTGGTTTTGCCGCCCCCGCTGGGTCCGACAATCGCCGTCACCTGTCCCGGAAGCATGGAGAAGCTCACTCCGCTGAGCACCGGTTCACCTGTTTTGTAACCAAAGCTTAAATCATCGATCACGATAGGCTCCTCAGCCCCCTTAACCTCCTCTACACCCTCGTAAATTTCCTCATCGGCCGCCAGGGTTTCAATGATCCGCTCGGAGGCGCCTTTGGCTTTTTGAATCTGGGTGAAGAACTGGGTCAGTTGGGTTAGCGGCATCACGATCTGAATTAAATACAGGATGAACGCGACCAGCTCCCCTGCCGTCAGGACACCTGAAGACACCTGCATTCCGCCGTAGCCGATAATCACTACCAGCAGCATCATGAATACGAAGGAGACGAGCGGGCTGATCATGGCGCTGATTTTGCCCTCACGGATACCGAAGGACAGCAGGTTCATGATTCCGGTACGCCCTGCTTCATATTCTTTTTGCTCCGCGCCGGAGGATTTCACCAGCCGGATTTCAGACAAAACGCCGCTGAGTGTAGCGGTAAAGGACGCTGTTTCATCCTGTGTGCCCTTGGATATTTTGTACATCTGCCGTCCCAGCGGAACCAGAATCAGTGCGGACAGCGGGAGTACCGTGAACAGCACCAGCGTCATTTGCCAATTCAGATAGAGCAGTACAGCAATCGAGCCGACGATGGAGATCACTCCGGTGAACAGGCTCGCCAAATGCTCCGAAATCAGCGTCTTGATGATCCCGGTGTCGTTCGTCATCCGGCTGACACTTTCTCCGGTACGGTTGTCATTGTAGTACGCTACCGGAAGCACAAGAAACTTACGCCACAACCTGTCCCGCAAGCCTGCCACTGTCTTCTGACCGGCATAGTTCAGCAAGTAGATCGAGATTCCTCCAGCAAGAGTCTGGGCAATAAAAGCCCCCGCAATACCGGCAATCTGCAGCTTGCTGATGGATGCCAGCGAGAACCCGTCGACCATGTTCTTGGTGAACATGGGGATCACAAGACCCACAAGAGTCGATATCATGCTAAGCGCAACAGCAAGAGTAAGCAGTCCATAGGAAGGCCTGGTGCCCTGCAATAGCTTCAAAAAAGGCTTCAAGGACGTGCCCTGTTTCTTGTCAGGCTGATTATTATTCATAGAAATTCCCCTTTCCAGCGGGTTCATGCAATGACGTCGTTTGCCGTCTCTTCCGCCTTAATCACCACATTATCTTAGCCGTGTAAACTGAAGTTAAACGGCTGACTATTGTACAGAGGAATCATCCGGGTGAAGCGGGGCCAGCTTGAGGGCGGCGGCATAGTCCTCCGGTGTGTTCATGTTCATCAGGGAAAACGTATGTGTTCGGGGGCCTTCCTCATAATCACTGTCCCGGACATAATGAACATCAAGTACATCCAGGAACTCCATTACCCGCAGTTGCCGCCGCGACAGGAATTTCTCCAGAATCGGGAGGATGCTCCGGTTATAGAGCGCGAGCAGCGGCTGGACTCGGCCTTCGGAGGTTACAGGAACAACGGCCTGTATATCCCCCCCTCCGTACGCAATCTCCAGCATATGCAAGAACAGTCCTTCCGAAGCAAAAGGCAGGTCACAGGCCAGTACAGCTACCCATTCTGTATGAGATCCCTGAAGTGCGGCATGCAGCCCGGCTAGCGGTCCAAGTCCCGGATAGATATCCGGGATCAACGGCAGGTGAAACATGCGGTAAGCCCTCCGTTCTTCTTCACCGCAAGCAATGACTACATGTTCCGTTATGGAGGATAACCTGGCTGCGCTGTAAGCGATCAGCGGCTTCCCCTCTAGCATAAGCAGCGCTTTGTCGGCTCCCATCCGCCGGGAGCGTCCTCCAGCCAAAATCACTCCTGTAATTTCCATATATATCCTCACTATTCCATGGATTTGGCAATGATTTAACCGCAGGTTTGTATCCCTTTTCAACAAGTGTTACAGTGGTAGAAGCAGCCCCTTCAAGGCTGTGTGAATGAATGAAAGGCATCTGGCAGGAAAGGAGTGCCCAATTTTGCGGGAGAACCTTGATAAGCAGTTTTCCTTCACCTCATTGAAGTGGTACAACTTCTTCTTATATGGGACAGTCGTCCTCTTCACCAGCTTCTTTCCACTATACCTGCAGGAAGTGGGAATGAACAAGCTGGAGATCGGGAGTTTAATGTCTGTTGGGGCGCTTGTCTCCATTATTGCCAATCCCTTCTGGGGCATTTGGACAGACCGGTACCAGAATATCCGCCGGATTGTTCTGCTGATGCTGACAGGGACACTGGTATTATCCCAGGTTGTGTTTCAGGCAAATACATATGAAATGATCTATGTTTCCATACTGTTCTTTTATTTTTTCCAGGGTCCGCTGTTTGCCGAGAGCAACACCATGATTCTGAGCTACATTGACGGTACAAGGCACCGCTTCAGCTCTTTCCGGCTATGGGGATCGCTGGGTTGGGCGTTTACGGCTATTCTTGCCGGACCGGTAATCGATTGGGGCGGGGTGTCCGTGCTGTCCTACCTATTCGCGGCGCTGCTCTGTGCAGCCATGATCTCTCTGATTGTCCTGCCCAGACTCGACCATTCCATCGGTATTGCGCCGCTGCCATTCAAGGGGTTCGGCCAGATTTTTTATCATCCGTTTTTTCTGAGCTTCATCTTCTTTGGGATTCTGGTCTCGATCCCCAATACGATGAACAACACCTTCGTGTCCCTGTATATCACGGAGCTTGGGGGCAGCAAAACCATGATCGGTCTGGCCGTGTTCCTCTCCTCGATTCTGGAGGTGGCTGTTCTGCTGTTGTGCGAACGTTACTTGAAACGCAGCATACCGGTACTGCTCGGCTGGCTGGCGCTGGTCAGCGCCCTATTCGTCCTGCGTTGGTGGCTAATGGCCGATTCGACCACACCGCTGCAGGTGGCTTTTATACAAATCCTGCATTGCGTTACGTTCGGGGGGTTCTTCTTTGTCGGCACCCGGCTGACCATGCTGCTGGTTCCGAAGCCTTACCGTTCCTCAGGACAAGCGCTGTATACCCTGACCTGGAGCGGCCTCTCTGGGATTATGGGCGGTGTTCTCGGCGGCTGGCTATACCAGTATCTTGGCGCACAGAGCATGTACCAATCCAGCGTCTTTATGACGCTGATCGGAACCCTGGGATTCGGCGCGATGTGGCTGCTTGTCAGCCGCGGGGGCTATCATCCCCACGGCGGGCATCCGGACGAAGAACTAGAAGATATTTGAACTAAAACGTTGAAGCCTGAGTCTCAGGCCGTAAAAATCAGAAAAGCAGCGATCATCCAGTCCCTTGGCTGGAAGATCGCTGCTTTTTATTTTTAGTCAACTGCTGCTCCTGCTCATTCAAAGGTATTTCTACCTTTGATTCCGCTCTACTTCGCCTGTTTGGCTCATTCAAAGGTATTTCTACCTTTGATTACGCTCTACTTCACCTGTTTGGCTCATTCAAAGGTATTTCTGCCTTTGATTCCGCTCTACTTCGCCTGTTTGGCTCAATCAAAGGTATTTCTACCTTTGATTCCGTCACTTTCGCCCCAGAGCAAAGGGGCTGCTTCCGCCCTATCATGACTCCGGGCAGCCCCTTGTGGCATTTCAGACGTTACAGCCTTATTTGGCAGGTTGGAACGAGCTTTTGAGGGAAACGATAAGATTGAATACCAGGTGATCCGGTGCCGAATATTTGCTGTCCACGTTGAAGTATCCATGACGGAAGAACTGGAACTTGTCCTGCGCTACACTATCCTTCAGCCCCGGCTCCACAAAGCCATGGAGGATCTCGATAGATTTCGGATTCAACTGATCCAGGAAGGTGGGTTCCGGCTTGTCGGCGGAAGGCTCCATGCCTTCAACTTCAGCCTCCTGATCCGCCTCCTCGGCGGAAATCAGCGGCTCATAGAGGCGAAATTCTGCCGGTACAGCTTGGCTGGCATCCACCCAGTGCAGCGTTCCCTTTACCTTCCGGCCGGTGAAGCCGCTGCCGCTCTTGGTTTCCGGGTCGTACGTACAATGCAGCTCGACAACTTCGCCGTTCTCATCCTTGATGAAATCCGTACATTTGATGAAATAAGCATTCTTCAGGCGCACTTCATTGCCGGGGAACAGACGGAAATACTTGTTCGGCGGGTTCTCCATAAAGTCATCACGCTCAATATAGATCTCACGGGAGAACGGAATTTGGCGGGTGCCCATGGCCTCATTCTCCACATTGTTCTCAATTTCGAACCATTCTGTTTGGCCTTCCGGGTAGTTGGTGATAACCACCTTCAGCGGCCGCAGCACCGACATGGTCCGGGGAACCGTCAGCTTGAGATCCTCACGGATAAAATGCTCCAGCATTTGCAGGTCCACCAGACCCTGGCTCTTGGAAATCCCGGTCTCATGCACAAAGCTGCGGATTGCTTCCGGTGTATAGCCACGGCGGCGGAGCCCGGAGATCGTCGGCATGCGCGGATCGTCCCAGCCGTCAACATGGCCTTCATCCACCAGCAGCTTCAGCTTGCGCTTGCTCGTGACCGTCTGGGCGAGATTAAGGCGCCCAAATTCATATTGATGCGGGGAAGCCGGCATTTCGCATTCGGCTACCACCCAGTCGTAGAATGGCCGCTGGTCCTCGAACTCCAGGGAGCAGAGCGAATGCGTCACATGCTCAATAGCATCCTCAAGCGGATGCGCAAAGGTATACATCGGATAGATGCACCATGCATCGCCCGTATTATGATGATGAGAATGAGAAATCCGGTAAATGACCGGGTCGCGCAGGTTGATGTTAGGGGCGGACATGTCAATTTTGGCACGCAGCACCTTTTCGCCATCCTTGAATTCCCCTGCCCGCATGCGGCGGAACAAATCCAGGTTCTCTTCGATTCCGCGCTCCCGGTACGGGCTGTTCACTCCCGGCTCGGTCAGCGTACCCCGATGCTCACGGATTTGCTCAGCGGTAAGGTCGTCCACGTAAGCTTTGCCTTTTTGAATCAGCAGCTCTGCTCTTTCGTACATGTCCCCGAAGTAATCCGAAGCAAAACGCAGCTCTTCCCATTCATAGCCGAGCCACTTCACATCCTCCTGAATAGAGTTCACGTATTCCGTATCCTCTTTGAGCGGATTGGTGTCGTCGAATCTCAGGTGAGTCTTGCCGCCGAATTCATCAGCCAGGGTAAAATTAATCCAGATCGCTTTGGCATGCCCGATATGTAAATAACCGTTCGGCTCCGGCGGGAAGCGGGTGACCACTTCCTTCACTTTTCCCGAGCTCAGATCTTCGGTAATGACATTCTTGATGAAATTGGAGGGTGTTCCACGGTTCTCCACAGTTATCAACCTTTCATTCTGTAATATTACTACTTCCTTGTATGAACATGTTTCCTACTAATATACCCGTTAACCAGGGAATGTTCAATAAAAGTCAAGAAGAAACGGCGGGGAGGTCCAGCTTCAGAGGCCTGTTTCCACGGGGTGCTTTGACTTATTTCACAGCTATGGGGTAGCATGAGGATTATGGGTATATATCTGTAAATCTAATAGAGGGGGACTCATTCATGAAGCCGATCAAGCTGCCCAAAGAACAGCGGGAGATCATTACCGGGAATATCCAGGCCTACTTCGAGACCGAGCGCGGTGAAACTATCGGTCATCTGGCGGCAGACAGCCTGCTGGAATTCTTCCTGCAGGAGCTGGGCCCGGCGATATATAACGGAGCACTGGGCGACTGCCGCACACTGGTAGGTGAGCGGATGCAATCGCTGGAGGAAGACATTTACGCATTGGAATGGAAGAAACGCTAATCCTTGTGCCGCAGAGGGGGCAGCCTCATGTTCAATTATGTCATTGATGAAGAGCTTACGCTGAAGCTGCTGATGCCTGAGCATGCACGCCACATGTTCGCGCTGGTGGAGCGCTCGCGCACCCGCCTCAGAAAGTGGCTGCCTTGGGTTGATGGGGTGACGGAGCAGGCTCATCTGGAGACATTTATCAAAAATTCCGTAAAGCAGGCCAGTGAGAACGGCGGTTTCTCCGCCGGACTGTGGGTCCGGGGCGAGCTGGCCGGCATCATCGGATACCACGAGATTGACTGGCACAACCGCTCGGTTGGCATCGGCTACTGGCTCGGCGAAGGCTATGAAGGCAAAGGCTACATGACCAGCGCCTGCCGGGTCCTCGTGGATTACGCACTGCTCGAAATGGATCTGAACCGCGTCGAAATCCGCTGTGCCACCGGAAACCGGGCAAGCCGGGCCATACCTGAACGGCTGAGCTTCATATTCGAGGGAGTCATCCGCCAGGCGGAGAAGCTCCCGGCCGGCTATGTGAACCACGCTGTCTATGGCCTGCTGCGCAGTGAGTGGAAGCTGCTGGGGTGAAAAGGTGGAGTAGAGGCTGCTAGGACGGGAAGCAGTACGGAAAGTATAGGTGCGCTGGCACAGTATACGATGCGGAAAAAGCAGGTTTGTTTCTACAGTATCGGTACGGAAGGTACAAGCTCGTTGGAATAAACGGCCTATGCCTTGGGTTCGAAACTAACGGAGTGCAGCGCCCAAACCCCCGGAGGACTTATTCCCCCGGGGTTTGATTTTTACCTGGACACATTTCAAATGTTAGACCGTATGGATGGAACCTTGCGTATGCCGTGCATGATTATATCAAAGATAAGCCGGACATTCGTCTTAAGCTCCGGCTATAACAGCGCGGACGCTCTAGCTCTCCTCCGCATCCAGCCAGCCCTGGAACTTCGCCCGCGTCACAGCAGACAGGCTCTCCAGCCGGGCAAGCTCTGCCAAGCCAGTCTTGACCTTGCGTCCGTGCTCCATGAGATAGAGCACTTGCTTGACGGGAAAGCTGCCCTCGCCGCTTTCCCGTTTGATGATTGGGTCGCCAGCGGCCACATGACCCTCACGCAGCACACGGAAGTAGAAGCCGCTGTATCCGGTTTTTAACACCTGGGCCGGCATATCGGCGGGTCCGTGTTTTTGCGCCAGCTTATAGCACGGAAAACGCGGCTGGCTAACCTGCAGCAGAGCCGAACCCATCTCATACACATCGCCGATGCAGACTTCCGTCTCCAGCAGGCCGCTGGCAGTGATATTTTCGCCGAACGCAGAATACTCCAGCTTCTTGCCCAGCCACTCCTCCCAATAAGCATAATGCTCAAAGGGATACACGCACACTGCCTTGTCGGGACCGCCGTGGTTCACACGATCCGCTTGTCCATCTCCGTCGAACCCTTCCGAATGAAGCTGCATCCTACCGGCTGCCGGCAGTTTGTAAATGCCGGTTTCCAGCGGCTTCCCCCGGTAATCCACAGTCTTGGGCTTGCCTACATTAAGCGAGATGACTTCCATTCGTATTCCCTCCAATCAGCTTGCAACTCATAAAGACCTCATCTACATAACGTCCGCTGAGATAGAACTCCTCATACAGACGGCCTTCCTCCACAAACCCGCATTTGCGGTAAAATGCAAGCGCAGGTTCGTTGCAGGACAGCACACGCAGCCGCAATTTGCGAATTCCATTCTCTGCCGCATGGCTTTTGATCGCCTGGATCAGCTGGCGCCCGATACCCTGTCTCTGAAAACGGGGATGAACGGCGATATTGACCTCACATACATGGCGGTTGCTCTCCATACCACTGGGACAGCCAAAGCCGACATAGCCGCACAGTTCCCCGTCCTGCAGAGCCACCAGCTGCGAGCCGGGAGGGGCATGCATCAGATAATCCTCGCGCGAGCGCCACATTAACGGTCCGGGTGTTGTATCCTCGGTCCAGATCATATTATCAAGAACAATCAGCTCCCGGGCATCCTTGATTTCCGAGGGCCGGATTGTAAAGGCATCCCTGTTCAGTTGTTGCATCGCTTTTACACCCCTTGCCTTACTCTAGTCACCCGAAACGGGCCACAGTTCAATTAAGGATTCCCACTTGCAGATTTATGCCGCATCCCGTTCCAGTGTACGGGACATCCGGTTGATGTATGCATGGAACCCAAAGAACCCTACCGACAGCACAGCCATCCCGCAGGCCAGCCACCCCGTCGGCGCAAGCCCTCCGCTATCAAACTGGACGCCCAGCAGATAAGGCCCGATCACCCTGCCAACCGCGCCGATTCCACCACTAAGTCCCAGGTAGAATGGAGCACTGTGGCCGGAATGATCTGAGATGAACGAAGGCATTGCGGGGGAGATCAGCATCTCTCCGAGTGTAGCCAGCACCATTGCCAGCAGCAGTCCCGGATAGCTTGGCATAAGCAGGATCATCGCATAGCCGGCCAGATAGAACACGGCACTTGCTGTCATTTGCGCCGTTGAGGTTGCCGCGAACCAGCGTTTGATCAGGCTGACCAGCGGCTGGGCAGCGAAGATCAGAATACCGTTCAGCGTCCACAGGAAGCCGTACATCTGCTTCGGCCAGCCTTCCGAAATAATAAACGGGGATACGCCGGCATTCCAGATCGAATTCCCGATCAGCAGAAACATCGAGCCAATAGCCATGAACAGGTAAATCCGCGTGTGGCCCATAAGCCTCCAGCCGGATTGTTCATGCTGAGGTTGTTTTCTCAGGTGCTGCTCATCCGGTGATGCTGTTCCCACCTTGCGCAAATAAAAAAAGAAAAATACGGCAAACACCGCCGAGGTCACTCCGTTCAGCACAAAACTAAGCATATAGTTGCCCAGAAAGCCGCTAAGTGACGTTCCGATGGCTACCCCTATATTATTGCAAACATAGATAATGTTAAACAGCTCCGCGCGCTGCTCGGCAAAGCGGAATCCGACAAATGCCTGGATTGCCGGCAGAGACAGCGAGTTGAACAATCCGAATAATCCCATCAAGACGATGAATAAATGCCAGTTGTTGCTTGCCGCAGGAATGGAGAACAGGGACAAGGCAGTCAAGGCAAGAGCTCCTACAATCAGGCGGTTAACGCCGACCTTATGATAGAGCGAGCCACCCAGCAGCTGGCCGGCAATCCCGCCGAGTGCCTGAACAAGCAGCACGATACCGGCATCCTTCATACTGCGGCCGAGCTCATCGTATACATACATGGTCACAAGCGGCCACATGAGCGCGCTGCCGGTTGCGTTAATCAAGCTGGCAATGAGAAATACTTTGACTTCTTTAGGATATCCTTGCAAAAACCTCATATTTTGTCTTTCATCCCCTGTTACCTATGTGTCATTAATCCATCCAGTATCATCCCAAAACAGGGTCAAGAGCAAGCGTATGAACTGACGCATTGGCGCGTCACCTAAGCATAATATATTCCATTCAAATTAAACAGATTCTCCTGCAGGCTGCGCTTCTCCACTTCGCTTCACTTCTACCGTTGCTGAGAAAAAAGTGGCCCCGTTGCCCATATCGCTCAGCCGGTCCGGTGTCAGCACGTTCACCCTCTGTCTGCGTCCCTTGCCTTCCCACCACAGCCCCTGGCTGATCACGGTGCCCGGAAGCATCTTGTCCGTTACCATTGCCCACAGCTCGATAGCGCCTCTGCCGTTGTACACAGTCAGTTCGTCACCGTCCGCTATGCCTCTTGCCGCTGCATCTACGGGATGAATCTGCAGCGTTGGACGCTTCTCCATGCGCTGGTGCTTCTCCACATTGGAGAAGGTGGAGTTCAGGAAATTATGATTCGGCGGCGACACGAACATCAGGGGATAAGCCGCCCCCGGCTGCGGCAGCCGCTGACCGTCATAGCCTTCCTTGAGCGGCGTGTATGTTGGCAGCGGAGGCAGCCCGGCCAGCTCCATGGCCTTGGAATACAGCTCGATTCTGCCGGACGGTGTCGGCAGGTGTTCCAGATAATCCGCCTGCGGCGACATATCCAGTTTCACGAACCGTTCAGCCACCAGCCGCTCCAGCGTGACCCCTTTCATATAGGGATTGTGCGGATAATCCAGCGCCTGACGGATCATATCATATTCGGAATCGCTGAAAGCTGCTGCATCAAAGCCCATCGCCCGGCCAAGCAGCGAGAAGACCTCCATATTGCTTTTGCATTCGCCCGGCGCATCCAGCACAGGCTCCTGAAGCTGCATATAGTGATGCCAATACGAACCGTACAGATCCACATTCTCAAACGTGGAGGTTGCAGGCAATAGGATATCGGCATAGAGCGCCGTGTCGGTCATAAACAGATCATGTACTACTGTGAACAAATCCTCGCGGGCAAATCCCTTGCGCACACGCTCCGCATCGGGCGCCACCACTACTGGATTGCAGCAGTAGACGAACATGCCCATCACCGGCTGCTCTTTCATCTCCAGCGCTTCACCGATCCGGTTCATGTTGATCGTGCGTGTCCCGCGGTTTGGACGCAGATCAGGACACGTTAGAGCACGGGCATTCGTTGCGGTGTAGCCTCCATTTGACTTGATCGCTCCGCCTCCGCTCTTCCGCCAAGCACCTGTAAGTGCCGGAAGACAAGCAATCGTGCGCACATTCATGCCCCCATTATCGTGGTGCTGCAGGCCATTGCCGATGTGGATATGTGATACCTTGGCTTCGCCGTACAGCTTGGCCAGCTTCTCGATATCTGCCGCCGCAATGCCAGTAATCTCTGCGACCCGTTCAGGCGGATACGCAAGCACATGCCCGCGCAGCTCCGCGTGCCCGGTTGTATAACGCTCCATAAATGCTTCATCCGTCAAGCCATCCCTGAACAGGATATGCATCATCCCTAGCGCGAGGGCTGTATCCGTGCCGGGATAGAGCGGCAGGAACCAGTCTGCCCACTGTGCCGTACGGTTGCGGTGCACATCGATCACAACCACCTTCGCCCCCCGTTTACGGGCCTGTTCGGCATAGATGACCTGATGCATGTTCGTGCTGACAATGTTGCCGCCCCAGACAATGATCAGATCGGCATTGACCGTATCCTCGGGACTTGTCCCGCCATTGAATCCCATCGTATATTTCCAGCCAGCAGTCCCTGCCGCACTGCAAATGCCCTGCTCCAGACGACTTGCACCGAGCGCATTAAAAAACCGCCGGTCCATCCCGTCCACACTAAGCACCCCCATATTGCCATAGAAGCTGTAAGGAAGAATGCTTTCCGGCCCATAGGTACCGGACAGTTCCTTGAAACGGCTGGCGATTTCACCGATGGCCTCCTCCCAGCTGATCGGCTTGAAAGAACCACTCCCTTTCGGCCCTGTACGACGCAGAGGCTGCAACAGACGTTCGGGGTGATGCACCCGTTCGGCCATATGCCGTATCTTGTTGCAGATCGCCCCTTTGGTCACCGGATGCTCGGGGTTGCCTTCCACTTTAATGATTTTGCCGTCCTGCTTATGCACTAGAAGTCCGCATGTGTCAGGGCAATCCAGCGGACATACCGCCGGAAAAACCCCATCTCCGCTGTAACTCATGGGCGTTAGTCCCCCCTTGTCACTTGAATATGTATATTCTATAACTGCACCTGTTCTACGTAAAGAAAATAGGCGAAAACAAACTGATTCGTTCCAACTATGTCAGGGTAATAGAGCATATGAAACACTCCCTATGAATTCGCCGTGAGCCCGATTTCGTTCCCCCGAGTCGGATATGCACGGCGAATTTTGTGTTGTCTGAGATACAAAAAGACACTCCCTAATAGATATCAGGGAGTGTCTGTATAACCATCCAGCCCATGCGGACCGCTAGTATTTTATGCGTGTTTTTTCACACCGGCAGCAGAAATACCTTCCACCGATTGAATAGCCGCTGGCGCTTTGCGCAGGTAAGCCATCCAGTATGCAAAAGCGACGAAGATGGCGCCGCCTGTCAGGTTGCCCAGCCAGACCGGAGCGAAATTGCCGAAATACTGCGACCAGGTAAAGTGACCTTCAAAAATAGCAGCAGGGATAAGGAACATGTTAGCTACAACGTGCTGGAAGCCGATAGCTACAAACGCCATGGTCGGAAACCAGATCCCGAGGATTTTACCACTGAAATTATCCGCTCCGTAAGAGAGCCATACCGCCAGGGCAACGAGCCAGTTACAACCGATACCGGAAACAAAGGCCTGCAGGAAGGTAGCATCAATCTTGTGTCCGGCCATATCCACCAGTTTATCCAGATACACGCCATCTGCAGTGAGGCCAACAACGTGGCCGAAGAAATAAGCGACGAACAAGGCACCGGCGAAATTACTGATTGTAATCAGCACCAGATTCTTGAACATTTCCCATAGCGAAATCTTCTTCGCCATAAAAGCTAGCGGCACAGCCATCATATTACCGGTCAGCAGTTCCCCTCCGGCCAGCAGCACCAGGATCAGACCTACCGGGAACACGGAAGCGCCAATAAAGTTAGCGATAGAGCCCCATTCCTTCGGTGCGCCTGCGATAACGCGAATGTCCAGCAAAAATCCGAGCGCGATGAACGCTCCCCCCAAGAAGCCAAGAATAAGTACGGTACTGAGTGAATTATGCGCCTTCTTAATTCCGTTCTCTACCGTGACTTCGGCAATCCCCTGCGGTTTGTTATAAGCCATGATTCCTATCCCCTTCGAATTACTTAAAATTTGTTCCTTTATGCCATTGTAGCGTGTCAACTAACACATTTACGTGATAAATATCACTCTTGTAAAAACTAAGTGAAAGTTTTCACTGACATGTCAAATTTACCACAAAAGCATCCGCTGCGGAATATTTTTTATCTCAGAAGAGACGAATTCCCCATTTTCTGCAGGAGTCAACTTCCGTTACCCCAAAACAGCAAAAAGCCGGAGCCACAAAATCGGCTCCGGCTAAAGGGGGCAGCTTTAGGTTTAGACAGTTACGGTTTCTTTACGGGCAACTGTTGCAGGCAAGGCTTGAAGTCCCGCTGTATTCAAGAAATTCCAAGGCTTGTTGTAGTGCGGCTGGAAGAAGAAATCAATGAAGGCCAGCTGGTCTACAGTCATTTTATTCTGAATGCACACTGACACGGTATTGATCGACTGTGTCAGATCCATCTTGGACATGATCTGTGCGCCGAGAATGCGGCGGGTCGAGCGGTCATAGACCATTTTTAGCTGAACCTGCTCAAAGGTTGGCATGAACTCGGGACGATAGTTGTCGGTCAGCAGAACACTCTCGATATCCATTCCTTCTGCAATAGCGGCATCCTCTGTCAGCCCGGTTCCGGCAATATTATCTTCATAAATCTTTATTCCCGAAGTTCCCTGTGTACCCATGTATGGGATCGTCTGCGATACCAGGTTGCGGGCTACCAGTGTTCCCATGCGTACAGCGTTGGTGGCCAGCGGAATGTAAGCATGTTTGCCGGTTGGATTATAATGAATTGCACAGCTGTCACCGGCGGCATAGATGTCCGGAAGGCTGGTCTGCATATAGTCATTGACGATAATCGCGCCGTTAGGCAGCATATCCACCTTACCCTTCAGCAGTTCGGTATTCGGACGGAATCCGATACAGAGGATAACCAGGTCGGTCTCATGCTCGCCTTTGCTAGTGATTACCTTGGTCACTTTGCCGTTCTCGCCAACAAACGAGCTAACCTTCTCGCCAAGTGCAAGAGTGATTCCGTGATCCTCCAGCGATTTTTGAATAGGAGTCGTGAATTCTTCATCCAGATATTTGCTCAGGATACGGTCCTCGCCGTCAATTAGCGTAACCTGTTTGCCATTCATTTGAAAAGCCTCCACCAGCTCGACTCCGATATACCCGGCACCGACAACAGTGATTCTGTCCACCTGCTGCGCTCTTTCGATGATGGTGTTGGAATGATTGTAGTTCTTGGAGAGGAGAATACCGTCAAGCTCCATGCCCTCCAGCTTGGGAACAATCGGCCATGAGCCGGTAGTCATGATCAGCTTGTCATAGGAGTCATCGAATTCCTGGCCTGTCGCCAGATTGCGGGCACGCAGTGTTTTGCGGTCGGTATCAATCCCGATAACTTCGTGGCGCATGTTCGTCTTGACGCCAAGCTCCGCCAGCTTCTCCGGCGATGAGTAGAACAGGCCCTGCGGGTCTTTGATGACTCCACCCACATAAAGCGCGATCCCGCATGACAGGAAAGAAATATTATCATTGCGTTCATACACAGTAATCTCGGCATCCGGGTAAAGCTGGGCGGTATTGACGATTGCTGCGGTTCCGGCATGGGTACATCCTACGACTGCTACTTTCATGGTTTGTTCCTCCTCCAGATTGGGCATTTCATTTATTTGTGTTTGTATGTGATTAATTTCACTTTATGCGTTGATTATATTGTGATTTTTCTCACATTACAAGTCTTTTTGTGATTTTTCTCACATTGTTCACATTTGATGCAGATATATAGTCCCCGTATTTCCGGTGCGTCTGCATTAGTTTCTCCCCGGGCGAGCACATTATGTCTGGAGGGGAGAGGAAGGAGCAGGGAACCCTCAAGCCGGCAAACCGCGCAGCAAAGCCCCCATACTTCTGCTTAAGTCGCAGAGATATGGGGGCTGAAGTCTTGAATCAAGATGACTTTGATTTATTCCAGGCCGTTAATAACGCCATCCTCGTCTACCTGTATACCCTCTGCCGCCGGTTTGGCCGGAAGTCCGGGCATAGTGACCATATTGCCGGTGATGACCACCGCAAAACCCGCTCCAAGCGACAGCGTAATATCGCGGACACCCATGGTGAAGCCTTCGGGTGCTCCCAGCAGTCTAGGCTGGTCCGAGAATGAGTATGGGGTCTTCGCCATACAAACCTGAAGCTGCTGCAGGCCAAGCTTCTCTATGATGTTCAGGCTGCGCTTCGCTGCCGGCGAGAAGGACACTTCCGCACCGTGGTAGATTTCGGTAACGATTTTATTGATTTTGGCCGGAATGTCCAAATTGTCCTCATACAAAGGAGCGAAAGCCGAGGGCTTACCTTCTCCCTGTTCCAAGAGCTTTTTCAGCTCCAGGGCGAGTTCAAGCCCCCCGGCGCTGCCTTCCGCCCATACTTTGGAGATGGCTGCCGGCACACCCAGACGGCGGCAAGCCTCCAGGACATCGTTAATCTCCGAAGGGGCGTCGCCCTCGAAGTGATTAAGCGCTACAAGCACCGGAACGCCGAATTTGCCCAAATTCTCAATGTGACGCTCCATGTTGGCAATACCGGAGAGCAATGCTGCCCGGTTGGTTGTGTACAGCTCATCTTTACGGACACCGCCATTGTATTTCAGCGATTTCACCGTCACTACCAGCACAGCTGCGGCGGGAGTGAGTCCGGCTTGGCGGCATTTAATATCCATGAACTTCTCTGCGCCCAGATCCGCACCGAACCCCGCTTCCGTCACTACCACATCCCCCAGCTTCAAGGCATAACGGGTACCGATTACACTGCTGCAGCCGTGCGCGATATTGGCAAACGGTCCGCCGTGCACGATCACAGGCGTCCCCTCCAGAGTCTGCACCAGATTAGGCTTCACGGCTTCCTTCAGCAGCGCAGCCATGGCTTCTACTGCTCCGATTTGCTTTGCCGTCACCGGCTGTCCCAACTGGTCATATCCGACCAGCATGCGGCTGAGCCGGTTTTTGAGATCGGTAAGATCATCGCATAGACACAGTACGGCCATAATCTCTGAGGCCGTCGTGATCTGGAATCCGCTCTCCCGCACGGTACCGTTGCCATCGCCGAGGCCAGTCACAATGCTGCGCAGGCTGCGGTCATTCATATCCATTACGCGCTTCCAGACTATACGCTGAGGGTCAAGTCCCAGTGCATTGCCCTGGAAAATATGATTGTCGATCATAGCCGACAGCAGATTATGCGCCGAAGTTACCGCATGTATATCGCCCGTAAAATGCAGGTTGATCTCGTCTGCCGGAACAATCTGTGCCTTGCCCCCTCCTGTTGCTCCACCCTTCATGCCCAGACATGGACCAAGGGATGGTTCACGCAGTGCAGCTACTGTCTTGATTCCCGCTGCGTTCAGCGCCTGGGAGAGTCCGATCGTCGTCAGCGTTTTACCTTCACCTGCCGGGGTCGGATTCACTGCAGTAACCAGCACCAGCTTTCCGTCCTGCTTGTGCTTAAGCTCGTCCCATAGAGATGGCGACAGCTTGCTTTTATATTTGCCGTACAGTTCCAGATGCTCTTCATGAATTCCTGCTGCCGATGCCACCTCTGTAATTAATCTCATGCCCTTATAAAACCCTCCTGCCGTTATTATCCTGCTTCATTCTGCCCTTTATTCCATTCCCCATGATGTACCTTATTCCTCTTCAAAGAATACAGGGTCTGTGAAAAGCGTCAAGGATAATTTTCATAAGCCGTAACTGAAAAATCCCCCTAAACACAGCAAATGCCGTCATTCAGGGGGTGTAGGTATACATTCAATTAATAAAAGACAGCGAAGCGGCTAGGATTCGAAAAAAATGCGCATCTTAGAGCAGGGCTTCGATCTGTGCCTTCATGCCTTCCGGCGATTCCTTAGGCTCTACACGGGCTACCACATTACCGCTGCGGTCCACGAGGAACTTGGTGAAGTTCCATTGGATATCACTGCTCTCGCCATCACCCGGCTGCTGGCCCTTCAAATACTGAAAGAGCAGACTGGCATCCGGCCCGTTCACATCCACCTTGGCAAAAACAGGGAACTTCACGCCATAGTTAATTTGGCAGAACTCTTCCGCTTCTTCACTGGTTCCGGGCTCCTGTCCGGCAAATTGGTTGCAGGGAAAACCCAATACGACAAGCCCTTGGTCTCCGTATTGTTCATAGAGCTTTTGCAAATCCCCGTACTGTGGTGTAAGTCCGCATTTGCTGGCCGTGTTGGCAATCAGCAGCACCTTGCCTTCATAGTCCTTGAAAGGCACTTCTGTACCCGATGGTTTCACTCCGGCAAAACTGTAAATAGACATTCTGCATCCTTCCCTTCATCCGTGGATTGATCAACCGGCTATGCTCTGTAAGCCAACCTTTATCTTACCCTATTGCCGGAGGAATACAAAATAAAGGCATTGTGCCCGGACAAGCTAATGATCCCCTTCCGTTCGGGACAATCCGCAGGCATCTGCAATCAGCCGGAGAGATTTCAGCTTGTCCTCCAAGCCGTGCATCGGCATGGCGAACATAATCTCCTCGCAGCGGTATTCTTCCATGAGCGCAATAAACTGCTGCCGCACCTCCTCCGGCGATCCCAGGACCGTCCGCCTGCGGTTCTCCTCAATCCGAAAGCGGTCGTACGGTGTATAGGTGTAGTCCAGAGCGGTTTCTACTGAAGGTGTCCCTGTTGAGACATGGCCTTTCTCCAGCAGAACCAGCGACAAATCCATGCTGGCAGCCAGCCGGTCTGCTTCTGCGGAAGTCCCGGCACACACAGCAAACACCGATACCAGCGCCCGTGGAGCAGCGGCTGCGGGGGAGGGGTGGAAGCTGTTCTGAAAGGATTGGACCGTCTTCCCGCCTCCGTCACCATTAATGAATCTGGCATAGGCGAAGCGGGTGCCCAGCCTTGCGGCAAGATCGGCGCTGTCCCTGCTGGACCCGAGCAGCCAAAGCTCCGGTGCAGTGCTGACTTGCGGACTGGCCGCAAGCCCGGCAAAACGGTGTGCGGCATCCGGACCGCCGTACAGATAGCTGAGCAGATCCATGATCTGCAATTCGTAAAGTTCCGCACCGCCTGTCCGGTTCTCCTGAAGCGCTCTTACAGCAAGTGCCCCGCCTCCTGCAGCACTGCCCACCCCTAGATCGATGCGTCCGGGATATAGAGCTTCAAGTACGCGGAAATTTTCGGCTACCTTGTACGCGCTATAATGGGGGAGCAACACGGCTCCTGAACCAATGCGGATCGTTGAGGTTACTGCAGCCAGATGGGCCATCAGCACCTCGGGACTTGAACCGGCCAGTCCGCGTGCGGCATGATGCTCGGAGACCCAGAAACGGTGATAGCCCAGCCTGTCAGCCTCTCTGGCAAGGCTTACGGTCTGGGCGATTGCCTCAGCGGGCGTGCAGCCCTCAGAGACGGGTGATTGATCCAAAATGCTTAATTTCATAGACTGAGCATCTCCAAGTCAGGTAATAGGGGGTGATAACCATTGCTGTCTCCATTATATCATCCCGTTCCCCGCACCTTCACCATGATTTCCGGAGGCTCTCATTCGCAAAAAACCGCCCCGTACAGGGCGGAAATCTTCAAGCCCACACTTTGAGATGCCAGTGTAGCAGCATCTGCCCGGCTCACCGGGCCAGCTTCACCAGCATATGGGCCAGCCGGTGGCGTTCTTCCTTGCTGCCCACCTTCCACAGCTCCTGCAGCAGCTTCTCCTCGCTATTGCGCGGTTCTTCATGGTCAGCCAGATAGTCGGCTATTTTTTCCGCCGCCACCGCCAGCTGCTCTTCACCCAGACCGATTTTCCGAGCCAGATGAATACGCTTTCCTAAATAGGCCTTGAAATCCTCAAAATTGTTCAAAATGACTTCCTTCTGTTCCGGGTCAATCCGGTCCAGGGCTTCATTCACTTTGCCTAGCGCAACATTTCCGTCCTTATCTACAACATGATTATGCTCCGACATCTGAAATTCCCCTTCCGCTGGAAAATTCATGGTTTCCCACTACTTAACCAAGGGTCAGACAGATGAATCAACGGGAGATGCTGCCTTCAATGGAAAAGGCAGCCACAGCATGGTCAGCAGGCGAGAACTTTTCCGCCAACCCCTAGTTCACAGAAAATACAGAGATACAGGCCGAACTTCGTCCCTTGCCCAATCTAGACCGCACCTATGGACGGCCACTCCAGCTCAAAGCCGTTATTGCGCAGGCGGGTCTGGAAGCTGCTCAGCTGCTGGGGAGAATTCCGTACCTCACGGGGGGTGATCCCGTTATCCAGACAATATGCGGCTAGCATGCCAGCAGCCTCTCCAATGTTCCATTCCACCGGATGAAGCCGATAGCAGCCGTTGGTGATATGCGTGGTCCCAATGTCTTTGGCAGCAGCGATCAGGTTGTTCACCCGAATCGGGATCAGCGCTCCCAGCGGAATCTGGAACGGCAGTGAAGGAATGTCGATAAAGGTCCGCAGCGCGGTGCTGGGGTGAAGATCAATCCGGTAACTGCCGATGCCAACCGTATCCGGGTATTTCTCAGCCCGGCCGTCCGGGCGGTCTGCCGGGCTCAGATGCTGCTCCAGGATGGTGAACTCCGCCCGGATTCGCCGTCCTTCCCGAATATACGGAGCTTGCGCAAGGCCATGCGGCGCCCCCGTAGCATCGGGGCGTGGACGCAAGCCGGGATAACCTATGCCGCCATCCTTGCGCGGCGCCTCCGTCTGCATCCAGTACAGCAAGGAAAGACTGAGCTGCTTCGCATGCTCCAGGTGGCGCTGCCTTTCCCCGGCAGAAACGTCAATAATCGACCCAAGCCAATAGTCATTCTGCGGCCAGTTGACCACACTGAGATCTGTCTTGTAGACCCCCGGCTGAAAATTACTGCGGTCCGCCAGTCTACGGTAAGTAAACAGCGGATTCCCCCCCTCCTCCGGTAAGAGCACGTAGGTTACAGGCTTTTGCGTCGAAGGGGAAGGAACCGTCCAGCTGAGCTGCGGAGCAGGCCAAAAATCGGCCTGGTAGCTTCTCCAAAAGTTATATTCCCGCGGCTTGGCAATCGTATAATCCTCGCCCTCGGTATAGTCTACTGCCAGACAATGCGTAAACGCTTGAATATCCTGCGGATCGGCCGGACCCGCAAGCGCATGCCTTTCCCCGGTCTCTGCAGCGGACTCGGCGCCCGTTACGTACTCTACGCCTGCCAGCGGCAGCACATCCCCTTCTTCAGTCGCATCCAAAAAGTAGCTGCCGGTCAGGACGAGCTTCTCCCCATCCTGACCGCATACGGTTACTGAAATCACATCATCGCCGTCTGTCTCTGCCCGCACGGGCTTGTATCCTGTCCATATCTGCAGCCGCCCGCTATGTACATAGGGGGCCAGCATATCCCGGAGTACAGCCAGCGCGGCACGCGGCTCATGAGAGAGCCGGCTGACCCAGGCATTTCCGGGATTGAGGGCCGCCCGGGCGCGCGCCTGCTCCGTGAGCGGGAATAATCTGCGGTAATAATCGCGCACTGCATTGCGATAAGTCCGGTAGCTTGCCGTACAGCCCAACTGCTCGATCCACCGGTTCTCGTCAGGCGGCACCACCTGGCTGGTGAGCTGTCCGCCGATCCAATCATATTCCTCGGTCATTACTACCGACCGTCCTGATCTGGCAGCACCCAGAGCGGCCGCACAGCCTCCCGTCCCTCCGCCAATAATAACAACATCTGCCTGAATCTGCTTGGTCATTTCATTCCTCCTCCATAATTGAAAGAAAATGAGTGCTGTATTTCCCTGCCTCTAACTTATATGTAGTTTGGAATGATATTTTAACAACTTATATTTATAAGTGGGCTTAGAAACAGGCTGAAATTGTACATCGGCAGCTACAAAGATTGCTACAAAGCCTACTGGTCATGAACAGGACAGCGTAGCCGCTATATGATTTCTGATATATAGCGGCCTGGAGGGCCTTCATTAGATTTGGCGGCAAGTCCAAGTGGAAAAAGTGAACCTAATGCTGTCCCGTCCCACTACTGCGTAAGCGTTAATTGGAAAAAGGAAACCTAATCCGACCGATTTCCATCTTTTCAGATGAATTCGCTTAAATGAAGTCTACTTTTTCCAACTATCCCCTATACAGGACGCATCTCCCTCTATTTAAGTGTACTAACTCCACTCCACTTCCTGCAGATCCCCACACGCTACCCTTTTGACTTCCGGTTCGTTCCACTAGAGTAAAGGGCTGGGTTTAACCAGCCCCTCCTCATCAAACCGTACGTGAGGTTTTCCCTCATACGGCTTTCCGATGTTCGTCATTCATGGGCATGCGGATTACAATAACGTTTTTAATCCATATTGGTTGGCAATGTGTCTAACTTCATTCAATGACCCCATCCATCTTCTTCGTTGCCTCTTCTTTGCATACCACCGGGTTAATCGCTGCAAAATATACCAATCCAGTTTCGCTAATCTCTTTTGGCTGTAGTTCGTGTAATAGTAATTTCTCCATCCTTGTATCTTCGGATTG
>NZ_LVWI01000043.1 GCF_001909055.1 Paenibacillus helianthi
AAACAGTACTCTGTATTGTTGTTATCTAAACTTAGCATTCAATATTTAGAATTCAATATTTCCAGACTTGACCATTAATAAATCGATTAGGTTATATATATTTGATTCTACACTAAACCAGTTTCCTCCAAACTTCTATTTCAACCTTTTTATATAAATTACCTCTTTATTAATTTGTTGTAATTTTATGCATACTAGATAAAATCGAATTATTACTGACTCTACATATAGTCCTATGTTAAAATATCCACGTACCTACAGGAAAAGGAGATTAAAACGTGTCGAAACCAGTATACGGTAAAAATGCAGCTCAGTCGAGAAATGTTGAAAAGATATCCAGCCCGGTGTGGGCATTGGTTGTTGCTTTCATTATGTTTTTGGTATGGACCCCATTTCAGGTAGGATTGTTTAATGGGCAGCAGATCGACTTTGAAAAGCCGATTTATGTGTCTTCCTTACTCAGCGGTCTTTTGCTGCTGGTCTGGATGGGCTTGTTCTATAAGAAGTTCAAGCTGGAGGAACAACGCGACTTGCTGGTTGTGGCTTCGCTGCTGCTTCCTATAACGTATGCCCTGTCATTGTTTGTCGCTGTTTCGCATTATATGGCGATGAATATCCTCTTTGTTCAGAGTATGTATATTGCAGTCTTCATTATAGCGTTATATCTGCTCAAGCAAAAGCAACTAAATGTTGTCATTCAAAATGCTATACTGGCTATTTCTTATTTTATTGTAGGTTTTGGTCTGCTAAATTGGCTGGGCAGCTGGAAATTAGCCGGAGGTTTGGTGGGGTGGTTCTCCGATACTGTACGCGGAGGCAAATATCTGGATGCGGTAATGACGGACTCCAATGGCCTGCGGTTGACCTCGATTTTCCAATATGCGAATACATACGCGGCTTTTCTGATGGCATTTCTATTTGTGGCTGTCTTCGCGTTGGTTCGATCCAAGAAGTGGTATGGAACGCTGACGCATGGATTCATGCTCGTTCCTATTATTATTTCATTGCTGCTGACCTTGTCCCGCGGGGGATTAGTGATGCTGCCTGTGGTCTTCATTCTTCTGCTACTGTCCCTGAAGCCTGCAAAGCAGATTCTCTGGATTATCCATCTTGCTATTGCCGGCGTTGCCTCGCTTGCCATTGCGGGCCCGATGACCAATCTTGGGACGGAACTGAATACAGCCTTCACTTCTGCTGCAGCATTAAAGGGCTGGGCTTATCTGCTTGGGGCCTCCGCTGTGGTCGCCGTACTTGGCTGGGCCATTCAGCAGTATCTCTCTCCTTGGCTGCAGAACAAGCTCGGCGGCTGGGAATCACGCAAGCTTTCTAGTCTGTGGCTACCGCTCCTCTCCGTTGTGCTGGTTGCGGTTGTTGCCTTCCTGTTGATCGGTACAAGCGTACGCACCGTACTTCCTGCCAACATGGAAACACGTCTGGAGAACATCAACTTCAAGCAGCACAGTGTACTTGAACGTATTACTTTTTATAAGGATGCCGTAAAGGTTATTAAGGACTATCCGATACTTGGAGCAGGGGGCGGGGGCTGGACTTCGCTGTATGAGCACTATCAGAACAACCCGTATACAAGCCGTCAGGTGCATAACTTCTTCCTGCAATATCTGATTGAGGTAGGTATTGTCGGATTTATCGTGTTCATGGGTTTTATCGGCTATATTTTCTATAAATACATTCGTGGATATCTTAAACGGGATAAAAATGAATTTGAGAATGGATTCTTTTTCTATATTATTGCTTTATCGATTCTTCTCCACAGCTTGCTGGATTTCAATCTCAGCTATGCTTTTATGGGCATTCTGATATTTATCGGTCTTGCCGGAATGGGCGTTGCCATGGACAGCAAGCCGCTGCGCCGGAATTGGAATACAACAGGGGTACGCTATGGTTACCTTGCAGCCCTGGCTATCGGAACAGCCTTTATGCTCTTCCTGTCGATTAGCGCCATTAGCTCCAGTAGTTCGGCCGTGAAGGCCAAGGAGTTGATGGGTGTAAGTCAATCATATGAGGAGCTCAAGGCACCTCTGGTAGCCGCGTTAAAGGATCGTCCATACCATCCGGAAGCAGCGGCATACCTCGCCTCTATGGACCAGCAGGTGTATGGCCAAACTCAGGATCAGCAGTACTTGAACGAATCGTTCACCGTGATCAACCGTGCGCTTAAGGATGAGCCATATAACAAGAAGCTGCTCCAGCTATTGGCTACATCGTATGAACTGAAAGGCCAAAGCGAGCTCTCCTTCGCCGTCTATCGGGACAACGCAGATAAGTTTAACTGGGATATTGAATGGTATGATGCTCTGATCAGCCGCTCCCAGGCGCTGGCAAGTGCAGCAAATGCCAAAAAGGACGAAGCTAAGAAGCAGGAGTACCTAACTGCAGGACTTGATGCTTATAAGCATGTAACGGATGGTGTGGAGCATCTGAAAACTCTGCCTCCTGAGCAGCTGCAGGGCCGTCCGTTCTCGGTAACACCGACGATTGCTCTGAATGCGGCAAAAATGCAGCAGATCGCAGGACAAAACGAGGAAGCCACGGCGACCCTAAAGCTTGGGCTTGGTGATCATTATGCAGATGTTGTGAACAGCAAAACCCTCTGGGATACGAACTGGTACAGTTCGCTTATTGCCCGCTCTTATGAGCTGGCTCAGCAGGCTTTCACCCAGCAGGATGCTGACGGTAAAGTCATGTATCTAAATGTCGGGATTAATGCTTACAACCAGGTACAAGCCGACTTGCTGGTCCAGTCACTCCCTGTCACTCCTGCAATTGCACTCAATGCGGGCAGAATCCAGTTGATGGCAGGTCAAGTTCAAGCGGCCTCCAATACCTTGAAACTTGGCCTGTCCGAAGATTATAAGGATGCAGCCAACCGCGAGATTGCCCGTTGGTACTTGGCCGCCTTAAAGAAAGCAAATGCTGCTCAAGATCAGCCAGTCTATGACAAGCTGATTGCCGCAGATCCAGCGGAAGCCGCTCAGATCGATGCTATTGTAAATACGCAGTACTAAGGGAAATGAGATTGTAAATCAAAGAGCGCCCCACTGACTGAGTTCAGTGAGGCGCTCTTTTTGGATTGAATAATAATTAGTTAGAGATGAATCCGGGGGCCAGGGTCAAAAAAATGCTATCGGTAGCCTTTACTTCGCTGCTTTCTGTGCTTCGCTGTCAATCACTGCTTTGAGGTAGTCGAGCAGGCCTTCCTTGAGCTCCTCATGCTGAAGCGCGTAGTGAATGGTGGTCTGGATGAAGCCCATTTTCTCGCCGACGTCATGGCGTTTGCCTTCGAAATCATAAGCAATAATGCGCTCCACTTCGCTCAAGCGGGAGATGGCGTCGGTCAGCTGGATTTCTCCGCCTACCCCTACCTGCTGCTCGCCAAGCATGTCAAAGATACGCGGAGTCAGGATATACCGCCCCAGAATCGCGAGGTTGGACGGAGCCTCCTCTCTCTTGGGCTTCTCCACCAATCGGTTTGCTTTGAAGACCCGATCAGCCAATTCCGTACCGTCCACCAGACCGTACCGTGAAACCTCTTCCCAAGGCACAGGTTGAACGCCTACGATGGAGGATTTATATTGTTCGTAAATTTCAATCATCTGCTTCAGGCAGGGCTTGTCCGCTTCGACAATATCATCCCCCAGAAGAACAGCAAATGGCTCATTGCCGATAAATTTACGGGCACACCAGATAGCATGACCCAGGCCTCTAGGTTCCTTTTGACGGATGTAGTGGATATCGGCCATTTCGGAGGATTTGCGCACAGACTCCAGCAGCTCCCACTTTTGCTTCTCGGCCAGATTGAATTCCAGCTCAAATGAATTGTCAAAATGGTCTTCGATCGCACGTTTGCCTTTCCCCGTTACAATAATGATATCCTCAATGCCGGAAGCGACCGCTTCTTCAACAATGTATTGGATGGTTGGTTTGTCTACAATCGGCAGCATTTCTTTGGGCATGGCTTTGGTCGCCGGCAGAAAACGGGTGCCAAGACCGGCTGCGGGAATAATAGCTTTACGGATCTTCATGACAGGACTCCTTCTATGATCTTCTCTAATTTCCATTTCATTACTAAAGGGAAAATGGCATATTTGCTTTAATTATAGCAGTTATGGGTGTGTTTTGGCAGGGATGTTATTGAGGCCGCAAGGGATATGTATTAAAAAAGGGCCGGTGCGCTAAGAGCTTATCTACAAGCTCCTAACTACACTAACCCTGGGATTTATTGGGGCGAAATGCAGGCACTATACAAACAGAACCTGCGTTGTTGCTAATCGAACACCGCCCGAACGTTCCGGCTTACTTCGCGTTCACCAATTGACCGCGCGTAACTCCAAGCTGGTTGGTAGCCTTGAGGCTTTTCCATACCTGTGTCCCGGAAATCTCTCCGCGCAGCGCACGGCTATAGAGGCTGAGGACCTCAGCAACCTGCTCCGGCGTTTCTTCCAAAAACTCGACACGGAAGGAGTTCACACCGAGCTCACGGAAATTGTTCAGATATTCCGCTCCAGACTGCTCCACTGCGTTGTAGACTGTATTACGGCACCCCTCATCTACACGAACAGGGTGGGCCATGCCGATGCGGTCCTGCAGGGAAGCTCGCTGTTCCTCGCAGGGACGGCCGCAGTTCGTATAGTCTGTGCCTTCGCTCATGAAGGTGCAGTAGACACAGTGCTCGGTGTGGAACATCGGCAGATGCTGATGGATCACGACCTCCATTCGCGAGGTATCGCTATGTTCCAGCAGATCGACCATCTGTTGGATGTTCAGGTCGTAGGACGGTGTTACTGCGTCGCAGCCTGCGTTCAGGAACAGATCTACCGCTTTGTGATTGGCGATATTCAGGGAGAAATCGCCGATCAGGCGCGGATGTACGGCATCCGGCTGCTCCATGCGGCGCTTCAAGTAGTAATAGAGCGCTCCGGTATTGCGCACCAGGACAGCATCCGGCTGCAAACGCAGGATGTTGGCATGGTAACCGTTCTCGCCTGGCATATGAATGCGTGGCGTAGCCAGCGCAATACTGGCCCCTGCAGCCCGTACAGCGTCCACCGCTGCCGGGAACTGCTTGATGAATTCGAAGTCGGCGTAGATGTTCGTTACGCCGGCTTCGAGGGCAGCCTGCACCTGCGGCAGGCTGCGGCACAGCACGGTGAGCTCCGCTTCACCGTGCGGACCTGCGGCGCCCCTGCGGGAAGCGCCGCCGTAGACCTCAACCTCCCGTTTCACGTAGACTGGAGGTTTCGGGCGCTCGCCCGCAAGCAGCTCCACCGCCTGGCGGCGGATGCTGTTGAGCTCGCGCATAGGCACGATCACGTCGCCTTCCAGGTGCGACTCCATAGCCTCCAGCTGGAATACGGTCCCGCCCAGGCGGCCGAATTGCTCTTCCAGCAGGGCGGCATCCATCGGACGCTTCTGCGCGGCTTCCAGCAGAAGCTCCGAATCCACGCGGACCGTCACGTTCTTCTGAACGTCGGTCCACCAGGTAGCAAGCGGCTCACCCGCCCGCCCCTCTACCTTCACATGCACCGGGAAGACCCGGTAAGGCTTCTCGGTTTCGTAGGTCTGACGCAGCGCCTTGTCCAGCGCAGGGTCATTCGTCTTCCAGATGCGGTCGCCGACATGGAGGCGGCGCAGATCCACGTCATTGCGTCCTGGCACGATATCAATGATCCAGCCTTCCCCGGCTTCGCCTTCCAGCTTCACGCCTTTGCGGCGCAGATCGTAGACGCGTCCGCCTTCTTCTTTCTTCGTCGGATCGCCAGCGTCAAAAACAATGCCATCTCCACGCTTCAGCGGTGCATGAATGCGGCACACTACACCATCACGCAGAATCTGCTCTACGGTCCCCATATAGACGCCGCGGCTTTTCGGGAAGGTGCCGTCCACAAGCTTTTTATTGTTTGTGCCTTCCAGGAAGCCATGCGTGAAGCCGCGGGAGAAGCTCTGCTGCAGCTCACGGATATCTTCCTTGGAGGTCGGTGACCAATTCCCTTCAAAATACCGGTCAATTGCCTTACGATATTTACCTACCACATTAGCTACATATTCTGGACTTTTGAGGCGGCCTTCGATTTTGAAGGAGGTGACTCCTGCCTCGATCAGCTCCGGCATCAGATCTATCGCCGCCAGATCCTTAGGTGACAGCAGATAAGTGACATCGCCCATCGGCTTAATCTCACCATCTACCATCAGGTCATATGGCAGACGGCATGCCTGTGCGCATTCCCCGCGGTTAGCGGAGCGTCCGCCCCACATTTCCGAGGTCAGGCACTGGCCAGAATAGGAGACGCACAGCGCCCCATGTACAAAAACTTCCATGGGCAGGCGGGCCTGCTCCCCGATCGTACGGATTTGCTTCAGGTTATTCTCGCGGCCGAGCACTACGCGCTCCAGCCCCCAAGGCTTGGTGAACTCCACCGCCTCCGGTGAAGTAATCGTCATTTGTGTAGAGCCATGAATCGGGAAGTCCGGTGAGATCTCGCGGATCATTTTGACCAGCCCTAGATCCTGCACGATTACTGCGTCCACACCCGCATCTACACAAGCATCAATCAGTTCCTTAGCGTCAGGCAGCTCATTCTCAAATACCAGTATGTTAAAGGTCAGGAACCCCTTCACACCATAGCTGTGCAGGAATGCCATAATCTCCGGCAGCTCGTCCATGCGGAAGTTGTTCGCTCTCGCCCGTGCATTAAACTTTTCTACGCCAAAAAAGACAGCGTCCGCCCCATTCGCCACCGCCGCACGCATGCAGTCCCAGTCACCCGCCGGAGCCAGTAGCTCCACGTCTTCTCTGCGTATTCCTTGCTCGTTCATTTATATCCTCCCAAACCGCCTTACCGGCGGGTCATTTAAAGCTTTTTAACCTGTTAATTGTATCAAACATCACACCAGTTCGCCATTGATTTGCCAAGATTTATAGGGATATGGTTAATTAAAAAAAAGAACGCCCCAACCTGCCAAGAATGGCAATAGGACGTTCTTAGTCAGACCACGTAATTACATTAGTAATCCCCTACTCCCCACCCTCCGCTATGTGGAAGGATTTCAGCGTCGTATCGAGAGCTGCTTGCTGGGCAGGCGTCGAGTTGGCATCATTTACGTTTATGGTGAGGGTGTAGACCAGATCATTTTTACCAAAAACCACTTGCTTCATATGTCCAGGGATACCGCCCCTAGTCTGGCGGACCGTCAGCAGCGTGGCCGGGACTCCCGCAAACGTAATCTCCTCCATGCTGATTAGCTGAGGGCCTTTGGGATCATTTTTACTGTTCTTGTAGTAACTTTGCAGCAAGCCTACCGCATAATCGACGGAACCCTCAGGGGTAGCATTGATCTGGAAGCGTCCGCCGGTGAACCGGTATTCTACGGTCTGACTCTCAAAAACATCCTGATAAGGTATCCACAGCCGTGGAATATTTATGCTATAGCCGTAGGTCTTGGAGCTTTTGGTTACAGCCTGGCTGCGGAGCGCTATGTAATCATCGGTCTCCAGCCTGCCAAAGTTCTCCTTGATTCTGGAAAAATCAATATCAATAGAGCTTAAGATCGTCTTAAATCGAGCCTTATCCTCATCCTGCCCTGCTGCTGCCAAATATTCGACGTAGTAGCGGTAGCCGGATTTTTGCAAAAGGATCTGATACTTTGTACTCCAGCCGCTGCCCGGATTCAGATCCGTTTCCTTCACGCGCACAGGCTCACCGGAGACCACGGCCTCTATATCCTTCTGCATGGTATATGCACCCGGCATAAAGGTATCACTAACCTGTGAATCCAGATCTTTGCTCCAGTTCTCCAGTGTAGACCCGGATGGCGCTGAAGAAACCTTTACAAGCAGATGGCTTCCCTTGTTACTCTCGTAATACAGGTGTTGATCATCCATAGTCCAACCTGCAGGAACCTGTAGAGTTATTCCGTAATCGTCGTTGTATCCTTCGCGCAGACCGTTTTTGACCGTTGAGAGGTCGCGGATACTTTTGTCGCCGGCATTAAATGAAGGGATAAATGAGTTCAACAGTGAAGCGTATGGATTCAGATCCTTGTAATTCCCTGCATTATCGTCAGTCAGGTAGAGCTCGTATAATTTTCCGTTACTGTAATATTGACGTCCTTCCCACAGAGCACCGCTGGAATCCTTACTGACAATTCGGGCGTAGGGAACCTCCGCATTCGGAAAAACCACCCGGTCCAGAATCGTCTCCCCGCCTTCTTCTGCCGCACGAACCAGTCTCTCCAGCAATTCATCGGGATCTGCCGCTATTTCCAGCGGTGAAACGTGAACCTCCAGATAATACAGATTCTCTGTATTTGTAAAAGTCGCTACACTTTCATTGCCGCCGCTGTCACCGACCACCAGACCGGATGGATAGTTCATGCTCCACCCATAGTAGCTGTTGCCTATCCGTGTTTTGCCGACATCACTGTCGATTCCGCTGCTCCCCGGCGTTTCTTCATCAATCTCTGATGGCGAGAGCGTGATCAGCAGTCCACCACTGCTGCCAGGAGAGACCCGTGCTCCCAGAACTCCGGCCACAAAGCGCATCGGTACGAGCAGTGTTCCCGAAACCATACGCGGGGCTACGGGCAGCGTGATCTTGACCCCGTCTTTCCAGGCAGTTGTACTGCCGATGGTCATCGCCCCGGTATGGGGTCCGTACATCACCTTAACCACATTGTCCGCTTCAAGGGAGACTGTGCTGCCGAAAGCTTTTTTGAATATACCCAGCGGCACGAGCACCGTTCCGTTAACCTCGATGGGCTTTTGAATCATAACCTTCTCGCCGTTTACGGTTGCGGTAGTGCTACCGACCTTGAGATTCAGCTGCAGCTGCTTCTGCTCCGCTGCCTGTGCCTGCCGGAGTGGCAGACCTGCCAGCAGCATTAACACAGCCAGCAACGCGCACATCCCGCACCGCATCATTCTGCTTATTGTCATCCGTCGTACCTCCACTGGCAGCCCGCTATTCTTCTGTCTGTGCTTCAGCATCTCCATCACCTTCCCCCCCCTCTCCTCCGGTCAGCGGGTCACCCTGACCAAGCACCAGCTTGCGGGTCACAATATCCCCGTCACTTTGCATCAGCAGCTTCACTGCTGCACCCGGTTTATAACTCTTGAACCACTCATTGATATCTACCAGTGAAGCAACACGATGTCCGTCAATCGCATACAGCACATCGCCTGCAGTAATTCCTGCCTGTTCTGCTTCTGCAGATACGACCTTGGTTACAGTCAGCGGGTCCTGTGCAGGCAGCCCAACAATCGCGGACCAGCTCTCCTCAAGCTCCAGGCCCAGGCTGGGACGTTTTACCTCACCATATTTGAACAACTGGTTCATGATGTACTGAACGGTATCCGCCGGAATGGAAAATCCCATATTTTCCACACCAACCGCAGCGTATTTCAGACTGTTCACCCCCAGCACTTCCCCTTTCATACTGACCAGTGGACCGCCGCTGTTCCCGGGGTTAATAGCCGTATCACTTTGAATCAGACGATAGGCGGCATCGACGGCCCGGTTCAGTCCGCTGACCACACCCACTGTAGCCGAATTCCGCAGCGAAAAGGAAATAGGGGTCCCGATAGCAATCACCTTTTCCCCCACCTGGAGCTTGCTTGATGGACTGGCAAACCTGGCGGGCTTCAGGGATTTGGCATTGATTTTGATTAGCGCCAGGTCACTGACTTCATCGATATAGGATGTTGTGATGTTGTAGCTCTTAGCGTCTGACGTGACCACTACCGCGTTCTGCAAGTCTTTTATGACATGCGCATTGGTTATAATCCAGCCGTCCGCTTTGACTATAATTCCCGAGCCATGGGTCAGATTGTACCGGTCATCCGGTCCGCTGCTGCGGTCGCCGGAATATTTGCCGATAATGCCTACCACAGAGGGGGACACCTCTTTTATAATCTGCGGCACCGCGTCATCTGTCATCACCACATTCTTTTTGCCGGCAGCTGTTGCGGTTCCTACTTGCTTGAAAGCCCCAACCCTGAAGTCCTTGGCTCCAGCCTGACTACTGTCTGGAATTGCCGCTGCAAGTGCTGAATGGGCACCGCTCCCCGTACCGGACAGCAGCACTCCGCACAGTAGCAAGCCTAGACTCTTTCTATACTTTCGTTTCCCCCACCACATCCGTCTTCACCAGCCCTCTCTGTATCTATGAATTGCTGAAATCTAATGGATATACCCTTTAGTAATGATAAAAAGACGCCTTCAGCAGCGCCAGTGGCGGTTAAAGGTGTCTTCCTAGAATATAATGCTCTGTAATTGTCACTTGTGTACTAACTTATCCAGTTCATCACCATTGCATAGTCCGAAACCACGAACACCAACAGACTCACCACTCCAAAAGCAATAGCGAATTTGTTCTTCTGAGGTGCCCGTAGCAGCCGAATCACTCCAATGAAGATCAGAACGGTGAACAAAATCATAAATACATCGAAGGTATGAAATTTAGACGGTCCTTGCGCGGCAGCTTCAGCAAGCAGCATGGCATTACCTCCCCAAGAGTATTGTCAAGCTAGTTCATCTATTCCATATCTCCTTCTATGTTATCGCTACCATTTCAGTGACGCAATAGAAAATCCTTAAAAAATTATGTAATTGTCACAAAAAATTTTTTTCTCCGGGAAAATATACTGCACATCAGCAATTTAGATCACAGAAGTAGCTGTTGTGCACTCTTTGTCAAAGAACTCAGCTTATATCTATTTATTCAACGAATATACCCCTCTTTGAATCTTACGACGGACATGCCCTAGGTATGCCTATTTGAACTATCAGCAAGTCCTTATTTATTGATAAACAATCGTTATACTGTTGTGCTACAACCCTCACTGCCGGATGACTCCAGGCTATGTTACCATCGGGCTTATAATCTTAGGGCTTCTTGATTCATCCGATACATCACCAGAAAGGAAGTTAGATATGGCTTACGAACCGATATGGAATGCTGCTCCCGAGAAACTGAGCAAATTCGAATTCGTCAAACTGCAGAAGGACGGCCTGGATGTGATCCGCACCATTATTGAAAAATATGCCCTGGAGGGCTACAGCTCCATCCCGGCCGATGATATGGATCTGTTCAAATGGGCCGGGGTGTATCAGCAAAAGCCGCGGGATGGCCATTTCATGATGCGCGTACGGATCAACACCGGTATTATGACTTCAGGTCAAGCCAGAGCACTGGCTGAAATCGGCAGATTGTACGGGCGGAACCTGGTTGATGTGACTACACGCCAAGCCATCCAGTTCCACTGGCTTACTGTCGAGAATCTGCCGGATATCTTCAAGCGTCTCGAAGCCGCCGGATTGTATTCCTTCGAAGCTTGCGGCGATTGTCCGCGGACAATCGTCGGCAACCCGCTGGCAGGGATCGACAAGGATGAGCTGTTTGATACGGCGGATATAGTGGAGCAACTGAATGACTTTTTTATGCTGAACCGTGACTTCTCCAACCTGCCCCGCAAATTCAAAATCTCCGTGTCTGCTAACAAGTACAATAACGCACAAGCGGAAATTAATGATTTGGCCTATACACCTGCGCTAAAAGTCATCGATGGTGTTGAAACTCTGGGGTTCCATCTGATGGTTGGCGGCGGACTGTCAGCCAAACCACATCTGGCGCAAAAGCTTGATGTCTTCGTTAAGCCTGAAGAGGCACTGAAGGTAGCTGCCGGTGTTATCACACTGTTCCGGGATTACGGCTACCGGGAGAAACGTCATCACGCCCGCCTGAAATTCCTTGTCGCCGATTGGGGCGCGGAGAAATTCAAAGAAAAACTGATTGAAGCCGTAGGCGAGCTGCCCACGCGCGGCGAGGACCAGACGATTGGCTGGCAAGCCGCTTATTTTGACGGAGTCCATCCACAGGTTCAGGAAGGTCTCAGTTATGTTGGATTGAATGTTCCCGTCGGCCGGATGAACAGCGATGAGCTGGATCAGTTAGCCGAGCTTGCGGATCAGTACGGTGAAGGCAAGCTCCGCACCACGATGTCACAAAACATCATCATCAGCGGGGTTCCGAATGAGAAGCTTAGCGCGCTTTTGGATGCACAAGTGTTGCAGCGGCTGTCCCCATCAGCCAAACCCTTCATCAGCCGCACAATCGCCTGCACGGGTAATGAATTCTGCAACCTGGCCCTCGTCGAGACCAAACAGAGGGCTGTCAGTGTCGCTGCCTATCTGGATGAGCATATCCGGCTTGATGAGAAGCTGCGCATTCACTTCATTGGCTGCCCTAATGCCTGCGGACAAAAGCAGGTTGCCGATATCGGCCTGCAGGGCACGCTGATCAAGACACCGGACGGCATGACCGATGCGTTCGATATTGCTGTTGGCGGAACGCTTGGCTGCGGAGACCGTGGACCTGCAGCTGAATTCGCCCGGCCGTTGAAAGGCCGCGTACAGGCTGAACGGGTGGGACCCGTTCTGGAGCAGCTCATTTCCTTCTACACAGAACAGCGTCAAGAACAGGAGAATTTCCATGCGTTTACGGGACGCGTAGGCGTACCTGCCCTTCAGGAACAGCTTACCGCTATTTTGGAATCCGAACCTGTAACTACGTCCAAGGAGTAATGTCTTCTGAAATATATTGAGTTCGGTGTTGGCAACAGATGGCTACTTAGAACGGAAACGGAACTGACTGATGGCACAGAGATCGAAGAAAAGGGAGTTGTGCACCCTATCAAATTCCACTCATTATATATTAGAGTATGGATAAGAAAGACCGTATGGATTATGGATTTCAGAGAGGGCTTCAAGCGTTCAAGAAAAACGCGCAATGCCTTCAAAATCATCATCGGGATCAGCAGTCATTAAATAGTTTCCATTTATGTAAAAGGGCCGTGGTGCATTCCTCGGCCCTTTCTTGTTTTCGGCTACAAGTCAGATACGCCTCTGCCCTGCTTCGAATCCTAACGGTTATATGCTATCTGAGGTCTGCAGCTCGAGAGCTTTGGTTCGCTCGGTGTCACGGAGTAATACTGGTTTCAGGTATCTGCCAGTGTAGGATTCCTCCACTTTGATGATCTTCTCTGGTGTTCCTGTAGCAAGAACAGTACCCCCGCCACTGCCGCCTTCCGGCCCCATATCAATGATATAGTCTGCGGTCTTGATCACATCGAGGTTATGCTCAATAACGAGCACGGATTCACCAGAGTCTACCAGACGATGCAGCACCTCAAGCAGACGGCCTATGTCATCTACATGCAGTCCCGTTGTCGGTTCATCCAGAATGTATAATGTCTTGCCGGTACTGCGCCGGTATAGCTCGGAGGCCAGTTTCACGCGCTGTGCCTCACCGCCGGACAAGGTGGTTCCCGGCTGACCAATATTGATGTACCCTAGCCCAACATCCAGCAGGGTCTGCATTTTACGGTGAATCTTCGGGATATTCTTAAAAAATTCTGTTGCATCTTCTACGGTCATTTCCAGTACATCGGAGATGCTTTTGCCTTTATACTTCACTTCCAGCGTCTCACGGTTGTAACGTTTACCCTTGCATATTTCGCAGGGAACATAAACATCCGGCAGGAAGTGCATCTCAATCTTAATAATGCCATCCCCACGGCAAGCCTCACAGCGTCCGCCTTTGACATTGAAGCTGAACCGGCCTTTCTGGAAGCCGCGCACCTTGGCTTCGTTCGTCTTAGAGAACAAATCACGAATATCATCGAAGACACCCGTATAGGTTGCCGGATTGGAACGCGGTGTACGTCCGATTGGCGACTGGTCAATTTCAATGACTTTGTCCAGATTTTCCAGCCCGCGGATTTCTTTGTGCTGACCCGGCCGCACCTTGACAGCCTTATTCAGCTGACGCGCCAGACTCTTATAGAGAATCTCATTAATAAGCGAAGACTTGCCCGAACCCGAAACACCGGTTACAGCCGTGAAAACACCAAGTGGAATTTTGACGTTCACATTCTTCAGGTTGTTCTCTTTGGCCCCGCGGATTTCAATCCAGCGATCATCTGTAGCGCGCCGATTGGAGGTAACCGGAATGAACTTGCGTCCGCTTAAGTACTCCCCGGTCAGGGAATTCGGATCATTCATAATCTCCTGAGGTGTGCCTTGTGCCATGACCTGCCCCCCATGAATACCCGCACCCGGACCAATATCAATAATATAGTCGGCAGCCATCATCGTATCTTCATCATGTTCAACCACAATCAGGGTATTGCCTAAATCGCGCATATGCCCAAGTGTTGAGATGAGGCGGTCATTGTCCCGCTGATGCAGACCAATACTCGGTTCATCGAGGATATACAGCACGCCCATCAGACTGGAACCGATCTGGGTTGCCAGCCTGATCCGCTGCGCTTCACCGCCAGAGAGCGAGCCCGCTGCACGGCTGAGCGTCAAATAGTTCAAACCTACGTTGACCAGGAAGCCGAGGCGGCTGCTGATTTCTTTGAGAATCAGGTTGGCAATGGCTGTTTCCTTCTCACTCAGAGCAATGTTGTCGAAAAATTCAAGGCAATCTCCAATCGACAGATCGGTAACATCCGCAACATTCCGTTCGTTGACCGTTACGGCGAGAATTTCCTTCTTCAATCTTTTGCCTTTGCACACATGGCAAGGCTTGGCACTCATGAAGCCTTCAATGAACTCACGAATGCCATCGGAAGACGTCTCCCGGTATCGCCGCTCCAGATTGGGAATAATCCCTTCGAAGACGACAAGCGTGTCCTTCCGCTGGCCAAAGTCATTCTCATAACGGAAGCGGATCTTCTCGCTCCCCCTTCCGTTCAGCAGCTTCTGCATATGTTCTGGTGACAGACTGTTTACCGGCACATTTTGCGGGATGTTGAAATGCTCGCAAACCGACTTCAGAAATTGCGGGTAGTAGTTCGATGTGTTGCCGGTCCAGGCCAAAAAGGCGCCTTCTTCAATGCTCTTCTCTTGATCAGGAATTAGAAGATCCGGGTCGACAACCATCTTCACACCAAGCCCATCACATTCCGGGCAAGCCCCGAAGGGGCTGTTGAAAGAGAACATCCGCGGCGCTAGTTCCTCGATACTGAACCCGCAGATCGGACAGGCAAAGTTCGAGCTGAACAACAACTCCTCCTGGCCAATGATATCAACCAGAATTTGCCCGCCGGACAGTTTCAGCGCGGTCTCCAGCGAATCCGTCAGCCGGGTCTGTACATCATCCTTAATGACGACACGGTCCACCACGACCTCAATCGTATGCTTCTTATTCTTCTCCAGCACGATATCCTCAGTAACCTCACGCAGTTCACCGTTCACGCGCACACGGACAAAGCCCTGCTTCGAGATGTCGCTGAACAGTCCCTTATGTTCACCTTTGCGCCCTGAGATTACCGGTGCCAGAATCTGCAGCCGGGTCTTCTCGGGATACTGCATAATCCGGTCTACCATCTGTTCCACGGTCTGGGAAGTAATTTCGATGCCATGATCCGGACAATGCGGATGTCCTACCCGGGCAAACAGTAGCCGGAGATAGTCATAAATCTCCGTAACTGTACCTACAGTAGAACGCGGGTTGCGGCTTGTTGTCTTCTGGTCAATGGAAATCGCCGGGGATAACCCGTCAATAGAATCAACATCCGGCTTCTCCATCTGACCAAGGAACTGTCGTGCATACGCTGACAGGGATTCTACATAACGGCGCTGTCCTTCTGCGTAGATTGTATCGAATGCAAGCGACGATTTGCCGGAGCCGCTAAGTCCCGTCAGCACGACGAAGCGGTCACGCGGAATCGTTACGTCAATGTTCTTGAGATTGTGCGCTCGGGCACCCTTAATTACAATATTTTCATTCGCCAACGGTATAACCTCCTAGATATCAAGCCTATTACAAAGCTATATCAAAATATTTTCGATCCCTCCCAAACCCTCCCTTAGCCAAGGGAGGGCCCCAAGGGTTGCACCCTCTGGACACCCGCAATGCTGCTGACGAAGGAGGGAGGACGGATGGGTTTAGCTGATGTGGACTGAAGAGCGCTTGTCCCTAACGGGACCTCTGGACTGTTGGCGCTTCAGGGACAACTGCTGTCCCTTCGGGATGCGCAGACTGCGAACTGCGGGCTGTCCCTTCGGGATACGCAGACTGCGAACTGCGGGCTGTCCCTTCGGGATACGCAGACTGCGAACTGCGGGCTGTCCCTTCGGGATACGCAGACTGCGAACTGCGGGCTGTCCCTTCGGGATGCGCACACTGCGAACTGCAGGCTGTCCCTTCGGGATGCGCAAACTGCGAACTGCAGGCTGTCCCTTCGGGATACGCAGACTGCGAACTGCAGGCTGTCCCTTCGGGATACGCACACTGCGAACTGCGGGCTGTCCCTTCGGGATGCGCAAACTGCAAACTGCAGGCTGTCCCTTCGGGATGCGCACACTGCGAACTGCAGGCTGTCCCTTCGGGATGCGCAAACTGCGAACTGCAGGCTGTCCCTTCGGGATGCGCAAGGGCCTAGAGCAATTTATCCAAAAGGAACGGCCATCTGCAGCGCCGTTCCTGTACTTTACTGTGCAAAACAAGTTTGCATAATACACTACCTCATTCTGCCCGAAGCTCCAGCAGAGCGTCGCGCAGCTCTGCGGCACGCTCGAATTGCAGATTTTTGGCAGCATCCTTCATCTCGGCCTCCAGACGCTGAATCAGACTTTGGCGATCCTTCTTGCTCATCTTGCCGCCCACGCCGGTGAGATACTCGGCCTTGGACTCAGCAACCTTAGTGGCCTCGATAATTTCGCGCACTTTCTTGTTGATCGTAGTGGGTGTGATTCCATGCTTTTCGTTGTAGGCAATCTGCGTTTCCCGGCGGCGCTGGGTTTCGAACATAGCCTTTTCCATCGAGTCTGTGATACGGTCACCGTACATGATTACACGGCCATTGGAGTTACGGGCCGCACGGCCGATGGTCTGAATGAGTGAACGCTCGGAACGCAGGAAACCCTCCTTGTCGGCATCAAGAATCGCAACGAGGGATACCTCCGGCAAATCCAGGCCTTCCCGCAATAGATTGATCCCCACGAGAACATGGAAGGCGCCTAACCGGAGATCACGCAGAATCGCCATACGCTCCAGCGTCTTAATGTCAGAGTGCATGTAACGGACCTTGATGCCGATTTCCTTGAAATAATCAGTCAGGTCCTCGGACATTTTCTTGGTCAGAGTCGTAACCAGTACACGCTCGTCACGTTCCACCCGGTCACGGATTTCGCTGATCAGATCATCAATCTGCCCCTCTGTCGGACGAACCTCGATAATCGGGTCCAAAAGACCCGTAGGCCGGATAATCTGCTGAATCATCGTCTCGCAATGTTCAATTTCATAAGGGCCTGGTGTGGCGGACACATATACAATCTGATTCACCTTGTCTTCGAATTCTTCGAACTGCAGCGGCCGGTTGTCCAGCGCGGACGGCAGGCGAAAGCCATGCTCCACGAGAACTGTCTTGCGCGCACGGTCACCGTTGTACATCGCCCGGATCTGCGGCAATGTCGCATGGGACTCGTCGATTACAATCAGCATATCGTCAGGAAAATAATCCATAAGTGTATAAGGGGTTGCTCCCGGCTCCCGGAAGGTGAGCGGTCCGGAATAGTTCTCGATCCCGGAACAGAAGCCGACTTCCTTCATCATCTCGATATCGTAACGGGTCCTCTGCTCCAGACGCTGGGCCTCCAGCAGTTTACCTGCATCCCGGAGCACAGCCAGCCGTTCTTCCAGCTCACGCTCAATATTGACCAGAGCCACACGCATGGTTTCTTCCTGGGTGACAAAGTGGGATGCCGGGAAAATTGCCACATGGTCGCGTTCTCCGATTAATTCTCCGGTCAACACATCAATTTCAGTAATCCGTTCCACCTCATCGCCGAATAGCTCTACACGGATGGCATGCTCACCCTGTGAGGCCGGGAAGATCTCCACCACATCACCGCGCACGCGAAAAGTGCCCCGCACAAAGTTAATGTCGTTGCGTTGGTACTGGATATCCACGAGCCGGCTCAGAATCTGATTCCGCGGCTTCTCCATACCCACACGCAGCGACAGCAGCAGGCTTCCGTATTCCTGAGGGGAACCGAGGCCGTAAATACAGGAAACACTGGCCACAATAATGACGTCACGCCGTTCGAACAAAGAACTGGTCGCAGAGTGGCGCAGCTTATCAATTTCTTCATTTATGCTGGAATCTTTCTCGATATAGGTGTCGGAGGAGGGAATGTACGCCTCTGGCTGGTAATAATCGTAGTAACTGACGAAGTAGTCTACCGAATTACTTGGAAAAAACTCCTTGAACTCACTCGCAAGCTGGGCAGCCAGCGTCTTGTTGTGCGCAATAACCAGCGTGGGCCGGTTCAGCTTGGAAATCATTTGTGCGATGGTAAAGGTCTTCCCTGTACCGGTCGCTCCCAGCAGCGTCTGGTGCTTCTTGCCCTGCCGGATGCCGTCCACTAACTCTTGTATGGCATGAGGCTGATCGCCCTGGGGTGTGTACTCGGACTCCAACTGAAAAGTCTGCGTACTGACGACAATATCATTCATTTGCCCGTCTCCCCTCTATCGTCTAAAATATATGAATATATTATAATTGTGGCCCTGATGATTCTCTCTCCATACGATCTGAAATATATGGAAGATAAGAATACTTGTTCCCGTTTATTATACAGTGTTGCCCAGATTCATGCAAACCATAATATATAGAAATTTAAGGAGCTTGAACTCATGGATATTACTTCAATTATTGGCTTGCTGGCTGGTCTAGCAGCACTCATCGGCGGCTTTTTCTGGGAAGGCGGAAGCCTGTCCGGCCTGCTGCAGTTAAATGCTGCACTCATTGTATTCGGAGGCACGCTTGCCGCCGTGCTGATCAGCTTCCCGGCCTCCAGACTGCGCTGCGTCCCAGCGGCGGTGCGGGTAGCTTTTGGCAAACATTCGGACACCATGGAAGAACAGGCAGAAGAACTGATCTCCATGGCTACAATCACAAGACGCGGCGGTGTGCTGGCCCTGGAAAAAAGAGCCGAAGAGCATCCCGACCCCTTTACCAGTGAAGGACTCATGCTCATTGTTGACGGAACAGACCCCGAGCAGGTCCGGCAGATTCTGGAGCTGGAGATGGATGCTAAAGAGCTCAAATACGAAGGCTATGCCAAAATCTTTGAAGCCGCAGGCGGCTATGCGCCCACCATGGGCATCATCGGTACGGTTATGGGTCTGATCCGCGTGCTCAGCAGTCTAACCGATCCTTCTAACTTGGGAGCTTCCATCGCAGTTGCTTTTACAGCGACTCTATACGGTGTGGCCAGCGCTAATCTAATATTTTTACCCATTGCCTCCAAGATCAAATCCCGCAGCCAAAGTGAGCTGGGTACTATGGAAATGCTTATGGTAGGCATTCTTGCCCTGCAGAACGGGGATCATCCCCAGCTTGTGCGTAAAAAGCTCCGTTCCTTCTTGAACCGTTCCGCCAAGGAACACGGCAGCGATATTACCAGAGGTCCCTCATGAGACAGAGAAACCGCAGAAAGCCTCGCACAGATGGACGGGAGAACCGCGACCGGTGGATGATCACCTATGCGGATCTGATTACACTGCTGCTTATTTTCTTCGTGATTTTGTTTGCCATGAGCAGTTTGGATACACATAAATTCAACATCGTCACGAGCTCTTTATCGGACACTTTTAAAAGCGGAAATCCGGTATTAGATGGTGGAAATGGTGTTCTGGAGGGTCAAAAAGGGCTGCAATCCGCAGGAACGGGGAATGGGAAGAACGGGGGGAACGGAGACAGCGCGGATACAGGCCAGGAGCAAAAGAATGCGGCTACCGGCCCGACGGCCAGTCCGCCCCCTGCCGACCCGGAGCCTTCGGCGCGTGAGCAGGCCTTCCGCGAGCAAGAAGCCAAACTGGCTGCGCTCATGGGCGTCATCACCCAGTATGTCCAAGACAACCATCTAGGTGACCAGATTTTTGTGGCGGATAAACCGCAAGGTATTGCCATTACACTCAGTGACCGTTACCTGTTCGATGTAGGCAGAGCCGAGCTCAAAGCGCCCGCCCTCCCTGCGCTGCGTCAGCTGTCAGGACTATTCCGCGGCATTGGAGCAACAATCAGTATCGAAGGCCATACTGATAATATGCCGGTGTCTGCCGGTTCCCGTTATAACGACAACTGGGAATTATCCGGCGCCCGTGCCCTCTCGGTGCTGCGCTTCTTTTTGGATACAGAGGGATTGAACCCGGATACGTTTCAATATGCCGGATATGCAGATACCCGTCCTGCTGTGAGCAATTCTACTCCAGAAGGGCGGCAGAAAAACCGGCGCGTGGAGATTACGGTACTTCGTCAGCTCCAGGAAAAGGAGTAGCCTTACTAAGGCCTGCCATACGGCCGCGTACTCGTTAACATTTCGCCCTGCTGTGCATGGTGTTCGCGCGTAATGCGGTCGCTCTACATCCTGTATTTTGGAACATCGCACCGCAGTTGTCTCCCGGGCTATTCGAATTCCCTAATTAAAGACGGATTCCAATGTATAAGTGCACATTAGAAATCACAAAAAAGACAGACCTCACACATTAGTAACACGAAATGCGATGTGAAGGCCTGTCTTTATTTTATATGCAGAAAACTAGTGTCCGTAGGTTATTCTATTCTTCAATCAACTTGCCATAAGCCGCTGCATCCAGCAGTCCAGACGTGACTTCGGCAAACTCCCCGGTGATTTCCAGTTCAAAAATCCATCCGCCGCTGTAAGGCTGATCGTTAATCAGCTCCGGGCTGGCTTCGAGTGCATCGTTGATTCTGGTCACTGTTCCCGATACCGGAGAATAGAGCTCAGATACCGTCTTGACGGATTCGATGCTGCCTACACTGTCGCCAGCCGAGAGGGCCGCACCCACTTCAGGAAACTCCACGAATACGATATCGCCAAGCAAATGCTGGGCATGGTCCGTAATTCCGACACGTACTGTGCGCCCTTCACCCTGCTGCGCCCATTCATGCTCTTCGCTGTACAACAGGTTGTCTAGCACTTCACTCATTCTTAAGCCGCCTCTTTTCCAAATTTGGAGTTATAAAATTAGTTATAGACTAAGTTATTGCGCCGCTCAATGTCAATATAACTGACAGGAAAATAAAATTTGTCATCTTTTTGACGTTTTTTTGTTGACATCGGAGTTGTATACCCGCTTTAATGGAGTCAGTAGAAAACAATACGGTTTGCGAATGATGGCATAGGGAGAGACTGTCTCTGAGAAGACAGCGCCGAAGGAGTAAGCCCGGGAGGGTGAATCTCTCAGGCAAAAGGACCTTTGCCGGACGCATCTCTGGAGAGCTATCTGAAACCTGCCCGGCAGGGATTCGGATCACCAACGGGGAAACCTGCGCGCTGGTCAGCAGGGTAACTCTCAGGTACAAAGGACAGAGCGAAAGGCTTATATGCGGGTTGTGCATATTTGTCTTTTGCCTGTCCTTTTTCGCATGTAATCAGACAAGGGAGTGAGCCGATGGATGCTTTGAAAAGAACACCTTTTTACGACCTCTACTCCGCCTATGCGGAGTCCAGATGTATTGATTTCGGCGGCTGGGAGCTGCCGGTGCAATTCACGGGAATCGTGAAGGAGCATGAGGCTGTACGCCGGCAGGCCGGACTGTTCGATGTATCGCATATGGGCGAATTCATGGTCAGCGGCAACGGCTCGGAAGCCTTTCTGCAGCGGATGACCACCAATGATGTCAGCCGTCTTCAGGATGGCGGTGCGCAGTACACCCTGATGCTCTACCCAAGCGGTGGGGTAGTCGATGATCTTCTGGTCTACCGACTGGCCGAAGAGCGTTACATGCTGGTCGTCAATGCCTCCAATATCGACAAGGACTTCCAGTGGCTGCAGGAGCATCTCACAGATGAATTCAGCGGTGTGACGCTAAACAATGTCTCCGATGAAACGCTGCTGCTTGCGTTGCAAGGCCCTCTGGCTGAGACGATTCTGGCCGAAGTAACCTCAGCGCCCATTACGGAGCTTGCACCGTTTCATTTCATCGAGCGCGCTGTAGTCTGCGGCGTAGAGGTTCTGCTCTCCCGGACCGGATATACCGGTGAGGACGGTTTTGAACTGTACGCGCCACTGGATACGGCAGCTGTGCTGTGGAACGGCCTGCTTGCGGCAGGCGCTCCGCACGGTCTGACTCCCGCCGGACTCGGTGCACGCGATACGCTTCGTTTCGAAGCGAAGCTGCCGCTGTACGGCCAAGAGCTGTCGGCGGACATTACACCGCTGGAAGCGGGAGTCCAGTTCTTTGTGAAGCTGGACAAAGCCAGCTTCATCGGCAAGGACGCACTGGTGAAGCAGAAGGAAGCCGGACTGCCCCGCCGCCTCGTGGGCCTGGAAATGATTGACCGAGGGATTCCGCGCTCGCATTATCCGGTCTATGCGGATGGTGTGAAGATCGGTGAGGTCACGACAGGCACACAGTCGCCAACGCTAAAACGCAATTTGGGTCTGGCCCTGCTGGACGCCGCCTATGCGGAGCTTGGAACAGAGGTATACGTGGAGATCCGCGGCAAACAGCTTAAGGCAGCCGTGGTCAAAGCGCCATTCTATAAAAAGAGCCAAGGAGTGAAGCCGCAATGAAGCACCGTTATCTGCCGATGACCGAGCAAGACCGCAAGGAGATGATGGAGGCTGTAGGGATTCAGTCCGTGGAGGAGCTGTTCGCCGACATCCCGCAAGCTATCCGTTATCAGGGAACGATGCCGATGTCAGAAGCACTTGATGAATACGCGCTGCTGCGCCATATGAAGGAGCTGTCCGACAAAAATACCAGCTTCGACACTCACGCCAGCTTCCTCGGTGCTGGGCTCTATGACCATAATATCCCTGTTGTCATTAACCATGTGATTTCCCGCTCGGAGTTTTATACCGCCTATACCCCTTACCAGCCGGAGATCAGCCAAGGTGAGCTGCAGGCGATCTTCGAATTCCAGTCCTATATCTGCGAGCTGACCGGCATGAAAGTAGCGAATGCCAGTATGTACGACGGCGCGACCGCCTTCTCGGAAGCTGCGGTGCTTGCCGCCGGTGCGACAAAACGCAAAAAGCTGATCGTCTCCCGCACCGTCCATCCCGAAGCACGTCAGGTACTGCGTACCTCAGCGGGTGCATGGGGCCTGGATGTTGTGGAGATTGACTACACAAACGGAGTAACGGATCAGGCCAAGCTAGCCGCCGCAATTGACGGCGACACAGCAGCCGTGCTGGTACAGTCGCCGAACTTCTTCGGCGCCATTGAGGACCTTGGTGCGATGGAGCCGCTGATCCATGCCGTGAAAGGCCTGCTCGTGGTCAGTGCCAATCCGCTGGCGCTAGGCATTCTCGAAACGCCGGGCAAGCTTGGCGCAGACATTGTTGTCGGTGACGCCCAGCCGCTCGGCATTCCCGCTTCACTCGGTGGTCCTACCTGCGGCTTCTTCGCCGTAGCCGAACCCCTCATGCGCCGCATGCCGGGCCGGATCGTCGGACAGACTGTTGACCGTAACGGCAAACGCGGTTTCGTGCTGACACTGCAGGCACGCGAGCAGCATATCCGCCGCGAAAAAGCCACTTCCAACATCTGCTCCAACCAGGCGCTGCTCGCACTGTGCGCTTCCGTCTACCTGTCCGTCATGGGCAAAGAAGGCATGCGCGAGGTTGGGGAGCTCAACATCCGCAAGAGCCATTATGCAGCCACCAAGCTGGGCGAATTAACGGGCGCAGCCTCAGCGTTCACGGCACCGTTCTTCAATGAATTTGTTCTGAAACTGCCAGAAGGCTCCAGCGTCAGCGAGATCAATTCCAGGCTATTGAAGGAAGGCTACCTCGGCGGCTATGATCTGGGCCGGGACTATCCTGAATTGAACGGACATATGCTGGTCGCTGTCACCGAGAAAAGAAGCAAAACGGAAATTGACCAATTCAAAGTGGCACTGGAGGGCTGTATATGAAACCGGAACAAAGTCTGATCTTTGAGCTTAGCCGTCCCGGCCGCACGGCCTATTCCCTGCCCGTGTGTGATGTTCCGCAGGAAGAGAGCATCGATGCCCTGATTCCCGCCGGACTGCTGAGAAGCGAGCCGGTAGTCTTGCCGGAAGTATCGGAAGTGGATGTCATCCGCCACTATACCGCCCTGTCCCGCCGCAACTTCGGCGTGGACAACGGCTTTTATCCGCTCGGCTCCTGCACAATGAAATACAATCCGAAGATCAATGAGGACGTTGCCCGCTTCCCGGGACTGGCCAAGATTCACCCTTACCAGCCGGAAGAGAGCATTCAGGGTGCCCTTGAACTGATGCATACTCTGCAAAAGGATCTGGCCGCCCTGACCGGCATGGATGCCGTGTCTCTGCAGCCAGCCGCCGGTGCCCATGGGGAATGGACCGGCCTGATGATGATCCGCGCCTACCATGAGAGCCGCGGCGAGACCCGCTCCAAGGTCATCGTGCCCGATTCCTCGCACGGCACCAATCCGGCCAGTGCCTCTGCAGCCGGCCTGGAAACGATAACGATCCCATCGGGCGATAAGGGGATGGTTGACCTTGAAGCGCTGAAAGCAGCTGTCGGCAGCGATACCGCAGCCCTAATGCTGACCAACCCGAGTACACTCGGATTGTTCGAGTCACAAATCATTGAAATCGCTCAGATCGTACACGAAGCGGGCGGCCTGCTCTATTACGACGGAGCGAACTCCAATGCGATTATGGGCATTACCCGTCCCGGCGATATGGGCTTCGACGTCGTGCATTTGAATCTGCACAAGACGATGAGCACCCCGCACGGCGGCGGTGGTCCGGGAGCAGGACCAGTCGGCGTGAAGGCGAAGCTGATTCCGTTCCTGCCACAGCCGACGGTGATCCAAAACGAAGACAGCAGCTACTCGCTGAACTTCGGCGGTCCGGAATCCATCGGACGCGTCAAAGCCTTTTACGGCAACTTCGGTATCCTGGTCCGTGCCTATGCCTATATCCGTACCTACGGGCCGGACGGCCTGCGTGAGGTTTCTGAGAATGCCGTGCTGAACGCCAACTATATGATGCACCGGCTCGCGCCGTATTTTGAAATCCCTTATCCGGGTATCTGCAAGCATGAGTTTGTCATGTCCGGCCGAAACCTTAAGCAGTACGGGGTACGGACACTGGATGTGGCTAAGCGGCTACTCGACTTCGGCTACCACCCGCCAACCGTGTATTTCCCGCTGACGGTAGAGGAATGTATGATGATCGAGCCAACCGAAACCGAAAGCAAGGAAACGCTCGACGGATTCATCGAAACGATGATCCAGATCGTCAAGGAAGCCCAGGAAACACCGGAAATCGTGATTAATGCTCCGCATACTACGGAGATCAGCCGTCTCGACGAAACACAGGCTGCGCGGAAACCGGTATTGAATTGTTCTTGCGGCTAAAGCTGCGCTCTAGCAAACTCTGTGAACGCAAGGCGGCTAATCCCGAAGTCATTCCTGGCTTCGCAGATTAGCCGCTTTTTTACGTTCATATGAGCTTTTTGGCAAAATGGGAGCGGTCATTTACATTCATTTTGATATAAATGCTCTTCACTACATTCCGTACAGAGCCCTCACTGATCCCCAGCGCGCTCGAGATATGCAGCGCACTTTTGTCCGCCAGCCATAGTGCAGCTACCTCCTTCTCTCTCGCAGTCAGCTTATATTCGCCAAACACCGTGTCCCGTCTGAACTTTTGCAGGCTTGCGTTATTAACCATCCGTTTATACGCCACATTATCAGCCAATTGCTGCACGAACGGAATCGCAAAATCTATCTGCTGACCGGAATCAAAAGAAATATCCACATAACCATGCGTACCCCCGTCCAGAATCAAAGGCGCGCATACACAATTCCAGCTCTGGAAAGCAGCATCTGTATGCTCCTCTCCCCGCACCACCCCTATAAGGTTCATCTCCATAGCCAGCGAGACCGCATTCAGGCCTGAATACCGTTTGGAGAGGTTGATACCCGCACTCATACCTGCACGGTCCATGTTCTCCTGAAGGCTTCGTGAAGAGCAGATCAGATCGAGAATCCAGCCCTCTTCATCCGCCAGAAACACAACATAAGGAATGGGAATGAACTGGCTGATCGCCACCATCTCTTCCCGCATGGAAGAAACCATCGCTTCACTATATATCGCTTTGTTCTCTTTCACGCAAGAGACTACTGGAGACTGCAACGGGCTATATGTATCAGATGAATGATTATGGTGAAAAGACGCAGCTTGAGCTGCTGGAAGATCATCCGGCGAACACCACATTTTCATCTTGGAATTGAAGGTAGTCAACACAAACGCCTCCTCGGTTAATGTCGTTAGTGAATCCGGAATGATTGTGAATGTATTCACTAATAATAATGAATCTATATTTGTTATAGCAATATTTCCTATCTCTATTATAAGCTTACAAGATAACTTAGCCTTGAATAGCAGTAAATATATCATAGGATATTTAAGAGACAATTGACAGGGGCTAATCTTACGAATGAACGTTGAAAAATATGAGATCAGAACAAAATGAAACCTGCTAAAAGGAGCAGCCTAGTTAAGCAATGCAGAGGTATACAAAAAATATTAAAGCGGCTAACCCGGGTCTGTAATCCAGCCTGCGGCTAGCCTTTTGTTCATCATTCGTCATAATCTTATAAATTTTTTTACCGTCCGACCTAAACCGATAGTTTTCGACATCAGCCCGGTGCTATATTTGTTTATACGTCTTTGGAAGTTAGGAATGAAGGAGGTCTATACTTGAGTATTATTGAAGCCCGCGGGCTGTCCAAATCGTTCATGCAGGCGGTGAAAGAGCCAGGCCTGGCGGGAGCCGTCAAGCATCTGTTCATCCCGAAGCATATCGAGAAGATCGCAGTGCAGCCGCTGAATCTGAGTGTGGAAGCCGGCGAGACGGTGGCCTATGTGGGGCCGAACGGTGCAGGCAAATCCACCACGATCAAAATGCTGACAGGCATCCTCATGCCCTCTGCAGGCAGCATTTCTGTAAACGGTATCAATCCTTATAAGAAAAGAATGGAGAACGCCGCGCAGATCGGAGCCGTGTTCGGACAACGCACGCAGCTGTGGTGGGATATTCCGATTGTGGAATCCTTTTCGCTGCTGAAGGATATCTATCAGATCCCGGAGCCTGTCTATAAGGCTAATCTGGATCAGTTCACGGAGCTGCTGGGCATGAATGAGTTCATCCATCTGTCTGCGCGAAAGCTCTCCCTGGGTCAACGCATGCGTGCGGACCTGGCAGCCGCCTTACTACATAACCCGCCGATTCTCTATCTGGATGAACCCACAATTGGACTGGACGTTTCCGTGAAGCAAAAAATCCGCGAGTTCATCAAAAAAATCAATCAGGAGCAGCAAACCACCGTTATGCTCACTACCCACGATCTCGGCGACATTGAGGATCTGTGCAAACGGCTGATTATCATCGACCACGGCTCCATCATCTATGACGGGAGTCTTAGCGAGGTCAAATCCCGCTTTGCCAGAAACCGCGTGATTTTCTTCCAAGTGGGCGTGCCGATGCCGGAGCTGTACAATCTGCTCTCACAGACGCCCGGAATGAAGCTGGACCGGCAAAATGAACAGGAATTCTCCGTCTCCTTCGACCGCTATGAATATACGGCCAGTGAAGTGGTCAGCCGGGTGATGAAGCATGGCGAAGTGATTGACTTCCGCATGGAGGATGCCAACATTGAGCAGGTGATCAAAGCGGTGTACGACGGAAACCTGGACCTTAATCAAAAAGGGGAATGAGGAGGTGTGACGGCAGCCATGCCCGTAGTCAAGCTCAAGAAATACCGCAGTATTGCCAACCGATCCTTGCAAAATGTTCTATCCTACCGCTTCTCCTACGTCGTCACTTTTTTGTCCAATGCGATCAATCTGCTGGCGGTTTATTTTTTGTGGGCAGGCATTTATGGGGGCCGCGAGACAGTGGGCGGATACACCTGGGATCAGATGAAAACCTATCTGCTAGTCACTTTCCTGGCCAACTCTGTGCTGTCCTGGTACTCGGAAACTGCGATTTCCGGAAAAATCCTCGATGGCAGCGTTGCCGTAGACTTGCTGAAGCCCATTGATTTTCAAACGGCCCGTTTCTCCGAAACGCTGGGCACAAGCCTGCTGGAAGGCGGTATAAGTACGATTATTCTGGTGATTTTCTCCTTCTTCATTTCCGGCCTGGCCCTTCCCCATTCTGCGCTCGTCTATGTACTGTTCGCGCTCAGTCTGCTGGGGGCCATTGCGGTGAAATTCGGCGTGGTGTATCTGGCAGCCTTGTTGTGCTTCTGGTCCACCGGCTCGATGGGCATTGTCTGGACCCGGATTGCCCTAACCAATCTGCTGTCTGGAGCCTTGGTGCCTTTGGCCTTTTTCCCCGGCTGGCTGGAACGGACAGCACTGCTGCTTCCGTTTCAGAGTATTATTCACACGCCGACTATGATTTTTCTGGAGCAGGCTGGAACCTTGGAGAGTCTGAAGCTGATCGGGATTCAATGCTTCTGGGGAGCAGCGCTCTGGATCGCCGGGAAATTCATGTGGAACTGGGCGGTCCGCCAGGTGACTATTCATGGAGGTTAGGCGGAAGGAGGGGAAACAATGACGTTGTCACGAATGTTCTATCTATATAAAAGACTCTATATCCAGCAGCTAAAAGCGATCCTGGAATACAATAAGGACTTCTACATCTTAATGTGTTCTGCCGCTCTGACCCAGGTGCTTGGGTTTGTGTTCCTGTGGGTGATCTATGACCGGATTCCCGATATTAACGGCTGGCAGTTCTGGGAGGTTACCTTCATGTATGCGATGATTTTTCTGACGGAAGGCATGGGCTCTTTATTCTTCGAGGGCACCTGGCGTTTGGGAAGATTGGTCAATCAAGGCGAACTGGACCGTTATCTGCTGCGGCCGGTGCCAGTTGTGCTTCAGGTCTTCTGTACGGGGATCGGCATTAATGGCCTTGGCAATCTGCTCATCGGCGGAGTGATTATCTGGCAATCGCTGGTTCACAGCCATATCCAGTGGAGCTTCGCCAAAGTGGTTATCCTTATTCTGCTGCTTTTGACGGCGGTTATCATTCGTGTATCGATCAATCTGGCCGGAAACTCGGCGGCCTTCTGGATTCGCAATGCCGGGAATGCCTTTCCGCTGATGGTGCATAATTTGGCCGATTTGGCCAAGTATCCGGTCACTTTGTTTCCGCAGGCAGTGCGGGTGTTTATTTCCACCGTACTGCCATATGCCTTCATCAGCTTCTATCCGGCGACTTACATTTTCGGCAAAAGCGGGTGGAGCGGCTGGTGGATGCTGGCTCCCGTCGTGGCAGCGGGCAGTGCGGCAGCAGCTTATGGCATCTTCCGGTATGGACTCTCGAAATATGAGAGTACCGGCAACTAGGGGCCTCCAAGGAGACACATCGCCTCTTCGGCAGACCTTCCGGATTCCCCCGCATAATTTCATATCGTCCATGCGAAAATATGCCAAAGAGCAGTGCGGAAATCCCGCACTGCTCTTTGTATAGCTTCCTTCTTGGGTCAGGCCGCATTTGCTGATCTGCCAAGACTTGCTTATGCCGCTGCAGCAGCCTTTTGCTTTTTCCGTTCCTTTGCTGATTTGCGGAAGTACAGCAGCTCATAGATGGCCGGTACCACTACCAGCGTCAGCAGAGTTGCTGCAATCAAGCCGCCGATAACGACGATGGCCAGACTCTGCGAGACGATGCTGCCCTGCTCTGTATGACCGAACAGCAGTGGAAGCATGGCACATACCGTAGCGATAGCTGTCATTAGTATCGGACGCATCCGTGTTCCGGCTGCTTCAATGATGGCCTCGCGCACAGTCATATGTGCTTCATTCTGCTTAATCCGGTCGATCAGCACAATCGCATTCGTGACGACGATACCGATCAGCATCAAAGCTCCGAACAATGCGGTGAAGTCAGGGGTTACACCGGAAATAATCAAGGCGACAACGGCTCCGATGGCCGCGAGCGGCAGGGAGAACATAATAGCCAGCGGTGCTCGCAGGGTCTTGAACGTCAAAACCATGATCAGATACACCAGACCGATGGAGATCAGTGCCGTCATGCCAAGGTCGCTGAAGTCTCCGGCCTGATCCGCCGAAGCACCGCCTGCGAACAGCGTTACTCCTTCGGGGAGTGTAATACTGTCCGTTTGTTTTTTGATATCCGCTCCAATAGCCGACACTTTCTTCGGATCGACCTCAGCTGTAATACGCACATAGGGTTTACCGTCCTTATGATAGAGCATGGCTGGCTGATCGGTGACCTCAAGGGTAGCCAATTTCGAGAGCGGCTGCGGCCCTCCGGCGGTCATGATCGTAATATTTTGCAAATCCTGCTGCGACTTCGGTTGCAGCACAGGCTCCAATACCACTCCGGCAGGGGAACCCTCCAGCTCCATTTGCCCCATCGGCACCGGATTCAGCATCGCCGACAGTTGCATGGAAATTTCCTGTGCATTCGCTGCAGCCGGATTCACCTTGAACGCGAACACCGGCTTGGTATCTTCCATGTTGCTGGTGACCTTTTTTACGCCGTCTACCGTTTTTACTTTAGCGGCTACGGACTGGGCGACTGTATTAATGGATGCCAGATCGTCCCCAACAATATCAACATACTCACTGGTCGAGCCTCCACCCATCATGCTGGACTCATTTGCAGTCAGGGTTGCTCCCGCATAGGATTCCTGAAGGCCACGGATATGATCCAGGAACGCCTGTGCATCCGCATCCTTCTTCATCATTACGGTGTATTTCACCTGGGTCAGAGAAGACACTTCGCCCCATTGCGCCGAGTCTGCGCTGTTGCCGGTCATCATGATCACGGTCTCCGCCTGCGGCTGCTTCATCAGTTCCGCTTCCAGCTGTTTGCCCTTCTCCAGCACTTCCTTCACTGGAACATCATTCGGATAGACCAATTGTATGGTTACATTGCTGGCATCGGATGCATCCAGCGCCCCCTTCGGCATAGTAACATAAGCGGCAACGGAACCCACCAGCAGCACCAGACCAAGAGTCAGGGTAATCCACTTGTGGTGCAGATTCCATTCCAGAAAACGGCCGAAGCCTCTGGATGGCTTGTGCTCCTTCAGGGAAGAACTGCGCAGCAGCCAGGAGCTTAACAGAGGGACAACTGTCAGCGCCACTACCAGTGAAGTTAACAGGGAGTAGGTCACCGTCAGCGCGAACGGCAGCAGGAAGGCTTGCAGGCTTCCGTTCAGCAGACCCATGGGCAGGAATACAGCAACTGTAGCTATAGTCGATGTAGTGATGGCCCTTGCAACCTCGCGGGTAGCGCTGATAATCATGTCGATGGAGAAAGGCTCTTTCTGCATCCTGCGGTGAATATTCTCAATAACGACAATACTATCGTCGACCAGCCGCCCGACTGCGACGGCGACACCACCCAGCGTAACAATGTTCAAGGTAATGCCGGAAACGTCCAGCAAGTATAGAGTAACCGCCAGCGACAGCGGAATGGATACCGCCGTGATCAGCGTAGCGCGCACATTGCGCAGGAAGATCAGAATGACAATCGTCGCAAATAATGCACCGAGCAGCACTTCACGCATCATACTGTTGACGGAGGTGACAACCATATCCGCGGTGCTGAAAATGACGGCAACCTCAGCATTTTTGTTCGATTGGGTCAGGTCTTTCGCAACCTCGCGCACCTTATCGCCCACATCGACTGCATTGGCATTCGCTTCCTTGGTGATGATGGCGAACAATACATCCTTCCCGTTCGAGCGGCTGACACTTTCCTGGTCGGTCACCGCTTGAACAGCAGCTATATCCTGCAGGGTTACACCTGAGGCGACCGGCAGCTTTTTCAGTGTGTCAATGCTGTCTATGGAGGAAACCACATTTACATTCCCCGTCTGTCCGCCAAGGGTCTGCTCCCCAATCGAAGCTGATACGCTGCGTCCCTGAAGCAGTCCCAACACCTGGGATGTGGCAACGCCCTTTGCAGCCATCGCCTTTGGATCAAGCTTCACATGGACCTGCGGAGCCGTTTTGCCGTATAGGGCTACGTTCGCTACCCCATCGATTTTTTGCAGTTCAGGAATGATCTTATCTTCAGCAAGCTTCAGATTGTCCTTGGTCATCCCTTCGTCGAAGGACATCGTGAGCTCGGAGATCGGAATCATAGAGGTGTTCAGCTGTACAATGAACGGGTCCATGACGCCTTCCGGGAAATGCAGTGCGCGGACAGCCTTTTCAACCTCCTGCGCCGCATCCTTCATATTGGTTTTGCCGTCAAAATAAATATCCACCTTCGCATAGCCATCACCGGAAGTAGACATCTGCTCGGTTTTGCCCTTCACGACTGAGGTTGCCGCCTCAATCGGCTTCGTCACATTCGCCTCCATAGAATGCGCATCCTGGCCCGGGCCGAGCGCCGTAACGGTAATCTGAGGATTATCAGCCTCCGGCATAAACTCCATGGGCAGCGAAGTATAGCTGAGTATACCCACCACCAGCGCCATGACAACCAGGAGGCCTACTGCCCCCTTATTGCCGAAAGACCACTTTGTTAACCATGTCATTTCTCTTTTCCCCTTCCACTTCTGTATGAATTGGTTTCCGTGTGCCTGATCTTTATGTATTGCTGTCTTAGCTAAGTGTAGAGCCTTCGGGTGGTCTCCAAAACCTCCCGGCGAAGGGTTTCTCTCTCGGTCTCTAGTCGGGGTTCTTCCCCTTCCGGAGACAGAGCAGCCGGGTGCAGCGGTAAATGCATACAGCAAAAAAAAGCCCTCCTTCCTTCGAAGGAGAACTCATTACCCGCGTATAGTTCATAAACAGAAAAGATAGCCTTACTCCAGATAAAACACTTCACGCAGCGGAACCATCGGGTTCTCCTCATTGAAATCAAAGGAGCCTTCAACCATCTCCGACGTAATGGCGTTCCATCTGTTGCAGGCATCACTCTGGGCAATGTAGGCAAAAGCCGCTTCTGTGTCCTTGCATTCAAAGCAATAGAAAAACTGATTGCCATTCTGAAAAATTGAATAATTCGTAATTCCAGCTTTGGAATGCTCCTCCAGAATTTCCGGCCAGGGATTCAGGTGCATCTGCACATACTCCTCCAGGCACTCCTCCTTCACCCGCCAGGTCCAAGCCAATTTGTTGCTGCCCATGATCTCATCCTCCTACACATTTTGTGAACATACCAGATTCCATTCGTAAGGATAAACTTAAGTTCTATGAAGTATTACTTCCTGACTATTCTTCGTAATACAGCTTGCATCGGAAGCTTCTCTTAGGTTAGTTAATGTCTACTTCGTAACTGCCAACAATATGGTACCGCTTACATATTTTTTATGCAACACATTTCTGGTGAGCTTTGCAAGTACTATAAAAGACAGCAAAAGAAATCAGCCTGCCGCTCCGGCGAATGGCCGGATATAGCAGGCTGATCTATAACGCTTAGGCATCAAATACTGGCCTATGCACTGATTCCCGTCTCGTTCGGACGAAGAATGGCGGAGCCAATTGCCAGCAGAACCGCGGCCATAAGGCCCAGGATGGCAAACGGCAGCCACAGCTCATTCCACCCGCCGCCGGTTGCGGCGATATCCACTGCCTGGATCGCCCATTTCTGCGGCATGAAGTTGGCTGCTTTTTGCATATAGTCCGGCATCACTGAGAGTGGCCAGAAGCAGCCGCCCAGCATGCAGGTCGGTGTAAGAATAAGCGCGTTCAGCATGCCTGCGTTGCGCGGATTGCGGACCAGCCCGGCTACTGTGCTGGCAATACCCATGGATACGAGCATAAATGCGGCAAGCACCAGGAAATACAGATATGCGGGAACCTCATAATCATAGCGCAGCACCCATTTTCCAAGGATCAGCACAACCGCAATCTGGATGACTCCGACCATAAAGCTGCCCAGGAAGTTCCCCAGTGCAATCTCATAAGAACGGACCGGAGCACTGAACATCCGCATCATGGTCCGGCCCCTGCGGTCATCCATAATCAGAGATACTGTGCTTGTCACCAAACTCATGAGGAACATTAAGGTCATCCCTGTAATGACTCCGAGGGTTTCCCGGGGATACAGGTCATAATCCGTACGTGTACTTCCCACATGATGCTGCCCGGCCTGCTTCAGAATTGCACCAAACCCGGCTTCAGCATCCCCCGTTCCTCCGCTGACCGCATGTACGGTTTGTGCGGTTTGGAGCATTTCATTTGCGATCGTATTCACTTTCATTTTGAACATGATCGAGGTTTCTGTCGTTCTAAGCTCATAGATATTCAGCTGCGGCTGCTCTCCATGTGCTAGCTGTGCGGTGTACTCTGCCGGAATCCATATCCCCACACCACCCTCCTGCCCGATAACGCCCTCTTTGAGCGCCGCCTCATCCTTTCGCGGAACAAGCTTGTAGTCCCCGGTATTCTCCAATTCGGCAAGCAAATGCTGCCCTGCTGCTCCTGTATCCCTATTGGTATATAGCACGGTTGCCGAATGGTTTTCCATGCCTCCGGTAACCGATATAATCGCGGCGACCACGATACTTGGCAGCAGGATGTACGTGAGGAACCCTTTGCGGGAGCCGATGGTCCGCTTGACCATATTCCAGGCGATCGTGAATATTTTATTCATGGTAACCCACCTTCCGGTATGAAAAAATCGCTGCACTGAACATCACGAGACAGATTATCGATATAATGAGCAGATTCGGCAATATCTGTGACAATTCTGAATGCAGCATCATTCGGATCACCGCCTGCAACACCCAGTGATTAATAGTAACAGCACCAATGGTATTCACCCAGGCGTCCGGCAACGGGGCCATCCCCCCACTCAGGAATGTCATACATACCGTGATTACACTAATGATACTGCTTGCGCTTGCCGCAGTTTTACTGAATAAACAAATCACAATGGACAGTGTCATGGAAGCGATAATCATCAGCAGACAGAACAGCAGCAGGAGACCCGGGCGATTGCCCCAGTACACGCCGAACAGCCAATCGCTGAGCAGAATAATCGCCAGGCATTGCACAATGGACACGATGCCTACTCCGAGGATTTTACCGATAAACAGCTCTGAGCCCTTGACCGGCATAGAGTTGATACGGTGGAGCGTATGGTTATCCTTTTCACTGAAAAGTGAACTGGTCACCGTGATCCCGCTGTAGAGCAGAAACATAAGCAGCATGGATGCCGCGTAGAATTGGGAAGCCGTATAGGTTCTGCCCCCATTATTCAGATCGCCCAGTTTGACCGCTTCATGATCAGCCGGTAAGGAAGCCGACACCGTCAGCGCCTCTGGCCCCAGTGTTGCCACCGCTGCCTGCTTGTAATTCATTGTGCTCAGGAAGTTATCAAACGCCGTTCCCGCCACCATATTGTCCGTACGGTTCTTGCCAAGAATAAACTCAAGCTGCGCTTTTTTACCGCTCTGCACTTCACTGTCGAAGCCACCCGGAACGATTACTGCATAGCCGTACTTTCCGGCGCGGAGTCCGCTCTCTGCCGCCTGGCGGCTCTCTGCTTCTTGCGGGATAATGACCTTCTGCACCTCCGGCAACTTCAGAAAGGCTGCAATCATAGCCGATGGCCCTGCCCCTTCACCTGAAGGATTAACTACCGCCACCCGCACAGGGTCTATCTTGGCTGCGCCTTTGACACCGACCACCCCCGACAGTGAAGCGCCCAGGAGAAAGATCAGTACCAATGGCAGCAAAAACATATTCAACAGCATAGAGCGTGAGCGGAACAATCTGCGCAGCTCATAGATCATAATGGTCCACGTGTTCATGTAAGTCTTCCTCCTTCCTCTAATCCCGCAGGGTCCGTCCGGTCAGGTTAAGAAACAGGCTCTCCAGATCCGGCTCTTCAATATTCAGGGAAGCAATAATTCCTTCATGCTTCGCAAAGATAAATAAAATATCCTGCAATTGGCTTTGCGAGGAGGGCAAATACAGTTCTACCGTATCTTCGCTGAGTTCAACGCGGCTTATCCCAGGATGCTGGCCCAGCTCCTGGATCAGAGCAGGCGTGATTTGAGATGCTTTTATGACAATCTTTTCTTCATGGGCTACCCGTTCCCGCAGCTCGCTTTCGGTTCCACAGGCAATGATATGACCTTTGTCCATAATCGCTACCCGGTCACAAATGGCGGCTACCTCCTCCATATAATGGCTCGTATAGATCACTGTTGAGCCGAGCTTATTCAGCGCCTTGACGGATTCGAGGATATGATTGCGCGACTGGGGATCAATGCCTACGGTCGGTTCATCCATAATGATCAGCTTGGGGCGGTGCATGATTGAGCAGGCGATATTCAGCCGTCTTTTCATACCGCCGGAGAAGGTGGACGGTTTATCCTTAGCCCGGTCGCTGAGTCCGGTGAAGGCCAGCGCCTCCTCGACCCGTTCCTTCAGCAGCTTGCCGCGAAGACCGTACAGCTTGCCGAAAAAGCTGACATTTTCCGCTGCTGTCATATTTTCATATAAAGCGAGGTCCTGGGGGACGAGACCGATTCGCTTTTTGACCTCTAGCGGCTGGTTCATTACGGATAATCCGTCAATCACGATATCGCCGCCATCTGCCTTGAGCAACCCGCAGATCATGCTGATTGTGGTGCTTTTCCCAGCTCCGTTCGGGCCGAGGAGGCCGAAGATTTCCCCCTCCTGAATGCTGAAATTCACGTGATCCACCGTTAACTTCTGATCGTACCGTTTCACCACATCGGTTAGTACCGCAAATGCCATTCTTCATCTCTCCTGTTCCTTATTGCTTCTATGTCTTCATTGTAGCGCAAGAAAAACGCGGCCGAAGGTACGAAAGGTCATTCTTTGGAGGTGACTAAAGTCATCTCCTGAACCAGCGGATTCTTATGTTAAGATAAACATACCAACCCTATAAAGGATGACCTCCCTTTGACCAGAGAATTGAATGTTGTGCGCTATGCGCTTATTATCATCCCTGCACTAATTGCCATCTATCTGTATGACTATGCCGACTATGAGCTGTTCACCCTTCATTTTCTGCTGCTCCTGCTGATCGTGACTCTGGGCAAGCGGCTCCCGGGTCTCCTTACCGCGCTAGCCGCCGGTGTTGAATGGCTCTATACGGCCTGGCTGTGCCAGCATTACGGGGCGCTGATGATTTTCCCGGCTATTTCGGCACTGCTCTATTACTCCCGACTGGAGCGCAGGCCGGTAGTGCTTGTCTTCTTCGCTCTCCATCTGGCGGCAATCAATACAGCACTTAGCGGATCCGATCCACGGGTGTGGGTCTATACGAACCTCACCTTCCTGCTATCTGCCACCTTGAACAGGTTATTGCTGAGATCGGGAAGGGGGCGCGACGAGACCCTATTCCTCTATGATGAGCTGCGCAAAAAACATTTCCAGTTGGAAGAAGCCCGCAGCCGGCTGCTGCAGTTCAACTCCCAGATCGAAGTGGCCGCGCAAGCGGAGGAACGGGTACGGATCGCACGTCAACTGCATGACGACATCGGCCACCGCCTGATCCGGGTCAAAATGATGACCGAGGCGGCCATCCACACCCTGCCGCATTCCTCGGAGACGGGGATGGAAATGATGAATCAGATCCGGGACCAGCTCTCGGCAAGTATGGACGATATGCGCGCCGCTGTCCGGCGGATTAACTATGGCTCTCAGCTTGAAGGGGCTTACGCACTGGACCGGCTGCTGGAGGAGCTTGGCCGTCACACGGGCATTGAAACCTCCTACCAGGTGCAGGGCATGCCTTATCCGCTGTATCCCAGCGTTCAGGTTACACTCTACAAAAATGCCCAGGAAGCTCTAACCAACGCTCTTCGCCATGGCCAAGCTACTGCAGTATGGATCAAAGTATCGTATAGCGGACACGAAGTGGTAATGGAGGTGGGCAACAACGGAGAGCGCCCGCAAGACAACCCTCTTGCGAAACTCAGAGGCACGGGCGGCATGGGCCTGCAGGGAATGACGGAGCGGACCCGTCTGGTGCGCGGAACGCTGGAGTTTCAGCTTGAACCGGAATTTGCGGTAATTACCAGAGTTCCAATGCACAGGCCGCCCGAAAAGCTTCCCCAGTAAACTTTTCACAGACCATTCTGCCTAAAGGAGACAGACCTCTTATGATCAAAGTAGTTATTGTTGATGACGATTCATTTATCCGCGAAAGTCTCAAAGTGCTCGTTGCGCTGGACCCGGACATTGAGGTGGCAGGCGCTGCCGGAGATGGCGATGAAGCCCTCTCTTTGCTGAAGCAGCTTCCTCATACCGATGTGGTACTGATGGATATCCGGATGCCCCACTGCGACGGTGTCGAAGGCACAAAATTAATCAAGGCATCCTTCCCAAGTACCTCCGTGCTGATGCTGACGACCTTCGACGACGATGAATACATCATTGAAGCGCTGCGGAACGGAGCAAGCGGGTACTTATTGAAGAATATTCCGCCGGACCGGATCATCCAGGGTATCAAAACCGTGCATGAGGGCAATCTGCTCATTCATCCCGACATCGCCCGCAAGCTGGCGGGTTTTCTGCAGCCGGCTGCGCGTCCGAAAGAGGTTCCGGCCCGGACACTGGTATCGTACGGACTGACCAAGGCCGAGCTGGCTGTGGTGTCCTCGATTGCAGAAGGCCATACCAACAAGGAGATCGCCGCAGAGCTTTTTTTAAGTGAAGGTACGGTCAAAAATTACATCACCGATATTCTCAGCAAGCTGGGCCTCCGTGACCGGACCCAAATCGCCATCTTCTATTGGAAGAATCAGCGGGAACTATAATTTCGAAAAAAGGCCTGTGCGCCCTGAATATCAGGGAACACAGGCCTTTGGCTTGGTTCGATGGAGTATGCACGTGTAAAAAGGCTAGACGCCGGCGGATTCCTGGTTGGGCTCTACAGTTTCGCCTTTGGCACGTCCCAGCCTCGCTGACGGCTGGCTCCGGCGGCCTTCTCCAGTCTTCATGGAGATGATACTGAAGATGCTGGACGGCTTGGCCTCTGCGGTGACCGAGCCGTCCGGCTCCGGTACCAGTATGATGCCGAGCTGATGATGGTCGCCATCATAGATCGCTCGCTGGAGGTACTTGCTCTCGCCTTCGCGGTTCTGCACCTCCAGCTTGCAGAACGCGGGATTCATGCGCAGCGCCTCATGCAGCTGCGCGGCATCGGTCAACAGAACCCCGTTGACCTTCAGCAGGATCTCGCCCGGCAGGATGCCCAGCTCCTGCGCAGGGCTGTCCGGCAGCACGGCCAGCACCTTGCGGCCGGCTGCGGGGTGCACGAAGAGGGGGCTTAGACTGCGCTCCTCCAGAGCGCTGTACCAGCCCAGAGCTTCGTGCAGCAGCACCGCCGCGAGCGCCGCGAGCACGGTCAGCGGGCTCCACCAGGCGGCAAGCCCGCTTAACGCCAGCAGGATGATGCTGTACAACAGCAGACGTCCTGCTGTGCGGGCGCTCTTACGCCCGGGCAGCATGCCCTGGGTCATCTCGCTGAAGCCGATGATGACCGGCAGGGACACCAGGCCCAGCCCGCCGCCCAGCAGCGGGTGCCAGGGCAGATCCCCGATTCCTGCGCCCGAAGGTATCAGCAGGAACAGCGGCAGCGGCCAGAAAGCCTGCAGCTGATAGCCGCCAACCACCTTGCCGCGCTTGCCTTTGAGAAAGAGTGGCGTGGCCAGCCTTGCGCCTTGCCACCGCGCCAGCAGCGCTTCGGCCAGATGCAGCAGTGCAGCCAGCACCAGCAGTGCGGGGATATCCATCTCACGCAGCGCGGTGGCGATGGTACCTGCTGGTCCACTCTGCAGGATACCCGGAAAGAACGACAGGACAAATTGGATGATTCCAAGCAAGCCTATGGAATAGGCAAAACACAAATAACGAACACGAAAGAGCATAAGCACCAGACTGGTGACCCAAATACAGGCCACTGCTGTACCCGTGAGCGAAATCCCCAGGGCCACAGCTGCAAGAGAAACGACGAGACCCATAACGAGACCACTCCATACCGTTCGCCAGGTCTCCTGCCCCCAGCTGTGCAGCTTCACATGGATCAGCTTCCGTTCAAGCGCTATCTGTCTGCGGTAATAAACAGCAATAAAAAGGATTGCAATATAGTAATAGGGCTGTATCAGCAAATGTACAACTGCTGTGCCCCAGCTTGTAAGCAGTTCCGGCATTTCATTCAAACCGTTCGTCACACTCCTTTACGTCCGGGTGGTGATGATCTGCAGCGTTTAGCGCCCAGGCCTATTAAGGTTTTAAAAAAAGAAGGCTGGAATCAGCCTTCTTACTTTTTCGACGACGATGCCTGAATTTCCTTCTGAACCTCGGTAATTCCCTTGTTCAGCTGATTGTCATTCACCGGGTCCTGAATTACTTTGATTAGCGCGAGCTCCAGTGATTCGGCGGTCTTCGCATCAATGCTGCCGGTCACCTTCAGCTTGGACGCACTCTGGAATTTCTTCACCGCATCCTTCGTTGCGGTATCGAAATATCCGTCCTTCCGTCCCGGCTTGTAGCCCAGACCGTCCAGCATCGTCTGCGCGCTCTTCACATCCGCGCTGTTCATGTTGTATTGCAGGGTTACGCTTTTGTTAATTGGCGCTACTGAGAAATAATCCGGCTGGGCCACCGCAATATCCGGCTTGATGCCCTTGCCGTGAATCCATGTGCCGTTTGGCGTCAGCCATTTGGCAATGGTAATCTTCAGCAGGCTGCCGTCACCAAGCTGCTTGTCGAAGCTGGTCTGGACTGTGCCTTTGCCAAAGGAGTTTTCTCCGATCAGCTTGGCTCCTGCAGATTGCTGCAGAGCTCCGGCCAGAATCTCCGAGGCACTTGCGCTGCCCTTGTTCATCAGCACGACAACCGGGTAATTTTTGCTTGAGCCTGCAGACTTGCTAACTTCAGTAGGCTTGCCTTTCTGCTCCACCTGAACAATGGCTTTGCCCTTGGCAACGAATTGCTCTGCCATCTCAATTACTACCGGCAGTACACCGCCCGGATCATTACGTACATCAATGACGAGGCCCTTCATGCCCTGTTTTTCCAGCTTGCCAAGCTCTTCCTCGAAACGCTTGGCAGTATTCATGGAGAATTGGGTCACCCCGATGATGCCTACGCCATCCTTGCCAAGCTTGGCGTATACCGTTTCCAGCTTCACATCGTCGCGGGTAAGGACAAATTCAAGAGGTTCCGCAGATCCGGTACGCTGAATCTTTAAGGTAGCCTTGCTTCCCTTAGGCCCGCGGATTTTGGCTACCGCAGCATTCAGCTCCTTGCCTTCGAGCGTTTCCCCATTGACCGACAGAATCACGTCTTTGGCCTGGAGTCCGGCTTTCTCGGCGGGAGAACCCTTAATCGGGGATACGATGACGACCTTGCCGTTATCCGAGGAGACCTCCGCTCCGATACCAGAGAACGAGCCTTCAATGCTCTCCTCGAACTTCTCAGCGGTTTCCTTGCCCATATAATTCGAATACGGGTCGCCCAGTGCCTCCATCATTCCATTGACGGCACCGTCGATCAGCTTCGTCCGGTCTACGTCCTGGTAATAATAGCCCTCTATGAGGCTCATCGCGGTTCCTAGCTTCTGCGACTCTTTCTCCTGCAGGCCGCCAGACGGTACGACCGCTGCTGCCGCACTTTCACCCGCGGCTTGTCCGAATATATCCGCATAGCCGGTGACGCCCAAAGTCAGCAGGCTGCCGCACAGCAGGGCGGCGACGATCATAAACGCCGCTGTGCTTTTCTTCAACATGATGTTCCCACCGTCCCTTCTTGTCCATCTTATGAAGCCCAAGACACAGCCGTTCTGCAAAGAACGGTATCTCTTCCAGTATATGCCGCAAAGTTAATTAATATTTATTATTAAGCTGAACTTTAGATTTTCATATTAGGGTATAGTCGTAATCCAAGTTCATCTTATCTCGTTCCGCAGCCCTACAGGTAAGGCATCGGATCCACCGGTTTGCCGTCAATCCGCACTTCAAAGTGCAGATGCGGACCGGTGACGCGGCCGGTTGCGCCTGATTCAGCGATGGTCTGGCCCCGTGACACCCGGTCACCTACACTAACCTTAATGCCACCCTCGCGGATATGACCATAAAGCGTCCATACCCCGCCGCCATGGTCGATTACTACGGTATATCCATAACCGCTCCACCATTCAGCCACAATGACCGTACCGGAGTCGGCAGCATGGATGTCCGTCCCTTGCGGAACTGCAAAATCCGTACCGGTATGCATTTTGCCTACTTCACCCGTGACCGGATGTGTACGGAGCCCATAGGGTGAAGAAATCCGCACCGCTCCCACAGGAAGCAGGAATGGCCCGCCTCCACCGGCATAATCGGAGGACTCCCCGCTGCTGGCCGAACTTGAACCTGAATCGCTGCTGGCCGCGCGGGCTTTGGCTGCCGCGGCTGCGGCAGCGGCTCTGCGCGCAGCTTCAGCTTTGGCAGCGGCCGCTTTGCGTGCAGCTTCTTCCGCTTTGATCTGGTCCTTCTTATTCTCAAGCAGCGAACGAGCGCTGGCCAGTTGCACCAGCTTCGCATCCTGCTCTTCCGTAAGACCGTCCGATTCCTGAATTTCCTTGTCATAGTAGGCGATAAGCTCCTGCTTCTCCGCCTCCTTCTCCTTCAGCACACTGCGCTGGGACTCCAGATCCGTGTACAGCTGCTTGGCTTGGGCGTATTGCCCTTCGAGCTCCTGTTTCTTGGCAATGACCGTCTGCTTGTCCAGCTTGTGTTGCACCAGGAGGTCCTGATCCTGATCCACTATCATTTTGAGCGAATCCGCCCGGTCCAAGAAATCGGAAAAGCTTGTCGAAGAGAGCAGCACATCCAAGTAGGAGACCGCACCGTCGGTATACATTAGACGGACCCGCGATTCCAGCAGCTTCTCACGGGACGCCACACGCGCTTCTGCCTCATCCAGCTCGTTGGCTGTGACGGTAAGCGATTTCTCCGTGCTGGTGATTTTGCCGGAAATATCGGTCATCTCACCTTTGACCTGAACAATTTGATCCAAAACATACTGGAGATTAAGATTCGTCTTATTCAAATAATGCTTGGCTTCCTGGTTGCGTGAAGCCGCCTTATCCTGCACGGCCTTGGCATCCTGGACCTCTTGCTGCAGCTGCTTCAGCTGCTTGTCGATTTCTGCGACCGTGGTTTTTTTGGCATATCCGTCAGAGGGTTGGAATAGCGTGACAGCCAGCAACACTGCGGTCAATCCGGCAGCAATCTTCTTCAACTCGCACTCCCCGTCCTTTGTCTTGTATGATAGTCAGCTTCACCTTGATGCTGGACCAGACACTATACTTTCAGGAACTTGCGGATCGATACGGTACTTCCCCATACACCGATCAGCACGCCCAGGCCAACGAGCAGCCCGCAGAGCAGAACCCAAATATCTTCGAACCGGATCAGCTGCAGCCCCAGCATTGGATCTCCCTCCACGGAAGCCACGAGACTGCTATAGCCTACATAAAGTGCTCCTGAGGTGACCAGCGAACCGATCAGTCCAATCAGTGCTCCTTCAATAAAGAACGGCCAGCGGATAAAATAATTCGTCGCACCCACCAGCTTCATAATCCCGATCTCCTTGCGGCGGGCAAGAATCGTAACCCGGATCGTGTTGGAGATCAGGAACATCGACATCAGCGCCAGTCCGGCTACAAAAATAAACCCGATGTTGCGTACCGCCTTCGTCACTTTGAAAAGTGTTTCTACTGAGCCCTTGCCATAATTCACTTTATAAATCGGCTGTTCTTTATGAGTTTTGTTGAGTGCTTCTATCTTCTCCGCCACAAACGGAACCGTTGTCGGCTGGATGACCTCTACCAGCAGCTTGTCCGGCAGCGGATTGTTGTCTTCATCAAAGCCTTCCAACAGCTCGGCGGCATCCGGTCCCATATCCTTACGGAAGTCCTTCAGCCCCTGCTCCTTGGAGACGAACGTCACCTTGCTGACCTCCGGCATGCTGCCGATTTCATTTTCCAGCGTTTCACGCATCTTTTGGTCGGTATTCAGGGTAAGATGCACGTTGATCTGCACCTGGCTGTCCGCCTTGTTAGCGACAGCGTTGACATTAAGCACCAGCAGTATAAAGACACCAAGCACGAATAGGGAGACGACAATGGACGTGATGGAAGCCACCGACATCCAGCCGTTGCGGAATACGTTTTTGAAGCCTTCCCGCACATGCCGCAAGAAGGTTTTAAAACTCATAACCATATTCCCCTCTCACTTGGTCTCTGACGATATTTCCGTTCTCGATAGCCAGTACACGCTTGCGCATTTTGTTGACGATATCCCTGTTATGTGTCGCCATAACAATGGTTGTCCCGCGAAAATTAATTTCGTCCAGCAGCTGCATGATTCCCCATGATGTCTCGGGGTCGAGGTTGCCGGTAGGCTCGTCCGCAATAATGACGGCAGGGTTATTGACAATCGCCCGGGCAATGGCAATCCGCTGCTGTTCCCCGCCTGACAGCTGCGAGGGCTCACGGTTCGCTTTGCTGCGAAGGCCGACTAATTCGAGCACTTCAGGGACGCGTTTTCGGATCACCTTCTTCGGAGCTTCGATAACCTCCATCGCAAACGCAACATTCTCATAGGCCGTCAGCTTCGGCAGCAAACGGAAATCCTGGAAGACTACCCCGATGTTCCGGCGGACATAAGGAATTTTGCGCGGCTTCAGCTTGCCTATATTGAACCCGCCTACCGAGATCTGGCCCTTGGTCGGCGTTTCTTCTCTATAAATTAATTTCATAAACGTTGATTTGCCGGCACCGGACGGCCCGACGACGTATACGAACTCATTGCGGTCGATCTTGACGGATACGCCTTGAAGCGCATGGGTTCCGTTCGGATAGGTCTTCCACACATCCTGCATTTCGATCACTTCATCACTTCCCGATTCTGACATATTCCGCTGCAAACCGCAGAAGCTTCCATAAACTGCATGAATACCGCAGGCGTATCTATTGTAACAAATCCGTTACTGCTTGAGTACCCGAAAGTTTTTCGGATATCGCACATATACATAAAAAGAGTCCATTACCATCTGAAAAACTGTATTTCTTCGTAATATAAAACAGGTCTCTTCGCCGGTCCTCCCTATTCATATATATCGGCTATAAAGACCGTTCGTTAAGCCTGTCACCCCTGGCCTGCGCCTTCGTTAGCGCAAATCCGCCCAACAGAAGGAGAACATTCATGAAAACGATCCACGCCGCCCTCATTGCGGTAATTGGCCTGCTCCTGGCTGGCTCACTTATTGCCGGAGGACTTCATTTATATGGCAATCAGCGCACACTGCCCCCAAAGACCCTTTTGGCCGGCTGGGATGTCGGTGGCATGAAGATTGCCGAGGTGCGAACCGGACTTGCCGCCAGGCTGAAAGCGCTGGAAGTGCTGCCCCTGGTGCTGAAAGCTGAGCCAAATACCGAACTCCCGGTTACGCTACAGCAGGCTGGTATAACGTATGAGGCAGAGGATTTTCTCCATGGGCTGGACACGCTCTCCGGGGGAGGACTGCTGGATCGGGTACGCGCCCGCTGGGGCTTTTCCCGCAGCTGGGAACTCGGGGTTCATCTGGACCTAGCGGTGCTGCAGAAAAGTCTGAGCCCGGCCTGGGAAAAAGAAACCTTCGGGGTTCCCGTGAACGCTGAGCGGCGCATCACCGCAGATGACCGTGTGGTGTATACGCCTGAGAAAACCTCCTATGAGGTGGATTGGCATGCGCTGGTGCTCACCCTGCAGGCGGCGGTGCCCGTGTCATTCCGTAGTGTAGACCTCCTTACGGGCAAACAGATCCTGCTTGAAGTTCCACTTAGCACACAGCAGCCGGAGATCACGCTGAGGGCACTGAAGGAGCAGGGCATTGAGCGGAAGATTTCGCAGTTCAGCACCTCTCTCGGCGCCAGCGGACCCGGTCGCACCTTCAATGTCGAGGCTGCCGCTCAGGCAGTCAACGGTACCATGCTTCCTCCTGGCGCTGTTTTTGATTATGGCAAAGCCATCCAGAAGGCCCAGGCAGATACCGGCTTCCGCGAAGCGCCCGTCATTGTTAACGGCAGGCTTCAGCCCGGTACAGGCGGGGGCATCTGCCAAGTATCCAGCACGCTGTATAATGCTGCACTGCGTTCAGGCCTAGAAATCGTGGAGCGGCGCAATCATTCCCTGCCGGTGGGCTATCTGCCTAAAGGGCAGGATGCCACCTTTTCCGAAGGCAATATCAACTTCCGCTTCCGCAACAACACCGGCAAATACCTGATTATCCATGCTGCTGTCCAAGGGCGCGCCTTAACCGTGAAGCTGTTCGGCACGTTCCCGAAGAATGTAACCTTCCTTGTCCAGTCCCGGACCATAGAGGTACTTACACCTGCCGACAAATACGTGAGCGACCCTTCACTTCCGCGCGGCGGCACCCGGATTCTCCAGAACGGGAAAACCGGCTATATCGTTGAAACGCACATCACCCGTCTCGTGGACGGCAAAGCCGTAGAGAAGAAGCTTCTCTCCCGTGACACTTACTACGCGCAGAAACGCATCATCGCCATCAACCGGGGCGGCATGGGTAAGTCCATCCAGCCCGATTCACGCAAGCAGCCACTGGTAGAGGATGGGGTGCGGGGATGAATGGAATGGGGCGAATGGTACATGAAGTACTTGCTGCTGGGCCCCTTCCTGCAGCAAAAAGACAGCCCGGACATTTAGGGTCCGGCCGTCTTTTTGGAAAGATAAGACTTTATAGGCCTCTGTTCATTTCAGAACAAGGTGTCCGGAGACATGTCAATTCTCCAATATCCGTTCACCTTCTTCAGCTTCACTACTACGCTTTCGTTGGGCCCTTGACCGTTCGCCTGCGGGACACTCAGCCAGGGATAGCTTGTAAGCTAAAACACCCCATTTATAGCCGGATGAAAACGGAAGGATCGCTGATGAAAGCAAAAAATCCGCCCCCCATTTAACTGGAGACGAATCTTGGATGCTTGGGAATTATTCAGTTGGATCGCCTGCCGCAACTTGCTGCCCGCTATTAGGAGCTTCCGGCGCTTCCTCGTAATAGGCAGTGAAGGCGATATTAGCGGATATGATACTGCCGGATGACTGCTGGAAGCTGAAAGAATCCACATTTATAATGCGGGGCAGGAGCTGCAGCGCAGTCATCCAGTTGCGCACACTTGCGTAATCTCCTTCCACCAGCGCTGTCATTTTCAACTGCTTCACCGTAGGAAACGCGGCTGCGGATGCGCCTGTCATTTCCTGTATCGGATTGCCCACACCCACTGCAAAGCCGATATCCTTAAGCCTGGCATTCGTAAGCGTACCGATGGATCTCAGGTCCAGGATAAGCTGTTCACTGTTATCGCCGCGTGGAAGCTGTGCGAGCAGTGATTCCTGCTCCTGATGATCCGCAGAGGAGCTCTTCCGTTCATTGATTTTATTTTGCAAAAGCCCGTTTTGCTGCTCCAGCTGAGACATCTGCAAGTTTTGTTCCTCAATGGTATGATTTGTCGGACGCACTCCAAAGATAAAAAATGCGAGCAGCAGCAGAAAGAGGACAAGAACGCCAAGCACAATGGGCGAACGGTATTTATTGATCTGTTCCATCATCCTCTGCCTCCCCTTGATTGTTCTGTCCAATGCCCTTCTCTGGATTCCCCTTCGCCAGGTTCACTTTATACACAGCTGTGTATGATTTGGTCAGTGATGCAGAAGCTTGTGAATTCTCCTTCATATCTCCTTCGCTTAACTTCAGTATAGAAGCCTCCACGCTAAAAGACATTTTGCGGAGGTTCGCCAAATAGAGAGAAGCATCCTCCATTGCAGGCACGTTCACTGTTAAATCAATGGATGTCAGATAGATATAATTGATTGTCCGGAGCGAACTTCCCTGTGGAAGCCCCTGGGCCAGCTCGTTCAGTACAGAGACGATATTCAGCTTGTACTTCAAAATTTCATCGATGGCTGCTTTACGGTCGAGCTTTACAGAACCGCTGTTATTGAGCTTGCTAAGCTCCAATTGCATCATCGCACTCCGGTCCTGCAGTCCCTGAAGCTGCTCTGCCTGTTCGCTGATCCGGCCCTTGTTGGAGGCAAAATAGATCCCTGTTCCAATGGCCCCCAGCAGCCAGATCCCCGCCAGCACCATGGCCACATAGGGGAAAAGCCGCGCTTCGCGGTCTTCTCTGGGAAAAAGATCAATATGCCGGATAGAGCTGCCGAGCGCGGCCCCTGTAGCAACCCGGTAACTATTCAGCTCAGCATCCTGTGCCACTTCCGCTTCCAACTGATCCAGATGGACCGGAACGATCTCCTGTTCACTTAAAGACTGGCGCAGCTCTTCATGGAGCTGTCTCCGTACCGTTGAAGTGCCTGTAATCACGATATTACCAATACGCGTACTGCCGTCATGCAGACTGTATTGATAGAAATTCAGCATCCGCGAGATTTCAGCCGTAATCTCAACCATCTGCTCCGGCGACAAGCTTACTTCCATTTCTTCTACGGCCGCCGCCGCTGCTTCAGCTTCATACACAGCCATATCCGGGATAAAAGCTGTCTCTATTCTGCTCTGTTGCAGATCAGCTACATTAATCGTTCGGATAAACACGGGGTTGCCGTCCCGGAACATATATATGTCCAGCATTGACCGCTCCAGATGGATCAGCATCGTTTCTGTGAATGCCTCTCCGTGAACGAGATGAATACTGCGGGCAAGGGCAGTGGCCGATATTTCGACAGTGCGTACCCGCAGGCCAGCGCTCTCCAGCAGATCAATATACTGCTGAATCGGCAGCCGCTGCGCCGCAAATACAAGCAAATGCGTCTGATCCCCGTCGAAGTCGACCCCGGTTGTAACATAATCATAGACAGGATTGTCAAAAGGCAGGTGAAGGCCAGTCTCGACCTCCAGCTTCACAAGCTGATCCAGCTGCTTCTCATTGGTGCTGGGAATGACCATCTGGCGGATGATGATTTGCGCCGGAGGGATAGCCAAAGACACCTTCGCCCCGCGCAGCCCCTGCTGCTTCACCCAAGGCTTGAGGACATCCAGCAGCGCCTCGCTGTCTGCGATCTGGTTCTCAACGATCATGCCTGTAGGCAGAGCCAGAGTCCCTTTTTTGCGGACCTCCCATGTCTTGTTGTGCTTTAAGCTGATATAGCGGACCGCAGATTCCTCAATGGATATCCCGATCGCCCGATGACCTGGTACAAGCATGTGATATTGATCCTCCTAACCGATAAACGAGAGATACGCGCCAATGATGTCCGAACCATACACAACAGCAAGCAGGGTGCCTGTCACCAGAAAAGGCCCAAAAGGCACATGCTGTTTTTTGCCGATAACGCCAACTAGCTGTAAACATCCTCCCACCGCAGCACCGAGTGCGCAGGCTATTAGAAAGGCCAGAATGACACCTTGCCAGCCGACAACCCAGCCCAGCAGCGCAAACAGCTTAACATCGCCCATCCCCATGCCGCCAAACAGAGCCATCAGCAAAAGAATTCCGCCGCCGCTCAACGCGCCAAGCAAATGATCCCAAAGTACTCCGTCCCCCATCCAAGGCACCAGCACAAGAAAGAGAGGCAGAAAAAAGAGCAGCACTTTGTTGGGAATCAGCATGTATTTCAGATCGGCTACCGTGATGATGACTGACAGGCTTGCCAGCAGCAGCCCTGCGATTCCTTGCAGCGTAAGCCCCAGCTCCAGATACATCCACAGGAACAGTAGCCCGGTAGCCGCTTCTCCAAGCGGATATACAGGAGATACCTTCGCTCCGCAGTGACGGCATTTCCCGCCGGATAATAAATAGCTGAATACCGGAATCAAATCCCGTGCGCCAAGCCTGGTATTGCACTTAGGACACCGCGATGGCGGATGCACCAGCGATTCACCCACCGGTACCCGCAATCCCACAACATTAAAGAATGAGCCTAGTACCAGGCCGAGTAACATAATATAGCTTGCGATTATTATAGTCATAGTGGCGTAGTTCCCTTTCGGGGATTGTGAAAAAGGAACCGGAATGGGTCCGATTCCTTTTTAATCTACTATTGTCTACTAGATGCTGGTTCACCACTTAATACTTCCGTTGCGGTAAAAGGATCTGGATCAGTAGTGCCAGTATCCAAGGTAACTAAGTTTAATGAACCGTCAGGATTGAATGATACAGATCCTCCTACAATTGCTGCCTTGGTACTTGGTAAGTAGAGAGGGCTATCCAGATAACCCATCCCCATAAGAGAAGTTGTAGTCGCTTTAGGTCCAATCGTTACCGATAATCCGCCACTTACTGCAAATTTGCCTTCTTTTTCAGAAGTGACATACAAACGTGCTGCATCATATATTTGTTTAGCAGTAGCAACATCAGAATCTTTTCTGGAATTAGATATAACATTAGTAATCATAGGAATCGCAATCACCGCAATAATCCCCAAAATAACGATAACCGCCAAAAGCTCAATCAGTGTAAACCCCTTTTGATTTTCTTCCTTGCTGAGTCTTCTTTTCATTGCCTGTGCCAACATTTGATTTCCCCCTTGATATTTAGTAGTGGTATGTCGCAACAATTCCCCCATCTTCGAGCACCAGCAAAAACTCTTGGACTACGCGCCGCCCTCCCCGGCGTTACCCCTTTCCATATGTACAACGAAGCGCAAGGTCACATATTGCTATATAGACTGAACATCGGCAGCATAATGGCTGCCACAATAACCCCTACCACACCTGCCAGAAAAGCAATCAGCAGCGGCTCCAGCAGTGACTTCAGCCGGTCGACCGTGTTCTCTACGTCCATTTCGTAGAAATCGGCCACCTTGGACAGCATCGTGTCGAGTGCCCCGGTCTCTTCTCCGATGGCAATCATCTGTGTAACCAGCGGCGGAAACACCCAGGCCTTCTTCAGCGGCTCGGAGAGCGGATTACCCTGACGCAAGGAATCACCAGCGCTGCGGATGTACTGTCCAATTACTTTGTTGCCCGCCACCTCCTCCACAATCGCCAGCGATTGCAGAATCGGGACAGAGCTGGCATAGAGTGACGAGAACGTGCGGGTGAACTGGGCGATCGAGCCTTTCTGATTCAGCTTGCCGAACACCGGTACCTTCAGCTTGGCATAATCAATCGCATACGCCCCCCGCTCCGTCCGTTTGGCCACCTGGAAGGCAGTCACCAGCAGCAGCACGCCAAGCAGCCAGAAATACCACTGTCCCTGAATACTTTTGCTGAGAGCCAGCACCAGCTTGGTAATCGCCGGCAGCTCCGCGTTCATCGACTCGAACATGGTAACGAACTGTGGCACAATCGCCCACAGAAGATATATAACTGCCCCAATAGCCATCACTCCGACAGTTATAGGATAGGTTAGTGCGGATTTGATCTTCTCAGTTGTCGTGTGCTGCTTCTCAAAGAACATCGCAAGCCGCTCAAGCGTACCTTCCATATTGCCGGACTCCTCACCTGCACGAATCATGCTGACGAACAGCGGAGGGAAAATCTTCTTATGGTCCTGCACCGCCTGGGAGAATGAAATCCCCCGCATCAGGCTGGAGCTGACATCCTGCAGCGCTTTGCGCAGCGGTTTGCTCTCCGTCTGTTCTGCCAGAATCCGGGTACCCTCCAGGATGGACACCCCGGCACGCATCAGTGTAGCGAACTGGCGGCAGTAAATAATGAAATGGATCGTCTTGACCGGCTTTCCGATATAGAGCTCCATTTGCAGAATTGAGGTCTTACGCTCCACCAGAGAAAATACGGTCAGGCCGCGCTTGCGCAGCTCCTCCATCGCGGCCGGCTTATCTGAAGCAGTCAGCTTGCCTTTGATCGGCCTGCCTGCGGCTGTTTTTACCTGATATTCAAACAGAGCCATCAGGCGTTCACCTCATTTATGTATACTTTGGCCGCTTCCGGGCGAACAAGCCCCTGTGCCAAATAGTCACGGATGCTCATCTCCAGCGTGTGCATACCCAGCGTGCGGCTCGTCTGCATGACATTCTTGATCTGATGAGTCTTGTCGGTGCGGATCAAATTGGCAACAGCCGGAGTATTCACCAGTATCTCCGTTGCGCATAGGCGTCCCCGGCCGCCGGCTCTTGGCAATAATCGCTGGCTGATGACAGCTAGCATGACGGATGCAAGCTGGGAGCGAATTTGCCCCTGCTGCTGTCCCGGAAAAGCATCGATGATCCGGTCAATCGTCTGCGGTGCATCTGTTGTGTGCAGCGTGGCAAGCACCAGATGCCCTGTTTCGGCGGCTGTGATGGCCGCAGCCATCGTCTCCAGATCACGCATCTCCCCGACAAGAATCACATCAGGGTCCTGCCGGAGTGCGGCACGCAGTCCGCTCGCGAAGCTTCCGGTGTCACTGCCCACTTCCCTCTGATCCACCAGGCATTTGCCATGCCTGTGAAGAAACTCGATGGGATCTTCAAGGGTAACGATATGCTTGCTCTCCGATTGATTAATGGAGTGGATCATAGCGGCGAGCGTGGAGGATTTCCCGCTGCCCGTCGGGCCGGTAACCAGAATGAGGCCTTGGGGTTTAGCCGCCAGGGAAGCCAAAAGTGGTGGCATGCCCAATTGTTCCAGAGAAGGAATCTCTGCCGGAATCGACCGGGCGGCAATGCTGATGCCGCTGCGCTGCCGGTAGACATTCACCCGGTATCTGACCCCATTCTCCAGCGGAAAGGAGAAGTCGATCTCTCCCGCCTCATCAAAAACCTTACTATGGCGCTCCCCCATCAGTATTCCGGCCATAGCTGCTGACTCCCCGGATGTGACAAGCTCTCCTTCAATGGGTTGAAGTGTGCCGTCAATCCGTATCACCGGCGGAGAGCCTACAGAGATGTGCAGATCAGAAGCTTTGGAAGAATATGCAGCGTGCAGCAGTTGAACTATGTCTCTCGTCGATGTCGGCATGGTCTTCCTCCTCCCTTAACACTCTCGATGAATCATTGAAGTTCAAATTAGTGGGACACCGTTTCGCGCATAACCTCCTGAAGCGTGGTCATGCCTTGCGCAACCTTGAGGAAGCCGTCATCCATCAACTGCACAAGCCCATGCTTCCGGGCAGCCCCCTTCAAATCTTCGACCGGGGCCATGTTTGTAATCAGTTCCCGCATAGAGTCATCAATCGTCAGTACCTCGTGAATAGCGATACGTCCGCGGTAGCCCGTCGTATTGCAGCTGCCGCAGCCCCGTCCGCGGTGCAGACTTTCTACCGGCAGGCCATGCTTACGGAGCACTATTGCCTCCTGTTCGGACGGCTTATACGTTTCCTTGCAATCATTACAGATCTTACGGACTAGCCGCTGGGCGACTACCCCGATCAGCGAGGATGCGATGAGGTACGGCTCGATCCCCATATCCCGAAGCCTGGAAATAGTGCTGATAGCATCATTGGTGTGCAGCGTCGACAACACAAGGTGGCCTGTCAGCGAGGCTCGAACGGCAATCTCAGCGGTCTCCGTATCGCGGATCTCCCCAACCATGACGATATTCGGATCCTGCCGCAGAATGGAGCGGAGCCCGGCCGCAAAGGTCAATCCGACCGCAGGATTGACATGAACCTGATTGACTCCTTCCAGCTGATACTCCACCGGGTCTTCAACGGTAATAATATTGGTGCTTTCCACATTAAGCTGGCTCAGTGCAGAATACAGGGTCGTCGTTTTCCCGCTGCCGGTGGGGCCGGTAATCAGCAGAATGCCGTAGGGCCTGGCGATCATTTCCCTGAAGGCTGCAGCATTCCGCTCGCTGAAGCCGAGATTTTCCACCGTTTTGATGCCTAAGCTTAAATCCAGCAGCCGGAGCACGATTTTCTCCCCGTGCATGGTCGGCAGTGAGGATACACGGATATCGACCATTTTGTAGTCGAACTGCATCTTGATCCTTCCGTCCTGCGGCAGCCGCCGCTCCGCGATATTCAGCTTGGCCATGATCTTCAGCCTGGCCGTAATAAAGCCCTGCATCTGCTTCGGAATCACCCGTTCTGTCCGCAGTGATCCGTCGATCCGGTAACGGATCGTAAGATGGTTCTCACCCGGATCGACATGAATATCGGAAGCACGCAGTGCAACGGCCTGCTGGATCATCTGGTTGACCAGCCTGACAATCGGTGAATCCTCGTCCGTGATTTCGGTTTCTTCAATTTCTTCCTGGGTCGGCAGCTCTACCATCATCTGGCTCATCGAATCACGCATGCCGTAATGACGGGCTATAGCCCGCTGAAGCTCATCCCGGGTGGAAATAGCAGGTTCAATCCGAAATCCGGTACTCATCCGCAGGTCTTCAATAGCGAAATAATCCAGAGGATCAGCCATGGCAACCATCAGTTTGCCGCCCTCTTTCATAAAAGGCAGAACCTGATAGCGCTTGGCCATGCTCTCCGGAATAATCTGTGTAATGGCCGGATCAATCTGATATTTGAACAAGCTGACATGCGGAATACCGAGCTGAAATTCCAGCACTTCAATAAGCTGTTGTTCAGTAATGTAACCTTGTGAGATCAACAGATCACCGAGCTTGCGTTTGCTCTTTCTCTGTTCACCGAGAGCCTCCACCAGTTGATCCTGAGAGATGATCCCATTCTCTACCAGCAGATCTCCAAGTCTCTTTTTTATGATTGGCAACGTCTGCTCATCTCCACACTATCTAGTTTTAGTTTCCAGTCAGATAAGCAAGGTAACATAGTTTCGCGGAAAAGTAGTTCTAAACTACTACTCTTCTAAATTAACAGGTGAAAATATGTAATTCAGTAGGATTCATTCAAGGAAATCAGTAATAAATTGCCGAAAAGTAGTTCCAATTTCTTAAAATTCAGGGTATTATTTCATAGATAATTATTGCCTATACATGTAAATTGTCCTAGAATGATATATAGCATATAACTGTTTTTTTTACAATTCCGATTTCCATTTCTGGTCAATTTCATACAAGATTCGTAGTTTATAGCAAATATTCAATCTATTATTCGGGGGGGGAATTGGAGATGGAATTCATAAGGCGGAGAAAATGGATCTTTATCCCTGGAATCGCACTGCCGATTCTTTTGATCGCCGCTTTTATTCAAGGTTATGTATTGCCTGTGAATGCTTCCGACAATCATTACTCAATCCGCATTCTGGAGATTACCGATCCAACCAGCCCGAGCCTGAAGCTGAGTTCTACTGACCTATTCCCCCAAAGCGAGCTGGACGCTCTGCACAATCAGCCCAACGTCCAGATCGACACCATGACCATGAAGAAGTTCGTCTCGCTACGTGAGAACTGGGACGGCAAGTATGACGCTATCTATATCGGCAAAGGCGATTTCAACACAGCAAAAGTCAACAGCACAGGCAGCAGCAGCAACGATGCTCGAAGCAAAGCCCATAACACCACAAGTGTGGAGAATGACATCACCCTCCTTAAGGCTAAGGAAATAACCGATTATTACATCAACAAAGGCTTATATGTATTTTTCAGAAACGAGACTTTCGACGCGCAGGAATCATCCGTTACCAAACAAGGCCATTTGTATGCCTCTTTCAATACATACCGTACAGCATCAGGCTCCAAATCCAATGTCGTTTTCCTTCCAAATCTGACGGGTCTGAACGCCTTTACTAATAAAATAATAGACGCCTCTTCACCCTTTATAGCCGGCCTGACCCAGCGGCCAAGACTCACGCTAACCAATAAGGAAAATATTGTAAGCTACCGCGATAAGCCTGATCATGTCTACATATCCGGGGACACCCTTAGCTTCGACGTCAAGCTGAACAATGTTTCTGACTTCACGCTACATCCCATAAGGGTCCGCTTGTTCATCAATGTGGATTCTTCACTGCCCATGACCGAAAACAATGTCGTCGCTACCGAAATGATGACCTCTTCGTCGGGCACAATCCGCTACAAACTGCCATCAACCTATTCAGGTCCGCTATACTGGAAAATGGAAATCAGCGATACCCTTACCGGATTAAAGGATTTCGACGCAGATGTTATCCGGTACAGAGGGATTAAACCGGAGATTCATGTTCTTCAGGTTATGCCTGCTGACAAACCGGACAGCAACCTGCTGAGCACGACCAACAAGAACATGACTGCCTCCTACTTGTCTAATACCGATTACGAACTGAAAATCACTGTGCTCGACATGAAAGGGTTCAACAACTACATCGCCCAGCATATCAGCGCCATGGACCAGACCTCTGGTCTGAACGGCAACTACGATATGATCGTGTTTGGCTTTCAGGATATGTACGACCGCGTAACCACACCGATGCTATCCCATGCTGCCGCCGATGCGGTGAAGGCCTTTGCCGAAGAAACCCGGCAAAGCCTGATGCTGACGCATGATACCATTTTCCGCGAGGTTGATGCGAATCCGGCTACACCCGTATTGGACCCGTACGTGGAGAGTACCACCAATGGTGTTAAGAACTACAACTACTGGAGTTCATACTTCCATGACATGGTGGGACAAGCTTTACCCCGGACCTACCTGGGCGGTCAAGCAGTCAATCCTTCCACTTCAGTCGTGCCCGTTAACGAAGGGCTTTTGACACAGTATCCTTTCGATCTCGGCAAGGTTGGCTTAAGCTCAAGCACGGGACGATACACGGTGGCTGCGACTCATGACCAGTTCTTCCCGCTGAATCTGGAACGGGCCGATGTCATTCCCTGGTACAACATTTCCGGATCGAACCGGGATACCGATGACAGCTACAACCATTTCTACACGTATTCTGTAGGTAACATCACCTTTTCCGGTACGGGCCATACCAACAGGAACTTTCCCCAATGGGAGCAGATGCTGTTCGTAAATACAATGTACCGTGCCTTCACCGGAGCCAATCACGCCCCCGAAATTATAGTAGCCATGCCGCAGGATCACAGCACCAAACCGTCCTACCAGAACAAGCTCGTTGTCAGCTATACCGTCAATGACTGGGATCTCAAAGATAAGAATCTGATCACCGGCATCAAGTTCAAGACAGGTAATGAATACTTGACTGATTATGTGATGGCCGACAAGACTGTGCAGTCCGGGGAGACGGTAACGCAAACCTTCAACAATCCGCTGCCCGCTGGTGGTGCTCTGCAAATTGAGATTACGGCAAGGGACAGCCAAGGAGCTCTGGCAACCCAAACAGTGAATGTGGCGGTAGAATACGTGGAGTCCAAACTATCCCTCAGCCGGACCGTTTCGCCGGATACGGTGGAACGGGGAAAAGCTGTGACCCTTGCCTATACAATTACTCCTAACCCTATCCCGGCCTATACTGTGCCAAATGCTGAGGCCAGCAGCCAGTTGGTCATTTCAAATATCGGGTATTCCGAGAAATTCCCGGCCATGCTGGAGTTTACGGAGCCTCTGCCGGCAGGAATCACCAAGAGCGGCAGCCTTGCGGAGGGATACACACTAACGGGGAGCTTAGCTGATATCAGGTATGTATTATCCAGGGATGGAACAACTTTTGAGCCCCAGTCCAATCAACCTGTCACGTTCAATCTGACCGCTGTCCCAAGGGAGAAGCGCTCTTATGATCTGGCTGAGTGGAGTTCAAAATTGACGTACTATGAGGTACATTCCGTGAAGACGGGGGGAAATACTTCCGAGGTATTCGATTCCATAAATACACTCAGCAATGAATATAATGCGTTCATCTTAGGAAATGTGAATTTGAGGAGCACCAGCACGGAAGGTCGTATCGCCGCGGCCGGCAATGCAGAGTTCACCAGCTACAGTCTGAATGGACAAGGGGGCACCCGCAGTAATGCATTGGTCGTCGGAGGGAACTTTATCTTCAACGGAGGAAACGGCGCTGCCATCCGCGGGAACGTCACCTATGGGGGCACCTCGACCATTACGCCGAACAATTCCGTTACGGGTACCGTAACCCAAGGGGCTCCCATCAACTTCGCAGACAGCCAGAAGCTCCTGCTTCGCCAGTCCCAAGCCCTTGGCTCTTTAACGGCAAACGGCAGTGTGGACAGCTATCTTAATTTTACAGGTACAGATAATAATCGGAATGTTTTTGAGGTCAAAACGAATGTGTTGAATAATATAAAAATCAAAGCTCCCCAAAGCTCGACCGTTATCATCAATGTACATGGTGAATCCGTCTCGATTTCGGGCGGGTTTGATTTAACGAATATACAGAGCAGTCATATTATTCTCAATTTTCCGGAGGCCACATCCGTAACCATCAACGGTGTTGGAGTCCAAGCAAGCGTGCTTGCTCCTGTAGCCAGTGTGCAGTTCGATAATGGTCAGCTTACCGGAACCCTTATCGCCAAAGAGCTGAGTACCCATAACGGAGGCTATCTGAGGCTCGGGGCATTTACCGGGACTCTTCCAGAGGTAGTGAAGGACCCGGAACCTGTCTATCCGCAGAAAACGATCTACTTTAATCCGGCAAGCTTCAAAGCGATTGTTAAGGTAACAGGGCTCACCCTGCATAATGCGCGGATTAATGTAGACACTGAACTGGGGATGAAACCCATGGTCACGGTCCTCCCTGACGATGCAGACAACAAAGAGGTCTCCTGGTTATCCCTCAATCCCGAAGTTGCTACAGTAACCGATGAGGGAGTAGTGAAAGGACTTCGGGCAGGTACTGCTACTATTCAAATTAAGACAAGAGACGGCAGCGGCATCACAGCAAGCGCTTCTGTGGAGGTGATTTCTCCCGACCTTAACATTATCGGTGCCAACACGGCTTATGTGGGGGAAGAGGCCCGCTTTGAAGCTCTGTACAGTACCGCTGATGAGATTACATGGTATGAATGGAAGATCAAACCGGGAAGCGATACCGCCGGGGCAGATTTGGTTGTATCTCCGGATTCCCCTTTGAAGAACCATGCTATTCTGGTGGCTGATCATTCCGGTCAGGCTACGCTCGTGGCACAGGTCAATACCAACGTCTCTCCTGCCGGGGCCGCCACCAAAGAGCTTACGGTGACCTTCACGAATCCGGTACGCCAAATCAGGATTGATGGATTGTCACTGGTCAACGTCGGGCAGCAAATCCCGCTGCAGGTACGGGTAATTACGCCAGCCAATGCAGATCCTGCAGTCTACACCTGGAGTCTGGAAGGCGACGGTGGAACCTACGCAGAAATGATTAACGGCTCGGACACCAGCAGCATTCAACTAAAAGGATTAAGGGTCACCGCAACGGACCACCCTATCACCGTTAAAGTTACTACACCGGGACCGGTGCCGGAACAACCGGTAACGGCCACAGCTACCCTTACCGTTGGTGCCAGATTAACCGGCCTTAACCTGCCGGATTCGATTAGCATTGGAGTAGGGAGTGAGAACTCACACAACTTATTCAATACCCATGATCTTACCCTGTTCCCTGAGAGCATGACACTGGCAGATATCCAGGGCAAACTGGAATGGACGAGCAGCAACCCGGCCGTGGTGACAGTACAGGACGGACTTATTACCGGACTCGTCAAAGGCTCTGCCTCCGTCATCGCTGTCTATAAGGACGATCCTTCCATTCAAGATACCATCCTGGTCAAAGTCACCAATGAAGACCGCTATTAAGTAACCATACCCAAACACCTCCCTGCTGCCTACAGCATCTTGTGCTGATAGGCAACAGGGGGGTGTTCATGTATCTGCTGAAGCCCCACTTAACTATGGATTCTGCTCAATTCAGCTTCAATCCTTCTACACGGATATTGACTGCTTTGACACGGGGGAGACCTGCCTGTTGATCGTTGAAGATCTGGTCATTATAGGAAGCTTTGAACCGGATCAGGCGGTTGTCGGGGATAATGTTGATATCGCTTGTGCCACCAGCCGCACTACCCCGCACTGCATTTATGGTTAGATCGCCCTTGGCGAAGAACCCCCCGCTCAGTGAGAAGATCGAGCCCACACCATACAGCTCCGCTGCGGAATCTGTATAGAAAAAAGCATCGAGCGGCGCCGGTTCATCATTGGTGAAAGCGGCCAGCCGGTTGATCAGAATCGGGCCTTGCGAGATAAGCACCAGTTCCTTGCCGTTCAAACCCTTAATCGACGCATCCTCCACGGTGGTCGTATATTCTTCTTGCCCGTTGATGACTTGCGGCTTCTTATACACAAAGAGGGTAGAATCAAACTCCACCTTGCCTCTGATCTCTACTTTGCCTGTTACGAGAATATTGGCACGTACCTGAATGGGTGTAGCGCTGCCGTAATTATTGATCCTCAGATCGCCGTCAATGATATACCAGTTGCGGGGTGAAGCCGAATTCTTAACGTTCTCCGAATACGTGATTCCCCTCAGTTCAGTACCGTCCAAGGTCAAATCTCCATCGTAAATCACTGACTTACTAGGCTGCGTAAGACGCAATACCGCATCTTCGTACTCATGTTGAAGCTCCTGCCCATGGTCAGAGATATCATTAGGGTCAGGCTTCGGCGGAAGAAGTGGATGGTCAAACAGACCGGAGTATGTGCCCGTCAGGTAGGCCGCCAGTGTACCGTTCTTCAAGTTCCTGGAAATGTCTGTTCCATTGGCTCCGCTGCCTATGGCCTCGGCGACTTTATCAATGAAGGAGGATTCGACATCCATTTCAACGAAGCTGCGGTGGTTTTTGATTTTGACATTTTCCTGCGGAATCTTGCCGGTCATCGATGTGGCAGGTGTGATTGTATCTGCTGTACGATCCGGTAACCCCTGCTCCTTATACACTAGTTTACGCAAGGATTGGACATGGGCTTCGCCCGTCAGTTCAAAGGGCTGGGATGTAAAAGTATGATTAATGGTTTTGTATGTGTATTGAGCGGTATCATTAATAGTCAGCGTATCGCCGGCGTAAATATTGCCCTGGATATAAGGTGCCCCGTTAATAGTCAGATTCTTCTCTGACCCTAATGTATATTTAAGAAAATCAGGAGATGTGTCGATAACTACCGTCTGAGTCAGCATCCGCTTTACCCCGTTGACCTCGGCCTCAGCACTCAGAGTCAGTCTGTAGCTGACAGATTGGCCTGCGTGTCCCGTTCCCGTTTTTTCCGAATGAATGCTTGTAATTTTACCGACTGCTTTTTCCCCATCGGCTTGGAGCAGATCAGTACTGGTAAGAAAACCATTGGAACCCACAGGCAGATTCTGCAGGAAGCTGTTGATTTTGTTATCCAGATCGGCTTGGCTTACGTCCACACCTTTATTAATTTCGTCATTCAGACCAGCCGTAATGTAGGCAACCGCCTCGTCCAATGTCTTTTCCGCCAGGTGAAGGCTCTGAACATCGTTCTTTCGCGTCTCTGTTCGCTGGGCTCCTCCAACCGCTGCGCTGAGCACCCCCATCCCTAGAATGGTCAGCAGCAGAACAATAAACATGACCAGCACAAGTGCGGAGCCCTGCTCTCCATGAAGATGCCGGACCGGATTTCCAAGCCTTCTCTTAAGATTCATTTTGCCCGTTAATGGTTCAGACATCGGCCCTTGGCCTCCTAAAATCCGAATTTGCTTTTTAGTTCCATGGTGTAAGTTCTGCCGTCATATTCCTGTGCCAGCTTCAGTGAGATATGAATCAGTCCGCTCTCGTAGGGAAAAGAGATCTGGGGAGCCCTCCCGTCAGCCGCAGAAGAAGAAATACCTGAACCTGAGAGACTCGAATGCACTGCAGTCCTCGGGTCGTCCGGGTCAGGAGCCGCTGCTTGCGCACCGATTACAAGCTGGCCTTGTGCAAAAGCAACTTTAACCACTTCGTCTGCGGCTCCTTCTCTTGTTTTCTTCAATAGAATGCCGTCCGCAGTATTTTCCACAATTTCGGGAGAAAACGTATATAGCTCATTCATAATAGAAGACATAATGATGTCTGCTTCATCTCTTAGTGAATTTTCGATCGTTATTTTGTGATAGCTTCGTATACCAAACATCGTAACCACTGAAATCATGCCGACAATCAGCGAGAAAAGCGTCATAGCGGCAATCATTTCGATCAAGGTAAAACCCCGTTCGGACTTCAAACGCTCAGCGTATTTTCTCATCCGTGATATAACCCTCCACTACCGTACTTGAAGTACGGCCTTGAGGGCCGCCGGGTCCTGTGACAGTGACTTCAACCGGAATTAAATAAGGCGCCATTTCCTTTTTGCGTTCGTCCATTTCACCCGCATCGCCGCCGCTGATTCTGCCGGCCAGCATGTCCTGATGTAGATTCGCCTGGTAGACAATGTTCACCTGATAGCTGATATTATTGATTACCGGATTCAGTACGCTGGCGAGTGCATTGGCGTCCGTAACGACGGTCTGATACGCCCCACAGCTTGCCGCGGCTTCTGTAATGGGTACACAGTCTGAGGCCCGAATGCTGGAATGCCCCGGTATGGCGGGATTTGCCCCCTCTGCCTGCTTCCCCTGAAAATATAAACTCATCGTCTCAAAATCCTGCTTTTCCACATAAAACAGCGCATTACGCGCCAGGTTGACCATGATCGTTCGGTTCTGGTTCGATTTGGAGTAGGACATGGCGTTAGTGAAATAGGAGGTCAGCACCAATGAGACAATTGAGAGAATAACAATGGCTGCCAAAACCTCAATCAAGGTAAAGCCCTGCTGCCTGTTCCATAGAGGGCTATGCTTGTCCTTCCGATGCATTCCGTCCGCTCCTTGTGCCAGATTTGATCTAGCCTGCATTTAATTTGACTGCCGATGGGCTAGCTATGTACTTGTGATTTCAAAAGAATACCGTGTCTTCAGTCCTGTATCCAGATCCAAATCTATGAAACTTTATACCTATTTCCATTATATTCTTTCTGTTCCTGAACCAGCAATCCTTGTGCGTAAGAATTCTAGAGATTTCTACAATTTATATCTAATTTGTGCTGTGCTATCATTTGGGCTGAATGGAAAGGAGACAACAATATGGCTTTGATCGAATGCAGGTTTTATTCGGATGTCCTGGGACTGAGCACCTCTATGACGGTGATTTTGCCGCAGCAGACCACTACACAGATCGGCATGACTAATGTAACTAAAGGCAAGCTTCACCCCACACTCTATTTACTGCACGGCATGTCGGATGACGACTCCATCTGGCTCCGCCGCACCTCCATTGAGCGTTATGTGGCCCAAATGGGGATCGCCGTGGTGATGCCGCAGGTACACCGGAGCTTTTATACGGATATGGCTGAGGGAGGACGGTACTGGACCTTTATCAGTGAAGAACTGCCGGCACTCGCCCGATCCTTTTTCCCGCTGTCACCGGAACGTGAGGATACCTTTGTGGCCGGGCTCTCGATGGGCGGTTATGGGGCGATGAAGCTGGGACTGCGTAAACCTGAAACGTTTGCGGCAGCGGCAAGCCTGTCAGGAGCACTCGATATGGCGCATCATTTCTTGAACTGGGAGGATCCAACTAAGATGACTCCGGAGTACGAACAGATTTTTGGCAAAAAGAGTATTGAAAATACCCCCGATGATCTGCTCTGGCTGCTGAAAGAGGCCGACCGCTCCAAGGGACCGAAGCCGCTTCTCTACCAATGCTGTGGCACGGAGGATTTCCTGTACACGGACAACCAGAGCTTCCGCAAGACTTGCGCCAAAACTTCATTGTCCTTAACCTATGAGGAAGGTCCCGGCGAACACGAGTGGGGTTATTGGGATACCAAGATCCGTGATGTGCTGGCTTGGCTGCCTCTAGGTAAATGAATGAAGACCTGTACCTGAGCCAAGTGGAAAAAGTAAACTTAATTCTCACCACTCTGGCTCCTCTGCAGGTCCAAGTGGAAAAAGTAAACTTATTCCTGGCGGTCTACACCCTCACGGGTGAATTTGCTCAGATTATGCAAGTAGAATAAGTTTACTATTTCCCACAAACCTCTCAGAAAAATGATTTAAAGCTCATTTAAGTTCACTAATTCCACATTACTCCAATGAAGCTAAACATTCTAATTGGGTGTCATGGTAAAGTGAAGCCCATGCGCTCGCAATGAATTCATCAGTCTGCTTGTCTTCATTCTCTAGTGTTATAGAGCAAAAAGAGACTGTCTTCCCACATCCAGTGATGTGGCAGAAAGACAGTCCCTTGGTTCCAGCAGTCTATTTTCAGCCAATCGGCCTCTTCTTACCCTATAGTATTCACATGCTGCGCTATCCACTCACTGGTGTCGTTCAGCGCTGCTTCTGCCCGCTGGGTCGCTGCTATGACTTGCACAGATGCCGTACCGCCATAGACGTTGCGTGCATTTACAACAGCCTCTGGCTGGAGCACGGCATAGATCTGCTCATCGAACAGCGGGGAGAACTGATTGAATTCCTCCAGTGTCAGATCCAGCAGGAATTTGCCTTCGTTAATGCAGTACAGCACCGTCTTGCCAATTACCTCGTGTGCCTGGCGGAAAGGCAGCCCTTTGCCCACCAGGAAGTCGGCGATATCGGTCGCGTTGGAGAAGTCTGTATTCACGGCTTCACGCATCCGGACTTTGTTCACCTTCATGGTGGAGATCATAGGCGCGAACAGCTGCAAGGCACCCGTCAGGGTAGCTACGGTGTCGAACATGCCCTCTTTGTCTTCCTGCATATCCTTATTGTAAGCGAGCGGCAGTGACTTGAGCACAGTCAGCAGGCCGATCAGGTTCCCGTAGACACGACCCGTTTTGCCGCGTACCAGCTCTGGTACATCCGGATTTTTCTTCTGCGGCATAATGCTGCTGCCTGTACAGAAGGCATCATCCAGCTCTACGAAGCTGAACTCTGTGCTGCTCCACAGCACCAGCTCCTCACTGAGCCGGGAAAGGTGAGTCATCACAAGTGCGGCGTTAGCCAGAAACTCGACGATGAAGTCACGGTCACTGACAGCATCCAGGCTGTTCTCATAGACACTGTCAAATCCGAGCTGCTCCGCCACAAAATGACGGTCAATCGGGAAGGTAGTTCCCGCAAGCGCCCCTGCTCCCAGCGGCAATACGTTGATCCGTTTGTAGCTGTCCATCAGACGCTCCGCATCGCGGCGGAACATGGACACATATGCCAGGAGGTGATGGGCGAACAGGATCGGCTGGGCACGCTGCAGATGCGTGTAACCCGGAACGATGGTCTCCACATTGTCCTTGGCTTGCCCAATCAGCGACTCCTGCAGCTCATGCAACAAGGCAACCAGTTCCACTACGCGGTTACGTAGATATAGGTGCATATCCGTAGCCACCTGGTCGTTGCGGCTGCGTCCGGTGTGCAGCTTGCCGCCGACCGGGCCGATCTCCTCGATCAGATTCTTCTCGATATTCATGTGAATGTCTTCATCCGCTACGGAAAAAACAATCTCACCCGCACGTACCTTATGCAGCACCTTGTTCAATCCGTCCTTGATCGTTTCTACATCCTCCAGCGGCAGGATGCCGCATTTGCCCAGCATCGTGACATGGGCCAGACTGCCCTGCACATCCTCTTCAGCAAGTAGTTTATCGAATCCGATAGAGGCTGTGTATTCCTCCACCAGCTTGTTGGTCCCTTTGGTAAAACGTCCGCCCCACAGCTTGCTCACCTGTTGTATCCTCCTCTATTGACGTTAGAAGGGCCGCTCCTGTCCTGACGGGAGGAACGGCCTTCTGCTGTCTGCTTATGTTTGCCCTATCTATATGCCTAACGCTTATCTATTGATTCGATTCCGCCACGCCCGCAGAAACCTTCAGACGCAGGGCATTCAGGCGGATAAAGCCTGTTGCATCCCCCTGATCGTAAGCCTGAGTTGGATCAGCTTCCATGGTGGCGATATCCGGATTGTACAGGCTGACCGGAGACTTCACACCGGCTCCGATGATATTGCCTTTGTACAGCTTGACGCGCACGGTGCCTGTAACGTTCTTCTGGCTTTCCTTCACCAGCGCCTGCAGTGCAAGGCGTTCAGGTGCGAACCAGAACCCGTTGTACACGAGTGTGCTGTATTTAGTAATCAGGCTGTCGCGCAGGTTCATCACTTCACGGTCCATCGTGATGGACTCCATTTTGCGGTGGGCTGTGAACAGGATCGTTCCACCCGGAGTTTCGTACACACCCCGGCTCTTCATGCCGACAAAACGGTTCTCCACCATGTCGACGCGTCCAATTCCATGCTTGCCGCCCAGCTCGTTCAGCTTCTCCATGACTTGCAGCGGAGTTAGCGGCTCGCCATTCAGTGCGATACAGTCGCCCTTGAGAAAGTCCAGCTCCAGGTATTCCGCTTGATCCGGAGCATCCTCCGGTGCGTTACTGAGAAGGAACATGCCTTTGTTCTCCGGTGCACTTGGATCGAACCAGGGATTTTCGAGCACGCCACTCTCATAGCTGATGTGCAGAAGGTTGCGGTCCATGGAATAAGGCTTGGCCGCCGAGGCCTGAACCGGAATTCCATTGGCTTCCGCATAAGCGATCATTTCTGCACGGCCCGGGAACTGGTTGCGGAATTCTTCAAGCCGCCAAGGCGCAATCACCTTGATGCTTGGCGACAAAGCCGCCGCATTCAGCTCGAAGCGCACCTGGTCATTCCCTTTGCCGGTTGCACCATGGGCAATAGCCGTCGCGCCTTCAGCAATGGCAATGTCCACCATACGCTTCGCAATCAGCGGACGGGCGATGCTGGTACCGAGCAAATACTGGCCTTCGTACAAAGCGCCCGATTGGAACATCGGGTAGATGAAGTCATTAGCGAACTCGTCGCGCAGGTCATCGATATAGACCTTCGATGCGCCGGTAGCGAGGGCTTTTTCCTCCAGGCCTTCCAGCTCTTCCTTCTGTCCGATATCTGCTGTAAATGCAATAATCTCAGCGTCATACGTTTCTTTCAGCCATTTCAGGATGACCGAGGTATCCAGCCCGCCGGAATAGGCGAGCACAATTTTTTCTTTAGCCATGGGGGTACAACTTCCTTTCGTGTGGGGGGGGTATAGGACTGAACTTAGCCTGGCGTATGGAGCTTCCGGTGCCTGGACGCAACTGCGTGAAATGTTTGGACTTTCGGCCGCTGTTATAATCGGATTTCTGTGATTTTAAGCCCGCAGGCTGCGGGGGAAATCCGATTATAAAGGCGGACGCATTCGCTCCTACAGTTCCAAACTTTCACTCCGCTGCTTCGCACCAGATTCTAACGCTCAATATTAAGTTCAACCTATATAATGTTTTATATCGTATAAGATCAAGCAAGAGCCTTGCCTGACTTGCATAATCAACTTTCATTTATCCATATCGCTGCTAACTCTGAGCTTTATTTAGCCCGGTAAATCGCTACTTAGCCCATCAAAGCAGCCATCAGCGCTTTCTGCGCATGCAGACGGTTTTCCGCCTGGTCGAAGATAACCGAGTTCGGGCCGTCGATTACGCCTGTGCTAACCTCTTCCTCACGGTGGGCCGGCAGGCAGTGCAGGAACAGATAGTCGCTTTTCGCGCCTTTGACCAGTTCTTCGTTGACCTGATAGTCCTTAAAGGCGGCCTCACGCGCGAGCTGCTCGGCTTCGAAGCCCATACTTGCCCATACGTCCGTGTAGATGACATCCGCGTCCTGTACGGCTTCCTGCGGGCTGCGGGTAACCACAATCACTGAGCCGGTTTCCTTGGCAATCTCGCGTGCCTCTGCCACCACAGCCGCATCGGGCTCATAGCCCTCGGGTCCGGCAATGGAGACATGCACACCCAGCTTGGCACCGCCGATCAGCAGGGAATGCGCCATATTGTTACCATCGCCGATATAAGCCAGCTTCAAGCCCTTCAGCTTGCCCTTGTGCTCATAGACGGTCTGGTAATCGGCCAGCACCTGGCAGGGATGCGCCATATCGCTTAGTCCGTTGATGACAGGAACCGAAGCATATCGGGCCAGATCCTCCACTTTATCATGGCCGAAGGTACGGATCATAATGCCGTCCAGATAACGCGACATCACCTGTGCCGTATCGCCCACGGTTTCTCCGCGTCCGAGCTGGATATCATTTTTACTCAAGAACAACGCATGACCTCCAAGCTGGAACATGCCCACTTCGAACGATACGCGTGTGCGGGTCGAGGATTTTTCAAAAATAAGCCCAATCGTCTTCCCCTTTAGCGGCTGGTAGACCTCACCGCTCTTCTGCTTGCGCTTGAGCTCGATCGCCAAATCAATCAAATACGTAATTTCCTCCGGGCTGTAGTCGTTCAGCTCCAGCAAATCACGGCCTTTGAGCTGCTGCGCGAGTTTTCCGGTATCGCTGTGTACTTCCTGGCTCATGAACCTGCCTCCCATTTTCCATTGTTATAGAACGTGAACTTAAGAATGTAATATACGGAGTTGCCAGAAAGCCTTAAGTATAAGGCTTCACGGCAACTCCCTGCTTCATTCTTAAGTTCATCTTATTTAGCATAAGTATGAATGAGTTCCGAAAGGATGTCCACCGCCTGGTGGATCTCCTCGGTGCTTACATACAGGTTAGGCAGCAGCCGGATGACATTCGGTCCGGCCTGTACGAACAGCAGCCCGCGTTGCTGTCCGGCCAGCACGATATCCGCTACAGGTGCCGCACATTCAATGCCGATGAGCAGGCCTTTGCCGCGGATTTCCTGCACAAAAGGTGTATCTGCCAGCTTCTCTCTAAGCAGCCCTTTCAGATATTCGCCCATTTCGGCAGCTCGCTGCGCCAGATTGTCTTCAAGCATCGTTTCGATCGTCGCTTCCATCACTGCTGCCGCAAGTGGCGTTCCGCCGAAGGTGGACGCATGGCTGCCTGGGCTGAAAGCTTCACGCAAATAACCTTTGCCAAGCATCACACCTGCGGGGAAGCCGCTGGCGACTCCTTTGGCCAGAGTGAATATATCCGGCTCAATGCCGTAGTGCTGATGCGCAAACAGCTTGCCTGTGCGGCCCATACCGGTCTGCACCTCGTCCACGATCAGCAGCAATCCGTGCTCCTTGCACAGTTCTACCACCGCATCCAGGAATTCCTGCTGCACCTCCAGCACGCCGCCCTCAGCCAAAATCATCTCCAGCATAATGGCTGCTGTATTCTCGGAAATAGCCGCCTTCAGCGCCGGAAGATCATGCAGAGGCACGGTCTTGAAGCCTGCCGGGAGCGGCAGGAAGCCTTCTTTTACCTTCTGCTGTCCGGTAGCCGTCAGCGTAGCCAAGGTACGTCCATGGAAGGATTGCTCGAAGGTAATCACCTCATAGCGGCCCGTTCCCTTCACCTTCTGGTGATAACGGCGCGCCAGCTTGATCGCTGCTTCGTTCGCTTCGGCCCCGCTGTTGCAAAAGAACACCTGATCCGCACAGCTGTTAGCCGTCAGCAATGCCGCCACCCGGTCCTGCCCCGGAATGTGGAACAGGTTCGAGACATGCCACAAGGTATCAATCTGTGCCTTCAGCTTAGCCCCAACCTTTTCCGGTGCATGTCCCAGACTCGTTACAGCCAGGCCGCACATGAAATCGAGATACTTGTTGCCCTGATCATCCCATACCCAGCTGCCTTTGCCCTTGACCAGACTAATGTCGTATCTGGCGTAGGACGGGAATACCGCACTCAGCTTGGCAGGAGCAGCCTCCTGAACCTCCTTTTCCACTGAACGGTCCTGCGGCGCCCCTGTCAAAGAATCTTTTTCCGCTTGCGTAAGCTCACTCATTCTTAGTCACTCTCCCACCATGCTGCTTCCGGTATTCCCGTCAGCGCTTGTTATTAGTTATGAACGAATAATCCGTGTTCCCAGCTCTTCACCCTGCAGCACCCGGCTGAGCACCCGTGGCTCTTTGCCGTCAACAATCACTACTTCGGACACACTGCCCTGAATACAATCGATCGCCGCGCGTACTTTGGGAATCATCCCGCCATAAATTTCGCCGCTTTCGATCAAGTCTTCAATCTGTCCCACCGTCACAGACGGGAGTACCGTTTTGCGGCCATCCAGTGTACGCATTATGCCCGGAACATCCGTAACGACGATCATTTGGGGCGACCCGATAAAAGAAGCCACCGCCCCCGCCGCCGTATCCGCATTAATGTTGTATCGCTGGCCTCCGGCATCCACACCAATCGGCGCGATTACAGGGATATAGCCCATCGCCAGAACACCCTGCACAATCTCTGCGTTGACCTCTGTCACTTCACCAACCAGCCCCACTTCATCACTGTTCGCGACCAGCCGGGCGGTGATCAACCGTCCATCCACACCGGATAAGCCTAGCGCTTGCCCCCCGCTGCCCTGAATCCTTCGGACAATTGCCTTGTTAATGCTTCCGGACAGCGTCATCTCCACCACATCCAGCACTTCCTCGGTCGTCACCCGCAGGCCGTTCACGAAGCGGCTCTCAATGCCAAGCTTCTCCAGATTGCCGGATATCGCCGGCCCACCTCCGTGCACGATGACGGGCTGGGCACCGCTCTCCTGCAGCTCCCGCAAATCATCAAAAAACGAATCCGGAAGCGCCGCCAGCGTACTGCCGCCACATTTCATCACGAACAGTCCGCCAGCTTTATGATCCTCAGTAGGTTCTATAGTCATTTTTCGTTATCCTCCCCGTAAGTGGAGTGCCAGCCATGAATCAGGTACGGTATGCGGCATTGATGCGCACATAGTCATACGTCAGGTCGCAGCCCCAGGCGGTAGCCTTGCCGTCTCCGTCAGACAAAGCTACGGTAATCAGCACGGTATCGCTTTTTTGCAAATAATGCAGAGCTTTCTCTTCATCAAAAGCCACTGGCCGCGACTGCTTGAGCACCGGAATTCCGCCAAGTGATATATCCACCCGTTCCGGCGATACCGGCACCCCTGCGCGTCCTACTGCGGCAATTACTCTCCCCCAATTGGCATCCGCGCCAAAAATTGCAGATTTCACAAGACTGGAGCCGACCACCGTTTTGGCAATTGCAGCCGCAGCCTCATCGTGTACCGCACCACTGATCTGCACCTCAATCAGCTTCGTCGCCCCTTCACCATCACGGGCAATGGCCATGGCCAGACTCTGGCAGACATGCGTAAATGCCGCGGCAAAAGCATCCCAGTCCGCATGCAGACGTGTCAGCTTTTCATTCCCCGCAAGTCCGCTCGCCATCGTAATCAGCATATCATTAGTGCTTGTATCTCCATCTACCGTAATCATATTAAAAGTCGTATTCGTCGCAGTACGCAACAGACTGAGCAAATCATCGCCGTCAATTACAGCATCCGTGGTCATGAAACCCAGCATGGTTGCCATATTGGGATGAATCATCCCCGAACCTTTGGCAGCTCCGGCAATCGTTACTTCTATATCCCCGACCTTTACTTTCACACAGCATTCTTTTTTGACCAGATCTGTGGTGAGGATCGCCTGGCAGAACTCCTCTGCTCCGGCAGCTCCTCCATCCAGCTTCTCAGGCAGTCCGGCAATCCCGTTTCGCACACAGTCCATCTTCAGCAATTCGCCGATCACACCGGTAGAAGCAACCGCAACATCCTTTTCATTCACACCTAAGCGGCGGGCTGCGGCAGCACGCATTTCATAGGCATCGGCTTCGCCTTGATCACCTGTACAGGCATTCGCATTCCCGCTGTTCACGATAACTGCCTGAAGTGTACCATTCACCAGACTCTCCCGCGTTACCTGAAGCGGTGCAGCCTGAAAAACATTCGTTGTATATACAGCAGCCGCTGTCGCCGGAACCTCGCAGAGGATGGCTGCCAGGTCATTGCGCTCTGTTTTTTTGAGGCCGCAGTGCAGCCCGCCAGCCTTGAATCCCTTAGGTGTCGTAACACTTCCGCCTTCCAAGACGGTAAAACCTTGCTTCTCACTCATTGTATAGTTGACCGCTGAACCTTAAGGATACACTGGTGTGTAGCCCAGGCCGCGGGTTTCCTCCCATCCCATCATCAAATTCAGGTTCTGAATCGCTTGCCCTGCTGCGCCTTTAACAATATTGTCAATGACGGATACAATGGTCACCCGACCTGTACGGGCATCTGTGGCAAAACCGATATCACAATAATTAGAACCGCTGACCTCTTTGGTTGCTGGCAGCACACCAGCGTCACGAACCCGCACAAACGGCCGTCCTGCATAATATTTACGATATAAGTTCACAAAATCCTGCTCGTTGTACCCACCGTTCATCCCGGCGTACATCGTACTCATAATCCCGCGGGTCATCGGCACGAGATGTGTAGTGAATGTCACCGTCACTTTCTCTCCGGATATCTCCGTCAGGGTCTGTTCAATCTCCGGAATATGCTGATGCTTGTTCACCTTATAAGCTTTGAAATTCTCATTGATTTCGGAGTAATGGACCATCAGACTCGTTCCCCGGCCTGCCCCGGACACACCCGATTTCGCATCAATAATAATGCTGTCATGCTTGATCCAGCCCGCCTGCAGCGCCGGAATTAAGCCCAGCAGCGAAGCGGTAGAATAACAGCCTGGATTGGAAATGAAGTCTGCCCCGGCCGTACGTTCGCCGAACACTTCGCATAATCCGTATACAGCCTGCTGCAAATAGGAATCAGACGGAGCCGGATGCTTATACCATTGCTCATACTCTGCGCCGTCCTTCAGCCGGAAGTCACCGGACAGATCGACGACCTTCAGACCTGCCTCCAGGAGCTGCGGCACCAGCTTGGCACTGACACCCGACGGTGTTGCTGTAAATACCACATCCGCTCTGCCGGCAATCTCTGCTGCGTCCACTCCATCCAGATTGCGCTGCACAATGCCTGTTAAATGAGGAAACCCTTCCTCAATAGGCGCACCTGCGCTTGAAGAGGAAATCACTGAAGTAATCTCTATATCAGGATGGTTCTGCAGCAGCCTAATCAGCTCCACGCCCCCATAACCCGTTGATCCAACAATTGCCGCTCTCAGCTTGCCTGTCACTGTCATCCCCGCTTCCTGCCTGTTATGAATATCATGAATACCGTCCTTCGAAATATGTATTATTATACGACCGAATTAATATAAATACAACATGTAACGTCAAGTTTATTAAGCAAAAAAGATATTAGCGTGAAGCACATTATACTTGTATTTCCAAAAAAAGAGTGCAGCCCCTAAGGAGACTGCACTTCTCTTTTAAACCCTTCGCCCAGCACTTCATGTGCCTCGGTAATAATGACGAACGCCCCCGGATCAACGGAACGCACAATTGCCTTCAGCCGGGTAATCTCATTTTGGCCCACAACGACCATAAGCACTGTGCGGTTATCGCCAGTATAGCCGCCTTGCGCATTCAGCTTGGTCAGACCACGGTCCAGATCGTTCAGGATCGCCTGAGAGATCTCTTCCGTCTTATCGGCAATGATGTAGGCCACCTTGGTCGAGCTGAAGCCAACCTCCAGCGCGTTGATGACCCGGCCCGTCACAAACAAGCCAATCAGCGCATACATTGCCTGTTCCATTCCCAGTACAAAAGCAGCCAGCGTAATCACCGTACCATCCAGCAGCACCACAGACAGCGAGAAGCTGAATCCCGTAATCTTCTGAATGATTTGCGCTAAAATGGTCAAGCCTCCCGTGGAGCCGCGTCCACGGAATACCAGCCCCAGACCCAACCCCACCCCAATCCCGCCATAAATAGAAGCCAGCAGCGGATTCGTGGTCGGCACAGGCCCGTCTTTCGTCAAAAAAATAAACAGCGGCAGCACAAAGCTGCCGAGCAACGACCGAATTCCATATTGCTTGCCCAGGAATATCACCCCAAGAATAAACAGCGGAATGTTCAGCGCCCACTGGGTGAAGGCAGGTTCGGCTTTAAACCAGGCTTCCGCGAGTACGGATAACCCCGATACCCCTCCGGAAGCGATTTGGTTCGGCAGAAAAAACAGATTAAAAGCAAGCCCCGTAATCAGTGAGCCCACCAGAATCAGCACAATATCCACCGTATGGCGCAATGGCCCGTTCAGCGGAATCAGCGGGGGTTTATTGCGTGAATTGATTTTTTGCATGCAGAGTTATTCTCCTTAACGTTTATACTTGAAGCTATTATACACCCTAAACTTCTCAAAAAAATTCCTACACCTCCGAAGACGCGTAGGAATTATCATTATCCCCTTATTCTGCTTCTGTCTTAATCTGGCTGCGCAAATATCCGTCGATAAAAGCGTCCAGATCGCCGTCCATCACCGCTCCAACATTACCGGTTTCCACGGAAGTACGGTGATCCTTTACCATACTATAGGGATGGAATACATAGGAGCGGATCTGGCTTCCCCATGCAATATCCGATTGCTCGCCGCGAATCTCATCGAGATGTTGCTGCTGCTCCTGCAGCTTGCGCTCATACAGCTTGGAACGCAGCATTTTCATCGCTTGTTCACGGTTCTTGATCTGTGAGCGTTCATTCTGGCACGTTACCACTACGCCGGTTGGCAAGTGAGTAATACGCACTGCAGAATCCGTTGTATTAATATGCTGACCGCCTGCGCCACTGGCCCGGTACGTATCGATCTTAAGATCCTCGGTACGGATATCAACCTCTACATCATCTGCAATCTCGGGTACCACATCACAGGATACAAACGAGGTATGGCGTCTGCCTGAGGCATCGAACGGGGAAATGCGCACCAGCCGGTGTACTCCCTTTTCGGCCTTCAGATAGCCATAGACATTGTAGCCTTTGATCAAAAGCGTAACACTCTTAATCCCCGCTTCGTCGCCCGGCAAATAATCCAGGACCTCTACCTTGAAGCCGCGTTTCTCCGCCCAGCGGGTATACATGCGTAACAGCATCTGCCCCCAATCCTGGGACTCCGTTCCGCCAGCACCGGGATGCAGCTCCAATATGGCATTGAGCTTGTCATACGGCTGGTTGAGCAGCAGCTGAAGCTCGAATTCATCGACCTTGCCAGCCACACTGCGAATCGTTCCAGCAACCTCTGCCGCCAAATCCTCATCGCCCTCTTCATCCGCCAGCTCCGCCATCATCGCCGCATCATCATATTCCTGCTGCAGCTTCTCATATTGATCTACGGATGATTTCACCGCGTTCATCTCAGCGATGACGCCTTGTGCCTTCTCTGGATCATCCCAGAATCCGGGCGCTGCCATCTTTTCTTCGAAGTTGGATATCATCTCCTGCTTCAGATCTAAGTCAAAGAGACCCCCTAAGGTCTGTAAGTTTCTTGCCTATTTCACGCAGGTCCTGCTTAACATTAGGATCAATCATGTGTGATCACTTCACCTTTCAATATAAAATCATTGCGCCGGGGCGGCTGGATTGAGCCTGGGGCATATAGTTGATAACCCTCGCTGCCGGAAGCTCATCTTCTTTAACACTCGTTTCCGGTGATGGACGTAACTGCGGGGAATGTTTGGACTTCCGGCCGCTGTTGTTCACAGATTTCCTGATTGGAGACTGCCGCCCGCGGTTGAAATCTGTGAACAAAGGCGGACGCATTCGCTCCTCCAGTTCCAAACTTCCCCTCCGTTACTCCCACCTGAATCCAGGTTTCAAGAATTACGCCTTCCGCTTCGCTCAGGAATCAACATAGCTCCCAAGCTCAAAAAAGCGGCCGGGCCGCAAACGGGGAGTCCCCCGGGCCCAGCCGCTTTTTATTGTCATTATAACCCTTGAACTGTGGAGCAAGACATAAAGTACATAAAGTACAGTTCTGTAAACAGCTTTTGCAGATTAATTTCTGCTCACTGGTTTACTAAGAATGCAAGGCCGAAACCGAAATGCATTAGCCCACTGTACTTACGCGTTCTGTCCATGGCAGTTCTTGTATTTCTTGCCGCTGCCGCAAGGGCATGGATCGTTGCGGCCGATAGCGGCCTCAACATGCACAGGCTGCTTCTCAGCAGGCTCGCCATTAGTGGAGATCTTATTCTCCTCCACTACGGATTGCCGTTCCTGATTGGTCTCAATATGCGCCTTCATAATGTAGGTCGCAACTTCCTCCTGAATGGTAGCGGTCATGGCATTGAACATTTCAAAGCCTTCAAATTGATATTCGCGGAGCGGGTCAGTACCACCATACGCGCGCAAGTGAATCCCTTGACGAAGCTGATCCATCGCATCAATATGATCCATCCATTTACTGTCAACCGAACGCAAGACGATAACCTTTTCGAATTCACGCACCAGCTCAGAGCCAAGGCGTTCTTCACGGGCTGCGTACTTCTCCAGTACACGGCCAAAGATGAATTCGATGATCTCTTCAACTTCTTTGCCCCACATATCGTCCCGTGTCAGCTCGCCTTCTTCCAAAAGCTTGCTGTTCACATAATCAGCAACCTCCTGCAGCTCCCAGTTCTCGGGAATATCGTCACTGCAGTGGGCATGAACAATACGGTCAATAACCGGCTTGATCATTTCAATTACGACGTCTTTGATATTGTCAGACTCCAGAATCTCGCGGCGCTGCTTGTAGATAATCTCACGCTGCTGATTCATGACGTCATCATATTGAAGTACGACTTTACGAATATCGAAGTTGTTGCCTTCGACACGTTTTTGGGCGGATTCTACAGCACGCGTGATCATACGGCTCTCGATCGGCTGATCCTCTTCAAACCCAAGACGGTCCATCATGTTCAGCACGTTGTCTGCACCAAAACGCTTCATCAGTTCGTCACCGAGCGACAAGTAGAACTGAGTGGAACCCGGGTCGCCTTGACGTCCCGCGCGGCCGCGCAGCTGATTGTCGATCCGGCGTGATTCATGGCGTTCTGTACCAATGATATGCAGACCTCCGAGATCTGTCACTCCTTCACCGAGTACGATATCCGTCCCGCGTCCTGCCATATTCGTAGCAATAGTTACGGTTCCCGGCTGACCTGCATGGGAGATGATCTCTGCTTCCGCCGCATGATGCTTGGCATTGAGCACCTGGTGTCTTACACCTTTGCGTTTCAGCATTTCCGATACACGTTCGGAGTTCTCAATAGAAACCGTACCTACCAGCACGGGTTGATTCTTTTTGTGGCGCTCCACAATTTCTGCTACCACTGCGTTAAACTTACCGTTTTCGCTTTTGTATACAACGTCCGGCATATCCGCACGCTGGTTCGGTTTATTGGTTGGCACCTGCAGAACTTCCAGACCATAGATCTTCTTGAACTCTTCTTCTTCGGTCTTCGCAGTCCCCGTCATACCACCCAGCTTACGGTACATCCGGAAGTAGTTCTGGAAGGTAATAGTAGCCAGGGTCATACTCTCATTCTGCACCTGAATTTCTTCTTTGGCTTCGATAGCCTGGTGCAACCCGTCACTATAACGGCGTCCCGCCATCAAACGGCCGGTGAATTCATCGACAATAACAACCTCGTCCTCATTCACTACATAATCAACATCGCGGCGCATAATTACGTTCGCCTTGAGCGCTTGAACAATGTGATGATTCAGAGTTACATTGGCATGGTCATACAGATTTTCCACCCCAAAAGCGCGCTCTGCCGTAGCCACACCTTTTTCAGTCAAAGCCACGGATTTCACCTTGATATCAACAGTATAATCCTCTTCCGCAGTCAGTCTCTTTACGAAACGGTCTGCTGCATAATACAGCTCCGTCGATTTCTCGGCCTGTCCGGAGATAATAAGAGGAGTCCGCGCTTCATCAATCAGGATGGAGTCAACTTCATCAATAATACAGAAATAGAGCGGACGCTGAACCATTTGCTCCTTATAGAGCACCATGTTATCGCGCAGGTAGTCAAAACCAAACTCGTTGTTTGTGCCATACGTAATATCGCAGGCATAAGCTTCTTGCTTATCAGCATGGTCCATGCCGTTCAGGTTTACCCCAACCGTCATACCCAGGAAGTTATAAATTTGTCCCATCTGCGCACTGTCGCGCTGAGCCAGATAGTCATTGACCGTTACAACATGTACACCTTTGCCGAGCAAAGCGTTCAGGTAGACCGGCAGTGTACCTACCAGCGTCTTGCCTTCACCCGTCTTCATCTCGGAGATCCGGCCTTCATGCAGCGCCATACCTCCAACTAATTGAACGTCAAAATGCCGCATGCCCAGCGTCCGTTTGGAAGCTTCGCGTACGGTTGCAAATGCCTCAGGAAGAATTTCCTCCAAGGTTTCGCCCTTCTCAATCCGGGCACGGAATTCATCGGTCTTGGCTTTCAGTTCTTCATCCGAAAGTGATACGAAATCGGGCTCCAACCCATTAATTACATCGACCGTCTTCATGAGACGTTTGACATCACGTTCATTGGTGTCGCCGAATATTTTTTTTACAAGTCCTAGCATGGTTAACCCCTTTCATGCAACACAGATGGTGGAACCGAGCCCATCCTCACTAATATTGAAAGGGCCATATATGATTTCGATTCCGCTGCTTCATAAATTGTAACAGTTTGTAAGAGAAGCCGCAATACAAGCAGCCGCAACCTTATTTTTCAAGTGATCTCATTACTGCCAAAGTGCCGCTATTTTGTCATAAACACATGTATATACGCACAAGAGCCCTATTCGCTTATGGCGAATAGGGGCTCGGTTAATTTTCTTTTGTCAGACTGAAGTAAATCTCTGCTCCAAGTCGGGTTACGGCTTCATGCATCCAAACCTAGTCTTGTTCGATCAGGCCATACTTGCCGTCATTGCGTTTGTAAACAACGCTAACTTCAGAAGTATCAATATTGGAGAACACGAAGAAATTATGTCCAACCATGTTCATTTGCAGGATCGCTTCTTCTACATCCATAGGCTTCAAAGTGAAGCGCTTGTTCCGCACGACTTCCAAATCATCGTAATCCTGTTCCTCAACAGCAATGCTGCTTGGTGCTCCTTCCACAAAGAGCGTTTTCAGGCTTCCTTCCTGACGGAACTTACGATTGAGCTTGGTTTTGTGTTTGCGAATCTGGCGTTCCAGCTTGTCCACCACGGCATCGATGGATGCGTACATATCATCGCTGCGGTCTTCCGCACGAAGCGTTACACCTGCTAGCGGGATCGTGACTTCCACCGTATGAAGGCCGCGAACAACGCCAAGCGTCACATATCCTTCTGAGGTAGGGGGTGCATCGAAGTACTTCTCAAGTCTGCTGAGCTTCTTATCAACATAATCTCTCAAAGCGTCGGTCACTTCAATTTGTTGACCTCGAATGCTGAATTGCATGGGCACTCCTCCTTTGTTTACATAGCCATTATACCAAATTGTCAGGCCTAAGTAAAAAACAAATCATGACAGTGTTTACATCCAGCTAACAAAAGATGTCACAGCCCCCCCATATACATAAATAGGTCCGGCCAGAGCAACTCAAGCTGCCTGGGCCGGACCTAGTGTTATCGGTTAATATTGCAATTATCCAGCTCTTACTTGGTTTGAATACGCAGAATTTCTACAGGTGACCAGACACTGCCGGAACCTGTAATAAAGTATACCTTGTAGCTGGTTTTGGCAGTTAGCCCAGTCAAGCTCAGTGTCTGTCTTACCGCCGGTGAAGGCGCCGGAGTGATCCAACCTGTCCAAGGTGCGGCAAGTTGGGCCCCTGAGCTATTTTGTCCGGCAGCAATCTGCGCCGCAGTCGGGTTGGCGGCATTAGCCGGCAGTACAACATATCTTACTGGAGCCGAAACACCACCTGTCTGCCCATATTTCACATAGACATCTGCTGTCACTGTTCCCATATGTCCCGGTTCAACCAGCGTGATCGATGTTGGAGTACTTGTATTCGTCTTCAAAAGAAGCTTCGATACCGTTGACATGTTCCCGGCAGTATCTGTAACGATGATGTATGTTGCATATTCTGTATTAGGCTGCAACCCGTACACCGAAAAAGAAACAGTTGACCCTGCCGATGTGGCCTTGGTTCCATAGTTCACTCCTTGGGTTCCAGCACTTGTCTTTCCCAGTTTTACCTGCGAGGCACTAGGATTCGGCATGCTGCTGCTGTAAGGAGCCACCACATAATAGATTGCTCCGGTTACGGATGGAGTAAGGTACACATCTGCTGTCACCGAACCCACATGTCCATAAGTTACACCACTTACTGATGGTGTAGTGATAACACCCCCGCCGCCACCGCCACTACCGCCACCAGGTACAGGGGTTGCTGTAGGAGCAGGAGTTGCGCCAGGCGAAGGCTTCGCCGATGGAGTTGGTGTAGGGGTAGGGGTTAATCCAGGAGTAGAAGGTTTAAATACAACCGAATTGCTGATAATCCCCACAGCCTCTGCCCGGGTCAGCGATCTCTTAGGACCAAAGGTTCCATCCGGGTACCCGTTGATGATCTTTTTACCTGCTGCGGCTGCCACTGCCCCTTTTGCCCAAGCAGCAATTTGAGCATTGTCTTTAAAGGTTGTAGAAGCTGCGGCGGTATTCAAGCTAAGCAATTTGGCAGCAATGACGGCTGCCTCTTGTCTGGTCAACGGATTAGCGGGACGGAATGTTTTATTCTCATAACCGCCGATATAACCGGCTTGCACGGCTTTCGCCACCTCGGAGTATACCCAGTTAGTCTTTTTCACGTCGGTGAAGCTGATCGTTCCCGTATCCTTGAACCCGAACAGACGATTAATCAGTGCTACATATTCGCCGCGCGTTATCGCCTTGTTAGGCTTCACCGTACCATCCGGGTAACCGCCTAGATACCCTTTATTCAGCCAATCCTGCAATTGCGTCTGCGCCCAGTGTCCTTGAATATCCTTGGGGGCAGGGGCAGCAGAGACACTGCCTAGAGATCCGAGTAACATACTTGCACCCAGTATCCCTGTCATTAATCCACGCCACGTCTTTTTCATTCTGCTTTTCATCCTCCTGAGTGTTTGATGGGCATAGGCTTACTGCATCGCTCCTGAACAAAGGTCTCGCTCAAAAAGCCACACGCCTAAGCATAAAGAATGTACGTCGAGGCAAGATAGAAAGCCCAACGTCTTCTATTACCCAAATACTGGAGAATGTTAACATTTTCCGTTAAATTAATTTTACACTTTGTCTAATTCCAACTTAATTTCACCACATCTGGAACGATTTTTTGTAAAAAAGCATTAAAAAAGACCCTGGGGAAAATCCCCAGGGTCTACGCTAGCGTTGTCTCAATTGCTAACCATCTACCATATATGTAGGTCGGCTGCGCCGGATGATTATAATTTGATGACGTTAGCTGCTTGTGGTCCGCGTGCACCTTCAACGATGTCGAACTCTACGGATTGGCCTTCATCCAAAGTCTTGAAACCGTCAGTTTGAATCGCGGAGAAGTGTACGAATACGTCGCCACCATCGGCAGTTTCGATAAAACCATAACCTTTTTCTGCGTTAAACCATTTAACTTTACCTTCCATTGACTAAACATTCCCTTCGTCATCAGATGAACGTGAGTCTTGCTCACAACTCGACTATACCACCGCTGCTTCTCCATTGTCAATTGGAATAGTAAATGTTTTCTTTCAATATTTTACCATTCAATAATTAACCAAATTCAAGCAAAAAAATGTGATATCAAGATCAAAAAAAGGAGCAGACGGTATATAATACCCGGCTGCTCCTGAGATGAAACATTTGGAAAAACATTATTTTCGGCGGTCCATTAACAGACTATCCGGTGAATAGACTGCCTCGTATGCACTGCGCTGGACTTTGGCTTGACTACGCTTCTGCAACCAATCCCTAGCTTCCATGCGCAGCTCATTCATCCGGTCAAGCAACGCGTTATCGTTTTCCAGGATTCGATTAATTTCACGCTTTTGTGCAGGTGTTGATGGATTACAAGCGACTTTTTCTGCAATAGCATCGACAAGTTTCTGCCGTTCCTCTACGAAATCCTCAAGCTCCTCATAAGTCGCTTCCTGGAGCCGACTCATCATCCCGTGCGTGAGCTGATCCAGACTGAGGATAAGTTCATCCATTAGCAATCTCTGTCTGGCCCGCCGCAAGCTTGGACGCCTGCAGCCAGGTTTCACGGAGGTCGGTCAAGTAGCCAATGGCCTCTTCTGCTTTTTCTGGATTTTTGTGGATATTAGCTTCCACCAGCAAGAAATTTGTATATTCATATAGAGAAAAGAGGTCCTTAGATATTTCAATAGAGTAGTCCAATGTACTCATCAGCTCGCTTACGATAGTCTGAGCTTTGCCTAAATTGAGGTTTGTTTTTTCATAATCCTGATTTTTGAGGCCCTCCATGCCTGTCCGGATAAAACGAATCGCTCCGTCGTAGAGCATGATTACCAGCTGCGCTGGAGTAGAAGTCTGGACGGAAGACTGGCGGTATTTTTCATAAGGAGATTTAAGCAATTATGTCACCCTCTATTTTATAATAGTTCTGACTAGGCAAACAGCTTCGACGTCTGAGACTGTAACTTATTCATGGCTGTTTCCATAGCTGTGAATTGCTTATAGTAACGAGTTTCGGCTGCATTTAAGTTTTGCTGCATCGTGTAGATTTTATTATTATATTCTGTAAGTTTTTTACCCATAACGCTTTCTGTTTTAAAGCTGCTGCTGAGGTCCATAGAGTATTTATTTGTACCTGCACGTTCAGCAATTTTGTCTAGCGCATTCCCTACTTTATCCGCTAATTTATCAAAGAGTCCCTCTTTCTGAGCGTTGGCGGGACCTTGTAATGTATCCATCGCGAGTTGAGGATTAGCAATAATTGCATTTTTGAGCTTTGCCTGATCAACCACCAGTTTACCGTTTTCCAGATAACCCCCTGTAGTGATTCCGAGAGTACTGAGTGGCCCTAATTTCTCCGTAATAATACCACGCATCTCTGACAAGACGGAGTTAATAATATCATTATTCTTGAAAAGACCACTTTTCGCCTTCTCCGTCCAAGTCTTAATGTCATCATCTTTCATTGCGCTCTTTTGATCATCCGTTAACGGTTTGAAGTCACGATACTGGATTTCATCATCTTTCGCATTCAACGTTTTGATCAGACTGTTGTAGTCTTCTACAAAGGCATTGATTGTCTCTATAGTTTTATCAGGGTCGGTTTGTGTTTTAATAAGGGTCGGAACATCGGTCCCGCTTTTGTCTGTCCTATCCAACAGTGTAAGTTGGACGCCATTGATGTTAATAGTATTGCTATTGGTATCTTTCAGCAAAACATCATTCACCGTGACAACAGCATTCTGCCCATCGGTTGTAGTATAATCACCAGCAGTCGCTTCAGCACGTTTCGCTCCATTAAATAGTTTCAGGAGATTGTAGGAGTCTCCTCCCAACTTCACTTCGCCAGATACTGCCGATAGCTTTAATTTCCCCCCGGTAAATTGTGCTTGAACCCCTGTTGTACCCGTCTCATCATTTATTTTGGTGACCATTTCATCTATAGTTAGCTTTGCGTCAAAAGAGAACGACTTATTATTCAGACTAAACTTATATGTCGATTTCTCCGCATCTTCTAGCTTTGTCCCATCAAGAGCGTTTTGGAGAAACGCCAAAGATTTGGTTCCATCCGTAATTCCTGGGCCATTTGTTTCAACCTGGGTTACAGTTCTTTGGGTAAAGAGAGCCAGCAAAGTACTTCCACTGCCCACAGTTACATCTTTAGTAGAGTCGTAGGTAGTTGCACGAAGGGGATCTCCGCTGGTTTTAGAAGCAATGGTTAATTTCCCCGTGATCTCGTCATAGCTTGCAGTTGCATTCGCCTTGGCATTTGAGTTGATAGTTGACACCATAGTGGATATAGAGGTAAGGCCATTAAACAGTGATTTACCGTCCGAGTCCTTAAATTCCACCCCGTTGATGGTAATGTCAAACCCCTTTTTAAGATATTCGGTTCTACTATCTTCGGATAGAAGGGATAGATCCACCCCTTCAAGCTTAGCGAGTGAAGTAGAACTAGGTACTCCTTGACCTAATCCAGTATTCATCTTTAATGTAGTACTAGCAGCCAACTTAGTGACACTCACCTTCATATCAATCCCAGAAGCAGAAGCCAGAGCCTCGGCTTTAACCGCATCTGTATTTCCCGATACAACCGCCTTATTAGCGTTTAGAGCAGAGCTACCACCATATTTGGCCGTTGAAATTAATTTGTTTGACCTGAAATCAAAAAGCTTACTATTTATTTCACGATATCCGTCACGCGTCCAATTCAAGATCTGCTTGCTCTGATTGAGACTGTCCAGTGGAACGCGTTTGGCAGCCATCATACTCTTAACCATACTATCAATGTCCATACCTGAGAACCCATTTACGCGTGTAACCAAAACAGCACCTCCCTGGCACTAAATTTTTTCGTCTACAAGTATACCTGCAATCTCCATCATTTTTGCTACCAGATCCAGTGTCTTTTCCGGAGGAACCTCACGGATCAGCTCACCTGTATCTTTATTGAGCACCTTAACCATAATATCGTGTGTTTTTTCATGGATGCTAATTTCCAAAGTGGTCTGGGGTCCCTGCAGGGATTGAACAGCCCGTTCAATAGTTCGTATTAACTGTTCCTCAGCAACGGATACATTCACACCCTGCTTTTCTTTCAAGCTCATTTCTCTGGTATTGCGAATAGCCGCCACTTCACTTACAGGTGCCACTGGTCCAGAATTGGAAGATGCAACTTCCGGCTTGTTTTGAGCACTTTTTGTAGAACTTGCTGTAAGTGAGAACTGTACATTCATAACCCCCGACCTCCACCAACACTCATTTTATACCTTATATATCGGTTAGTTTCAGGGATAATTTAGGATTCGGGGCAAAGTCAAGAGAAAAAAGCTCCAAGTTAAGAAATTAACCAGAGCCTTCAGACAAACACTATAGAATTATTGGGATTTCCAGTACTAATTGACTTTCTATAACAATAGAAAAATCAAGTAACCCCCTATTGTCAATCATAAAAAACGCCTTTATAGTCGCCGTTGGCCTTGTCATAATCGGCTGCCTGTCCAATATCAAGCCAGTATTCTCTTAACGGAAAGGCAGATACCTCTTTATTCACCGCAATTAACTTCTTAAACAAATCAGGCATATCATAGAATTCATCCTCGGGGACATATTGCAAAACCTCAGGATCCAGAACATAAATACCCGCATTTACAAAGCTTTTGTGCTTCGGCTTCTCAACAATAGAGACCAAACGGTGTTGCTCCGTTTCTATCACGCCATAAGGGATCTGGTATTCATATTCTCTTACACATAAAGTAGCCATTGATTTCGTCTGCTGATGGAAATCCAGCAGTTGCTCATAGTTAATCTTTGTCAGCAGATCGGAGTTCATTACAAAGAACGGTAGCTTCGGCTGCTGGGACAGTAAAGAAAGCGCTCCTGCTGTTCCTAATCGTTTGCCTTCCTCAATATACTGTATCCGAACCCCAAACTGTGAACCATCCTGGAAATAGTTCTCAATGACTTCCTTTTTATAATTAACTGAGAGCATAAAGTTCGTAAAACCGAAACTCTTAAAGCTCTCGATAATTGTCTCTAGTATAGGCTTGCCACCAACCTTCAGCATCGGCTTCGGAATGTCGTCCGTAAGTGGACGCAGACGCGTTCCCATGCCACCAGCCATCAGAACTACAATATTGTCTTTTTGCAGAAAGTTAAGGATATTCTCCGCAAATAAAATATTCACTATTTGCTTTCTATCATTAACGATTGGGAGCTGCTTCAGTTGTTTCTCTCTGATCGATTCCTTATAGAAAGAAGTCCGCTTCCCTTGTCTCTCATAAACGGGTTGGTTATTCATTACATGCTCAATAGATGTTTCAAGTGGGAATCCGCGCAAAATCCCCCGCCGAATATCTCCATCCGTCACCGTTCCGAGCAAACGGTGTTCAATGTCAACTACCACTGCGAATTGTAAAGATGACCTATCAATAATTTCCATTGTCTTTAATATAGTTGTCTCTGGAGTAATCAATATTTCTCTCCATTTTTCCATCTGCAACACTCCTTGGAATAGTTGTGTTATTGTTCAAGTAACTCGCCTTCCTCAAAGTCCTGCACAGCCGTTGTCTCCAACAGACTCCAGTATTCAAATGGAGAAATTCCCCCACCCGGGCGTTTAACTGCAATATTATTCACTGATAATGTCTCACCTTGCTCAATTTTCTTATGGGCAACAATGCTCTTGCGGGCAATATCAATATTTTTCATTTCGGATTCAGCAGGAATTTTGATGCCTGTGCCTCTTGCAGCCTCCACTTGCCGGATGCTTTGAATGAGCAACTGCAACTCCTGCGGAGAAAGGGAGGCTCTATGATCAGGTCCTTCCGCTTGTTTATCATGTGTGAAATGCTTCTCGATGACAGATGCACCCAGCGCTACCGCGGCAATCGTAACAGCTATACCTTCTGTATGATCCGAGTAACCGGTTGGAAGTCCAAATGCCTTATGCATTGTCTCAATAGCCAGCAAATTAACATCCTCAACTGGAGCTGGATATTCTGTAGTACAGTGAAGCAGTCTAACCTTAGACTGCAACTGCCGCTGTCCCTCTGAAGATAAATATGCCGATCGGAAAGCACTGGCAGAGGGAGCCTCATTTTTTGAAAGAAGACCAAAAGCAATTACACCAAGCGCCGCCTCTACTTCACTTAATGTCGCCATACCAGTGGACAAGATGATATCAGGCTGTTTACGAGCAATATGGTAGAGCAATGGAGCATTTGTTATTTCTCCAGAAGATATTTTAATAGTTGTTAGATTCAACTCATCAATTAAAAAATCCACACTCTCTATATCAAACGGAGTGGATAGAAACTCAATGCCACGCTCGTCACAATAGGCTTTCAACTCCCTAAATTGATTGAACGAAAGTTCCAGCTTCTTCACCATCTCAAATTGTGACTCTTCCTCTCCAGTCGTTTGCCTCTGATATTCCGCTTTTGGTGCGCATGTACTAATTATAAGCTCAGTTTTAAACGTCTGAAACTTTACAGCGTCAGCCTTGCTGTTCACCGCAATATCTATTAACCGCTTGGCCATCTGCAAATCCCCATTATGATTGACACCTGCTTCAGCAATCACATACGTCGCATTCATTCTTCTACCTCCGGAAGTGTAAAAAATGATTTTTGTAATATATTTCGTAGATCTACCGTTTTAAGAATGTTTGCAATCTCAAGAGATGTCTTTGTCCCATCATACTGCAGCACAGTACCCGTTACACTCTGTTGAAATGACGAAGAGGTTGCCTGACGGATGGAATTGATGATATCTTCTTTTTTGGGGACACAATCAATAATGGAGTCCGCTCTGAGCCGTCCCTTCTGCCTATCTCCTATATTAACGGTTGGTTTCGAGAAAACTGGAGCTTCAATAATCCCGCTTGAAGAGTTGCCAATCACTGCCGAGCAATACTTCATTGTGCTCAGGTATCTTAACTGTCCAAGTGAGAAAACAGCCCTAACACGTTCGGGATGCGTTGCAGCATATTCATCTATTTTTTGATTAATAATTCTTCCTTCTGTATCAGCGTTAGCTTTGGTGAAAACTATCATATAATCTCGAAAATGATCCAATGCAGACAGCAGCTCTTCAACTTGCTTCTCTGCTGTTCGCACTTCAAGAGTAACTGGATGGAAAGTGACTAGAAGAAGCTTATCTATTGGGAACTGATAGAAAGCTGCAAGCTCAGCTTCTGTCATTAATGTCATTCTGCGAATCCCTTCAACCCCAAGGCTTCCTACTTGAAATACACGATCCGGCTGTTCTCCAAGCTGAATAACTCGACGAGCATACTCATCCGTGGAAGTAAGGTGAACATGGCTCATCTTCGTGATAGCATGGCGAATAGAATCATCAATGGCTCCTTCTGTTAACTCGCCACCAGAAATATGCGCAACAGGAATCCGCATAACGAGTGCTGTCTGAGCAGCACTCAATATTTCGAAGCGATCCCCAAGCAGAACCAGTATATCCGGCTGTAGGCGTTGAAATGCATCTGCAAGTCCCAACACCGCAACTCCCATGGATTTGGCAACCGAAGAGGGAGTATCCGCTGATAAGAGCATCTCAATCTTCTCATTTATTACGAAACCATCTTTCTCGATTAGCTGGTAGGTTAATCCGAACTCGGGAGACAGATGCATTCCTGTTGCAATAATCTGCAATTCCAATTCAGAGTCCGCATTAATCTCTTGCATCAAGTAATACAACAAACCATATTCTGCTCGGGTACCGGTTACTACACATACTTTTCGTTTAGACATTAGAATCCCCTTTCAATGGAGTAGAAGGGATATTAATAATTCTTCTTTTCAATTGATGTGTAACTGACAAATCAGCCTTAGGGCAATCTGCATATGGTACTAATTCATCTAGCGGGGTCCAAATTGGTCGTGCCATTATACCTTCAGCATGTAGTTGCTCCAGTACCTTGTCCCGATCGTAGAGTTGCTCATCCAACAGTAAAGTCTGCAACCAATAATTACTTGAATTATGCGGTTGCTCTAAGAACAAATCCACCCCTTCAACCTTTTGGAATAAACTACGATACTTCTCTGTCAGAGCGCGTTTAGAAGATAAGAATTCGGGAAGCTTCTCTATCTGGGCACAGCCAAGTGCAGCATTAATATTAGGCATTCTATAGTTAAAAGCTACTTCATCATGCTGATATTCCCAACGGTGCGGCATCTTCGCTGTAGTAGTAATATGCTTGGCGTAATCCGCGAGCTGCACATCATCCGTTACAATTGCTCCGCCACCGCCTGTTGTTATGATCTTATTGCCGTTAAAACTCAGCGCACCGACTAGGCCGAATCCGCCAGTATGCTTACCTTTGTAGTAGGAGCCTAGTGACTCAGCAGCATCTTCAACCATAACTAGGTTATACTGCTGACAAACGTCAAGTAACGCATCCAACTCGACCGGGTGTCCAAACGTATGCATGGGCAGGAGCGCACGAATGACTCTTCCTGTCTGCTTATTTACCAGGCACCCGTCTTTCCGCTCTCCAATTTCTCTGATATGCTCAGCAAGCTTCTGCGGATCAATACCTAAGGTATCTTTAGAAACATCTACGAAGTGTGGAACAGCCTGTAAATAAGAAAGAGCATTAGCTGTAGCAACAAAGGTTAGTGCAGGCATAATTACTTCATCGTTAGCCTGCACCCCTGCGATTTTCAGTGAAATATGCAGTGCTGCTGTACCGTTAACGACAGCTACAGCACGGCGCACTCCTACATAATCTGCAAGTTTCTGTTCAAATTGATCGACATATTTACCAACAGAAGACACCCAACCACTCTGAATACAATCCGTTGCATATTCCAGCTCTAACGTATCAAATGTCGGTTCATGTAATGGAATTATCGATTGTCCGCGATAGATTTCTTTCACGGTTTGGGAAATATCTTGCCATATTGTACTCATATGTTATACACCGATTCCTTGTATTGAGATAGATTTTCCTTATCCCCAAACCAATCGGCTGTTGCTTTCAATCCTCGTTTTAATCCGTCAATACCACCATAGGAAGGTTCCCAGCCCAACAACTGTTTAGCCTTTTGATTGTCTGCCCAGAGCCTTTCAACTTCACTTTTTTCTGGTCGTATACGCATCTCTTCTGTTTCAATCTCTACCTTTTTCCCCATCACTTCTGCAATCAAAGCAACGGTATCCCCAATTGAAATTTCATAATTACTGCCTATGTTAATCACTTCACCAATTGCCTTGTGACTGTTTAAAATAGAAATGAAACCTTTGACAGTATCTTCAACATAATTAAAATCTCTCGTTGGGCGTATGGCTCCCAGTTTAATTCTCTCTTTACCTACTGCCAGTTGTGAAATAATGGTCGGAATAACTGCACGCGCAGACTGGCGTGGACCATAGGTATTAAATGGACGAATAATAGCCACCGGTGTATCGAATGAACGGTAGAATGAGAGTGCCATCTGATCAGCGCCAATCTTGGAGGCCGAATATGGCGATTGTCCCTGCAGTGGATGAAGCTCATCTATAGGTACATATTGTGCCGTTCCATATACTTCACTTGTAGACGTATGGACTACTTTAGAAACACCCAATTCACGGGCCGCTTGCAACACATTCAAGGTTCCCTTTATATTTGTATCAATATACGTTTCCGGAGAATGATAAGAGTAGGGAATGGCGATTAGTGAGGCCAGATGAAGCACCCTGTCGCAGTCTTTCATGGCTGTCTTTACCCCGTATGGATCGCGAATATCTCCAGCGAATACCTCAAACTCTCCTCTATAGGGTGAATGATCCAACCATCCCCAAGAGTTAAAGGAGTTGTAGTAAACGAAAGCCTTCACTTCGTATCCCTGTTCAACCAGCTTTTCTGTTAGATGTGACCCGATAAATCCATCCGCACCTGTAACTAGTATTTTTCCATTTTTCGTCATTTTCTGCACCCCAGCGATTATAAGACTTCTGTAATGACTCGAAATTCATTGTTTATCCTATTTCCCGACATGGATTACCATAAGCAACCACCTGGTTTTTTATATTGGTCACCACTACACTGCCTATTCCAATAGTTGTATCAGAACCTATCATGAGCTGCTGCCTGATCACAGTATTTGCTCCAATATGTGTGTTTTCTCCGATTTGTACTCCTCCACTTAGTACTACTCCAGAAGCAATATGAGCAAAGTTTCCAATAACACAATCATGTTCAATGATTGCCCCAGAATTAATAATTGTCCCAGTATCTATGACAGAACCTGCATTTATTATTGCATGTTTTCCGATGAAAACTCCTGCCCCAATCTGCGCATCACAACTTACGATGGCTGAAGGATCGATGATAACTGGAATCTGAAAACCTACATCTTCTATATGATGAAAAAGCCTGATTCTATGAGCCGGACTGCCAATACTCCCGAGTGTTACAAAGGCACAAGTATACCCCTCAGCGAACAATCTCTCGAGATCATTATCACAACCAATAACAGAGATCCCCATAATGTTCTTCCCTACATTTTTTTGTACGTCGATGATTCCGATATCCGAGTACATGTTTAGTCTAAGAAGGCTGTCCAGAACAGATTTACAATGCCCTCCACCACCAACCAACAGTATTTTTTTATTCATCCTTCTCCAACTTCCAGCTATTGTATTATGACTATAAAGCCTCCGCAGTTGCTTCTAAAATTGAAACGATCTCACTTAGAGCATACACACCAATATCTAGAAATCCAAGATTAACTTCCCGCGCCTGCATTACGTTCACAGGGTTCACTACACGTTCAATGTCATACAAATTCCACACAGAGTTAATCATTGCAGGCTGCAGGCAGTGACGAAGAAGCCAACTATCCAGAACTATTCTAAAATAATCTTCTGTCCTGTCAATCTTCTTTAACGCTTCTTTCAAATCCTTTTCTGTTGAATGCTCGTTGATTCGCTGACGTCTAACCTGTTTACGCTGGTATTCAAATTGCATTTTAATATCGAGAAAATACTTATATTGTTCTCTAATGGCCTGCTTTATTTGTTGTTGCTCTAAAGGATATAGCGCTATCCCCTTCAATATCTCAGAGACAGGTTTAACATTTGTTTGGCAATATTGTGCCTCCACATCTGCTAGACTTAACTGCTCTGTATTAGCAATTTTCGCCCCCCCCTCCGTTGCATTAATTACATGCAATTGCTTATTCGCAATCTCCATCTCGAACCAGGTACGAAAAGCATTCCATATTTCTGTCGTTGCAACCGTCCCACCATAGTATCCTTCTGTTTCAAAACTTTGAATTTCAGCAAACATACTACTAGTTAGTTCCTTATCATCATAAATCGTTCCTCCGGCATGTGTCTCCTTAGCAGAATCCCCATATGCCAAATCTTGCCCTATCAATATAATTGGAGATGCCCCAATATGCTCTGCAACACCGAACGCCACATGTGCACAAGACAAGCCGATACTAATAGAATAATCATCCTTTAGCCCTAAAATTTCCTTTAGCCAAATGAACTCTCCCACTTTCTCCCGCATAGGAATAACTATCTCTCCAGGAAATTCATTAAACACCTCAGGATAGAGGACAAGCGGGCCAACAAGGGTTGACTCAACGGGATATGACTTTCCTTCATAAAAATAAGTATAGGTTTCAATTCCCCGTTCAATGGAGCATATAAAATCAGGAATAATACCTTCATTGCATAGTCGTTGTGCTATCGTATCTACAGCGATGATAAGCGATTTATCTTTCATACTCTGCAATTGTTTTATGTTCTTATTTAGAGACGGACCAGCAGATACTACAATAGCCGGTATGTTACGCATTGCATTTTTCAATAAAGAGACATCCTTCGAACGCGGCAAATGCTTGAGGTTCTTCATGTGATGTCTGAATCCTATCAAGCTGTCTTCTACAGAATTCCCGTACATAAGTGTTTTATATTGTACAACCTCTTTTATGATTCTGACGATATCCACGCTTGAACTGAGGTCATGTTCCCGATAATAATAGGTGAAATAAAATTTGATCGTCTTCAAGTAGAAAATCGCATTTGATAAAAGAAACTCATCCAGGAACAAAGGTAATTCACTTACTTTATCAGCAAATAAAACTGCCGCTGATGATTGAATGAAAGAAAGATCATTATGGTGCAAGGTATAATTAAAAAATGCAGAATTGGGTTCAATAATAACAAGTAAGGACTCATCACCTTTTTTTTGAATAAGCTGCCTTATTTCCTCTACCGAATAAATTCCGATAACAAATATAAGTTCGCGCTTCAGGGGATTAGAGCGATAAGATTTATCAAATTCACTTTTCAAGATGAACGTCTGATCTTGTGTAACAAGTACCTCATTCCCATCATCATCTACACTGAACACCGCCTGGGTTACTTCGCTTGATTCCGGCATTCCAATCTTGTGATTGTGATTGCTAGATAGGATGTCTATATTGCGGCTTAACAGATCCATCATTTCTGCTCCCTTGCTAAGTTTTTCATATTTAATATAGAGAAGTTACAGAACCAGTATAGCAAGAAAGCCCCACAAAGTGGGGCTTTCTTGAGCTATTGTCAGTAATTTCTTCAATTACGCTAAGCTATGGCTTAAATTATCTCAGCAGTTGCAGTACGCCTTGTGGCTGTTGATTTGCTTGCGCCAACATAGCTTGTGCAGCTTGAGCAAGAATGTTGTTCTTGGTCTGGTTCATCATTTCTTTAGCCATATCAACGTCACGGATACGGGATTCAGCAGCTGTCAAGTTCTCGGAAGCTGTTCCCAAGTTATTGATTGTGTGTTCCAGACGGTTCTGCACAGCACCCAGTTTAGCGCGTTCGCTAGATACGAGGGAAGTAGCTTTGTCCAGAACAGCGATTGATTTGGAAGCATCTTCACGGGTAGCGACATTCAATGCAGCTTCTGCTTTGATATCGTTAGAGCCGTTAGTAACCGCATTTTCTTTAGTGAAGCCTGTTTGTCCAGCGTTACCAGTAATACCAAGGGCAGATGCACGCATATCATTGATTTGAAGGGACATGGATTGACCTGTGTTCGCACCAATTTGGAACTTCGTGGTGAAGCCTACGCCTTGTGCTCCAGCACCAACCACTTGTTGAATATTCCCAATAGTTGCAGCAGTACTTAGTCCCATACCCAGTGCAGGGCTAGTACCTAGTACGATATCTTTTCCAGTTTCAGAAACAAATTGGAGCTTGTTATCCTTTGACAAGGAAGCCGTAATTTTGCTGTCCATTCCAGCAGATTGCAGAGATGCGTTGATATCTTTAACCAGGCTATCCATGGCGGCTTTAGCAACGTTAGGATCAGCGTTCACAGTGTCGTAAGTTTTTGGAGCTGTACCAGAGTTAAGATTGATTGTAACTTGGCTTTCAGAGCCAACTGTGAATTTCAACGTTGCACCAACTGCAAGGGTAACGGCAGCAGCTGTAAGCGATTTAGCTCCCTGAAGTCCGGCACGTTCAATAGTTGATGGGGAACCCTGTACCGTCTGTGCAGACGACAATCCCAATTTAGTAATGTCAGTACCAGTAAACTTCAACTGACTAGCTGCTCCCGAAGACTTCGCAGTAAATTCAAGTTTAGCACCATTTACTTTGACGTCTACCAAATCAGACAACTTAACTCCACCAGAAGTTGCTGAATCCAATGCTGTCTTTAATGCAGCCGCAGTAGCAGCACCAGAAGCTGTAGAAGCAACCTTTATGCTCGAAAGATCAAATGTTCTGTTATCAACAGTAATAGTTGCCCCAGCAGTAAGCGATACAGCAGCCGATGTAACTGCATTAGCCGCTACTGCTTTCGCACTTATAGCTTGAGTCAACTTATCACTATCACTTGAACCAATACCACCATTCAGCAACTTTTGAGTATTGAACTCAGTTGTGTTACCGATACGATTGATTTCAGAAGTCAATTGATTCATTTCGTCTTGCAGCGCTTGACGGTCAGAGTCAGTGTTCGTTCCGTTCGCAGATTGGTTAGCGATTTCGCGTTGACGTTGCAGAATGGAGTGAGTTTCGTTCAGCGCACCTTCAGCTGTTTGAATCAAAGAGATACCATCTTGAGCATTACGGGAAGCTTGATCCAAACCGCGGATTTGGCCGCGCATTTTTTCGGAGATTGCCAGACCAGCAGCGTCATCACCAGCACGGTTGATGCGCAGACCAGAAGACAGTTTCTCAATATTTTTGCTAGTATTAGCTGTGTTGATCGACAGTTGGCGGTGAGTGTTCAACGCCGGAATATTGTGGTTAATAATCATTTGATATTTCCTCCCTGAAATTAAGTTAGTTCCACATCCATGTGGTAAACGCCGATCCATTAAGGTCGGCCGCCCTGCCGGACCAGCGTCTAAATTATATATCGTCAGAGAGTGCCGAACTGTTTAGAGTTTCTAATTATTTTTTTTGAAAAATAAGAAGGTTCAACAAAACTAATAAGCGTTCTTAGCTTTTCCGATAATTATAATGATACCATCTTATTTTTCATTAACACGTTAACAATACAATTGGAGGTATAAAATTTGGGGACGCTTGGGTTCAAAATCAAACCGCATGCAGATATTGAATTAGGTTTTTGCAGAGAGGACCTTGATTATTATGTCACGCTACCTGTTAAGGGCGTAACTGACAGAACTGGTCTAATATTATCTATCCCAGGGTTTGGCGGACTTGCCAATTCCACTTATCAAATAGAAAAATTAAACCCTTATCTCGCTGAGAAATATAATTGTATAGTGGTCTCCTTGAATTATTTTGGAATATACCGAGGAATCGAGACGATAATGGATGACAATTTCTTACGAAATATGGAATTTATTTATGGTGTTCCGAGCGCTTACTGGAGCGATATTTCATCTGAAAACGATTTTTATGTGAAGCTAGGAGAAATTCTAGAAAGTAAAGGTGTGGCCCAGTTGGACCCCCGCTGTCAGGCTTTAAAGTCCACAGCGCGAAATGAGTATCAATCCTTTGGCTTTTTACCTGCTCTGGATTGCCTTACTGTTCTAGGTGATGTTATCAGAAAATACCCTAACTTGAACAAGCGGAAAATAATTGCCTATGGATCTTCTTATGGTGGTTATATAGCTATGCTTTGTGGCAAATTCGCACCAAATTTGTTCTCAGTCATCATTGACAACTCCGGCTTTTCACGTGCTCAAATGAAGCATATTGTGGGTAGAGAAATATTGGAGCATGATTATGTTGTTACTGTCAATTACAATAATAAACCTTATACTGTGCCGTTCGCATATAATAATCCTTGGACAATTTTAGATGATACATCACCGTTCTATTTTGGGGATTCTCACAAGCAGATCCGTAATCTGTTACTTAGAGAGCATAGAGTAAAGTCCGATACACGTTATTATATTTTTCATTGCGAAGAGGATCAAATTGCCTCGGTAGAAGACAAAGACAAAGTGGCTGCACTTTTATCAAATTATAATTCCACCTATTATAAACGAGTTGGAATCAATGATCTTGATGGTGTACTTTTTAAAAAATATACACATGCTATGAATGCCTCCTTGCGTAAACTCTTTGACTATGCTGCAGAACAGGATAAAGAATACGGACTAGAAAAAAGGCAGAGTGCAAATGAGTTTTCAACTAATAATGTAAATATATTGAATTGCGGCAGCAAAAATTATATTTTTAATTTTAAAGAGGACTTCACCATGGATGTAACTATTACAGAAAATATAAAAACCGACTATAATTTAATTTTCTCACTCCAGTTAATGCGTAATTTATTGGATATTTGTGAATCAATAGACGAAGGGTTTGACTTTATCGTTACTAATATAACAGACAAAAACTATAATGAGGCTGCTGTAGTTATGCAAGACATAGTGGATGCTCACACAACTATAAATTTACAAATAGATACGTTTTCCATGTTTCTAAGTAAAAACAATCTGCATTCAGTAGGAATTCAGTTCAAAGACAGTCTTCTAGAAGCTGTTGTTCATTTTAATAATGACTCTTGGGATTTATTGAATAACCAAATATCGCAACAAACCGTTCCTGATTTCCTATTATGGAAGAATGAACTACAGAATACTTTTTCTCCTTATTTAAACCATTAATTTGACAATGTATAAATTCTAGTTCAGTGAAAATATCATATTCTTAGAATGAAATTCAAAGAAGCCGGGCATTTCTCAATGCTCGGCGTTTGTAATCACACTAATATTATCTCTAACTACACTCATTTCCTCGTGTGACCTAAACAAATACTCTGCAATGACTTCCATGAGTTCAAAATCATTCTCATTGTCTATATCCAATACTGCCGTATCCATCATCTTAATTACATCACATTTACCTTCGAATATTCCTTTGCCACTTTCGAGAAATAAAGGCGAATACGCGTATAGAGATGCATTCATATCAAAAATCTCAGGCGCTTCCTGCCGGGCGTTAAACGATGATTCAATTACTCTGACATATCCCTCAGTAGATGGCTTGACCATGTTGAAATAGGGATTACGTCTTGAATCCGTTACTGAAAAAACCACATCAGCAGCACCTTCTGCCTTCTTGTCAATTAAGGATTGCAGATCGCCAACGGTTCTTAAGGGAGAGGTGATATCAAGATCCACTACCATATCGTATTCTTGTTTATTTCTGTCCTGCATGATTTTAAGGCTATTCTGTATCACAGCTATTTTGGGCGTATAGTCTTCTCCCAGAGCGGGATCTCTATCAATAAAATCAATTTGTAATTTCAGATTCTGATTAATCAGATTCATCAAATCTACACTGTCCGAATTTACAACGATATCACAGTCTATACGGGAGTTCTGTTTCATGAACAAATCAATTACTGATGCTGTATAAAATACTAATGGGTATCCTAAGAAGTCTTTCAAATTTTTATTTTTAATTCCTTTTGATCCCGCTCTTCCGCAAATCGTAAATAAAATCCTCATTACAGGCTGCCCTCCTTAGCAATTTTTAAAGTCATTACGGCTGAATCTATATCGTTCGGGTTAACGGTCTTTCCTTCTATGACATCGAAAAAAGCGGAGATTTCCTTGAGTTGATAGTCATTTCTGGACTCTGCAAAAGAAATCGTTTCATTTCGCTTCAAATATGTTATTTTACTGTTAGCTATATCTGCAATAATGGTATCTTCATACGTAAATAGCTGGAGTTCCCTGATTGTCTGAACTCCGAAATAGTCCAAATGAATTTCCGCCATCAGATTCTTGTACTTAGCAATATATATTGACAAATCATCGCTATCTATTTCGAGATGTGAAACCTTCCCTCTGAAGTTTTCTACTCTGTCGGGATGTCCAAACAAATACACAATGTAATCCCACTCATGAATAAGATCAATGGAAACACCGCCGCCTTCATCTGCATGAGCACTATAGGTATTCCGATAATCAACGCCAGCTCTCCAATAAGGTAAATAACTGGAACAAATTGTTCTGACACTATAAACTCTACTTAAATCAATCTCATGCTTCACATACTGTATGACATCGGTATACCTTAGCGGACAAGCAACGTAATAAATGCCTTTTTCATTAAGCATTAACTCCTGAACTGAGGGTGCTGTATCACTGAATACAGGTTTTTCGATAAACATATGTTTAGTCTTGGGAACATAGCTTTTTATTGTATCAAAGTGTAGATGGGTTGGATTAGTTATAAAGATCACATCATAATCGTCAGGTACATTAGAATAATCCGTATAAATATTATTGACCATGGATTTAATATCATCGCTTAATTCATTATTGAAATCTCTTCGGATTAAATCGATAGAATAAGAAATACCCCTCGCTTCAAGAACTTTTTCAATGTTAAATAAATGTCTTTTCCCAATAGACCCAAGTCCAATTATCGCAATCTTGTAGTTAATTCCCATATTAAGCCTCAATCTCGTCAATTATTTTTAAGATCGACTTGTCCTTAGAGAAGCTATACAAAGGCTCTTCCCTATTATCAACAACTGCAAAAAAGGATGCAATCTCATCAAAGTATGCATTCTCAACTACGAATTTACTGTATTGTTCCAGTTGATCCACGGTTTCATATAATAGAATTTTTTTTTCTTCTTTGCGTTCAAAATCATATATCTTAATACCTTCGGCAGAACCATCCCACTGCAAAAAAAGCTTCTCGCCAAAAAGCTCAAAGTTTCTTACCGCTTTTCTTGAAACTACATCCACTGCAAGCATACCTTTATGCCCATTTTCATGTTCGATCATCACCATATAATTATCGTCATACTCAATATCTAATGAACTGATTTTATTCTTCATGACATGGACCTTATTAATAGTCCCAAAAACATCTGTCAGCCAAGGAAGCTCAATAGCAAAAATTTCCCTACATCCGTTTGATCGTTTGTCTCCTACAAAAAAATCTTTGTAGTTCTCCCAAGGGTGCCAGTCCGGCAAATATTGACCAATATGGTAGGTATAATTCAAAAGACAATTGTTTTCTTTGATTAACTGTTTTATCTTTCTCACCTCTTGCCGATACAGAAACGTAGATGACAAGAATAGAACCCTTTTGTTTTCTTTAGCGAGCACTATGTTCTCATCGTACCCATCGGTCACTAAGTTCAGTTCAGTAAAAACATGCAGTCCCTTTTCAAGACAATGACTGATTATTTCACTATGAGACAGAGGCGAAGTACAGATAAAAGCACTATCAACTGAGTTTTCCAAAAACAGCTCATCCACATTAGAAAATGTCATAATGCCATATTCTTTTTCACTAGTCTTCCTGCGTTCCTCACTGGAGTCAATCCCAAAAATCCGATACTGACTATTGTATTTTTTGATTAGACGAATTCTTCTCTTCCCCATCGAGCCTAGTCCAATGACTACAACGTTCACGATATAGCACCTCACTATTATAGTTTATTTACATTATATGTTACCCAATGGCATCACAGGTTACTGCAGCCCTAGAGTGAATCGTACCCATAATAAAAGCCAATACAGCGGTCAATACCACTGCATTGGCCATTTCTGTGCCTTCACAATTATTATTTTTTCGGCCCGCGCAGCCGGTTGATCAATGCGTTGAGATCAGATTGCGCTGGTGCAGCTGATTCACGGTTAGCTTCCTGGATAGATAAATATACTTCTTTTCGAAAAATATCTACATGTTTCGGCGCTGAAATGCCAATTTTCACCGTATCACCATCCACTGCCAGGACCGTAATTTCAATCTGATCCTCAATGACAATGGACTCACCTTTTTTTCTGGACAGTACGAGCATTTCATTCACCATCCTTTCCGTCAATTACCGGCTGCTGCTCCTGGAACAAACTATGCTTCGTGTGATATGGCGTTTTGTGCAGCACTACTTGCTTGCCCAACAATCGTTCGGGATTTAAAACAATAGGTGCAAGCAGGTTAATTGTAGACTCTTCCGCTTGCTCTTTGAGCGTAATCATGCAGCGGACAATGACCTGAGAGACAATTTCCAATTCTTCGGCTTCATCACCCGGCAGTTCAAACTCATAGGCCGGATAAAACGCAAACGGATCTCCGAGCAGAAACGACAGACTTTTATTTCCCAGCGACTGCAGGACCCAGAAAGGAGTTCCCTCCATGGCAATCAAAACAAAATCATTTTCATCCTCAAAACCGGGGATTCCTTTGGAGAAATGATACAACTGTTCCTCCTGTACTTCTAGGTTTCCCCAAGCAAGCGTCTCAATAATCAAGCGGTTCACTCCTCAGACAGTTTTGCTATGCAAAACCGGGATAATAAAGGTATCTAAATGTCCTAGCATACTAATGGTATCCAATGACATATAAATAGCACAAAAGCTATAGAAGCGCAGAACGCACATCCATAGCTTATTACACTACATTTGAACATTCAATTCAGGTGGAATAAACTGTACCGAAGCATACTGTTGCATATAGATATTCAGCTTGCCGCGTGTATACTCTGTCTCGGGACGATGACTTTCCACTTGAATATCAACTTGAGCTGCCCGGAAGCTGATTTCAGGGGCTCTTACCTCAAAATGAATCTCAACATTGTCGTAGGCCGCGGGACCGAGAGGCTCTGGGAAGGAGTTCGGTTCAGTATCTGTACCGTAGACTTCAGCAATTGTATTACCCGGCTTAAAAAACTCAGCCATTCGGTTACCCTGCTCAACCTTTCGGGCTATACCCTGGAGATATAATTGCTGTATACCTGAATAAATACGGCTATTCATATCAAGTACACTGCCTCCATTATAGGCCGCCTGTGCTCTCGTCTGATCTATTGTAAGCTCAGGACGGGAAGAATGAATACTCAACTCACCTGGAGTAGTTGTGATGTTAACTTCAGCCTTAGGCTGAGTTATGGAGAAAGCACCTAAATCAGCATCAATGCCAATGATTGCAGGCGTCTGTCGAATTTGCAGGATTGGCTGCATCAACGAGCACCACCTCCGTTATCGGATAAAGTCCACTAGACTTGTAGAGATAATCTTGGCTCCTACAGAAAGAGAAGCATTATAGATGTTCTCCTGAATCTTCGACTGCATGATCAGTCCCTCATAATCTGCATCCTCTGTCTTAGCCTGCAGATCAGTTAGGTTTATGTTCAAATCACTTAAACGATCCTGCATTAATTCCACACGGTTAGTCTTAGCCCCTATTTCGGAGCGTGCCGACAGGATAGTCTCTACACGTGTATCGATTTTGTCAAGTTGAGCGGATACTGCTTTAATATTGCCGGACTTCAAACTCTCGGAGATATTATTAATGATAGAAAACAGATTATCTGCCTCCCCAGTATGACCGAAAACATCATTACCGGTCATATTAATTGGCAGCTGCACACCTTCACCGACAATATATTGAATTTGCCCCGGATCTGTAGTGATGGCTTTGGTCACATCATAGGTACCATCCGAACCTCTGGCAAAATCATAAGGCTTGGTATTATATTGTTCACCATTAAAGATATATTTTCCGTTCAGCTTGCTGTTAGAGATATCCACGAGTTGTTCTTTGAGTTGCATTACTTCTTCATTAATACTATCCAAAGCTGACTGTGGATTGCTCCCAGTAGAGGCCTGTACAGTAAGCTCGCGCAACCGCTGAACCACATCTCCAGCCTGTCCGAGGACGGTGTCGTTATAATCAAGCCAGGACAGCCCGCTATCTACATTCTTGGTGTACTGTTCATTCGAAGACAGCTCGGCACGGTAACGCAGGGAGTAAGTAATCCCTACCGGGTCATCGGAAGGCTTATTGATTTTGCGGCCGCTGGACAGCTGGAGCTGGGTGTCGTTCATGGTGCGCGCATTGCGGTTTAGGTTAAGCAGCAGCTGTGAATTCATCATATTGGAGGTTACCCTCAACATAAGCTATTCCTCCTTTATCTGCCGACGGTGCCGGTAGAATTAATTAGTTTGTCGAGCATTTCGTCATAGGTCGTCATAAACCGAGCAGCGGCGCTATAAGCATGCTGGAATACCAGCATATCCGACATTTCTTGATCCAGGGACACTCCGCTTACAGACTGTCGGCGTGAATTCACCTGTTCCACCAGATAATCGGCATTACTCGTCTGACGTGTAGCTTCCTGGGATTGAATTCCCAGTTGCCCCACCATGGAGCTGAGATATGATCCGATAGTGCCGCTCTTAATACCATCCGCTGTAGTGAAGGTATTGTTGTCCTTCATGTTACTGAACAAAAGCGCCAGTGTATTGTTCCCTTTAATTACCGATACCTTTCCGGCAGTGTCTGTAGTGGCGCGGAGAGAAGTAGCGAATAGGGAAGGATCTGCAGCAATTTCCGGATTCAGTCGAAGATTGCTCGCGGTGATCGCTTCCCCGGCCACTGATGGCGTGAAGAATGGGCGGCCTGTGCTGCCATCCATCGCAAACCCCAGCTGATGCAGACCATTCAGGCCCTTGACTGTAGTTTTCAAATCACCTGTCAACGGGATAGGGACTGCAGCACCGGCAAGGAGCGTTGTTTTGGTGCCATCGGCATTAACAATTTCTGAATCCTTGAACACTGTGGTACCAGCCGGAAGTGTTGAACCCGCAGGAATCGTAACCTTCACCTCGCCATTGGCGATTGTATTGGCCATATCATCCAACTGTTTCTTATAATCCGCGACGTAGGTTTTGCTGGAAAAGATCATTCCGTAAGCCTCTCCAGCCTTGAGATCCCCGGAGGCATAAGCCGTGTTGAGAAACGCGCTGTCTACAGTCGCTGTAACGGCTTGTCCTTGAACCAGCTGCTGGGTACCCAGCGATATATTATAGCCGGCATCGGTCTCCAGAACAGTAATGTTCGCAATCTTGGACAGCTTGTCTGTCATCAGGTCACGCTGATCCCGCAAATCATTGGCGTGATCGCCCATACCTTCGATTTTAGCAATGGATTGATTCAGGTCAGCGATAGAGCTCAAATAGCCCTGAACCTGTTTTCCTTTGACATCAATATTGGTACTAAGATCCCGGTCCAGATTGCTCAACTGCGTACTCATGTAGTTCATTGCATCCGTGAGTGACTCCGCAGTCTGCACAACAATCTTACGGGCTGTAGGATCTTCAGGGTTCTTGCTGAGGTCAGACCAGGACTTCCAGAAATTATCCAGTACTGTTCGAATGCCTGTATCCGAAGGCTCATTCACGATGGCTTCGAGCTTGTCCAGTGTATCGGATTGGATGCTCCAGTTCCCGCTGGCAGAGTTCTCACCCCGGTACTGATCGTCCAGGAACATCTCGCGGATACGTTCGATGGAAGTGAACTCGACCCCGGTACCCAGCTGACCAGGAACCGTGGAATTCGTAAGACCGTATGCTTCAATGGGAGAAGCGGCCTTCATGTTCACACGTTGGCGGGTGTAGCCCTCCGTATTGGCATTGGCGATATTGTGTCCGGTTGTGCTGAGCGCAGCAGTCTGTGTGAACAGGCTTCGTCTTGCCGTCTCAATTGAGTGAAATGTGGATGTCATGCTACTGGTTCCTCCCTTATGATGGCTCCGGCAAAACGGCTTGCAAGAACGGTAAGTCTATCCGCGTGCGTCAAAAAGACCCGGCCGGGTGGAGCCACTGCCCTTGTCGGACGGATGATGGTAAGTAAAATCCTGGTTCGGTCTTCCGACCAGCAAATCCAGGGAATAATCTATAAAGGTAAGCGACTGCTCAATCAGCTTCTGATTCAGCTCATTGGCCTGCTTCAAGCGGCGTAGTGTGCCTGAAAGCTTCTGCTGAATATGCAGCAGCCGCGACTTGTCTTCAGGATCAAATACAAGACGTGAGAGCTCAGAGAGGTTCAGGTTCAGGTTGGAACGAATCCCGACCCCCTGCAGAAAAGCATATGCGGCCTGCGCACGCTGCTCTTCGAGCTGCTCAATTAGCTTCATTAGCTTGGATTCCCGGTTCAGGATGTCAATCAGACCATCCACCTTGTTATCCATAATCGTCTGTTTCTTAAAAGCGGCCAGATCCAGCATTTGAATATGTGCTTCGTCCAGCCGCTCAAGCAATTCCAGCAATGTTGTCAATGGCATGGGTGTCTTCACCTAATTCTCGGAGGATTGCTTAAAGTAGGGGGCGAGTGTGGCTGCGAGCTTGGCTGCATCAACTTGGTAGGTACCTGCGGAAACTTGCTGTTTCAAGCTTTCAATCTTGCTTGCACGTTCGTCGTCAACTTCTCCGCTTTTCTGTGCCTGCAATAGCTTTATCGCTTCATCTGAGATCGAAACCTCATCCTTGCGTGTGCTTTTCTTCAGTTGTTCCTGTCTAGGCGATTCCGCGCTGCGTTGATACGGGTTAATCGCATTAATACGTCCGGTCTCGTTAATTTTCATAACTTCCACCTTCCTTTTAATATAAAAAAGCCGATAATCTTTACTAAGTTTATCGGCCATCTTTGAAACATTCTTTATACCTGCAAGCGTTATTTTGCAGATTTAATTATTCACGCATCTTGTCAACGGCCCGGTAAGCACCTTCCCCAGACTTTTTGGAGGGTTCTGCCGGAGCATCTTCTTTTACTGCATTGGTCAGATCTTTGCGCAGACGGTTGCGGCAGCTGTCACACATATGGCCTTCCCGGATTAAGGTTCCGCAGACCTCACAAGGGTACATCATATTCGGCGCATTCGCTATAGAAATCCGGCCTTCCCGAATAAAACGGGTAATCTCCTTAATCGGAATTTCCGTTGCATCGGACAGCTCCTGAATATTAGTGCCTCTGTTTTCGCGTAAATAACTTACGCAGGTTTCATATTGATGCTCCAAATCCTTAATACAGGGCTGGCACAGGTCCATAATATTTTTGACGTATAACCGGCCGCACCGTGGACAATTGTCTAGATTCATTTTCAGCAGCGGCTCCCTTCCATACATTTTGTGCAGCGTATAATATCTTATGCTCCTAGATTACATGATTGCAGAAGCTTCGTCTATCATTAGTATCGGCTATTGAGGGGCAATGTTTATATTAGTTTTACAAATAAATACTGAAACACTGCTTAGATTAAGGCAGAATCACGAACGTGCCCACGTCAGGCTGTAAATTTCCGCTGTACAGCCTAGGCTACCGGCTAATTCATGAATGGTTTCCGCGCAGGCCCGGATCGTACTTCCTGTTGTGTAAATATCATCAATAATGATGATTTGCAGAGGCTGTGACTGAGTCTGAAGTCCGGCTGACTCAAGCCAATAGACAAACTCTGCGCGAATAGCAAGATCTGGGTTGGCTGCAAAAGCATGCTTCATATCCGCCAGCCGTTCGGCGCGGCTTTTGAAACTCTGTTTACCGGTATGATGGGTGCGGACCAGCAGCGGCAGCTGGGGAATCCTTCTGTGCCGGGATAGAATGTCCGCCAGACGCTCGGCCTGATTGAACCCGCGTTCAGCCAGCCGGGCGTCACTTACCGGAACTGGGACCAGCAGATCCGCCTGCCATAAGCTGGCACGACCGATGCGCTTGAATTTGCCTTTGATAGCAGGAAGCTTCGAATGGATTTGCCGGGAACCTTCACCGCGCAGCTGCCCCCGCTCTGCTTGGAGAACCGTATATGCCCGATCCAGCATCAGACCGAGTACGGGGGCCAGACGCTCGTTCCCCCTATATTTATACTGGCCCAGAACCTCACGCATCACACTTGTGTAAGCTACCGCACTGCGATTGCAGACTATTGGACCCGGGTCCCCGCTGCGGCTGCAATCCGGACAGCCCACATGGCGGCCGCATTTAGAGCAGCGCGGATTACGAATCCAAGGGATGGAGGTCTGGCATATTTTGCAAACTTCTGGAATCTCTGATGATACTTGGGCTTTTTTACCACAAATAAGACAGTCCGAGGCGGAAGGAGCAAGCAGTGACTTGGCTACTTGGAACCATGTGCTCATCAAGATTATAACCCCGCTCCCTTGCTTATGTACCCTTGTCTGCGGGCGATGGTATTCATCGTTCGGATCTGTGCGACTGCTCCCCGTTGTGATTTCGTCCATTGCGGAGAGAAAAACAAAACGGTTCCTGCCGGATCTTCTTTGGAGCGCCCAGCTCTTCCAGCCATCTGCACCAGTGAGGCTTCATCAAAAAGGCTGCTGTCCGCATCCAGTATAAAAACATCACTGCGGGGAACGGTAACCCCCCGTTCGAGGATTGTCGTGGTAACAAGAAGTGAGATTGCGCGGCTGCGGAAAGCCTCAACCTTCTCCGCTCTTGCCGGGTCCCGGGAAGAAGTGCCCTCAATTGCTGCTCCGGGAAAGTCCTGGCGGAGAAGAACCAGTAATCCTTCGATGTGGGCTATTCGCGACACAAACAGAAAAATTTGTGCCTTACGCGCAAAGGACCTGCGAAGTGCCTGCAGCAGATTTCCGGGCAGCGCTCCCCGCTTCAGGCAAACATGGACGGAAGACATCCCAACATGCCGGGGCACCGGCAGCGGATGACCATGGAAGCGGACAGGTACCCTGGCATGCGGCAGCTTACCTGCGCGGGCTAAACGCTGCAAATCCGTTGGCGGTGTAGCTGACAGGTAGATGAACGAACCCCCTGGCTTGCAAGCATGCTCTGCCGCATAGGCCAGCATAGGATCGTTGTGGTAGGGATAGGCATCGAGCTCATCGATGATGACAAGGTCAAAGCTTTGGTAGAAGCGCAGTAGCTGGTGGGTAGTGGCCAGAGTCAACTGGCCGTGGGTCCAGCGGTCTGCGCTGCCGCCGTACAGCACGGCGAGCGTCTCTGCCGGGAACGCCTTGGCTAGCCGCGGCGCGAGCTCCAGCACGACGTCGCGCCGCGGCGTGGCGACGAGCGCACGGCCTCCGGCAGCGAGCACGGCCGCAAGGAGCGGGAACGTGATCTCCGTTTTCCCCGCTCCCGTGACAGCCCAGAGCAGGAACCGCTCTGGGCTCCGGGCGGCGGAGCGCTGCCGCGGCTCCGCCAGGAACCCCAGTGCAGCGCCGGCGGCCCCCGCCTGCGCCGCGCTAAGCCCCCACCGGCGTGCCGCCACGGTGGGGGAAGCCCCGGCCGTGCACCGCACGGCCGGAGAGGCCGCGCTGCGCAGCAGCAGCGCGCAAGCCCGGCTGCGCCCGAGTGCGAGGCAGGCCTCGCAATAGGCGCAGCCTACAAGGCCGCACGCGGCGCAGGCCGTGCGGCCCGTGGGGGCGCTGCCGCAGCGCAGGCAGCGTTCTTCCGCGCGGCGGGCACCCGCGCCGCGCCGGAGCAGGCGCAGCTGCGGCAGGCGGAGCGCCGCAGTGCGCAGGAGGCGGCCGGTGACCGCAGGGAACCGGCCTGCGCCAAGCAGGCGCGCGGAGGTTGCGCGCGCCGTGTGCCATGCCCCTGTGCTGCGAAGCACAGGGGCTGCGCCAACAGCGGCCTCCACGCTCAGCCGCCCCTGCAAATGGCAGAGCTGAACAGCCGCCCGCCACTGTCCAGCCAATCCTGGAAGCTGCTCCTCCAGGAGCGCTTCGACTTCAGGCTGGAGTAATGAACGGCCATCCAGTACCTGCATCAACTGCTCTGCCGCAGCTCCAAGAACATCCGCGCATATGCCTTTTTCACAACCTATAGCTGATCTGTAGTTTTCATCAACTTCCGTATAGAGTCCGCCCACATTCAAGCTGCCGCCGCCTCTTCTCTCCACGTCAATTTCAGTTCTGAGCACCTCAGCCATATATCTCCCCCAGTCTTCCTCCTGCCATTGCCGCGCTGCCCGTGAGGAATCCCAGTGCTCCCTCAGCTTCACTGCCCAACCGAGAGGAAGCGCCGAAGAGAGGAGCACCAGCTTATCCGCAGCCCTATTGTTCCATCCATCCCTTTCTCCCCTGGTACCGCTCCACCATATCCTGTCAACATTCATATGGAGTGAGACCCACAGACTCCAGTCTCCTTCAAGCTCTACCGCATATACTGCTGCCTGCACCTGCTACACCTCCTAAAATTTGTTTGGACTAGAGTAAAGGGCTGGGTTTAACCAGCCCCTCCTCATCAAACCGTACGTGAGGTTTTCCCTCATACGGCTTTCCGATGTTCGTCATTCATGGGCATGCGGATTACAATAACGTTTTTAATCCATATTGGTTGGCAATGTGTCTAACTTCATTCAATGACCCCATCCATCTTCTTCGTTGCCTCTTCTTTGCATACCACCGGGTTAATCGCTGCAAAATATACCAATCCAGTTTCGCTAATCTCTTTTGGCTGTAGTTCGTGTAATAGTAATTTCTCCATCCTTGTATCTTCGGATTG
>NZ_LVWI01000044.1 GCF_001909055.1 Paenibacillus helianthi
TAGTACGAGAGGACCGGGATGGACGTACCGCTGGTGCATCAGTTGTTCCGCCAGGAGCATGGCTGAGTAGCTACGTACGGACGGGATAAGCGCTGAAAGCATCTAAGCGTGAAGCCCCCCTCAAGATGAGATTTCCCAGTATGTAAGACCCCTTGAAGACGACGAGGTAGATAGGTTGGAGGTGGAAGTGCAGCAATGCATGGAGCTGACCAATACTAATCGGTCGAGGGCTTATCCAAATCATAAAACGCAGATTCGTTTCGGATTCAGTTTTCAGGAATCAAGTTCTGATTCATGAGACCCAAGAGGTTAAATGAAAAAGATTTGTTTTCAGCATTTGGCGATGCTGAGACCTGAATGATGCATTTGCACCGCAAATGCCCGTTTGGTGGCGATAGCGGAGGGGTTCCACGCGTACCCATCCCGAACACGACCGTTAAGCCCTCCAGCGCCGATGGTACTTGGACCGAAGGGTCCTGGGAGAGTAGGACGCCGCCAAGCACATGGACCACTGCTGAATAATTAGCAGTGGTTTTTTTGTTTTAATGAAACAGAGGAACACCTTTGAAAAATCAGAGTTTTTATACAGAAAAAAGGATAATGATTAGGAAATTCAGAAATTCCCATAAGACTCGCAGGGTGACTTAAGCTATAATGAAGGCTAAAAGAGAAAAAGGGGCATAAGTAAATGAATCAATCTAAAGGTGAAAAAAGCCTGCTTACGGAGAAGGAAGAACGCTTTTCTTCGAGCGGTTTTATTTTCGCAGCCATCGGCAGTTCTGTTGGTCTGGGGAATATGTGGAAATTTCCTTATATTACAGGAGAAAATGGCGGGGCGGCTTTTTTTCTTCTTTTCATCGTCTGTTTGGTGTTAATTGGCTTGCCGGTTTTGTTGGCCGAGCTGGCTATCGGACGCAGCGGACGGGGAAGTGCGGCGACATCGTTCATACGTGCCGGAGGCGGGAGAGGCTGGAAAGCAGCCGGAATTCTGCAAGTAGTGGCGCCTTTTCTAATCCTTTCTTTTTATATTATCGTTGCAGGCTGGACGCTGAATTACGCGTTGATTTCTTTCAACGGACAACTGTTCAGCACTAGTGACTATGCAGGTGAATTTGGTTCCTTTATCTCAGGGTATATGCCGATTGTCTGGCAGGGTGTGGCTATCCTGATTACGGCGGGTGTAGTCATCCTTGGGGTGTCAGGAGGGATTGAGAAATTTAACAAAGTATTGATTCCCGGCCTGGTCGTTCTCCTTATTGTACTCATGATTCGCGCCGTAACCCTTCCGGGGGCAAACGCAGGAGTGTCCTTCTTCCTCAAACCAGACTTCTCGGTGCTGACGGCGGAATCTGCTCTGGTCGCTTTGGGACATGCTTTCTTCTCGTTGTCGCTCGGGATGGGGATTCTTCTGACTTACGGTTCATATGTGGATAAAAAACAGTCGCTGGGTACCGCTGCACTTGCCATAGGCGCCGGAGATTTGCTATATGCATTTATAGCCGGGTTGATTATTTTCCCGACGACGTTCTCGTTTGGCATTGCCCCCGATCAAGGGCCTTCGCTGATTTTTATCGCTCTGCCGGCGGCATTCTCTGCGATGCCCTTCGGTTCGTTCTTCGGCGGTCTATTCTTTATCCTGCTGGCCATTGCCGCTCTGACCTCGGCTGTATCCCTGCTTGAAGTGCCCGTATCTTTTGCGATGGAGCGCTGGAACTGGAGCCGTCAACGCTCGGTTTGGATCTTGTCTCTGGTCCTTTTCCTGCTGGGTATTCCTTCAGCGATGTCGCTGGGCATGTTCCCTGAGCTTACTTTTGGGGGCAAAGCCTTGTTTGACTGGATGGATTTCATCACTTCTAACATTATGCTTCCGCTCGGCGGTCTGCTGATCACTATTTTTGCAGGATATTTCTGGAAAGGGGCGGCGGAAGCAGCCGGATTACAGGCGCGCTGGTTCCGTATCTGGTTGTTCATGCTCCGGTATGTTGCGCCGATTCTGGTGTTTTTGGTGCTGCTCCATACCTCAGGGATTCTTAAATTCTAATTCAACCATCTCCAGAATAGACAATAAACTCTACGACCCCTTGGGTTGTGGGGTTTTTATGTGTATTTCGGTTAATAATTGGTATCTGTTTGGATAACCTATTCCATAACCCGGAAGAAACGAGGCGATAAGCATGTCAGATTCGAACCAAAGTCACAAGGAAGCAGTTGAGACGGTGAGAGAGCTGATCAAAGGTATTGATACCGCGATGTTCACTACGATATCAGCAGAGGGACTGGTATCCCGCCCCATGAAGACCCAGGAGGTTGAGTTCGACGGAGATTTATGGTTCCTTACCAAGAAGGACACTAGCAAGTTCGGGGAAATCCTCCATGATCCGAGGGTTAACGTCGTATATGCCGATAAATCCTATGTCTCTGTCCGTGGGACGGCCAAGCTTCTTCAGGATCTGGACAAGAAAAAAGTATTTTGGAATGCGGGGTATGATGCTTTTTTGCAAACCAGCTATGATGACCCTGAGGTAATTCTGATCCAAGTGCAAGCCGAAGCGGCTGAATACTGGAAGAGCGGTAACCTGGCCGAGAAGGCGACTTATTTGTTTAAACGAATAACGAACCAGGATACGGAACAGTCGAATCTCAACCAGACTATCGAATTAATGTAGGCTGCCGAGCCGACATCTAAATATCAAAGTTGGGCGAATGAGCCAATTAGCCAATCAATCAACCAATCAACCAATCAGCCACCAGGACAAGTCCTGGTGGCTTTTTATACAGGTATGAGCGAATACGGACACTATGCAAGAGAAGTCCCCTGTTGCATAGCGGTATCCTAAAACTATATTAATGATCTCCGTAAAGCTGTCTGGCTTGCCGGTTTGTTTCTTTGATTACAAGATAGGAATGTATATGCTGTGCACAATATATTATCCTTCTTTTTCTCGCTGAACCGGATACCTGAAAACGATCGTAGTACACTGCTTTGGAAGCATAAGCTTTTAAAAGGACGATGTTGCCGTTTCTACTTGCAATGTGTATTCTCTAGGCGGGTTTAATAATCGTAATTTTGTATTTCTTCACCACTTCCAGATCTTCCGCTGTAACACTGATTTGCACATTCGTAATTGGATTGGAAAGGAACACAGTTCTAGGCAATGTATCCTCGATCAGAATGTCATTGACATAGACTAGGGCATTTTTGTGCGAAAGGTTGGCATGCATCCGCACCGCTAATGTACCCGCGCTCACAGTCAAAGTGTAGTCGGTCTGATCGGTGGTAAATGCCCCTGAAAGGCTGCCTGCGTCAAAGATTAGCTCGGCCAGCTCGGCATTACTGCTGTAGCTTGTCATCATCCGCAATTGATCGAAAATTCCATTCATCTGCCCCGGAATGACAAATTTGATCTCTACCTCGGTGGCTGTTTTTATCCGCTCTGCCGGAATGAGGTATCGCTTATTATAGAAGGTCCGCACTTTATCAGTCCTCAATGTATCGCTGGCGAGCAGTTCGCCGTCTACATAAATATCTATCGCTTTGCCGTTGTTGCCGGAGAAGTAGGTGACAGATAAATAGTTATCCTGCTCAGGGAGTACTTTCAGCCGGTAGCTGAACCAGCCGTTATTCTCCGCTTGTCTAAGGGTATAGCCATCCCAGACGGCAACCGTAGTGTTCTCCCCTTGGATGCCATGCTCAAGCTCGTATTGATCATTGCCAACCGGCAGACTGTCAATGGTAGCTTCCCGGATCGTCTGATCCTGTTTCCCATGCCAAATATGCTCCTGTAACTCCCTGGAATCCGTTTCAACAAGCTTCCAATAGATGCCGTAGCGTTCTTCATGCTGCTTGTAATGGGGTGTGAATTCCAGCCGTCCGTCCTCATCCGTTCCACGTAATACGAAGACCAGATCTCCATTTTTACGTATGAAATGCTCCTCGAAGTGATCCAGCCAATCGCTGATGCTCCCGTGAGACGGTGTGATAAAATCCTTTACCAGCATATTTTTCGTTGGCACGCTGACAGCTACACCTGTTGCCGACTGTGTAAGATCATCTTTTCCCAATGCGGCGCTTAGCACCACCGGTCCATATTTGAAAGCTACCACATTCGGGGCGTCAGGCAGTGTACAGTAGAAAGGCTTCATCGGGAATTGAATGCTTAGCTTGTCACCGTCCTTCCAGACATTCTCCAGGACAGCATACCGGCCCTCTGTCCGGAAGGCTACTGTATTTCCATTCAAATGAATGTTCATTGTCCCGGCGATCCAATCTGGTATACGTAAACGCAGCTCTAGTGTGGTCGCCTGACTGTCCAAGGTACGCAGATTGAATATGACTGTATCTTTATAAGGGAGGTTGGCCTCCTGCTCCAGCTCGATCCGGTGCGCTTCCGATACCAGGGTAGAACTGACATATTGATTAACGTAGATGCTGTTGCTCCGGTGGAAATAAAGGCTGTCATTCAGCTTGGTGAAGCTCTCCATGCCGGTGCCGGTACAACACCAGAAGTGGTCGAACGGAGAACTGTACACCTTGAAATAACCCGTCGCCATGGGTTGAAAATACATCGTCATGCCGGTATGCGGATGCTGTGAAGAAAGAATGGCGTTGATGAACGTGTTTTCGTAGAAATCGGCATATTTGATGTCTCCGGTAAGCTTGAACAGTTCTTTGGTAAGCTTCAGCATATTGTAGGTGTTGCAGGTTTCGGCCGTAAAGTTGGAGCGTTCCCCGTCCAGAATATCCGGATCGCCGAAATGCTCCCATTCGCTATTCCCGCCTGTAATATAGCTGTGGTGATTGACAACCATATCCCAGAACTGCACCGCAGCTTCCAGATAAAAGCGCTCTCCTTCTCCCAGCACGAGATAGCGGTTCAATGCCCCGAGAAACTTGGGAATCGTCGTATTGGCATGTTTGCCTTTGAGAATATCCCGACCTTCACGGACAGGGGTAAACAATGCAAGTTCATCGAACATATGCGCCGCATACAAATGATGACCGTCCTGCGTAATCTTGTACAGATCATACAGGCAATCATTCATCCCTCCGTATTCAACCGAGAGTACCCGTTCCTGAATTTCAGGCGACCAGGCAGAGACACGCCGGTACACCCATTCGCCGAGCCCGGACACTATACGGTAAGCTGCAGAGTTATCGGTTGAACGGTAGACAGCGACCAGACCGGCGATGATTTTGTGCATGGTGTACCAGGGAACCCAGGCTGGTTGCTTGTTTTCCACATGATCAAATAATGTCTCCGGAAAAGCGGACAGATAACCGTTCTCCAGTTGGCATTCCCCCAGCTCACCGATGATGTATTCCAGACGTTCCAGAAGTCCGCTGCTGCCGGTATTCTCATAAGCCTGGGCCGTTGCGGTCAGATAATGTCCCAGTGTATGTCCTCTGATTTCGGTATTTTCCCAGCCGGGGTACTTTTCTCCTTTGGGAGGGAGTCCCCGATTTTCGCGGAAGCCGGCAAGCAAACGGTCGGGATCATAGCTTTTGAGATAAAGAATTTCTTTGGATAAGGCATTAACCATGTAAGGGTCGGTAAGCGTGACCTGATTCATGGGAAAAGGATGGATAGGTGATTGTTCCGTTGTCAGGAGCGGGTTGTTGCCTAAGGTCATATTTTTGCTCTCCTAGAATTAGATTATTCAGGCCGTTTTGCACTTAAAGCTTATAATTTATAGGCGCCAGACGTAAATAGAGCAAGGTTAGAATATGTGTCAAAAGGGTAGATTTCTCAAAATTGCAATTCGATTTTGTTTAAATCTTTATAAATTTAAAAATGATTATATAAATACATTATACTGATATACACTCATTCCAGGTGATGGGTCATTATTTTGATGACTTATTTGGCATTATCATGTTTTATTATATTTAATTATATATAAAACTAAATAAATTCATATTTACATAAAAATATTGCTGTGCTAATTTGGTAATTGCATAAATGGCAGTACGCTACACAGGAACGCCCCGCCGAAGAGGTCAGGGGTAAGGCAGTTATAACTGCAGCGGCTAGCTCATAGCAAAGAGGAGAGATCATATGCCTGCAAACAGAACGTTTACCAATCCGCTGGTGGAGCAGCGTGCCGATCCTTGGGTGTACAAGCATACCGACGGATGGTATTATTTCACAGCTTCGGTTCCTGAATATGACCGGATCGAAGTGAGAGGTTCACGGACATTGGAAGGCCTGACTGAAGCGCAGCCGGTTGTGGCCTGGCGCAAGTATGCTTCAGGATCACTCAGCGCCAATATCTGGGCGCCGGAAATTCATTACATTGCCGGCAAGTGGTACATTTATTTCGCGGCGGCTCATACAACAGAAACCAACGAAGGTCTGTTCGACCACCGCATGTACGTGCTGGAGAATGCATCCGTAAGTCCTCTGGAAGGGGATTGGGTGGAGAAAGGGCAGGTGAAGACAGCCTGGGAATCCTTTGCCCTGGATGCCACAACGTTCCAGCACAAGGGTGCATTGTATTATGTGTGGGCGCAGAAGGATCCCGGAATTAAAGGCAACTCCAACCTGTATATCTCTGAAATGAGCAATCCCTGGACACTGCGCGGCAAGCAGACCATGATATCAACTCCTGAGCATCCGTGGGAGATTATCGGCTTCAAAGTCAATGAAGGAGCAGCCGTTCTCAAGCGGAACGGCCGGATTTTCATCAGCTTCTCGGCCAGTGCCACCGATCACAATTATTGTATGGGGCTGCTGGAGGCAGACGAGGACGGGGATCTGCTGGATGCTGCTTCATGGACGAAGCATCCTGAACCGGTATTCCATACTACGGAGGAGAACGGACAATATGGACCGGGGCACAACAGTTTTACGGTAGATGAGGAAGGCCGGGATGTTATCGTCTACCACGCGCGGAATTACAAGGAAATCACGGGCGATCCGTTATATGATCCGAACCGCCATACACGGGTACAGCAATTCCGGTGGAATGAAGACGGCACACCTGATTTTGAGGTGCCTGTGAAGGATAACAGGAGATAACGCCTATCGGCTTCAAGGCAGAATGAGCAAACCGCATCAATATGCCCGCAGGGCCGGTAAGGCTGTCGAGAACATCTCGGCGGCCTTATTGGCGTTGTTACGGTTGCAACATTTTCTATTTGCAAGAAAGACTTGATAAATAGAGGGCAGACAAGGTAGGATTAGTATAGTTTATGTTTATATTAAATTATTTATGTTTTTATTAATTAAAGGAATAGGAGAATGCATAATATGACTGCTTTTCATGAGCACTTAATTGCCCATTACAGATTTGAGGATGCAGATAACGTCAGCAATGACAGCTCGGGTCACGATAATCACGGGATGGTTAGCGGCACGCTACCGCCAGTGGTGTCTACAGTTGGCGGAAGAAGCGCTGTGACCTTTGCAGGAGGACGGAATGGTTCATCTTTTATCCAGTTGCCATCCGATCTGCTTGAAGGAGTGAACGACAACACCGGTATAACGGTTGCGGCCTGGGTGAACTTCGGCAAGGGCACGAGCGTGTGGGAACGGATTTTTGACTTTGGTAACGGGGAGACGGGACCGTCTGTATTCCTGACCCGCCAATTGCGCGGAACGTTGTCTGCGGGCATGGACCTGGTCGCTGATCCGGGCCGGGGGTTTGCCGGAGGTGAGTGGATCCATATCGCACTGTCCATAACCGGTACGGAGGACGGCAAGTTAAGCAGTGCAGGACCCATTGTATATGTGAACGGTGAAACGGTCGCCGACGGCTCGATTAGCCAGACCACCAGCGGCAATTATGCTCAGCTTCGCCGCTGGTTCGGGACGTTAACCGATTTGTCCAATTACAGCAGCAATTTTATCGGCCGTTCCCAGTATGCTGCAGATGACGATTTTGCCGGTTCCCTGACGGATTTCAGAATCTATAAGGCCGGTTTGTCCGCAGACAAAGTGATCGAAGTGATGTGCGATTCATTAACGGATGAAGAGATTGTGAAGCTAGCCGCCGGAAAGTACCTGTTCTTGCCGACAACCATTGTGGCCCACGACCTTGCCCTACCTTCGCACTTGCTGGGCGGAACGGTAGAAGCGGCGTGGGAATCCAGCCACCCGGAGGTGCTCTCTAACCAGGGCCGTATACAGAATATTAACTCTGCCTATGGAGTAACGCTTACCGCCACATTAAGCAAAGGCTCAAGCTCTGTCCGGAAGACATTTGAGGTATCCGTTATTCCGCCGAATCTGCCGCCTTACACCTTGAATGTGCACGGCAACCAGGAAATATTGGATGTCAGCGAAGTGCTGTACGGCTTGTTCTATGAGGACATCAACAATGCAGCTGATGGCGGGATTTACGCGGAGCTGGTGCAGAACCGGTCCTTCGAGTCTTTTGCTTTTGATACCTATTCCCATGCTTCGGGCGAGTGCGGCTGCTCTACCGGCCGGAACCGGGAGCCTTTATTCGCCTGGTCCGGAGACGTAGAGCAGATGATTCCTCAGAGCAGCGGCGGTCTCAATGAATTCCTGAAGGTTACGGACAAGGATGTCAATTCCTATTATGTGAAGGTGGCTGACGGGGCGACCATTCGGAACAGAGGTTTTGCCGATTCCAATCAGCACTGTGCGATGGCTATCCGGACGGATGCCAAATATGAATTCACCCTATGGGCCAAGGCTGAAACTGCAGGTGCAATAACGGTACAATTGCAGGCACCGGACGGGGCGGCTGTCAGTGACACTGTAACCTTGCAAGTGGTAGGCGGCGGCATATGGAAGAAATATGGAGTGAAGACCAAGCTGGTGCTGACGGGATCGGCTACAGTTCTGGGTCAGCTGGCCCTTACTTTTGCCGGTGAAATCTCCATTGATATGGTCTCTTTGATGCCGCAGGATGTATGGGGCGCGGGGGAAGAGGCGAAGTCTGCTTCGGCACATACGAATTATCTGGGCAACCCAAATTACCGGTTAAGAAAAGATCTGGTCCACGCGCTGGTTGAGATGCATCCGAAATTCCTGCGCTTTCCGGGCGGTTGTATCTCGGAAGGCTCCTTCATTTGGGAGAACGTATATGACTGGAAGGATTCTGTGGGGGACATCGAGCTTCGCAAGGAGAACTATAACGTCTGGGGCTACATGATGACTATGGGGCTTGGCTATATGGAATACTTTCAATTGGCTGAGGATCTGAACGCAACTCCGCTCCCGGTCATGGCTTGCGGTGTGCTGTGTCAGGCCCGCTCGGATTATGCCCATCCGGCCGGTGGCAAACTTCGGGAGTATTTCATCAAGAACTTTACGGATTTGATCGATTTTGCTATCAGTATGGATTTTGCGGGCAACGAATGGGCCGCCATGCGCCAAAAAATGGGCCATGAGGCGCCGTTTGATCTACGCTATCTGGGCGTGGGCAACGAAAACTGGGGTACAGAGTTTTTTGCCAACTTTGAAGTGTTCAAAACCTCTATCGATGAATATATGGAGCAGAACTATCCGGGCCATAAGCTGCACATGATCTCGACAGTCGGCGCTCAGGCGGATGATGATGCCTATCAGCAGGGCTGGAAATTTTTGAGCGGTAATCTGGAAGGATCGGCCAAGGTAGCTTTTGCCGATGGTTATGAAGTGATTGAAGAAACCGTCACCTGGTATGAACAACAACAGAACTATATGGATACCATCGCAGATGAGCACTACTACCGTTCCAACGAGTATTTACTGAACAATGTGGACCGTTACAATTACTACTACAGAGCCAGCCATGCGGACGGAAGCACGGACTGGAAAGAAACTTCAAAGGTATTTGTAGGGGAATATGCATCTACTGATAAAAATACATTGGCCGGTGCTGTAGCAGAGGCGGCGCTCATGACCGGATTTGAGAACAACGCCGACGTTGTATTGCTCTCTGCCTATGCGCCGCTGTTCAATAAGGTGCTGACCGATGGAACGTACAGATGGACTCCAGACTGTATCTGGTTCGACGATGAGACCGTATGGTTTACTCCGAACTACTATGTACAGCAGCTATTTGCCAAATATTTGGGCGACAAGGTGCTGAAAACCTCCTTTTCCACATACAAAAACGGGAAGCCTACAGAGCTTGTTCCCCGCGGCGGAATCGAAATTGCGGCAGGCAACGCCGAAATCGTCGTAAAACGTGTGACTGTAACCTCCAATAAGGACGGCAGCGTGCTATTGAACCAGGATTTTACGCAGCAGCTGGACCCGGCATGGCAGGTCATTCCCGGTTCTGCGGGCTCTGTTATCCGGGCGGGCGAGGGACTTGTATTAAAAGCTCAAACGGGCGGGCTGAACGGATTATACATCCTGAATGATGAATGGACCGACTACAAAGTGGAGGTTGTTGCTTCAAGGCTTGCGGGCGAAGATGGCTTCTATGTGGGGGCCGGCCTGACGGATATCGCTTCGGGAAACAAAGATGTCATTGAATATGCAATCGGTTATGGGGGCGACGCCACCGGCGTCAAGGTGTACAAGCAAGGGATAGAAGGCTACACCTTGGGTGATTATTCTTCCAGCACGGCGGCAGGCAATTTAAGAGCGGCTCAATATGAAAAGCTTGCAGACAACACCGAGTATACCATTACGCTGAATTATGGCGGCGGCACCGGTGACCGGCTGATTTGCTCCTACTCGGATGGCAAGGTGACCAGCAAAATATTGGATTATAAGCTGGAAGCCTATAATAGAGAGATATTCAGCTCGGTGACGAAAGACGCAGAGCATATCTATGTGAAGCTTGTTAACGCCGACAATGTGGACAAGACAACGCAGCTTAACTTGCATGATGTGCATGTGGAGACGGCTGCGAAGCTGGTTAGCCTAACAGGGGATGCTTCGCTTGTGCATCTGCCTAATGTCAACAAAAGAGACGATGAACGGGTGATACCTGGCGAGCGCAAGGTCTCCTTAGACAACAATGGCATCGTCCTGAATTTGCCGGCCAACTCGGTAAATGTACTGGTGCTCCATCTGAAAGGGTAATACTGATTTCAACTGGGAGCTGTCCTCCTGTCATTATTGACGGAAGGGCGGCTCTTTTTTGATTTGGAACACCCCTCCTGCGTGCTTGGACCCGCTATTATTCCGCCTGCTCCTTTCCCTGGGCAAGCAGCCTGTCTGCCGCCTCCTGCTGCCGGTATTGTCCGGGAGTCAGCCCTGTCCGGGCTTTAAAGATCTTATTGAAGTAGCTTACATTTGCATATCCGATCTCCTTGCAGATCACCTCAATGGAAAGGTCTAGCTGTTTCAATAGCTCCATGGCACGTTTGATTCGCAGTTGGATCAAATAATCGTTGACGGTCATCCCCGTTGACTCCTTGAAGATGCGGCTTAAGTAAGAGGAGCTGCGCTGCACATACTCAGCAACCGTGTCCACGGAAATATTTTTATTGAAGTTCTCATCCATATAATCCGTTGCCAGCTGCAGGGTCACATCCGTTATCCTGGAACGCTTCTCCTTGTGGTAGGCGATGATCTTATCGCACATATCCAGCAGGCACTCCTCCATATCCGGCAGTGTCTCCGCACCCGCCAGCACATCCCCGTAAGAGGGTCTGTCCCCGAACACGGCGTGTATATCGCCCCGTGACTGGACAAGAGTCTTCATGATCTCCCCGCTCAGCTGGAAGAACTGCTGCTGGATATTCGCTTTGCTAAGCTTCTTAACCAACGCGGTCCGGGTGATCTGCCGGACGACACTGAAGCATTCCTCCTTGTCCGTCTGCAGCAGTGACTGCAGCAGCTTGGTTTCCAGTTCATACGGATAATAGTAAGCCTCCTCCTCTGACTTCCATTCGCCGAGGATGTCGTAAGGCAGGATCTCGCCTTTGCCGATATACATCTTCAGACTCAGAGCTTCCAGGGTATCCTCATAAGCCGAACGAACCCCTTCTGCACCGCTGTAGATCCGGCTGACCGCAATGGTCGCATTCATACTGTAGCGGGTCAGCAAAAGCTGCTTCAGCTTCTTGGCTTGCTCCAGCGGGAAATCGTCCTCCTCCGGAGGAACCGAAAAGAGAATCACCGTTCTCTTGTCATCCTTGGCGAAAATCTCGCCGTCGATATCGGCTCCCAGCTCCTCCATAAGGCCGTAACGCAACAGGTGGAATTGAAGGCTGCTGTCCGGCCCTTTCACTGGATAAGGCTCATCCAGTTCCAGAGTCAGCACGGCAAACCGGTTAAAATCCAGACGGAGCCCCAGCAGCTCCGCCGCCTGATCCGTACTGCCGCCCTGGATGAGGTCGTTCAGATACTTCTCCTTAATGGCTGTACGGTTATCAAGGAGAAGGGAATCTACCTTCCGCTTCTCTGTCATCAGTGTCTCCCAGTTTCGGCCCAGCTGATCAAAGATATGACGAATGAAGCCGGCTTCATCACCTTCAGGCAGAGGGCTGCCTGTTCCGTCCCGCTGACCGGCTGATGAACCGCCGATATAGGTGATCACACTCTGGAGAGGCCGGTACAATCTTCTGGACAAATAAAAGGAGGTGGCGATTGCCGCAGACAGGTATACCGCCGCTACAATAATGACAATGAACTTGATCCGGTCCATTCCTTGCAGGAGCACCGAGCGCTCAGTAATATCAACAAATCTCCATCCTGTCAGCTCTGAGACAGTATAGGAGACGATCCGGTCGGAGTCATCCATATAGAAGCCGTTTCCGCCGGTCAGCTTAGAGAAGTCTAACTGTTTCAGCAGGGAATCTCCGGCCTCCGAATCGGAATAGAGCAACTCTGAATCCGGCCCCAATACAAGGGTGGTGCCTTTTTTATTATGGTAATGACTTAAATAGTCGTCAAAAAGCAGCTGGAGCTTCAGATTCATGACGATGGCGCCGTTCACATGACCGATTAATGGCATCTTTTGAAGCAGGCTGGTTGCAGGGTGGTCCGGTGCAAAGGCGTCTTGTCTTCCGGTAATCCAAATCGTGCGGCTGTCGGATTGCTGCTTCCATACGTTCAGCCAGGAGCTGTCCGCAAAGGTCGAGATGGGAGAGGTCTTGATCTCGGGACGCGATGTCAGGATAAGCTCCAGAGGGTCGTAATATAAATAGATGGAATCGATGTAGGGACTGATCTTTTTCTGCTGCTCCACAAAGCTTGATAAATCAATCAGGGAGCTGACACTTAACTTGCTGCCCTTCGTATGGTACAGGTACGATTGGGTCGTGATCATGCCGGTGGCAGCATATTTGATGGCGGTCAGTTCCTTGTGAATCAGCTCCTGCTGCTGCGTCAGGATTGATTCGTTGTATGCGATGGCGTTCTGGATACTGTTGTCCGCCGAAATCGAGTAAGTGACCGTGGAGATGAGAATGACGGTGATCACGGCAATGGCGGTCAAGGAAAGCAGCAGCTTGACGAACATCGTATTATGTTTGATCGAACGGTATCCCTGCAAAGGTCTCACTCCACTTTTCAGAATGGTTACGCTTACATAATTGTGCGTGATACACATTCATTAATAGAGGAATTATATCACAAATGAGTATTTTGGTAAGCGGAAGCCCGAAAAACATTAAAAAAACAGAAAAACATAACGCGTTCCAAACCACAGAAGTGGCCAAAACATAAAAAGAATCGAAAGAGAGGATTGTATCCCGCAGCAGAGGAGGCTATCGTAAAAGTTGTAACCGCTATCATTTATGGCTGTGGGCAACGTCGGGAGCCGAAGCAGAAAGCGGTCAACATATTTCTTTCATATAGGGGGAGTACATGTGCAGATGAAGCTTAAGAAATTAGGCAATGCGGTTCTGCCGGCCATGCTGGCAGCTGGTCTGCTGGCTGGCTGCGGCAACAGCGGTAACGGCGGGAATAATGCGGCAGCACCTGATGCCAGTGCAAGCGCAAATACAAAGGAATCAGCAGCACCAAGCCCGGTGGAAATTACATGGGGCATCCATTTCCAGGCTCCTGGAGTGGTGGAAAACTCCCAGGTCCAGAAGTGGCTGGAAGAGAAGTTCAATGTAAAGATTAAGCCGGTGAAAGTGACCGATGCCAGCATTGCTTCCGGTGAAGTTCCGGACATCTTCATGCTGGGTGATCCCGCGAATGTAGCGGCGTACCAGAACCAGGGTGTCCTGATGAGCCTGGATCCGAACATGCTGAAGGAAAAGATGCCCGAGTATTCCAAGGATATTGAGAAAAATAAAGCATTGTTCCAAACCGTTACTATTGATGATAAGCTCTGGGCCATTCCTATGTTTATCGACCTGAAGCCTTATGATCTGGGGATGCTCTGGCGCAAGGATTGGCTTGATAAAGTAGGCATAACCAAGGCTCCGGAGACGCTGGATGAATTCGAGAAGGCCGTCTATGCCTTCGCACAGAAGGATCCGGACGGAAATGGCAAAAAAGATACCTTCGGCCTGACGGGTACAGCGACCTCCACCTGGTCATCCGGCTTCTATTCGATCTTTGGTGCGTACGGCGTGGAACCGACCATGTGGCATGAGAAGAACGGGGAGATTATGAACGGCTCTGTCATGCCGGAGACGAAGGAAGCACTGGCGAAGCTGCGGCAGTGGTACGCAGACGGAGTGATCGACCCTGAATTCATCACCGATACCCAGGATTCCTATCGTAAAAAACTCTATAATAACCGGATCGGGGTCATCGAGGAACAGATTGCCAAGGGCGCACTCCCGGATGCGGCAACTGTGACGGAAATGAAGTCCTTGAATCCCAATTCGGAGCTGGTGTTTGCCAAGAATCCGAAGGGTCCAGGCGGTGACGGCTCGTGGGATTGGGGAGTAAAGAGCAACTTTGTCGTCATCAGCAACAAAGTGAAGGACCAGCCGGAGAAGCTCGACAAGCTGTTCGAGATCCTGAAGGCAGAGAGCAGCGATGAGGAAACCATCAATATGACCAATCTCGGAGTGAAGGGGACTCATTGGGACTTTACGGAGAGCGGGGCAACCGCAGGAGCCACCAAGTTCCTGGCTGGATTTGAGAAAGCGGAAGAACGCGATCAGGCTGGCATCCGGCTCTTCTCGCTTGGCAATATCACGACCCAGGCATACCGCGAGAAATATTCCAATCCGGCTCTGAATGAAGCAATCAAAACCTATTCATCCGCTCCAAGGCAGACGGATGCGCTGTTGTTCTCGGCACTGCCCTCCGACGGGAAATACAAAAACGACCTGACTTCACTGATGCAGAAATATTTCGCTCAAATCATCAGCGGAGAAATTCCACTCGAAGATTTCGATAAGTTCGTTGCAGAATGGAAATCCAGAGGCGGCGATGAATTGACCAAGGAAGCCAACGAGATGTATCAGGCTCAATTCAAAAAATAAATAAGGGTTTCAGGGGAGTGTAAGATGAAAACCATACGAAAGCATGGAGAATTATTGGCGCTGTTTCTGTTTGCCTTTGCGTTTTTCATTGTTTTTAAATATGGTCCGCTGTATGGCGTGGTCATTGCATTTAAGGATTTCAAGGTTGTGGATGGAATTTGGGGAAGTCCGTGGGTGGGATTTCAGCATTTTCAGGATTTGTTTCAGAGTAGCGACTTTTACCGTCTTCTTAAAAACACCCTGCTTTTAAACTTTTATCAGCTGCTCTTTGCATTTCCGGCTCCGATTATTCTGGCGATTCTGCTGAACGAGGTCCGCTCCCGGTACTTCCAGAGATTCATTCAGACGACGATGTACTTGCCCCATTTCGTATCCTGGGTAATCATGTCGGGTCTTATCATCTATTTTCTGTCGCCGACTACAGGGATTATGGCTGACATCATGGGCTGGTTCGGAAAGGAGCCTATCTTCTTCATGGGCAAAAAGGAATATTTCCGGTCCATAGTCGTAGGTTCCTCCATTCTGAAGGATTTGGGCTGGGGTTCCATCATCTATTTCGCCGCTTTGTCGGGGATTAACCCGGAGATTCAGGAATCGGCCATCATAGACGGAGCGAACCGCTGGCAGCGGATCATCCGGATCAATGTTCCCTCGATCATGCCGACCATATCGATTATGTTCATTCTCAGTCTCGGCGGGTTCTTAAGCGCAAATTTTGAACAAATCATCAATCTGCTTAATCCGGTCACCTTTGAAACAGGCGACGTCATCGATACTTATGTCTACCGTGTCGGTCTGCAGCAGTTCCAGTATAGCTACACAGCAGCTATCGGCTTGTTCAAGTCACTCGTGGGACTTGTGCTCATTCTGGGTGCCAATCTGACCGTGAGGAAGCTGAGCAAGGGGGAAAATGGATTATGGTAGGAGTAGGAGGAAGTCAGTCATGAAGACGAGAAAATGGCAGGATCTTATTACACCCGCTATCATCTATTTTGTGCTATCTTTGCTCGCGCTGATCGTCGTGTATCCGTTCATCCATGTTACGGCGGTTTCTTTCAGCGGACGCGGAGAGGCGCTCCGGAGCGGATTTCACTTTTTCCCGCGGGACTTCGAATGGAGGGCATACCGGGAGCTGCTGGAATATCCATTCATCTGGTCGGGTTATGCAAATACAGTGTTCCGCATGGTGGTGGGAACGCTTTTGACGCTGCTCGTTACCGTCTGTGCCGCCTATCCTCTGTCACGTCCGGATTTTCCTATGAAGCGCGTTCTGATCATGCTTATACTGTTCACCATGATCTTCGACGGGGGCATCGTACCGAATTATCTGCTGATCAAAGAGCTGCATCTGCTGGACTCGCGCTGGGTCTATGTGCTGCCAACAGCAGCTAATGCCTTCCAGGTTCTGGTGATGCTCTCATTCTTCCGGTCCATTCCGGATGCGCTGATCGAAGCGGCCCGCATCGATGGGGCCAGGGACATGCGGATTCTGTTCCGCATCGTACTGCCTCTCTCTATTCCGTCCCTGGTGACGATCGGACTCTGGTCGCTGGTACACCATATCAATGCCTTTATGGATAATCTGTTGTATGTCACCGACCAGTCGAAGTTCGTACTCCAGCAAGTCGTCCGGCAGATTCTTATCGAGAATAAGCTGGACCCGTTCACTACGGCAACCAATTTGATCCCTCCTGCACCGGAGAGTCTGAAGATGGCGTCAGTGATCGTATGCTCCTTGCCCGTGCTTGTGCTGTACCCGTTTTTGCTTAAATACTTTGAGAAAGGAACGATGATTGGTTCAGTGAAAGGGTAAGCTTCGCTTCGGGGGACTCCACGGTTCCCTTTCAGATACTCCAATCGATAAGGAGGCTTCATATAACATGGGAAGAAGAACGTTTATTGTCTTATCGATCATTGCATTAATAGTAGGATGTTTCCCGGCCGCGGCGATTCAGGCAGAGGAGTCACACAGTTCTGAAGCAGTCTATTATGTATCTGAAAATGGAAGCGATTCCAATCCGGGATCAGAGGGAAGTCCCTTCCTTACCCTGGAAAAGGCCAGAGATACCATACGCCAGCTTAAGCAGGGCGGAGGATTGCCGGAAGGCGGTGTTACCGTATATCTGAGGGGCGGGATATACAACCGGACCGGAAGCTTCCTGCTGGAAGAGCAGGATTCAGGAACGGCAGACAAACCGGTTACCTACAAGGCTTATCCGGGCGAATCGGTCCGGTTAAGCGGTGGCCAAGAGCTGAAGAAGGGGTGGTTCACCCCGGTGACGGACCCGAAGGTTCTGAACCGGATCATCAGCACAGATGCAAGATCAAAGGTTCTTAAGGTAGATCTGATGGGCCATGGCATCTCTGATTATGGAGTCATGAGCCGTCATGGCTACTACAAAGCAAACGATGTAAGCAAGACTCCGCCGATGGAGCTGTACATCGAAGGTGAAGGGATGACCCTGGCCAGATGGCCTAACAAAGGTACAGTTCAGATGGGTGATATCCTTGACCCGGGACCCACCCGCAAGGACGCCGACCTGCAGACGCGGGGAGGCACCTTCACCTACACCTATGAGCGGCCTGAGCTTTGGACCCAGGCGGATGATATTTGGCTCGACGGGATCTTCGGCTATAGCTGGGAATGGTCGTACAACAAAATCGCCTCTATTGATAAGGTGAACAAGACCATCACATTAGCTTACGGGGAAATGAGCGGTCTTATGAAGACCTGGTATCCTGACTTCCATTTCGCCCAGAATCTGCTGGAAGAGATCGATATGCCCGGGGAGTATTATATTGACCGGACCCAAGGTATTCTGTACTTCATGCCTACAGCCGCCTTCGGGGGGAACAATCCCGAAATTACCGTATCCATGCTTAAGACCCCTATGATCAGTACCGTCAATACATCTCATGTCACCTTTGAGGACCTGGTTCTGGAGAATGGCCGGGATTCAGGAGCGGTTATCATGGGCGGTAATAGTGTCCGGCTCGTGCATTGCGAAATCCGCAATTTCACCGAAGGCGGTGTACGGATCAATACCCAGAGCCGCTGGCTGTACAATGACTTTGCGAAGGGTACAGGGGTTAACCATGCTGTCGTTAGCACGCATATTCATCATGTCGGGGGAACAGGAGTGATTCTGAACGGCGGAGACCGCCTGACGCTTGCGCCAGGCAATAATGTGGTCGAGAACAGCCACATCCATGATTTTGCCTATTACCATAAAGCGTATAACCCGGCTGTGATTCTGACCGGAGCAGGCAACCGTATCTCCCATAATGAAATTCACGATGCCCCTCATCCCGGTATCCTGATCTTTGGCAACGACCATGTCGTGGATTACAACAACATCTATGATGTCTGTAAAACATTCGCGGATCTCGGTGCCATCTACATGAATCTGGGGGCTGCGCCGCAGGAACGGGGATCAGTCATCCGTGGGAATTACTTTCACAATATAGGGGAAGGCAAGGCCGGGGTTCAGGGCGTGTACCCTGATAACTTCACTATGGGGATTACGATCGAAAAAAATATTTTCTACCGGATGGGCAACTCTGCCATTTTGAATAACGGCGGTGCCCATATCCGCACCCGGAACAACCTTTTTATCGATGCCAAGGTTCCGTATGACTACTCCGATATGTATTTGGGTGACGGACCCGAGCAGCAAATCTCCAAAAACTATATGCAGCCATGGCATGCTTTGTTCGAAAAATACAACAATTTTACCGGCATGCCGCATCTGGTCAAGTATCCGGAGCTGGCGGATTTCTTCACAGAGAACCGCTATTATCCTGACACGAACACATTCCAGAATAATGTCATCTACAATCCAACCAAACCAAGAAGCGGCACGAATGCGAACGGAGCGTACGATAAACTCAATCTGGTCCAATATGCGAACAACTGGGTAACCGACCATGATCCGGGCTTCGTGAATCTGGCGGGAGGCGATCTGAATCTGAAGGCGAACGCTGAGGTGTTCCAGCAGATTCCGGGCTTCCAAACGGTGCCTTTCAGCGAAATGGGCACCGTAGGCAAGATAGGCCCATACCTGACTCCCGACAGGGTCCCTGTACGAGGTGTTGTATTGTATGATGATACCCTCACCATGGGCATCGGGAAATCGTACACCCTGAATTCGGCGGTTCTTCCCTGGAATGCCACCAACAATAAACTACAGTATAGCTCCAGCGATCCTTCCGTGGTAAAGGTGGATGCGACGGGTAAGCTGAAGGGTGTAAATCTGGGAAGTGCGGTTGTAACAGCCGTCTCTGAAGACAACCCGCTGCTCAAAGACGAGGTCCAGGTGACTGTTGAAGTCGGTGACGGGATTATGGATGATACGAATTTCGAAAACGGCCGTAATAGCTGGCCGAGCGATTCGAACCGGAACATCGTAGAAGTCGATGGCGGCAACCATATGTATAAGCTGCTAAAAGGTGCGACGACGCTGAATGAGAACGACTTCAGCAATTATGAACTGACCTTCAAGCTGAAGACGCCTCCGGCGATTCCGGAGTCGGCCACGTTCTACGTGTTCGACAGACTGAATCCGAGCGGCAGCGGAGGCAGAATTGGGTACAAGAAGTATGCCGACGGAACCTCTGCCTGGATTCTGTATAATGCGGCCTGGGGTACGGTGAAGCAGAATGTGCTGGCCGCTCAGGATCTGAAGCCGGATACAATCTACAATATGAAGATTATCGTCAAGGGACAGGAGATCAGTGTCTATGCTGATGGCAAGCTCAAGCTGAAGGCCAACGACCCGACCTTTAATCCTTCCGGTAAAGTCGGATTCTATGCCGGCGGCTTCGACTACCTTTTGTTCGACGATATCAAATTTAGGGTACCGACAAAGGGTGTGGCCGGACTGCTGGTCGATAAGAGCAGCATTAACATGGTGATGGATGAACAACTGCAGCTACAGGTCCAGTTCGATCCGTCGGACGCTGAGAATCGTTCCGTTGTCTGGCAGTCCAGCCATCCGGAGGTGGCCTCTGTCGGTGAGAACGGGATGGTCACTGCCCAGGGCTTAGGGGAGACTGTGGTCACTGTTTCCTCGGTTGCCAACCCGGCAGCGTCAGCCTCTGTCCGGATTGTGGTTTCGGATACCCTTCACTTCACGGATTACGATTCAGGAGCGAATGGTTGGCCGGTGGACCCCAATCGCAGTATCGTGACGGTGAACGGAAACAAAATGTACAAAATATTGAAGGGGGCTTCCGCACTTCATCCGAAGCTTTTCACGGATTATGACCTGACCTTCACGCTGAAAACACCTGCGGAAATTCCGGATACGGGCACATTGTACGTGTATGACCGTTCTGCTGCAGGCAATTCCGGGAAGATTGCCTACAAGAAATTGGCGGACGGGACCTCCCAGTGGATTCTCTACAGCCCGACATGGACGGTGCTTCAAACGAAGAATGTTCCAACCATGGACTTGCAGCCAAATACGGAATACAGCCTTCGTATTCTGGTTGACGGCGCCAGCATCCGCGTGTATGTGAACGGTGAGCTGAGGCTGGATGGCTCCGATCCCAAACATAATCTGACGGGAACGGTAGGCTTTTATGTAGGCGGCTTCAGCGAATTGTGGTTTGATGACGTCAAGTTTACAATGATTGACCGGACTGCCCCGGTAACCACGGCCGTCACTACCCCGTCGCTGCCAGATGGCCCGGACGGCTGGTATGTAAGCCCCGTAACGGTTCAGTTGAATGCTGCGGATATAGGCTCCGGCGTAACAGATACCGTATACAGCGTGAATGGCGGAGGGACCTGGCTGCCCTACCAGGGACCGCTGATTTTTAGCCAGGATGGCCATTATTCGGTGGCCTACCGGTCAGCGGACAAGGCCGGAAACAGCGAGGAAGCGAAAACCTTGAGCTTCAAGCTGGACAGCAGCGCCCCTGAGGTATCCGTCGCAGAGCCAGCTGTGAGAGCTTACGCAGGTACGGAAACCCTCACCCTGTCGTGGACCGCTGCCGATGTTATGTCCGGAGTGGATGACAGCAAGACCGCTGCGCTGCTGGATGACCAGACCGTAGTTCAGGGGGCTTCGGTTCCGCTGTACACGCTGGGTCTTGGCACCCACACCTTCATTGTATCCGCCAGCGATAAGGCGGGGAATACCCAGGAGCGCACAGTAACGTTCACGACCTATGCCGACGTTAACTCGCTGAAAGCGCTGGTCAGCCTGTTCAGAGAGATGTCATGGATAGACAATCATGGCATTGCAAACAGTCTGAGCACCAAACTTGATCACGGCCAAGTGGAAGCATTCCTTCAACAGGTGCAGGCCCAAAGCGGCAAGCATATCCGGGCTGAAGCTGCGGCCTACCTGCAGCGGGATGCAGTTGATATTCTGGCAAGGGCGGGGACGCAGGGCTAACTCATGACTGGATCTGCGGATGAAATGGAATAAGCAAAACGGCTGTGCCGTCCTTCACTGGACAGTACAGCCGTTTTGGTTGAGACGTGGGGGAAAGGTACTGCCTCTGCTTGCCGATAAACCTTTGCTTCCTCTGTCTCTTTTTCCTCGGAGAACCCTAGTTGGCGGCAGGCTCAAGTGGAAAAAGTGAACTTAAATCTACCGTTCCCACTCCTCGCAAGCGCTTGTTGGAAAAAGTAGACTTCATTCGGCACATTCGTCTATTTATAGCTGAATATGCCTAGTTTAAGTCTACTGATTCCACCTAACAGCTCTGTGAGAACGCTTCCCGGCACAATTAAGTTCACTAATTCCACTTCGCTCCTCAGGAGCACCTGCCTATTCATCCATGAATTGCAGCTCGGGGAAAATCCAGGCATAGGACTGATAATACCCGCTGTTCAGATTTTTATTGCCGGTTATCGGACGATAAGGGGCGACGAAACGTTCATATTCGGGTTCCTTGTAAACCTTGGACATGGCTTCAAATAGGTCCAGCGGCCACGAATCGGAAGCCAGCGGCTTCGGAAATTTCTGATCTTTATCGTACGGCCACTCCTCGATGTGCCCATCGGCATAATAGAATAACGTATCGAGCGCTGTCTTGATGTTTGCTCCGCCAGGAGAGGTCCAGTGGAACAAATTTTCGCCGGTTGTGTCATGGATCAGCTTCATGGCTGCGGTGATGGGAGCGAGAGAGAAATAATGGTACCAGATTGAATTCGATCCCCGCATGGTTTCTTCCGGAATCAATCCCGAAGGTGCAAGAGAGTTATCGATATGTTCTTTGAGATGGGCCGCTGCTTCCGCAAAACGGGCTTGGTCATCCATGAAGCGGAAGAGGGACAACCGGGCATAAAGACTCCAGCTCCACCAGTTGTTTCTAAGCGGGATTGTCACCCATGCCGGTAAGAAAACCTCGCTCATCCAGGAGATGAATTGATCTTTATTCTCCTTGGGCCACCCCGGATAGTGCTTGATGAGCTCAGCCGCTTGAAGCAAGCCGGTTCCCAGGTAGGCGGAGACAAGGGGGCCGTCGTCCCCGGCCAGCTCCTTATTCACGGTTGCCCAGCCATCAATCAGTTCGGCTGCCTTATCCGCATAAATGGATTCGCCCGTGAAACGGTAGGCTAACGCTGCCGTGCAGGCGGACTGGGCATCCGCCTCCATCAGCCGTTTGGCTGTCTGATGGCCGGTCGTATCGAAATAGAAGCCGGGGATATGCCATGAAGGAACAGCGTGACAGCTGACAGACATCCCTTCATTTGCAACGTGCAGAAGCTGGTTTTGTGCCGTATGGCTGTTCATCGGGGCATCGATCCTTTCATTTTCGGGCATATGTCATTGCCGCTCATACCAATAGCCGGGTACTCCGCGCTCTAGCCGCATCAGGGCCTCCAGATAGAAATAATCCCCCCAGATGACATAATCGTCGGGTGAAATATCGAGCCGTACGGCGTAGGAGCCACGGTTCAGGAGTCCTTGGGCCGCGGGCTCATCCTTCGTGGAGTAGTTAACGGCCAGGGAGGCAACGATTCGCTTGGCTGCGGCTGACAGCCATTCCCGGTCAACGTCCTGTTCCGGCAGCAGCGCGGCCAGCTCGAGCATTCCCGATGCAGCTATGGCTGCTGCGGAGCTGTCCCGCTGAGTCTCCGGCACCTGCGGTACATCGAAATCCCAGTATACCACCCCATCCTCAGGGAGCCGGTCCACAAAATAGCGGGCTAACCGCTTAGAGGTTTCCAGTAGTTGAGGCTCACGCAGATAACGGTAGGCAAGGGCGAATCCGTAAATGCCCCAGGCTTGCCCCCGGGTCCAGGTCGAGCCATCCCGGCTGCCCTGGTGGGTGCCGCCGCGGATCGAGTCCCCGGTCACCGGATCGAAATAGAAAGTGTGGTACGTGGAGTCATCTCCGCGGACCAGAAAACGGCGGCTGATAGCCGTCTGCTTCTCGGCGGCCTGGCGGTAGCATTCGCTGCCGGTCTGCTGGTAAGCCCAATGCAGTAAAGGCAAATTCATCAGACAATCTATGATAATACGCCCGCCGTTCTCCGGATCGTCCTTAGGACCCCAAGCTTGCAGAATTCCTGGAGTGTCGCGCCATCTCTCCAGCAAAACATCCGCAGCCTGCAAAGTGGCAGACCGGGAGTTTTCGTCCCTTTCCAGAATCCAATGGGCTTTGGTGGAGAGGGAATATAGGAATCCGATGTCATGATGATCCAGGTTCACCCGCTGTTCTAGACGCTCCCGGAAGTTGTCCAACGCTCTCATAGCAGCATCCCGATAACGGCTATCCTGAGTATACTCGTAAGACAGCCAGAGAAGTCCGGACCAAAAACCTTCGGTCCAATCATTATTAGGCGTTAACCGGTAGATCCGGTTTCCTTGGGTGCTTGTGAGGGGAAACTTCTCTCCGAAACGGTCAATATTTTGTGAAATCACACTTAAGGCGTCCTCTATGGCTTGTGCCCACATGGCGGCATCCTCCATTCATTGATAGAAAGGCTGCCTCTATTATATATCCGGAACAGTAATTCCTTGTTGTGCTAAAATATAACCAGATTGCGGTTATGGAGATATGGGGGTGGACGTATTGGCGGGACATATTGAACATGTAGATCCGGGTCACAGCAGCTTTTTTCTGGCCTACCGGGATGAGTGGCTGGATGATCATTTTCTTAAATTTCATGCGCATCAAGGTCTGGAATTGTTATTTATCCATGAAGGGGATGGGCTTGTGGAGGTGGAGGGCGCATCCTACGAACTGGAAGGAGGAGCGCTCTTCTGCTTCCAGCCTTACCAGCTGCACAAGGTGGAGGTTCCCGGCCGTAGGGATACCCGGTATGTCCGGACGAATCTGACTTTCGATCCAAGGTATCTGGAGCCGTTTCTGGAGCCGTATCCCAAGCTTCAGGCGTTTCTCCGCTTTTTGTCCAAAGGAGCTCTGACTTCACCCAAGTTCACATTCACAGAAAGCCAGCTGACGGGAGTGATGGAGAGCCATGTTCAGGCGGTGACGGAAGCAGGGGAGGATCAGGAAGAGGCCCGTATTTTGTTTCTGATTTCCTTGCTGCGCCATCTCCAGCTGGCGGTTATTCCGTATGAGGAGCTATCACCGGAAGGCTGGTCTGTCAAAAAAACCGCCCATATTGAATCGATTATGGATTGGATCGAAGGTCATTTCAGACAGCCCTTCAGCCTGGAACTGCTGGCCGGGGAGCTGCATCTGTCTTCCTACTATGTATCCCATTTGTTCAAGCAATACACTGGAGTAACACTAACGGATTACGTGACGGCCAGAAGAATCCGTGAAGCCTGCGTGCTGCTCGCGAATTCCGGTAAACCGGTGCAGCAAATCGCCCATGAGATCGGAAGGCTAAGCCCCCCATATTTTTGCAAGCTGTTCAAAAAACACAAAGGTATGACACCTCTGGACTACCGCTCGGCGCTTCATCATACGGCCAAATAACGGGCATGTGCGTTCCTGAGGTCTTATAAACCTTAGACAGCAGGCTATGAATGATTTCGGCCCTGTTGTTATATTAAGCTTTGCCAATTCTGATATTGCGGTACTTTCCAGGCGTTATTCCCGTTTGTTTGCGGAACAGGCGTATAAAATAATTGGGATTATCAATACCGACCTGCTGGCCGACTTCGGATACGGACAGCTCCATGTTCTCCAGCAGTGATTTGGCTGTCTTGATTTGCAGATCATGCAGATATTGAAGCGGACTCATGCCCGTGTACGTTTTGAGGCACCGGGCGAGATAGTCGAACCGGTAATGAAGCGTCTGTTCCATATGCTTCGCGTCGAAAGGCCGGGTTAGATGCTGCTGAAGATAGGCGATGGTGTGATCGCAGAGCTGTCTTGCGCGGGAGGCATTCTGCAGCCGTGCCGCAGCCTGCAATTGTACCAGCAAGCCGGCCAGCTGCATCTGCAGCGGCAAGGAGTGCGCAGGCGATAAACTGTGATGGAGCTCCATCATCCGCTCCAGGAATGGGAGGATGTCAGGGACATGCAAGGTGGCGAATTTCGGAAGATACATCACTTGCAGGTTCGGCTCCACATCCAGATTGGTTCCTTTGACGTATGGAAAGGACCAGGGGATTTTCCCGCTTTCGATCGTCCGGACAGGCGCCGGATGGACAAAGTGAATCCAGTAAATTTCGGTGATTTCTTCGCAAGGACGATACCCCGTATGCATACGGTTGGGTTCCAGCACAAGCATGGAGCCTTCTTTGATTTCGTAGGGGACGTCATCTTCCATCATATACAAGGTGCCTTTCAAGACAAACAACAGGTCGTATACATCGAACGAACGGGTTTCATGCTTTTGTCCCGGGGGCCAGAAGGTATGGCCGATAGTTACCAGCTGCGGCAGCGGGGGGATGGTAAGCTCCAGACAGTTCATCACAGGTTTCACCTTTCCCTTTGATATCGTTGCCTCATTGTATCACGCCAGAAACCGATAAGGTAGAAAATGTGCTACTTTAAGTCGATACAGAACCTGTCTGATCCAGAGGAATATTTATATACTTAACGTATATGAATTCGGAAAGGAAGGGTATATATGCGATTCCGCCAGGTCCATCTCGATTATCACACCTCCGAAGCGATAACGCCGATCGGAGCCCGTTTTGACCAACAGCAGTTTCAGGAGATGCTAAAGCTAGGCTGCGTAGATTCGGTTACAGTGTTCTCTAAATGCCATCACGGCTGGAGTTATCATCCGTCGGAGGCGGGGGTGATTCATCCCGGGCTGAGCTTTGATTTACTTGGAGCCCAGATCGAGGCTGCACATGAGATCCATGTGAAGACGCCCGTATATCTGTCGGCCGGACTGGATGAAAGACTGGCCAGACTGCACCCGGAGTGGCTGATCCGCGATGAGAATGACCAAACGAACTGGGTAAAAGGCTTCATGGAACCGGGCTATCACCAGTTCTGCATGAACACGCCATACCTGGATATCCTGATTGCACAAACCCGTGAAGTCGTGTCCCGCTATGATCTGGACGGCCTGTTTTTCGATATTGTCGGTGTGCGCAAATGCTACTGCCATAGCTGTATAGAGAGCATGCGGCGGGAAGGCGGTGATCCCCGGGATGAAAAGGCGATGCGTACACTCTGGGAGAAAACCTACGCGAATTATACGGCAAGAGTGAAAGAAGCGGTTGAGGCGATCAAGCCGGGGCTGCCGATCTTCCATAACGGCGGACACATCGCGCGCGGCCGCCGCGATTTGGCATACATGAACGACCATTTAGAGCTGGAATCATTGCCTACAGGCGGCTGGGGCTATGATCATTTCCCGCTGTCGGCCAGGTATGCGCAGACGCTGGGTCTCGATTTTCTCGGGATGACCGGGAAATTCCATACGTCCTGGGGGGAATTCGGCGGGTATAAGCACCCGAATGCGCTCCGTTATGAAACTGCGCTCAGCATCGCCAATGGTGCGGGATGTTCAATCGGCGATCAGCTGCATCCCGACGGCCATATGGATGAAGCCACCTATGCCCTGATCGGAGAAGCTTACCGCGAGGTTGCGGACAAGGAAGCCTGGTGTACTCTGGCGAAGAATGTAGCGGATGTGGCACTTTTGTCGCTTGAGTCGACCGGTGTGCATCCCAAGGCTAAGACGGAGGGCCGCAGGCCACCATCGGATGCCGGAGCCGTTCGCATTCTGCTGGAGGGGAAAATCCTGTTCGATGTTATCGATAAAGAGCATGATTTTACAGCTTATAAAGTGTTGATTATGCCCGATTATGTGGCGGTGGATGACGGGCTGTGCGGCAAATTATTGCAGTTCCTGCAAAGCGGCGGTAAAATTCTCGCGACGGGCTGGTCCAATCTGGATCCTGAAGGGACGCGGTTCATGATGGATCTCGGAGTACAGTATTCGGGAGTTAATCCATTCCGCCCCGATTATTTCCGTCCTCTGTTCAAGCCCGGAAGCCTGCAGGAGGCCTCCTTTGTGTTTTATGGGGAGGGACAGAAGATCGGGCTTAACGGCGGAACTGAGCTTGGACGCCGCGAAGATCCTTATTTTAACCGCGATGGCTTTACGTTCTGCTCCCATCAGCATACGCCTAGCAGCTACGTTAGCGGAGGACCGGGAATGGTGGAGAACGGCAATGGAATCTATATCGCGTGGAACGTATTTGAAGATTACGCTGCTAAAGGGAGCCTCATTGTGAAGGAAACGGTTCTTTACGCGCTGAATCGGCTGCTTCCTGGCAAGACGCTGCATACGAATCTGCCGGCGCAGGGCATTGTTACGCTGCAGGAGCAGAGGGCCGAGAACCGCCTGGTCAATCACCTGCTGTACGCGGCACCAGTCCGCAGAGGCGAGAGCATCGAAGTGATTGAGGACATTATCCCTGTATACAATGTCGAGGTTTCCGTTCAGACGGAGGGCCTCGTCACCAAGGTGTATCTGGCACCTCAGATGACACCGCTCCCCTTTAGCTGTGAGGGCCGGACTGTTCGTTACACAGTACCCGTGCTGGAGTGCCATCAAATGGTGGTCCTCGATTATGAATCGGATTGAATTGAAAGGATGGAAAATGATGAACTTTGAACCTCTAGCTTCATTTATGGACCGCATCACTTCCTGGCGTATTCCTTGGGCGGAGGTGCTCGTTATGCACCGGAATGAAACAGTTTTCCGTTACCGTCAGGGCTACGCGAATCTGGAAGAGAAGACGCCTGTCACTGACCGGCAGTTGATCAACCTTTACTCACTAACGAAGATTATGACATGTACGGCAGCTCTTCAGCTCGTTGAAAAGGGAGCAATTCATCTGAATGATCCGCTGTCAGACTACCTGCCGGAATTCGCTGATATGACCGTGAAGAAGAGACAGCCGGACGGTGAACTTGCATTCGAGAAGGCGGTGAAGCCTATCACCGTGCGCGATCTGTTCACGATGTCGGCTGGCTTCTCCTATGATCTCGAAGCACCGTCTATCCGGGATGCAGTGAGAAGCACGGATGGGAAGATGCCGACACGCACCTTCGCGGAGGCGATCGCCAAGGAGCCCCTGCAGTTCGAGCCGGGTACCCGGTGGAATTACAGTTTGTGTCATGATGTCCTTGCCGCTCTCGTCGAGGCTGTGGACGGCAGACGGTTCGGCACATATATCCGGGATGAAATTACCGGACCGCTGGGCATGACGGACACGGGCTTCGATCTCTCGGATGAGCAGCGGGTCCGTCTGGCCCCGCAGTACGAATATAGTGATGCGCTTGGCAAGCCCATACGTAAGGACGGGAACGGGTACCGGCTCGGAAGCGAATATGAGAGCGGCGGGGCGGGACTGCTGTCTACCGTTAGCGACTATGCTCTGTTTTTGAACGCGCTGACGAATCAGGGCACAAGCCCGGACGGCGTGCGTATTCTGTCGCCGGCGACGGTGGATCTGATGCGGACCGATCATTTGGTGGGCAATATGTGCGGGGACTTTTGCTGGGAGCAGTTGAAGGGTTACGGCTATGGGCTGGGTGTGAGAACCCACATCTCGCAAGCAGAAAGCGGTTCACTCAGCCCCCTCGGTGAATTCGGCTGGAGCGGTGCGGCAGGATGCCTGGCCATTATTGATCCGGCTTCACAGCTGACGGTCATGTATGCGCAGCATCTGCTGAACAACCAGGAGCCTTTTGTACATCCAAGATTGAGAAATATCGTGTATGCCTGCCTGTAACTAAACTGCACCTTTTGATCTAAGAAGCCACCAAAAAGTCAGGAAAAGCAGCGACTCTGCCGTTATGGGAGTCGCTGCTTTTTGATTGTAATCTACTGCTTAGGGAGCGAAGAATGGGATTCAACCTGAAATAGGGTTCGGTCCATTCTATATCATATCTGGTGTAGAGTCTCTAAATATGGGGGTTGTATAGATATGAGAGACCTGATAAGGCTGTTCGGGATGGCTGATCCGTGACAGCAGCATTTGGGCAGCGGTGCCCCCCATTTCGTTACTGTAAATATGGACGGTGGTCAGATGAGGCTCGATGATCTTTGATTCTGGACTGTTATCAAAACCGCAGACAACAATATCCCCGGGAATGGAATGGTTTTGATTTTTAAGTGCTTTCATAAAGCTGACGGCGATGAAATCGTTGGCACATATAAAAGCTGATGGAAGCTGGGTAATACCCTGCAGCCTTTCATCCGCCCAACTGGGGGTGGAGAAAAAGTACCGATCCTCATCCAGAACACACTGTGAGAGATCCAACCGGATGCCGGCCTCCGTTAAAGCGCGATTGAACCCCACCCATCTTTCGTTAAAGCTCCGGCAATGGTTAAAGTCCCCGACAAACCCGAACGTATTGTAACCTTCATCAATTAACTTCCTCGTAAGCAGATAAGTACTGTGCTCGTTCTCCATCAACAGCACATCCGCTTGAAATTCAGGGTAGCAGACATGAGCAGAACAATCGATGAAGATGGTTGGAAGTTCAAGGCTTGTAATCAGCTTGCTGTATTCCAGATTGAACAGCTCAATACAGATGATCCCGTCCACATTGGACACATCAAAATTATTGGGAAGGGATAGCGATTGCTGATCGATATCCCGGATGATGTGAATGGATAAATTATACCCTTCGTCGCTGATGCATTTTTCCAAACCGCTGATCAGGGTCGATCCAAAATGGGAAGTGTTTGGCAAGTTCTCTGTTAATAAAGCGATGTTTCTGGAGCTCTTAGACAACTTGCTTTCGTCCTCCATAAAGGAAAACTGCTTGTATTTCATTTCTCTCGCTTGTTTAATGACTTTATTTCTGGTTTCATCGGGAATGCCTATCGTTCCGTTTAAGGCTTTGGAGGCCGTGTTTCTGGAGATTCCCAAAGCATCAGCGATGTCTTGTATGGTTACCCTATCTCTAGCCATGTATTGTACATTCACCTCTATGTCGTGTTCTTTTCATCGTCTTAACTTCCTTAAATGTATAATAGTTTTCTAAAAATAGCAATATTCAAATTTACAAATGAACAAATAATTTTACATTTGTAAACTAATCCATGTTCAAAAATAACGTGAAAATAATAACTCGTTATGAGTATATCGTGATTAAAATTGCATTTTTACTGCCTGAATTCCTCTTTATATAATTTTTTAATGCGAAATGGACCTTTTTGGAGTCCTTTTATTGTCAAATGAACAAAAATAATTTTACATATTGTATTGACGCATGGTGAACTCTCTGATAAATTGTAAATGCAGCAGGACTTAAGTTCAGCTGAAACGTTGGGCTCATATGTGCATCACAAATTAAATGTGTAAAAGAATGGAGGCAAAGGCATTGCAAAACACAATGAAAGCGGATGCTAGAAGTACGGTGCCCAAATCTTCGAGCTCCTTATTAAATTTTATGAAGAAACATTACTTTCTTTATTTAATGCTCGCACCGGCGCTAATCCTGACCCTGATTTTTAAATATGGTCCAATGTATGGCGCGATCATCGCCTTTAAGGATTTCAGCCCGATCAAAGGAATCATGGGCAGTGAATGGGTAGGTTTTTACAACTTCAACAAGTTTCTTTCTTCCCCCAATTTTGAAGAGATTTTTATGAATACGCTTAAATTAAGTTTTTTCGGTCTGATTTTGAGCTTTCCCGTTCCCATTCTGCTGGCCTTGATGCTGAATCAGATCAGGAGGTCTGCTGTCAAAAAGAATATACAGTTGTTTCTGTACGCGCCTAACTTCATTTCCGTAGTGGTTGTGGTGGGTATGCTGTTTATCTTCTTGTCTCCGACAGGGCCAATCAACCAGATCTTTACCTGGGCTACAGGTGAACCTGTAATGTTCATGTCCCGTCCTGAGTATTTCCGCTGGATCTACATTCTTTCGGATATCTGGACAAGTGCAGGCTGGGCTTCAATTATCTATGTGGCGGCTCTTGCCAACGTTGACCCTGAGTTACATAATGCTGCGAATCTGGATGGAGCCAATCTTCTGCAAAGAATACGCCATATTGATCTTCCAACCATTCGCCCGATAATGGCTATTGTGTTTATTCTTGCGGCGGGGGGCATCATGTCGATCGGATTTGAAAAGGCTTATCTCATGCAAACGGCAACCAACCTGCCGTCCTCCGAGATCATTCCGACTTATGTTTACAAAATAGGCTTGCAGTCAGGCGATTACGCATACTCAGCCGCAGTGGGTTTGTTCAACTCTCTCATCAACGTTGTTTTGCTCATTACGGTGAACTTTATTGTGAAGAAGCTGAATGAGGGCGACGGCCTTTACTAAGAAAGGAGTATCTGTTCATGTTCATAAGACATTCCCGGCTGGACCGCTTTATTCTCGCGCTGAATGCCACGTTCTTGACGCTCGCTGTATTGGTAGTGGTGCTTCCGCTCGTTTATGTGGTGATTGCATCCTTCATGGACCCATCGGTATTGCTCAGTCATGGATTATCATTCAAAGTTTCGGACTGGTCATTAGACGGCTACAAAATGATCCTTACAAATCCGGCTATGATCCGCGGGTTTGGAAACGCTGTTTTTTACTCCGTGGCATTTGCCACACTTACCGTTCTGGTCTCGATCTGTGCAGGCTATGCCCTGTCGGATGACAGGCTGAAAGGTAGAGGGTTTTTTATGACCTTGTTCATTATCACGATGTTTTTTGGCGGGGGACTTATTCCAACTTATCTGCTGGTCAAAAACCTGGGATTGCTTGACACGGTATGGGCAGTGATCATTCCCGGAGCAGTCAACGTATGGAACATTATCCTTTCCAGAACCTTTTTCAAGAGCGTACCCAATGAATTGAGGGAGGCGGCCAATGTGGACGGGGCATCGGAGATGAGAATTTTCATCGGCATTGTATTGCCACTCTCGAAACCCATTATCTTTGTGCTTGCTCTTTATGCCTTTGTGGGCCAGTGGAATTCCTACTTTGATGCCATGATATATCTGGATAATCCGAACCTTCATCCGCTGCAGCTCGTTCTGCGTTCCATCCTAATTCAGAACCAGGTAGATCCTGGTATGATCAGTGATCAGCTGGCGATGGCGGAAATGAAACGGTTGTCTGAAATCATCAAATATGCTGCAATCGTTGTTTCCAGTTTGCCGCTCATCATTATGTATCCTTTCTTCCAGAAGTACTTTGAAAAAGGTGTCATGCTCGGTTCCCTGAAATAGGGGATGGACTTGAACATAGATACAGATTTGCATTCATCCTACTCAGGAGGTCATGTTTCCATGAAAAAACTGACAAAATCAAAAGTGGTAACCCAAGCAGCTTCTGCCTCTGTACTTGCCTCTATCCTGTTGCTTACGGCATGCAGCGGTGGCGGCGGAGGAAATGCGGCTAGTAAAGAACAGGACCCAAGCGGCAAAGTTACCCTGAACTTTATTACGCAAAGCTCCCCCCTGGCACCGGCCGACCCGAACGAAAAGCTGATCAATAAACGTCTCGAAGAAAAAACAAATGTTCATATCAACTGGAAAAACTTCACCAAAGACGTGTTTGTGGAAAAAAGAAACCTGGCTGTTGCAAGCGGTGATCTCCCTGATGCTATCTTCAATGCTGACTATAGTGATTATGAGCTGCTCAAACTTGCTAAAGACGGTACCATTATTCCATTGAACGATCTGATTGAGAAGAATATGCCCAATTTTAAAAAGGTGTTGGAACAAGCTCCTGAATACAAGAGCATGATCACGGCGCCGGACGGCAATATTTATGCCTTTCCCTGGATTGAAGAGCTTGGTAACGGAAAAGAAAGAATTCAGGCTGTAGACAGCATGCCCTGGATCAATGTCAAATGGCTGAAAAAGCTGGGCCTTGAGATGCCAAAAACGACGGATGAGCTGAAAAAAGTGCTGATCGCGTTCAAGACGCAGGACCCGAATGGCAACGGCCAGGCGGATGAAATCCCGCTGTCCTTTATTAACAAGCCGGGCGCGGAAGATCTGGCCTTCCTCTTTGCTTCCTTCGGACTGGGGGAGAATCCCGATCATGCGGTGGTAAGCAATGAAGGCAAAGTGATATTTACAGCGGCGGATGAAGGCTACAAGAAGGCTGTTTCTTTTATCAATGAGCTGTATAAGGAAGGACTTATTGATATTGAGGCTTATACGCAGGACTGGAGTACGTATCTTGCCAAAGGGAAGGATCAACGATACGGATTGTACTTCTCCTGGGATAAGGCTAACATCTCTGGGGCCAACGATACCTATGAAGTGATGCCGCCGCTTGCTGGCCCGGATGGCGAAGTGAATGTAACGAGAACCAATGGTCTGGGCCTTGGCCGCGGTAAAATGGTCCTTACGAGCTCCAATAAAAACCTGGAAACGACGGCGAAATGGGTGGATCAGCTGTATGATCCGGTCCAGTCCGTGCAGGACAACTGGGGCACCTATGGGGATAAAACACAGCAGAACATCTTCAAATTTGATGAAGCCAAAGGCATGCTGACGCATCTGCCCCTCGAAGGTGCCGCTCCTGTTGAGCTTCGCGAGAAAACAAGTATCGGCGGGCCTCTGGCCGTTCTTGATTCCTACTATGGCAAATATACAACCATGCCGGATGATGCCAAGGGCAGATTGGATATTATCAAAAACATCATGGCGCCGAAGATGAAGGCAGAGAACGTAATGCCAAGCGTATTTAATTCGATTGAAGAGCTGGACCGCCTGACGACGATTGAAACGGATCTGTTCGCCTACGTTCTCAGAATGCGTACAGAGTGGTACCAGAACGGCAAAGTGGATGAACAGTGGGATGATTATCTGAAGGAATTGGACCGACTTGGCCTGCAGGAATGGCTGAAAATTAAACAAGGCGGTTATGACAGAGCAACGAAGAAATAAAAAATAGATAGTGGAGTAGAGGAGAGAGCCATAATGTCAGCTATTACAAAACAAAAATACCGGGGTGTCTATCATTTCTCGCCCCAAGCCAAATGGATGAACGACCCGAACGGAATGGTCTTTTTTGAAGGAGAATATCATTTGTTCTTCCAGCACCATCCGGGTGGAATGACCATGGGTAGCATGCACTGGGGCCATGCCGTCAGCAAGGACCTTATTACTTGGGAGGAGCTGCCTATCGCACTCTTTCCGGATGAGCTGGGCATGATTTTCTCGGGAAGTGCTGTTGTGGACTGGAACAATACGACCGGATTTTTTGAAGATAAGCCAGGGCTGGTAGCCATCTTTACGCATCACCTTGACATGCCGGAAGGGAAACCGGCCGTTCAGCGTCAAAGCCTCGCTTACAGCCATGACAACGGCAGAACCTGGACCAAATACGAAGGCAATCCGGTGCTTGAACATGATACCTTCATTGATTTCCGTGATCCGAAAGTATTCTGGCACCAGGAGACTAAGCAATGGGTAATGATCGTCGCTTGCGGTCAAACAGTCTGCCTGTATCATTCTCCAGATCTGATCCATTGGACCTTTGCCAGTGAATTCGGTGAGGGCACCGGGTCACATGACGGTGTGTGGGAATGCCCTGACTTGTTCCCGCTGCACGTGGATGGAGACACAGCGAACACCAAATGGGTGATGCTTGTGAGTATTGGAGCAGACCCCGCTTTTGTGGAAGGCTCAAGAACACAATACTTCACCGGCGATTTCGATGGAGCAGTGTTTACTCCGGATGAGGATTCCGAGCACGTCCGCTGGCTTGATTATGGAAGGGACAATTACGCAGGGGTAAGCTGGTCGGATGTGCCTGAAGAAGACGGAAGACGTCTGTTTATCGGCTGGATGAGCAACTGGATGTATGCCAGACAGACACCCGCAGAAGAGTTCCGTGGGGCGATGACCCTTCCAAGAGAGCTGTACCTTGAATCCAGACAAGGAAAAATCCTGCTCGTTCAGAAGCCGGTCAACGAACTGGAGGTGGTCCGTACCCCTGTTCTTTCACTCAAAGATGTTACTGTGCAGGAAATCAACGCTTCATTAGCCGATCTCCAGCTTGATGCTTACGAGATCGCTGCGAGGTTCACCCGCGGCATGTCTGCAGGCTTCAAGGTAAGAGCCGGGGCTGGAGAACAAACTGTTATCGGAATTGATGCGAAGGCAGAAGAGCTATATGTAGACCGTCAGACTTCAGGACGGCTAGATTTCCATGAGTGGTTCCCCGGACGTCATTCGGCGGAACTACAGGCACCGGGTGAGATCAATGATCTGCGCATTTTTGTGGACCGTACTTCGGTTGAAGTGTTCAGTAATGGAGGTCAGGCGGTCATTACGGATCTTATTTTTCCTAAGCCTGAATCAGCGGGCGTTGCTGCATTTGCAGAAAATGAAGAGACCCCGTTCCTTTCACTGGAAATCTACAATTTGAATCTGCCTGCCGCAGATGGCGATAACCAGCAATCGGAGGGTTGACAGGATGCGTATAGGAGCAATTGAAGCAGGTGGAACCAAATTCGTATGCGGGATTGGGGATGAAAGCGGAAAAATTCTGAACCGGCTCAGCCTTCCAACCGGGCATCCTGATCAAACCCTCCCTCAGGTGATTCAATATTTTCAAGACAAACAGGTAGAGGCGATCGGGGTTGGGTCCTTTGGTCCGATCGATATCAACCCGGAGAGTCCGACTTACGGCTACGTTACGACAACCCCAAAGCCGGGTTGGGAGAATTACGATGTGCTGGGGACTTTACGGCGGGCCTTTCCAGTTCCGTACGGCTGGGATACCGATGTCAATGCAGCCGCATATGGTGAGGCTAAATGGGGTGCTGCGCAAGGATTATCCAGCTGTTTGTACTATACCGTAGGCACGGGTGTCGGTGTCGGCGTGTATTCGGAAGGTAAAACCATACATGGTCTTGTGCATCCTGAGGGAGGGCATGTACTGACCAGACGGCATCCTGAAGATGAATTCGCAGGCGTGTGCCCTTACCATGGGGACTGCCTCGAAGGGATGGCGGCAGGTCCTGCCATAGAAGCCAGATGGGGGAAAAAAGGCCACGAGCTGCCTCCCGGCCATATCGCTTGGGAAATGGAAGCCTTCTATATCGCCCAGTCGATAACCAATGCCATTTTACTTCTGTCTCCCCACAAAATTATTTTGGGCGGCGGCGTGATGCAGCAGCTGCAGCTGCTCCCGCTGATCCGGCAGGCTGTGCTCCGCAATCTGAACGGTTATGTCAGTTCAAGTACTATTCTGCAACACATCGATGAGTATATTGTGTCACCGGGTCTTGGCCAGCAGGCGGGATTATGCGGGGCTCTGGCCTTGGGGCTTGCAGCATGGAATAATGAGGCTTCCACTTTATAACAACTCAATAGGTATCCTGGCCAGTTATGCTCTGTAGCTGGCCAGCTTTTTACTTATGAATGGAAGGTGGAAGAATACGTAGAGTAGAAATGGAGGGCAACAGATGAAGAAGAAACCCAGAGCATTTCTATGCATTCTGATGGTTATAGGAATCATTATGGCTTCCTCAGGAGTTTACGCTGCTAGTCCTGATACAGGCGGGGCTGCACTGGCAGAGAGTGGCACAGGAAAAGCGGAAAAGGAGGGTCTTTCTATTTTTGAGAACGCTACCAATGTAAATACAAATCTGACGGGTTGGCAAGTAAAAGGAACCGGCAAGTGGGAAGAACCCGCAGATGGACTTCTGCTGACATCTGATCCGCAGGAAAACGTGATGGCCATCTCTGAAACGGTGGTAGATGATTTTCTGTATGAGGCCGACGTCATGATCAAGGATATGAAAGCGGAGGCTAGTTTGATCTTCCGTTCGAATGAAGATGGATCGAATTCATATATGCTGCAAATTGCACCAGAGTCCGGTACGATCCGTATAAAAGATGCGGCGGGTGGGGCAGGCAGATTAAATGAAGAACATCAGGTTTCCCTCAAGGAAGGAGAGATTTATCATCTCAAGGTAAAGGCCGAAGGGACCTCGCTGAAGGTGTATTGGGGGGATCAGTACAAGCCTGTGATTGATATTCAGGACAGTGCATACCATACAGGCCGTCTTGGACTGCACGTCCGGAATGGGTCTGCCTTGTTCCAAAATATAACCGTTAGCGATCTGAAAGGAAACTTGGGTACAGTGCTTGTAAATAAAGGACAGTGGCAGCCTGACCTTAGAGGCTTAAAAGGAACGTCTGTGGACCAAGGCAAGGCACAGCGAATCTATAGCAACCAAGCCGCTGATTTTGTATATGAAGGAACAATCTCTTTGGGTTCTGATGCGGTTGCAGCGCTTGCTTTCCGCTCCTCTGCCGATGGAACCCGTGGCTATGAAGCCACACTTGTGAAGGAAGGGAATCAGGTCCGTGTAAAGCTGACGAAAGCTGACGGAACTGCAATTGCAAGCTCAGAGCGAGCTTATTCGAGCCAAACGGGCGCGAAGCATGAAGTGGAAGTCAAGGCAAAGGGCAGCCGGATTCAAATTTTCCTGGACGGATATACTCCGGCAGCAATCGATGTATCGGATAATTCGTATTCAACCGGAAACGCCGGACTTGCTGTACAAATGGGAAGCGCTTACTTTCAGAATACGTATCTTACGGAGGCTAACAGTTATTATAATGAAACCTACCGTCCCCAATATCATTATTCGCCGAACCGCGGTTCCGCCAGCGACCCGAACGGGCTGGTCTACTTCGAAGGGGAATACCATCTTTTCCATCAGGATGGAGGCACATGGGCTCACGCCGTCAGCAAGGATATGCTGAACTGGAAACGCCTGCCGGTTGCACTTCCATGGAATGATTACGGGCATATCTGGTCGGGAGCTGCAATAGCGGATGTAACCAATGCATCAGGCTTGTTCACGAATTCGGGCGGTAAAGGCTTGATTGCCTTTTATACCTCCTATAATCCGGATGGCCCGAATGGCAACCAGCGTATTGGTCTTGCCTACAGCATGGATCAGGGACGCACGTGGGAATATGCCAAGGATCGGCCGATTGTGATTGAGAACCCCGGCAAGAACGGAGAGGACCCGGGAGGCTGGGATTTCCGCGATCCCAAGGTGATCCGAGATGACGGGAATAATCGCTGGGTGATGGTGGTGTCCGGTGGCGATCATATCCGTTTTTTCACATCAACCAACCTGCTGGACTGGACCTTGACCGATAATTGGGGTTATGGAAATTATGTTCGCGGCGGTGTATGGGAATGCCCTGACTTATTCCCGCTGACCGTACAGGGAACATCAGAGAAGAAATGGGTTCTCATGATCAGTACAGGTGCAAATCCGGCAACAGGAGGTTCGGATTCGGAATATTTTGTAGGGAATCTGACTGCTGAGGGTAAATTCGTGAATGATAACCCGGCAGGAAAAGTGCTGAGGACAGACTTTGGCAAAGAGTATTATGCATCCATGTCTTTCTCGGATATGCCGGATGGACGCAGAGTGATGCTGGCGTGGATGTCCAACTGGGATTATCCGTTCGCTTTCCCGACTTCAGGCTGGAAGGGAGAGCTGACGGTTCCAAGAGAGGTTACCCTGGCCATGACTCATGAGGGGCTTCGCCTCGCCCAGAGTCCGGTCAAGGAAATGGAGCTTCTGCGCAGCGGTCTGTTCACTACAGCTGATAAGATGGTCAGTTCTTCTTCGCCCAACCTGCTGAAAGGCCTGGTGTCAGGTGCGTATGAAATTGAAGCTGAACTGGAGATTCCGGACGGCAGTGAAGTATCGGAGTTTGGTTTTAACGTGCGCGAGGGGGCAAATCAGAAGACGATTGTCGGCTACAGGGTGGGTGAAGGCCAATTATTCGTTGACCGGTCGGCCTCCGGGGTAACGGATTTCTCCAGCCTCTTTAGTACAAGGCATCAAGCGGCAATGACACCGGAGAACAAGCGGATCAAGCTGCGGATTTTGGTGGATGAATCCTCCATTGAGGTTTTTGCTAATGGGGGAAAGGTGGTTTTCTCTGAAGTCATTTTTCCTGATCCGGCCAGCAGGGCAATGAGCTTCTATACCCAAGGCGGCATGGTGAAGGTGGTTTCGCTGAAAGTGAATAAGCTTGGATCGGTATGGAATTCAGACAGCGTTTCGGCTACTCGGATTGCAATGGATACGGGTGACCTTGAAATGGAGATCGGGCAAAACAGGATGCTGCAGGCGACAGTAGAGAACGGGCCGGGCAACGGTGTTCACCCGCTGAAGTGGATGTCGAGCAATGAAGAGGTGGCTGGCATTCATGCAGCAGACTATTCCCAAGCAACCCTTCAGGCGAAGAAAGAAGGGGAGGCCATCATTACGGTATCCACTCCGAATGGAAAGGCATCTGCCAGCCTTGTGGTAAAAGTCTTCGGCGGCGAGTTTCATACCAATCTCAGTGGCTGGAGCAAGGACATGTCCATGGCGTCATGGATCGTAGGCCGGGATGGAATCCGCGGCAAATATTCCAGCGATGCGAATGATATTGCCCAAGAGCAGGCGGGTAATTTTACGTATGAAGCCGACATGAAGCTTGGCGAATCCGGTGGTGCAGGCTCACTTCTGTTCCGTGCCAGTGAGGATGGCCGCAGCGGCTATTACTTGAATCTGGACCCTAACATGAAAGCTGTCCGCCTGTTCTACAAAATCGATGGACGATTCGAAGAGCGGCAGGTACTGGCGAAAGTCCCGACATTCATCCAGCCGGGTCAAACCTATAAAATAAAGATACAGGCAGAAGGTCCCCATATCGTGGTATATGTGGGAGGGCTGAAAATAATGGATCTGAAGGACGGAACATTTGCGGAAGGCCATTTTGGACTTCATGTGTTTGGCGGATATGCATCATATCAGAATGTGAATATGACCGGGGGAGAACCGGCGAACCTGATGACATCAAGCCTGGTGAACGCAGCATTCCAGAAATCTATTTATACAGCTAATCTGGTGAATGGAGAAGCAGTGAATGTACAGGGTGCAAATGAAGCCTTAGACCAAAAATGGGTATTTGTGCCAACCGGAGATGAAGCAGGCTCCTATTCCATCCGTACGACCTCGGGACAGGCGCTTGATCTGGACACGGAGCATAATACGTTACAGCTCTATCCTTATCTGGGCTATAATAATCAGCGCTGGATAGTCAACAAGAATGAGGATGGCTCGGTTGCCATACTCTCTGTCCGTCATAATATGGCTTTGGCTATATCCGAGGATGGCTCTAAACTTACATTGGAGGATTTTCAAACGGATAAAATGCGTCAAAAGTGGAAATTAAGCTCTGGCTTTTAACAGTACAATTCTGTAGCAAAAACCCCTTCCGCCAAGCATGGTGGAAGGGGTTTTTGTGAATGGGCGGATCGAATCCGCTTAAGATTGAGGCGTACAGATTTGATCGATATCAACTCTGCTCAGGCTTTCCCGGCAACAGCCTTGTTCCGCTGTACTTCAGATTCTTGACCGGATTCCTGCCCCACACGTTTGATGAAGAAGGCGAGCAGTAAGCCGATGATGCCAATGCCCACAATGACGAGATAGGCATCATTGATACCCTGGATGGAAGCTTCAGTAATCATTTGCTCCTTAGTGGCGCCTTTACCGCCAGCGGCCATCATATCCATCATGTGGGTTGTGGTGCGGCTGGTCATCACGGTGACGAGCAGTGAAGTCCCGACAGCGCCGGCCACTTGTCTTACGGTATTGGAGATAGCGGTGCCGTGCGCGTTAAGCTTGGACGGCAATTGATTCAACCCTAAAGTTTGGATAGGCATGAGCAGCAGCGCCATCCCGATCCGGCGTCCGGTGGACATGAACACCAGGTACATGTAACTGGTCGAATCCGTCAGGTTCACAAAGCTCAAGGTTGTCAGAATGGTGATCAGCAGACCGATGACGGCAAGCCATTTGGCCCCGAACCGGTCGAACAGCTTGCCGGTGACCGGCATAAGCAGTCCCATGATAAGTGCGCCGGGAAGCAGTAGCAAACCGGACTCCATCGCTGTGTAGCCGCGTGCATTCTGCAGATACAGAGGCAGCAGCATCATATCCGCATACATGATGATAGTAACCGCGATACTAATAACCGTAGTCAAGGAGAACATGTTGTATTTGAAAGCCCGCAGATCAAGCAGCGGGTCCTTCGAAGCCAGCTGGCGCCAGGTGAACAAGCCCAGCGATATGACGCCTGCAGCTAAAGACAGGAGGACTTCCACGCTTGACCATCCAGCGCTGGCGGCACGGCTGAAGCCGTACAGTAAGGTTCCGAAGCCGATGGTGGAGAGAATGACACTGACCATGTCAATTTTGGGATACGAGCGTGTCGATACATTCTTCAAATAAATGAACCCGCAGATGATGACAATTGCTGTGAGCGGCAGCATTCCGTAGAACATGGTTTCCCAGGAGTAGTGCTCCAGGATATATCCGGCCAGAGTGGGGCCTATCGCTGGAGCGAAAATAATCGCCAATCCCACCATTCCCATGGCAGCTCCCCGCTTTTCACGCGGGAAAAGGGCTAAAATAACATTGGTGAGCAACGGCATTATTATGCCGGCACCGGCTGCCTGAATCATACGCCCGGTCAGCAGAACCGGGAAGCTCGTCGCGAGGGCGGATACGACCGTTCCGGCTAAGAATATAAACATCGAGGCCTGGAAAAGCTCACGGGTCGTGAACCGCTGCATCAAATAGGCCGTAATCGGAATCAAAACACCATTTACGAGCATATAACCGGTGGTTAGCCACTGAGCCGTTGCAGCTGTGATATTGAAATCATGCATCAATTCGGGCACAGCAACGCTCATGATCGTCTGGTTCAGTGTCGCGAGAAAGGCACCCAAGATCATAATGAATAAAATGGGTCCTTTTTTCACGGAACTGCCTATTGCTTCTGTCGCTCTACTCATTTAACTCCATCCTTTCAAATCGCCGGTCATAGACTAAATTTACAAAGTGTTGTATAGTTTACAATGTATAAAGATGATTATAGATGAAATTTTCATGCAAGCAAGCAACGATTTCTGGGAAAGTGTTATTTAGTTTACGATTTCGAGCCAATTGTAGCTTTTCGGAATGAAAAACTACAGTTTATTAAAAAGTGTAGTTTGCCTATTCAAAGGTAAAGGATGGAGATTAGCAGATGGAAAATACAACCCCACGGACAGATCCCCGTGTACTCCGCACCCGTGAATTGCTTAGAAATGCCCTTATTGAACTTCTGGAAGAAATGGATGTCCAGAAAATCTCGGTAAACCGCATTGCAGAGCGGGCCAAAATTAATCGTGTTACTTTTTATCTGCATTATCGGGATATTCCGGACATGCTGGAAAAGCTGGCAGATGATATGGTCGAGGACATTAATCAGGTAGTGCACAGCAACTACAAGAGGAAATCGGAGACGGGAATCCAGGAGGATTGGCCGGTTCTGGAAAGTCTTCTGAAGCATATCGCGGAGAATGCAAAATTCTACAAAGTGGTCTTTACATCAAGGCGGAGTACGATTTTTACGGACCGCCTGTTCAGTCTGATGGCCGAAATGATTTCAGCACGTGTGAACGAAAAAGAGATCGGTGTCAGCCAAACGAATGTAACGATTCAAAAGGATATCGCCGTCTGGTATGGCTCAGCTGCCTTAATTGGTACTATCGTTGCCTGGCTGCGCAATGACATGCCGTATACGCCTGCCTATTTAGCGAGACAGATTACCTCACTCCGCGCTCAATAAGGCGGACAAATATAGACATGAGAAGGGGATTGCAGGGGAAACATGTTACATCTTTTCACGGATAGTCTGACCACACTACCACCAGGCATGATCGAACAATTGAATATAGGCATCGCTCCGGTTTATGTTGTTTTTAACAACGCTCAGATTTATAGGCATACTGTGGATATTCAGACCGAAGAAATTCTCAGTCTCGTCATGGAGACAGGGAAAGTGCCGGGTATTGCCGCTCCAGCGGTAGAAGATTTCATACAGCTCTTTACTCCATCCGTTGGCGGGATTGATCAGGTGGTGTATATAAGCATGTCTGCTGAAATTTCTCCTTCTTATAGAAATGCTGAAGCGGCGGCCAAACATTTCCCCAAGGGAAAGGTCACTGTGGTGGATTCCGGATGTTTTTCTTCAGGAACAGCAATGATGACGGTGCAGGCAGCCAGGATTGCCAAGAAGGTGAGAACATGGGCTTCCTTCGGGCAGAAGCTGGACGAACACCGCGCTGCAGTCAGGGAAGAGCTGATTCTGGATCGGATGAAAAAAGTCAATCCAACCGGGAATATATATGGTTTGCCTAACAGGATCATAAGTCCGCTGAAGCTCAAACCCAAGCTCCATATCCAGAATGGAATATCCAGTAATCTGGAGGACACCCTGCTGGGCAACTTGCGGAACAATCAACAAATTGACCGTGAATTCATAGTGATCTCACAGACAATGGCCAGAGAACCAGCGGAGTATATGAAGAACATATTGTATGAAAGCTATGGGTTCAAAAAGGTGATACTCCTCTCCAATATTAATGGATTATTATGCCGCACTACCCCGCGAAGTATAGAGCTGAGCTATTTGCTGAAAAAGTAAATAAAATAAAAAATAGCACAACGTTGGAGGTCATTGACGAGGGAAAACACGAAACGCTATAATCTAAAAAAACGGACGAAGAACGTCCCGTACTCCATGGCATATTGGGGTGCGGGATTTTTTTGTGCAGAGGTGGAGGTCAGAAAATGGGATTTGCCGAAGAACATCATAAATGGCTGGAGTACCATAAAAACCGGAGAACAGGGGAACGTCTGGACCGTTTGGAGCGCGGGCACAGCTGCATGTAAACTTCTGTCTAGTAATTACAAAAAGTTGCTAGTTTGCCCATGGAGCCTGAAATCGCTTTCCCTATATAATGTGCCTATATAAAAATGGAAGCGATAGCTCATGATAAAAGGGGAGACATTGTAATGATAACTGTTGAGGAATTTACCTTTGTGAAGGAGGGGAACGCAGCCAAGATATACCTTGACCCCAGCGGAGAGGATTATGCCGGATTGCGCCGGGTGGCCGGGTCTTTTGCCGCTGATATTGCACTGGTGTGCGGACTGGAGCCGGACATCTGTACAGAAATCAGAGAGCTGGATGGAACCGCCATCATCGCCGGATCGATCGGCACAAATGGGCTGATTGACCAGTTGATTGCAGACGGAGCCTTGGATGTATCCTCCATTCAGGGCAAGCGGGAATGCTACCGGATTCAGGTGATAGAACACCCGGTTCAGGGCGTGGAGCAGGCGCTCGTTATTGCGGGCAGCGATAAGCGGGGGACGATCTACGGCATCTACTCGGTCTCTGAAAAGATAGGTGTCAGTCCGTGGGTATACTGGGCAGATGTGGTCCCGGAGAAGAAGCCGCTGCTGGCGCTTTCCGCCAATCTGCTCCATACAACCTCCAAGGAACCCTCTGTAAAATACAGAGGCATCTTTTTGAATGACGACTGGCCGTCTCTGGGTTCCTGGGTGACTCAGGCTTTTGGCGACTTTAATGAAGAGTTCTACGACAAGGTATTTGAGCTGATCCTCCGGCTGAAGGGGAATTATCTATGGCCGGCCATGTGGAGCGCTGAATTCAGCCTGAACGGTAAAAGCAGCCCAATCGCGAGTGCCCTGCATGCCGAAGAATACGGCATCATCATGGGAACCTCCCATCATGAACCGTTGTTCCGGGCAGGCAGTGAATGGCAGAAGGTATACAAGGAGTACGGAACAAGTAACCTGTGGGATTTTGCCCGGAATAGACAGGCCATCACAGATTTCTGGGAAGACGGAATCAAGCGCAACCAAAACTTTCATAACCTGATCACGCTAGGCATGCGGGGAGAAAGTGATTCTGCGCTGGAGGGCTCCGATGCAGAGAATATCGAGTTGCTTAAGGATATTATCCGTACGCAGAAAGGATTATTGAAGAAATATCATCTGGAGCATGCCCCGCAAATTCTGGCAGTCTACAAAGAAGTGGAAAAATATTGGTACGGTACACCCGATGTGGAAGGCCTGAAGGATTGGGATGTCCTGAAGGATGTTACGATTCTGCTGGCTGACGACAACTTCGGCAATCTCCGCAAAATCCCTGCGGCACACGAGCATCACCGCAGTGCAGGCTGGGGCATGTACTACCATTTCGACTATCACGGAGGTCCCCATTCCTATGAGTGGGTGAATACGACTCCGCTGGATAAGGTCTGGGAGCAAATGTCCATGGCATTCGATTACGGCATCCGTGAGGTGTGGATCGTCAATGTTGGGGATTTGAAGCCTATGGAGCTGCCGATATCGTACTTTCTGGATTTGGCGTATGACTTCGACGCTTGGGGAACCGGGGCAATCAACCGAACTGCAGAATACACAGGGCGGTGGGTGGAGCAGCAGTTCGGCCATGCCCTGGAAGCGGAAACGGTGGAAGGAATTGCGCAGATATTATCGGATTACACCCGGATGAACGGCCGGCGCAAACCGGAAATCATAACCCCTGCAACCTTTAGTCTGCGCCATTACCATGAGGCCGGGCGGGTCCTGAAACAGGCCATAGAGCTTGAGCAGGCGGCAGAAGCCATTTATGAACGGATCCCGGAACCGCATAAGGATGCGTACTATCAGCTTGTCTATTATCCTGCTGCAGCATCGGCTAATGTGGTGAAGATGAACATTTATGCGGGACTGAACAGCCTTTACCTGGAGCGGGGCAGTGTGCTTGCCAATATCTATGCGAAGCTCGTTCATGAAGCGACCGGGCGGGACAAGGAGCTGGAACGGGCCTATAACAGCGGTATGGCAAGCGGGAAATGGCAGGGGATGATGAGCTCGGCTCATGTGGGGTATGTCAACTGGGATGCGGAAGGGTGGAAGTACCCGGATGTGAGCACCATCGTTCCTGCTACTGGACCTCAGATGATCGTTGATGTGGAGGGGACTGAGCGGGCCTATGTTTCGGGGATGGCCAGTCTTCCGGTATTTACAAATCTGCTGCAAGAGAGCTATGACATTACTATCAGTAATGGCGGAGCAGAAGGCTTTGCCTTTGAAGCAAAGAGCAGCGCGGACTGGATCAGGCTGGAGAAGAGCGAAGGATGGATTGTTACCGGGGAGACACTTAGAATTTCTGTGGACTGGGACCGGGTATACGGGGCAGCCTCCGGTGAAATCACCCTTTCAGGTGCCGGAGAAACCGTGAAGGTGATGGTATCCACGGAGTGGACCGACATTCAGGATGTGCCGCCCATGACTTTTATTGAAGCCCATCATGTCGTGTCGATAGAAGCGGAGCATGCGATAAGCCGCGTATCGAAGTCCGGGGCCGAGTGGAAGATTATCGGGAACTACGGACGCACTTTATCTTCGGTAAAAATGTATCCGGACGGTATATCTTTTGCCCAGCCGGAGCAGGCACCTTATCTGGAGTACCGGATTCTGCTCTGTCAGGACGGGGAGTACACCCTGACCGCCTATACCGCGCCGACGAACAACCTGTCCATGACCAGCAGACTGACATATGCGGCAGGCTTTGATGGGGAAAAGCCGGTGATTGCAGATACCCTGCCGGTGGGCTATGAGGGCGGCAATCATGATAATGAGCCGTGGTGCCGCGCCGTGATGGATAACATTCATACCACAGCCACCCGTCATACCTTGTCAAAAGGCATGCATACCCTCCGTTTCTACGGACTGGATGCCGGTCTGGTGCTGCAAAAGCTGGTGTTGTCCGCTTCTCCGCTGCCCTATTCGTATCTGGGGCCGGAAGAGAGCTTTTATACAGGACAGCGCAGACATTAGTCTTGCAGGGCTGACCGGAGCCATGGGAGGATACCCGGCCGGCCCGGGGTCCTCCGTTATTTTAAGGCGGATGACGGAGGATAGCCCTTGATGTTCTTGAAGACATTGCTGAAATAAGCGACATCATGATATCCGCAATGCTCCGCAACTTCCGACACATTAAAACCGCCTGCCGACAATATCATCTCCGCGTTATTCACCCGCACCTTATTCATAAATTCTTTGCAGGTTAAGCCCGTGTTCTGCTTGAACAGCTTGCCCAGGTAGACAGGATTGAGGCCGACCCCCTGAGCCAAATCTGCAATCGTCACATCCTCAGCATAGTGATCCATGATATAGGCCATTACTTTATGTACTCTAGGATCAAGAATTGGCGTCTGATGATGGTGGGCGATGCTGAGCAGCCGGTATACGATCAACTGGAAGATGGCCCGGCTTTTCATCCGGTACAAAGGCTGTTTGCCCATCCACACATGCGAGAATTCCCTGATATCTTCCAGGATCTCTTTGGTCCTCCAGTTCCTGGTTACCGTCTCAAAGGGAAGCCGGATAGGATTATCCGGGCCTTCCCAGAAAAAATTAAAGGCATAGGAATGCATCGGAGATTCCTTACAGGTTCGGGCTTCCCGGATACTGCCGGGAGGTGCATAGAGCATGTCGCCCGCTTTTACAGTGAATTTCTCTCCGTTGATATAATAATCTGCCTGGCCTTCCAGAATGAATGTCAGATCATGAAAATCAATTAGGCTGCGGCCAATCTCCCAGTCCGGGAAGCATCTCCGGTCAACGAACAGAAAGACTTTCGGAACAAGGTTCTCATATTTGCTAGTGTCCATTAGAGCTATTCCTCCTGCGTACATCATAGCATCATGGTTTGGAATGATAAATGCCTGTCCACCTAATGAAATTGAAAAGGTGTGGGTAGCCTAAAGACGGTAAGCGTCTCAAAATTCCAAACAGGTGAGGATTGAATTCATTTGGACAAAGCTTCCGGTGATGCTAAAGACGACAAAAAACTGAAATGGTGGCAGCTTAGCCTGCTCGGCGTTGCGGGTACCATTGGTACCGGTTACTTTCTGGGTTCCAGTCTGGCAATCTCCATAGGAGGACCCGCAATTTTACTGGCTTACCTTCTTGCTGCTGCCGGAACTTATGTTGTCTTTGATGCGTTATCACGCATGACGGCAGATCATCCAGAGCAAGGATCATTCCGTTCCTATGCCAAAAAAGCTTTTGGAAGCTGGGCGGGTTTTGCCAGCGGCTGGGTATACTGGTTCTCGGAGCTGCTAATTATGGGGAGCCAGCTTACGGCTTTGTCGATCTTTGCCCGGTTCTGGTTTCCGGACGTGCCGATGTGGATCTTTGCTGCAGGTTTTGGTTTAACGGGTCTGCTGATTGTTTTCTTCGGAAATAAGGGCTTTGACCGTGTTGAAAATGTGCTGGCTGTCATCAAGGTGGCCGCTATTCTGATGTTTATGGTGCTAGCGGCGGCTTTGCTGGCGGGATGGATCGGGGGCGGTAAATATACACCTAAACTTCCGCTTACGTATAAGGCATTGTTTCCGGCCGGGGGCATTGGCCTGTGGTCTGCTTTTATCTTTGCTTTCTATGCTTACGGCGGTATTGAGGTGCTGGGAATCATGTCTTATCGGCTGAACAAGCCCGAAGAGGCGCCCAAAGCAGGGAAAGTAATGCTGCTGCTGTTGACTGCGGTATATGTTGTATCGATTGGCCTCGTAGTGACCATGGTGCCCCTAAATGCTTTTAATCCCAAGGAAAGTCCGTTTGTGCTTGCCTTGGCCAGTGATCATCTGGCTTTTGTACCGCATCTGTTCAATGGTGTGCTGATTATCGCCGGATTCTCGACCATGACCGCTTCGCTCTATGCGGTGACATCGATGATGCTTACCCTTGCGCAGGAAGGGGATGCGCCACAGCTTTTTTCGCGGAAGCTAAAGGGTAAATATCCTTTGCTGGCCATGTGTCTGATCTCCGTGGGACTAATCGCAGCGATAGTGATGTCCCTGCTGCTGCCGGGAAAGGTATATGAATACATCACTACAGCTGCCGGATTAATGCTTTTGTACAACTGGGCTTTTATTTTGCTGTCATCAGGGAAGCTGCTCCGAGCGGCAAAGTTAAGCGGTTTTAAGCGCTGGATAGGTCTGGTGCTTATTGGTGCGGCAGTTGCCGGGACGCTTTTCCATGAGATCAGCCGGCCCGGTTTCTACATCAGTCTGCTGCTGGTGGCCCTGATCGCGGCAAGTGATCTTATCGTGCATAAGGTACGCAAGAAGAGAGAGGCCTCTTCCTCCGGACACCGTCCTGCGGAGAAACTGGAAGAAGAGTTTCAGAGACAGGATGGAGGCCCGCAGTTCAAAATTAAAGGCATCCGCATGCGTATGCGCAAAAGTAAGCTTTTAATGAAAAAATAGCAGCCGCATGGCTTGTACCCCAAAATAGAAGCCAAAGCCGACCAGCGAAAGTCCCGACAGCACTGAGATCGCCTTAAGCACACGGGCAGTCAGCAATTTACGGAAGACACTGGACGCTGCCGCCATGGATACATCCCAGAGCAGAATTCCCAGTACAATAGCACCGCTGTACATCAATAGCTGATGCATCGGATACTCGCTGGCGGCTTTTGCCAGGATGGAGCCGTAAATGCCCAGCCAGAACAGGATGGAGAGCGGATTGAATAAAGACATCAGGAATCCGGCCAGAAAAGATTTGGAAAGGGAGGCCTCACTGCTTCTCATTTCTGAGGCTTCGATGATACCTGCATTTTTGATGCTCTCCACTCCTGTGTATACCAGCACAAAAAATCCGAATAACCATAAAAACGCTTTGACAAATGGAGCATCGAGCAGATGGATAATACCGAAATAGACCAAAAGCATGTAAATGATATCTGCACTTATGGCTCCAAGCCCGACAAACCAGGCGTGCATAAATCCTCCCCGGATACCCTTGTCCAATTGTGCAGCGTTAATCGGTCCAATCGGTGCTGAAAGCGACAGCCCCAAAAAAATATAACCTATGAATACATTAATAGTGCCCGCCCTCCTTACTCTACTCTGTAGCTAGCATATTCTGTAAGGATTGGTTATAGGACAACAAATGAAGGCCCGCCAAAAAATCAGGGGCCTTTTTGAGTCTGCTCTGCTACAAGGACAAGGCCTTGTTTGCCGTAGCCACATCATTGGAAAGCAGTTTGACATGAGCAATTTCTTCCAGGAACACGCCACGGAGCAAGTCCCAGAACTGGACCTTCTTTATAAAAATACAAATGGAAAATCCCCTAAAAAGTAATTTTCTTGTGAGGTATCTTCCCCTGATGCCGCATGTTTATTCTGCATCTTGTCACAGAGTTGGAAATTTCCCAAGGAAGCAAAGCGTATGATTTCCTGCGCAAGAAACCACAATATCAACATGTGAATAACAACAAAGGTGGTTCTACCATGAAGGGAAAGAAAGGGGCTCTGGTTGCACTTGCTTCCATCCCGCTGATCATGACATTAGGCAACTCCATGCTGCTGCCTATTCTGCCGCAAATTTCCGGGGAGCTCAGGATCAGCGCTTTTCAGGTCAGTATGATTATCACCGTTTACGGACTAATAGCGATCCTGATGATTCCAATTGCGGGATATTTATCCGACCGATTTGGGCGCAAAAAGGTTATTCTGCCAAGCTTGATCATTGCTGCTCTGGGCGGGGCCGTCTGTGTCGCCGCCGCATGGTTTTTGGAGGGGTCCACTGCATACTGGGTTATTCTGGGCGGGCGCTTTGTCCAGGGAATCGGGGCTGCCGGAGCCTTCCCGATCGTTATTCCTTTTGTCGGGGACTTGTTCAAGGATGAGAAAGAAGTCAGCAGAGGCTTGGGTGTCGTGGAGACCTCGAACACCTTCGGCAAAGTGCTTAGTCCTATTCTAGGCGCTTATCTGGGAACGGTACTTTGGTATGCTCCATTTATTGCGATCCCGATTCTATGTCTGGTCTCCTTTGTCCTAATGATATTTCTTGTGAAGGAGCCAAAATCTGAAGGGCAGGCCGAGAAAAAAGCGCTGGGACAGTTTTTAAAAGGAATCAAGGAGATTCTGCATGAAAAAGGCCGCTGGTTGTATTCGATTTTTGCAGTCGGCGGGATTTGCATGTTCGTAACATTTGGAGTGTTATTCTACTTATCGGAAACCCTGGAGGCCAAATACAACCTTCACGGCTCCGCCAAAGGTTTCGTTCTGGCGATTCCACTGGCCCTGCTCTGTCTGGCTTCTTATGGCAGCGGTAAGATTATCGGCCAGAACAAGCTGCTGATGAAATGGCTGGGATTCGGAGGCATGGTGCTGCTGACAGCAGCTATGGTCATCACAGGCTTCAACAGCAATATTTATTTCATGGTCGGATTCCTGAGTCTCAGCGGTATCGGCATTGGCGTGGCTTTGCCCTGCATGGACGCTTTGATTACGGAGAGTATCGAAAAGGAGAACCGGGGGACCATTACATCTCTGTACAGCAGTATGCGCTTCATCGGGGTAGCTCTGGGTCCGCCCGTTGTTTCCCTTCTAATGACCAGAGGACATTGGGTATTGTTCGGAACGATGGCAGCTGTCGGGACCTTGGGGGGGCTGCTGACATTGTTCGCAGTGAAGCCCAGTGAAGGCGGAAACCCTAAGGATAATAATCCTTTCAAATCCGGGAGAAGCATGAAGAATCCATGGCAACGCCAGCGGGCGCGGTAACTGATCAGGAAGGAGAGGAGAGACGAATCGTTTGGGAAAGTTCTCTATCCGGAAAGCAACTATGCTCGGGACAGTATTTCTTGTAAGTATTGCGCTTATTTTCTGGCATTCCTACAAGAGGGCGGAGCCTGAATCCGGTCTGGAGCAGCTTGCTGCCATGCGGAGCGGGGACGGCTACAAAGCCTATTTTGGAGCGGGACAAGGATACAATCTCATTATCATCCAGCTGGAATCCTTCCAGAACTTCTTGCTGAATCAATCTGTTCAAGAACAGCCTCTGACTCCTGTACTGAATGAACTGGCGTCTGAAAGCTTATATTTCCCCTATATATTTCAACAAATTGGCCGTGGAAATACGTCGGATGCAGAATTCGCCGCCAATACCTCCATCTACCCGGTGGGGGGAACACCCATGTCTTCGAAATATGGGAACCGGAAGTTTCCCAGTCTGGCCAGATTGCTGCATAAGCGGGGATATACCGCGAATACGTTTCATGTGAATAAAGTGAGCTTTTGGGACCGGAATCAGTTGTACCCGGCACTGGGCTTCGACACCTATTATGACCAGCCTTATTTTCGCAAAGAAAAGTTTAACCGTTTCGGGGCCTCGGACGAGGAACTCTACCGCGTAGCCTTCAACAAGCTGAACGCTTTGGCGCTGAAGCATCAAACATTCTATGCCCAATTGGTGACCGCCTCCAGCCACTCTCCTTATACGATCCCGGAAGACAGGAAACGTCTGAAGCTGAATGCGGCATTAGACGGCAATACCCTCGGAAATTATCTTACAGCCATCCATTATGTTGATTATGCCCTTGGGACCTTTATCGATAAGCTTAAACAATCCGGGTTATGGAATAACAGCGTAGTTGTTGTATACGGGGATCATTTCGGGCTCAATAAGAAAAATTATAATCCTCAAAAGATCGCAGGAGTGGAGGAAACCGGAAACTAATGGAATCCAAAAATGAAATTACAACTGGAGGATGACGGCGAATGAATGATTCAACCCTTATGCAATCCATACGGAAGCTCGCTCAGCCTTGGGGCAGCGATGAATCGTATGACAGTCTGATCGCTGAGGCCAAAAGCGCAAGTTATGTTCTGCTCGGAGAAGCATCGCATGGCACCTCAGAGTTCTACAGCGTTCGTGCCGGGCTAACCAAACGTCTTATCGCAGAAGAAGGCTTCCGGTTCATTGCGGTAGAAGGGGACTGGCCATCCTGCTATACGCTTAACCGCTATATCAAAGGGTATCCGGATGCGGCAGACCAAGCAAGGGAGGCCCTCAGCGATTATACCCGATGGCCCTCCTGGATGTGGGCGAACCGCGAAATTCTGGAATTGGCGGAATGGCTGCGCAGCTATAATGAAGAGCGGCCGGAATCAGAGAAGGTTGGCTTTTACGGCATAGATATGTATAGTCTTTGGGAATCAATGGATGAAATTCTGAAATATCTCACTTCTAAAGGCAGCCCGGACCTGGAAGCGGCTATGCATGCTTTTGAATGCTTTGAACCTTACGGCAGGGAGGGGCAGTCGTATGGGATATCAGCGTCTTTATACGGAGAGGGCTGCGAGGAGGAGGTGGTTTCGCTGTTAAGCAAACTTCAGGATGAGTGGAAGCAGGCCCATCCGGCTGACCGCGAGAATGCATTAAGCGCTGAGCTCAATGCGATGACTGTACAGGGGGCGGAATCCTATTACCGGACGATGATACGTCATGACTCCGATTCATGGAACATCCGGGACCGCCATATGGTTGCAGCCTTGGAGAAGCTGATGGAGTTCCATGGTGAGGGTGCCCGGGTAGTGGTATGGGAGCATAACACTCATATTGGTGATGCCCGGGCAACCGATATGGCGCAGGACCAGATGGTCAATGTAGGACAATTGCTGCGTGAAAAATATGGAAGCACCGTATATGCCGTTGGCTTCGGGACGTACCGGGGGACGGTCATTGCCGGGAGAGCCTGGGGAGCTCCAGCGGAGGAAATGCAGGTTCCGCCAGCGCTTAAGAACAGCTGGGAGGAGCTGCTGCACCGGGATGGGGCAGAAGACAAGCTGCTCTTGTTCAGCCAGGAAGAGACCGTACTGGACCAGAAGGTTATCGGACACCGGGCTATTGGTGTGGTCTACCATCCGGAACGGGAGCGGGGCAATTACGTACCCTCCATCCTTTCGAAGCGCTACAACGCTTTTATTTATCTCGACCATACCCACGCGCTGTCTCCGGTTCAGACGGGGGCTGCTTTTACCTCTTGATCAGAATTTGGTAACTGAAAGGTTCAAGATGGAGCTGCAAGCATCCTCCTGTTGAAATCACTTGTTCCTTATTGGTTACATCCTGAAATGCTCCTTCCAGCGGAAGGGACAGGGAAACAAGCTGTTCCGAAGGGTTCAGTGAAATGACGAAATGTGCATGCGCATCCTTGCGTTCATATACAAAAGCGCGTTCCCCCGGGTCTGCCCTCAGGACATGGAAACAGCCTGTCTGCAAAGCCGGGAACGTTACGCGCAGCCGGATCAGAGACCGGTAGCACTCGAACAGTTCCCGGTTCTGGAACTCTTTTTCCCAGATCATGCATTTGCGGCAATCCGGATCACCGGTCCCCTCAAGACCGATTTCATCGCCATACAAGATGCAGGGAGTCCCGGTAAAAGTGAACAGGAAGGCTGCAGCCAGCTTAAGCTTTCTTGCATCCCCGCCCAGCTGTGTGAGAATCCGCGGAGTATCGTGACTCGCGAGCAGGTTGAACAATACCTCATTGGCTTGCTGCGGGTAACGCATCAGGAGGTTGCTAATCTGGGCTCCAAAGCGTTGAGCGTCAATGTCACCGTTATTCAGATATTCAATCAAACGCCTTGCAAGCGGATAGTTCATGACCGAATCGAATTGATCTCCGTGCAGCCAGCGCATAGAATCACTCCACACCTCTCCAATGATAAAAGCGTCGGGATTGATGGTTTTAACAAGCCTGCGGAAGTTCCTCCAGAAGGTATGGTCAACTTCGTTGGCCACATCCAGTCTCCAGCCGTCAATAGCTACTTCGTTCATCCAATACGCAGCGGTATCCAGCAGATATTTCCGGGCCTCAGGATTTGCCGTATTCAGCTTGGGCATCTCAGCAAAAAAACCAAACGCCTCATAGTTGGGCTTCCCATCGGTTACCTTCACAGGAAACTCATGAATGTGGAACCAGCCGGCATAGGGGGAGTGTGGTCCATGTTCAATCACATCCTGAAATTGGGATGATTGTGCACTGATATGGTTAAACACGGCATCAAGCACAACACGGATTTGCCGGGCATGAGCGTTTTTGACCAGATTCTTCAGTACCGCAAGGTCACCCAAATTCGGGTCCACCTTCCTGTAATCGGTTGTATTATATTTATGGTTACTTGGAGCTTCAAAGATGGGGGTCAGATATATAGCCGTGATCCCCAGCTCAGCCAAATGATCCAGATGGTCTATGATTCCTTGAAGATCTCCTCCGAAGAAACTTTCAACCGTAGGCGCATCTCCCCATGCTGAAATACTCTCGGGATCATTTCCGGGGTCGCCATTGGCGAACCGGTCGGGCATGATCTGATAGAATACGGCAGACTTGGCCCATTCCGGAGCCTTAAACAGATCCACTTCATGGATATAAGGTCTTTCGAAGTATCCCTCCGGCGGTTCAGGCTGCCTGGTGAAGATTCCTTCTTCTGTCATCCAGACGGTCTCTTCTCCGGCATGAAAGCGAAAGGCATAAGAGAAGCGCTTATTTTGGGGTTTTACAGCCGTTTCCCAATAATCAAAGAGCTGGTCGGTTACTATCTTTTGCATCCTGTGCTCATGATGATAGTTCTTCCAATCGTATTTGTCGCCCGTGAGGGCAAAGACCTGCTTCACATTCTCCTTCTGGGTCCGGACACGCAAATGGAAGGTGTCCTTGTCATAGAGGTATGCCCAGTTGCTGTGAGGGACATGATGCAGGCCCTCCAGATGAATAGGTTTATGCTCTGCCGCAGAATTCACAATACAATCCTTGTTCTTCACAAAAGGCCTCCCAATCATTTGAATATGTATATTGTAGCCGCCGGATTGGAAATTAAGCCTTTCTTTTACGGGGAATTTACAAGTGTGGAATTTAAAAAGCCCTCTCTATCCGGTTCGGATAGAAAGGGCTACTGCTGTTAGGCGTTCACAGTTTCATGTCTTTTCACTTGTAGCGGCGGAGGAATAAGCCAGCCTTTTTCTTTAGTCATCTTCAGAATTTTGACACCAAGGGCTGCCTTAGTCATGTGATACTTGGCGAATAAAGCCCCAATATCCTCACGGATACTTTGTCCCATTACTTGGCTGCAGGCTACCAATGAAGTGGCGACGTCCGCTGCAATTTTGGCTGCAATTTCGGGATCTGTAAATCTTGCTCCCACAGGAATGTCTTCGAGCTTGACCTGCGGTCTGTCAGGCAGTGCCGGAGCAGTGCCGATACCGTTATCTGTCAATAGTTTATCACATTCGCTTACTTCCAGTTCAGCCTGATCAATCAAGGAGCCGAGGATTTTTTTCAGCTCATGGTCACCCGCATGATTCAGATATGCGCGGTAACAGGAGATGGATCCCTTTGCAACCATTGAAGCTTGCCATACACCGTATATTTCTCCGTAATGCATAGGTTCATCTTTTGAATTTCCGCCTAATATCCCTGACATACACATACTCCTTTAGCCTTTTATTTTTCTTTCAAAAGACGGCAGTTCCGTCTCTGCTTACTGGCATAGTATGTCCTGGATCCCACAAATTAACGCGCAAATTCGTGTGAAGTTCTCAATTTCCATAAATGATATCCTGCTTGCCCAGTCTCGAATCGTTCCAGACCGCGGCCAGCGTATCCGGGAATTTGGTAGCTGCAGTAATATAGTCGCCAATCAGCGGAACAGGCGTGGGAGAATTGCCGTTTGGATTGGTGGAAACATCGGATATCCGCCGATTGGCGAAGGAAACGCCGGCATTGAAAGACTCAGCGACAAAAACATCCAATAGAAATCCGTTCACCCGGTTGGTGTAATAAATCACCCGTATGGTTCCGTTCGAGGGGGAGACGGTAATGGAAGGGGAGAAGTTCTGTGAGCCCGCCGGTGCTCCTGTGATACTAATAGGCGAGGACCACAGCAATCCATCCGGGGAACGGGAAAAAAAGACATCCGCATAGCCCAGACGGAAATCATTCCAGACCGCATACACAAACCCCCCGAACTGTCCGGCGGAAATGTCGGTCCCCAAGCTGAGGTTCGTCTGTACCCGGAACGCGTAATTCGGCACGGGCAGAGGACTCGGCACAGGAACTGTACTGGCGATGAACGTAGCTCCCAGGATCACTGGAGGGTTGAAGGAAACACCCCCATCCAGAGATACTCTGATATATGCATTCGTCGGGAGGTTGGAGCGGGTCTGAATATAACCGACATACAGCTCTCCGGCGAGTCCGACGGCAAGGGCAGCCCGGTCAAGCTCGCCTCTGGGATCGGATATGCGCAGCGGCCGTTCCCAACTGAGTCCCTGATCCAGAGAACGTTGGAAAAAGATAGCCGAGTTCTGGGAAAGGTCGTAAATGGGCGTATAGCCTACATATGCATTTCCCCGGTAGGGACTGGAGGGAGAACGGTCAACAGCGATATAAGGTTCATCATTGTGAACATATAATCCAAACCCTTGCTGTACAATGACCGGGGGATTAAACGTTATTCCGTTATCAAAAGAACTGTAGGTAGCAATCGTTCCATCCATAAATTCATTGAAGTAATGAACCGCCACGATGAATGTGTCGGGAAACGTATAATCGATTGTCGGGGCTTCTGCGCTCATGTACCCTGGTGCTTGCGGCAATACGGTATTTGACCAAGTTGCTCCTCCGTCGATCGAACGGTAGAAGCCTGTTAATGCGGTTCCTGTACTGTCTTCCACCGCGACCACACACAGAATATTCGGGTCCAGCGTATTTACCGCTATCGAGGGCTCGATATGATTCCCCGGCAAAGCGGCAGTTATGTTCACGTTAGCCAATGGATCACCTCATTTTAGGAAGAAATAATCGATAACCGGTCAATATATGTAAGTTCAGGCTGCAGAATCCGATCCAGAGTGTTTCCGCTCGCATCCAGCGCAAAGATGTTAATAATGGTGTCTACTGCACTGTAGAAATTGACTTGGACCTCATAATAATCGGCAAGCGTAACTGAATAGGTCTGGGCAACAAGCTGCTGGGGATTAAGCTGGAAAAGGGTTTCTCCGACAGCAACACGTGTGAAGCTCGCTCCACGGAACTGGAAAATCTGCAAGGTGAGATTAATGGGGGAAATAATGGAATCGTTTAAGCAGGAGATTTGAATCCGGTCCAAATGGGTGGAGCCTGTTGGAGGATTGTATACCGCTCCCGTTGTAAAAGGCATGGCATGAACTCCTTCCGGCCTTGGTTGAGGCGTTTAGTAAAACGTATGTGAAGCAATTTTGTCCTATGCCGGAATTCCAGAATATGTATGATTACAGAGGGAGGACGAATCTCCCTCTGTGTGGGGCTTAAAGAATGGATAAACCCATAAATACAATCGGTCCGACGACGTTGGGGATATTTCCGCCCGATACAGAAGACGCGGTTATTGCATAAGCGTAGTAACCCGAAGTCAGCCCGGAGTCTACATAAGATAATTTCACCGCATCAAAGGCATTCACAGCGGTACCGCTGGACCGGAAGGTGCTGATCTGCACCGCATTGCGTACGAGAGTGAAGATAACATCCGGGGAATTACTGCCAGTGCTCTGCAGACCGATTGTGGCTTCAAGCTGCACCGATCCTCCTGTGGCAACATTCAACCCGAATTGTCCAAGAATGATGCTGCTTGGCAAAGCTAATACAGATAAAGAGGTGGACTGAGAGAAGCTGGACGGGATGCTTTTACCCAGATCAATAATTTGTGTCATGACAGTCACACCAGGGAAAGGCCCGAAAATAACACGGGGCCTACCAGATTTGCACTGTTCAGAACAGCGGAATTGATCTGCGAAACGGTAAGGGTATAGGCGAAATAGCCAGCGGTCAAGTTACTGTCAACAAAAGAGAAGCTGATCGGATCATATTGATTGATATTCAGCGCACTCGCCGTAATCGTAAACACCGCCGTGCTTCCCCGTAAAATAGTGAACAGCAAATCCGGACTTCCCAGCGTATTCTGGACACCGACGGACGCGCTCAGCCACACATTGCCTCCCTGCCCTGTTGCCAAACCGAATTGAGCGAGCGTATTGCTTGAAGGCGATGCAAGAATGGGGATCGAGATCGACTGGCTGAAGCTGGCGGCAACACTTTTACTGAAATCGAGAATCTGGGCCACAGTAATCAGCTCCTTGTAACGTATTTGTTCTATTCATAAAATATGTATGTTGGTGTGAGAGTGATTGGACGTGACACAGGCGCTATTTGACAAGGGGAATGGGTTCACGTATTGTGGTACTATAAAAACCATGTGGGTACCGAAATAAAGGAATCGAAAGGAAGGTTTATTATGGATAACATTACAATTATGAATGGCAACCCCAAATCGGCGTCCGGAGGCAGACTGATGGGTATGGCACTGGATTATATGGCTTATCCGCTGGTTGGATCGATAGATCAAACCTTAATTGAGAGCACATTACAACAATTATGGGGTCTCGGAAAAAACCGTTTCAGCCATCAATATGCTTTTGAGGCCAGGCTGGATGACACAACCATAGGGATGATTACCTGCTACCCGGTATCGGTGATGGATAAGCTGGTGTGGCCCACGGTCCGGGAGCTAATCAAAATGCGGAAATGGAAGCTCGTCAAGCATTCGCTGCTGCATTTGCAGGATTTGTGGTCTATGGTGAGCCTGAATGAGGGAAGAGCGGATGAATATCACATCGGAGCTTTGGCAACCTTGCCGGAAGGCCGGGGATACGGAATCGGTTCGAAATTAATTCATTTTGCAGAGGGAAAAGCCAGATTGAGCAACTACGGGAAATGCTCCCTGACGGTCAAGCAAGAGAACCTCAGGGCCATCAATCTATATGAGCGGCTGGGATACCAGATCACGGATACGATAGAGAAAAAACCGTATTATTTATATCGTATGGTAAAACCCCTTCCGTGTATCCTTACCTAAGTGTTAAGGTTGTAACGGAAGCTAGAGGAAGGGTGGACGGGCAAGGGCATGGACAATAACGTCTATTTTAAAATTTTAAAATGTTTTGGCGCCAAAGGCACGAGGTTTACGACAGAGGACCTGGCAAGAGAGCTGGGTACGAGTAAACGCACCGTATATGCCTATTTTTCAAGTAAGGATGAAATGATAGAGAAAACCATAGATTTTGTGTTTACGGAAATTACCCAATCGGATACGGATATCCTGGAAGATGCAGAACTTTCTGTTCAGGAGAAGATCAGGCTCTATTTTCAAAACATACCTGATGCCTATTCGATAGGCACCATTATCCGGCATATGGATGACCTTCAGCGTTATTACCCCCGGCTCTACGGGAAGGTGAACCACCACCTGGACACGATTTGGGATGGTGTCATTGAGCTGGTGCAGGAAGGGATGAACCATCAGGAGCTGCGGAAGGTGGACACGGTCATTCTCAAGCTCATGCTGAATGAAACCCTGAGAAAGCTGCTGGATTATGAGTATATTGCTAATCATCCGGTCAGCTTCGAATCCGGCATTAAGGCGATGAGTGATATTGTTCTATATGGCTTGATGAAAGAGGGATTTTTGTGAAAGATTAGAAGAACCTAAACCCCCAAGGAGCTAAGAGAAATAAATACTTTTCTTGGGGACTAGAAAAATATAGGGCTAGCAGGTATAGTTAGTTAATAAAATTAACTAACTATACCAAAAAGGATGAACAATGAAAAACCAATCTGCAGGTACGCCGAGAGCCATGCGCAATCTGAATGAATTGCTGATTCTGAATGAGATTATAGGCGGGGGACCGCAATCACGGGCCGATCTCAGCCGTCAGACCGGGTTAAGCAAACCAACCGTATCCTCAGCCATCACTCATCTCATCGGGCGTGGACTGGTCAGGGAGACGGGCAGGGCCGACAACTCCCAGGGGAGAAAGGCAACCTGGCTTGAATTCAATACCCATTGCTTTTATGTAGCCGGCGTTGATCTGGGGGCTACACGGATCAGGATGGCGCTGGCTGATATGGGAGGGCAGATCGTCCAGTACCAACAGCTGGCAATGCCTGAAGGAAGCCTGACAGATATAGAGTTCCAGACCTTTTTGGTTGAAAGCCTGGAAGGGCTGCTTAAGGAATACGGTGTAGCATGGGACAGGATTAAGGCTGCCGCGATCGGAATTCCCGGGGTCGTGGACCCTGCCGGCGGTGAAGTGTCTAGGCTGGTTTCACCGCTGAAGGGCCTTGAAACTACATTGGAGCTTGCCAACTTAACCCGGCTTTTTCCCGTCCCTGTCATCACTGAAAATGATGTGAATCTGGCGGCACTCGCGGAGCATTCCTTAACTGGCGATGCCGCAGGAGGAGGGGGCTCACTCTTATACTTTTCGTTAGGCGAAGGAACCGGGGGAGGCATCATTATTGATGGTGCAATCTACCGCGGCCTGGGCGGAGGAGCAGGGGAATTAGCCAATATGAGGCTCAGTGCCGGGAGGCTGGAGGATGTTCTTTCTGCCAAGGGACTTCTAAGGCTTACCTCCGCTATAACAGGGGAGCAGGACAAGAAGCCGGATTCCTACAGCTCTGAACCCGGAATCTCTCCAGAGAGATTGTTCGAAGAGGTCAGAAAGGGTGATCCTGTGGCACAGTCCGTAATGGACGTGTATAGTGGAATGCTGGCAGAGGCATTAACCAATATTTGCGCTGTAATCGCTCCAGATTCAATTGTTTTGGGTGGAGGACTTGGCAGCAACGGAGACGTATTGCTTCACCGGCTGGAAGCCCGGTTAACCGGGCTGGACCGCAAACCGCGCCTGGCAGTCTCATGCCACCGGGAGAGGGATGTCGTTACCGGAGCCATTCAGATTGCGGTGCAAGCTGCCTTTCGCCGCCTCCGTGAAGAATGGACGCTTTAGACATAATCAATAGAATCTGGAGGGTTGCTGGAATGAACATTCATAGTGCCGGAATCGATGTGGGCGGAACCAAAACGCTGTTATGCCTGGTTGACGAAGAAGGAAATATCCTGGCGCAGCATAAGCTTGAGACGCAACTTACGCGTGATCCCCGGCTGTTCTTCGCCTGGTTGTTTGATGAATTGGGGCAGTTCTGCGCAGCAAATGGAGGCGGTCTTGCCTCACTCAGCGGAATTGGCATCGGGTTTCCCGGGGTGATGAATGAATCCACAGGGATTCTATCCAGTGCCCCTGCACTGAATTGGCCTGCCATAGATATCCGTCCGGTCATCGCAGCCCATTATCCGGGGATAATTGTGCTTGATAACGATGTGAATATGGCGGCGCTTGGAGAGCATGCTGCCGGAGCCGCCGCCGGCTCTGAGGATTTTATGATGATTACGGTAGGAACGGGGATTGGCGGAGCTATGTTTTTGAACGGGCAGCTGTACCGGGGGGCCGGATTTTCGGCCGGTGAGATTGGTTACTTGATTCTTGAACCGGAAGCAGACCTTGCTTCTGCCGATTCGGAGAACAGTGAATTCGGGCCTTTTGAAATGGCTGTGTCCGGTACAGGGATTGGCCAGAAGGCCGCCGATTATCTGCTTGAGGACAGCCGTTTCTCCCTGATCCGGCAAATCGCGGGAAGCGGACCGGTCCGGGCGGAGCATGTATTTGCAGCAGTGGCACAGGAAGATGCAGCCGCTGTGCAGATTTTGAACAAGTCTTATGACCAGATGGCGGTTGTCATTAAGAACATAACGATCACTCTGGACCTTCATCTAATCATTCTCGGAGGCGGAGTGGTGGAGAAGAATGCTGGATATGTCCAGGAAATTGCCGGCCGGGTAAGCCGTTACACTCCGCGTCAACCGGTAATCATCAGGCAGGCGGTCTTGGGTAATCAAGCTGGTGCCATCGGAGCTGCGGCAGCGGTCAGGAGCAGACTGGCAGGTAAATAGGATTGGGATTCATCTCCTGCAAATAGATGGCCCCCTAATAAAAGAAACAGCGGCAGTCAGGGACGACAAATGAAGTCCCTGACTGCCGCTGTTTTATTGAAAAAACGTTTCCCGTTAGCTCAGCACGGTTATGCTTATTTGGAACGAACAGAAGTCACTAAGCATGTATTTCCAGATCGATATCATTTTGATTTAAAAACTTCAATAAATCGTTATTCAGCTGCACAATTTCCTTTTTGGCACTATTCGCATAATCCGGCAGCAGCATATCCTTCACCATTTTTGTCCGCAGCCAGATCATAAAGAACAAATCCAACACCCAATTTGGGAATATAAGCACCATTTTAAATACAGAAGGATGAATGGCAACGCCAGCTTTTTGGATGGCCCTTAAATACGTTTTTAGAGTGAGGGTTATTTGGTGTGCCGTTTTTCTGGTTCTAACTGTTTTTTCGTCGATTATCTTATTTCCTACATGTAGAACACTAAGCAACGCAATGTCCGATACGGAATGAGTTATCAGATATGATTTCATGTCCTTATGAATTGTGCAGGGAAGCTTTGCTGTTTTAAATAATTGTACGAGGTTTTCTACACGTTCGGTCACTTCACCGCTTATTTCTCCAAACTTAGTAGCTATCAGAATCTTTGGCGGGAACCGGGCATACAAAATCCCCTCTTTAATCTGTCCGCCGGCACCAGGAAAAGCGGGTAAAAGCCGGTCTCCAATAATATCCAGCCACGAAGAAAATCCAATTGAATTGTTGGTCATTGTAACAATATTTTTGCTTTGATTGTCTTTAAGTGCCAGCAACGCTGATTCGGATTGATCGTAACGGACGGTAACGAAAATAAAATCATATACATCATCATGTTCAAGCGTATCAATGACATTTACTTTTATAGACTTAACCGCACCTTTTTCATAATATTGCAGGCCATTTTCTTTCAAGGTTTTGAACCTATCAGAACGTGCAAACAGAGTAACGTCAATCCCTGCTTCAATGAATTTGATTGCGTATGCGCTTCCTATAACACCTGCACCAAAAATTAAAACTCTATTTTGTTTTGCTGACATAAAACCACTCCTATTTTTCAGCATTTTCTTTTAATCATCCGACAACATGTTGTATAATGTGATCATAGATCTTTAGTATTCTTTGATCAACCATCAGTTTTTTATGATTTGTCGGATGATATTCTTGTTCTCAATAGGAGTGTAAAATGAAAAAGCAGCCCGAAATCACGGAAAAAACAAGACGAAACTTCATAGATGTTTTTTGTGAGTTATATAGTCAAAAGCCGATTGAAAAAATATCCATTCAGGAGATTGCGAATAAGGCGGGATATAACCGCAGCACCTTTTATCAATACTTTACGGATATTTACGAATTGTTAGACTTTGTTGAGAATGATTTATTGAGCTACATCAAAGAAGAATTGGCGAACAATGAGCTATCTACCTACAATGTTCAGAATGCGCTTCATTGTTTGGAAGACAGGGAACATCTCTCGGTGCTTAAGGCGCTCTTGGGGGACTATGGAAGTCTTCGTTTTTTAGAACGCCTAAAAAGAGAAATGACCCTTGACAGACTGGATTTAAGCTTGCCGTCAAACCATTCCATAACGCCCTACTTGATTGAGTTTCACATCTCCACATCACTTTCTTTATTTCGTCTATGGCTTCAGCGGGAAAAGGATTTATCGCCGGAGGAATTTTTCGGGCTAATGGATAACCTGTATACAAAGGGGATAACACCCTATTCTAAAAAATAAATCTACCATTCAAACCCAATCCTTGTGTACAGAGATGAACGATAGAGATCAGTTGGTATGCATAGTAGAGCTGGGCGCAAAAAAAGGACTTGGTTAATTAATTCCTAACCAGGTCCTTTTTACGTGTGGTGTACTCAACTGTAATCATGAATCAATATGATCTTTCCTTCCTTAATCTTGATTGTTGACTTACCTTTCAATTGCAGCTTACAGGTTATGCAGCCGCATGAGCCGGCACCGGGAAAATCCGCATGAACAGGAACCGGGTGAGCGGACCGACTACTATGAGCTGAAGGGGCAGCGCGCAGATGAAATTGAGTCCCACCGTTGAAAAGTAATGGGCGAAGAAGTTGCCGCTAAATCCGTAGTGTGCCAGGGTACCGTATAAGGACATGCATAGCACCATGCCGCAGACCATGAAGAAGGAGATGGTAAGTACTTTTTTGAGTGTTGGATCTGTCGGTTTGACGAGCTTGAACGCGATTCCTTTGGCTATTCTGCTGACTACCACCACATCCATGAACAGGCCGACAATTAATGCGGGGACAAAGCCGATGGCTACCTCCGTAATGACGCTGGTGGTCCAGCCAGTGGAGAGAATTACATTATAAATGCTCATGAAGAGCACCATTAACGTACACATGATTGCCGTAAAGATCAAAGCCTCTTTTTTATTCTTTCCCATTGCCCAAACTCCCTTGAAATATAATTTTGTGACTGCGATCATAGTAACAGACCCCGAATTAATCGTCAACCAAGTTGACAAAAAACGTCCTGAAAGTGATACACTTAAATCACCTGTATACTTGGAGGCCGGACAGATGAAGGAGTATATACAAAACCTGAATTTAATTGACTTAATCAGCGAAAAGCATAAGGCTTTGCGGGAAGAGGTGAACGGGCGGAGCAGCTACCCGCTTAATAAGACCGAAACTCATATTTTGGCCATGCTTGACCTGCATACTGTTTTATCTATTTCGGAAGTCAGCCGATTAATCCATATTTCCCGGCAGGGCGCACAGAAATGCATCAACGGCCTGCTTGCCGAAGAATACGTCAAGATCGCCCAGGTCGTTGGCAACGCCCGGGACAAGCACATTACTCTAACCGGAAAAGGGTCTGAGGCATGCCGCAGCATGCTGGAGATTAAGGTAGAGATGGAGCGGCAGATCATAGATCGCTTAGGGCAGGAGCAGGTTGAACTGCTAAAGAAGCTTTTGACGGAGGAATGGCTGTAGGATGTTCCACTCTTGACCTTAGGTCTGACCTAAGGTGTATCTTTACAGATATCCAGAACGGTGGGAGTGAAGTTAATGAAGAGTGAGATCACCATCAGTGAACTAGCCAAGCTTATGAATGTGTCGGTGCATCAGATCCGCTATTTTGAAGAAAAGGGTGTACTTCTGCCTTCTTATACTGACGGCAACCAGTACCGTAGGTATAGCATCGACCAGATCTATCAGCTGGCCCATATTATGCTGCTGCGGAAGCTGGGGCTGCCGGTCCAGACGGTCAAGGAATGTATGACAGACTTTGGGCCGGATGAGGTCCGGCAAATGCTCCAGAACTCTTTGGAAGATACGCAATCCGAGATTCTCCGGCTTCAGCAGCTTGAGCATTTTATTGGCAAGGTACTGCATGAGCACGATGATTTCAGCCAGGATACCACGGCTTACCGGGTAGTGCGGCGGGAATCCGTAAATTTGAGGCGGTGGTTCGAGCTTAACGAACAGTCTGCCCTACAGGCGAGACAACTTGCGGAGTATGCCAAGCCTGCCCTTAATCTGTTTGAAGCAGACATTCATTATGTGTATGAAGGCACCGGTTCCGCTGTACTTTGCACGGAAGTCATGGAAGCCACGGAAACGGTAGATCTGGTGCTGGCTGCAGGAGAGTATCTGTGCTCCCCGTTTCAGGTGTCCCGGGAGGATGAACTGGCTCAACAGATCGTCCGGTTTGGCGAATATGCGGCAGAGCATGCCTATATTTCCGCAGGACCTCTAATCCTCATTGAGAAATCGTATCTCTCCCTGTTCAGTCAGGATAAGCTTCATTACGAGCTGCTGCAGCGGATGGTATCCGCATGATGAAGTCCTCCTTCACTATTGAACCGATGCAGGCCAAGTACAACCGGCAGGTCAGCCAACTTCTTGTGCACGCGTTCAGCGGCAAGTTTTCTCCCTTAACCCGGATGGGGGAAGGCGATCTGGCTCTCTTGTTCGAAGAGCTGCTGGATGCCTTTCCGGGAGAACAGTCAAGTCAACGTATGGTAGCAATACATGAAGAAACGGTGATTGGAACGCTGTGCCTCAAGTGGAAACCGGGTGCAGGCGTTGATACTGCGGAGGCACCTCCATCTGCAAGACTTTCAGAGATGCGGGAACTGGCCCGGTTCGGGAGGTGGAAGGTGTTCAAGCTGTTGACAGCGTTACACGTTTTGAGCCATGAGCCGCAGGACGGAGAATGCTATATTGCCGATCTGTCTGTCCATCCGCTGCATCGCGGGAAGGGGACAGGCAAGCTGCTGCTGCAATGGGCGCACGCTTATGCGGTTTGCCAGCCGCAATGGACTTTCCTGAGCCTCCATGTCTCCGGGAGCAATGCAGGTGCCAAGCGGCTATATGAACAAATTTCCTTCAGTACGCAAGAGGAGCAGCACCGTCTGCTGCTGTATGTTCTTGTTCGTGAATGGAAATGGGAATATATGATTTTGCCGCTCGAACCCACAGAGCATAGAGCCGGAGAGGAGTCCTTATGAAAAGAATAATAGGAAGATTACTCCTGGTTATTGTACTGCTCTGTACGGGCGCGGTACTGTATGTATTCCAGCAAAACAGCTTTGACATGAGTGAGCAGTCCATTGAGATCGACTCTCCCCAAGGCAAGTTGACAGGTACGCTTGTCCTGCCGAAGAACGCTTCCGGTAAGCTGGGACTTGTGTTGTTCATTCACGGTGACGGGCCGATTAATGCTTCCCACGGGGATGGATATAAGCCGCTATGGGAGCGGCTTGCTGCACAGGGCTATGCTTCGCTGTCGCTGAACAAGAGAGGCATTGACGGATCAGCAGGGAATTGGCTCGATCAGAGCATCGATGACCGGGTGGAAGAAGCACGCCAGGCGCTGGCCTGGGCGAGAACACAGCCGATGATTGATCCATCTCGGATAGGTGTGTGGGGAGCCAGCCAGGCCGGATGGGTGATTCCGAAGCTTGCGGGGAAGGAGCCGCTTGCCTTCAGTATTCTGGTATCTCCAGCGATCAACTGGTTAACCCAGGGGGAGTACAATACGCGGATGCAAATGGCGAAGGACGGTTATTCCGGGGATGAAATTTCCGCACAGGTAGCGTATGAACAGCAGATCAAGGAGCTTCTGGCAAAGAATGCAACGTACGAAGAATATGTAAAAGCAGCGAATCAGGAGGATGTGATGTCCCGGGACCGCTGGACCTTCGTGGGCAAGAACTTCAGAGCGGATGCGACTGACGATCTGCAGCACTTCAACTCTCCTGTACTCCTCCTGCTGGGGGAAGAGGATGTGAATGTAGACTGGAGGGAAACGGAGGAGGTATACCGCAGAGAGGTGAGCCCATCCTTGCTCACGGTCAAGGTCTTTCCCGGCACAGAGCACTCCATGCTGACTACCCGTACGGCGGATTCCAGGCTGCGGGCCGTGATAATCAGCCTGTTCGCGCCAAGACAAATCACGGTCAAAGGCTATATGGAGCAAATTGCAGATTTTTTGCAGAAGCTTCCTTGATCCGAACGCTGAAAAGCCTCTCTTATGTCCAAGATATGTAATTCAGTATTGAATATAAATACTATTATATCTGACTAAACCATTTGAGAGAGGCGAGACATGATGAAAAAAAAGGCTTCACCGGCCCCCGCAAGACTTCTTCCCTCCAGAACTGCGGTTAAGCGAGCAGCAGCCACTCCTCCGGCCAAAGCCCAGGTTATCCGCTTTGCGGTGATCGGGGACAGTCATGTGGGATATGGGAACAGCTCCGGCATATTTAAGAACCTTTTGCCGAAAGCGGTCAGCGGTGTAAAACCGGGGTTTGTGATATTTGGCGGCGACAATGCCCAGGCGGGGGCGGATCATGGGAATCATGCGGATGCGTATTACAAGGACTTCAAGGATACTGTATTAAGCACGCTTGGGAGTATTCCTTACAAAGCATCCATAGGCAATTGGGAGGCGAGTACCCGGCCGTTATTCACCAAATATTTGGGCGCTGTGTCCGGACAAATGAACTTTCCGGGAACGCAAGGCAAAGTGAAGTACGTGTGGCTCGATTGCGCATTGGGCCAGTTCAGTCCAGCGAGCCTGGCGCTGCTGAAGAAGCTGGATGACAAGCACTTTTATGTGATTGATTTTCATTGGCCTTTGAAGATTGCGGGGATTACTGTGGAGCCGAGCCATGTGCTGAGCCAGTCGGAAACCAGCAAGTTTTTCATGGCCATCCCTCCAAAAGCAAGAAACAGGGTACTCGCCATTTTTACGCATCATGGACATTTATTTTACCGGAAGCTTGACCATATCTACCCTGGATTTGCCACCACCAAGTTTTTCGTCTGCGGATGCTCGGGGGATTATAAATGCAAGCCGAACGGGGACCGGGGATATTACGATGGAGCCTTGACGATGAACGGGAATCAAGTCAGTGTTGAAGCCTTTCAGGTAAAAGTGGTGTAGGCCAAAGTAACTGCTTAAATCTATCTTTGAATTGTCCGACGTCAATCTTGTGGAACGCTCCAAAAAGGGTACGAAATTGTGGGGAGAAGTCCTTCAAACGATTCTGAAGGGCTTTTTATTTTGGACACATAGCGAACAAACCAATTAGGTATAATAGATTTATAGAGTTGAAGTACAAGGAGAATTTATGAAAAACAAGAGTATTACGTTCAAACTCTTTATGATAACTGTTTTGTTTTTTGCCTTTTTTTATATGATGATCATTCTCTCGCAACTGCTGCTCTTCAATGACTTTTACGAGAATCATAAATTAAATAAGGTGGAGCAGCATCTGGCGAAGTTTGCCTCTGATTATACCCGTAAGGAGTGGAGCTCCGATCAGCTCTCCCGTGAAATACTCAAATTTATGACCCGGAACAGAAGCCAATTGGCAATCATAGATATCGATGGAAAAGTGGTCGTTGATGATCCTTACCATATGCTTATCACGCAGGATGACGGTCAGAAAATGATGGTCTCTTTATCCCTGTTTATGACTCTGCATGGAGACCAGTTCAGAGCTGCGAATATTCAGAAAGGGGATCGGATCACACTCTGGGGTGAGGTAGAGAAACGGGGGAAAGAGAATACCAGCGTGCTCTATCCCGAAAAAATGTACATACCGGATTCTAAAGTGATCGGTGAGGAGGAGGGAAAGGTTTCCTCTCAGGTGTCAGGGACGGTAAGCAATATTGAACTGCCTTACTTTAAAATCTGGAATCAGCGGCAAGGTCTGCTCATGCAGGCGTTGTCCGAGACATTCCCGTTATCCGGTGAATTAAAGAAGCGGCTGAACCATATGGAGATGCAGCAGTTCCCATGGTTTGAATCCTGGAGTGGAACGAACAATGTTATCATTTTGCAGCCTCTGTTAAAAAATAATGGAGAGCTGGAAATCCTGTTCTCGGTTACCTCCATCCAGGAAATTAGCGATACCAATGATGCACTTCGTGAATTCTATATCTATTTGGGAATTGGGGGCTTCTTTCTGATTCTCATCTTATCCCTGTTCTTCTCAAAAATAGTAACCAAACCGCTGATCGCCCTGAATCAGATGGCGAAGCGGATGCTTAACTTCGACTTTACGGCGGTATCCCCCATTCGTCAAAATGACGAGTTAGGCAGCCTGTCGAACAGTATGCTGCTGATGTCGCAGAAACTGGACAGTGCGCTAAGTGAACTGAAAGACGCCAATGTCAAACTGCTAGAGGATATTGAGCAGAAACAGAGACTCGAAGTGCTCCAGCAGAGTTTTTTTGCCAACGCTTCGCACGAATTAAAGACTCCGCTGAGTATTGTCAAAAGCTTCGCGGAAGGCTTGCAGGATGGAGTGAATGTAAAGAAACGAGAGCACTATATGTCAGTCATTATCGAAGAAGCGGGTAAGATGGAGATGCTAATTAAGGATATGCTGGATTTGGCGAGGTTGGAGTCAGGAACCATAGTGCTGAGGAAACGGATGTTTTTGCTCAGTGAACTGGTGGAGAAAGTTGCTGACAAGCTGGTGTACTTACTCAAGGAGAAGGAACTGGAGATTATAGTTGTGCCTGTGAATGAACTGCATGTACTGGCTGATCAGGAGTGGATGGAACAAGTCATTATCAACTTGATTATGAACGCCATTCGTCATGCCGAAGAAGGAAGTGTGATTACCATTGAAATTCATAGCGACACCAGTACTAAGCTCTATGTTGATAATATTGGTGAGACCATACCAGAAGATCAGCTTCATCTGATTTGGGAACGGTTTTACCGGGTAGAGCCTTCACGCAGCCGCAAGACCGGTGGGACAGGGCTGGGCCTTTCGATTGCCGGGCAGATTTTGGGCATGCACGGCTTCGACTATGAAGTGGAAAATTTGCAGAATGGGGTCCGTTTTATCATCCATTTCAGCAATTAAACGCTAGTCACAAGATTGAAGGTAGGGAATGCGATGAGCAAGAAAGTTCTTATTGTTGAAGATGAGACCCGAATCAGGGAAATTATATCAGACTATTTCATTCAGGATGGCTGGGAGGTTATTGAAGCAGAGAACGGAAAGGATGCGTTAGATAATTTCGATTCGTTCTACCCGGATTTAATCATTCTCGATGTAATGATGCCTAAGATGAATGGGTTTGAAGTATGCCGGAAAGTTCGCAGCCGCTCAGGAGTGCCCATCATCATACTCACAGCTAAATCAGCCGATCATGATAAGGTACACGGCTTTGAGCTTGGAGCAGATGATTATGTGACCAAACCGTTTAGTCCCAAGGTGCTTATCGCCAGAGCGAACTCGCTTATGAAACGTGCAACTGAAAATTATAAGCCGCAAGGGCATATGATGAAATTTGGGTCCGCAATGTTAAATACGTTAGCCCACAAACTGGAGGTGGATGGCAGAGAGGTTGAGCTGGCACCGAAAGAATATGAGCTGTTATTACTGCTTATGAATAATGAAAATGTGGTGATTTCCAGAGAGGCGATCATCAATCGGGTGTGGGGTATAGATTTTGATGGGGATTATCGGGTTGTGGATACACATATTAAGAAACTGAGAGCGAAGCTTGGGTATGAATCGAGTTATATTCGTACGGTCATCGGTGCAGGATATAAGTTTCATCAAGAGATTGGAGATAAGTAAGGTTCTTAGAAGGAGTAGATCATCATGATATGGAAATGGATACCCTCGATTTGCACTGTATTCAATTTAGGAGCTGGAGCAGCTTCGTTGATATTTACGATTGAAGCCTATTATAAGATTGCATTCTTTCTAATTCTGCTGGCAGCCTTTTTTGATGTGCTTGACGGTCTGTTAGCCAGATTAATGAATTGTCCGAGTGAATTCGGTAAGCAGCTCGATTCATTGGCAGATCTGATTTCATTTGGGGCTGCGCCTGTTTTTCTGATCCTGCTGCACCAGTCAGGTGATTTGCGTGGGGGAGGCGGGGCTGCGGCTATTGTATTTATCATTTGTGGTGCTCTCCGATTAGCCCGATTTAATGTATCTGCATCCAGTACGGAATTTACAGGGTTGCCGATTACAGCGGCCGGAGTGATTCTATCTTTCTTTTCGGTTCCCAATCATCATATGGAGCCGCCTGTGATTATTGCATTAATTGGCGCCCTTTCTTTGTTAATGATTAGCCGGATCCGGTTTCCATCATTAAAAAAGATAACGGTTAGGAAGTGAAATCATGGAGATGGTTACGGAATTCATCTCACAATTCGGTTATGCGGCAATCGTAATTTTGCTCGCACTCGGAATAGTAGGTCTTCCCATACCCGATGAGACACTAATGGTGTTTGTTGGATATTTAGCTTCTGTACATGTGTTGAATTATGTGCTTGTGATACTGTTTAGTTTTATCGGGTCCGTAGCAGGGATGACCATCAGCTATACCATTGGAAGAAAGCTGGGTTACAGTATTATTCACAAATGCGGTAAGTGGGTTGGATTGACTCCCAAACGATATCGGAAGGTAAAAAGATGGTTCGCAAAATATGGAGTCTGGACAATCTTTTTTTCTTATTTCATTCCTGGAGTAAGACATGCGGCCGGATACATATCAGGAATTACGACGATGCCGTTTAAAAAGTATTTTTTATTATGCTGTATTGGAGCGGCTGTCTGGACGGTTTTGTTTGTATCCATTGGCTTTTTTGTAGGACAGAAGTTTTCATTCTAAAAGATTTGCGCGCGCCAATAGAAATATGTGCTGCAGACGTTCCCGGGCCTGACGCCGGGAGCGTCTTTTTTGTGCTTCCAAAGGCCTGAACTGTGTGAACTAATGGGACGGGGGGCGAATACCTTACATCACTGGCATAAGTACTCCAGAGCGGGCACACAATAGGGAGAAGTGCAGGCGGGATGTGCATCCTTTTGGTGTGCGGAATGCAGTTTACTTTAACGATTATTGTTTACTTGTTATGTTTTCCTACATATATAGCGCCTAAATCCCCGTATTTATCAACAGAAAATGGTTTATTGTGCGTATTTGCATTCGTATGTAATACTAGGTGACATCGAAGGCGTCAAACACCAATGGTGAAACATTCGATGACATGTTAAATAACATCAAAAGGGGAAAGGTGATGAGAGAATGACAACAAGATGGTCTAAGAAATGGGCAGGTCCCACAGTGGCGGTCGTATTAATCTCCTCTATGCTATTATCCGCATGTTCTTCCAAGGAGGATGCAGCCAGCGGGAATGCGGCGTCAGATTCATCCAAGCCTACTACATTAAAAGTAGAGTTGTTCGACCGGGGGAACTCACCCGCCGGCTACACCATCACCGACAGTTATTTGACAAAGCTGGTGAAGGAACGTTTTGGCAAGCCGAACAATATTGATGTCCAGTTCGTGCCGGTGCCGCGTTCGGAAGAAATTCAGAAGCTAAATGTACTGATGGCCAGCCAAAGTGAAGTGCCGGACATTGTGTTCACCTACGATTCAGGAACCTTCAACCGGTATGCCGAGCAGGGCGGTTTGACAGATCTTACGGACTTGCTGGATAAGAATGCTCCGAACCTTAAGAAATTTCTGGGCGAGGACACGTTAGCCTACGGACAATATAAAGGACAGCAATTCGCGCTTCCGGGCAGAAGACTTGTACTGGGCAAATATGCTGGTTACATCCGCCAGGATTGGCTGGACAAGCTTGGATTGCCGGTGCCGCAGACAACAGATGAACTCTACACGACACTCAAAGCATTTAAGGATAAAGACCCGGGCAATACCGGAGGTAAGGTGATTCCATTTGGTGTAAGTCTGGCATCCGCTCAATATGAGCCGCTTCTCTGGTCCTTCGTCCAGCCGCTCACCGATGAGCAGAAGTATACCTTGACCCAGCAGCTTGGCTCCAATGATTATCCAACGCTGCTTCCGGGCTTCAAGGATGGTTTGAAATTCATGAACAAGCTGTATAACGAAGGCCTTATAAGCAAAGACTTCGGTCTCGATAAAGACAAGAAGCAGCTATGGCAGAATTTGCAGAACGGTCTGCTTGGTTTCTATACAGAGGATGCAGGTGAATTGTACTTCTCAGCAAATGGCGGGTACGAAAATCTGCAGGCCAATGTGCCTGGCGCAGTGATCACACCTGTTGATGCATTCACTAACTCGGAGGGCAAACATGCCAAGCCGGCATATGCGCCAAATGCTATGTACGTCATGATCCCGAAATCCAGCAAAAATGCTGAAGCCGCATTGAAATATCTCGATTGGATGGCTTCGGGTACGAACCTCTTCGACATGCAGTTCGGTGTAGAGAATGAGAACTATACACTTGTAGACGGTGTGCCTGTAGTGAAACCAGATGCGACTCAGGAAGCGATGGACCGGATCTACAACTTCGGCGACCTTGCCATCATTGTTAATGGTAAATATGCCGGAGACGATGCCAAGAATGAAGCGGCTTATATTGCACAGACACCAGAGAAGTATCAGGCAGATATGAAGAAGTCGGTGGAAATCTCGAATACAGACAACATTCAGCCTGTGAAATTCGATCACCCGATCGAAGCGGAAGCGAAATACGGGACAGCACTGGCTGACAAGTTCCAGGAAATTATTGTAAAAATGACTATGATTAAGCCAGATCAGTTCGACAGCAATTACGATTCAATGATCAAAGATTATATGGCTAGCGGCGGCCAGGCCATTCTGGACGAACGTACTGCAGCTTACAAAGAAATGAGCTCCAAATAAAATAAGCTGAATGACGGCGAAGTATCGGTAGAGGGAGCCAGTTCCGGCTTCCCTGCCATCCGCTGCCGCAGGACGGAAGAGGGAGAGTGAAGGCTGTGAGGAATTCAGTTTATTTACGCAGACACTGGCAGTTGTATAGTTTGCTTTTGCTGCCGGTCATTTACTTTATCATCTTTAAATACGGACCCATGTATGGGGTGCAGATCGCTTTTAAGGACTTTAACTTCTTTCAGGGGATTGGCGGTAGTAAGTGGGTAGGCCTGGATGTATTCCGGGAAGTGTTCCAGAACAACAACTTCTTCAAGGCGCTGCGCAATACGCTGATGCTCAATCTGCTGGATCTGATCGTTTCGTTTCCCGCACCTCTGATTCTGGCTATCATGCTCTATGAGCTCAGAATAACCTGGTTCAAAAAGCTAGCCCAGACGATCCTGTATGTCCCCCACTTTATTTCCTGGGTGATTATCGGAGGCATTGTACTGCAGGTGTTCGGGACCCAATCGGGGTTCATTAACAATCTGCTGGCCGGTATGGGTCTAGATGCCATTCCTTTTCTATCAGACAAGAACTATTGGCTCGTCACCTACCTTCTAATCGGCGTATGGCAGAGCGCGGGCTGGGGAACCATCCTGTATCTGGCGGCATTGACCGGAATCAACAAAGAGCTGTTCGAGGCAGCAGAGGTAGACGGAGCCAGCCGGTTCAAGAAGATTCTGCATATTTCCTTGCCAGGCATCAAAACCACTATCGCTACGCTGCTCATCATCAATCTGGGCAACATGATCTCCATCGGCTTCGACCGTCCGTTCATTATCGGGAATGTCGCTGTCCGGGATTATTCCGAGGTGCTCAGTACCTTTGTATACCGTGTCGGTATCGAGTCCGGTCAAATATCACTGGCAACAGCCGTAGGCCTGTTCCAAGCACTGGTAGGGCTGATCTTCCTGCTCGCATCGAACTATGCATCCAAGAAACTGGCGGATGAGAGCATACTCTAGTCCAGAGCCGGAATAAACAGAGAATGAGGGGGAGAAAAAAATGAGTGAACGCGCAGCTAACCGGATATTCGATGTCTTTAATATCCTGCTAATAACATTCGTTGTGATCCTATGCCTAATGCCTTTTATTCATATTATTGCGATATCCTTAAGCTCCAGCCGTCCGATTATGGCGGGACTGGTCAGCTTTTTCCCCAGGGAAATCAGCTTTGAAGCGTACACCCAGGTGTTCTCCGATATGTCCATGATCCGTTCCCTTGGTTTCACGATCTTTCTGACCATTCTGGCTACAGCACTGTCTATGGCCATGACGATAGCCGTTGCGTACTCGCTCTCCAAAAGGGATCTGCGGGGACGAAAATGGTTCATGCTGATTATTGTCGTTACGATGTTCTTCAGCGGCGGTCTTATTCCCGACTACATTCTGGTCCGTAATCTCCACCTGCTGGATACGGTCTGGGCGCTGGTGCTGCCGGGTCTGATCAGTCCCTTCTATATGATTATTCTGATCTCGTTCCTGAACGGCATTCCCAAAAGCTTGGAAGAAGCGGCGGAGATTGACGGGACTACCCATCTGGGGACCTTGTTCCGTATTATTCTTCCCTTGTCGCTTCCAGCGCTGGCTACACTGAGCCTGTTCTACGCCGTAGGCCGCTGGAATGGATTCCAGGATGCCTTGATGTACATCAATAATACGGACCTTTATCCGCTGCAGCTCAAGCTGTACCAGATGATTCAGAATAATCAGGTCAGCGATTTGATGCAGCAGGAAGGTCTTGGCATGAACAAGCTGATGCCGGAGAGCCTGAAGGCAGCAAGCGTTATTTTCACAACCCTTCCGATTCTAATCGTCTATCCGTTCCTGCAGCGCTACTTCATCAGCGGAATGATGGTCGGTGCAGTCAAAGGCTAAAGCGAAGGAGGAGCACAACATGACTGAGGCCATGATCGAACGGCTTAGTGATCAGCAGCGGTTCCTGCTGGTTCAATCTCTTGAAATGATGGACCCGCTCTATGACGAAGCGATGGAGCTGCTCCGGGACGAAGAAGAGCCGGACAAACACAATACCCGCAGCAGCGGACATTATGCACTGGCTTTGCTGATCCGAAATGCGTCTGGTGATGCAGAGCGGGCATATGGCGTACTGGAACGGGTGATGGATCTGCAGTTCGACTGTCCGGATGAAATTTACCACGGTACCTTCCGCACTTCACCAGAGGCGGGTTCACCCCCTGCGGGCAACTATGACTGGAAAAAGTTCGCCCCAGGCTTCGCCTTCTTTCTGAGTGAGACGGTGGAGAAGGTTGGCAAGAAACTAACCGGCCAACTGGCCGGGCAAGGAAATTTGGCGGCAGCCGGTCTCGAGGATAAGGCAATCCGACAAGCCTTGCGGAACGCGGTAGATGAGGTGCTGCCGCCGGTATGGAAAAGCTATGATCCGAACTGGCGTGAATTCATTGCCTGCACCTTTGCGGTGATTCTGGATGAATTCGAGTCCCTGATGCCTAAGGCTCTAGTCCGCCGTATGGATGACTCGATGCGGAAAGCCGTGGGTGCTTCGATTGACCGCCGGTTCTCCGATGCCATTCCCATGAACTCCAATATTGTGCTTATGCATATCTTCATCACCCACTACTACGGATACCGCTTTGCAGATGCTGCCTGGATGGGGCATGCGGACCGGGAAGCGGCAGATATGCTGTCTGCTTACGGGGAATTCAACTCGCTGGCGGAGTTCAATACGACTACCTATTACGGTGTCGATCTGACCGTGCTGGGGATGTGGAGGGTGTACGGCAAGACTGCTGTCATCCGCGAGACCGGAGGCAAGCTTGAGCATGGACTCTGGGCGAATATCGCACAGTTCTATAATCCGATTCTGGAGAATCTGTCCGGCCCCTTCGGGCGGGCCTATGAGATGGAACTGGTCGGCCACAGCTCTATCGGTGTCTTCCTGTATCTGGCGCTAGGCAAGGGCTATGAATATATGACTGCGGTGAATTGCGAGACCAGCCATGACCCGCTGATTGCAATGGTGGGTGTGGACCTTCCGGAAGAATTGCTGCCGCAGTTCAAGATGCATGCCGGAGACCGCCGGACCGAAAGACAGTTCCGGGAGCTCTGTGAACGGGATAAACCCGGGGAGAACCGCAATTTGTGCACCGCAGCTGCCTGGATTGAAAGCAAGCGGATGATCGGAGCGATGTCCGGCAGCCGGAACACGAACGGACAGATGCATCCGGCGACCATCCACTGGCTGAATGCTGACGGGGAGAAATGCTACCTGCGGCTGCTACGCCGGGAGAAGGGCAAAGGCTGGAACAGCCATTTGCGGGGAATGATTTTTGAGGCGGCGGTTCAAAAGGATTGGCTTTCGGTAGACGTTCACCTGAATACAGACGTGGAGATCGAGGTTTATTTCGAAATCAGCGGACCTGGACTCTCCCCTGCATCGACGGAGATTACCCCTGATATCTGGGCGCTGCCTAATCTGGGCTGCAAGGTGTCTGCAATCGCTCCAGACCCTGTGATTTACTGGGATCAGGAAGCAAAGCTGCTGGAGATTATCTATTTGTACCGTCCAGAAGACGGGGACTCACAGATGAATTTCACACTGCAGCTGGACCCGCTCACTCCATAAAACCATCCGGATAGACCTCAAGCCAGGCGGGAGGTCTATCTTTTGCGAATACTACAATAAAGGAAGAATGCCACATGGAGAACGCGGCGATAATATCTTTGGAAGCCAGAATGGAGCTGATTAAGCTCCGTATGGTGTATTTGTTGTCAGGCCTCGCGGGTGGATTATTCAATCCGTATTTGACAACCCTGTTTGTTCATCAGGGGGTAGGGGCTGAAGTGGTTGGCGCACTAATGTCGATAGGAACGCTGTTATCCATTTTGGTGCAGCCTGTCTGGGGCATGCTGGTGGACCGCTACCGGCAGACGAAGCTAGTGCTTATTCTCAGCATATCTGTACCGGCCTGCCTTTCTTTTTTTTATAGCTTTAAGTATTTTTTAGTGATCGTAATGGTGTATATCCTGTCCATAGTCTTTCAGGCTACGCAAAGCCCGATTGCCGATTCTTATGCTGTTTCGGCAGCGCGCAAGGCGAGGACCTCCTATGGTTCGATCCGCATGATGGGCAGCCTGGGTACAGCGCTGGGCGGCTATGCCGCGGGATTCTATCTGTCAAAGTTCGGGATTACACAGTTGTGGATGCCATTTCTGGTGCTCAGCCTTGCAGGTGCTGTTACTGTATTGAGCTTACCCCGCACCACGGAGAACAATGCGACCACGATTTCGTTGTCCCAGGGACTTAAGGAACTGTTGGGGAACCGCCTGTTCGTGATGTTTCTGGTAGCCTGCTTTTTTGTCAATCAGACGCTTACCGCCTATAACTCCTTTTTCGTTCTGGCCTTTCAGGATGCCGGAGGCAGCTATTCGATGGTCGGCACCGCGCTCTTGCTGGCTTCCTTGACCAATATCCCCTCCATGCTGCTTGCTGCCAAAATCCTCCGCCGAATCGGGTATGAACGTACGTTGCTCCTGGCCGCTTTTTTCTACGCACTGCGGTGGGCCATTCAATGGCTGTTCCCGATTCCTGTGGTTATGATCGGCATTCAAGTGCTGCACGGCTTGTCCTTCGGCTTGTTCTATGTCGCTGCGGTTGAATATGTGGCGAACGCAGCAGGTAAGAAAATGCAGGCTACCGGGCAAAGCGTATTTAATATGGTCTTTTCAGGTCTTGGGGGAATTGTGGGCAACCTGCTGAACGGATATTTGTATAGTACAGGCGGACCCCAGGTGATGTATCTGGCCTGCACTGTCAGTGCACTAATCGGGGCGGGCATGTTATATTGGATTAACAGAATTGCGAGAGTGTCACCGAACTTGTAAATGGCCAAGCTCCTGATGCATCTCTCGGGTATTCAAGTGAAGAGGGGCGGGGGGGTTCATATGAAGCGAAATTGGTCCAGCAGGATGATGTTCTCTTACTTCCCTATATTTCTGCTGACAGTATCGATTCTCATCTTTCTCTCCTTTCTCATTGTAGGTGAGCTTTCACGCAGTGAGACCGAAAAGGCCAACCGTATCTCTACCGGCTACGTTGTCGATTCCGTACAGAATGCCTTAAGCGAAGTGGAATTGGCTGTGCTGCAAGAGATGGAGACGAATCATGATTACGGCTATTATCTAAGCGGGGAGAGCGATCAGGGAGACCGGACCCGGCTGTATAATACCGTAAAGGATATGCGGGGCATGATTTACCGTAATCAGCTGATTGACTCCATCTATATTTACAGGGAGCTCGACCGGAAGGTGCTTACTCTGAACGGGCTGGTGGACAGCGATGTTTTTGCAGACCGGGATTATCTGAACCAGGCACTGACCAAGGCGGGCACCGGCGAGTGGAGTGATGTGCGCAGCCTGCGGCTGTTCAGCTCCGATCCAACCTCACAAGTCATCAGTATGTACAAGCAGCTGCCGCTTCCTTTTGGCTCCGAAGGTGTCATTGTCGTCAATCTCAGCATGTACCGGATCGAACGGATGATTGATGATATGACGAACAGCAAAGTGTCTTTCATGCGTGTAGTCAACGATCAAGGCCAACTTGTCTATACGGCTCATGGGGAAAAAGAAATCCTGAGCAGCAGTGTTCTCACCCGGATACCTGCCGGCAATGTGGGCTGGACCTTCGAGAGCGGCATCCTTGCCGGTGAGCTATTCGCCTGGATGTCGGTAGTTTCATATATCTGGATCATTATCGGCGTCCTGACTGTGGTGCTGGGGACCTTATATATCCTGTATATTACCCGCAAAAACTATCGTCCGATCCAGGCGATGATGAACCGGATTCAGGCACTGCAGTTCCGGGAAGAGGGGATGGATGTCACCTCAAGGAACGAACTGGTGATGATTGACCAGGCCCTCGAAACCCTGATCCATCAGACCATGGATTATCAAAAACAGCATGATGAGAATCTGCTGGTCCAGCGCCGCCAGCTGTTTCTGGATCTGCTGGAGGGGGAACAGATTGCCTCCCTGGAGGATAGGCTGGAACGCTTCAGCCCGTTCAGCGGGGCAACCATGCAATTTGCCTACATTGCGGCAGAAATCAATCAATACGATGATTTCCGCCATAAATATCCTGCCAAGGATCAGAATCTGCTCAAGCTGACACTCATGAATCTGTTCCAGGAGCTTGCGGGAGAAGAAGGGCTCGAAGGCTGGGGCGAATGGGTCAGCAGCAACCGGATTGGGCTGATGGTCAGCTCCGGCGATCATTCCACAATAGACAAGACCCGTTTGCGGAACCTTGCGGAGCGCTGCCTTCGATGGGTCAGTGACAACCTGGGGCTCTCGCTGGCCATCGGGATCGGTCCTGTGGTAGATGAACTTTCAGCAATTCCCAAGTCCTCCTCTGCGGCCGATATGGCACTGCAGCACAAGCTGTCGCTTGGTAAGGACAGGGTTGTGCTAAGTGATAACCTGCCGGACCGCTCCACGCTGCAGTCCTATAAATATCTGCAGATGCTGGGTGAGATTGTGCGGGAATTCCGCATCGCGGACGAAAATTGGCGGCAGAAGCTGGATGAACTGTTCGTCTGGTTCAGCGAAGATCAGGTAAAGGACGAAGAGATTCATATGATGCTCCATACCTTGATCCAGATGCTCGACCGTGAGCTGGGGCAGCTCTCGGACAGCCTGAAGAGAATCTTCAGCGAGCCGAGCCTGCAGGGATATTACAGCGAAATCGAAGCGGAAACGACTTTGAAACAGGTCCATACCGTCATGCTGAAATGGCTCGCGGAGATTTACCGCATCTATGTTTCGGTCAATGAGTCCAAAAGCTACCGTGCGATGATCAGCGAGATGAAGGTATATATTGAAGAGAATTTTGACAATCCTGACTTATCGCTCAAGCATCTGAGCGACCGGTTCCAGATTTCAGGCAAATATGCAAGCCACCTGTTCAAAGAGGAATTTGACATGAAATTTGTGGATTTTCTGACCCAGCTGCGGATGCAGCGGGCAGAATATTTGCTGGCCACTACCAGCGACAATCTGCAGGATATCGGACAGAAGCTGGGCTATGCCAATTCCATCACCTTTGGACGGGTATTCAAACGGGTGGTAGGGGTGACTCCGGGTGATTACCGCAAGCTGAAGATGAAGCCGGGCGGGCAGGAGGAGCATTAATAGTTCTACTTCTTTCGGAATATGCAAAAGATCAGCACAGCAGCGGTTCTCCCTTCACTGGAGAACCGCTGCTGTGCGTTATACCCCCATTGCAGCTTATCCTACAACTTTCCTGTTTAAAAAAGGCTCGTTAAATTTTAATTAAATGCTAGAATAGGTATAATTACTTACTTTGTTTTGATTGCGGGAGCGACGTATGGACTACTTGGGGGAATGACAAAATGCCAATCGAAGAAGGGTTCAAGCTGGCGAAAATAATAGAAGGTACCATTATGGAGATATCCTCCTTTCTATATAGTGCTGAAGCATTAACGAAGATGGTCCGGACGATTCATCATCAGAGTAGAATGATTGGCCGCCTTAATCCGTCTTCGGTCCGTTTGGCCCTGGACTTAAGAGAGGCTTTTCTAATCGAGAATGGAAACGCGGATTACGCCTATCTGGCCCCTGAACAGTTGGGCAGAATGGAGTATAAGCCGGATGAACGCAGTGATCTGTATGCGCTTGGTGTGATATTCTACGAGATGCTTGCCGGCCGCCTGCCCTTTCAGGCGAAGCATCGGGAGGATTGGGTTCATTTGCATATGGCCGCCATCCCTGGACCGCTGCATGAGTACCGGCCTGAGCTGGCGGGTCCTTTGGAGGACATCATCGCGAGGCTTATGAGCAAGTCACCGGAAATGCGGTACCAGAGTGCTTATGGATTGCTTGCCGATTTGCGGAAGTGTGTTGCCGCGTACGAAGAGACAGGCCAACTCCTTCCATTTGAGATTGGGCTGGCCGACCGTGCAAGCCGGTTCCGGCTGCCGAAGCTGTTGTATGGGCGGGAGCTGGAGGCGAAGCAGCTGCATGCTGCTTATGAGCAGGCTTGCGGCGGAAGCTCGGCATTTGTACTGGTGACTGGCCGCTCAGGGAGCGGGAAGACGGCGCTGATCGAAGAGTTATATATTTCAGTACTCCGTAAAGGGGGCCGCTTTGTCACAGGCAAATGTGATCCAATGAACCGGGAGATGCCTTTTGCCCCGATTTTACAGGCTCTTCGCGGACTCCTGCAACAAGTATGGAGCGAAACACCGGATAGGGCAGCGGAGCTGGGTGTTCAGTTGAGAGAGACCTTGGGCCAGGGAGCGGGTGTTATCACGGAATTCCTTCCTGATGCTGCCGGGCTGTTTGGAGGGGTATTTCAGGCAGAAGCGCTGCCGCCAGTGGAGGCTGCTGTCCGTTTCCGCCGTCTGCTCCCCATGTTTATCGGCGCTTTTGCCAGTAAGGAAAGGCCGCTAGTACTATTCCTGGATGATCTGCAGTGGGCTGATCCGGATACACTCGATTTCCTGTATATCCTTGCTGAAGATTTGGCAATGTACGGGTTAATGGTTATTGGAACCTTTCGCTCGGAAACGATTGAGGAACGGTTGGATAGTGTAGATGGATATCCCGCCTCTGCTATATGGCTGGATGAGGTATTATCTCCGAAGCAGCAGGGCAGGCCGCTGCATATCCGGCATATTCAATTGGAGGCCTTGATATACGAAGATGTAAGACAGTTTCTCTCCCAGTTATTGAAGGAAAATACCTCACGCATCCGGCAGCTCGCAGAGCTCGTGTATCACCGGACCGCAGGTGATCCGCTGTACCTTCACAGGCTGATGGACAATCTGTACCGTGAGCACAAGCTGTACTATGACGAGGAGCAGGCCCTTTGGGTCTGGGATACCGAAGCCATTGCAGAGCTGCCTGAAGCGCCGGGACTCCTACATTTCCTGGAGGCGCGCATCCGGCAGCTTCCCGGGGACACCATCGGCCTTTTGGGGATAGCCGCAGCCTTGGGTCACCGTTTCCGTGTGTCGGCGATTTCTGCAATGAGCGGATATACCGTGGAAGATACGCTATCTCTGCTGCGTATTGCGGAGGCAGAGGGTTTGATCAACCTGGAGAAGGATGCTGACCGGGGGGGCACGGATGATTCTATATATACTTTTCTACATGACCGGGTGCAGGAAGTCGTGTATAGCATCATACCGGTCACGGAGCAGGCGGGTCTGCATTTGGCAATTGGACGCAGCATGAGCAAGGATATGGGCGGGATCGCGTATTCTGTTTTTGAAAGGGTACATCACTTGAATTTGGGCGCTGTGAAAATGGAAGATGAGACCGAAAGAAACGGGCTTGCCGCTTTGAACCTGCATGCAGGACTGAAGTCGAAGGCGACTACGGCGTTTGCATCAGCGCTGTATTTTCTGGAGACGGGACTACATCTGCTCGGGGAGGAGGAAGCCGTTCCCGGATCGCTTGCTTACAGGCTGCTGCTGGAACTGCCTGAATGTGAATATATGTGCGGCTACACCGAGCGTGCAGCCGTGCGGCTCGAACGGCTGCTGGCCGCAACTACAGATCTGCTTGAGCGATCCCGAATCTACCGCATCCGGATCGCCATGTGTGCCTACTTGAAGAAAGATGAACAGGCCGTGCAGGTTGGACGGCAGGCGCTGGCGGAGTGGGGCTGGAAGCTGCCGGTGAAACCCTCCTCCGCTGCTGTGATAACGGAGGTGGCATTGGCGCAAAAAGTCTTATATCAGCACCGTAATGTGCTGCAGCGTCTTCCCGTCAACCGGGACCCTCATTATATAGCATTGTCTGAGCTGGTCATGTCGATTGCGAGCTCCGCCTTTACCTTAAGCCTGTCTTTGGCGGCGGTACTCTTTTCCCGGTTTGTACGGTTTGGGCTAAGCCGGGGGAACAATGAAGCATTTGCCTATATTCTGGCCGGTTACGGTTTAGTGCTCATGCGGAATAAATTATCTTTTGCACAAACTGGTGCTTTTTATATCGAAGAAGCTGTACAGCTTGCCTCTTCTTTTGAAAGCGTGGACTTAAGATGCAGACTGGACTATATCAGGGGGCTGGCCCTATTAAAGCATCAGCCGCAGGCAGGGCTGCAGCATTTCCGGCAGTCGGTGAAGCATGGAATGGAAGCGGCCAATTTACCGTTTGTCAGTATTGCCATGCTAACCTCGGTGACGAACCATACCGGAGGTCCGGCTGCATTATCTGCGTTGATTACAGAATATGAGGGCCTTGCAGGCAAGCTGGTGGATACGGTCACCCTGAATATCTTCCAAATCTCCAAAGCATACGTGGCCCGTTTGCAGGGACTGGCTGCTGAAGGTGATGAATCCCCGGTTCCCGTCCATGGCAGCCGCTCCAGTAAAGTGCTGAATAACGAAGTGTTCTACATCTGCACTTGCCAAATGGAAATCGCCTATCTCGAAGGTCGTTTCCGGGATGCGCTGGACTGGGCACAAGAGGGGAGCTTCAATACCTTCCGGCAGACCCGGATGCAAGTGCGCAAGCAACATGTGTACCAGTCCTTGGCGCTTGCCGCGCTGTATGCAGAGTCTCCTCCGGCAAAACGTAGGCATATCCGCAGCAAGCTCCGAAAGCAATGGCATGTGATGAGATCATGGACAGGCTACTTCGGTCAGGGATATTCCGCTTATGTGCTGATCAAGGCGGAAATGCAGCATTTGAACGGGAATCACACCGAAGCAGCCAAGGGCTATGAACAGGCTATTGCAGCTGCGCGTCAAGAAAAAAACGGGCTATTGGAGGGCATATCCTGCGAAAGGGCGTCAGCATTTTACCGGGCGGCCGGAACGGTCACGGGAGCTGACGGATTGTTAAAGGATGCCTGCATGGCCTATCTGCACTGGGGGGCTGCCGCCAAGGCAACTCAGCTTGGACAGGCATATCCGGATCTGAAGTTACCGGTAGCCGGGAGGACCATGGAACAGCTGGTGGTGGGTGCGGCAACAGGACCCGCTGAAAGGGCGGTGTATTCAGACAACGGAAAAGAGCTGCTCCGGCAAATGTCCAGCTCTGCTGAAAGAGCAGGCCGCTCGGACTGGAGAGACAGACTCAACAGCTTACTGGAGTCGGCACTCCGCTATTCAGGAGCGGTGAAAGGATATATTTTTGGCAGCCGCGAGGAAGAATATATAATTGTTGCCCGAAGCGGCTCAGCAGAGAATCCGCAAGACAGATATGCAGAATCGGTGGTTCGCTACGTAATGAGGACGGGAGAGCCGGTATTGCTTACTAATGCTTCAGTCAGTTCCTATGCAGCTGATCCATACATCATGGGTAACCAGTCTTTATCCGTTTTATGTCTGCCTGTTTTCTTCCCTGGGGGAGTGGAGAGGTCTGTTGTATATTTGGAGAATCATCTGATCGCCGGAGCCTTTACGGATGAGCTGCAAACCTTGCTTGACTTTATGATCACCCGGATGGTGTATCAGCAGGCCCTTGAAGAATCCCGTCCGGCGGGTCCTTCCACAGCAGGTGCAACCGGGCCTGACCCGCAAGCGGATCGTTTAATACCCGGTTTGTCTGTTGAGCATCCGGTGGATCTGTTAGCTGCAGCGCAGGCTGAACCGTTGATGGAACCGCTGACGCTCCGGGAACACGAGATCCTGTGCTCGCTATCCGACGGACTCTCCAATAAGGAAATCGCCACCCGCTTTGGGATCACCGAAGGAACGGTAAAAAGCCATGTGTTCCGGTTATACGGCAAACTTGGCGTGAAGCGCCGTGCGCAGGCTGTTGCCCGGGCACGGGAGCTGAACCTGCTGAATTAGCATGGAGCCTGCCGCTGTTCGATAAAATCAATAAAAGGTTTGACCGCTGCCGGGAGGTAGCGGTCTTTTCTCCATTTGAGGCCAATTTCCCATTCCCAGCCTTCTTCGGCTATGGGAACCCATACGAGCCCTTCCAGCATCAGCCCCGGCGTTTGCGGAAGCACGGATACACCGAGTCCTGCTTTGATGAAGCCGGCGACTGTAACCAGATCCTCGGCATCGTAGGTAGAGGTCAACTGAAAGCCGGTATTTTCGAAACGTGCGTGGAGCGTGGCTTTTAAGCCGCAGTTTTTTTTGAGACCTACAAAAGGTTCACCAGACAACTCGGTCAAACGGAGGGAAGTCCGCTGGGCAAAAGGGTGTTGGGTGGAAACGACGATAAACAGCGGCACCTTCTGAATCGTCAGCCATTCGTGCTTCATTATTGCGGATTCCTTCGAGGTAATCATCAGGTCCGAACTGCCCTTGTCAAAATGCTCATCCAGATCGCCAAGGTTGCCTTGAAATAATTCAAAACGCACCTTCGGATGGTGCTGTTTATATTCCTTCACCAGGTTTGGAACCAAATCAACGCCCAGAATGTTCAGATAGGAAATGGAGATTAGGCCGGTATCCGGGTCAGACCACTCTCTGATCTCCTGAATCCCCCCTTCAATACTCCGCAGAGCTTCTTCTACCCGCTTGGCGAACTGTATCCCGTAACGGTTGAGCCGGATATTCCGGCCACTCCGGTCAAACAGCGGCATCCCGAGCTCATCCTCCAGCTTCGAAATGGCGTGGCTTAAGGCAGGCTGGGTCAGGTTAAGGGCCTTGGAGGCCAGGGTCATGTGCTCAAATTTAGAGACGGTAATGAAGTATTCCAATTGTGTGAGTTCCAGGGGAATCCCTCCTTTATATATGAATAATAATAATCAATTATATAAATAAGATAAATTATACTTATATAAAGGGGCGGTGTAAACTATTCCTGTAGCAGATCAGCAGGCACTTCAATAGAAGAATGGAGGAGAACTATGAGTGCATTTGTCATCTTTATTCGCGAGCAAAGCCAAAATCCGGAAGAGCTCGGAATCTATTCACAAAAAGCGCCTGGCGGTCTGGCGGGCCACCCCGTAACTCTGCTTGCCATGTATGGGACCCATGAAGTGATAGAGGGCCCCGCTATGGAAGGAGCAGCTATTCTTGAGTTTCCCAGCTTTGAGGAGGCCAAGGCCTGGTATTATAGTCCAGCGTATCAAGATGCGGTACAGCATCGGCTTCGGGGCGGAACCTACCGTGGGTTTATCATTGAAGGTGTCTCCACAGCGGTAACTCATTCAGAGGAGGATAAGAAATGAATATAGCTTATAAGGATACCGCACATGAATTTGAAGGGAAAAGAGTACTGGTGACCGGAGGTACCCGGGGCATGGGGGAGGCCATTGCCAAAAGGCTGGCGGGAAGCGGTGCAACTGTATTAACGACTGCCCGTACACGGCCTGCCGGTCTGCCGGAGCCAGAGCTTTTCGTGCAAGCGGATATTGCTACTACTGAAGGGGTGGAGAAGGTCATCCGAGGGGTGAAGGAAGTGCTTGGCGGCATCGATATTCTGGTGAACAATGTAGGAGGTTCCAGCACACCTCCGGGCGGAGCGCTTGTTCTGACCGATGATGACTGGTTTCAGGCTTTGAATTGGAATCTGCTTGCAGCCGTCCGCTTGGACCGCGGGCTCCTGCCGCTGATGCTGGAGCAGAGCTACGGTGTCATCGTACATATTTCCTCGATTCAGAGACGCTTGCCGCTATATGAAACTACACTGGCTTATGCCGCTGCCAAAGCTGCGCTGTCCAACTACAGCAAAGGCTTGTCCAATGAATTTGCACCGCGTGGCATCCGCATTAACACCGTAGCACCGGGCTTTATCCAGACTGAGGCGGCGGAAGCAATGATAGAACGGATTGCCCAGGCGGCAGGAAGCCGGGAAGCTGCACTGAAGCAGTTGATGGATTCACTGGGCGGTATCCCTCTTGGCCGTCCGGGACTGCCTGAGGAGGTTGGCGAGTTAGTGGCTTTCTTAGTATCTGACCGGGCTGCTTCGATTACTGGCAGTGAATATGTGATTGACGGAGGGACGATTCCGACGGTGTAACTGGGGGCAGATTTGATGCAAGGATATATAGTAGAAACCCGGTCGTAGAATAGGAGGCATACTACTGCAGACCAGCCGGTGACGGCTGGTTTTGTTTTGTTATAAGCAGGAGCTATTCATGATTTTTAATTAAGGATTCCAACAAAATTAGTACAATCTTGGTCCTGTGGCCCTGGGTACATGTTTTGGGTCTGTTTGGATTATTGGTTATAGGAAGAATGATATCGGAATATATTCTGTCATTGGCTCTTATGTCTATTATACTGTTACCCATGAATTTAATAGGGGAAGGAATCTCACTGGGGTTTCTATTCACGCGATTATTCACCCGTAAAAATTGGAGATTCCAGACTATTGGTTTGATAATGATTAACCTGTTCATTATCGGAGTTGTTTTATTGGAAATGTCTAAGGAATCTCACGCAGAGTTCTTCATGTAGCCTTATTCTTCATACAACAACTACCCCGCCGGAGCAACTCCTGTCTGCTCATCATACATACTCTCATGCCCCGTAGCGCTTGCCGCTCTAAGCAATACGTACATCAGCTCTTCCTTGGCAACAGGTTTCAGCAGAGCATCCATGCCGCCTTTGCAAAAGGCATCCAGGACAAATTCGTGGCTGCTGGTCACAACAATCTTGCCGTGAGGCTGATTTCCATTCACACGTTCTATCGCACTGGCTTCGCTGATCAGCAGCTTGGCATCCGTCACAATAAGATCCGGTTCATGCTGTTCGATCAGCCGGATGGCCCGCGAATCACAGGACGCTTCCAGAATCGCTTCATATTCAAAAGGCAGTTGCTCCAGCATCAGCTTGAGCTCAGTGCGCACAATAGGGTTGTCGTCAACAAGTATAATTTTCATCGCAGGTTCCTCCTGTTATGTGATGCTGGTAGAACGGGTCCCCTCTTCTGCCGTCAAACGTTGAGGGAGTGCAAGCAAAGCCAGAGAGAGCAGGCCCAGCAGCAGACATACCCAATAGGCATTCCGGTATCCGAACCATTGTGCTGCTGCGCCCCCGGCCAGACTTCCCAACAGCCTGCCGATCGTCGTTGAATTCGTATACAGTGTTGAAGCATATCCTGGCAAATCGGGAAGCAAATCCTGAATATAGCTGATGCCGATAGCGGAGATAACAGCTACGAAGAAGGCCAGCAGTACCTGTCCGGCGAGAATCTGCCACAATGAAGTTGAGAACAGCACGACGATGTAATAAGCTGCACCCAGCGCAATTCCCCAGACCATGAGCAGCCGGGCGGAATATTTAGCAGACAATAGCCCCAGTACAAGCATCAGTGGGATCTCAAGCAGTGCGCAAATACTGGATACCGATGCGACATTCTGCATATCCCCGCCAAGCGTATCCGTAATGAACAGGGAAATGTTCAGGTTGTTGATCCAATGCCCGGAATATAGCAGCGTCAGCACCAGAAAAGGAACCAGGACCCGGGGATTCTGATGCAATCTTACGGGCTTGGGCTGCTGTCTGACGGTTTTTGGCGGAGCGGCAGGAGCTTTTATGAAGAAAAGAGCTAACATAGCATTCAAGATAAAAATCAGCGTGGTGCTCGTGAAGATGCCCTGGAATCCAAAATAATGGATAAGAACCGAGCCCACCAGCGGACCGACGATAAAACCCAGTGAAAACATCGAGCGAAGCGTTGAATTGGCTAAGGCATGATCAGCGGATTTGCTGGCATTGACAGCCTCCCGTGCACTGGCGAAGAGCTGGGGCATGGCCGGGGCACCGAGAGCCGTGAATACGGTCATAAACAACAGTAGTCCATAAAACTCATGAATAATGAGGTATCCGGAAAAAGCTAGCGCATTGAAAAACATGGCGGTGACCATCAGTTTTTTGCGGTTTAGCCCGCTGTCCGAGCGTTTGGCAATCGACATGCTGAGCCATACGCCGCTTATAATGGTTATTGCCGTAAAAACACCAAAGGTAGCTGCCGATACCCCCAGCTTTGTTGTGAAATAGACAGCCAAAAATGGGGAGCTAATGGATATAGCCATCCCTTGCAGCATCATGCAGATCAAAAATACAGGATAGCCTGAGATCAGGAAAAGATTGCGTGTTCGGTTCAACATATGGGCGGGAATGTCTCCTTCAGAATCAGCTTGCAGCTTTATCTTTCATTTGGTTATAGTATAGATAATTGTTGATGATTAAAGAATGTTTTATCTGCTCGAAAACCTCTACTATTTGGCTGGGACGGTGAGACTATGGATTTGAAGCTGCATGCCTGCGCGTACTCTTTTCATACCCTGCCCTACAAAACATCCTTTACGCCGCCGCCCTTCTTTCTGTTTCGGCTGCAGGTGATGGGCAGCTGCAGAGCGCTGGTCAAGGGGAAAATGGAAGTCATTGAGCCCGGCGATCTGCTGATCTACCCCCCTGGTGAGCTTTATCATTTAGAGGTGGAGGCCATGGACGGGAATATTGAGAGCGGGGATTATTATCTGCTCTGCGAAGGTTCGTGGATCGAACAGTGGTGGAAGACCCGGCCCCGCCCGATCCAGCAGCGGATCCATCTGGATGCCGGAATGCTCTCTCTATGGCAGCAGCTGAGCATCGAACAGCACCGGATTGTACAAGGCAATCCCGAGCTGATCCGGCATCTGCTGTGCGCCTTATGCTTGTCGCTCGACCGCCTCTCGGAGGAGTCCGTTTCCCGCCAGGACCCGCTGGTGCGTTCCAATGAAATGGTGCTGCTGATGCAGCGGTATATCAACGAGCATGCCTTGCGCCCGCTGCGGGTGGAGGAGGTTGCAGCGGCGGCCGGGCTTAGTGTCTCCCGCGCTGTGCATCTTTTCAAAAAGCTTACAGGGTATACGATTATTCACTACACCCAGGAAATCAGGCTGTCCAACGCTCTGGAGCGCATCCGCTATACCGACTTGGGGCTGGAAAATATCGCCGGAAGCTGCGGGTTCGGCACGTATTCTTATTTTCACAAGGTGTTCAAGGCCAGATACGGCGTCACGCCTAAAGAGGTGCGGGGCCGTCCGCCTGAGACGATCCTGGAAGGTACTTATGTCATCACCAGCGGAGACCAGAACCTCTCCGGCGTCTCGCCGGATGCGCGGAAGTTCCTGACAAATTGAGTGGAGGGGGCGGGTCCCCCACCCGAATCTCTAATTATGAACTGATTTTTATGTCAATTATTCAGGTGTTGCTCCCTGCGGGAATCTTTTATGATGGGGAGGATAGTTGAAACCGTTATCATAAAGATCAAAAGGAGTGTCATCTCAATGGAATCCGCAACATTACCCTTTCAACAAATTGAATTGCAGCTGAATGAACGTGTACAGGACCTGCTCTCCAGATTAACGCTGGATGAGAAGGTAAGTCTGATGCCCCAATATCAAGCAGCTATTGAACGTTTAGGAGTAGGCGGCTATAAGCACGGTACGGAAGGGGCGCACGGTATTTCCTGGCTGGGCAAAGCGACTTCTTTTCCGCAGCCGAGCGGACTGGCCTGCACCTGGAACCCGGAGCTGCTGCAGAGAATCGGTGAAGCGATCGGCGACGAAGCCAGAGCGTTTTACCGGAAAAATCCGACGGTCAACGGCCTGACCTTATGGGCGCCTACAGTGGATATGGAGCGTGATCCGCGCTGGGGCAGAACGGAAGAAGCCTATGGTGAAGATCCGGAACTGACCGGCCGTCTAAGCACCTCGCTCGTGAAGGGGATTCAAGGCGATCATCCCAAGTATTTGAAAGCGGTAGCAACGCTTAAGCATTTCCTCGGTAATAACAATGAGATTGACCGTGGAGTGGCTTCCTCCAGCATAGATCCGCGCAATATGCGCGAGTATTATCTGGAAGCCTTCAAACCTGCCTTCAAGGAAGGCGGCGCGCAGTCGATGATGACGGCGTACAACTCGGTGAATGGCGTACCAGTAATCCTGCATCCGGCAGTCATGGAGATTGTGAAGGGCGAATGGGAAATGGACGGCTTCATTGTAAGCGATGCCGGAGATTTGTTCGGGATTGTGAAGGATCATAAGTATTATGAATCGTTCGCCCAGTCCATGGCGGAATCGATTAAGAACGGCATCGACAGTGTGACCGAAGAAACGGAAGAGACGATTAAGGTCATTCACCAGGCGTTGAATGAAGGGCTGCTGACCGAGGCGGATCTGGACCGTGCGCTTTTCAATACATTCCGCGTCCGTTTCCGTCTAGGCGAATTTGATCCCGAGGAAGGCAACCCGTATGCGGCCATCGATGATTCCGTGATTCTCAGCAAGAAACACAGTGAACTGTCCCTGGAAGCTGCGAAGCAGTCCATCGTATTGCTGAAAAATGACAATAACACCCTTCCGCTCAGCAAGACTGAGCTATCCAAGGTCGCACTTATCGGACCGCTGGCGGATGAAGCTTTCAGAGACTGGTACTCCGGTACGTTAGCTTACGGTGTGACTCCTCTGCAGGGTGTGACGAAGAAGCTGGCCGGGAAGCAGGTTGCTTTTGAGAGCGGGGATGACCGCATTATTCTGACCTCGGCAGCTAGCGGCAAGGCAGTAGGAATGACCGGCGAAGACGGAAGATTGGCTGTCTTGCATGATGTACCGGAGCGTGGGGAATTGTTCCGTCATACAGCCTGGGGCTGGACCGCTAATACATTGGAAGCAACAAGCCGGGGACAGTATGTTACACTGAACGACTCGGAGACCTTGACGGCTTCTGCTGATGAAATCTATGGCTGGTACGTAAAGGAATCGCTGAATCTGGTGCCGGAAGACGGGGGAGCCGTGAGCCTGCGCACCTGGAATGACAAGCTGATCTCTATCAATGCAGAGGATGGCACACTCCAGGTTGGTGATCAGGATGCCGTTGCCCAGGCACGTGAATTTAACAAGACCGTCATTGTATATGGGGTGGAAGCGGCAGTCCAAGCTGCCAAGGCCGCAGAGGTCGCCGTCGTGTTCGTCGGAAACCATCCGCTTTTGAACGGTAAAGAAGAAATCGATAGACCGGATATTGTGTTGCCTGAAGAGCAGGAACGTCTAGTCAAGGCAGTATACGAGGCAAATCCCAATACTGTAGTAGTAATTGTGGGAAGCTACCCGATCTCTTCGACATGGATAGATGAGAATATTCCGTCCGTCCTGTACACCTCTCACAGCGGGCAGGAGCTCGGCAATGCGGTGGCAGATGTCCTGTTCGGCGACTACAGCCCGTCAGGGAAGCTCAATATGACCTGGTACCGTTCCGTGGATCAGCTTCCTGACCTGATGGATTACGATATTATCAAAGGCAAAAGAACCTACATGTACTTTGACGGCGAGCCGCTGTATCCGTTCGGTCATGGCTTAAGCTATGCACAGGTGGTGTACCGCAAGCTGTCGCTGGCGGAGGAGCTTTTGAAGCAGGATGGAACCATTAAACTGACAGTAGACGTTGAGAATACAGGGTCCGTAGCAAGTGACGAGGTAGTTCAGTTCTATATTCACGCCTTGTCCTCCCGGGTGAAGCGTCCCCTGAAGCAGCTTAAGGGTTTCGAGAAGATTCATCTTGCTGCCGGGCAAACACAGACGGTAGCCTTTACTTTACCGGTGGCGGAGCTGGCTTTCTGGGATGTGACGCGGGAGCAATATTGTGTGGAAACCGGCGAGTACGAGATCTTAATTGGCCGTTCCTCGGGCGATATTCAGCTGACCGGACGCGTGCAAGTACAGGGCGAAACGGTTCCACCGCGTGACCTGTATCATACAGTTAAAGCCGAGAACTACGATGACTATGAAAAAGTGTTTCTGGATGAATGCAAGGCGGGCGGCGCATCCATTCACCCTACAGCGGACGGAGCATGGATTGCCTTCAAGGATGCAGCGTTCGCACAGGGAGCAGGAGAGTTCCAGGGTCTAGTATCCTCCGCCAAGGGCGGCAGTGTGGAGATCAGAACCGGAGGCCCGGCGGGGAAATTGGCAGGTACGCTGGTAATTCCGGCAGGCGGCACCCTCCAGGAGTGGAAAAGCCTGTCCGTTCCTGTAAGTATGGAAGCAGGAAATACGGATGTGTATTTGATCTTTAGAGGCGAGGTTCTGCTGAGCCGCTTCCATTTTAGCGCATAGAAGGAACACAGCAATGGCCCCGTATATTCTGATGATTCAGAGGATGCGGGGTCTTTGGTATGTTCAAATAGCAGAAATCCAGACGTAAAAAGAACCCGCTGGCTGCATCGCTGCGCCAGCGGGTTCTTAAGATGTGCCTGGATTCAGTCTCCGCCACCGCCACCACCGCCATCC
>NZ_LVWI01000045.1 GCF_001909055.1 Paenibacillus helianthi
CCCGTACCCCCGTACCCCCGTACCCCCGTAATCCTTAACCATTGAAAACTTCGGCCCTTTACCGGCGAGTTATTTTTCTTTGCTCAGTAGATTCTTCGTATTCAATTTAGTTGGAATTTCTCCATATAAATGCCATGTGCCACCTCTTGAAGGGGTGCTAGTGGGAAAAAGTATACTTAAAACAGCCGAAAATCAAAAGTTCGAGTAAAATGATGCTATTTAAGTTTACTTTTTCCACATAAACGTCCTGAAACTAAATAAATGTACAAAGTAGATTTCCTTTTTCCACCTAATTCTGAGATTGAATGTTGGCTAATGTTGGCTAAAGGACAAATGCGCTTCACTGTTGATCATTGATTGAACGTGACCGCAGCCTGACAATCGGAGAGCACAAGCAACCGGATAAAGGGGCCCATCTGGTACATAGCATGTAGGTTACTCGAAACATAACCACTGCAGCCCGCGAACCCGCGAACCCGCAAACCCGCGAACCCGCAAACCCGCAAACCCGCAAACCCACAAACTCGTGCATCCATTGGCGATAGTCCGCCGATAATCAAACTACTAAATAAAACTACTAAATAAAACTACTAAATAAAACTACTAAATAAAACTACTAAATAAAACTACTTAATACAACTAATGAAAGTACTCCAGAACCCCGTGTACCAGCTGGTAACGGACAATTCTTTGCAGCCCGGCGTCCGGGGAAGGGAGTAGCCAGCCTTTTTCGGTCAGACTGCGAAGTATTCGAATCGCCGTTTTGTAGGTAATATCGAAATGCTCCTCCACATCCAAGGGGCGGATGGGACGTGCCAGTTGAACGGCCAGCCGGATGACCTCCTGCTCCATCAGCTGAACGCGCGATACAGGCGCTTCAGACGGTTGGTATTTACTTAGAACCATACGCAGCAAGGTCATGCAGAGTTCTGGGCGTTGTTCCACATCATCATAGGCAAAAGAAATCACATGGTAGCCCATGGCGTACAGAAATGTTTCACGGTTGAGCTCGCTGCAGTATTTCTGCCTGTCCATATCACGCACATGTGACGCAAAGCCTTTGATTTCGATGAGCAGCTTCACATACCCGGGCAGCCAGGCGAAATCGGCAAAATAGGATCTTCCTCTCCAGTCGGTCACCTCGTATTCGGGATGAAGCCCTGTAAAAGTGCCCCGAAGCGGCCACCAGACATTGCGCAGGAATAAGGTTTCCGCGTGCTGATGACCTCTCTCCAGCCTTCCCCGCCGTTCTCCCGCAGGTCTGTCCGTCAAATGTCCTTTGATAAATTGCAGATGTGCTTCTTCAAATATCAATAGATTCACTCTCCCTGGAAAAATAGAAAACGCCCCGGCTTCCCCTTGGAGGGCAACCGGGACGTTCTTCGTCTCGCTTCAATAAGTATAGGTTAAGCACAAAGTATAGGTCAAACATGAAGTACAGGTTAAGCACGAATTATAGGTCAAACAAGCGGATAGGGCTAAAACAAACACCGCAAACACCGCAAACACCGCAAACACCGCAAACACCGCAAACACCGCAAACACCGCAAACACCGCAAACACCGGCTACTTTACCCCAATCCTCATCCGGTAGCTGATCAGCACAGGCAGTGTCCGGCCTTGGAAAAATTGCTCCACCTTTGCTGTGAAATCTGCAATATCCTGTGCTAGGGCGGCAGGAGCAAGCTTCAGCACGGTTTGGATACCGCCTTGACTGAGCGTAAGTCCGACATAACGCTGTGCATCGCAGTCCTCCATGTTATGAAACACCATTTCCCGCACATAAGAAAATGCACCGCTGGCTTTTATTCTGGCTAAATGGCCTGCTTTGTCCCATTTATGCGCCTGTTCGGCTGCGGGTTGTAGCTCGGCCAGCAGATCATCTGCTGCAGCGATCAGCTGATTGTAGCGAACTTCAATATCCGGCTGCAGGGCAAGCGGCCAATCACAATCATATGCGGCGAATACGCCGCCCGGACACAGACAGCGGGAGATCTCCTGTAGCGTGCTGGCCGGGTCCATCCAGTGGAACGACTGCGAGCAGGTGATAATGTCTACGCTGCAGGGCGGAAAAGGAAGCTGATTGGAGAACCCCTGGACAAACGACAGGGTTTCTGCCCCGCTGCCGAGGAGATGCAGCTTCTCCAGCGCTTTGCCAAGCATATCTGGGTTAGGCTCCACTCCGGTTACGGCATCCGCGGCATCCTTCCATAGAAAGGTGGACAGCCCGGTTCCACAGCCCACATCGGCCACCCGTGAAGGCCTGCGGCCCAGGTAATTGGTCAGCAGCCCGGTCACGATGGGCGGAGCTTCGGGCCGGTAGCGGTCGTAGTCGTCCTGATACCCCAGGAACCGTTCAATATTAGGCTTGCTGTTGCCGGTAGGGATCATATAATCAAAAACCTCCTCGCAAATGCTGGTCAATACTTCTATTGTAAGGAGTCTAAGACGCCATGCCAAATGGCAGGGAGAGAAATGAAGCTGATTTCCCAGCGTTTATGCCGGACAAATGTTAGAGTACAGTGAACGTGAGCGTGTACGAGTATGAGTACGTATACGGGTGCGGGTGCTAGATTGCCAGCATAAAAATCGTTTGTAGCCGGCAAATACCCAAGCCTCGGCTTGCAGTATAGGATTAGTAGTCATACAGCCGTCAGGTTATAAAATAAGCCGGCTCCCGTAGCGTTGACACGCGGTCCGGGAGCCGGCAGGGATGTTGTCTGTACGCTACCGCAGCAGCGAGGGGTCAACCGCCGGAACTAAACCTTCGGCGGCAGCGCGGTTTAGCAGCGCTGAAATTGCGGCGTAGCCGTCGTCTCCGAGGTTCATCGTGAACTCATTGACATAAAGATCAATGTGCGACTTGGCGACCTCCGGCGAGAGCTCCTGGGCATGGTCCAGCACATATTCTCTGGAATCGGTGGGGTGATCCCACGCATACTGCAGTGAGCTGCGGACCCAGCCGGTAATGGCCTCATGGTCCAGGTCGCGGCGGGCGATAATTGCACCAAGCGGTATGGGCAGCCCGGTATCGCTCTCCCACCAGCTGCCCAGATCGGTCAGCAGGTTCAGGCCATAGGACGGATAAGTGAAGCGGGCTTCATGAATCACGAGCCCTGCATCGATCTGCCCGTCACGTACCGCAGGCATGATCTCGTCGAAGGGCAGGACGACAATCTCGGCTGGGCCGCCCGGCACCTGCTGTGCCGCCCATAGCCGGAACAGCAGATAGGCGGTCGAGCGCTCACTGGGAACGGCGATACGGCGTCCCGACAGTTCACGCGGATGCTTGATAGCGCCAGCGCCCTTGCGGGTCAGAACCAGCGGGCCGCAGCCCCGGCCAAGAGCGCCGCCGCAGGGCAGCAGCTTGTACTTCTCCAGCACCCAGGGGAGCGCAGCGAAGGAGATTTTGAGCACCTCCGGTCCGGTGCCATCCGCAGCCAATCCGTTGGTGATATCGATATCGGCAAACGTTACATTCAGCTTGGGCGCATCCGGAACTAAGCCATGAGCCCAGGCATGAAATACGAAAGTATCATTAGGACAAGGGGAAAAAGCTATATTCAGCTCTGTTGACATTACAGCACCTCCAGTAGTATAGCGGCTGCTGCCGCGAGCGCATCGAGCGCTTCAGGGATTTTCCACGCGGCCCGGTCACGCGGGCCGACCGGGTTCGAGATCGCGCGCAGCTCCAGCGCCGCGATCCCGAAGCGCTGGGCGGCCACGGCAACCCCGTGGCCTTCCATCGCTTCCGCCGCCGCCTCCGGATGGCGCGCGGCCAGAACGGCGGCCGTCCCGGCGGTGCCGGTCGCCGTCGACACGGTAAGCACGATTCCCGTGCTTACCGCAAGTCCGGCCGCTGCCAGCGCGGCCGCAAGAGCCTGCACCGTGCCGCTATCAGCCGGCACGGACACGCTGCCGAAGCCAAGCTCGGCAGCGCTGCGGAAGCCCTCCGGCGTCTCTGCGCCGAGGGCCGCGTCAAGCATCTCGCTGGCGACGACCAGCGAGCCTACGGGCGCACGGCCCGGGAAGCCGCCGCCGATCCCGGCGCTGATGACGCAGCCGTAGTTCCCGGCTGCCAGAGCAGCGGCGGTTCCAGCCGCCGCTGCGGCGGTGCCGGCGCCCGCCGCGATGACATGGAACCTGCTGCTGCCCTTCAGGCCGCGCAGGACCGCGTCCTGCTCTGCTGCAACTGCCGTCACGATCAGGATGCGCGGAGCGTCAGGTAGAAGCCCTGCTTCACCGTGCGGGCCTGGAGCTTGTCTATCGAATGCTTCCATCATCCAGCCTCCTTCTATAAGAAGTCACTTTACTATAAGCATAAGTTCAGCGGATCAATATCCAAGGCTTCAGCCGGCTTTTCCAAGGAAAAGGATACGCCGTTTTTAGAGGCAGGTCAAACCGCGGTGATTTATTTTTTGCAGAAGGTGTTGACAAGTGATCTGGATTGGATTATATTTATCTTAACTTAAAGATGTTTAATTTAAAGATAAACGAAAAAGTGATGGGAGGTGAACAAGGATGAGTGATTCCAAGGAGACATTAAGCATAGCGGCCGATAGAGAGGCTGCAGATCAGGCAGCATCGCTGAAACTGTTCGTTGTCCTGTCTAAGGCGTATAAGAGCCTGATGGATCAGGCGGTGAAGGATATGAAGAGCCACGGGCTCGCTTCGGCGGAGTTTATGGTGCTGGAGGTGCTGTATCACAGAACCCGGATTCCATTGCAGCAGATCGGCGAGAAGATCCTTGTCACCAGCGGCAGTATTACTTATAACATCGATAAGCTGGAGAAGAGGGGATTGTTGAAGCGTGTTCCCTGCAGCGAGGACCGGCGCGTAACTTACGCAGAGATTACGGATGCGGGACGCGAATTGTTCGATGATATTTTCCCCCGTCATGTCCATTCCATTCATAGTATGATGGGTGGTCTGAACGGAGAAGAGAAGGATCAGGCCATTCAACTGCTGAAGAAGCTTGGCAAAGGCGTATAGACAAAAGGCATCTGACAGCAGGTAGAGTAGCAGATACGCCTTGCCAAGGAATAGCGGAGGAACAACCTCATTGTATAAGAAAGCAGAGTTCGTCAGGAACAACAGCAAGACCAAAAATTTTTACCTAATATCTTAACGTTAAGATAATTAAAACAAAGAGAATGGAGCGTGTTTAAAATGGTTAGTGTAGGTTTATTGTTGATGAGATTGGTTATCGGGATTGCGTTTATCGGGCATGGTTCACAGAAGCTGTTCGGCTGGTTCGGCGGCTATGGTCCAAAAGGGACCGGTGGCTGGATGGAGTCAATTGGGATTAAGCCTGGGGTACTGATGGCGGTGTTGGCCGGACTGATGGAGCTTGTCGGAGGTTTGCTGTTCGCAGCCGGGCTGCTGACACCTCTGGCTGCCGTACTGATTGCCGCAGCTATGCTGGGCGCCATTGTTAAGGTACATGCTCCGAATGGCTTTTGGTCCACAGCGAATGGTATCGAGTTCCCTCTGACGCTACTGGTGGTTGCGGTGGGTGTTGCACTGGCCGGACCGGGATCGATCTCGCTGGACGCGTTGTTCTTTAACTGATTTTCGCTGAAACATCATTCTTGCACATAACATTTCAGGAGGTAATTATAATGACTATGCAAACTCAAGGTATTCACCATATTACTGCTTTTGTTGGAGACGTACAGCGCAATGCTGATTTCTATGCCGGAATTCTCGGACTGCGCCTTGTGAAAAAAACCATCAATTTCGATGCTCCCGAGGTATATCACCTCTATTTCGGAAATGAACAGGGTGCGCCTGGCACAATCATTACGTTCTTCCCCTGGTCTGAGGGCCGCAAAGGCCGCATCGGCGGCGGTCAGGTGGGTGTAACCACTTATGCAGTGCCGGTAGGCTCCATGGAATTCTGGAAGCAGCGCCTGGCTGCTTATCAGATCCCGGTGACCGAAGTCAGCCGGATTGGCGAGTCTTACCTCTCGTTTGCTGATTTCGACGGATTGCGGATTGAACTTGTTGAACGTGAAGAAGGGGCGCCAAGCACATGGTCCTTTGGCGGTGTGACGCCTGAGCATGCCATCAAAGGGTTCGGCGGTGCCGTTCTCTACAGTACAGATCCGGAAAAAACAGCAGATACCCTGTCCCGTACACTCGGCCTCGAGCGCATTGCTGAAGGTGACGGATACATCCGCTACCAATCGACCGGCGATCTGGGCAACATCATTGATTTGAAGGCAACGCCGGTTCCGCACGGAGCAGGAGGCACGGGTACGGTCCATCACATCGCATGGCGGGCCAAAGATGATGCCGAGCATCTGGAATGGGGCCGTCACGTGCAGAGCCATGGCTATCAGCCGACGCCGGTGCAGGACCGCCAGTACTTCAACGCTATTTACTTCCGTGAGGAAGGCGGAATTCTTTTCGAGATCGCAACCGATCCTCCAGGCTTTGCCCGTGATGAAGCACCGGATGCGCTGGGACAGAAGCTGATGCTTCCCGCCTGGTTCGAGCCGCACCGTGCGGTGATCGAAGAGAACCTGACGCCTTTTGAAGTCCGCGAAATCGAGGTGAACCAGGGATGATTCATATCTTCCGTAAAGGCACCGATGATCGCTTGCCGACATTAGTCTTGTTCCATGGTACAGGCGGCAATGAACAGGATCTGCTACCGCTGGCTGAACTGCTGGCCTCTGGTGCTTCGGTGCTGGGTATCCGGGGGAATGTGCTGGAGAATGGCATGCCGCGTTATTTCCGGCGGCTGGCTGAAGGCATCTTCGATGAGGAGGACCTGATCTTCCGCACCCATGAGGTTAAGCAGTTTTTGGATGAGGCAGCGGCAAAGTATGGTTTTGATTCCGGCAATCTGGTGGCTGTAGGGTACTCCAACGGTGCAAATATCGCCGGCAGCCTGCTGTTCCACTACGGAAGTATCTTCCGTTCCGCTGTGCTGCTGCATCCGATGGTACCGCTGCGCGGGGTGAACCTGCCATCCTTGAAGGATGTTGCGGTGTTCATCGGAGCAGGCACAAATGATCCGATCATCCGCGCGGAGGAAACCGGGGAACTCGAATCTCTGCTGCGGGAGGCAGGTGCAGAGGTAACCATGCATTGGGGCAATCAGGGTCACCGCCTCAGCTCAGCCGAAGCTGAAAGTGCCCGTGATTGGCTGAAACAGCAAAGTAATTTCCGCCAAGTCTGACTGTATAACCGCCTGCAGGGCCGCTGCCAAGTGACTGTATCAGCCACTTGAAAGCCCCTGCGGGCGGTTTTTTGCATTGAATAATCCAACCAGGATCGGTAGTATGAAGGTTACATTGCTACAGAAAGGTTGACATTATTGCTTATGATTACAAAAATCGATAGTAGGGTGCTGGAAGCGGAAGGACCGTCACGGAAGCAGCGGCTGCAGATCGCTGTCATTCTGGGGGCTATCTCCGCGATTGGCCCGTTGTCCATTGACATGTATTTGCCCGCACTTCCGGCGCTGGGGGCACATTTTGGCGCCGGAGCTGCGCTGGTGCAGCTCAGCCTGACCTTTTTTTTGCTGGGACTGGCCTCGGGTCAGCTGGTAGCCGGACCTTTGAGCGACGTATATGGCCGCCGCACCCCACTGCTCATTGGCATGGTGGTGTATGCAGTCTCCTCCTTGCTGTGTGCGTTCAGCCCTTCCATCGGGCTGCTGGTGATGCTGCGGTTTATCCAGGGGTTAGCCGGGTCGGTAGGAGTCGTGATCTCGCGCGCGGCGGTGCGTGACCTGTATAGCGGCTCGGAGTTAACCAAATTCTTTTCCCTGCTGATGATTGTCAATGGACTAGGTCCGATCCTGGCCCCGGTCATCGGCGGCCAGCTGCTCAGAGTGACAACGTGGCAAGGGGTGTTCGTGGTGCTGTTTGCCGCCGGCCTGATCTTTTTTGCCACAATTCTGCTGCGGCTTCCGGAGACCTTGCCCAAAGAACGGCGTTCCAGGAGCGGGCTTCGCGGTACGCTGCGTACGTTCGCTGTCCTGCTTGGCAATGGAAGATTTATGGGATATGCCCTCTCTCAGGGATTTGTCTCTGCCGCCATGTTTGCATATATTTCCGGTTCATCCTTTGTTTTGCAGAATATTTTTGGGGTATCTCCGCAAATGTACAGCCTGATTTTTGCCGTAAATGGACTGGGCATTATCCTTTCGGGTCAGGTCGCCGGCAGACTGGCCGGACGATTCGGTGAACAGAGATTTCTGGTGGGCGGCCTGCTGCTCTGCACGCTGGGCGGTGTACTGCTGCTGCTGACCGTTCTGTCCGGAGGCGGGCTCGTGCCCATCCTGATCTGCTTGTTCGCCGTGGTTTCCAGTGTGGGCATGGTCGGAACAACCAGCTTCTCCCTGGCCATGCAGGATCAGGGCGAGGCAGCAGGCAGCGCATCGGCACTTCTAGGACTGCTGCCCCTGCTGCTTGGCAGCTGTGTAGCTCCCCTTGTCGGACTTGGCGGCAGTGAGACTGCCTTGCCCATGGCAATGGTCATCGCGGGGACCGGCCTGTGCTCCATTCTGTCCTATCTCCTGCTCTGCAAGCCGGGAGGTGCCCGGTGAGCCGCAAGGATTTTGGAACTCTGCTGCTGCTGGCTTTTACCTGGGGCGCTTCCTTTTTGTTCATGAGAATCGCTTCGCCTGAGCTGGGACCGGTATTTACGACAGAGCTCCGTGTCACGCTGGCTGCTGCCGTCCTGCTGCTGTATGCGGCATTGAAGCGTCAGAAACTGGGCATCTGGCGGCACGCCAAGCAGTTCCTGTTGCTTGGGGCGGTCAATGCCGCCCTTCCCTTTACGCTGATCTGCCTGGCGGAGCTGCATCTGAGCGCCTCTCTGGCAGCCATCCTTAATGCCACAACCCCAATGTTCACAGCGCTTGCCGCCTGGGGAATCCAGCAGGAGAAGCCGGGACTCACCAAGTCGGCAGGCCTTGTGATCGGGCTGCTTGGAGTGGGTGTTCTGGTAGGCTGGAGTCCTGTTCCAATGGAGGGCAAGATTCTGTTATCCGTCTTCTTTTCTCTGGGGGCCGCCCTCTCCTATGGGTTCGGCGGGTTATATGCCTCCCGGGTAGGCCACGGCCTCGAGCCCCTGACGCTAGCCGCCGGACAGCAGCTTGGAGCAGCAGTGGTGCTGTTGCCGCTGGCTATTGTTTTTGCACCCCGTCATCTGCCGTCGGCACCGGCTGTCTATTCGGTTCTCGGGTTGTCCATCTTCTGTACCTCCATAGCCTATCTGTTGTATTTCCGCCTGATCCGCAATGTCGGCGCCGTGAAGACCGTCAGCGTAACTTTTCTGGTTCCTGTATTCGGTCTGGTCTGGGGTGTGATTTTTCTGCATGAGCAGGTTTATGCCAATACCATCGCCGGGCTCGTGATTATTCTGATGAGTGTTACCCTTGTGAACCGGCGAAAAAAAGGTGCTGGACCCGGCAACTCGGGGGAAGTATCGGCCCATCAGGGGAAAATATAGTCTTCGGCTTACATGCATGGGTGCATTGTATCTCCCGGTAGGCCGGATGCCTTTCAGCAAACTTTCAGCGCATTTTAACGTTCCTCCCGGCTAAACCGCCTATACTTGGAAAAGTGAAGGGAGGGACAAGCATGAATATTTCATCTGTATCATCGGCATCTTCCACCGCTTACACTTCCTCCAGCGCATCGGATACCGCTGCATTGGAGAAGCAAAAGGCCAAGCTGGAAGCCGATTTGGAAAAGGTTAATTCCAGCAAAGACGATGAGAAGACCAAGGAGACGAAGACCAAGCAGCTGGAGCAGCAGATCAAACAGATCGAAGCACAAATTGCCCAGAAGTCTCAGAGCGGGAGTTCCTCTTCGGCAAGCGGCAATGCAGCTCCGCCGGAGAAACCGGCAGGCGGCAAAACGCTTGTGCCTGCAAGCGCGCAGGATATTGCGACAGCCACTACAGACAGCGAAGGAAGATTTGACATTCGGGTGTAGTTCTGTCAAAGCGAGTAAGCAACTGAATCGTAAGCAGCCCCTGAAGAGAGGACACCTTTGCCGTGAGAGGGTCCTCTTTTTGGTGTGCCATGGATTTTTTTAACGCTGTAGTGCAGGGTAATGGGACTTGCGGGTAGTCTAACCTTTGAAACACTCCAAAATGAGCCTTTCATCCATAGAATTGGTATAATGGAGAAATGAAAAAGGGCAAGAGGCTTATTAAGTCCATCATCCGGCAGTAAAGGCAGGAGAAGACATGCACTCCAAGATCCAGACACTCGAACGTTTCAAAATCGTAAGACTGATTGTAGCGGTCTACCGGCTCAGGGCGGTAAGAGCGCTTATACCGATTGCAATCATAGCTCTTGTATATCTGGAGGGACAGCATGAGCTGAAGCAGGTGCATCTGGGACTGATCCTCCGTGAACTAAAACGTGTGCCCGCGGAGGCCATTGCCCAGATGATGGGGGTCGCGCTGCTCGCTGTTGCCGTCATGAGCGGCTATGATTATTTGATCCGGCGCCATTTCCGGCTGAATATCGGGGGCTGGAGCACTTTCCGTTACTCGTGGATTGCGAATACCTTCAACAATCTGATCGGGTTTGCGGGTCTGGCGGGGGTCGGCCTACGGACGCTTCTCTACAAAAAAAGCGGTATACCTGCCGCCGTTCTTACGCCCGCCATCGTGTTTCTCTCACCGCTGATGATCACGGGGCTGTCGCTGCTCTCCTGGGGCAATATCATTGGCTTGCTTCCGGCGGCCGCGCTGCTGCACAAGCATCACTGGCTGGTGTTCGCAGTCTGGGGCATGGCGCTGTATTTGCCGTTTTTCATTATTGTTCAGCGTTCGTCGCTGTTCGCCAGATGGATTAACCGGGACCAGGGCCGAACGCCATGGCTGACCGTAGGTGCTTCCGTCGGCGCTTCCTTTCTGGAGTGGCTGTTCGCGGGAATCACGTTCTGGACGATCGGGAACCACCTGCTCGGCGGGGTAGATTTCGTGACCGTTTTTAGTATTTATGTAATTGCCGCGATTGCCGGCATTCTCAGCATGGCTCCCGGAGGTATCGGCGCTTTCGATCTGATTGCCTTGCTCGGGCTTACGCAGCTGGGATACCGGAGTGATCAGGCGATGGCCGTATTGGTTATTTACAGACTGTTTTATTATCTGATTCCCTGGCTGATTGGCCTGGGACTGGCCGCACTGGAAATCGGGCTTCAGAGTAAAAAGGACCCCGACCGTAGTACAGCGAACATTGAGCCTTCGCTTAACCGCTGGCAGAAAATCTGGGGCTGGCCGGGCCAATATACGTTCCTGAGCGATCTTGGCGTCTGGGCACTTGGCAAGCTGGTGCTTGTCAGCGGACTTATTCTGCTGCTGTCAGCAGCCACGCCCGAGCTCCTGTACCGGCTGAGGCTTACGGAGGATCTGCTCTCGCTGCCGGTGATGCGGATATCGCATCATCTCTCCGTGCTGATCGGATTCATGCTCATTCTGCTGTCGCGCGGAATTTCGCTGCGGGTCCGCAGAGCCTATGTTTGGACCAGCGTGCTGCTGTTCGTGGGAGCTGTATTTACTTTTACGAAGGGCTTTGATTATGAAGAGGCCCTGTTCCTGCTGCTCGTAGCGCTCATCCTGTGGATCTCACGGGCGCGCTTCTACCGGGTCAGTGTGCCGGTAAGCCGGCAGAATACCGTGTGGTGGCTGGCGCTGACGACTTTCATAGCACTGCTCTACTACTGGCTGGGCAGCTATGCGCATCGGGGCTTCCTGAAGCATCTTCCCCGGGGTGTCGATCCCGAGTGGCTGCAGCGTCACAGCAACGTGGCGGTTACCGCTGCAGGCGGGCTGGTGTTCTCCTGGATTCTGCTTACGATGCTGTTTACCCTTCGGCCTAACCACAAGGTGGATGAGCTGTTCGCGGATAAGGATATGGACAGATTGAGCAAATTTCTAGAGGGCAATCCCGGGAATGCCTTAACCCACATGCTGTTCCTGGGTGATAAGAGCTTTTACTGGGCCCAAAGCGGCAAGGTGCTGTTTGCTTTTTCCCGGGCGCGGGACAAGCTGGTCGTACTGGGTGATCCTCTGGGCCCGCTGGACTTGATCAATGACGGCATTAGTGAATTTCGGCAGGCTGCGGATTTATACGGGCTTGCTGTGGTGTTCTATCAGGCCACTCCGGCTTTTCTGCCGGTCTATCATGAGCAGGGCTACCGTTTTTTCAAGCTGGGGGAAGAGGCGATGGTGCCGCTGGCCAATTTCACTCTCAGTGGCAAAAGGAATTCCGACCTGCGGAGTGTAAGAAGCCGCTTTGAGCGGGAGGGATATGTATTCGAGGTGGTGGCTTCGCCTCATTCCGAGGCGTTGCTGGACGAGCTGCGCCGGATCTCTGAGGAATGGCTGAACGGCCGAAAGGAAAAAGGCTACTCTCTCGGCTGGTTCAAGCCGTCGTACCTCCAGCTGGCACCTATTGCGCTGCTGAGGAGCAAGGAGGGCGCTGTGCTGGCTTTTGCCTCCATTGCACCGGGATATGATGGGGGGAATACGGTTTCAATCGATCTCATGCGTCACCTGAAGAAAACGCCAAATGGCACAATGGACTATTTGTTCCTCCGTCTGCTGGAGTGGGCCAAAGAACAGGGCAGCAGCAGATTCAATCTGGGCAATGCCCCGCTGTCCAGCGTAGGGCACAATTCAGGAGCGCTGCGGGAAGAAAAGCTGGCTCATCTGATTTATATACGGGGTGGCCACTGGTACGGTTTTTCCGGGCTCCGCCGCTATAAGGAGAAGTTCAATCCGGAGTGGGAACCCAGATATCTGGCCTATCCGGCCGCGGTTACGCTGTCAATTCTGACACTTGATCTGGTAAGGCTTGTCTCCCGTTACCCGGAAGAGGGGAAGGACCGGAAATAAACTTCATGTGCTATATGTCCTGGACGATTAGGCGGAAATCGGCAATACTGATTTTACCGGATTCATGAGCGCGAACAAGCAAACATAGATATACATCATTGGAGATGGCTACTGCGCGATGCAGGCGCCATCTTTTTATTTAGAAACAAGTGATTCAGGTCCGCTTGATATGAAAAGGAGGATACAATTATGGGAACCGCCATCATGGAGATTATGGAGAAACGCAAATCGGTCCGCACTTATGAACAGACACCGATCCGGGAAGAGGCCCGCGCAGCGGTAATGGAATATTTGGCACAGGAGGAGAATCTGCGCGGACCTTTGGGCGGAAAGGCTTCTGTGGAATGGATCACAGTCAAAGGAGGTGTGGCGGAGGCAACAGGCGTTAAGCTTGGCGCTTACGGGGTCATCAAGAACCCGCAGGCGTATCTGGTGGGTGTGGTGCAGAACGGAGAGACGGCGCTGCTGGAGTTCGGCTATATCTTTCACAAGCTGATTCTTCATGCGACCGGCCTGGGCCTTGGAACCTGCTGGATGGGCGGTACCTTTAACCGTAAGTCCTTTTCCCGCGAAATTGATCTTGCGCCGGGAGAACTTATCCCCTGCATCTCCCCGCTGGGCTATGCAAGCGAAAAGCAGCGTCTGCTGGACTCGGCGATGCGATATATCGCCAAATCGAATCAAAGGAAGCCCTGGGAAGAGCTGTTCCAGGATGGCGGATTCGGCCGCGAGCTGACCCGCGAGGCTGCAGGCAGCCTGGCCGGACCGCTGGAGATGGTCCGGCTGGGCCCGTCGGCTTCCAACAAGCAGCCTTGGAGAGTCGTGCTGTCCGAAGACAGGAAACAGGTGCATTTCTATTACCTGCCTACGCCAAATTACAGCGGCAACAAGCTGGGGTTTGAGATGCAGCGGATCGATATCGGGATTGCGGCATGCAGCTTCGAGCTCGCGTGCCGGGAGCTGGGCATCTCAGGCGTCTGGACCCGGCAAGACCCTCTGTTACATACTCCGGACCCGCACATGGAATACATGCTGAGTTATATTCTTAGCTGAACCGCGAGACCGTCCACAACAAGGCGGCTGCCAGCAGGATACAGAGCATGACGAGCGTATCACGGTTCTGCCAGGACAGAAGGTAGGCAGGCGTCCGCTCTTTAGTAGGGTCATAGCCCCGGGATTCAACTGCGGTAGCCAGTTCATCGCCCATCCCGATGACCAGAATGAGCAAGGGGACAATCAGCAGGGCAACCTGCCGCGGCGTATAGCGGGCCATTCCGCGGGCTTTTCTGCCCCGCGAGTTCAGCGCCAGCTGCAGCTGGGCCAGCTTATCGAGAATCCAGGGCACAAACTGGAGTGTGACGGACACCGCCAGCGACCAGTTGCGGGTACGGATGCCCAGCTTTTTGAGCGGGGCTATCCCCCATTCCAGCGCTTCCCGCAAGGGGGCGCCGGTGGTAGTCTCCGTGAACAGGAAACCGAGTGCAACCAGCAACAGAAAGCGGAGCACGTTCAGTCCGCCCCGTTCCATACCGGCAAGGCTTAGGCCCACAGGCCCCAGCTTATAATCCGGAGAACTCCAGGTGAGCGCGGACAGCAGCCAGAGGAACAGGAACATCAGCAGGAACGGACGGAAGAAACGGATCGTCCTCTGCCAGGGAATGCGGGCAGAGAGCATGAGTCCAGTAATCAGCCCTGAGGCCAGCAGCAGCGGCAGCAGGGCTTGCATTCCCAGAACGGCCAGTGTGCCCAGCACCATCCCCAGCCATTTGACGCGGGGGTCCAGCCTCTGCCACGGCTTCCGTGCAGAGGCTGTTTGTATATCCGTGGCAGCGGAAGACCGACCGGCCATATTCCCTTTGGCGGGCAGCAAGTTCTCCCCGCCGCTCCAGCTTAGGCGGGGGATCTGCACCGAAGCCGGAGGGGCCTCCTCCGGCGGTGCGGGAAGCGGCTGCTCTGCAAGCGCTGCGAGCAGGCTGTCCAGGCTGTCCGGCAGCTCAGCCAGCAGGCCGCGCTGCCGGAGTCTGTGCCCGAGCCGCGAATAGGCGGGGGGCTCCAGCCCTGCGCCGGTCAGCACAAGCGGATCGGCAGACAGGGTAGAGGCCGGCCCGCTATAATGGACGGCGCCCTGGGACATTACAATCGCCTCATCTGCGATGGGCAGGAAGCTGTCAAGGTCATGAGTGCCGATGACCAGGGTTAAGCCGCTGCGGCGAAGCCCGTGCAGCAGCTCCAGCAGGGACCCGGCCGCCTGCGGGTCCAGTCCGGCTGTGGGCTCGTCAAGGACGAGCAGCCCGGGGAGGGAAGCGATAGCGGCGGCGATGCAGAGCCGCCGCTTCTCGCCGCCGCTCAGCAGGAAGGGCGAGCGCCCGCCGAATTCATCGTAGGGCAGTCCGACTCTGGCAAGCGCGCTGCGGATCAGCTCCAGCCGCTGCGGCCCCGGCACTCCGCGCTCAGCTAGGCCATATTCCAGCTCCTGGTGCACGCTGCCTGCGAACAGCTGCGTCTCCGGCTGCTGGAATACCATGGAGACGTTCCCGGCAGCAGCCTGGCCGCCGTCCAGGAGAATCGTGCCGGCAGCCGGCTCTGCAAGGCCCGACAAGAGGCGCAGCAACGTAGACTTTCCGCTGCCCGTGACCCCGCACAGAACAGTCAGCGTACCTTCGCGTATGTCCAGATTAATATCTGTGAGGACAGGGAGTCTGTCGTAGCTGAAGAATACGTGGTTCGCCTGAATCCTCACAGAACCGCCTCCAAGTCCTTCTCGGTCAAGGGCAGGCTGTGCAGAGGCCAGCCCTTGGCCTGCAGCAGCTGTCCGATACGGACGGCCGGCGCGGAGGGCCAGCCGAGAGCATCCGGCAGCCCGCTTGAATAGAAAAGCGTCCGCGTGTCTCCGTCATACAGTATTTTGCCTTGGCTCATGACGGCAACACGCGGGCTTTCGGCCAGCTCCTCCATCCGCTGGGTCACCCAGAGTACCGTCGTCCCCTGTTCCCACAGCTTGCGGGCCAGCTCCAGGATGTCCCGCCGTCCGGCCGGATCGAGCATGGAGGTTACTTCATCAAAAATGATCATTTCCGTCTCCAGTGCGAGGCAGCAGGCGACCGCCAGGCGTTGCCGTTCACCACCCGAGAGGGTGGCGACATCGGCCTCTGCTTTATGAGTCAGCCCGACCTGGTGCAGAACCTTCTCAATCTGTGCGAGCATCGCCTCCCTGCTTAAGCCGCGGTTTTCCAGTCCAAAAGCAATGTCCTCAAACGGTGTGGAGCCGATCGTCTGTGCTTCGGGATTCTGAAATACCAGCTGAATATGCTGCTTGACAGCTGTGCGGTTGCCCGGTGAACGCAGATCCAGACCGGCTGCAGACAGACTGCCCCCGGTTGGGATCTTCAGACCGTTAAATGTGCGGATGAGCGAGCTTTTGCCGCAGCCGTTGGCTCCGGTTAGGGCCACCCATTCGCCCCGATTGATATGTATGGAAATCCCCTTCAATACCGGCAGTCTGCGCTGGCCGTCCCGGTAAGACAAGGTCAATTGCTCCGCTCTAATCATTGTCGTGCCTGCTTCCTTAACTGCTGTAGTCGATAATTGCTACCCATTATAGCAAATATTTTAAGATTGATGTATCGGGTGGGGGATGATATAGTGATCCTAAAAAAATGGGGGTAATCCAGCTCATGAAAAAATGGACGACTCGCGGCCTGATCTTCAGTGCCCTATTCGCCGGAGTCATGATCGCACTTAGCTATTTAAGAATATCACTGCCTTTCTCAGCCGTACCTATCACCATGCAGACGCTGGCAGTCATGCTGGCCGGTTCCATTTTGGGCGCACGCTATGGCACCTTGGCCGTGCTGATTGTAATTGGGCTGGCTGCAGCCGGATTTCCCGTATTGGGCGGAAGCGGAGGCTTGTCCGTCCTCGTTGGACCAACGGCAGGCTATATCTTCTCCTGGCCGGTGGTGGCCTTCCTGATCGGCCTGTCTGCGCAGCGTATCGGGCAGAATAAATACACATTTGTGAAGCTGCTGGCGGTGAATTTCCTGTTCGGTGCACTTCTTGTGTATCCCGGCGGTGTATGGTGGCTGGCCCACTCTACGGGCATGACTTCTCTCTCCAAGGCATTAACGGCAGGCATGTGGCCGTTCATCCCCGGTGACCTTATCAAGGCGGTCTTGAGTGCTGCCGTTGTAACCGCCGTATGGAGAGTCTATCCGATTGAGCGTATCCTGAATACGGAACCGGACACTTGGACCGAAGGTGGAAAATCAGCGGTCAACCGTTAATGGATGGTTCCTGACAACATAAGAGATCACACAAATAGGTGACCCCGGCCATGGCCGGGGTCACCTATTTGTGTGAAGCCCCAGGTACTCCTGCCGCTGAGCGGCAGTGTTGAAATGGGCTGGATTTGCCGGATTTGCCGGATTTGCCGGACTGTTGGACCAGCTGAACTTGCCTGGTGCAATCTTATAAGTCGGCTCAAAAAAATAATTTTGTGTACCAGCATGTGATAAGCCTGAATGGAATTAGCGTGTTTGTACAGAAACGCTCGCGTTATTCACATGGCGGACTGGTCAACGAACGGTGTGCATAGGTGAAAATATATGCTAAGTGGAATTCGTAAAACTAAATTTGTCGAAATTCTATCCGCATTGGTGACTAGTGGGATTTTGTCCATCTAATTTCGATGGATTCCCTACATATGGAGCAATTTAGTAGTATTAGGTGTACTTTTTACCAGTAAAGCTCGCGTGGAATGAGACAGCGCAAATTAGGTTTACTTTTTCCATTTCAGTCCGCTCGCATTAGGGTGCATCACACTTCAGTTTACATAGCGGATAGGGCATATTTCCATCCAAGCTGCACAGCATCGCTGAGGTGGGAGTGTTCCTATGATTCTCCAAGCGGAAATTAACTGTTTTGCATCATTTACCTTTTTCCCCGGTGACAGGTTCGCCGTTCGTATTCCCGTTGTCTGTAGTACCTTCGTCCGTAGTACCGCTGTCCGTGGTACCCTTCGGATCGGCATTCTGAGCCTCTGCGGCGGGCTTCTTTTCTTCCGCATCCGGCAGCGCCCACACGGAGACACTTCCGCCGTTCACCGGGAACGTCGCCCAGCCGTCTTTACCGATCGTTACAGACTCCCCGCGGTTATGGGTGAAATCGACCCATACTTCCCCAGCCCGCTCTTCACCGAGGAACATGCGCTTCTCGCCGTTGTCTCCGTTCGAGATGACCACGGCGCAGCCCGAGCCTTCCATCTCTTCGATGCCCCGGCGCACCCAGCCGATGGTGTTCGGGTGATCGAAGTAATCATCCTGCTCACCGTAGGCTTTATGGCAGCGGGCGTATAGCAGGGGATCAATGGCTTCTTTTTTGCCATCTACCGGCGCAGGTCCGCCGATACCGTAATAATCTCCGTAGAAGACTACGGGGTATCCGTCACGGCGCAGCAGAATGAGGGCATAGGCGCTCTGCTTGAACCAGTCCCCGACCCAGGATTCCAGTGCTTCATGCGGCTGGGAATCGTGGTTGTCCACGAAGGTCACGGCATTGCCGGGATGGGTCTGCACCAGCGTGCCGTCAAAAATATGTGTCAGATCAAAGTCTCTGCCGCCAAGTGCAGCCGCATACAGCTTGTAATGCAGTGACACATCGAACAGGTCAATCTGATAGTCAACCGTATTGAGAAATTCCCGGCAAGCTTCGAGATTCGAGTTCCAGAATTCCCCGACGATGTAGAAGTCCTCGCCGCGTTTCCTGGTCATTTCTGCTGCGAATTCTTTAATGAATTCATGATTGATATGTTTGATGGCATCCAGGCGGTAGCCGCTGCACTGCAGCGTATCCACCAGCCATTTGCCCCACTCCAGCATCTCGTTCTTGACTTCCTCGTGGCTGTAGTCAATGTTTGCGAACATAAGATAATCGTAGTTGCCAAACTCGTCATCCACGTTCTGATTCCAGTTTTTGTTCTCTCCCTTGATCCGGAAGACTCCGCTTCGTTTCCCTTTGGCATCGAAGTCGGTGCCGTTGAAATGGTTGTGATCCCATTTGAAGGAGGAGTACTCGTCATCGCGCCCAGGGAACGTGAACTTGGTCCAACCCTCGATTTCAAAAGGCTCGGAGATCTCCTTATTGCGGTCATTCCGATCTACCTCAATCACTTCGAAGACCTCGGTTTCATCTGCGCCTGCTTTATGATTCATGACGAGGTCTACATACACGGCAATGCCGTTCTTGAGACACTCGGCAATAGCGTCGATCAGTTCCTGTTTGGTGCCATATTTCGTGCGGACGGTCCCTTTTTGATCGAACTCGCCCAGATCATAGAGATCGTACACCCCATAGCCCGTATCCTCAGCGGAGACGGCTTTGGTTACCGGAGGCACCCATACGGAATCAATGCCTATTGCTTTCAGCTCAGGAGCCATTTGGGCCAGCCGCTTCCAGTGCTCTCCGTCCGCTGCGACATGCCATTCGAAAAATTGCATCATAGTATGGTTTCTCTTCATTTCCTGTAGCCTCCTTCATAGATATGAAACGGATGGATAGGTTGTATTGTATCGCTTAGTGCTTCAGCAAGGAGTGGAAGAGATTATGTAGACCTCCAGGCATCACCCGGGCAATTCAGAATAAATCCAGCTGGCGCGGAGCCAGGCCGCCATCGATTCCGAGCAGCGACTGCAGCTCTTTTGCATTGTCAGTGGCGTCTCCGCCAGAGTTATTATTAAACACAACATACAGCTCGCGGCATGTTTTTTCAAGCTCCAGCAGCCGGTCCCGCCACTCCGTCAGCTCTTCGGTGCTGTAGCGGTACAGGTAGCGCAGCTTGCGCCAATCCGGGTGACTGCTCTGGTTCCAGCCGCTGATATTGCGTCCGTGCAGCCGGACATAAGTTGCATCAGAGGAAGTGGACACCGGCACGATTGGAATCGAACCGGACCCGGCCTGCGGCTCATCTGCCACTGTATGAATCCAGCCCTCCTTCTCCAGGAAGCCCAGTGTGTTGTCACGCATTTCAGGGCTGTACCAGGATTCGTTGCGGAATTCAATTGCGGAGGGAACATCCAGCATCCTTTCCTTGGCCTCGCGCAGAAACTCCACGTTGTCCTTGGTACAGTCGAACCAGGGCGGGAATTGAAAAAGAGCCATAGCCAGCTTTCCGGCTGCCCGTACAGGCTCTATCGAGGCATGAAAAGCGTGATACATCTCTTCAGAGGTATCAAAGTAATTCTTTTTACCGCGCAAGTGTCCGGTCATGCCCTGATATGCCTTGACGATGAACTGGAATTCATCCGGGGTCTGAGCTACCCATTTGGCGTAATTCCTGACCGGCTGCACCGCATAGAAAGAACTGTCGATCTCCACGATGGGGAAATGAGCGCTATAGACAGGCAGCCGTTCAGCCGGTTTAATTTTGCCGTACAGCTCCTCGTGATCTCCAAAGCCCGTTAGCCCGATTTTGATCATGGAATCTCCCCCTCTTCTGCTCGAACTGTGCTTAAATGAATCGGCTAACTCTTATTAAACTGAAAACCGCTATTCACAAACAACAGGCAGTTGATTAATATTTGGAATTCAGGCAACATGGAAATATAGCTGCGGTTCAAGCGGCGGAGCCAGTTATAGGGTTATGGGAGCTGTTATCACCCAATCATGCAGCAGATATACGATACAGAGTAATCTCTATTCATTGCCATAAAGGTGGACACAGAAAGGAAGCTATACATGAAGCATGAATTTCAGCAACTCAGTCCGCACATTTTGATCATGCATGCGGAGCATGAGACCGACCGGCCTATCTTGGCAGCAATTACGGGGGAACGGCGCACCCTGCTGATGGATGCAGGGAATTCGCCAGCCCACGCGGAGCTCTTCCGCCAGGAAATGGCCAAGCGCGGTATGAGACAGCCGGAGCTAATCGTTCTGACGCATTGGCATTGGGACCATTCTTTTGGCATGTCCGCCTGGAAGGTGCCAGTCATTGCCCATGAAGGAACGGCAGAAGTGCTGGGTAGTCTTGCCGGGCGCAGCTGGTCGGACGATGATCTGGAGGAACTGGTTCTAACCGGAACCCTCAGTGAAGAGAGTGCACAACATATTCGTCTGGAATACGGGGACAACAGGAACATAACGGTTGTGAAGCCGGATATCGTATTTACGGAGAGCATTAATGTGGATCTGGGTGGAGTCACCTGTGAATTGAGCCATGTGGGCGGTGACCATTCGGCAGATTCCTGTATTCTTCACGTGAAGGAAGACAACGTCCTCTTTCTGGGGGATGCCCTGGGCCCTTCCGTATACGGTGGTCCCCGCCAATATAGCAGCACAGGCTTTCTGAATTTACTTGGACTTGCCTACGGCTATAATGCCCAGTGGGTTGTGGAATCGCACGGCGTACCGATGAGCACAGCGGAATTTCGTGCCGATCTGGCACCGTGGGAACGGCTGGCCCGGATTGTGGATGTTTTCGGGCATAACCGTGAACGCGTAGTGAAGGAGCTGAAGGATTATCTGAAGCTCCAGGAGCTGCCGGCTGATTTGTTGCAGGGTGTGGAGTATTTTCTGGCCGGGAGTAAATGAGTAAATAAAGCCCATCATAAATAATGCGCGTTAACGGCAGATGCCTAACGCAGAACAGCCCCGTTTCTTTGCAAGCGATAAGCCTGCTTAGAAATGGGGTCTTATTGTTGTTATAGGAAATGTAACGTCCCATGGACGGATTTGTACATTTGTACTTACTAGGAAAGATAAAGGGGTAGCGTGTGAGGAACTGCTGATGTTGGAATTAGTCCACTTAATCAGACGAAAAAGCCTTCTGCGGAGAGAATAGTAGGAAAAAGTAGACTTAATTTAAGCGAATTCACCTGAAAGGGAGGAAATCGGACGAATTAGTTCTACTTTTTCCAACATGTGCTTACTTAGAAGTGGGTGAGGACGAATTAAGTTCACTTTTTCCAATTCGCTCGGCGCCGCGTCTAATGAGGCCATCCGTGCAACTCTAAACTGGAAATTCGCAACGGCTATGCTGTTAAGTGAAGGACGGTTTTAGCATCGCAACAACGGCAGAAACGCCGTTGTTGGAGCGCCGCCGACGGGTTTGCCCGAAACAACGGCAGAAACGCCGTTGCTGTGGCACCGCCGGCAGGCAATCATTGGGGTCCGCTTATACCGGTGTGAAATGGGTGATAGAGGAGCCGCTGGATACGTGAACCGCATTACGCCCATTTCGCTTGGAGGTATATAGGGCATGATCGGCTTCGGAGAGCAGTTCTTCGAGAGAGAGGTTCTTGCTTGAGGAATCCACCACTCCGAAGCTTGCTGTTACATGAATGGACCCGGAAATTGTATAGACGGAGCTGCGCTCAATATCCTCACGAATCGCTTCAGATAACAGAGCGGCCTGCTTCAACGGGGTTCCTGGAAGACAGAGGACAAACTCCTCTCCCCCGTAACGCCCGAAAATATCACCCTCCCGCAAATGCTTGCTGCATACGGCTACAATATGCTGCAGTGCCATATCTCCATAATGGTGGCCATATCGGTCGTTGATGCTTTTGAAAAAGTCGATGTCCAGCAAAATCACTGAGACCGGCGTCAGGTTGAGTGAAGCTTCCTCCAAAAGCTGTCGGCTGAGCTCCATAAAATGCATCCGGTTGTAAATACCGGTGAGACTGTCGGTGGTGGCCAGCTGGAGCAGCTTCTCCTGCAGCAGTGTCCGCTCCGTGACATCAATCAGCATAATCATCCTTCCCACCAGATGTCCATCGTGCTTCTGCACCGGAGAGGATCTGACCTGGTAATAACGGGTTTCACCGTGGATATTCCAGCCCAGCTCACGCTCTTCACTGAGCTGCGGATCGGAGTTCATGACATAGTCAACGGCATCCTGCCCCGCTGGAAGGAAGAGCTGGGCCAAAGGCTTGCCGATGGCTGAGGCATCCAGATCCTGCAGCATGTCCATAGCGGCCTGGTTGTAATCCACCAGCATATCGGAGAGATCCGTAACCAGCACACCGTCGCGCATGCTCTCGAAGAGATTCTCGCGGGCGATAGGAGCGGCGGTCAGCATACCTCTGGAAAGAATAGCCCATATATAGAGGGTCGAGGTTACACTCATAATCACGGGTACGGGGTCCATCCCATAAGGGGTTGCATCCATTAAATAGAGGAATGCCCCCAGAGCCGGGAGAAACTGCCCGATGAAGATGATGGACAGCTGTCTGCGGTAGACGCGCTTCATCCGGTTCCACTGCCAGAGAATCAGGCACATGCCCGCAAGCATACAGCCAAAAGTCAGACTGCCCTGAACAATATACCAGGGTCCCATCACGATATCGATCAGCGGTGTAGGCGCACCTTCCCGGAAATGCATTGACTGATAGAACAAGTGATGATAATCGTTGGTCCATACGAGCAGGACGGAGATGAAGGGGATGACATAGAGCGAGGTAACCAGCCCTTTTTGGATCAGCCGCTCCAGTCCAACAAAATACATAATCATAATCAGACTAGAGGGAGCAATGAAGGGCAGTCCGAGATACTCGACATTAATCCAGAAGCTGATTTCCGGCATGGTCCGGCCCGACAGCTCCAGAGCGAAGCCGAAGGTATAGACTGCTGAAGTGAAGGAGCTGAGGATGAAGGCCCGGGTTCCTGCGAAATCGGTTCTTTTATAATAGGCAAAAAGAGCCAGCAGCACATTCAGCACACCGGAGATCGCAACAATCACAATATAATTCGAAATCATGGATCCCATCGTTCAGACCTCCATGGATGGACATAAGCGTTGAGCATAGGCAGATTGTCTCCTAATCGTCGAAAGATATAGTGAGATAGCATCAATCATAGATCGTGTAATCATTGGTATGAAGGTTGTCCGCATGATGATATATACCTACTTTATCGGAAAAAGTCTCAATTTTTAATACTGTATAGGCTCCACCTAGACAAAGTGACGGAATTTTTCAGACGCTATTTTACTTTTTGTCTAGTGAGAGTCACCGGAGCAAAGTGTAACATGTTAGTTAATCCTACATGGATGAAGGAAAGTAATCGTTATGCGCGAACTTGTGTTATGTTATATAACATAAATAAGAAAATAAAATCCGATTCAGGAGTGAAGGGGGAGCTGGATATGTCATTAGTCGCGGCAAGAATTCCTGAAATACAGCTGCAGAACGTAGAGATGCGCTACCAGACCGATACAGCCGATGTGCTTGCGCTGCATCAAGTGAGCCTGGATATTGCCAAGGGAGAGTTCGTCTCTCTGCTCGGCCCGTCCGGCTGCGGCAAAACTACACTGCTGAGACTGATGGCAGATCTTATAACACCAACCGGCGGGGACGTTACGGTGGCCGGCAAGAGTGCCCGCGAAGCCCGTCTGGCCCAAAAATACGGCATCGTCTTCCAGAGTCCGGTCCTGTATGACTGGCGGAAGGTGAAGCATAATATTACACTGCCTCTGGAACTGATGGGTGTGAAGAAATCCATACGTGAGGACAAAGCGCTGGAACTGCTGGATCTTGTAGGCCTGCAGGGCTTCGCAGACAAATATCCGTGGCAGCTCAGCGGAGGGATGCAGCAGCGGGTTGCCATCGCCAGAGCGCTGTCGATGGAGCCGGAGATCCTGCTGATGGATGAACCGTTCTCGGCGCTGGATGAATTCACCCGCGAGCGTCTGAATGAGGAGCTGCTGTCCGTCTGGAACAAGGTGCAGAGCACTATTGTTTTCGTAACCCACAGCATTCCCGAGTCGATCTTTCTCTCGGACCGCGTGTTCGTGTTATCTCCGCATCCGGGCAGGCTGTCCGCGATTGTGGATATTCCACTCCCTCGTCCGCGCACGGCGGAGATGAGAAACAGTCCGCAGTTTTTTGAACTGATCGCCCATATCCGCGACAGCTTCGAAGGGGTGTAGAGATGAAGGGGAACAGTACGTTTATGCGGGACCGCGTGCTGCCGCTGTTCGTCTGGATCTTCGGTCTGCTGGTGGTATGGGAGGCGGTGTCCTGGTGGCTGCTGAATGTGGCGAAGACGCCGCTGGCCCAATCCAAGCTGCCTTACGTTCATGAAGTGGCGGCGACCTTATGGAAGTACAGCGGCACGCTCTTGAAGGAGGGGGGAGCCACCTTTGGTAATGCAGGTGTCGGATTTCTGATCGGTGCAGTGGCCGGAGTGGTCCTCGCGGTGCTGATGAGTCTCTCGAAGACGATTGAACAGCTTGCCTTCCCTTATGCGGTTGCCTCGCAGATGATTCCGATTCTGGGCCTGGCCCCGATCATCTATGGCATTGTGCGCGACGAACAGGTGTCGCGGATTATCATCTCCGGCTACATCACCTTTTTTCCGGTCGCGCTGAATATGCTCCGCGGGCTGCGGAGCGTGGATCTGCCGGCGGTGGAGCTTATGCACTCCTATGCTGCCAAGCCCTGGGCAGTGTACTGGAAGCTGCGCTTCCCGGCTGCACTGCCGGGCCTCTTCAGCGGACTGAAGATTGCAGCTCCGCTCGCAGTAACCGGGGCAATCCTCGTGGAGCTCATGGGCGCACAGCATGGCATCGGTGTCATCATGCTGCGTAATCTCTATTACGGTCCCTCCCATACGTATATGTTCTGGTCAACAGTGCTTGTTGGAGCCTTGCTGGGGATGGCCAGCTATTGGCTGATGAGTCTGGTGGAACGCCTGGTAGCGCCATGGCAACCGGAATTCCGTCCGAAAGGGGGCAGCCGCTGATGGAGAGCAATACTACTGTGCGGGATATACCATTCATTGCATCATCAGGCAAAGAAGCAGCAACGGCTCCAATCACATCAACTAACAACGAAATTACAACAGATCCTGATAAACGTCGAAGTCCCCGGCGGCCATCCAAATGGCTGAATCCGGGTGTGATTCTGCCCCTGCTGGCCGGTGTGCTGTTTCTGATCCTTTGGGAGGTTCAGGTCTTCCACAAGCTCTTTGATCTCAAGAAATATCAGCTTCCATTGCCCTCGGCCATCGCAGAAGCAATACGGGATCATTTCAGCCTGTTGCTCTCCTATACCGGCTATACGCTGACCGAGGCAGTGGTGGGGATGCTGATCGGTTCGGCCTGCGGCCTCCTGATCGCCTTGGCGGCAACGGCCTGGCCCCGCTGGGGCGGAGGAAGCCTGACCCTGGTGGCTGCGCTGAACGCTGTGCCGATTGTGGCGCTTGCTCCGATTATGAACCTGTGGTTCGGGGACGGCATCGGGTCCCGGGCCGCAATTGTTACAGCGACAACGATGGCGGCGATGGCTATTAATGCCTACAAGGGCATGGCTGCGGTTGACCCCCTTGCTCTGGATCTGATGCATTCGTATGCAGCCGGCAAGCCGGCGGTATTCCGCTACCTGCGGATCCAGAACAGTCTGCCTTATGTGTTCACCGCGCTGAAGATCAATGCTACCGCGAGTATGATCGGAGCTATTGTCGGGGAATTCTTCTTCTCCTCGCGGGGCCTCGGCTACCTGCTCTCCAATTCCATCAAAGTGGCCAAAATGCCGCTCGGCTGGTCCTGTATCGTGCTGGCAGCCATTGCCGGAGTCCTCTTTTACCTGATTGTGGAGCGGCTGGAGAAGGTGTTCATCAAGTGGCACTCCTCTCAGCGGTCCTGATACCTGAATTCGTTACATCCGGTTCCTGCGAAGAGGGAGACAGAGAACCCCTCCGCAGGCCGTATGCATAGAGCATCACGCTGGTAACCATGCTGTGGCTTTTGCCGAAATGAAAACTCAAACGGGTAGGGGGAGTTATTTTGATGAACAGGAAGAAGGGCAAGTTTCGTGGCGGGGTGCTGGTAGCGGCGTTTATCATGATGATTTCTTTGCTGGCAGGGTGTGGCGGCAATAATAACAATGCGGCTCCGGCGGCTGAGGCGACGGCCGGAACAGAGGCTTCTGCATCGCCGGAAGCGGCGGCAACAACGGAACCCGCTGCAGATCCGGTCACGGTCAAGCTGCAGCTGAAATGGGTGCCTCAGGCTCAATTCGCCGGTTACTTCCTAGCCCAGGACAAGGGCTATTACGCGGAAGAAGGGCTGAAAGTTGAAATTCTGCCCGGGGGTCCGGACATTGTGCCGGAGCAGCAGGTCGCAGGGGGATCGGCGGATATCGGCGTAGACTGGGTCGCCAGTCTGTTGACCAGCCAGGAGCAGGAAATGCCGCTGGTGCAGATTGCGCAAATCTTCCAGAAGAGCGGACTGGTGCTGGTATCAAAGAAGGATGCAGGCATCAGCGGACCGGCTGACCTGAAGGGCAAGAAGGTCGGCAACTGGATGGGCGGCAACGAGTTCGAGATTCTGGCACTCTTCGATAAATACAAACTGGATTCGAATAAGGACCTGAAATTTACCAAGCAGGGCTTCACGATGGACCAGTTCCTCGGCGGGGAGATCGACGCGGCTTCGGCCATGACCTATAACGAATATCAGGTCGTGCTGGAATCGGGTATCAAGGCAGAGGATCTGAATGTAATCGACATGAATGATGAAGGTGTGGCTATGCTGGAAGACAACCTCTTCGCCAACAAGGAATGGCTTGAAGCCAACAAGGAAACAGCCGCCAAGTTTGTCCGTGCTTCCCTGAAAGGCTGGAAGGACGCGATTGCCGATCCGGAAGCGGCGGTTGACAGTGTCATGAAGCTGGCTGAGAAGGGCAGCACCACCCGGGAGCATCAGCTGACGATGATGACCGAGGTTGCCAAGCTGATTCAGCCGGAAGGCTTCGACGCTTCCAAAATGGGTTATACCGATGCGGCGGCGTTCCAGCAGACGGCAGATATTGCCCTTAAGTTCGGCGTCATCAAGACGGCATCCAAGGTGGATGAAGCCTATACGAACGAAATTGTGGAGATGGCGGCAAAATAACGCGGATACACTCATATTCCTATAGATGACCGCCGGATGGGCGGTCATCTATTATAATCAGCAGCCCAGAAGGCGGAAAGAGGTGCAGAAGATGTCTCTGCTTGTAAGGCAAACGGAGAAAGTAAAGAACTACGTAAATGGGGTGTGGGTGGAGTCCTCCTCCGGACAGCAGGAAGAAGTATTCAATCCGGCGACCGGTGAGGTCATCGCTTATGTGCCGCTCTCCAGCCGGGAGGAGCTGGATGATGCGGTGAAAGCGGCGGCAGAGGCGTACTCTTCCTGGAAAAAGGTTGCTGTACCGCGCCGGGCCCGCTATTTCTTCCAGTACCAGCAGCTGCTGGTTCAGCACTGGAACGAGCTGGCCGGACTGATCACGCTGGAGAACGGCAAAAGCCTGGAGGAATCGCTTGGAGAAGTGCAGCGCGGCATTGAATGTGTGGAATTTGCCGCCGGCATTCCCACACTGATGATGGGCAGTCAGCTGCCGGACATTGCTACCGGTGTCGAGTCAGGTATGTACCGGTACCCGCTTGGGGTGGTCGGCGGCATTGCGCCATTCAACTTCCCGATGATGGTGCCCTGCTGGATGTTCCCGCTGGCGATCGCCTGCGGCAACACCTTTGTCCTGAAGCCCTCCGAGCGTACGCCGCTGCTGATGAACAGGCTGGCCGAGCTGTTTGCGGAAGCTGGATTTCCGCCTGGGGTGCTGAATGTGGTGCACGGGGCGCATGAGGTGGTGAACGGTCTGCTCGAGCACGAGGAAGTCAAAGCTATTTCCTTTGTAGGCTCCCAGCCGGTTGCGGAGTATGTCTATAAGCACGGAACATCGTTCGGCAAACGGGTGCAGGCCCTGGCAGGGGCTAAGAACCATTCCATAGTACTGCCTGATGCCGATCTCGATAACGCGGTCAAAAACATCATTTCCGCCGCCTTTGGCTCAGCAGGTGAGCGCTGTATGGCCTGCTCTGTGGTGGTTGTGCATGAGGAGATCGCAGATAGGCTGGTAAGCCGCCTGAGTGAAGCTGCTGATGGCCTGAAGATCGGCGACGGCAAGGATGAGGGAGTCTTTCTTGGCCCGGTGATACGCCAATCGAACAAGGAGCGTACGATCGCTTATATCGAAACGGGGATTAAGGAACAGGCGGAGCTGGTGCGGGACGGCAGACTGGACCATGCGGCAGCCGGAGCGGGTTACTTCATCGGGCCGACCATATTCGACCGTGTGCAGCCGGGCATGACGATCTGGCAGGATGAAATTTTTGCGCCGCTGCTGGCTGTGGTACGGGTCAAAGATCTGGCCGAGGCCATTGCCGTGACCAATCAGTCCCCTTTTGCCAATGGAGCCTGCATCTATACGGACAGCGCTAAGGCGATCCGGGAATTCCGGGAAGAGATTGATGCGGGAATGCTGGGGGTTAACCTGGGCGTGCCTGCGCCGATGGCCTTTTTCCCTTTTTCGGGCTACAAGAAATCCTTTTATGGAGATCTGCATGCGAACGGCAGGGACGGCGTAGAGTTCTATACCCGCAAGAAAATGGTTACCGCACGTTATTGACTACTATGGAATGTTGAGAGGAGAGAGTGCCATGCAAAGCCTGGGGAACGATAGCGAGCGGGCCATTCAAAAGGATCAGCAGTATTTGTGGCATAATATTACCCCTTACAATGAAAAGAATCCGCCGATGATCGCAGTAGAAGCAAGCGGCTCATGGGTGACGGATATTGACGGCAACAAGTTTCTGGACGGCATGTCCGGCCTGTGGTGTGTGAATGTTGGCTATGGACGCAAAGAATTGGCAGAGGCGGCTTACAATCAGCTCCTTAGCCTGCCGTATTTCCCGCTCACGCAGAGCCATATGCCGGCAATTGCCCTAGCTGAGAAGCTGAATGAATGGCTGGAAGGCGACTATGTTATTTTCTTTTCCAACAGCGGGTCAGAAGCCAATGAAGCAGCCTTCAAAATCGCCCGCCAATACCAGCAGCAGATCGGCCAGCATTACCGTCATAAATTCATCGCCCGCTACCGGGGCTATCATGGAAGCTCCCTTGGTGCGCTCTCGGCCACCGGCCAGGCGCAGCGGAAATATAAATACGAGCCGCTGAGCGGCGGGTTTCTGCATGTAGCCCCGCCGGACAGCTACCGACGTCCAGCGGGAATGACCGTGGAGGAATTCAACCTTCAGAGTGCGCAGGCTATTGAGGATACGATCGTCTGGGAAGGCGTGGAGACGGTAGCGGCAGTTATTATTGAGCCGGTCATTACCGGCGGCGGCGTCATTGTGCCGCACCAGGTTTATCTGGACCGGGTTCAGGAGATTTGCCGCAAGCACGGAGTCCTGCTGATTATTGACGAGGTGATCTGCGGCTTCGGGCGTTCCGGCCGCAAATTCGGGCATCAGAATTTTGGCGTGAAACCGGATATAATCACCATGGCCAAAGGGTTGACCAGTGCCTACCTTCCACTGTCGGCAACGGCCGTCCGCAAGGATATCTACGAGGCCTTCAAGGACAACAGTGACGACTACGGGCATTTCCGCCATGTGAACACTTTTGGCGGTAATCCGGCAGCCTGTGCGCTTGCCTTGCGCAATCTGGAAATCCTGGAACAGGAGAACCTGGTGGAGCGCGCGGATATTCTGGGCAAGAAGCTGACTGCCGGATTCGCTGAACTGCTGAACCATAAGCTGGTGGGAGATATCCGCAGCTTCGGACTTGTCATTGGCATTGAACTGGTAGCGGACAAGGTCACCAAGCAGCCCGCTGATCTGGCTGTCGTTAAGGGGATTATTGCCGAATGCAAAGCGAAAGGCCTGATCATCGGCAAAAACGGCGATACGGTAGCTGGCTTCAATAATGTGCTTACCCTTGCGCCTCCGCTATCCTCCACCGATGCGGATATCCAGTTCATCCTCGACACCGTTACAGCTGTGCTGAACGGGAGCTGGGCAGAGTGAATTTCTCGGGATACAGAAGCTGATAGGCGCGCAGGGCGACCTGGATGGAGATGCGGTTCTCCGGAAGCATGAAGTCTTCACCCAGCAGCTCGGTGATTTTGTCCAGCCGGTAGTAAAGGGACTGTCTGACGATGAACAAATTCCGGGCGGCGATCTGTTTCGAGCCGTCGTGGTCGAGGTAGACGCGCAGGGTCAGCAGCAGCTCGCTTCCTTTGGCCATATCATGGTCGATCAGCGGGCCGAGATAGCTGCGGATGAAGTTCTCCAGTGTCTTGCCGTCATTCAGGCTCAGCAGTAGCTGGAAGACGCCGAGCTCTTCATAGAACAGAATTGACTTCTGATAACAAGAATATAGAGACAGTGCCTGTACGGCTTCCTGGTAACCGGCATAGGCGTGTTTCAGACCCCGGTGGGACTTGCTGACTCCGATGACGAGCTGCAGGTCCTTCAGCTTCTCGTCGGAACGGATGTGCTGCAGCGCATCCAGTGCCTGCTGCAGCCGCAGCTTGCCCGGCAGCTTGGACTGGATATCAAGGGCGATAACCGTGAGGCGGTTATTCTTCAGTGTAATCAGCGGGCGCAGCGAGTATTTCTCGAAGATGGAGCGTAGGATGAGCGACAGGTGAAAGGTGATCGACTCCCAGTCGTTCTCCGAGCTGTTCCATTTCACGTCGCGGGGATTTTCGATTTCGATCAGGCACACGCGGTACGGCAGCTCATTCACGATATTGAAGTCGGGACCGACCAGCCCTTTAAGCCGGTTGTCATCCTGGGTCCGTCCGCCAATCAGCTCATCCACCCACAGATTCTCCGAGAATAGCTTCCGTTCCTCCATATACCGTGTGCGCAGCAGCTCCTGTGCGATGGATAGTGAGGCAGAGTCAAGCAGCAGACAGTCGAATTCCTGCGGCTTGTGATTGCAGACCATCAGAATATAAGCCCAGGTCTGATCGAGCGCGCCTACCGGCTTCAGGGCAATCGTCTTGTGGCCGTAGTCGCGGATATAAGGGGCAGCATCCGGCTGCACGCCTTCCATCTCTTCACCGAAGGCTTCGAAGAAGCTCAGGAGCGGAGTCTGCTCCTCGGGCGGGAGCGCCGGGAAGAACAGGGGTTTCCCTTGCGGCTGCATATATACAATTTGCGTGCGGGTGCTTTTGCATAATAATTGCAGAACCTTGAGCGCACCTTGAGAGGTTAGTGTCAGACGGTGGAACTCACGGGAGATACTTTCTAGCTCCTGAAGCATGCGGTGATGGCGGTTGATAATGAGGGAATGCAGGTCAAGGGTGATATCTACAAAGCGTACCGTGCGGGTGAAAATGATCAGCGGGAAGTCATGCTGGTTGGCGAGATCAATCATTTCCTGCGGAATGCTGCTGAAATAGGCTCCCAGCTCAATGCATAAGCAGGCTGCGTTCTTATCAATCAGATTCTGCATAAAAGATAAGGAAGAGGGCAGATCGACGCTTGCCCCTATGCCGGTGGTCAGAATCATCTCTTCCCCGTGGATCAGACTTTCAAAGCTCGCGCTCTCCAGCACATGCACCCAGCGGATGGCCCGGCCCAGGCCGGTTCTTCCACCGGCGATTTCTGCTTCGGCGAACAGCGGTCTTTTCAGCGCATCACGAATCGTAAATACAAGCTCCCAATCCATAAACTTCCCCCTCGCTTGACGTATGACCGGCTTCCTGCCTGGTGTAGAAAATACACTTTTGAAATTAGACAATCTGTCTAATGTAACGAAAAATGGAATTTACTATAGTTTCAATATAACGTGTTAGGATAGTTAACCTAAACCAAAAGAAAATAGAAATAAAATTAGGTTTATTGTTCATTTTACTACAATAATCCTGAGAAGTAAGTAAAATATTAAGGCAATACTCGTAATAATGTTATATTATATAACACAAACATGCAGTTCAAGCGGAAACCACTCATACAGAAGGAGGGATACGGATGGAGCACTCTTCTCCGTTAAACACATTTACGCCCGATATGTTCATGCGGGGTTTCGCCGAGGCTGAACGTGGCCTTACCCGCAAAGGTGCGATCGAAGAATCCAATCGTTGTCTGTATTGTTACGATGCCCCCTGCATCAAGGCCTGCCCGACCAGCATTAATATTCCTTCTTTCATTAAACGTATTGCCACGGACAATCTGAAGGGCTCGGCACAAACCATCATGGATGCCAATCCGGTGGGCGCAAGCTGCGCACGTGTCTGCCCAACGGAGGAGCTGTGCGAAGGGGCGTGTGTGCTGAATGACGCTTCTGCGCCGATCCAAATCGGGCTGCTGCAGCGCTATGCCACCGATTGGGCGATCAACAGCGGGGTGGAGTTATTTAAGGCGGGCGTTCCGAACGGCAAAAGAGTCGCGGTGATTGGCGGCGGTCCGGCCGGGCTGTCTGCGGCCAGAGAACTGGCGCGTGAAGGTTATGGTGTGGTGATCTATGAAGCGAAGGAGCTTGCGGGCGGACTGGATACACACGGAATCGTCTCGTTCCGGCTGCCGCAGTCCATATCCCTGTGGGAAGTGGAGCAGGTCGGGAAGCTGGGCGTAGAGATCCGTACAGGGGTGAAAGTGGGCGTTGATATCTCCGTGGAAGAACTGAAGGCCGGGTATGATGCCATCGTACTGGCTGCGGGAATGGGCTATGTTCCGCCGCTGGGTATTGAAGGAGAGAAGCTCTCCGGGGTCTATGATGCTATAGAACTCGTGGAAACCACAAAGACAGGCATTCCGGCACTGGAGCTGATGGGCCAGCGGGTCGCCGTTATTGGCGCAGGCAACACAGCGATTGATGCGGCTACCTGTTCGGTACGGCTGGGAGCGGCGAATGTGAAGATGGTCTACCGCCGGACACTCGCGGAGATGACGGCTTATGATTTTGAATATGAATTCGCCAAGCAGGAAGGGGTGGAATTCAGCTGGCTGACCCTGCCCAAGCGGATTATCGGGGATGAGCTGGGCAATGTGACTGCTCTGGAGTGTGTACAGATGAAGCTGACCGGAGAGACTGGCAAGGATGGGCGTCTGACACCGATGCCTGTGGAAGGCTCGGAATTCCTCATGCCGGTGGATGCGGTGGTGGTGGCCATCGGGCAGAAACGGCGGGTTGACCTCATTGAAGCACTGGGCCTGGAGCACGAGTGGGGCGTCGTTAAGATCGATGAGCGAACCGGCCTGACCTCCGATCCTCAGATCTATGCCGCCGGGGATATCGTCTTCGGCTCGGGCAAAGGTGAAGCGATGGTGGTCTCCGCTGCCCAGCAGGGCAAGGATGCTGCTTATGCCATTATGAAGCAAATGTCGGGCCTTCAGGATAGCGTGCTGGGCTCTGCCGTATAAATTGGGGTTGCTGTGCGAATACAAGACCGGTTGCTCTTGCCGGACATACATGACTGGGAGGGAACATTAATGGCAGATTTGAGTATTGATCTTGCAGGAATCAAGTCACCCAATCCGTTCTGGCTGGCCTCTGCCCCGCCTACCAATACAGGCTACCAAGTGCAGCGCGCCTTTGAGGCAGGATGGGGAGGTGCGGTGTGGAAGACGCTCGGAGAGCCGGTGATTAACACCTCATCGCGTTTTGCAGCTGTACATTTTAACGGACAGCGCGTAGCGGGCTTTAACAACATTGAGCTGATCACAGACCGTCCGCTTGAGGTGAACCTGAAGGAAATCTATGAAACGAAGAAAAGGTTTCCGAATCATGCGATTATCGCCTCCCTGATGGTGGAACCCAAGCAGGAGAAGTGGCATGAAATCGTCAAGCGGGTCGAGGCTGTCGGTGTAGACGGGCTGGAGCTTAACTTCGGCTGTCCGCACGGCATGGCTGAGCGCGGGATGGGCGCTGCCTCCGGCCAGCAGCCTGATCTGGTGCAGGCCCAGACGACCTGGGTGAAGGAAGTGGCGACCACTCCCGTCATTGTGAAGCTGACACCGAATATTACCGACATTACGGTGGTGGCCCGCCACGCTGTCAAGGGCGGCGCGGATGCGATCAGTCTGATTAATACGATCAACAGCCTGGCCGGAGTGGATATCCACAGCTGGAATACCATTCCGAATGTGGGCGGGCAAGGGGCGCACGGCGGTTATTGCGGTCCGGCGGTGAAGCCGATCGCTCTCAGCATGGTCGCTGAATGTGCCCGCGACCGCGGTGTAGGTGTGCCGATCTCAGGGATCGGCGGCATCTCCACCTGGCAGGATGTGGTGGAGTTCATGCTAATGGGTTCAACGGGCATCCAGGTCTGCACGGCGGTGATGCATCACGGGTTCCGGATTGTCGAGGAGATGATCGACGGCCTGAACAACTATCTGGATGACAAAGGCCTCGCTTCAGTCACAGAGCTGATCGGCAAGTCAGTGCCCAAATACTCCAACTGGGGCGATCTGGACCTGAATTATAAAGTAGTGGCCCGGATTAATGAGGATAACTGCATCAACTGTAATAAATGCCATATTGCCTGCGAGGACGCCTCGCATCAATGTATCGAGATGCTGACCAATGCCGAGGGCAAGGCGATTCTGCAAGTGCGTGAGGAAGACTGTGTAGGTTGCAATCTGTGTTCGATTGTCTGTCCGGCAGACGGTGCAATTGATATGGTCGCTCTGGACAGCGGGGCAGCGCCATTAACCTGGAATCAGCGGAATCAGGTGATCAGTGGTTTGAACGGCTCGTACTCGGAAGCGGAGGTGGTATAAGGATGAAGAAGATCATCAAAAACGGCATTATAGTTACCGCAGCAGACACCTATAAAGGAGATATCCTGGTGGAAGACGGGATAATCACCGGAATTGGCCTGAATCTGGAAGCGCCGGGTGCGGAGATCATTGACGCTTCCGGCAATTATGTCTTTCCAGGAGGCATCGATCCCCATACCCATCTGGACATGCCCTTTGGCGGCACGGTAACCGCCGACGACTTCGAGACCGGAACCATTGCCGCCGCTTACGGGGGGACAACAACGGTTATTGACTTCTGCCTGACTGCCAAAGGCCAGCCGCTGCAGCAGGCTGTGGATACCTGGCACCGGAAATCGCAGGATAAGGCTGTCATAGACTACAGCTTTCATCTGATGGTCTCAGAGCTGAACGATACAGTGCTCGGCGAACTGCCGCAGATTATTGAGAAGGAAGGCATCACCTCGCTGAAGGTGTTCATGGCTTACAAGAACACGTTCCAGGCCGACGACGGCGTGCTGTACAAGACGCTGCAGGCCGCCAAGCGGGAAGGCGCACTAGTGATGGTCCATGCTGAGAATGGCGATGTGATTGAATATCTGGTAGAGCAGGCCTTGGCTGCCGGTAATACCGATCCAATCTACCACGCCTTGACCCGGCCTCCGGAGCTGGAGGGTGAAGCTACCGGCCGGGCTGCTTCTCTGACAGAGCTGACCGATTCGCAGCTCTATGTGGTGCATGTAACCTGTGCGGAAGCCGCCTGGAAGATCGCTGAAGCGCGCCGGAAAGGGCTGCGTGTCTACGGAGAGACCTGTCCGCAGTATCTGGTACTCGATCAGACGGCCCTTGAGAAGCCGGACTTCGAGGGGGCCAAATATGTCTGGTCTCCGCCGCTGCGCGAAGCGTGGAACCAGGATGTGCTATGGGATGCGCTCTGGAGCGGTACGCTGCAGACGATCGGCTCCGACCAGTGCTCTTTTAACTTCAAGGGGCAGAAGGATCTGGGTCTGGGTGACTTCTCAAAAATTCCGAACGGCGGACCAACCATTGAAGACCGGTTCAGCGTGCTCTATTCCGAAGGTGTGCAGAAAGGCCGGATTTCTCTTCATCAATTTGTTGATATCATTTCAACGTCCAGCGCCAAGCTGTTTGGGCTGTTCCCTCAGAAGGGCACTATTGCTGTAGGCAGCGATGCGGATATCGTTATTTTCGACCCTGCTGTGAAAAGAACCCTTTCTGCCAGTACCCATCATATGAACGTGGATTACAATGCCTTTGAAGGCATGGAGGTCCAGGGTGAGCCCGTCTCTGTGCTGAGCAGAGGGGAATTCGTCATCCGTGACAAGCAGTATGTAGGCAAGGCAGGGTCCGGCAAATACCTGCACCGCAAACGCTTTGAAGCGGAAGCGCCGCGTCCCTCTCAAGCAGAAATCAGCGGAGGGGTGGTCTAATGTCTGCATATGCCGAGTTCGACAAGGAACGGCAGGAGGTTGACACGTTGCTGCGGCAGGGTTACTCCATTACCAGTATCCAGGAGGATCTGGACGGAGCGAGAGTGAAGTTCATCAGCAGCGAACCGGGTAAAAGCTCCCAAGAGCTGCTGCTGCTCACAGCCGATGCGCGCAAGCATGTGACGACACTGCTTTTTGCCGGAATCAAACCAGTTACCGCCATAGAAACACATATCTGAGCTGTCAGAAGCGTTACAAGGCTGCGATCTTAGGATCGCGGCCTTTTTTGGCTATTCCCGTGCCGGGCTTCTCTCCGCTTGTCCATCCGATGTGCGTCAAGACACCGCATCCAGCGAAAAGTATTGTATAATTGAGGCTCAATGTTAAGCCATTTCAACTATGGATGAGGAGAGCGGAATCCTATGTTTTATTTAGATATGATGTCATGGCTTACGGAGGAGCGCCTCCGGCAGCTATTGGAGCAATACCGGTCGCTGGGGCCTCTGCCCGGAGTCGGGCTCACCTTTATGAAGTCCTTTGTGCCGCCGTTGCCAACGATTGCGATCGTGGGACTCAATGGGGCGGTGTACGGGCTGTGGCTGGGTTTTTTGTATTCCTGGCTCGGGCTGGTTGCGGGCTGTGTAACTACGTTCCTGATTATCCGTAAAATCGCCTCGCACCCCTACTTGCGCAAGTGGGCGCTGCGGCCCAAGGTTGTAAAGAGCATGACCTGGGTCCGTAACAGCGGCTTCAGCTATGTGTTTCTGCTCAGCATATTCCCGGTCGGACCGTTTGTCGTAATCAATATGGCTGCCGGGCTGGCCCAGATGCGGCTGCGCTCGTACCTGATTGCGCTGTGCGCAGGCAAAGCCATCATGGTGTTTGCAGTGTCCTATATCGGAAACGATATGGAACGGTTCATCCGCCATCCCTGGGAAATCCTCTACGTGCTGCTCTTTATCGGAGTCTCACTCTGGGGGGTTAAGGCCATTGAGGCCCGGTTCGCCCGGGCCGCGCGGGTAAGGGAGGAGAATCTTCCTGCCGGTGAATCGCTACAACGCGAATAATTCGCGGACAGCCGTCCCGGTTCCGCCTTCTTCGGCAAAGTGGAGCCAGCTGTTAGTCGTGTGGTTATAACGGTAATCCTGCTGCCATACGCCAATGTGGCGGGCAATGCTGCCGACGGCGCCTATCATCCGCTCCACCTCGCCGTCAGTCATAATAGGGTGCAGGGAGAGGCGGACCCAACCCGGCTTAAGCGACTGGTCGCCAGCATGAATCGCCTGGATAAATTCACGCGAGCGTTCCCGGTCAAGACCCAGCAGATGATGGCCATAAGGTCCTGCGCACGAGCAGCCTCCGCGTGCCTGGATGCCAAACCGATCATTAAGCAGTTTGACCACAAGATTATAATGAATCCCCTGTACATTGAAGGATACGATCCCATGGCGACGGGTGTGTTCTCCTGCAAGGATCGTGCAGCCCGGGATAGAATCAAGTCCGGCGAGCAGCCGGCTGCACAGCTGGTGCTCTCTCTCCATCATGAATCCGCCATCTCCGTTCATGGCATCCTTCAGCTTCAGGCACAGCGCTGTACGGAAGGCTTGCAGGAACCCCGGAGTTCCGCTGTCTTCACCGACTTCAACCGTATGGATATATCGGCGCCCTCCCCAGGCGTCGACCCATACCACCGTTCCCCCGCCCGGCTCATCCGGCTGACGGCCTCTCTTTAAATCTGCATCGAAAACCAGTACTCCGCCTGTGCCGGGGCCGCCCAGAAATTTATGTGGCGAGAAGAAGATGGCATCCAGCCTCTCCAGCGGATCATCTGGATGCATGTTGATGGGGATATACGGAGCGCTGGCGGCAAAATCAACAAAACAAACTCCGCCGTGGCGGTGCATCACCGCGGCGAGCCTGTGATAAGGGGTCTGAATACCGGTCACGTTGGAGCAGGCAGTGAAGGAGCCGATCTTGAAGCGGCGGTTCCGGTAGAGCATCAGCAGGTGCTCCAGCTGCCGCAGATCCATCGTTCCATCTGAACCGGCAGGGACGGTGACGACATCACCGATGCCTTCCTGCCACGGGAGCAGATTGGAGTGATGCTCCATATGACTGACAAAGATGACCGGGCGGTCCTCAGGGGGGCAGAGATACTCTTCCTGCATCCATTCCGGGAGTTTCAGGCCCATCAGGCGCATCAGTTTATTCACTGCGCCCGTAGTGCCGTTGCCGCAGAAAAGCAGAGCATCGCCCGGTCCGGCGTTCACATGGTCCCTGATAATTCTCCGCGCTTCATTATAGGCCCCGGTCATCGTCAACCCCGTGGTATTGGATTCTGTGTGTGGGTTGCTTACATAGGGTCCAAAGCTCTCCTGGATTTTACGCTCTATGGGTTCATACAGCCTTCCGCTGGCTGTCCAGTCGGCATAGAGCAGCGGCTGCCGGCCATAGGGCGTTGAAATCACATGCCGGCCCCCAATCGTATGCTCGCGAAAAGCTGCGAAATGCTCCTGCAAGGAAACGGGCTCCTCTGCCGTAGAAGTGCGGTGGATACTCAGCACGGACAATCCCTCCAGCCAATAATTTCTTGAAAATATTAGGATGCATGGGTTTCACATCATCAATCATCCTAATATTTCCCGCTGAAACGGATACCGTCCTTAAGTGGCCGGCGAAGCCGTTTCTTCGTATGGCCCCAGTATATGCCCGCTTGCAGAAATAGGTTAAAGCCCAGAACCAGTCGGAAAGGATCTGGCTAGATGAACAGCTGCATATCGCTTTCAAGCGCGTCCTTCAGATAGGTGGCGGCATCAATGATCTCGACCTCGGGCAGGAGCTCTTCCGGCTTGAAGCCCATAATTTCAACACTCAGCTTACAGGCGTAGAACTTGATGTTTTTTTTGCGGGCTCCCTTCAAAAAGTGGATCAGCTTCGGCGCTCCCTGATCCTCAATCATTTCCTCCAGCATCATCTTCCCAAGGCCGCTGAAATTCATCCGCGAGAGCGGAAGCTGCTCCGGCCCCTTAGGGGTAATCACATCCATGAGCTTTTCGTAAATCGTTTTATCCTCCAGTGTCATTTTGTCCGGATCGCGGACCAGGAACAATCCCCAGAACGTGAAGAACATCGTGACCTCGACATCAATATCCCGGGCGGTATTAGCTAGAATCAGCGCCGCCATTGCCTTGTCATACTCCCCGCTGAACATCAGCAGGTTCATTCGTTTACCCATTCCTCTTATCCCTCCATGGATATCCAAGATGTCTTTAGTATGGTTATGGAGGGAGGAAGTATGCTTCCTCAAAAGTTGAATTCCACAATAAAGTAAGGGATTTAATGGTTTGAAATTAGGCAGAGGGAGGGAACTCAGAAAAAGAGACGGCTGTAATTCAACCCGCCGCTTTCGGACCGGAAAGAGCCTGGAGTCTGGCCCGTCATCTTTTGAAAGACCTTGATAAAGTAGCTGCCGCTGGAATATCCGACCTGGGATGCAATGGTCTCAATGCTCCAATCGGTGGTTCCCAGGAGTTCTACAGCGCGTTCAATCCGGGTCCGGTTCAAGTATTCATTGGGGGTCAGGCCGACATATTTGCTAAATGTACGCAGCAGGTGGAATTTGGAGAGTCCCATTTGCCCGGCAAGCTGCTCTTGGCCGATCATGGAGCTGTAATGGGTGTCGATGAATTGGACGGAATCCCGAATAGCTGCAGGCCATTCCACTGTGTCCCGTGGTCCGCCCAGAGAGAGTCTGCCGAGCTCCATCATGAATTGATGCAGCAGGGAGGAGGCCATGTAGGGATCTGAAATTCTTCCCGAATGAGCTTCACGGGCAATGTCGCGCAGGATACGGATCGGCCTGCTGCCGGGGACAATGGCCGGAGCGGCTCCGAGCTTGGACTTAATGTCTTCCCAGAGAGGCAGGAGGGACTTCGGCCGGAAGAGCAGGAAATAGAATTCCCATGGCACTGAATCACCGGGATGATAATAACGGTGGCTGCCGGGGATTTCAGTCAGGAACGCCCGGCCCGGCCCGATGCGGTGGGTCTCCAGATCCGTCTCGAACATTCCGTGTCCTTCTACGGTATATTGGAACAGCAGCAGTGGTCCATCCGTACGGCTCATGCCGTTCCAGTGATAGGAAGAGTCCGTCACGATCTCATGTCCGACTGCGAAAAGATGGCAGAGTGACAGACGGTCAGGCTCACTGAAGCGGAAGCCGTAGACCCCGTGGCTGTTTTTGTGTGTCACAGAATGCCTCCCTATAGAACGAAATGTTTATTTTAGCTTATTGTACATAGAATCTACGGTATAGAACAACAAATTTAAAATATTAGTTGAGCATGAACTTATTGGGCATCCATGGAGTCTTGATCAAGTAGAACAGTAAGAAAGATGGGGAGAATGGATTGCGCGAAGCCTATAAATTCTTATCTTTATACAAAAACAGCCCCCTGCCGGGAGCTGCTTATAAGATAATAGGGTCGAAGTCAAGCAGCTTCTGCTATTCTTTACCTTCATCCTGCTCAGCAGATTCAACAACCTCTGGACGGCGTAGGTCATAATGGCGGGCGGCCAGCCAAATACTGCCGGTGAACAGCACGATGAGGCCAAGAATGATCCCAAAACGCCAGTCCCCTGCCTTGAAGTTGAGCTGGAGAACTGTCAGCACCAGCGCGACCTGTGTCCAGACCAAAGTTCTTTTGCGGAAAGCGGTAATATCTCCAGCCATATTCGGCATGCCGCGGATGACGCGAAATGCGATCAGGGCAAGAATTAGAGCGAAGGCAATGGTTGCAATCCATTCCGGTGTTGTTAGCGTATTCATGTTTCTCAAAATCCTTTCGGCTTAACATCAGGCTGTGCCATCCCCTGAAGGACGGCACAGCCGGTTCTTCTTATTATACTGGCTATAGCTTATGAAGCAACCTTATGAATATCTTCGGGAGGCAGCGGCGGGAAGAACAAGAAGCCCTGGATATGCGGGCAATTATGCTTAATCAGGAATTCAAGCTGTTCCTGCGTCTCCACGCCTTCGGCGATCAGATCATAACCGAGCTGAGAGGCGACGAATACAATGGATTTGATAATCGTTTCATCAATCGAACTGACACCGATACCGGTAATGAAGGTGCGGTCAATCTTGATTTTGTTCACGGGAAAGTGCTTCAGGTAGTTCAGCGAAGAATATTTGGTTCCGAAATCATCGATCGAGACGACTATGCCATGATCGCGCATCTGCTGCAGCAGCGGATAATGCTCTTCAAGGAGCGCAGTGCTCTCCGTAATCTCGAACTCCAGCACACTGGTCTCCAGTCCATGATGGTCAAGAACAGCAAGCAAATTCTCGATCAGGTTGCGGTTGTAGAACCAGCTGTTGGAGATGTTGATTGAGGTCCGAAGCAGCGGCAAGCCCATCGCTCTCCATTCACAGAGCTGGCGGCAGACCTCGCGGATGACCCAGTCCGTAAGCTGAATCATCAGTCCAGCTTCTTCCACGGCAGCAATGAAGGTCCCCGGTCCGATCAGGCCCTTCTCGGGATGGTTCCAGCGGATCAGCGCCTCCATGCCAATCATTTTACCGGTAACGGCGTTGATCTGCGGCTGATAATGAAGCACGAATTCTTCACGCTCCAGAGCAGAGTGCAGATATTTGGCGATCATCGTCTTCTGCTCCAGCTTCTCGCGCAGTTCCCAGTCAAAGATGAAGAAATTGGCGTCTTCCAGCGTTTTAGCCTGATACATCGACATGTCTGCGAACTTCAGCAGATCATCCTTGTTCAGCGAATGCTCCGGATACAGGGAGACACCGATACTGGTCGATAAGCTCAAATGCGCGCCGGAAATAAGCAGCGTCTCCGAGATCAGTCCGCTGATCTGGCCGGCAATGACGCGAATGTCCTCCCGGGGAAGGTCTGAGAAGATCATGACGAACTCGTCACCGCCGGTGCGCGCGAACAGTTTGAAGGGCAGCGGGCCACCTTTCAGCCGGCTGGCAAGGGTCTTGATCACCTGGTCCCCGATGGAGTGTCCCAGGGTATCATTGATTTCCTTGAACCGGTTGAGATCGAAAAAGAACAGCGTATAGGTCTGGGTCAGCTCTGCAGATTGCAGCAAGCGTTCGAATTCGTCCATGAAATAACGCCGGTTGGGTATTTCAGTCAGACTGTCGTAATGCGCAAGCTTCTCATACAGACGTTTGGATACGCGCAGATCGCGTGTACGGATGCTGACCACCCGTTCCAGTTCACGGTTGAAGCGGCTCTGATGCCAGAAGATATACAGAATAAATGCGATGACCAGCAAGAAGGCGATGTCGATCCAGAGTACGCTGCGCAGCACCTCCCATTTTTTCTGTGAGGGTACTGGGATGCTCATAAGCCAGTGCTGATTGTAGACGGTAACAGGAACTGTAAGCTGCGTTTCTTCCGCAGGGGAAGGGTTGCCGAACAGAAAGGTATGGTCGTCTGCAGTAACTGAAATTTGGGTGTTCTTCAGCGGGAGCTGGTTCACGATGTTGTCAATCTTCAAAGTGACGGAGACAATGCCGGCAAATGCGCTGTTTTCATAGATGGCTTGCCTGATCACCATACCGTAGTCACCCTGAGCCAGTATCCGTGGTCCGTCTATGGTAATGCCGCGGGAGCGGATCGTTTCCTGTATCATCCCGGGTGAGGAGAGTGCCGAATCCAGTAGCAGGCTCTTGCCCAGAATTGCTGTATTGCCGGGGAGAGGGTATAAATAATGGATGAGGCCGTCCGGAGCGATCATGATATTCATAACGTTGTTAGAATTATTGTGGTATGTGGTGACTAAATATTGGTTAATCAGTATTGGATCAGCGTCAAAGCCGACCGTTTGAATAAAGGAACTGACGCCTTTGACAATCGAAACTTGTTCTTCAATATTCGATGTTAGCATGACTGCTTGTGAGGACAAATCGGCTTTCTCAGCCCGGTATTCCCGTTCTACTGATAGAGAGTAATAGTAGAACAGAGACAGCTGAAGCACGACTAAGAAGCCGATGATGATGGTTAAGGGCTTTTTATTAATGAAAGCCATGGATTGCCTCCGATATCGAAAAAATTCAACATTAAATTTGTCACAAGTAGAAACAGCTACGCCGTCAGATTGAAAGAGGTTTCGCCCGGGTTCCTGCACCAGAGGAAAATGTCGATATATGTCGCAGGTGTTTCTATAGCATGTCATTTTTATCGTCATTGTGCAAGGGAAAAGCTTACAATGTTCCTACAAAATCAAAACGGATAAACACGTTCTGCCTTAGAGCAGATTGTATTTATCCGTTGCGGTGGAAAAACTATTTTTTGAAGATCCCAAGCGGAGCTCCAACCGGTAGGAAGGTGCGGCCAAAATGAGCGTTAAGCACGGATGCGCCGCAGCCGTAAAGGGATACAATACCAATAGCCATTTCGGAGCAGGCCGCCAGCTTGTGGAAGAATTCAGCAGCGACCCCGAAGGAATCCATGGTCAGGCCGAGGAACAGGAAATCAATTAACACAAAGATGATGAGCAGCACCCGGTTTGCTTCTACCGCACCAAGCGTCATGAATAGTGTGAAGACCAGATATCCGAGAAAAACAAATCCGAGCTGTTTGGGATCTACACCTTCCGCCAGAACTGTTCCAAATACTCCGAGCTTGATCAGCCAGCTTGCAGCCATGCCGAACCAGAAGAATGCATAAGCTCCAAAAGCAGTCATGCCGAAAGTGTTGTTGTGCTTGGCATCCTGAATGGATGCGAACAGCTGGGCGAAGGCTCCGAGGAAGATTGCCCATGGGATGCAGTAGCTAAGACCTGTTGTAATTTCGAGCTTTTGTGAAGAAGCGACCAGGGTAACGATAGCCAATCCGAACAGGCCGATGGCGCTAGGGTCGGCGGTGACGATTTTGACGGATTGAGTGTTTGGCGATTGCGCTGACATAACAATAAATGCCTCCAATTTTCAAAAGTGTTCGCATAGGATAACAGCACCCGGAGCGGGTGCTGTTATCAGCTTGCCTATCATATCATATCACCAGAACCTTGCCTATAAAGGAACCGTTCATTTTCTGAATTTTCCTGTGATAATAAGGGAGGGATTTCCCTGGCTGTAACCGGCTTGCTGATATAGAAGCCCTGCAGCTCGTCACTGCCCAGGCTTCGGAGCATATCGAACTGCTCCGGCAGCTCAATGCCTTCGGACACCACGCACAGCCCCAGATTATGGCTTAGCTCGATAATGGCTTTGACCAGCACGTCGCCTTGGGGTGCCGGGGTCATTTCGGAGACAAAGGAACGGTCAATTTTGATTACATCGACAGGGAACCGCCGCAGATAGCTCAAGGAAGAGAATCCGGTGCCGAAATCATCGAGCGATATACGGAAGCCGTGCGCCCTAAGCTGCTGCAGCGACTGGAGGATGCTGTCACCGGAGACCAGTACACTCTCCGTAATTTCGAGTTCCAGGCAGGAGGCGGGCAGCCCGAATTCATTCAGCAAACCCTGCAGCAGATCCAGCAGCCCGGATTGCATCAGCTGGACTCCTGAAATGTTGACCGCAGCTGTTAGGAATAGGCCTTGCTCGCGGAATTTCTGTAAATCAGTGCAAACCTGCCGGAGCACCCAGCCCCCGATACCGACAATGGAGCCGCTCGTTTCCGCAAGCGGGATGAACTCTACAGGAGAAATGGGCCCATGGGAAGGAGTAGTCCAGCGCAGAAGGGCTTCCACTTTGTGCACCTCCAGGTCCGTACTTCTGAGAATCGGCTGGTAATGCACCTCAAACTCATCCTTAGCCGCTGCAGACAGGAGCAGCTGGGACAACACCTTTTTACGCCGGATGCTCTTTTCCAGGTCTTCGGAGTATTGAAAAATGTTGTTTCTCCCCGTCTCCTTGACATGGAACATCGCCAGATCGGCCTGCTTCACCAGATAGTCCGCGTCCTCCCCATTTTGGGAATAGATGCTGATGCCGATGCTTGCTGTGTTATAGAGGAGGTGTCCCTGGATATGATGCGGCATGGAGAGAGCCTCCTGAATACTCGTTAGCTGAGTGGCCATCGCAGCGGAATCGGGGATGTCTGAGAGGAGTATGGTGAATTCATCGCCGCCAAGGCGTGACACCACATCATGCTGGCCGACAGCCTGTGTAATCCGAAAGGCCGTTTCTTTGAGCATAGCGTCACCAAAATCATGGCCAAGCGTATCATTGACGGTCTTGAAATGGTCCAGATCAATAAAGACGAGCGCAATCTGCCGGCTGCTGTCCTTCGCGGCGGCAATCGCAGCGTTGAGCTTCGCAAAAAAGAGCGAGCGGTTAGGCAGCTGGGTTAGCGGATCAAGCGTGGATTGCTGCCTGAGCTCATCCTGGGCCTGTTCCAGAGAATCAATCATCCGGTTGAACTCATGCTCCACGTCACTGAATTCATCTTTTCCGGTGCTGGGGATCCGGATGGATAGATCCTTACTGCTGCCAATAGCGCGGATATTTGAAATCAGTGAAGACATCCTTTCCAGAATGGAGCGGTTCACGAAGACCAGACTCAATAGGCAGCTCAGAGCGGTTATCAGAAAAAAGGATATCCGGAAGCTATAGATGGATTCCTGCCCGCTCTCATAGATCCGGCGGGGCTGCTTCAGTGTGATGACCACGCCCGGATTGCCAAACAGATCATCTACGATGGTGTGAGCCGACATCATGCTGTTGGAGACCGGACTCATCCAGAGTGTATTTCCCTTGCTCTGAGCCAGTACTTCTGAGCTCACTCTTGTAATTTGAATACTGGAGGAGCCTTCCCCCCGGATATGGGTGGTTTCCTCCTGGTGAAGCATTCTTCCGGCAATGGCGGTACCGATTACCGGTTGATCTCTGAGGCTGTTGACTATAGGTGTGAGTGTAATTAGCATTGGGCCTTTATCCAGCATCACGATCCCGGACTTACTGTCGTTTGCACCGGAAAAGGCAGGTATCCGGCTATTCATCAACCTTAATAGCGTTTGAAGCTCCGGTGTCAACAGGGAAATTCTCTTGAGGCTTGAATCATATATTCCTCCATATAGAGGCTGTCCCGACTTGTCCAGCAGGGCAATCATATCGAAGTGATTCACTTCATAGGTTGTCCTATTGAAGGTGCTGCGGATAAAAGCATCGTCTGCCGCAATGGAACCTTCGGACTTACTGCCCGGTTCTACAAACCGGTACGTCTCATCCCGGAGTGAATAATTGAGCAATCCGGTCTTCATATCCCGCAGATCCTCCTGGTAGGAAGAGAGTGTATCCGCCAGGCTGTCCTTCAGAGCGGCTTCATCCAGCTTCTCGAAGCGGTTGAGCATGATGAGGTGCAGAAGCAGGTAAGTAACCCCTAAGGAAAGCAAGGCAACAACAAAAGTGAAAATGATCATTTTTTTGCGTAGCTTCATGATGCTCCCCTTTAATGTATTTAAATGAATAGGAAATAAGTACCATATTGAATAGTGTACCACGATTAGGGAATATTTTGCAGCGCTTTTCTCCCTAATGTGTCGAATTTTGATGTATAATAGTTCGATGATAATGATTATTAAATGATAATAGAAGGAGAAAAACCTTGTTCTACCCCGCATTTATTTGACAGATAAGGAAGTATGGACGTGAATGTGAAAAGTTTTTTACGATTTGTCGAGCTGCCGACGAAGGTGGCAAGCATGCTGCCTTTTTTGCTGGGGACCTTGTACGCCTTGTACCGGTTTGAGGATTTCTATGTACTGCGTTTTGTACTGATGTTTGTGTCCCTGCTCAGCTTTGACATGGCAACAACGGCAATCAACAACTATTATGATTTTAAAAAAGCGGCCAAAACTCATGGCTATGGTTATGAAACGCATAATGCTATCGTTCGCCACAAGCTGAAAGAGAGTACGGTCGTTGTTACCATTGCTGTCCTTCTGGTGCTTGCGGTAGGCGGTGGAATTGCGCTGGTAGCCGAAACCGGACTGCTGGTGTTTTTGCTGGGCGGCTTGTCCTTCCTGATAGGCATTCTGTACTCATTCGGTCCGATACCGATCTCACGGATGCCGCTGGGCGAATTGTTCTCCGGGTTGTTTATGGGTTTTGTGATCATTTTCATCTCGGCCTATATTCACTCCGATCAAAGTGTGGTGACGCTCCTGTTCTCCGAAGGCTGGGTCAGTCTGCACGTTAACATCCTGGAAGTGCTGTATCTCTTCTGGTTCTCCATACCGGCGATTCTAGGGATTGCCGGAATTATGCTGGCCAACAATATCTGCGACATTGAGGATGATATGGACAACCGGCGGTACACGCTGCCTGTGTATATCGGACGAAGCAACGCGCTTCTGCTGTTCAAGCTGCTGTACTATGTCTCCTATGTAGACCTTGTCGTGCTGCTGCTGTTGGGAGTGAATCCGGTGTTGGCCGCGCTCCTGCTGCTGACCTTGATTCCGCTGCGCCGGAATATTGCGAAGTTTGCCCACAAGCAGGAGAAGGCGACCACCTTCATACTGTCCGTCAAAAATTTTGTACTGATGAGCGTGGCCCGAATTGTGGTGCTGGGTGCGGCAATTCTGCTGAATGTCCTGCTGTAATAACCGCCTCCATTATTAGAGATATGCCGGATTCTGTGATATTGTTTCAATAGAGACAGCCAGAAAATCTATGACATGGGAAGGTGTATACCGATGACACAAAAGCTGCGTTGGGGCATCATGGGCTGTGCGCAAATCGCGACAGGCTCGGTCATGCCGGCCATACAGGAATCGGAGTCGGGCGTGATTCAGGCGGTAGCGAGCCGGGGACTGGACAAAAGCAGTGCCGTCGCTAAGGAATTTGGCGTGCCGCAGGCTTACGGCAGCTATGAGGAGCTGTTGGCGGACCCGAATGTTGATGCGGTATATATTCCGCTCCCGAACCATCTGCACCGGGAATGGGCGATCCGCGCGGCGGAAGCCGGCAAGCATGTGCTGTGCGAGAAGCCGATTGCCCTGAATAGCCGGGAGGCGGCAGAGATGGTGGAAGCCAGCCGGAAGGCGGGGGTGCATTTGGCTGAAGCCTATATGTACCGGCATCATCCGCGGATTGCCGAGGTGCTGCAGATTATCGCCAGTGGTGAAATCGGTGAACTGCGGTCCATACGGGGAACTTTTACCTACAACGATGCCGAAGACACCTCGAATATCCGCTTCAAATCGGCATGGGGCGGAGGTTCCTTGTACGATGTCGGCTGCTATCCGCTCACTGCGGCGCGGCTGTTATTCGGCGCCGAGCCGGAGGCGGTTACAGTCCAGGCGATCTTTTCCCCTGAGCATGATCATGTAGATATGATGGCTTCCGGGCTGGTCGAATTCCCGGGCGGCGTCAGTCTGATCTTCGACTGCGGCATGTGGGCCTACAACCGCCAACTGCTGGAGGTGCTCGGGACAGAAGGGCGGATCGAGATTCCGATGCCTTTCAATGCCAGATTTGACGATGCTGAATTTTTTGTATACGCCGCAGGGGAAGTCAGACGTGCCCGGGCAACGGGGGCCAATCCGTACGTCCGGCAGGCCGATAATTTTGCTGCAGCTGTCTTTGGAGCAGAACCAGCGGTTGCCGCTGATGACCCGGTACAGAACATGCTGCTGCTTGAAACCTGCCTTGCATCCGCACGGCAGCGGGAGAGAATCAGTCTGAAGCCAGAGTGAGAATACAATATAGGGATTCTATATGGAGCGGCCACTGGCCGTTCCTTTTTTCTTTTCACCCATGTTGCAATTCTTTATAGGTGGACGATGTGAAATTTGATAGAATAGGATTTGTGTTAATAATTACATAAATATGGAATTGGATAACGTAATTTTGAAGGGGGCGCAGGTTATGGGACTGACCGAAGAACCGGTCATTTCGATATCAGGATTATGGATGAATTACAGTGACCGGATGGTGCTGCGGGGGATCGACCTCGAAGTCTACAGGGGACAGATTATCGGCTATATCGGACCGAATGGGGCAGGCAAGAGTACGACGGTAAAAATCATGCTGGGTCTGGTGGAAGGCTACACGGGTTCGGTACGGATTTTTGGCAGGGATATCGCAGACGGAGATACCGCCTACAAGCGGAGAATCGGTTATGTGCCCGAGATTGCCGAACTCTATGACAGCCTGACCGCTCGGGAGTATCTGACATTCATTGGCGAGCTGTATGGCATGAAGCGGAATGAAGCCGACGCCAAGGCAGAACGGCTGATGGGCTTGCTGAATTTGGAAAAGGCCTACGATATGCGGATTGCCTCCTATTCCAAAGGGATGAAACAGAAGGTGCTGCTTATCTCCAGCATGCTGCATGATCCCGATATTCTGTTCCTCGATGAACCGCTCAGCGGCCTCGATGCGAACAGCGTCATGGTGGTGAAGGAAATCTTCGCTTCACTGGCGGCGCAAGGCAAAACGATCTTTTATTCCTCGCATATCATGGATGTCGTGGAGAAAATCAGCAGCCGGATCATCCTGATCAATGGCGGGGACATTGTGGCGGACGGAACCTTCGCAGAGCTTCAGGAGCAGAGCAGGGAAGGGTCGCTTGAGGATATCTTTAATCAGCTGACCGGATTCGATAAGTACCGGGATATCGCCGGCGAGTTTGTGGCCGTTCTTGGAGAAGGTGCTACGCATGAATGATTTCCGGGTATTGAAGCTGCTTGACCGGCTGCGGGGCGTATTCAAGAGGGCTGGTGTGGATTATGAGATGCTGCGCAGCATTCTGCAGGTAAAGCTGACCATGGACGGAAGGCGGACACCGACAGTGCTTGGAACACAGAAGAGCGGCCAGGAAACCGAGGGTTCGCCTCTCCGGGTACAGTGGATTTATCTATTGCTTGGACTTATGCTGATCCTCTTCGTTGTACCTGATAGCAACTACATGCTGACCATGAGTGTGCTGTTTGCAGTTGTTATGTTTATGATCACGACCACCCTGATCTCTGATTTCTCTTCAGTCATGCTGGATTTACGGGACAAGAACATTCTGTTCTCCAAGCCGGTGGACCGCAGGACGCTGAACATGGCTAAGAGCCTCCACGTTCTGATTTATCTGGTTTCGCTGACGCTAACCCTGACGGCACCCTCGCTCGTAGTTGCCTTGTTTAAACAAGGGGTGCTGTTTTTTCTGATCTATGCGGTGGAAATTCTGCTGATGGATGGCTTTATTCTTGTAATTACCGCGCTGCTCTATTTGCTGATTATGAGGGTCTTTGACGGGGAAAAACTCAAGGATATCATCAACTATATTCAAATTATTTTGTCCATCGGGATTGCGGTAGGGTACCAGCTGGTTCCGCGGCTGTTCAATATGACAGACCTGACAGGCTCCTTCCAGCCCGTCTGGTGGCAATACTTCATTGCACCTGCCTGGTTTGCTGCTCCGTTTGAGGTACTGGTGGGTGGAAGCAGGGGGACGGAGTTTACGGTGCTGGCGGTACTGGCTGTCATCATTCCGCTGATTCTGCTATATACGTATATCAAGCTGATGCCGCTGTTCGAACGGAGCCTGCAGAAGCTGGCGGAGCAGGGGGCTGCCGGTAAAGACAGTGGCCGCTATCCCCGCTTGTTGTCAGAACTTTTATGCCGGGATAAGGCAGAGGCCATGTTCTTCCGGTTCACCTGGGCAATGATGAGAAATGAACGGGATTTCAAACTAAAGGTGTATCCGACTGTCGGGTTATCGTTAGTGCTGCCTTTTATCTTCATATTCAACCAGGTGTGGAGCAGTGATCCGGCGGTGCATACAGAATCCAAAGCCCATTTGTTCATCTATCTCAGTGCGCTGCTGCTGCTGACTGTAGTACAAATGCTCCGCTATTCTGCCAGCTACAAGGGTGCCTGGATTTACAGAACCATTCCGCTGCCCGAAACAGCTCCCGTGTACCGGGGAATGCTTAAGGCCGCGCTGCTGCGGCTTATGCTTCCGTTGTTTGTTCTGGAGTCAGCCGTTTTCCTCTGGCTGTTCGGAGCCCGGATTCTTCCGGATCTGGCCGCTGTAATGCTGGCATTACCTTTATTTGCGTTAATCTGCTTCCGGGTGCTGCCGCCGGCGCTTCCGTTCTCGGAGAAATACGAGGCGGCGAAGCAGAAGGAGTTCTCAGTTAGCGGATTTGTACTGATCTTTATCCTGATGGGAATGGCGGGCCTTCATTATATGTTCACTCTTATCTCACCGGGGGTTTACATCTATTTGGTAATTTTGGCAGCTGTAAATGTATGGGCTTGGCGCGCAGCCTTTCCTCGTAAAGGTTCGCAGTCCGGACAAATCCCAACCCTCGGCGCATGATGCGAACACGCAAATATGGACATTTTTTGCCGACACTAAAAAAAGGATTCAAGTTCCAGTATTTACTTAGACAGTGTACTAAATACAGGGTAGAATACAGCTAAAGTTAACTTTCAGGGATGGCCTATATTTCCGCACTCTTCCATTTATCTGATATTCGTATATATTTTTTACTTCATACATGTACTGCGGCGACGATGATAATTAAACGGGTAAAGAGGTCGACTATGGATCAAATGGGAATCCAATATAATATATGGATTGTTTTACTATCTTTTGCGCTAGCTGCTTCTGCAGCTTATTCGGCGCTTAATTTGATCTCACAGGCTTCCCGTTCGGCAGGGAACGTAAGACGCTTGTGGCTGCTCTCCGGAGCTTGTGTGCTTGGCAGCGGCATTTGGGCCATACACTTTGTGGGGCTGATGGCCAGCCGCCTGCCCTTCGAGGTTAGATATCAAGGGGGCATGGCTGTTTTGTCGCTGCTCATCAGTGTGCTTGCCAGTTATGTGTCGCTATGGATTGCCACTATGCCCCGCCAGAGTACGGGGCGTTTGTTCCTCAGCGGCATGATTCTCGGCTGCGGAATTTCCGCTATGCATTATTTGGGCATGTCCTCCATGAAGATGGGGGGGAGAATCCATTATGAGATGCCCACCCAGGGGCTATCCGTTGTTGTTGCCTGTTTGGCCTCATATACTGGAGTGTTCCTCTTTCGCAGGTTCAAGGATTATCCCGGGTTCAGCCGCTGGAAATTGTACTCCTCGCTGTTTATCGGGATCGCGGTTACGGGGATGCATTACATCAGCTTGCGGGCCAGTCATTTGGAGGTTAACAGCTGGCTTGGTGCGAGGCCTGTTCTCGTCCAGACAAATGTCATTCTGCTGACGGGGGTTTCTCTTGTCACTTTATTTATGCTTGCGGTATCCGGCGGCGCGGTTCTTCTGGACCGGCACGGGCTGGAGCGCATGGCCTATCATGATCCGTTGACCGAGCTGCCGAACCGCCATGGGCTGGAACGGTACTTCAAAAATGAATTTTTTGGCGGGCCCTCAGGAGCAGTGTTCTTTGTCGATTTGGACCGTTTTAAGTCCATTAACGATACCCTGGGACATGATATTGGGGATATGCTGCTGCAGGAAGTTGCCGAGAGATTGCGGAATGTGATTGGTACCAAGGGCAAGGTTTTCCGACTGGGAGGAGATGAATTTCTGATTGCCCTTCCGGTCTGCACCATGGAAGATGCCCGGGAAGAGGCTCACCATGTCCTAGGAGAAGTGAAGAAGTCGTACAGTATTGAGGGGAATGAGCTGTACGTCACAGCGAGCGTAGGCATCAGCATGACTCCTGTCCATGGGATTGACCGCTCTGCCTTGATGAAGGCTGCCGACACGGCACTCTATACCTCCAAGGACTCCGGCAAGAATAAGTTCAGCGTATTCGATCAGGAAATGAACCGCAACCAGCTACGCAGGATGTCGCTGGAGAAGGATCTGCGCAAGGCGCTTGCCCGTTCTGAATTCATGGTAGTATATCAGCCTAAATGGGATTCTCTTATGAATGTAACCGTCGGGCTGGAGGCGCTGCTGCGCTGGAGGCATCCGGAACACGGTATTATTTCACCTGCCGAATTCATTCCGATTGCGGAGGAAACCGGGCTGATCGTGCCGATTACCTATTGGATGCTGCATGATGTATGCAGCCAGAATATGCTCTGGCACAAAGCGGAGGTGGCGAGTGTTGCCGTCTCCATCAACATGTCCGCCCGGATGTTTGAAGGCGGCTCCCTGTATGATGTGGTCGAAGAGGCGCTGGTCCGCTCCGGTCTGGAACCTCACTTTTTGGAACTGGAAATTACAGAGTCCATCGCTATGAACAATATGGAAGAGACGGTAGCTCAGCTCTCCAAGCTGCGGAACCTTGGAGTGCGGGTATCGCTCGATGACTTTGGAACAGGCTTCTCCTCTCTGGGCAATCTGGATGAAATTCCGGTGAATACGCTGAAGATTGACCAGGTATTCATCCGCAAGAGCAAGATGCATTCCAAGAAGGCGATCATCAGCAATATCATTGCCATCGCCAGCAATCTCAACATGGAGGTAGTTGCCGAAGGCGTGGAGACACCTGAGCAGATTGAGCTGCTGCAGTCCTTGGGCTGCCGGGTGATGCAGGGCTTTTATTACGGAAGGCCGATGCCAGTCAGCGAGTTGGGCCAATGGTTTATTGAGAATACGGCGTAATAAATACATAGGTATAACCTGCCTCAGGCAGCAAAAAGCGCAGAACCTCATCGAGGGTTCTGCGCTTTTTGCTTGTATATGAAAGCCTAGATCTTGAACTTCTCTACCAGAACCTGAAGCTTCTCCGCCAGTGAAGAGAGGAAAGCCGCGGAGGACTCTACTTCCTCCATCGCTGCAAGCTGCTCCTGGGAAGTGGCGGAGAGGGTCTCAGCACCTTCAGCCGTATGATTGGAGATCCTGACAATATTCTGAATCGCTTCTACCAGCCCGCCTGAGATGGATCCCAGCTCACGGACTGTCGCAGAAATCTGCTGGCTTTGGGAAGACATGTCAGAGACTGAGGTTTCGATCTCGGAGAACGACTGGCCGGCAGACACGATCAGTTCCTTCCCTTGCTGCATCTCTTCCGTAGAGCGTCTCATCGTTTCACCGGCATTGTCCATCTGGCTGATAATCAGGCTGACCAGCTCCCCGATTTGTCCGGCAGACTTGGCGGAACGCTCAGCCAGCTTGCGGACGGAGCCGGCGACAATGGCGAAGCCCCGGCCCTCTTCTCCGGCCCGGGCGGCTTCTATAGCCGCATTCAATGCCAGCAGATTGGTTTCTTCGGCAATGCTGGCGATCGTGCCGACAATGTTCTCAATCTCTTTGGAGTGGCTGCCCAGTGTAGTGATAATGTCTGAAAGATCCTGGATGCTTCCGCTCATAACGCCTATCTGTGTGGTTGTGGAGTCAATGGACTGCCGGCCCAGACGGGCCTTTTGGGCGTTGCTCGCAGCAGTATCCCTCGCACTGTCGGCATTGTCGGCGATCTCGGAGATGAAACGGGACATATCCTGCACGGATTTGTAGCTGCCTTCCAGGTCCTTCAGCTGGGTATTCGCGCCATCGGCAAGCTCAATAGTAACATTCACACTGTGTTCGCCGGCCCGGTTCGTCTCCTGGGCGCTGGCAGACAGCTCCTGGGAGGAAGACGCTACCAGCATGGAGGTGTCATTCACCTGGGTGATCAGCTCACGCAGGCTCAACGTCATATCATTGAAGTTGCGGGCCAGTGTCCCGATTTCATCTTTGCTTTTGAAGAGCAGCGGTTCATGGGTAAGGTCGCCTCGGGCGATGGTATTCACAGAACCGGACAGCTTGGTAAGCGGACTGACCATACGACGGATTAACAGATAAGCGGCGAGTATGGCTACGATCAGAATTGATGCGCCGATAATGAAAGGCTGAACAATAATATCCTTGGTCCGTTCCTGAATTAAAGGTCCGTCGAAATTGATAGCCATCAGTGCAATAATGGGTTTGCTGGGATCATGATCCTGATAAATGGGGCCATATCCGGTTTTGAGCGAGGTGTCTTGGTAGGTATATACTTTGGAGTATGCAGAATGCTTCATGGTAGTTATCATAGCTTTATCTTCTTCTGCGAAGTAGAAGGAATCACCGGCTTTGTAGCCTCTTTTCTTCATGCTGGCATCGGCGGCGAGAATCTTACCGTCCAGAGAAAGGATGAATGCTTCTTTAAAAATTGGCTTATGAGCCACAATCCAGCCGATCCGGTCTTCAATAGCAGCCACCTTGCTGTTATCTCCACCAACAAGTGCCGCAATGTCTGCGGGATCAATCAGGCCAGTCGTGATGTTGGCGCAGCCCACCAGCTCGATTCCAGCAGCCTCATCCACTTGATGATAAGCGGTGCGGTAACCAAAGAATCCAATGGAAGACCCGACCAAAAGCAACACAATAAGCATCATCCAGGTTAATTTTGTTGCCAGCTTCATTATTTCTACCACCAACCCTACTTCTAATGTTTTCAGCAATACTACTGTATCACTTCTACGATTATAGCTCATGAGCGGCTTGAGAGAATATAGTATTTTTGTGTCGGGAAATGCCGAATCGTGTAAAAAAAATCATATATAAAAGCATTGAATCATGGACTGTGATAATGTTACGCTTGATCAAGGACAAACGGACTGGAGCTGAAAGGAATGTCGCAACCCATCGATCCGCTGGTAGAACGTTTGGGATTATCCATGTGGAAGGTACAGCGGAAAATCACATCACAGATGTCTTTGCACAAAGAAATGGGACTTACCGTGCCGCAATTTGGCCTGCTTCGTATGATCGCCCAGGAGCAGAATGCCCGTGTGATCCAGCTTGCGGACAAAATGGAGGTCAAGTCAAGTGCGGTAACAGTGATGCTGGATCGCCTGGAGCTGCTGGGACTTAGTGTGCGCGAGCCGGATGAGCAAGACCGCAGAGCCGTCATTGTGACCCTTACCGCCAAGGGGGAAAAGCTGCTGGAGGAGGCGAGATACCGCTACTTGCTGCTGCTTAGCGAGCATTTAGCCATATTGGAGCCGGAGGAGCTGCGCAATTTGGCTGACTATTATCTGATGCTGGAGCAGCAGGAGCGTTAATTTCGGAGGGGAATTGCCGTTCCGGATAAAAATAATAAGGACTTTATAACAAATGAGCTATCCCATAAGCCATGAAATGGCTGCTGGGACAGCTCTTGTTTTTGGAGCCGGATAGACGGTTGTGCTCGGGGAGGATCCTTCGCGAATGGACCATTGTTAATCGGTGCCTGGCCCAAAGACGGACACTACCGCTTTTCCGCGGGTCGCTAAAACAATTATCTAAACTTCGAATACAGCTAGCTTAGAGATGGTTGCATGATATCCGCTTAGCACATCATCTATAATAGCCTTAACGCTTTTAACCTCAGTGATCAAAGGGACAATTTGTCCCGCCATAACAGCACCCTTCTCTTCAACATCACCTTCCAGCATGGCCTTTTTCAAAGAACTTTCAGCAACCTCTTTCAGTTTTACAGCCGCCTCTGTTTTGCTGAATTGGTTCTCGATGTCGATCATTTCCTCAGAGAGTTTGTTCTTCAATTGTCTGCATGGCTCATCCGTTGAATATCCTGTGATCACAGTCTCCATATCACCGGCTTTGATCATGGCATTTTTGACATTTGGATGCACTACTGTTTCATCAGCACACATAAAAACTGTTCCCATTTCAATACCATCCGCACCAAGGGCAATTGCTGCCGCCATTCCCCGTCCATCTGCAATACCGCCGGAGGCTACTAAAGGTATGGATAGACAGTTCGCTGCTTGCGGAACAAGGACCGTGGTTGCCTCATAGGATGTATGTCCTCCTCCTTCCCAGCCTTTTACAATCACTGCATCTGCCCCGGCCTGCTCTGCCGTAATGGCGTCCTGAATTGTGCTTGCTTTCACAATCACTTTCAGGCCTAAATCATGCCAGATTGAAAAGTACTTTTTGGACAATTCCAGATCAAGCCCTAGTAAGGTATCTGCATAAATTACAGGCGGTTTCTCCTCCAGAACCACTTTTGTTACATGATCTAATAGCTCAGGAATCATAATAACGTTAACACCAAAAGGCTTACTCGTTAGTTTTCTCGTAGCTATAATCTGTTCCTTAATAAACTCCGCAGGGGCAAAACCTACTCCCAGTACACCAAGTCCCCCGTTATCAGAAACTGCTGCCACCAAGGGTGCTGTTGATATCCAAGCCATAGGTCCCTGGATTACTGGTTTTTCAATCCCCAATACTGCGCTCAATCGATTCTTGGACATACAAACTTCTCCTTCTATGCTTGTGCATGGCTATTTATATGAATATTATAATTAAGGAAAAATATAAAAAATATCAGTAAAGCCTGCCCCGATTGTTGCTTAAGCAACACATCATATGGAATATGTTGTTCTCAATCTATGATTATTGTGAACATATTGGAGTGTGAACCCTATTGAAGGATATTACAGACTTGCGCGTGATCAAAACCATTGAAAATATAAAGCGGGGATTTGAAGCATGCATTCGCCAAAAAACCTTTTCGTCTATTTCTGTAAGAGATATTACGGCTGCAGCCAGAATTAACCGTTCTACATTCTACAAGTATTATGAGGATAAATACCAGCTGAGAGAATTACTCGTAAAATCAACACTTGGAGACCTTGCAAACAATGTTAATTTAGCCTCTTTTAATCTGGAGAATAAACAAACCAATGAATCACTGAATGCTTTAAGAAAACAACTCGAATTTATGTATGATCATAAAGACTGGTATCTTATTTTGTGGAATAAAAATATGGAGTTATTGATCTATGAAGATATGGTGCGGTTATTTGAAAGAAGGACCCGGGAATGTCTTTGTGAAAACAGGAAGGGAACGGAAACGGGGAAGGAAAAGGAGCTTTCAGAAAAACAAGAGTTATTAACTCGTCTGTTTGCATCGTCTGCAATGACTACGGTGAAGTGGTGGTACGAATATTCACCCCACATGATCCCGGCTGATGTGGCAAATATTATTATGGACAACATTAAATTTGGAATGCATCGAGCCTTTGAGATATAGATTGATCAACGGTTAAACGTAAAAAAAGAAACCACTCTTTTAGTAAAATGGAGTTGCTACATATCCATTTCAAAGGAGAGGTTTCTTTTGTATATTTCTGTTGAGGCAAGACTGTTTTTTGGATGGCGTATTATTCTGCAGCCTTAACTTTATCCGGGAGCTGCGTGACGTAGCTGTCCGAGAGCTGGCGCAGGCGCAGCGCGCGGTTGTACTCATCCTCGGTTCCGGCCGGAGACTTGTTTCCCGAGGCCAGACGGGATTGCGTATTATCCTCAAAGCTGTTGCCGGGGATCAGCAGCCCGGAGCTGGCGATAAAGGATCCGGTAGGCAGATAATAACGCTGCGGAAGCAGGTTATAGGCCTGGCTTGTCATGTCCTGTCCGAAGTGAATGTTGTTGTCCATGGACACTCCCAGCAGACTAGCTGCAGTTGGCATGATATCCACTTCGCCGCCGACATGATCCAACGTCTGAGGCTGAATCGTCCCCTCATCATGGACAATCAGCGGGATGTTGAGCATATTGGCATATTCGTAGTCATGCCCGTAAATTTCCGTCATTAATTCCTTATCATCATGATCCAGTGAATAGATTGGCAACCCCATATGGTCTCCATAGACCATGATCAGGCTGTCATCCCATACACCATTTGCCTTAAGCTCATCCACGAACTGTCCAAAGGCATAGTCCGCATAATTTTGGGCCCGGACATAATCCCCGACAAAAGTACCTTCATACCGCTCCGGCAGCTTCATCTTGTATTTTTCCTCAGGAATGGTGAATGGATGATGGGCAGACATTGAAATGACCTGTGCATAAAAAGGTTTGCTGTCCGTATCCATTTCCTTCAGCTTATCAGAGGTCTTGCGGTAGAGCGCCTCGTCAGAGGGTCCGAAGAAAAAAGAATCCTCGTCTCCGAAGAACTTATGATCGTAATAATGTTCCCAGCCGAGTGCGCTGTAGAGCTCACCGCGGTTCCAGAACTCCACATCATTGGTATGGAAAGTAGCTGTCTGATAGCCGTTGTTCTGCAGTAGACGCGGCAGGCTGGGCAGCTCTTTGTCTACATAAGCCATGGTAGCCGCACCCTGCGGCGGAATATAGAAGGAAGAGTTCACTACAAATTCGGCATCTGATGTATTCCCCTGTCCGACCATTTGATAGAAGTTGGGGAAATACAGACTGTTCTCCATCAGATGGTTCAGGTTCGGTGTAATCTCTTGTCCGTCTAGCTTAAGCCCAAGCAGAAAGCTCTGGAACGACTCCAATTGAATAATGATGAGGTTTTTGCCCTTGGCTATGCCTTGAAGCGGTGGGACTGCGGTGGTATCTATTCCCTTCAGCTTGTTGATCGCATCCTGGGTGATTTCACTGGCATTCACAAGCTCAGGTTTGTCTTTGGCAAAAATCGTGTACGCCTCATAATTCAGAATGCCCATCTCCTGCGCCTTCTTGATCTCATTCATACTGGCCTTGTTGGGCAGGATATTGAACAGGCATAGAGCCAGGGAAACTGCAAACAGAAGACTATGCGAGAGTTTTCCGTTGCGGTGATTAATGTTATCCTTCTTGTAGGTCCGGCCCTTCTTATTAATAAAGAAATAGAAGCCCAGGACGATGATGTCGGCAAAGATCAGCAGATAATACGGATCCATCAGGGAGAATACGCTGTTACGTACAGCAGTGACCTGATTGACCTGTTCCGCCGCATGGTAAGTTACGATGACGCCGTAATATTTGAAGTACATAATGGCGGCAAAAAAGATTGCGGTGACAAGCAGATTAACCGTCATGTAATAGCCAAGCTTCCGTTTGGAAGCGAAGCGTTCGATCAGGGCAAATAAGGCCCAGACAAAGGGAATCTCTGTTAAGAGTGTTTTCCAGGAGGCCAAATCCCCAAAGATTACGCCCCAGGCAAGAAAACTCTTCAGGATAAAAAGAATGGAGAAAAACACGAATGGTTTGAACAGCCATCGTTTAACGGGTAAGGATGACACAGCTTCGCCTTCTTTCTGCATAATAAACACCAATTCCCGGCTAGGAGGAAGAGGTACAAGATAAGAATTCCATTATTAATAGACCTAATTATGCAGCGCTGGGCGACGATTGTCAAAAATCAGAAATGCCGTATAGCCACCCGGTAAAGAGCAATTTGAAATGCAGACCTGTGAAGCCTGGAAGATTAACGCTTAATGGTGGTATACCGGAGGAAAAGGGCGGAAATAAGGTGGGGTTAGCGGTGGAGGAGGAAGAAACATGGACTGTGCAGAGGTATTTCTTTCGGTACGAACACTCGTGGAATATGCTTTCAGCAGCGGCAGCCTGGAACCGGGTTTCCGGAGCGGCTCAGCCATGGCGGAAGGCACGCGTATTCACCAGCATATTCAGAAGCAATATAAAGAAGGAGACCGCAAAGAGGTCTATCTCAAGACGGAGATTCCTTATGAGGACCTTCTGTTCATCATCGATGGGCGCTGTGACGGACTGTTAGCCGGAGAAGATGGCACTCTGATTGTAGAGGAGATCAAATCCATTGCCGGACCTCTGGATTCCACCCAGGAAGGGCGGGAGGTTCATTGGGCGCAGGCGTTAATGTATGCCTATATGATCACACTTGAGCAGGAGCTTGCTTCAATTGAAGTGAAGCTCACCTATGTTCTTAGGGGCAGCGACGAGCAGCGCAGCCTGTACCGGAAGGCTACCCGCGAAGAACTTGCAGCCTTTGCCGCTGACACGGTTGCAAGGTATGCACCTTATGCGAAACTGAGGATACGCCATGGGGCGCTGAGGGATGAGAGTATCCGGAGTCTGACCTTTCCCTTCCCGGACTATCGGCAGGGTCAGCGGCATTTCGCTGCCGCCGTCTATAAGACGGCTGCCGAAGGTGTGAATCTGTTCGCCCAGGCACCCACAGGCATCGGTAAAACGATGTCGACCCTTTTCCCGGCGGTAAAAGCACTGGGTGAAGGGATAATATCAGGTATCTTCTATTTGACCGCCAAGACGGTTACCCGGTTTGCGGCGCAGGAAGCGGTCCTGCTGCTGGTTGCCGGCGGTCTTCATCTGCATGCTATCACCCTGACGGCCAAGGAGAAGGCCTGCTTCCGGGAGGAATGCGGCAAGGAGGGCTGCCCGTTTGCCGAGGGCTATTATGACCGGGTGAATGCGGCGCTGCTGGACATGCTGGAGCATGAAACCCTGATGACACAGGAGATCATCGCCGGATATGCCCGGAGGCATGAGGTATGCCCGTTTGAGTTCTCGCTGGATGCGGCTTATGCCTGCGATATGGTCATCTGCGACTACAACTATATCTATGATCCCCGGATCAGCCTGAAACGGTTGCCGGAGGAACGGAAGAAGAAGACGGTGCTGCTGGTGGATGAGGCTCATAATCTGGTCGACCGGGGCAGGGAAATGTTCTCCGCCTCGCTGACCAAGGCGCCGTTTCTGAGCCTGCAGCGGCAGTATAAGACGGTAAACCGCAAGCTTGGTGCTGCGTCCAAGGCGGTGAATGCTTTTTTCATTGCGCTGCGCAAAAGCTGTAGTGAAGATGGAGAGGGACAATGGGCTGAATATCCTGAGGACTTGCCGCTGCTGCTGGAGGCCTTTGCCGCTGAAGCGGAATTAGAACTGCTGAGTCCATCCTCTTCGCTTGTAGCTCTGCCGGATGAAGAGGAAGACAGCCTGCTGGATACTTATTATGCAGTCCAGGGCATGCTGCGCACATTGAAGACTTATGACGAACGGTATGTCACCTACGCAGAGGTAAGGCGCGGTGATGTATTCCTGAAGTTGTTCAATCTGGACCCCTCGCATCTGCTGCAGCAGATGGCCAAGGGCTTCCGCAGCCAGATTCTCTTCTCTGCGACACTCTCGCCCATGTCTTATTACCGGGACATGATTGGTTCGGCGGAGGAGGATTATAGCCTGCGTGTGGCTTCCCCCTTTCACAAAGAGCAGTGGGAGGTGTCCGTGCTTCCGGTATCCACCCGCTATCATGACCGTGCCTATTCTCTGGTGCCGCTCAGTGATACACTGCGGGGGATGGCTGCGAAAAAGGGGAACTATCTGGTGTTTTTTCCTTCCTACGCGTATTTGCAGAACGTCTTCGAGGTGTTTACGGACAAGTATCCTGAGATCATGACTCTGGTGCAGGGGAGCGGCATGAGCGAGCAGGCGAGGGAGGAATTCCTCTCTTCGTTTCGTCCGGACAACCCGGAAACGCTGCTTGGCTTTGCGGTGCTTGGCGGGATTTTCTCGGAGGGTGTCGATTTGCCTGGAGACCGCCTGAACGGTGTAATGATTGTCGGCGTCGGCCTGCCGCAGGTCGGGCTGGAGCGCAATCTGCTGCGCGGCTATTTTCAGTCCCAAGGCAAGAACGGATTTGACTATGCCTATGTCTATCCGGGCATGTGCAAGGTCCAGCAGGCGGGCGGGCGGCTGATCCGCAGCGAGAGTGACAGCGGGATTATCGTGCTGGCGGATGACCGTTTCCTGCACCAGCCTTATGCGGACCTGCTGCCCGAAGAGTGGCGGGACTACCTTATCCGCACCTGAACGGGTATAATCTTTGAAAAGGTATACATCCAGATTTACGGGAGGTAAAATGATGACACTTCATATAGGGATTGTAGGAACGGGCTGGTTCTCCAAGGTGCATGCCGACCTGCTGGCAGGAATGGAGGATGTGAAGCTCCAGGCCATCTGCGGCAGCACTAAGCAAAAAGGCGAAGAGATGGCTAGTGCCTACAGTGCCGAAGGGTATGGGGAAATTACAGAGATGTTGGATGCCCACAAGCTGGATGCGGTGTACGTTTGTGTGCCTCCACAGTCTCATGGAACGATAGAGCGGGCGCTGATCCGCAGGGATATTCCTTTTTTTGTGGAAAAGCCTCTGGGCTCGAGTACGGAGATTCCGGCCAGCCTGCTGCAGGATATTAAGGAGCATGGACTCTTGACCTCGGTTGGCTACCACTTCCGCTATCAGGAGAATATTGCCCGGCTGAAGAAATTACTTAGCGGGGATAAGGTGGGGATGATTGTCGGACAGTGGATGGGCGGCATGCCGGGTGTAGCCTGGTGGCGCGATCAGGAGCAGTCCGGCGGACAATTTACCGAGCAGACCACCCACATCGTCGATCTGCTTCGCTATCTGGGCGGAGAGGTGACAGAGGTCTACGGCATGTTCGGCAACCGCATCATGCATGAGCAGCATGAGGGCGTAACTGTAGCAGATGTAGGGACGGTGTCCCTGAAGCTGGACAATGGCATTGTTGCGAATATCTCGAATACCTGCGTGCTGCCGGGTGAAGTGGGCCGGGTAGGACTTAGCTTTTATAATGACAAAGGACTGCTGGATTGGAATCCGGAGCGTCTGCTTGAGGTGCGCAGCGGCGACAGCCAGGAATATGCCAATTCAGGCAACCCCTACGCGGTGGAGAGCGAGGCCTTTCTGCATGCCGTGCGGACCGGTGACCGGTCGCGTATTCTCAGTGACTACGAAGACGGCTACAAGACGCTGAAGGTGACATGTGCAGCTTATGAATCAGCACAGAGCGGATTGCCGGTGAAACTGTAAGAACAGACAGTGAGTAAGCAAGTTCATGCACACAAAGAGACCTGACAGCTCTGTAAGTTGTCAGGTCTTGTGGCCCAAGCCGGGGCGGCCTAGTGGAGGAAAACCGCGAGGAGAGCCGGCGCAAGCCCTATGGAGAACAGCGCGGTCAGAATCATCGCGATACTGGAGATGGTGCCGGTCAGCGAACTCAGCTCGAAAGCCTTGGAGGTGCCCGTACCGTGCGCGGCGGTTCCCAGCGATACACCGCGCGCAATTTCGTTGTCAATGCGGAAGAGGCGAAGGACAGAAGGCCCCATCAGTGTACCCAGCACTCCGGTCAGAATCACGAATACTGCCGTAATGCTGGGAACGCCGCCGATGCTTTGCGAGATACTCATGGCGATCGGTGTAGTCACCGAACGAGGTACCAGACTGGTTGCCAGGGCGCCGCTTAGATGCAGCCATTTGGCCAGCAGCATCGAGGAGAGCACGGCCATAACCGTTCCTGACAGCACGCCTGCCGCAATTTCGGCGGCGTGCTTTTTGAGTACCTTGAAGTTTTTATGAAGAGGGATTGCAAAGGCGATGGTTGCCGGCTGCAGCAGATCCGAAAGCCATTTTCCTCCCGCATTGTAGGATTCATAGGGAATTCCCGTCATCAGCAGAAAGCTGATAACCAGCAATGGCGTGATGATGAGCGGGGAGGTATACATTTTGCCACTGGAAGCGTAGATTCGCTTCGCCAGCAGGTACACAGCGACGGTCAGTGCAAGCAAGAGCAGTCCGGTCATCATGAGCCTCTACGCTCCTTTACTTTAAATATGGCTCCCGTGAGCAGCCCTGAGCTGGCCATAACGGCAAAAGTGCCTACGAGCACAACTCCCAGCACTTGAAGGCCGTTTGCTTCGAGCAGCTTCGAATAATTCATAACACCTATAGCTGAAGGGATAAAGAACAGCAGCAGTTCGGCAAGCAGCCAGGAAGCGCCAACTTCTACCCAATTCAGACGGATGATACCGGATTCCAGCAGTGCGAATAAAAGGATCATGCCGATGATGCTTCCGGGAATGGGAATATGGAGATATGGGGTTAAGGAATTAACCAACATCGAAAATACGGTGAGTCCGGCTACCTGCAGCAAGCCTATGCCAAGCTTTTTCATAAGGCTTCGCTCCTTTCGTTCAGAGGACAGCGTGTGCTTTCCTTGTTACTGAAAGTTTACATCCTTTTCTTTCATAGGTAAAATGAATAGATTGAATAAGTGACATTCCATTTATCTATACATGGAGGCGAAAAATTTGGATATCCGCCAGCTGCAGTATTTTGTCCAGGTTGCCAGGCTGAACAGCTTCTCCAAAGCGGCAGAATCGCTGTACATCTCGCAGCCCACCATTAGCAAAATGATCCGGGGTCTGGAGGTGGAGCTGGGAGCCGACCTCTTTTACCGTGAAGGGAAGAGTATTCGTCTCACAGATGCAGGAGAGATCCTGCTGACCAAAGCGCAGAATATCGTGGAATCATTCGTTAACCTTTCCTCAGAACTGGATAGTCTGCGCAATCTGGAGAAGGGGCATATCCGGATCGGGCTGCCGCCCATGGTGGGTGCAAGCTTCTTCCCAGCAGTCATCGGAGAATTTCACCGCCGCTACCCGGACGTCACCATCCGCCTGCATGAGGACGGAGCCAAAAAGGTGGAGGATGATGTGGAGACCGGGCTGCTCGATATCGGTGCAATTGTTTTGCCGGTAAATACGGCGCTGTTCCACTGCTTCACCTTTGTGGAAGAGAAGCTGGAGCTGCTAGTGCCGGCAGGCCACCGCTTGGCAGGAGCCGCCTCTGTGCCGCTTCGGGAACTGGCGGAGGAGGAGTTTGTGCTATTCCGGGAAGATTTCGCCCTCCATGACCGGATTATTACGGAGTGCGTAAAGGTGGGCTTTCAGCCGAAGGTCGTCTATGAGAGCTCACAATGGGATTTGATCAGCCGGATGGTTGAAGCGGGAATGGGCATTGCCCTTCTGCCGGAGACCATCTGCCGGGATATGGACCGCACACGGATTTCTGTGGTTTCGTTGACCGAGCCAGTCATTCCCTGGCAGCTGGGCATGATCTGGCGCCGGGACCGCTATTTATCCTTTGCGGCACGCGAATGGATTCATTTTGCCATGGGGGTTCTGGGAGAACGTTACCTCCCGCCCGGAGAAGAGGGACGGTCGCTATCATGAAAATTTCACTTGTGTGATGATCGACATATTTTTCTTTTTTTTCAAAATATGTTTTTTGGCATCATGAATTATGATAAGGGAGAAGTTGATAGAGAGAAGGTGAGTAACCGTGAACCTTTACCAAAATTCTCCGGTTGAACTTGGAAAAGAATATAGAGAAGATGAGTTATTTATTACTATAGAGAGTCTTAGATGTGAATTGTTGGAGGTTGCTCAGGAACGCAGTCTCAGCGATCATGTAGTCCTGGAGCTCAGCCAACGGCTGGACGGTTATATTGTACTGGCCCAGAACAAAATGATGGAGAGTCTGCGCAGCCGCAAGAACACTGTGAACACCTTCGGAAAGAATACCAAGAGCCAGAGAATACGCAATAAAGCTGCGTTACAGCAGTAGTTTGTCCCGGGATAATAGCTTATGAAAATAATGGCCCCATTTTGTTCGGGTCATTTTGTTGTGCTTTCTATAAGCTTCACCTATAATGTCAATTAATAGAAGGTTCATCTTGAAATTGACGGAGGAGGTGCCGGGTGGAGGCAAAGTTGAAGACCATACGCTCTGAAATTGAGAAGCATCTGTCCCGCTCGGGCCATAATCTCGCTTCGTTTGCCAAGGTTTCCGGTCTGAACCGTGGAAGTCTGAGTGCAATTCTGCACGGGAATCCTCCTAAACCGATGTCTCTGGGGCAACTGGATGCAGTCACCAGAGCTTTCGGATTTCCTGAAGGATGGCTGTATCCGCTGTATGTGGACGAATGCTTCAGTGAGGAGCGGATTTCTCGCAGAAGAGTAGAACCTTTTTTGATCCGCTGTGCAGAAATCGGCAAAATGCATTGTGTCGAAGATGTTCTGAACCGGATTATGGAGTACCCCAAGCCACTGGATATCCTGTACTCCGTGGCAGAGAAGTTGTTTACAGGCGGGAAGATTCAGGAATCCCTGGTTTTTTACCGGATTATCGTAGATAACGAGCCGGATAGCTATTCCGAACGAATGGCTATTTGCCAATACCGCATCTTCAAGTCGCTAGAATCCATAGTGGATAAAGAGGAACAGCTCCGTGCGGTCATTACCTTTGAGCCCTATCGCGGGCGTCTTCCGGAGAAGATGCAGCTCGATGGACTGCTGAAGCTGGCTAACGTCTGCTTCACACTCCATAAGTGGAAGGACGTAGAGAAGTTCGCCGATGAATTGAGAGCGCTGGCCAATGGGATTTACAGGGAACAACTTCGGAAGAAATCAAAGAGACGTGAGGAAGAATTGGATTTAGAACGCCCCCTGGTCATCTATTATGGTCATGGCTATCTGGCTAAGGCAACCGCACTTACCAAACAAGGTAAATATGAGGAAGCGAAGAAGTATACCGCCGGATATGCTGACCTAAGCTGGTTTGAAATTTTGGATGATGAGGGACGGGAAGTGGTTAAGGACTTCAGCCTTTTTGCAGTAGCCAACAGCTTTACGCTGGAGATGATGATAGGCAATAAAGCGGCTCTTCCGGCATATTCGGCCTTCTTGGCCAACAACCCTGGTGAGATTTTGCCCGGATTGGTAGTTATTGTCGAGGCTGCGAACCGTTACGGTTTCTCTGTCGATAAAGTGCTTGCGCAGTTTTCCCGTGAAATGGTGCGCTTTGAGCAATTTATGGACCCTATTAATATTGACCGGTTATATCGTCTGCGTTACCAGATTTCGATGTACCTTCTGGACCGTGGGCAGTATAATCAAGGAGTAGAGACTATTCTTCAGTCTCTTCATTTGGCCATTCGGCTGAATGGTGCGGGCAACGTGATTGATTGTGTAACTTTATTTGAGACGTACAGGAACTATGCTACGGAACAGCAACAGAAGAAATATGGTGAAACCATAAGGGAGCTGAGAAAAAATGAAGAAAACACTGTTAACGGCATTCAGCGTTCTGGCATTATTTAGCTTTATTGTAATCGGACCAGGAGTGTCTAATGAAACTACGGGGTCAGCAGGCGGATCATTTACAATAATGGAGCATGGAATGGGTTATTAAGATCCGTTGCAGGTTGGACAACCAGGCACACAAAAAAACCGCCACTCCGGCGGTTTTTTTGTGTCTTTGATGTTTATAAAAGTGTTCTTCATTCCGTAATAATTGATAACGCATTCATGAATTGACAAAGTGCAGAACCAAAAATATAATTAGGTAACCTAATTAATATAGTATTTAATAATTTGGCAACCTAATTAAAATCGAGGTGGAAGCATTGGGATAAATCATGAAAATCCAGTCGCACACAAGCTTTTTGCCGCACTCCGGCAGTTGCGCAAAACACACTGGCAGCACACGGTAGAGGGCCATAAGCCAAGTGAGATGACTTTATTAATATCTATCGCAAAAAGATCGCATGAAGGTGCCATGGGACTGAAGGTTTCTGAAATCAGCCGTTATATGGGACTCACCCCCCCAACCGTCACACAGTTGATTAACAGCCTTGAGGCCAAGCACATGGTGGAACGAATGCCGGATGCAACCGACCGCAGGGTCGTGCGGATCAAGCTGACGGAACAGGGAGAAATGATTACCCGCAGGGCAAAGGATCACATGAACCAGACGCTAAATCACCTGGTGGAGTATCTGGGCGAAGACGAAAGCGACCAACTGGCGGAGCTGCTGCTGAAGGTGCGCAGATTCGTTGAGGACAATCCGCCGCCTAATTTGGACCGGTTACAAATGAACGGAGATGAGAAACTTGATTAAATTAATGAGACAATTGAAGCCCTTTAAGCTGGCTATCGCAGCCGTGCTGATCCTTGTATTCCTGCAGTCCATGGGCGACCTGTATCTCCCTACCCTGATGAGTGACATTGTTGACAAAGGGATTGTGCACGGAGACCGCAGCTATATTTGGAAAATCGGCGGATTCATGCTGCTGGTTGCCGCCGGAGGAGCTTTATGCTCCATCATAGCGAGTTACCTGTCGGCCAAAGTTGCCGCCGGGTTCGGCAAGAATACCCGTTCACGGATGTTCAATCATGTGGAGAACTTCACCCTGCATGAATTTGACAAGCTGGGAACAGCCTCACTGATTACACGTACTACCAATGATATTACACAAGTACAAACCGTACTGACAATGATGCTCCGCATGATGATCGGTGCCCCGATGATGATGATCGGCGGGATCATCATGGCGGTATCGGAGGATGCCAAGCTTTCCCTGATCTTTGTGGTCGTTATTCCGCTGCTGGTGGGTGCGATTCTCTTCATAGGGATGAAGGGTCTGCCACTGTTCAAAGCGATTCAGGTCAAGCTGGACAAATTGAACCGTGTGCTGCGCGAGCATCTGACCGGTATCCGGGTGATTCGTTCCTTTAACCGGATCAATCATGAGAACGAGCGGTTTACCGAAGCCAACAAAGATCTCACGGATACGGCCATCAAGGTTAATAAAATCATGGCAGGTCTAATGCCTCTGATGATGATTGTCATGAACTTCTCGATGATTGCCATTCTGTATTACGGCGGCATCCGGATTGGGGACGGAGATTTGCAGGTCGGCTCGCTGATGGCTTTTATTCAATATGCCATGCAGATTATGTTCTCCCTGATCATGGTCTCCATGATGTTTGTGCTGATTCCCCGGGCGTCCGCTTCTGCGCTTCGTATTAACGAGGTGCTGGATATGCAGCCCGAAATTACAGATCCAACCGCTGGACAGCTCCAAACCACTGCCAATGCTACCCGCAAGGATGGACGGGACAACATGCATGGCTTTGTTGAATTCGATAATGTATCGTTCTCCTACCCTGGTGCCGAACAGCCAGCACTCTCAGGCATCAGCTTCAGTGCGAAGCCCGGTGAGATTACGGCGATTATCGGGGGTACAGGTTCAGGTAAATCTACTCTGCTCAGCATCATTCCGCGGTTCTATGATGTAGACGAAGGCGCAGTGCGTGTAGATGGCGTCGATGTGCGGGACATGACACAGGAGGAATTGCGCAGCAAGATTGGCTATATCCCGCAAAAGGCTGTACTGTTCACGGGTACGGTTAGTGAGAATATCCGCTACGGCAAAGAAGATGCTACAGACGAAGAAATTGTCCATGCGGCCAAAGTCGCCCAAGCTTTCGACTTCATCTCCGCCATGAAAGACGGCTTCCATTCCGAAATTTCCCAAGGCGGGGGTAATGTCTCCGGCGGCCAGAAGCAGCGTCTATCGATTGCGCGTGCATTGGTAAGAAAACCTGAGGTGTATCTGTTCGACGACAGCTTCTCGGCGCTTGACTTCAAGACGGATGCCAAGCTGCGGGCCGCACTCAAAGGCGAGACTACGGATTCGACCGTAGTGATTGTTGCCCAGCGGGTCAGCACGGTTATGGATGCTGACCGGATCATTGTAATTGATGACGGCCGGATTGCCGGAATGGGCACACACCGCGAGTTGCTGGATAACAGTGAAGTGTACCGCGAGATCGTATCCTCGCAGCTGTCAGAGGAGGAAATAGCATGAGTGAACAGAATAGTGCAAGCAAATCAGCTCCCCGCCGGCAAGGCGGTTTCGGCGGCGGCCGCGGTCCTGGTGGCCCGGGCGGTCCGGGTATGGGACTGCCTCCTGAAAAGGCCAAGGATTTTAAAGGAACGCTGCGCCGTCTGATCCGCTATCTGCGGCCGCGTCAGATGCAGCTCATTATCGTATTTGTTATGGCGATTGCCAGTACAGTATTCAGTATTTTCAGTCCCAAAATCATGGGTAAAGCGACGACCAAATTGTTTGAAGGCGCATATGGCAAGCTGATGGGCGTGCCGGGTGCCAAGATTGATTTTGGCTATATTAACGATATTCTGATTATTCTGGGCGCTCTATACCTGTTCAGCGCATTGTTTAGCTATATGCAGCAGTATGTGATGTCCGGTGTGGCGCAAAAGGTTGTTTTTGATATGCGCGAGCAGATCAACAGCAAGCTGGAACGGCTGCCGCTGAAATATTTTGATTCCCGTACCCACGGGGAAATTCTGAGCCGCGCGACCAATGACGTGGACAATATCAGCACTACGCTGCAGCAGAGCTTGACGCAGCTCATTACGGCCATTGTGACGATTATCGGGGTCATTATTATGATGCTGACCATCAGTCCTTGGCTTACCCTGATCACCATAATTACGCTGCCGCTGAGCTTTGTGGTTATCATGGGGATCAGCAAACGTTCACAGACCTACTTTATCGGCCAGCAGAAATCGTTGGGCCAGTTAAACGGGCATGTGGAGGAAATGTACACGGGTCACCGTATCGTTAAGGCTTTTGGACGCGAGAAGCACTCGCTGGGTGAGTTCAATAAAATTAACGATTCACTCTATGACTCCGGCTGGCGGGCACAATTCATCTCTGGGATTATCATGCCGCTGATGATGTTCATCGGGAACCTGGGGTATGTGCTGGTCTGTGTGGTCGGCGGTATTTTTGTCACCAAGAAGATTATTGATGTCGGAGATATTCAGGCATTTATCCAGTATTCGCGCCAGTTCACTATGCCAATTACGCAGACGGCCAACATTGCCAACATTATCCAATCAACGATTGCCTCGGCAGAGCGTGTATTTGAGCTTTTGGATGAAGAAGAGGAGATTCCTGAAGTCAGTACTTCCCTGGCCAAACGTCCAGCGGATGCAGAAGAGGGTTCGGTTGAATTCCGTCATGTGAAATTTGGCTACAAAGAAGATGCCATTCTTATTGAAGACATGAATATTGAAGTCAGCCCCGGACAGACCATTGCTATTGTAGGACCAACCGGTGCCGGCAAAACCACGCTGATTAACCTGCTGATGCGGTTCTATGAAATCAGCGGCGGTGAGATTATCATTGACGGTGTGAATATTACCCATATGAAGCGCAACGAGCTGCGCAGCAAATTCGGGATGGTGCTTCAGGATACGTGGCTGTTCAACGGGACCATCAGTGAGAATATCGCTTATGGACGCGAAGGGGCTACGGAAGCCGATGTGGTGCGGGCTGCTAAGGCAGCGCATGCCGATCATTTTATTCGTACACTGCCGCTGGGCTATAACACCATCCTGAACGAAGAAGCGTCCAATATCTCGCAGGGGCAGAAGCAGCTGTTGACCATTGCCCGGGCAATTTTGGCCGATCCTTCCATTCTGATTCTCGATGAAGCGACAAGCAGCGTCGATACACGGACCGAAGTGCAAATTCAGAAAGCGATGAATACGCTGATGAAGGGCAGAACGAGCTTTGTCATCGCCCACCGTCTGTCCACCATCCGTGACGCTGACCTGATCCTCGTGATGAACCAGGGTAGTGTCATTGAAAAAGGCACTCATGTGGAGCTGCTGGAAGCAGGCGGGTTCTACGCCGATCTGTACAACAGCCAGTTCTCCGATGAAGGTCTACCGGATGTAGGCTAAGCACTCATAATATAGACGAATAGTTTCATCAGCTGCGGCAGTTGCCGCACGAGAGGCTCCTCCTTCCAGCAGGCTAGTGCTTGCTGGGAATGGGGGGCTTTTTGATGTGCACACAAATGACAAAAAACATCTGATCCAGCACAGAGCCTGCAGTTAAGTATAGAGATATAGGCTATACACATATGAATAATGTGTTCTTTTGAAAAAAAGGTTTGATTAAAATTTTTAGGGTATATATGATAAAGGTAACAAAAATGACCCGCGGTTCATTTTGGGGCTGGTGGGTACGAAGAGAGGATGAAAGGAATGTCAGGCTACGGAAAATGGGTGGCAGGCAGTAAGACCAAATGGATTACTCTTGTTGTCTGGATTGCGGTCATAGGAGCACTCACCATGTTATGGCCTTCAGTGAACTCACAGGAGCAGAACAATGCGTCGAACTTGCCTGGGGACTCGCAGTCGGTGCGTGCGTCTGTGGTTGCAGAAAGGGAGTTCCCGGCCGGCAGCGGCGTTCCTGCCTTGCTTGTATGGCATAGGGAAGGCGGAATGTCTGAGAAGGACCTGGTACATATCACCACTATCTACAGCAAGCTTGAAAAGCAGCCATTGGCACATCAGAACTACGTTCCCCCGCTGGGACAGCTGCCGCCGCAGGCGCTGAAGGCTTCGTTGTCAGAGGATGGCAGCACGCTGGTCACACCTGTGTTATTTGATAAGACGGCTGACAGTGACCAACTCAGTGATGCTTTAACAGCATTGAAAAAGATTATAACCGCAGAAACGGGCGGCGACCCGGCTGCGGCGACGACAGACAGTAAGGATTTGAGCCTTCGGGTAACGGGACCGGTAGGGATTTCCGTCGATGCCACAGGACTGTTTCAGAACGCCGACGTATCCCTGCTGATCGCAACGGTTGTGCTGGTGCTGGTGTTCCTGCTGCTGATCTACCGTTCACCAATTCTGGCCTTGATCCCACTGGTAGCGGTAGGCTTTGCTTATGGAGTTACCAGCCCTGTGCTCGGTAAAATGGCCCAGGAGGGCTGGATCACCGTGGATTCCCAGGCTATTTCCATTATGACTGTGCTGCTGTTCGGCGCAGGTACGGACTATTGCCTGTTCCTGATTTCCCGGTTCCGTCAGATGCTGAAGGTGGAGGAGCATAAGGGCCACGCCTTGTTGCGTGCGATCACCCATTCCTCCGGTGCGATCGCGATGAGCGGATTTACCGTTGTGCTGGCGCTGTTTGCGCTGCTGCTGGCCAAATATGGCGCGTACCACCGGTTTGCGGTTCCGTTCAGCGTCTCGATTCTGATCATGGGGATTGCCAGTCTGACACTGGTACCTGCTCTGCTGGCGATCTTTGGCCGGACATCCTTCTTCCCGTTCATTCCGCGCACTCCGCAGATGGAAGCCGCCCGGGCCAAGGCCAAAGGCAAGCCGGCTCCGCAGCCCAATCCGACGCGTAAAAGAGGAATCGGCGATCTGGTTGTTTCCCGCCCCTGGGCGATTGTTGGCATAACGGTGGTCCTTCTGAGTGTCCTCGCGTCCTTTTCCAGCGGGATCAAGTTTACTTATGATATCCTCTCATCCTTTCCGAAGGATATGGAGTCGCGTCAGGGCTTTGACCTGATCGGCAAGCAGTTCTCTCCCGGTGAGCTGGCTCCGGCCAAGCTGATGATTGATACACAGGGCAAGGTGAACGGAGAGGATATCAAGGTTGTCCTTGGCGGCATTTCTTATATCGATAAGGTATCCGATCCGCAGCAGGGGGCAGTTAACAAGAATATTCTCGGCTATGATATTGAATTCAAGAGCAATCCGTATTCCCTGGAAGCCATGAATCACATTCCTGCGATACAGGCATCTACCGAGCAGGCACTGGCTGAATCCGGTCTGGACCATGCCAAGGACAGCGTATGGATCAGCGGACAAACGGCTACCCAATACGATACCAAAGAAATCGGAGAACGGGATACGGATCTGATTATTCCCGTCGTGATCGGGATGATTACCATACTGCTGTTAATTTATCTGCGGTCTGTGGTAGCGACAGTTTATCTGGTAGCCACTGTAATCCTGTCCTTCTTCTCTGCGCTAGGACTGGGCTGGATTATTATTCATTATATGATGGGGGCAGACGCCATACAGGGGGCGATCCCGCTGTATTCCTTCGTGTTCCTGGTTGCGCTTGGCGAGGACTACAACATTTTCATGATCTCGAACATCTGGAAAAAGCGTAAGGTCATGCCGCTGAAGCAAGCCATTGCCGAGGGCGTAAATGAAACCGGATCGGTTATTACTTCAGCCGGGCTCATTCTGGCCGGAACCTTTGCGGTACTGGCCAGCCTGCCGATTCAAGTGCTGGTGCAGTTCGGCATCATCACCGCCATTGGGGTGCTGCTGGACACCTTTATAGTCCGCCCGTTCTTGGTGCCGGCGATTACTGTACTCTTGGGCCGCTGGTCCTTCTGGCCTGGCAAACACAAGGAGCTGGATCGGACGCTGTCTGTGAGCGAGGTTTGATAAGTACCTGAACATATTGGGAGATGGGGGTCAGGGAGCCTTAAGTAAGGCGTGACCCGGCATCTCCGATACTATTGGATAACAACAGGGATGCCTTGCTGAACCGTATAGGTCAGCGGGGCATCCCTGTTTAGGTAGCTTAAATAACGGCAGAAACGCCGTTATTGGGCGCGCCGCTGCCGGAATTGAAGCCAATAACGGCAGAAACGCCGTTATTGGGCGCGCCGCTGCCGGAACTGAAGCCAATAACGGCAGAAACGCCGTTATTGGGCGCGCCGCTGCCTCCGCAGCGAAGGCGTTTCTGCAGGCCACTCCCGGTTTCTGCGAGATGAAGTCTGATCCGCGCTCCTTCCACCACCCGGAAGCTTACTCTCCTTGCGTACGGCTGAGCAGCAGCTCGTATTTGTCGAGCGAGGCTTCAATAATGTTCTCGTTCTTGCCGGCGCCGCGGTGAGATTCGCGGAAGGACGGGCTGGTGGTCCAGCCCTTGAGGGCGTCCTCATCCTCCCAGGTGGTGCATATTTTCAGTTCTTCTACACCGTTCTTGGGCGCGCCATGCCATACCTCCAGGCGGATGAAACCAGGCATGTCCTGTACGCCATTAGCTTGGCCAAAGCGGCTGGCCAGGCCATCTCCATGGCCTTCTTTTACCTTAATGGTATTCGTTACTACGATCATGTCCAGTCCTCCTTCGAAAGGTTAACTCCCCTGTTTACTGCGGATTAGTAGTCCATATCCCTGCAGTTTTCAGGAAGACGCGGTCCGGCAGCTTCAAGGCGGCCAGCGTTAGCTCGGCTACATCCTCAGGCTGCATCATCCGGTCCTCGTCGCCGATCTTCAGTCCTGCATTCTCCGCCAGTCCGGTGTTAACGGTGCTTGGGGTAAGTGCAACCACTCGGATGTTATGCTTACGGACTTCCTGTGCCAGCGCTTCAGTCATACCCATGAGCGCGAACTTGGAAGCACAGTAGGCTGAGCCGGTGGCAAAGCCACGCTCTCCGGCTGTGGAGGAGATGTTGATGATATTGCCGCTGCTGCGCTCAATCATGGCCGGCAGAGCTGCCCGGGTCACATAGTAACTGCCGAAAAGGTTGATCTGCATATGGCGTTCCCAATCTGCTGGGTCCATCTCCAGAAAAGTACCAAACTTGGCGATACCCGCATTGTTGATCAGCGCATCGAACGCACCAAGGTCATTCTGCAGGGCAACTACGGCCCGCTCTGCTTCCTCGCGCACAGCAATGTCTGCCACTGCAATGCTTACCTTGACATCATACACTTCGGTCAGCGCCGATCTCAGCGCCTCCAGATCAGCCGCTGTTCTGGAGATCAGCCCCAGATTTGCGCCTTCTTTGGCCAGTGCCATAGCCAGAGCTTTGCCGATCCCTTTGCCGGCACCGGTAATGACAATACTTTTTCCTCTCAAATCCATGATCTAACGTCACGCTCCTTTGCAATGCTTATTAATAGGGCTGCTATTCAGCTCCCATTATACCCGAGCGGGAAGGGAGAATCACGTCTCAGACAGGAGGGGTCTGCTTCAGCTTACTCCCCGGACTCCAGCCTGGTGAGCGGAAGTGTCGCCGGACCTTCCAGCACCTCTCCTTCAAAAGAGAAGCGGGAGCCGTGGCAAGGGCAGTCCCAGGAGCGTTCTCCCTCGTTCCACTCCGTTTCGCAGCCCATATGAGTGCAGGTTCTATCCACCAGATGCAGATGTCCCTCAGGATCGCGGTAGGCCCCAACGCGCTTGCCGTCATGAAAGACGACTGCACCTTGATCCGGCTTCAGATCATGCGTCTTCTTATGGATAATCTCTACTTTGCCTGCGACCAGCTCCTTGGCGACATTGGCGTTCTGGACGATGAAGTTTTTGATCGAAGGCCGGGGCTTGAAGCGCGAGGGGTCATACAGTTCTGTGTACGGATTGCTGTGCCTCTGGATGCCGTCTGCGATCAGGCGTGCTGCCAGGGTTCCGGTGGTCATGCCCCATTTACGGAAGCCGGTGGCGATATAGATTTCCTCATCCTCGGCTGTTTTGCCGATATAAGGCACACGGTCCAGAGTGACCAGGTCCTGGGTCGACCACCGGAAGGGAATACCCCGGATGCCCAGTAGCTCCCCGGCGAACTTCTCCAGATTCTCATAATGGCCAAAGGTGCAGATGCCTTGTCCGGTTTTATGGTTGTCACCGCCGACAATGACCAGCTTTTTGCCATTCCATTCCACTGCCCGCAGAGAACGGGCGGGAGTTCCGGCACTTAGATACATTCCACCCTCATAGTCGGTTTCCGGATCAATAGCCAGACAGTAAGAGCGCTCCGCATGCAGACGGGAGAAATATAGGGCCCCGCCGTCATAAAAAGGAAAGTGGGATGCGGACACGGCATGTCTGCAGCTGATGGTAAGCTTTCCTTGTTCTGTATGCAGTGTAAGCATGCCACCATCCTTGTTCACTTGTTCTCCAATCATCGTATGCTCGTAGATCATCCCGCCCTTATCCACAATAACGTCCAGGAGTCCCTTAAGATAGTGGAGCGGATGAAAACGGGCTTGGCCCGGAAGCTTAATGGCACCGTCCACGCTCAGGGGAAGCGAAATATGATCCTGCCATTCACCCGGAAGTCCGATCTTGCCATAGGCCTCGAACTCCGCCTCCAGCTGCCTCAGCGTCTTCTCATCCCCCTTGTCGGCATAGAGATAAGCTGTTTCGCGTGTAAGTCCGCAGGACAGGTTCAGTTCTTGCGCCGTTTGGATGATCCATTCCAATGCCTCACTGTTTGACTGGAAATAGAGCCGGGCTGCTTCTTCCCCGAAATCCTTGACCAGATCATGATAGATCAGTCCGTGCTGGGCGGTGATTTTGGCGGTTGTAAATCCGGTAGTCCCGGCAAAAAGTTCTCCCGCTTCCAGCAGCGTCACCTTATATCCTGCATTGGTCAGCAGGTAGGCGGTGGTAATCCCGGTAATTCCGCCACCGACAATCGCAACATCGGTATCGTGGTTTTCTGCAAGAGGTGGAAAGGAAGGTATCTCGCTGCTGGCTCTCCAGAACGATTGCGGAAATTGTGGAAGACTTTGCGGGAACTGTGGTGTGCTGTTCATCCTATTCTCCTTCATGTTAATCTCCTCCATCACTGTAAGACTCATTTCATTTATTACCACACTCCCGTCAAAAGAAACCCTGGTGCAGGGGGGGGATGCCTGATGAAAGTAATGCGCGCGGTATTTCTGCATGCTGACCTGACGGATTGACTATGTCATCCTCTGGATTTATACTTGATCTAAAAACAAATTAGAGGATGATAAAGATGAAGACCCTGAATCTGACCTCCCAGCGTCAAGCCGTGTATGATATTGTCCGGGGTTCACATGACCACCCCACTGCCGCAGAAGTAATGAACCGGCTGGTAGAGCAGGGACATAATCTCGCCTATGGGACCGTATATAACTCCTTACGCTATCTGTCGGACAAACAAATGATCCGCGAATTGAAGCTGGGTGAGGCCGCCAGCCGATATGATGCCCGTCTCGATGATCATCAGCATATTCTCTGCGAGGTTTGCGGCGCGGTGGATGAGGTCATGACCCAGGTGCCGCAGGAATGGACAGACAGGGTCAGTGAGGAGACAGGCTATTCGATTACTCATGCGCATGTGGTGTTTGGAGGGGTATGTCCGTCCTGCAGAAGCAAAATGGGTAAGAGGTCTTAAGCACTGGCTGGAAGTGAAAATTAAATTCCGGAAAATTATGAACATATATAAGAAAAGACCGTTTTCATGGAAACGGTCTTTTTGCTGTGTTTATATAAAAATTCTACAAATTAGTATGATAATACTGAAGAGTTGGTAAATAAAAAAGGGTTTGTTTGGCTGATATATAATTATATATTAGGCTGAAGATCAATTCATACTTAAGACCCAAAAAGAAAGTGAGCGTGAACATGCATATGAAACACAAGTCCCGTTTAACCATCCGTATGAAGCTGATTACTACATATTTGCTTGTTCTTCTGGTACCGAGCATGATTATAGGCTGGCAAACCTACGATTCAGCCAGCAGCAAAGTGGAAGGCCAGCTTATGAACAATGCTAAGGAAAGTGTAGCGGCAGTAAATGAAATCATTGACGCGAATATTCAATCCAAAATGGATGATATCCAATATTTTGCCAAGAAGGTTTCCTCCGCAGCTCTGAATGGAGAACAGTCTGGAGACGCTGGTGCTGCGGTAAAAGAAAGATTGAAGGAGTATGCCGTGCTTCACCCTGATGTGCTGGATATTTATGTCGCAACCAGCCGGGCGAAGATGGTGCATGCCGCGGATGTCAAGTTCCCGGTAGGGTATGACCCGCGCAAGGAGAATGCTTATGTAAATGCACTGAAGCACGGGAAGGGAGCGGTGATTTCACCGGCTTTCCAGACGGTTAATAATGAAACAGCAGTAGCGATTTCCGCTGTGCTTGAAGATGGCGGAGGAGTGATGACTCTGAACCTCAACCTGGCTGAGCTGGCGAATCTGACAGACATTAAGGTGGGTCAGGAAGGATACATCTTCCTTATCGACAGCAGCAAAAAGTTTCTCGTACATCCAACAGAAAAGATTGGGCAGGAATCCTCGCTTGATTTTGTGAAAGTGATGTTTGAAGGAGAGGGCGGTTCATTTGATTATACCTACAAGGATGCCCCCAAAAAGATGACGTATCAGGTAAACGAACTCACCGGCTGGAGAATCGGGGGGACCATCAGCAAAAATGAGGTGACTGCTGCCACGAGCGGGATTAGGGACAAGGCTCTGATCGTAATCTCCATCTCGGTGCTGCTCGCACTGGTGCTGATCTATTTCAATGTGTCCTCTATCCTGAAGCCGCTGACTCGTCTGCGCAAGGCAACAGAGATTATTGCCCGGGGAGACCTCTCGGAAGATATTGGTGACTTCCATAGAGATGAAATCGGACTCCTGGCAGATAATTTCCGTTCCATGGTCGTAAATCTGCGCGATATGATCATCAGCGTGCAGGAGATGACAGACAATGTATCTGCCTCCGCAGAAGAATTAACCGCCGGGGCGGAACAGACAACCAAGGCCATTGAGCATGTAACAATAGCGATTCAGGAAGTAGCGGCAGGCACGGAGCGGCAGGTGCACAGTGTGCGTAAAGGAACGGAGAGTACAGCCGCAACCGCAAACGAAGTGGCGCAAATCTCCGGATTCATGGAGCAGGTATCGGTAATGATGGATAAAACCTCGCTGTCCGCAGCGGAGGGGAATGACTCTGTGATTACTGTTGTAGACAAAATTAACGGCATTCATGAAACGGTAGAGGAGCTCAGCGGTGTGATCGACAAGCTGAATAACCGCACCGGCCAGATTCACGGAATTGTCGGTGTCCTTACCGGCATTGCCCGCCAGACGAATCTTCTGGCTCTCAATGCTTCCATAGAAGCGGCCAGAGCCGGTGAGCAGGGCAGGGGCTTCGCTGTTGTGGCATCGGAGGTCCGCTTGCTGGCCGAGGAATCAGAGAAATCGGCGCATAGGATTGCGGAGCAGATTTCTTCCATTAACGCTGAGATGCAGCAGGCAACGGTGACGATGGAGGATGCCCGGGGCAAGGTGTCAGAGGGGATTCTTGCGGTGGATTCAACGGGGCGTTCCTTCTCCCGCATCCGCAGAGCCGTTAAGGGGGCAGCAGAGAAGATTGAGGCTATGAAAGGAGCCGTTGGCACGCTGACGGCAGAAGCTGTCAGTATGCAGGCAGCCATTAGCGAAATCCAAGGAATCTCCCAGGAGGCAGCAGGTAATACGGAGACGATTTCTGCAGCTGCCGAGGAGCAGCTCGCTTCGGTGGAGGAGATCGCATCTTCATCGGCCGATCTTAGTCATCTTGCTGAAGAATTGCAGAAGCTCGTGGGGCGTTTTAGGTTGTATTCGACAAAATCATAAGCTAAGAATAGCTTTGCATCTTTTCTTTTTCCGCCCTTTGCAAGTATACTGATAAGCAATAATGTTTGGGCTGATGAGGGGGAGAAAGGAATATGGCAGAGCAATTGCAGGGGATTACCGTCGCCCTGGCGGGTCCGCGCAAAGCGGAGGAAATGGCCAAGCTGGTGCAGAACATGGGTGGCACCGCACTGCATCGGCCTGCGCAAGGCACCGTGTTTCTGGATGATGAGGCGCTGCGGGAGGGAATCACCGCCTGGACCGCTCATCCGCCGGACCTGGCTATTCTGACGACCGGGATGGGGCTGGAAGCCCTGTTTGATATGGCATTGCAGATGAAGCTGGAGGATCGCTTTCTCGGGGTTCTCTCCGCTGCGCCGATAGCGGCACGTGGCTACAAGACCGTTAATGCGCTGAAGAAGCGCGGGCTACAGCCTGAGGTGCGTGATGACGACGGCAGTACAGCCGGAGTGATACGGGGCCTCAAAGGCTGGGATCTGCGCGGCAAATCGGTTGTGGTGCAGCTGCACGGAGATCCGGCCCCTCATCTGGTATCCTGGCTGAAGGATGCTGGAGCATCCGTCCTTCAAGTGGAGCCTTACCGCCATACCCCCCCGGAGCCGGGGGCACTTGCTCTTTTGTATGACGATATCGCTCAAGGCAGAGTCGATGCTGTAGCCTTCACGAGTGCTCCGCAATTCCGCTTTCTGGCCCAGTATGCCAGGGAGCAGGGGACGCTGCAGGAACTCGTGCAGGCTTTTGCAGACAAGGTACTGGCTGTTTCTGTAGGCCGGATTACCTCGGAGTCCTTGAAAGACGAAGGGATCACGCGAATTGTGATGCCTGAGCATGAACGGATGGGCAGCATGTTCGTGGAGCTTGGCAAGTACATCGCAGCACAACGCTATTAATTACTACTACAGATACAGAAAGAAGGAGGAGGCCCCCTATGGACAAGAGAAAATGTCTGCTTTTGGGTGACTATACCCATCCCCGGTTCCATCCGCTGCAGGGTGTGGATAAACAAATTAGTGAAATCCTGAATGATCTGCTGATTGTTCAGTGTTCGGAGAATAAAAAGCTGCTGCTCAGCGAGCATCTGGCCGGGTATGATCTATGCATCGCATACAATGAATTATGGAATGAGACGGTCTCCCCCCAGCAGACTGCCGGTCTGCTGAGCTATGTAAGCGGCGGCGGCGGACTGATCGTCCTGCATACCGGAATCTCACTGGCCAAGCGTAACGAGCTGGCGCAGCTGATCGGCGGCAGATTTACCGGTCATCCGCCGTATGCTCCGCTGAACTTCAAAGTGCTGGAGCATGACATTACGGAGGGTATTGAAGATTTTCAGCTTGATGAGGAGCCGTACACCTTTGAATTCGACCCATTTACGGACAAAACCATATTGCTAGAGTATGAAGCGGAAGGTGAGATGCGGCCGGCGGCCTGGTGCCATAGCTTCGGGCTTGGGCGGGTAGTATTTCTGATGCCTGGTCACCATGAGCCTTCCTTCACCCATCCGGCGATCCGCCAGCTGATCCTCCGGGCAGCCACCTGGGCAGCACGGATTCCCAGATAATGATCCTGACAACGGGCTTCAGCAGCCTTAAGCTTTGTGAAATTGCCCGCTAAAGGGTATACTTTATCCATAACTGGAATCATTGGGAGGAAAGTGCCATGAGTGATTTGTTCAAGAAAGCAATCTCTTTAGGAGTAGGCCTCACCATTGTCAGCAAGGAAAAGGTAGAGAAGGTAGTCGAAGAGCTGGTGAAAAGGGGCGAGCTTGCGCCGTCCGAATCCAAGGCTCTGGTGGACCGGCTTGTGGAGCGGGGCGAGGAAGAGCGCGGCGTGTTCAAGTCTGCGGTTCATGAGCAGGTTGAGCGCGTGCTAAAAGAACTTAAGATCCCTGTCCAGAGTGACGTTGCCGAGCTGGAAGCACGGATTGCAGTCCTGGAACGCCGTGTGGCCGAACTGGAAGGCTCTCCTTCCCCGGAGGAGACATTGCCGGAAACGCGTACGGATTAAATGGCGGTACGTATAAGACATGCCGGACGGTACCGGTCTATTGCCATGGCGCTCATGCGTCATGGCTTCGGTTATATGGTGGAGGAACTCGGCCTCTACCACCTGCTGTCCCTTCCGCGGCGGATGATTACCCAGGAGGTTCACGAGAGTCTGACGCTCGGAGAGCGGATCCGCCGGGTGCTGGAGGATTTGGGGCCAACCTTTGTGAAGCTGGGCCAACTGGCCAGCACCCGCTCTGATCTGCTGCCCGATTCCATTATTCAGGAACTGGTGAAGCTTCAGGACAGTGTCCCACCGTTCTCGGCGGAAACTGCGCGCCATATTTTGGAGCAAGAGCTTGATCAGTCTATTGATGAGATGTTCAGTTACTTTGAGAATGCCCCGCTCGCTGCAGCTTCCATCGGCCAGGTCCACCGGGCCGTCCTGCATGGAGGACAGAGTGTAGCGGTCAAAATACAGCGTCCTGGTGTCATGCGGACCATGACAAGGGATCTGGAGATTCTACAGGATCTCGGCGCCCTGGCCGAGAGAAGGATGGACTGGGCGAAACAATACGGACTTACCCGGATGGTCGAGGAATTCTCCCGCGCCTTGCTGGCCGAACTGGACTACGGTCAGGAAGGGCGCAATGCGGAACGGATTGCAGGTCAGCTGACAGAACAAGATCAGGTCTATATCCCGGCAATTTATTGGGATTACAGTTCTACCCGTATACTCACGATGGAATATGTGGAAGGAATTACACTGAACCATCGTGAGGAGCTGCAGCAGAAGGGCGTGAAGCTAAAGGCGCTTGCCCAGCAGCTCGTGGAGATGATGCTGAATCAGATCTTTATCCATGGTTTTTTTCATGCCGATCCCCATCCCGGGAATGTCATGAGGATGGATGACGGCAAGCTGGCACTAATTGATTTCGGTATGGTAGGACGGCTTAGCGAAGAAATGAAGGACAACCTGTCGGCGCTGATTATCGCGCTGATGCGGAAGAATACCGACTCCATGGTGAGGGCCATCCTGCGGCTCGGTGTCATTCCTGAGGAGGCCGACCGGCTGGCGCTGCACGATGATATGGACCGGCTGCGTGAAGCCTATTATGATATTCCTTTCAATCAGGTAAGCATCGGCAAGGCACTGAACGATCTCTTTGGCATCGCCCGCAAGCACCGGCTGGTTATTCCGCCGGACCTGGCGATGCTGGGCAAGACGATGCTGACGCTGGAGGGTGTCGTCGGTAATCTTGATCCGGCCTTCAGCATTGTGCAGATGGCTGAGCCTTTCGGAAGGCGGCTGGTGAGACAACGGTTCAGCGGCAGCCGCCTCCAGCGCAAGATTCTCAGCGGAGTAGCTGATCTTGCAGAAAGTCTGGTAGAGCTGCCTGCCCAGGCCAGACAACTGTCTTCTTTGATCAGCAAGGGTAAGCTGAAGGTAGAGATTGGGCTGCCGGAGCTGAAGGGAATAGAGCAGAAGCTGAGCCGGGTAGGAAACCGCTTATCCTTCAGCATTGTACTCCTTGCCTTCAGCATCATTATGGCTGGTCTGATTGTCGCTTCCTCGCTTCGCGGAGAGCCCTCTATGCTCTGGGATTTCCCGATTGTTGAGATCGGCTCTGTAATTGCCGCACTGATGATTCTGTGGCTGCTGTACTCTATCTTCAAGTCAGGGAGATTCTAGCGAATAAATATTCTTCGATAGTTGCACACAAACCCTGCTGGATCAAGTACAATATATAGGTTAACTTCTTAATCCTATAAGAAGCTATTCGTAAAGAGTGTAATGGAACGCAAATGGAATGCCGTCTGAACGTCCGGTGGATCGCTGCTGCCCCAGAAACCGAACCTTGGACCGCACATCTGCAGGGCAAAGGGCGGCTAGTGAGACGGAAGGGCTCCGGGTGACGGGGTTCTTCCGCTTTTGTTTGAAATGGTTCCGTCCCATAACAGGACGGGAATTCGTTTCTGCTTGAATATGTGGCTATAGGCCGCTGGCGGCAACTGCAACATGCCTACATTACTCCAGAAAATGGATGACTATAGTGTTATGAATTGAACAACATTAAAGAAAATTGTGAGGTGGAGACTATGCCGGGTTTTAAAGAATTGGGAGTATCTGAAATATTGAACGGCCTGCTTCAGGGTCAGGGCATTGTGAAGCCTACGCCAGTTCAGGAAGAAGCCATTCCGCCGCTGGTTCAGGGGCTGGACGTTATTGCCAGAGCCAAGACGGGAACAGGGAAGACACTCGCGTTCCTGCTGCCGATTATGGACAAGATCCGTGTGGAGCAGGCGTATCCGCAGGCGCTCATCATGGCGCCGACACGCGAACTGGCACTGCAGATTACGGAAGAAGCACGCAAGCTGGCACGCCATACCGGCGTGAAGATTCTGGCGGTTTACGGCGGTCAGGACGTGGAGAAGCAGCTGCGCAAACTGGAAGGCGGCAGACATTTGATTATCGGGACTCCGGGCAGATTGCTGGATCATATGCGCCGGGAAACCCTCGATCTGAATGGAGTCAAAATGCTCGTGCTGGATGAAGCCGACCAAATGCTGCATATGGGCTTCCTGGAGGATGTGGAGACGATTATTACGGCTGTGCCTTACCGCCGCCAGACGATGCTCTTCTCTGCGACGATGCCGGATCCGATTAAACGGCTGGCCAGCAACTACATGAAAGAGCCGCTGGATATCATTATTAAAAGCGGTTCACCTATTCCACTGGACAATATCCGCCAGCAGGTCGTGGAATGCTCGGACCGTAACAAGGAAGAGGCGCTAATCGCCCTGATCGAGCGGGACCGTCCGTACCTGGCGATTATTTTCTGCCGGACCAAGCGCCGGGTCTCCAAGCTGAATGAAGCGCTGCAAGCGGCCGGGTATGATTGCGACGAGCTGCACGGCGATTTGTCGCAGGGTAAACGCGAAGCGGTCATGAAGCGGTTCCGCGAAGCTAAGCTGCAGCTTTTGGTTGCTACGGACGTCGCCGCCCGCGGTCTGGACGTTGAAGGCATTACCCATATCTTTAACTTTGATCTGCCGCTGGATGCGGACAGCTACATTCACCGGATCGGCCGGACCGGCCGCGCAGGCGGCAAGGGACTGGCGATCACGTTCTCTTCGCCGCGCGAACGCGCCGGGCTCGACCTGATCGAGCACGGCATTTCCCAGCGGCTGGACCGTCGCCGGTACGAGAAGGATGAATTCGGCGTAGGCGAATTCACCTCTGTGCAGGCTGGCGGGGGTTCGCCTCGCGGCGGACGCCAGAACGCTGCACCGGAAGCGGCCCGCGCTGGACGCGGCGGGCGCGGCCAGGGGCGCTGCGGCGGAGCACCGCGCGCTGAGGCCGGAGCACGGCCGGGCGGACGCGGCCGTGGCAAGGAAGCAGGCGGCTGGGGCGCGCCTGCAGAAGGACGCAGCCGCGGCGATGCGGCTGGCGGCAAGCGCAGCGCCTATGGCGCGGCTGCGCCAAGGGACGGCGGGCCCGCCGGCAAAAGCGCGGCGAAGCCAAGAACGGGCGGCGGCTACGGCAGCTTCGACGCCCGCAGCAACCCGGCTGCAGGTTCTGCAGCCGGAGGGAATGCCGCCGGCCCGCGCGGCGGCAGAGGGGCCGCCGGTTCGGGTGGCGGCCCAAGCAGCGGCTACAGCGCCAATGTCTCGCGTGGCGCGGATGCCGGAGGCTTCAGCTATGGAGCCTCCAAAGGGGCAGGCTCGGGCAGCGGGTATAACCCGGGCGGCGCTCAGGCCAGCCCTAAGCATAGAGCGAATGTGGCCCGCAGCAATGACGCCGGCGGCTGGAGTTCGGCAGCGCCAGCCAAAGGCGGCGGCTCACGCGGCGGCTCCAAAGGCTCCCAAGGCGGCAAGGGCGGCAAAGGCGGCTTTGGCTCGGGTGGACGCAGCGGCGGTGGAAATGCCTCATCGCGTGGCGGCCGTGGCAACGGTTCCGGCGGCTCGCGCGGGGGCCGCGGCTCGTCCAGATAAAGGCGCTGGATTTCAGTATTGTGTTACCCTAGGACGGTCAGCTTACGGGCTGACGTTCTGTGGTAACATTTTTTTTCGCCTGCCTGCTGGCCTGGCTAGTTATGTTTAAGGTTTTGAAACATTTTGGATACAATGCTTGTCTATAATGGATAGAGCACCAGGTGAAACATTCATCAACCTTTCTGGGAGGAAACACGGCATATGTCTAAGACTGGGAAAATCGTTATTTTATTTATCATCGTAATCGCTGTGGGCTGGGGAATCGGTAAATACACCTCACCTTCGCCTTCGGCTTCACAGGAAGAGGGAGCGGCTGCTGGTGCGGGCAATGATCTTCAGGCACAGCCAAACACAGCTCCTGAGCCTTCAGCCGTGGCCTCTGATACTCCGGAGGAGACAGGCGCGAACACGGGGAGCGAGCCTTCAACTGCACCAACTGACAAGCCGGACAATTCAGGCAATCAGGCAAGTGCAGAACCTTCACCAACCGCAACTGCAACTGATAAACCTTCGGATGCAGGCAGCAGCGGTTCAGGCGACCCGTCGGCGGAGCTTACGGCTGCGGAGCCGGAGAGCCTGGAGGCAATCATTAATAAGCAGTACAAGCTTCCGGACGGCTATAAGCCAGCTGACCTGGTCTATCCGGACGTGCCGTTTATTTTCTCTGAAAAGATTGAAAAGCGCATGATGCGCAAGGCCGCGGCTACCGCGCTGGAGAACATGTTCGCAGGAGCCAAGAAAGACGGCGTACACCTGGCCGGGGTTTCCGGCTACCGTTCAGAAGCTACACAGACCCGGTTGTTCAACAATTATGTAGCCAAAGATGGGGAAGAGAAGGCCCGCACCTACAGTGCCGTACCTGGGCACAGCGAGCATCAGACGGGTTTGGCTATCGACCTTTCCGGCACTAACGGCAAATGTGCCGCAGAGAGCTGTTTTGCCGGAACAGAGGAAGCCAATTGGCTTGCAGCCCATGCGGCGGAGTACGGCTTCATCATCCGTTATCCTGAAGGCAAGCAGGCCATTACAGGATACATGTATGAGCCTTGGCATGTCCGTTATGTAGGCAAGGACATTGCCGCATCCATCGCGGAGAGAGGCATTACGCTGGAAGAGTATTTTGATGCGGTTCCGGTGTCGAAGTAATGGAGTTGTTGAATGTTTACAGGCACTGCAGCCCGCCGCAAGGGGGAGGCAGTGCTTTTTTCTTTGTTGGCGTGCCCAGAGGCACGCATTATCTAGTTGGTGAAAGTCCAACCCAAGGAGGGACCAAGCCGCCTTTGTAGCTAGGATGCTTGCACATGGCGAAATCTGTGTGTAAAAGCGCATCGACAAAAGTACCGGTCGGAGATCGGGCGAGCAACAATCCAGGCCGCAACATGAAGTGAATCCTGCCGCGTCGTCAAAAAGGCCCTGCGAAGGGGAAAAGAGGGAGCCGAGTCTCGCGACTATAGACGAAGGCCAAGGAAACTGTATAGAACTTGGAACAACAGTGAAGAACCCTCCGGC
>NZ_LVWI01000046.1 GCF_001909055.1 Paenibacillus helianthi
CTTCCGTTCCCAGCGGATGAGGAATGTCCTCGAAACGGTATTTACCGCCGTGCTTCAGTTTCTGGCTGACGAAAAATACGTGTCTCTGGAGCATTATTTTGTGGACGGCACTAAGATCGAGGCGAATGCCAATCGCTACACCTTTGTTTGGGGCAAAGCGGTCAGCAAACACAAAGCGAAATTACAGGAGAAGGTACACGCTCTGTTTGCTGACATTGAAGCGGCAGAGCACCAAGAAGAACAGGAGTTCCAGGGAAAGGACCTCGCCGAATTCGGAGAATCTTGTGAGATGAACAGTGGCGGGTAGTTTTGTGATTTTGTATGAGGCGACATTTAAAAATTAATAGCATCGTCAACCGCCTCCATAGGCAGAATCAGCCGTGTCACGCCTTTGCCATGCCGCCAGGCAACGCGGGAAGGCAAACAGACATCTTTCAGTGATGCTGCCCAGGAATGGCTTGCAGACTACTCCAGAACCGAAGTTAAGTCAAGCTCCATTCGTCTAAGAACAAAAACATTGAAAGTGCTGGAAAAACATATTTCTAAGATCAACATTGATCAAGTTACACATCGGCAATATAAAAAAATACTAAACGATCTGTTTGATGAAGGATACTCAAAATCTTATTTGAAAAGCATACACGTTTGTGCGAATATGATCTTCGAATGGGCAATCCTAAATAATCTACGAGATGATAATCCGTGTAAAGGCGCAAAAATACCACAACGTGTACAGACAGTGGATGATATTGAAAATAGTTTGATCACCGAGAAATTTCTGGAGAAGAATGAAATCCAGGAGTTTTTAGCAGAGGTACGTAAAAGAGGATTGTACGGTGATTTAGAAGCCTTCTATTTGCTAATTTACTCGGCCTTCGTCTGGTGAGTTGTGTGCATTGAAGTGGTCAGACCTCAATTTTAGCACAGGGATGTTACGTATTAGCAAAACGCTATACAGTCCCGAAAGCAATATGTACAAGATTGAAATCACACCACCCAAAACAAATGCTGCAATACGAAATTTTGATTTGGATGATGTAATTATTAAGATGCTAAAGGCATATAAAGCAGACCAAGAAGAACGCCAAAAGCGCTATAAGCAAGTGAACGACGATTTCTATGATGAAAAATATATGTTTTCTCGTCCAAACGGCAGACCCTTAAACCAAAAGTTTTTGTTAAATCGTATGGATCGATTACTGAAACGGACAACTATTACTAAACATGCTACACCCTATATATTTCGACACACACACATCAGTATGCTCGCTGAGGCAAAGGTTGACCTAGCGGTTATCATGCAGCGGGTAGGACACGATGATTCAAAAACCACGTTAAAAATTTATACGCACGTTACAGCTGTCATAACCAGTGATGCATCGAATAAAGTGAAGATACACTTTGATAACATCATTAATCCTAAGAAATCGCCGGAAATGTGATTTTTGCGTGATTTTTGTTAATCAGATAAACACCTCAACTCGCAATACGCCAGTGTTTTCAGGCATTACTAACAAGCATCGGCGTCACCCAGCGCATCATCGATGGCGTCACCCAGGCTTCAAAACCGGAGACGCCCAACACCAGCACCGCCAGTCCAAGGGAAAGCAGGGTGTACATGGCGAATGGCCGGGTTACCGGAGAGCGCCGCTGACCCAGCACCCGGCTGCGGATCATCAGCAGGGAAAAAGCAATCGCTGCCGCGCTGCCTACCAGCAGTACCGGAATCAGCACGAGATTATGCGGCGCAACCGAGACCAGCGCGAACAGCATGCCATGCCAGGAATACTCGCTGACCAGAGTGCCGACGGTAAAGCCGATCAGCACGCCTTTGAGAAAATCAAGAATCAGAATACCGGGCAGTCCGATCACAGACAACCCCAGAATCCAAATCAGACCGATCCACTTCAGATTCAGCGCAGCAATGTCCCAGTAAGAATCCGGTGCTGTAGGAAGCCCCTGCTGATCAACGGTGACGAAGAAATTCCCCAGGTAATCCCCAAGCTCCTGCTGCTGATCCAGCGTCAGTGCACTCACAATCAAAGCCCCGAAAACGACCCCAACCAAAAACAATACCGCGACAAAAATATAAAGAGGCGTCTGTTCCTTCATCATCAGCCGTAAACTGCGCATCGGGACGTTCTCCTTTCCGGTCATATGTTACACCATATGAAGAAACGTCCCACTCTATGACTTGTCCGCTGCCGTTAGCTTTTCACTACCTTGCCGTAGGTCCCTCCGCCGCCCGACGACAGCGCAAGCGTGCCGGAACGGGCTCTCACAATCTGCGATGCCAGATCTGCTCCGGCAACAGCGGCCAATTCCGCCTCACCGGCAGAGTGCAGGATTCTCATCTCTGTGCCAAAAGCCTGCAGCAACAGCTCCAGCTTGCGCTTGCCCAGCCCCGGAATAAACTCCAGCGGCACCTGGTAATGGTACGCTGGCCGATGTGGAGGAATTAAAGGCTCATCGCGGTCTGCAATCGCCAGAATCCGGTCTAACACACCTTGCACCAGCTTTGGGCTACCGCAATACGGACAACGCTCCGAAGTGGCATATGCCTCGTCAACGATACTGCCACAGCCCGCACAATAGGTACGGTGATACTTGCCGAGCCGCGGATTCAACCCATAGTTGGCGCTGACCCTGCGCCCTTCCTGACGCGCCAGCGCGAGCCGCAACTCAGCGAAAGAGGGCTTTTCCATCTCAATCACATTATACTCGCGGCCGATTTTACCAAGTGAATGGGCATCGGAGTTGGTCAGGAAGGTGTAAGGGTCAAGCTCGGATATATAACCTGCCATTCCCGAATCGGCGCTCAGCCCTAGCTCCACCGCAGCAATCCTCTCCAGGTCAAATAGTTCGGCCATTCGTTCAGCGGCACACCCATACAGTCCTTTATGGGGGGTGAAAATATGTGCCGGAATGAGTATCCCGCCCCGCCCGCAGATCTCATCCTGCAGCTGCCGGGCCGGAACATACAGCCGCTGGGAGCTCAGGTTAATGTTACGCATATGCTTGCTCATCCAGTTGCTGAATGCCTCCATCGCCGTAAGATCCGGCAGGAAAGCCAGGACATGACACTCTTTACGCCCGGGCTCACGGATTTCGATTTCCGTTCCCAGTACAATCGTCGTTCCCTGGTAAGCGATCCCGCCTCCTTCTGCTTCGCTCATCTCACCTGAGGCCAGCAGTGTACGGATATCCGCCTGAACTCCCGGCGCATGGCTGTCGATAATGCCGATCAGCTCCATTCCTTTGCGCTGCGCCGCCTCTTTGGCGATGTTAGCAAAAGTAAGGCTGCTGCTTCCGCTGATTTTGACAGCTTGCCCTTCCGATGTCCGCCCGATATGCACATGAAGGTCGCAATAAAAGCCTTGAAGCTTAGCTCCTAGTGCCATTGGCCTGTAAGCGTATATAAATGCCAGGCGTAGACGGCCATCATGGTTTTGGCGTCGGCAATTCGCCCATCCGCGATGTATTGATACGCTTCCTCCAGTGTCAGCTCCGAGACCTCCAGAAACTCATCATCATCCAGCGACATATCTCCCGTCTGGGCATTGTCCGTGACATACAAGTGGATGATTTCATCCGCAAAACCGGGAGAAGTATAGAACGACTTCAGCAGCTTTAGCTCACCGCTATGAAAACCCGTTTCTTCCTGAAGCTCCCGCCCGGCTGCCACCAGCGGATCTTCACCTATATCCAGCTTGCCTGCTGGAATTTCCACTTCGGTGCGGTGCATCGGCTGACGGTACTGCTCAACCACCAGCATTTTACCCTTGTTCAGCGCCAGTACGGCTACAGCCCCCGGATGCTTCACGACCTCGCGCGTTGCGGTATTGCCATCAGGCAGCTTGACAGTATCCACCTGCAGCGAAATGATTTTACCTTCAAAAATCGGCTGTGTGGATAAAGTTTCTTCGTCCAGTGCGGGATTGCGTTTGATTTCATCATTTTTCATAGGTTAATGGTCTCCTTTGGCTTCAATCTGCATAGGGTGTATTATAGCAAACTTAAGAGGGAAGAAGGAATGCAGGCATGAATGATATCCTTGTCCATACAAGCTCATCCGCCGTCGCAATGGTAGGCAGACCGGAGCAAATTAAGGCTGTGATAGCCGGGTGGATACAGCAATATGGACGTGATATGCCGCTGGCCTATATCCTGCTGCTGCATTCCGAAGAACGGAACCGTAATGCGAACAAGGCCGGATAATCTCTTGGGCGCCCTCTCTGGTGTTCATCAGGGTGAGTAAACATAAGGAGCTGTTCCCGGGGATGGACCGGAGACAGCTCCTTCATGTATGTCACGCAGCAACCTAAGCTGCCCGTGGCTGGATCAGCCTTTTACACTTTCCTTCACAATAGCAACAACGAGTTCGGCCACCTTCGCGATATCCTCGGCTTTGATCCGCTCTTTGGTCGTATGGATATTTTGATAGCCGACCGCCAGGTTTACCGTTGGAACCTTCAATCCGTTGAACACATTGGCATCGCTGCCGCCGCCCGACGCGAACAATCTTGGGGACAGCCCAAGTGATGTAATCGCACGTTCCGCCAGCTTCACTACCGGATCATGCTCATTGAAGCTGAATGCCGGATAGATAATTTCACTGCGGAACTCACTTTCCGCACCGTATTCGCGGGCCGTAGTCTCCAGCGCTTCACGCATGGAAGCAATCTGCCGCTCTACCTTTTCCTGCACAATACTGCGCGCTTCGGCATCCAGCTGCACATGGTCACAGACCACATTTGTTGGGCCGCCTCCGGCAAATTTGCCGATATTGGCTGTTGTCTCCTTGTCGATGCGTCCAAGCTTCATCGCCGAGATAGCTTTGCTGGCGACTTGAATCGCGCTGATTCCATCCTCCGGATTCACGCCAGCATGAGCGGATTTGCCAAAAATCTGCATGGTCACCTTCGCCTGGGTCGGTGCAGCGACTGCTATCGCTCCCACTTCACCGTTGGAGTCCAGGGCAAAGCCGAACTCGGCATCCAAATGGCTCGGGTCCATGTTCCGGGCACCCAGCAGCCCTGACTCTTCACCTGCGGTAATGACAAACTGAATCTGTCCATGTGGCAGTTTGTGCTCCTGAATCACACGAATGGCTTCGAATACAGCAGCGAGTCCAGCCTTGTCATCCGAGCCAAGAATTGTGCTGCCATCGCTGGTAATCCAGCCGTCTGCGCCCAAGAAAGGCTTAATATTTTTACCCGGAACCACGGTATCCATATGGCAGGTGAACAGCATCTTAGGGGCAGAAGTCCCCTCCTCGGCTGGCCAAGTCACGAATAAATTGCCTGCTCCATGACCCGTGCGTTCTTTGGAATCATCTTCAATGGCGGTAAGGCCCAGGGCGCTGAATTTTTCTGTGAGCACATCGGCAATCTGCCGTTCGTTTCCTGTTTCACTATCTACACGGACAAGCTCCATGAATTCCTGAATCAAGCGGTCTTGTGAGATCATTGGACTTCCCTCTCTTTCACGGATACGTTACAATAGCATTATTGTGTTAAACCTTCCATACGCTTTTAACTTAAACTAATTTCAAAGGAGTCACTCATGCAACGTCAAAAATGGTTCCGCATCGTTATCTATGTTATGCTGATCGCCATGATCGCCTCTACCGTACTCTTCGTCCTTGAGCCCTTCCTGGCCGGCTGATCATCCCCTTGGCCCGTTAATAATAGCGTCCGGATGCTCCGGGCGCTATTTGACTTGAGCGTACCTGAGAATGCTCGTCGGCTTAATCGGTCTGCAGCGAATCCGCCTGAAGTACAGCATCAGACATCTCATAAGGAAAATACTTCAGGAAATAGGGAATCAATTCTCCGGCTACCTCCCGGAGTTCAAACGGACGCCCGGCGCATTCCTCCAGTGAGGTGACTCCATACTCGGTAATCCCGCAAGGAATGATCCCCTGAAATCCCTGTTCCCCGATTCCCGCTGTAATATTGAACGCGAACCCGTGGCTGGTGATAAAGCCTTTGCGGAATTTGCTTTTATTGAATTTGACTCCAATGGCACAGATTTTCTCATCGCCAACCCACACACCCGTATATTCCGGTTTGCGGCTGCCTTCAATGCCGTAAGAAGCCAAAAAATCAATAATTACAGACTCCAGACGGCGCAGATAGCCGTGCAAATCCACCTTGCCATCCACCCCAAGCTTCAGCAGCGGGTATCCAACCAGCTGGCCGGGACCATGATATGTAATATCTCCTCCCCGGTCGATTTCAAACAGCGAAATGCCTTTTTGCTTAAGCTGTTCGGCACTGAGGAGAAGATGTTCAGGATGATGCTGGGAGCCGATGGTATAGGTTGGCGGATGCTGCAAAAGAATCAGCCGCTCCGGCCCTGTACCGGCATCAATTGCCTGAACAGCCTCCTTTTGCAGCTCCCAGGCCGCCCCGTATTCCATCAGCGGAAGATATGAAACTTCCAGTAAGCTTAGATTCGTGCTGCTCATGCTCTCAGGTCCCCTTTGTATTACAGTCTCCTGTTACAGGGTTATACCATTCATTAATACACCTTCGTATCCGGTGTATAGCCCTCCACATTCTCCTTGACACGCTGCAGGAACCGTCCAGAAATAACGCCGTCCAGAATCCGGTGATCCAGTGACAGACAGATATTAGCCATGGAACGTACGGCGATCATATCGTTGATCACAACAGGTTTTTTCACAATGGATTCGAAGGTAAGTATAGCTGCCTGCGGGTAATTGATGATCGGATAGGACAGAATCGAGCCGAATGAACCGGTATTGTTCACTGTAAATGTGCCGCCCTGCATATCCTCCAGACGCAGCTTGCCTTCACGGGTCTTCATAGCCAGCTCGTCGATTTCGCGGGCAAGTCCCGCAACATTCTTCTGATCGGCTTTTTTGATAACCGGGGTCATCACTGAATCCTCAGTACCGACAGCCAGCGAGATGTTGATGTCGCGTTTGACGATAATTTTATCAACAGCCCATACCGAGTTCATGATCGGGTAATCCTTAATGGCACTTACGACAGCTTTCATCAAGAAGGCCAGATAAGTCAGGTTAATACCTTCTTTGCGTTTGAACTCATCCTTCAGCTTGTTACGCAGCATGACCAGATTGGTCACATCCACTTCGATCATCGTCCAGGCATGCGGAATCTCGGAGACACTCTGACGCATTCTTGTTGCAATCGTGTTGCGGATTGGGGTTACGTCGATCAGATACTCCGAACTGCTGCCCCGTCCCCCCTCTACCTCAATTGTAGGAATACGCGGTGTTTCACTTAGATGAAGCCCTGAATGGCGGACTGGTACCATTGCATCCTGTACTTCTTCCTGAATCCCCTGGATCGCAGGCTGCTGCGAAACTTCCGGTGCCTGCTGTCCAGCAGAGGCTGCTGGGGTAACAGACAAGCCAGCGGCGGATGCGCCGCCGTTATCAAGGAACGTCAGCACGTCCTTGCGCGTAATGCGGCCGCCAAGGCCGGTCCCCGGCACCGCCGTGAGATCAATGCCGTGCTCCGCGGCAAGGGTCTGCACCGCCGGTGAATACCGGGAGCGCATCGGTGCGGATGCGTCAAACGCAGCAGCCGGCACCGGTGGTCTGCCCGCTGCTGGCGCTTGATTGGGCGCCGGACGGGTCACGGATTGCGCTTGCGGCGCAGCATTCGCAGTAGGAGCGGCCGCTGGAGCAGCCGGTGCGCTTGATGCGGCAGGTGCAGCTACGGCTATGCGTGCAATCACCTCTCCTACGCTCACGGTCTGTCCTTCTTCCGCCAGCAGCTCCACCAGTGTGCCATCTACGGTGGCAGGCAACTCCGCATTGACTTTATCCGTAATCAGATCACAGAGCGGTTCGTACTGCTCGATGGAATCCCCTGGCTGCTTCAGCCATTTACCGATCGTCGCCGACACCAGCGACTCCGCCAGCTGCGGCATAATCACATCGGTCAGCATTGTGTTGTCAGACATAATGTCACTCCTTAAAGTTTTGTAAGCATATGCTTACAGATAGTACTTCGTACAAAACTCACTTCGGAAGCATTCGCTTAAGTTTTGTAAGCATATGCTTACAGATAGTTCTTCGTACAAAACTCGGCGAATTCTCTGAGAGCTATAAGATTCAACAAGAAATCAGGTTAGATTCTTAAGTTCACTCTATATTAAGTGGAAAAAGAAAGTAAAACTAATTTGCTGTAAACCTGACTCGATAAGGTTTTAGTGGGATTTTGTACACTTAAATCATACCTATTCATTACATACAGGGTTTTTCAGCCGGATTAGTGGTACTTTTTCCCACTTGGGTTATTCCATAAGCTGAATGAGTCCAATTCATGATACTTTTTCCACTAACGATGACTGCCCCTTCAAGCTCGGTCTAACTGGTATAAAACTTAGTACTGCGCAAGGCGCAGCATTTCCGCTTTCACTTTATCCTTGCTCAGCATAAAGAACTTCTCCATCGGCGGGCTGATGGGCATCGCCGGCACGTCCGGTCCGCAGAGACGGAAGATCGGCGCATCCAGTTCGAACAGGCAGTGTTCTGCGATAATTGCCGCCACTTCTCCGCCGATGCCACCGGTCTTGTTGTCCTCGTGAACAATCAGGACCTTCCCGGTCTGGCGGGCAGCGGCAATAATGGCCTCGCGGTCCAGCGGCTGCAAGGTGCGCAGATCAAGGATATGCGCGGTAATGCCTTCCTCGCGCTCCAGCTCTTCCGCAGCCTGCATGGCAAAATGCAGCGGCAGACTGTACCCGATTACTGTAATATCGCTGCCTTCACGCAGCAGATTTGCTTCACCGATCGGAACGGTGTAATCCCCTTCCGGCACATCTTCCTTAATCAGCTTATAGCACTTTTTGTTCTCGAAGAAGAGGACCGGATCAGGATCACGCACAGCTGCCTTCAACAGCCCTTTGGCGTCATACGCCGAGTACGGTGCTACTATCTTAAGCCCTGGCGTCCCGAAGAAAATCGATTCCGGGCATTGCGAATGGTACAGTCCGCCGAAGATCCCCCCGCCAATGGGAGCACGGATCACCACCGGACAGCTCCAGTCGTTATTGGAGCGGTAGCGGATTTTGGCAGCTTCGCTGATGATCTGGTTAGTCGCCGGAAGCATGAAGTCAGAATACTGCATTTCAGCAATCGGCTTCATCCCGTACATCGCTGCACCGATAGCCACACCGGCTATGGCAGATTCTGCCAGTGGTGTATCCATGACGCGTTCTTCCCCGAACTGCTCCTGCAGCCCTTTGGTGGTGGTAAAGACTCCACCCTTAACGCCGACATCCTCGCCGAGCACGAACACCGATTCATCGCGCTCCAGTTCTTCCTTCATTGCCAGCCGGATGGCATCGATATATTCCATAATCGCCATGGGTTAGGCTCCTCCCTTGAGGTCAGATTCACTGTATACATGCAGCAGCGTATCTTCCGGTTTCGGAAACGGCGCATTTTCAGCGTATTCAATGGCTGCCTTCAGCTCCAGATTGTATTCTGCAGCCAGATCACGTTCCTGCTCGTCACTCCAGAGTCCAAGTTCAATCAAGTAGGTGCGGAAGGCGGCAATGCCGTCTTTTTTCCAGTTGGCATCCACTTCCTCCTTCGTCCGGTAAGCCAGATCATTATCCGAGGTGGAGTGCGGAGATAAGCGGTACATCATCGCCTCAATCAGGGTCGGGCCTTCACCGGCTAGCGCACGCTCACGCGCTTCCTTCACCACGCGGTACACCTCCAGCGGATCATTGCCGTCTACCTGGATACCCGGGAAGCCGTAGCCCAGTGCACGGTCGCTGACTTTACCCCCAAGCTGCTTGTGGGCCGGAACCGAAATTGCATACTGGTTGTTCTGGCAAAAAATGATGACCGGCAGCTTATTCACCCCGGCGAAATTGCACGCTTCATGGAAATCCCCCTGGTTGCTGGAGCCTTCCCCGAAGGTGACAAACGAAACGAATTTCTTCTTCTGCATTTTGGCTGCCAGGGCAAAGCCCACGGCATGCGGCACCTGTGTGGTCACCGGACTTGATCCGGTCACAATCCGCAGGCGTTTACTTCCGAAATGGCCCGGCATCTGCCGGCCTCCGCTATTAGGGTCTTCGGCTTTGGCGAACACAGACAGCATCAGTTCACGCGTTGTCATACCCACAGTCAGCACAAAGGCATAGTCACGGTAATAAGGTAAAAAATAGTCATTCTCCCGGTCCAGCGCAAAAGCTGCTGCTACCTGGGCCGCCTCCTGGCCGATCCCGGAGACATGAAAGTTAATCTTCCCGGCGCGCTGAAGCAGCAGGCTGCGTTCATCGTACTTCCGCCCGAGCTGCATATATCTGTACATATCGATGACCTGGCCGTCACTGAGTCCAAGCGGCTTATGTCTGTTAACGGTTTCTACAGTACCTTGGGATTCCATATGAGGTACCTCCTAAAAGTTTGTTAAGCGATGCTTCCTTGATTTTCTTCGTACAACTTGCATCAAGCGGCATACACTCAAGCTAATCTGTGCCTGATCTTAAAACCAGGTACTAAATCGTACTCCAGTCCATTATAATCCCTTTTCCTCTAAAAAGAAAAGCCACGAAAAGCCGGTTTGGAGCTGTTTTGACGCATATGGCGCCTTCAGCTCCGCCCGGCATTCCCGTGGGGGCATTCATCGTTTCTTAGAATCCGATTGCTCTTCCATCCACAGCGAGCATAGCTTCGCCAATGATCTCGGAAAGTGTAGGATGGGCATGAATCGCTTCCCCGACTTCCCAAGGTGTGGCATCCAGCAGCTGTGCCAGTGCCGCTTCCCCGATTAGATCCGTAACATGGGGACCGATCATCTGCACACCGAGAATATCTCCGCTGCTCCGGTCGGCAACGACTTTGACGAAACCGTCCTTCATCCCGTAGACAATCGCTTTTCCAATGGCCGAAAACGGGAACTTACCAGTGACCACATCCGCTCCAATCGCCTTGGCCTCTTTTTCCGTATACCCTACGCTCGCCACTTCAGGACGCGTGTAGACACAGCGCGGAACCAGGTGCGGGTGATAGGGATGAAGCTTCTCCCCCGCCAAATGGTTCACTGCACGTATTCCCTCATGACTTGCAGCATGGGCCAGCTGGAGTCCGCCGATGCAATCGCCAATCGCATAGATATGCGGTTCATTAGTCTGCATGTTGGCATTAACTTCAATTACACCTTTATCAAAATGGATATCAGTATTCTCCATACCAATATTCTCAATATTAGCTACTCTGCCTACAGATACCAGGAGCTTCTCCGCCGTCAGGGTCTGGACCTGTTCACCCTTACGGGCTTCAATAGTAACTCCCGATTCTGAAATTACACAGGTCTCAGCATCTACAGTTGTCCCGGTCAGCACCTTCACGCCGCGTTTCTTCAACAGCCGCAGCAGTTCGCGGGCGATCTCCTCGTCTTCGAGAGGCAGCAATTGTCCTGCCGCTTCGACCACAGTGACCTGCACGCCAAAATCAGCCAGCATCGAAGCCCATTCCACACCGATGACTCCGCCGCCCACAATAATGATCGAGGCTGGCAGTTCTTCCAGTGTCAACGCTTCTTCGCTGCTCAGTATAACCTTGCCGTCCGGCTTCAGACCGGGCAGCACGCGTGGACGCGAGCCGGTTGCCACAATGAGATTGCCGGAAACCACAGTCTCCATCTCGCCATTCTCCAGCTCCACTGCCACGGCCCCGCTGCGCGGAGAGAAAATCGAAGGGCCAATAATGCGTCCTTTTCCCTTCAGCACCTGGATTTTATTTTTACGCATCAGAAACTGCACACCCTGATGCAGCTGCTCGACCACAGCTTCCTTGCGGGCCTGCACCTTCGGGAATACCAGCTGCACCCCCGCAGTCTCGATGCCATAACTCTCACTCTCTTGTATTTCAGCGTATACCTCGGCACTGCGCAGCAGCGATTTGCTCGGAATGCAGCCGCGGTGCAGACAGGTTCCGCCCAGTTTGTCCATTTCAATGACAACGACAGATTTCCCGAGCTGAGCTGCGCGGATCGCCGCCACATAACCTCCGGTACCTCCGCCAAGAATGGCCACGTCACATGAAATCGTCATATATGTATCCTCCATTCATCACTCGTAAGTTCTAAATTAACCTATTACATTGTACTCTCTTTTATCCCCATAACAAAGCTTACAAACGTCATATATACATGGACTTTTACCCGTTGAAGCGTTATCATATGGGTGAATTCAATGGGATACAAGTGGAAAAGGAGGAAATCATGAAACTGCTCACCACACGCTTCATTGCCATCCTGATTCTGGTGATTCCCGGCCTCCTCGCGATGACAGGCTTCCTGATGATGAAAGACGATATTTTCAACTATATTTCCATGCATGGCGACGATAACGCAACTCCTGTTTTTGCCTGGCTTCATTTTGGCGGAGGGCTGCTGCTGTTCCTGGCCGGAATGAGCTTCCTCGGCGGCTGGATTCTGACCCGTGACCGGAAGCGCAATTACGTCGGTCCCCGTTTCAAGGAGAAGCAAAAGACCCAGCAGCCCCCCTCACCGGATGCCTCCAGCTAAGCGATAGTAATCACAGGCGAGACTAGCATAGCCGTTCCCCTTATAGACAGCAAAGGCAGTTCCGAAGAATTTCGGACTGCCTTTTTTTTATAACCTACCCCGTCGCTGAATCCGAAGTCCCCCGTACCAGCTCACTGTACAATCCGCCCTCCTGCAGCAGTTCTTTATGCGCCCCCTGCTGCAGAATCCGTCCGCCCTGAAGCACCAGAATACGGTCTGCCGCACGGATCGTCCCCAGACGGTGGGCGATCACGAAGCTGGTCCGGCCTTTCATCAGCGCCTGCAGTCCCTCCTGGATCTTGATCTCCGTTACAGTGTCGATGCTGCTTGTCGCTTCATCCAGCACCAGCATGGACGGATTGGCAAGAATCGCTCGGGCTATAGCCAGCAGCTGCTTTTGTCCCTGGCTGATCCCTGTGCCGTCCACAGACAGCATCCGTTCGTAGCCGCCTTTCATCCGCATAATAAAAGAATGGGCATTCGCCAGCTTCGCCGCTTCCTCCACTTCCTCGTCACTGGCATCCAGCCGGCCGTAGCGGATATTATCACGGATCGTTCCCTTGAACAAGAAAGAATCCTGCAGCACAAAGGCCATGTGGCTGCGCAAGCTCTCACGGCGGATCGAAGACAGGTCCCTGCCATCCAGCGTAATGCTGCCCTTGTCAGGATCATAGAAGCGGGACAGCAAGCCGATCAACGTGGTTTTACCTGCCCCGGTTGGCCCAACTAGTGCAATCATCTCGCCGGGCTTGGCCTCGAAGCTGATATCCTGCAGCGTATCGGTTCCGTCATCATACGAGAAGGACACTCCGGAGAATTTCACCGCACCCTCCACGTGATCCAGCGCTCCCGCTGTTCCTTCATCCTTGGCTTCGGCTCCTTCATCCAGCACCTCAAATACCCGTTCTGCACCGGCAATCGCCGACAGCAGCGTGTTCCACTGGTTCGCCAGATCATTCAGCGGCCGCGTGAATTGGCGCGTGTATTCCACGAATGCGATAATAACGCCTACGGTAACTAAATCCCGGATAGCCAGCAGACCGCCGACTCCGGCTACAATGGCAAAGCTCAGATTGTTCAGGCCGTTCATCAGCTTGGGAATAAAGCCCGAAATCGCCTGAGCCCAGTAGCCCGACAGCATAATCCGCGTATTGCGCTCACGAAAGCCCGCAATGACCCGCTCCTCCTGCGAAAAAGCCTTGATGATTCTCTGCCCCGACAACGTCTCCTCAATAAACCCGTTAAGCTCGCCCATATTGCGCTGGCGTTCCTTGAACAGCGGACCGGTCCGCCGTGTAATCCAGCGCATGCCCAGGATCATCAGCGGTACTACGATGAAGGTCAGCAACGTGAGCAACGGGCTTAGCCACAGCATCACACCCACCGTGCCGAGCAGTGTCAGCACGCTTGAGAAAATCTGAATCGCCGAGCTGTTCAACGTGGAACTAATATTCTCAATATCATTGGTCAGACGGCTCATAATTTCACCCTGCTGCCTGCGGTTGAAGAACGGAATCGGCAACCGGTGCAGATGGGCGAACAGATCGGTACGCATCCGGAATACGGTCTCCTGGGCAATCTCGATCATCCAGATGTTCTGCAGCCAGGAGGTCAAGGAATTGAACAGATATACGGCGGCAAGCGTGATTAGGAAGAATCCCCAGGTTCTGCCTCCATTTCCTTCCAGATAGTGGTCCACCGCTCTGCTGATCAAATAAGGTCCGAGCAGAGCAAGTCCGGAGCTGAGAAACACCATCACCAGTACAAGCGCGAGCTTGGCCTTGCGTTTCGCCAGGTAGCTCCAGATTCTCTGTAGTGTGGCCGACCAGTTCTTGGCTTTTGCCTTTGGTTTACGTCCTCCCGGCGAACCGAAGCTTGCCGCATCACCAAGTCCGACACTCAGCTTCGGGTGGCGAAAAGGGTCAAGTAAAGCTTTGAACATGCTGCGCCACCTCCCTGTCTTGGGATTCATTGATCTTCCGGTACAGCTCCGAATCCTTCATCAGCTCATCATGCGTCCCCTTCGCAATCAGTCGGCCTTCATCCAGCAGTAAGATAAGGTCAGCAGAGACGGTCGAGCTGATTTTTTGCGTAATAAGAAATGTGGTGCAGGACATGTTTTTCAGTTCTGCCAGCAGCCGGCCTTCGGTAACCGCATCCAGTGCACTGGTGCTGTCATCCAGAATTAGAACCGCGGGTTTTCTAACCAGCGCTCTGGCAATCGTCAGCCGCTGCTTCTGCCCCCCGGAGAGATTGACTCCCCGCTGTCCCAGCATGGTGTCATAGCCATGCGGTAATTCTTTTACCGTATCATGTATTTGCGCGGCTGCAGCTGCCCGTTCAATCTCCTCCTGGGTGGCATCCGGCTTGCCCCAGACCATGTTCTCCCGCACCGATCCGGTAAACAGCAGGACCTCCTGGGGAACATATCCGATGGCGCCGCGCAGTCTGGACATTTCCATCTCTGAACTTGCCGTCCCGTCGATCCGGATGACACCGCTGTTCTGCTCATACAAACGGGGAATCAAGCCTACCAGAGATGATTTGCCTGAGCCGGTAGCTCCCATAATTGCCACCCGTTTTCCCGGCTGCACCGTAAACGAAATATCCTCCAGCACAGCAATATCACTCTCCGGATAACGGAAGCTAACATGCTGGAACTCAACTTCACCCTGAATAGGTGCTGTCTTTCTTATAGTTCCCGCCACTTCATTCTTAGCTTCCAGGTGATCTGCCGACATAACTTCCTGAATCCGCTGCGAAGAAGCCTTGGCCCGGGAAAACGTCGCCATAATCCAGGATAGTGCTGACAAGGCTCCGATCGTACGCAGGGAATAGTTAATTACTGCTACAGTCTGTCCAAGGGTTGCGTCTCCGGCGGAAATCTCGATACGTCCGAACCACAGCACCAGCATAATACCCGCATTCACAATCAGCATAATAAGTGGAGCCGAGGTCTCCGTCAGCCGCAGCGCAGCTACAGTGGAAGTCATCAGTTCCCTGCTGAATGATGCGAAACGGTAAGTCTCATGGCTCATACGCACAAACACCCGAATCAACCGGATACCGGTAAGGTTCTCCTGAATTACACTGTTGACTCCATCCAGCCGGCTCTGCACGCTGCGGAACAATACCGAGGCTTTTCTCATCACCCAGACCAGAAACACAATGAGTACCGGAAGGGTAACTGCCAGCAGCAGCCCCAGCTTCACATGTACGACTAACGCCATCACCACACTGCCCACAACAACGAGCGGCACACGAGTCATGAAGCGGAGTCCCATAAAAATCGTATCCTGCAGCTGTGAAACATCCGCCGTAAGACGGGTGATTAGAGATGAAGTGGGGAAACGGCTGAATACGGCATAGGCAAAGGACTGAACCTTCTCATATAACTTATCCCGCAGATCAAAGGCAAACCCCTGGCTGGCATGAGACGCAAAAAAAGAGCTGAGCACGCCCGCAATAAACGCCAAAACTGCGCTTACTACCAGCACACCGCCCCATAGCCAGACGACCCGGTTGTCCTGTTCCCTGATTCCGTCATCAATAATTTTGGAGATCAGCAGGGGCTGGGACAGCTCCACCGCCAGTTCGATCACCATCATCACCAGCGCGGCGATTGCAGCTACCCTGTATTTGTTGAGATAGGAAAAAATGATGTTCATCAGCGTTACCCCATTTGTCTATTCGTAGAGCGCTTCACGCAGGCGGGTGGACATCGATGAAGATTGTCCCTTCAAAATTACCCGGCGCAGCGCCTTGTTGCTTCGGTTCATTTCAACCAGCTCGCCTAGCATCTCTGTCAGCAAGCTTAACGTTTCCTGTGACAGCTCCCCGTTTTCTTGCAAAGCGGCTATCTTCTCTTTGTAACCTTCCATATGGTCCGTCAATGGTAAGCCTTCTTTCTATAAACGTTCTTCTGAATAAATACACATAACCGCGATCATTATAACATTCTTTAACCATTACCCGTAAATGTTTTCACTGGCTACATTTACTGAGAATATGCTAATCTAATAAAGTCGCATTTTTATAGATGAGGATTCATCAGGCTGATTAACGAAAGGATAGATGGAAGTGGCACAGTTGTTTTTCAAGTATGGAGCAATGAACAGCGGCAAATCCATTGAGATACTCAAGGTTGCGCATAATTACGAGGAGCAGGGCAAGTCGGTGCTCATTTTCACTCCATCCCTTGACGACCGGGACGAAGTCGGATATATATCCTCCCGTATCGGGTTGCGCAAGCAAGCGATCGCGATCGACGAGAATACGGATATATACAGCATTGTCAGCAGCAATTTGCCCAAACCCCATTGTGTACTGATCGATGAATGCCAATTTTTGACGAAGGATTGCATCCTCCAGCTGGTACGGATTGTCGACGAGCTGAATATTCCGGTCATGGCTTTTGGGCTTAAAAATGATTTCCAGAACAATCTGTTCGAAGGCAGCAAATACATGCTGATCTATGCAGACAAAATCGAAGAAATGAAAACAATCTGCTGGTTCTGCGAACGCAAAGCCACGATGGCGCTGCGCGTCGAGAACGGCAAGCCTGTATACAGCGGCAAGCAAATCCAGATCGGCGGCAATGAAGCCTACTACCCGGTATGCCGTAAATGCCACAAGAATCCACCGCTCTAAAAGAAACGAAAAAGCACACACTCTGCGGCAATGGCCGACCTTTCGCATAGTGTGTGCTTTTTGTATGGAGAGCGGAAGCCTTGCGTTAATGGATTGCCTGTGCTGCAAGGTACTCATCTTCCTTGCGGACATAGAGATCATGCTGAACGGAAGCTTTGCCGCCATATAGGACGCGCTGGACCGTAGCCTGCATTCCTCCATTGATTTTGGAACGATGGGGAATGCCAGCCTCAGTAAGGCGGCCTTTGGCTCTAAAATATTGAGCCTGATCAAAAGTCGTGAACACCAGCGTGCGTTCTCTTGGAATGAAGAAATGCAGTATACCTTTAAATAAGCCCACCCGCAGCTTCCTCCTCCCTTTTCACACGGTCTTCGTTGCACCTTATGCCTTACTTCAAGTAGCGTTCGTTCAGAACATTCAGATGATGAAGCTCATGCCCAATGATGACACAAGCTATTGCTCTGACGGAAATCGGATGATTACTGGCTGTCCCTATCCGGGTCCAGGCTTCCTCAGGCAGACTCTCCAGCAGAGCAATGGTAGACATGCGAACCAGCTTGTAGTGCTGTACCATTTCACTCAACGTGAACCGGTCAAATTCCCCTGCCGCCGCATAATCATTCTCCTCATACCCAGGCAGCGGAGCCTTTTCTCCCCTGGCAATAGCAAGCAGACGGTAGGACATGATGCGGTCGTTGTCGGTCAGATGCCCAAGCAGCTGCTTGATGCTCCATTTTCCTTCTGCATAACGGTAGTTCCCCTGCTCCTCGCTCAGCCCTTCTAGCAGTTCATAGATCAAACCGGATTGTTCTCTTAAGATAGACACAAGATCCCCTTCTGGAGGCACCAATGCAATGTATCGGGCCGGAAATTCGCTGTATTCCTTTAGTTCAGGACGCTGGTTCATAATTAACCCTCTCTCATGAAGAAATATTTACCGAAAAGTGTCAAATGCTGTTGTTGTATTTTAGTACATTATGTATAATATTTGCAAGAATAGAAGTTGAGTGAACCTGATCTCCGGGAGTGTAAGCATGCTGGAATTTTTGCTGTATATGGTGTTTTCGGTACTGGAAAGCTCCGCTTTATTTTATCTGGGATTCAAATTATTTAAGATCGATCTATATCCGAAAGAAATCATCTTTGCGGGACTAATAATGGCGTTTTTTTCTTATATCCTTCGTAATGATTACCAGTTGCCAGAGATTGATATCCTTGTTCAGTATACACTTATTATTTGCTTTCTTTGGCTTCTCTTTCGAATACATATTTTTTATTCTTTTATTATGACCGCTATGGCATATCAGTCCTATTTATTAATTCAGTCTGCTATATATTTTATTATGAATACAACGGGTATCTATAATCTTCAGTATCCATTCACATCTACAGGTATCTATATCTTACAGATCGTTACATCAACAATTACATTCATAGTTGGTCATTATACCGGCAAGAAGCGAAAAGGATTTGACTTCATACCAGATAAGCCTGATGCAAAGGTTATCATTTCTAAACGCGAGAAAATCATGCTCGCTTTAACCCTTCCCTCCATATTGTTTATTATGTTAATGCTATATTTTGCAGAACATTTATATCGATTTTTCTTCATAATCCCTTTAATCTATGCCGTTTTTTTATATGGATATTTATATCAATCTGATAAAAAGAACCGTGGTGAGGAATTCTGAACAGCTTAGCAATTAAAATATCTCTCGCTATTAAACGCGCTAATCCTGAGGAAACCTGTTCTATTGAAGTGATGCAATACGCTTTGAATATTCTTCTCAATACATTTTTCACTTTTATAGCTACCCTTATCATTGGCTGGACTTTAAATAATTTGACAGACACTCTAATATTCTATATTTCTTTTTCGTTGCTGCGTGTCTGTTCGGGCGGAAAGCACTTAAAGACCGCAGCAGCCTGCAACATCGTTACATTTTTATCCTGCTCCCTCATTCCATATTTCCTTAGCTTTCCGGGAAATTATCTTTGGATAATTAACGCTGTTTGCTTAATTATAATGATTTTTTTCGCTCCTAATCCAGATCAAAACGCGCAAATTCCTCTTAGATGGTTTCCAGCTTTGAAATTGATTTCAATGGGATTAGTTGGCTGTAATTTTTTCATTAATTCTTCTGTCATCGGATTGGCCTTTTTACTCCAATCCTTAACAGTAATTTCGAGGAAAGGTAGGGGAGAATTATGAAGGCAACAGTGGCCAAGCACGCTTCTATAGCGCTTGAAGCTTCCGCCCGTTTCTTTGTATCAATTATGAAGCTTGGATTTCACAGTCCAGAAGCACCTAAAGAATTGCGGAAGTAATTTACAAGGATGGGGAGAACATGCGGGTCTTGTTAAATGACGGGTTCTCCCGGGATATCCGGGAAGAAGATATATTGTATTTCTCCAGCTATAAGAATACAATATTCGTCCATACGAAAGAAGGCGAGTTTGTTCTCCCTACCACACTTTCCGATCTCTTGGCTGCTTATAAGGGCAAAGGTTTCGAGCGTCTTGACCGCAGCAATGTAGTTAGTCTAAGTAATATTGAAAGTTATGATTCGGAACGTAAAATTGTTACGTTTCAAGAGGGAGAACAATTCGCTACAGTATCAGAACCAAATGAAACAAGGCTCAAACGATTTTTAGCCTCACGCAAAGATACCTCTGAATCATAACATCATACTCAATAAGGCATCATCAGCCATCCCGACAACCACTGGTTTCGAGATGGTTTTTTAATTCCACCGAAAAAAGTTATATATTATCCCATAAGATGCATCAGTTGTAAAGAACTATTCACAGGGCGAATGACAGGAGACGGGTTACCTTCCAAATGGTACCATTTAAATAGATTCGCAGTATTTTCTCAATCTACCAAAATAACCGATGGAGGAATCTAATGGATTATTATTTTCATCCTTCTCCGCGCCCCTCATCCCTGGAGCTATTATCTGACGAACAACTGTTGAACATCTACGAATTGGCAGTGGAGGCCAAAGCCTCACTTGATTTCATTGAGATCATCGAAACTGTTCTGACCGGGAGAAACATGGGTGACTTTGACCGTTCCGAAGATTGACCGTTAATTTCTCAGCACTCCTACATATATCTTATGAACACATGATGTATGATCTGCAACTGACAGCAAAGAAGCCAGCCTCACTATTCAGTGGAGCTGGCTTCTTTATGAGGAACAATGGCAAAAGACTACTCAATAAACTCCGTTTTGAAGACGTTCTCCAGCTTACCGCCCAGTCTTTTTTTCAGGGGAACCTTAATATCCCGGCCCAGCTCCTTGAAGAAAGTATCCACATCACACTTCACGTTCTGTGCCATGGCTATAACCGTTCCGTCACTCACAATATTCTGGTTCACTTCAAGAGGTACATCCACTTCAATGTCATACTTCTTGGTCAATGTTTTGATATATCTGGCAAAGATCTCAAGCAGCTCTTCATTGTTGAAATTCTCAATCGCGGCTTTTCCCTTGCTGGTAAATTTCATATTAACTCTCATTAGGATTTCCCCTTTTCTGTCATACCATTTTTTGTTGGTTGCTATATGGTTCAAGATGAATAGATGGCTGCAAGAAAGGGCAACATTATTCATTATTGAAAACGGATGAGGTCAGCTGTTATTTGAAGGCTCCGTTAACCTGCTGCACTTTAAATTGGGTAAATTCCTTAAGGGCTTGAATGACCTGATCCTGCTCGTCTTCCTTCAGCTCGTAGATACATTCCCGAAGCCACTCTCCGAACATGTACGCCTGTCTGCCTTTACGGGGCTGCTTGCGCAGAGAGTCCAGACTGCCTTCAAATTTATCGTTCAGTACATCGTTAAGATTATATTTCTCAATTTTTTCTATTACCATTCCTGCCCCATATTCCGTTTCATAAACGATCACCTCGTTTGAGTCGAACGATACATAGGAGGTTTCCTTGCCTTCCTTCGCCCGGAATTCCTTCAGCTTGTTGAAAGCTGTCTCATAGATGTAATCCTGCGACTGATTGTGCTGCGGGTGCTTATATCCCTGCTTGAGGGTCTTGATATATTCAAGGTCAGGCATATAATCCGCCAGATGGTACATCCGGTTCTTGAGATCTGCTCCAAGCGCCTCAATAATCTTATCCAGATTATCTTTTAGCGGAATACTCTCGCCCCGTTCAATCTTGCTGAGCTGGGAATAGCTGATACCGCTCTTCTCCTCCAGCCCTCTTAAGGTCAACCCACGGGTTTTTCTGAAGTGCCGGATGAAGTTCCCCAGCTCATCGGGATAGTTATCGAAATCGTTCATAGGAGTCACCTCTACCTATATCATAACACAACATAACACTTTGTGTTTCATTATAACAATTAATACCTGAAAAACTTTGGCCGGAGAAGCCGGGTTTACTTATTTTCCCTTGTCCTATTACCGATATAGCTTTTATATGGAAAATAATTCTTTCATTTAGGAGGAAATCCTCGTGGCATTGATCTCATCTACATCTAATAACACCAGTCCTATTCAAAACCCCAGCCATCAAGCCATTTCAAATTCCAGAGACAAAGAAATTCAAGGCCTGATGGACCAGAAATCCAGACTCAACGAGCAAATTGAAGCCGTAAAATCTAATGAGAATATGGATAAAAAACTAAAGCAGGAACGGGTACAGGCCCTGAAAACATCCATACAGGAAATTGATGCACAGATCGCCCAGATTAAAGCCGAGGAAATGCAGGAAAAAATAGAGAACAGCAAGCCCAATAAGACCGAAACTATAAAGCCTGAAACGGACCCCGCAACGGATATTACCGCTGAATCCATGCATGTCCTACTGCAGAATCATACCACTTATGACCGTCTGGGTAAGCTGGTTGGCCTTAGCAAGAAGGTGGAAGGTGAAATCAAGCCTTTGGAGGGTGAGGTGAAGCTGGAGGAAGTCCGATTATCCAACAACCCAACCCATGATGCCGGAAGAGCCACTATGCTGGAAAATGCGGAACGCACAGTCCTTCAAGCCAAAAGAGACAGGGTGCAGGATATTAAATCTACTGTTCGCGGCATCGACAGCAAGATTGGAGATGTAGTATCCGAACTGAAAGACAACGACAACACGGCAGCAACAAGCAAAGATCTCCCCAGATCACTTTTACATCCCGAAGGTGAAGAGAAAGACGATCAGGACCATTCTTCGGCAAGCCAAAAGAAAACAGGCACCGCTGAGGCCCCAGCCACCGGCGTATCGGGTCAGCAAAATGATAAATCCTCTGGATCACCGTCGATCGATATTCGGGTTTAGGCTCTTAGGACTAGGAAAATAAATACATATATTTAAATTTGAATATTTTTAAATTAAATATAATTCCATTTATTAATAAATTTCCCTCTATTTCAACAATATATGATAGAATATTCCTAGGTGAAATTACCTATATTATTATTTGCTGGAGGAATATAAAATGTCTGGTTCTAACCTAAGAACAGCACAACCAACGAATTCAACTCAAATGAAATTTTGCTTACACTGCGGGGAGAAAATACCTCTAAGAGCAGTCGTGTGTAATAAGTGCGGACTGCAAGTAGAAGAGTTGAAAGGAGCTGCCTCTCAACCCCATATTGTTATTAATAATTCTAATATGAACACTAATGTAAACAACAATGCAGGGTCTGGTAGAAGAAAAAGCAAATGGGTTTCCGTTCTTCTCTGTTTCTTCCTTGGTGTCTTTGGAGTACATAGATTTTATGAAGGCAAAATTGGGACTGGGATCCTTTATCTATTTACTGGAGGGTTGATGGGAATCGGAGCTTTAGTTGATTTCTTCATTCTTTTATTTAAACCAGATCCTTATTTTGTATAGAACAGAAGGACTGGCTCTACATGGGGAGTGTTAACAAAAGGAGGTTGTGGGTGAAAATCCACAACCTCCTTTTGTTGTATGTTACGTTTCTCTCCGTTCTGTCCTCCTTAGATTTTATATGCGACCTATCAATACATCACCGGTCGACGTGGTCGAATAATAACCCGATAAACTTTTTGGTTTATCGGGTGTGTCATGAAAAGTAATCAGATTTCAAAACCCCTCACATATCCTAATCCTTACCCTTTCAAGAAACCTTATGCTCAATCCGCAGCTTGTCAGCTACCATGGCAATAAATTCCGAGTTAGTCGGCTTGGATTTGGAGATATTAATGGTATAGCCGAACAGGTGGGAGATGCTGTCGATGTTGCCACGGGTCCAGGCCACTTCGATGGCGTGGCGGATGGCGCGTTCTACACGAGACGGCGTTGTCTTGAATTTTTCGGCTATTGCCGGGTACAAGGTCTTGGTGATGGCGCCCAGGATCTCAATGTTGTTATAGACCATGGTAATGGCTTCACGCAGATACTGATAACCCTTGATATGCGCAGGTACGCCGATTTCATGAATGATCGAGGTAATGTTGGCATCCAGGTTCTTGCCCTTGGAGAGCGGCACTACGTTGCTTCCTCTGGAGCCCGAATAATTGGACATGCTGGATGAAGTGCTCATGCTGCCCTGTGTACCGGCGAGTTGCCGCACACGGTTGGCGAGAACCTCCATATCGAATGGCTTCAAAATATAATAAGATGCGCCTAACTGCACAGCACGCTGAGTGATGTTCTCCTGACCGAAGGCGGTCAGCATAATGACCTTTGGTTCCGGCTTCAGATCCATATCGCGCAGGCGCTCCAGGACACCCAATCCGTCCAAATGAGGCATGATGATATCAAGGATAAGGACATCGGGAATTTTGCGTGCTTCGCTCAGCATTTGAAGTACTTCTTCCCCATTATAGGCGATGCCCGTCACGGTCATATCTTCTTGTTCCGTAATGTACTCGGCAAGCAAATTCGTAAACTCCCTGTTGTCATCGGCCAACAACACTTCAATGTTCTGCACTGGCTGCTTCCTCCTTATTTATATCTGCTATTCGAAAATAATCATTTATCTTCGCTCCCTTACAGTTTCGACATACTGATTCAATATCCTTCTGTCGAAAATTATTTTTCTTTATTTTTTTTTAGAGTTGGATTATAATTAATTATTTTATTTCATGGTTCGATCTTGTTCGCTGGCCTTCGACAAAAAAATCTTAAGGCTAAACCGCCTTAAGATCATAGGGAAAAGTATGTTCTTGCAGGGCTGCACCGGAATCCTGAAGCATCCATTCGATAAAACAGCCATAACCTGATTTGGGATCATTGACGAATACATGGGTTACCGCACCGACCAAACGCCCATTCTGTACAATAGGACTGCCGCTCATGCCTTGGACTATGCCACCAGTCTTATCAATCAGACGGGGATCGGTAATACGCAGCACCATGCCTTTGGTTGCTGGTGTATCCTGACGTGCTACATGAATGATCTCTACATTAAATCGTTCCACCTGCTGTCCATCCACAACCGTCAGAATTTGCGCCGGACCTTCCTTCACCTCATTGCTCATAGCCACCGGGATTGGTTTCTCGTATAGGCTATGCTCCGGATTACGGGTCATTTTACCGAAGATTCCGAAATCCGTATTACTCTCCACATTCCCGAGGACCTGACTCTCCTTAAGAAAATGTGCCCGTTTCTCACCTGGATCGCCATCCTGGCTCTTGGAAATGGAGGTCACGCTGGATTGCACAATGTGTCCGCTGCCGACGACAATGGGCGTCCCGGTGTTCATATCGGTAATAACATGTCCCAGTGCACCATACACTCCCTGCTCCGGCGCATAAAAGGTCAAAGTCCCGACACCCGCCGCAGAATCGCGGATATAGAGGCCCAGGCGCCATACCTTGTCATTGCGGTCATACGCTGGTGTCAGCTGAGCTGTATGCTCTTTGCCAGCACGTTTGTACACAATGGTAAGGGGTTGATGGGATTTGCCTGCATGCTCCACCAGCCTGGAAACCTTGGACACCTCGTCCAGCTTCACCCCATTGATGGAGATCATCAAATCCCCGGGCAGTAAACCGCTGTTCTCTCCAGGGGAAAGCTTGGACTGCTTTGACACTTCAATTAAATGATGTCCTACAACAAGCACGCCTGCAGACTTTACTTTCACACCAATCGTTTGCCCTCCCGGGATTACCCTGAGGTCACGGGTTTCCCCCAATACGGTCTTGCCAGGCTGGGTATCCTGAGCTGCGGCATAGCTCTGATGAGGACCCGTTATTCCTGATAAGCTGAGAAAGAAGGCAAATAAAAGGCCGGGCATTAACTTCCTGAGGTTTGGCTTCAATGGCTGTCACGCTCCCTTTTGCTTCTTTCGCTTGACGAAAAAGGTGGTCGCCAATTGCGTACCTATAAGATAACCTTGCCCCCAGGCTTTTATTACTGTCAATCATTGTCCCGCTTACCCTGCAGCCGCCTTGCTGGCCTCAGCCAGACCGAGCATTTCCTGTGCGTGGTGCAAGGTTTTTTCGGTAATTTCCACACCGCCCAGCATTCGGGCCAGCTCCATGACGCGGCCTTCCAAGGGCAGCGACTCCACTTCGGTCATCGTTCGTCCGTCTTCCACTTTTTTGCGGATTAGATACTGATGATCAGCCATGCACGCTACCTGAGGCAGATGGGTAATGGAGAACACCTGACAGGTGGCTGAAAGCTTGTACAGCTTGTCAGCGATCGACTGGGCTGCCCTTCCGCTGACCCCGGTGTCCACTTCGTCAAAAATGAGTACAGGGATCGCATCATGCCGGGCAAAAATACTCTTCATCGCCAGCATAATCCGCGACAGCTCACCGCCTGAAGCGATTTTGCCCAACGGGCGGAGCGGCTCACCTGGATTTGGAGAGATCATGAACTCTGCACTGTCGATGCCTTGGCGGGTCAGCCGGTAGCGGCGGTCCTGGTATTCCACACCGCGGGGGTCTTCCAGAATATCCATTTTTACCTGAAGCGAGGTCCGTTCCATCTGCAGGTCCTTCAGTTCACTTTCAACTTGGGTAGCCAAATCTGCTGCACACTGCCGGCGTGCTTCACTGAGCGCTTCCGCTGCTTCCATTAGTGTGTTCAGGAGTCCGTTGCGCTTTACGGTCAGCTTCTCAATATATTCGTCCTTATTCTCCAGCAAATCGGTCTCCCGGCTAATTTGTTCATAATAAGCCAGAATCTGCTCTACACTATCTCCATATTTGCGCCGAAGTCCAGAGATCTGATCCAACCGGTTCTCAATATCCTCGAGCCGTGCCGGGTTGAACTCAATATCCTCACGGTAATCCCGCAGCTGAAAGGCGGCATCCTCCAGCTGGTAATACGAGGATTGAAGCTGGTCCAGGACACCCTTCAGACCCTTCTCATCGTACCGAACCGCATCCTCCAGCCGGGAAATCACATTTCCGATGGATTCCAGCCCCTGCCTGTCATACAGTAGCTCGTATGCGCCAGATACGGAATCCATCATTTTCTCGCTGTGGGATAGTTTGACCCTTTCTTCGGCAAGTAATTCATCTTCCCCAGGTTTTAGTCCTGCGGAAGAAATTTCCTCCAGCTGAAAACGGTATAAATCCAGCATCTGATAGGCCTTCTGGCTGGTTTCCTGCAACTCACGGAGTTCTTTTTCCACCTTGGCAAAGGCGGTATATTTCTCTTGATAGTCGGCCTTGAGCGGTCCAATAACAGCTTCGCCGTAAGTATCCAGCAGGCCCAGATGGCGCTCTGCCTTCAGCAGATTCTGATGCTCATGCTGTCCGTGAATATTAACCAGCTGTTCACCGATTTCCCGCAGCATGCTGAGATTCACCATCTGTCCGTTGACACGCGAAGTGCTTTTGCCTTGAGAGGTAATCTCACGGCGGATAATCAGATGCTCCTCCGGGTCCGCCGTGATACCAAGACGCTCCAGCGTCTCCCATACGGGATGCGAAGTAGGCAGGCTGAAGAGCGCTTCCATCTCCGCCTTGTCCGTGCCGTAACGGATGGAATCCGCTGAGCCACGGCCTCCGACCACAAGCCCAAGCGCATCGATAATGATTGATTTCCCTGCACCGGTCTCCCCTGTAAGTACATGAAAACCGGGATAAAAATGCACATCTACCGCTTCAACAACGGCAAGATTACGGATCGATAATGTGTCTAACACGAATACAGCACCTCCGAAAAGATGATTGCGACATCTATGATTCTAGGATATATATCCCATAATTTGCGAAATTACGTCTTTGCTGTTCTCTGGCTGGCGGCAGATAATCAGGATCGTATCGTCACCGGAAATGGTGCCCATAATCTGCGGCCAATCAATATTATCGATCAGGGCTGCGACAGAGTTAGCCGTTCCCGGGAGACATTTCATCACCACCAGGTTCCCGGAGGAATCAATATGCACAAAATTGTCCACCAGCACACGTTTCAGCTTCTGTGTCGGGTTGTACCGCTGATCTGTAGGCAGCGAATATTTGTATCTCCCGTCGTCCATAGGGACTTTTATCAGCAAAAGCTCCTTAATATCCCGCGACACCGTAGCCTGGGTAACCTGAAAACCGGCCTCGCGCAGTGCTTCCACCAAATCGTCTTGCGTCTCAATTTCCTGTTGGGTAATGATTTCACGTATCTTAATGTGCCTGTGACCCTTCATTATTGCCTCCTGTATGGTTAAGTTAACTTTCTAAGTGGATTCGCCGTCATCTTTGCCAAGCCTGATCTCATGGATCACGGAAGTGACGGTATTGACATATAGCACTCCGCTGCAGTCCGGATAAATCAGCAGGTACGGCAAAAGTGAATCCCGGAGGCTGCTGCCGGTAAAGTCGAGCGTTTTGCGCGGGCGGGATAGAATGACTAAATAGTAGGAGTCCTCTTCCTTGCTCGCAACATAATCAATAAACAGTCTGCTGTACATGGAAGCCCCGTCTACATTAAAAGACAGCGGAATCTTCAGTTTGCCTCCAATCACTTCGTAGCCCGCTGCTTCCAGCAAATCAATGGAAGGATGAGACAAAATGACTTTATTCAGCGGAAGCCTGTCCTTAATGAACGAACGCGGGGAGCTTTGCAGCCATATGTAAATCCGATAAATGATAAATATTGCGACTGCCAGTCCAATTAGCACCATTACGGCTTTATCAGAGCCCGCCACCTTCATCACCTCGGTGATTAATTCGCGTGAACCCCGTCAAAATCCTGCTTCGATCCCCGAAATCGCGGCTGAATGTGAAGCAGAAGTCCCTTATTAGAGGAAATATAAGGATAGACTACCTTATTCCTCAGTATATTGCAAAAAAGCCTTACTACAGCAAGTAGAAACGGCTACGCCGTCCTTTTAAGGATGGTAGCCGTTTCAGCGAGAAATATACAGATAATTTATTGTGCTTAACGTATAAGTTCTTAAATTTCCAAAAAGAAACTCATCGAAGTGATGAGTTTCCAGATTTGCTGACTTTGAAGGTTGCTGCCGCTTCCTTGATCACGGCCTCAGCAAGTGCTGCGAAATTGTCCGGCTGTAGTTCTCCTGAAGGCTGTTCATCGCCGGACTCCACTGCCTCAGGCAGGAGCTTCCAGTGGGCCAAAAACTCGATATTGCCTTCACCGCCAGTGATGGGGGAGAAGGTTAAGCCTTTCAGCCGGTAGCCCAGTTCTGCAGCCATGCCCAGAACGTTCATGAGCACCTCTTTGTGGACAGCCGGTTCGCGGACCACACCGGATTTCCCGACCTTTTCCCGGCCGGCTTCGAACTGCGGCTTAATCAGTGCGGCAATATCTGCAGGGCGTTCAAGAAGCGCCATCAGCGGCGGTAAAATAATCTTCAAAGAAATAAATGATACATCTATACTGGCAAAATCGGGAACAGGGCCTTGAAGGTCGGGTGGGGTCATATAACGGAAATTCGTCTGCTCCATCACACTTACCCGTTCATCATTGCGCAGACTCCAGTCCAGCTGATTATAGCCTACATCAATAGCGTATACGTGGCTTGCTCCGTTCTGGAGTGCGCAATCGGTAAAGCCTCCTGTAGAAGAACCGATATCCAGCATGGTGCGCCCGTTCAGGTCAATACCAAACTGCCGCAGCGCCTTCTCCAGCTTCAGCCCGCCACGGCTGACATAGGGGTGTACCGCACCTTTCACCCTCAGAACGGCGTTACGCAGCACCTTCATCCCGGCCTTCTCAATCCGTTCCTCATTCGCAAGCACCAGCCCGGCCATGATAGCTGCCTTGGCCTTCTCACGGCTTTCGTAAAATCCTTGTTCCACTAACAATACGTCAATCCGTTCCTTAGGGTGTTCCATGGTCATCTCCTGATTGTTCTTAGGCTTGCCGCTTCAACTGTCCTGTTCAGGAGGTTGAGGTCGTCTTATAGGCAAATGAGCTAGATGCCTTCATCGTCTTGATCCGGCTGACTACTGCTTCAACAGTCAATCCGGTTTGCTGGCGCTGTTCTTTGATGGAGCCATGCTCTACAAAGATATCCGGCACGCCCATCAAATGAACACGGGCATCATAAATTTCATGCTCCGCATAAAATTCAAGCACCGCGCTGCCCAGACTTCCCGCCTGGCTGGCTTCTTCCAGTACAATCATGCCAGTGCCCGCGTGGGCCAGATCGAGGAGCATGGAGCTGTCAAGCGGCTTCAGGAAGCGGGCGTTGACAACACTCAACTGAATGCCTTCCCGCTTCAGCTGCTCTGCCGCTTCTTCAGCCACCTGAACCATAGGTCCGCAGGCGAGTACAGCGTAGTCATCGCCTGGACGAAGCCGCTCCCAGGAACCGATTGGAAGTACCTGTAGCTCGGTATCCATGTCAACACCGGTGCCGTCAATCCGCGGATACCGGTAAGCGATCGGGCCATCATTATATTCAAGAGCTGTCTTCATCATATGGCGCAGCTCGTTCTCATCCTTCGGCATCATCATCACCATATTCGGAATATGGCGCATAAAGGCTATATCATATACCCCTTGATGTGTCTCGCCGTCAGCACCGACAAAGCCTGCACGGTCGATAGCGAACATAACATTGGCGTTATGACGGCAGATATCATGCACAATCTGATCATAGGCCCGCTGCATAAAGGTAGAGTACACTGCATACACAGGTTTCATCCCCTCCATCGCCAAGGCTGCACATAAAGTTGCCGCATGCTGCTCGGCAATGCCTACATCAATCATCCGGTCGGGAAATTCCTTAGCGAACGGGAACAGTCCTGAGCCGCCAGGCATCGCCGGCGTCACGGCGATCAGCCGCTTGTCCTCACGGCCCAGTTCGATTAATGTCTGACCAAACACTTCAGTATACATAGGATTCCCGACAGCTTTTAAGGACTGGCCGGACTCAATTTTATAAGGAGAAATGGCATGTGATTTGTAGAAATCGGTTTCAGCAGGTTTGTACCCCTTACCCTTAGTAGTTAGAACATGCACCAGTACAGGACCGGATACATTATCGGCCTGATGGAAGGTGTCTATCAGCTTCTCCATGTCATGACCGTCGACCGGTCCAAGGTATGTGAAGCCAAGCTCCTCAAACAGCACACCGGGAACCATCATATATTTAAGACTGTCTTTCACATTCTGGGCAGTCTTGGCGAGCCTTCCACCGATGGCAGGAATCTTCTTCAGCAGTCCTTCGACTTCATCCTTTGCTCGCAGGTAGTGGCGGTCCGAACGGATTTTGCTCAAATAGTTGTGCATTGCCCCCACATTCGGCGCAATCGACATTTCATTGTCATTGAGGATAACCATCAGCTTGCGGCGTTCGTGGCCGATGTGGTTGAGTGCTTCAAACGCCATCCCGCCGGTCAGCGCTCCGTCCCCGATGACAGCTATAACCTTGTTGTCTTCGCCTTTTAGATCACGGGCCATGGCCATACCCATTGCCGCTGACAGCGAAGTACTGCTGTGCCCGGCTTCCCAGACATCATGTTCACTTTCCGAACGCTTAACAAAGCCGCACAATCCGTCTTTTTTGCGCAGCGTGTCAAAACGGTCCTGGCGGCCGGTCAATATCTTATGGACATATGCCTGGTGGCCTACGTCATATATCATTTTGTCCCGGGGACTATCATAACAGTAGTGCAGGGCCAGTGTGAGCTCCACTACCCCCAGATTGGAGCCGAGGTGCCCGCCTGTTGCAGTAAGTTTCTCGATCAGAAACCGGCGGATCTCCTCCGCAAGAGTAGCCAGCTCCTCGACTGACAAAGATTTAAGTTGCTGAGGATCATTTATTTGTGGAAGCAGCACGAGTATTCCCCGCTTTCCTAGATGTTGTAAAATATATATAAACCCCATTATAACACAAACGAAACGGCTGTCGAAATACAGCCGTCCCGGAATTCATGCTAGTGATCACGCTTCATCAGGTATTCCGCGATGTCCAAGAGGCGGGTACTATCTTGAAAACCGCCTTCAAGTATAGCATTACGAGCGGCTTCTGTCAGCCGCCGGACCTCTTCACGGGAGGCGTCCAGCCCGATAAAGTACGGGTAAGTCACCTTCTGCTGCTTAACGTCGCTGCCTGTTTTTTTGCCAAGCTTACCTTCGTCCCCTACCAGATCAAGAATATCATCCTGAATCTGAAAGGCCAGTCCGATATGGGTTCCGAAATCACGCAATGCTTCAAGCTGTCTGCTGTCTGCTCCTGCAATTCGTCCGCCTGCCACAAGGGAGAATATGATCAGATCCCCTGTCTTATGTTGGTGGATATACTGAAGCTGCTGCAGATCGGTAAGCCCCTGTTCGCCCTCCATATCGGCGATTTGTCCTCCGACCATGCCCCGCGGGCCTGCCATTTCTGCCAGATCCTCAACAACTGAAAGGGCTCTGTCCGCTGAAATGCTATGTCTTCGTGAAGCCTGGACAACACTGTAAAAGGCATGTGTCAGCAGAGCGTCTCCGGCCAGAATCGCCGTAGCCTCGCCAAACACCTTGTGGTTGGTCAGTTTGCCGCGACGGTAATCGTCATTATCCATTGCGGGCAGATCATCGTGGATCAGCGAGTAGGTATGTACCATCTCGATTGCAGCTGCTACCGGCAGAGCCGCTTCACGGCTGCCTCCCAGTGCCTCGCAGGCTGCGACTACCAGCAGTGGACGGAGACGTTTGCCCCCGGCTTGCAGAGAATAGTTCATCGCATCCTTCAGACTGCCGGGCACCTTCCAATGCTCAGGCAAGGTCGCCTCCAGCTCCTTCACAACCAGGCCGCTGATCTCCGTAATATATTCACTGAGCGGCTGACGCTGCAGATTCCCCGTAGGCTCTGCCGCCTGCTTGGGTTCAAAGCGATTCATCGCCGTCACCTTCCAGCCGGGCACCGAACGGTTTTTTGCGCAGTTCTCCATCCATCTCGGTGATCATTTCGATTTTGCGCTCCACCTGCTCCAGCTTACTTCCGCACAGCTGCGAGAGCTTCATGCCCTGCTGAAACAAATCGATTGCCTTTTCCAGGGGAACGTCGCCGTGCTCGAGCTCACGCACGATTTCTTCCAGCCGCTCCATGGCTCCTTCAAAGTTAAGTTCAGCTTCCTTCGCCATTTGTTATGCCATCCTCCTTCATTCCCCATACCTGGCAGCTTAGCTGTCCGTCGTTCAGCTTTATGTTGACCATGTCGCCGAGCTCTACTTCGTTCAGCGATTTGATTAAGTGCTCTTCCTGCTCGTCATAGACGAGACTGTACCCTCGCGACATCACCTTAAGCGGACTGAGCGCATCGAGATGGCGCAGCTCGGCAGCGAAGTGCGAGCGCTTCTCCTGCAGGCGCACCTGCATAGCACCCGCAAGCTCGCGGGTGATGCTCTCGGTGCGCCGCCGCGCCGCGCTGACACTCGCCTGCGGGTGGAAGCGCTGCAGGCTGTGGTGCAGCACGGCCTGGCGCTCCCGCGCGCGGCCGTGCCGGTCTCTCGCTGCGCGGAGCAGGCCCCCGCGCAGCATGTCCAGCCGCTGCGCGTGCTGGGCCAGCTGGCGGCGTGGGCCGACCAGCTCCAGCGAGCGCTGCAGCGAGGCCAGGCGCTCGCCGCCACGCTGCGAGCGCCGCAGCAGTCCCTGGCGCAGGCGCTGCTGCGCCGTGCGGAGCTGTGCCGCCAGCTCCGCGGCATGCGGTACGGCCAGCTCGGCCGCCGCCGTCGGGGTTGCCGCCCGAAGATCGGCGGCGAAGTCGGCGATCGTGAAATCGGTCTCATGGCCTACGGCCGAGATGACCGGAATACGTGAGGCTGCAATCGCTCGGGCTACAGCCTCCTCATTGAAGGCCCATAGTTCTTCCAGGGAGCCGCCCCCGCGTCCGACAATGAGCACATCGGCTTCGCCCATAGCGTTCAGGTTATCAATCGCCTTCACAATGGAAGGCCCTGCACCTTTCCCCTGTACCAGGACTGGATACAGTACAACTGCAACCTGCGGAAACCGCCGCTGCAGCGTGATGATAATGTCCCGCACAGCCGCACCTGTCGGGGAAGTCACTACCCCGATACAGCGGGGAAACCGAGGGAGCGGCCGTTTGCGTGCCGCCTCAAACAGGCCTTCCAGCTCCAGCTTATTCTTCAGCTGTTCATATGCCAGATACAAACTGCCGATGCCATCGGGCTGCATATGTGTGGCATAGAACTGGTACTGCCCGTCCCGTTCGTAGACCGTCACATTGCCTCTTGCGATTACCTTGGTCCCTTCCTTCGGTACAAAGGGCAGCCGCTGGTTATGGGAAGCAAACATGATGGACTTGATCCGGCTGCTCTCATCCTTAAGGGTAAAATACATATGACCGCTGCCGTGGTGGGTGAAATTGGAGATTTCCCCGCGAACCCATACATCAGAGAGCACTACATCCGAATCGAGCTTCATGCGGATATAACGATTAAGCTCTTTAATCGAATAAATCTGCCGATCTGCCGCCATGGGCGCTACCTATTCCTTATCCAGGCCGCGGCGGCGTTTGGCTGCAGTCAGCGTATTGGCCATCAGCATGGTAATGGTCATCGGTCCTACGCCACCAGGTACCGGAGTAATGTATCCGGCAACTTCCCTCGCGCTTTCATAGTCCACATCTCCAGCCAGCTTGCCGTTATCCAGACGGTTCATTCCAACATCGATAACTACCGCGCCCGGCTTCACAAAAGAGCCGTCAATGAAGTTGGCCCGGCCAATAGCAACAACTAGAATATCTGCCTGACGGCTAAGTTCAGCCATGTTCGCAGTCCGCGAATGACACATCGTTACCGTAGCATTCTCGCGCTGAAGCAGCAGGGATACCGGTTTGCCGACAATGTTGCTCCGTCCGATTACGACTGCATGCTTGCCGGACATTCCGGTGCCTGTGCGTTTGATCAGCTCGATCACACCCGCAGGCGTGCAGGGCAAGAGGCTGTCATCCCCGATAACCAGATTGCCGACGTTAATCGGATGGAAGCCGTCCACATCTTTTTCCACAGCAATGGCATTAATTACAGCCTTCTCGTCAATGTGATTTGGAAGTGGAAGCTGAACCAGAATACCGTCAATTTCATCCCTGCGGTTCAGTTCAGCTACAAGCGCCAGCAAATCTTCCTGACTTGTCGCAGCATCCAGTCTGTGCACTTCGGAATGGAACCCCAGTTCAGTACTGGATTTTTCTTTATTGCGCACATAGACCTGAGATGCAGCGTCTTCGCCAACGAGCACAACAGCAAGACCAGGCTTTACGCCCCGTTCGGCTAATGAGGCAACTTCCCGGGCAATGTCGATACGAATTTCGTCAGATACTTGTTTACCGCTGATAATTGCTGCTGTCATGTAATTCTCTCCCCTTTTATCTGCTTTGAAAGTTTGGATGAAGCGTGAAACCTGTACATTCTTATATTTCGAAAAAAACAGCTTTTACAGATCCGTCTTAAGCGTATCAATCTCCTGAATCATCTTCCCAAGCACACCGTTAACGAACTTTCCAGAATCATCAGTGCCAAAATGTTTGGCCAGATCAATGGCTTCATTGACAGAAACCTTGGCTGGCACATCATTCGCAAAGACCATCTCATAAGTAGCGAGACGGAGAATCTGGCGGTCCACCCGTGAGAGCCGGCTCATCTGCCAGCCCTTCAGGTAATGCTCCAGCATATCATCAATGGCCATCTTATGTTCCCACACACCGTTCACATGCGCTACAACATATGCTTTCAGCTCGATTTCGTCTGTAATTACACGCTCGGTCTCATTTTCTTCCGAAGCTTCGGCTATCAGCATTTCCACCGCTTCCGAACTTTCCACTTCATTCATTTCCATCTGATACAGGCTTTGGACAATAATTTCTCTTGCTAAACGTCTTTTCATGTGTTCCTCCTACAAACATATCTTGTTTGCTTATATTGGGTGTATCATTGTTTCTTCCTGCAACTATTGTAAGCTTAATGGAGCAGGTTCTATCCTCTAAGAGAGCACCAACTGCAAAAAAAACCGCGCAGCCCTTCCTCCGGCATCAGGCAACTCATACGTACGGGTTCCAGGCTCCGGAAGAAAAACTATCGCGGTTCATTTGAAAGGGCGCCAGCGTCCGGACAACCGCCCTACCAGCTCCTGCCACTGAAACAGCGGGGGCTGAGCGGTGTCCTTTCTTTTGCCAAGCGTATATCCTATGAACACAACCAGTGCAAAGAACAGCATATCCCAAAAACCGCTAATCAAATAAATCAACCCGAGAACGACACCGAAGGTGACTCCGGCAATTCTACCCCCGTGACTTTCCCATACTGCTTTCCACAACATAAGGGAAACTCACCTCTATTCCACTCGACTTTTGAAGCTTGGAGACTGTGTGAGGTTAGCAATGTATACCGAGACGTCCGCTACCGGAATACCGGTCGTTTCCTGCACAAAATCATGCACCTGGCGCTGAACCTCGGTAGTCAGAAGCGGAAGGGAATGCTCCCCGTCCACCACTGCGCGGATCATAATCTCAAGACCCGCCTGCGAAACCCGGATTCGCGACTTCAGATCTCTGATGCCCTTGACTTTGCCGGCAGCCTTCAGGCTCAGGTTCTCAATCGTTTCCATGGAGATTTGAATGTCACCATACTCTGTGCGCTGATCGACCGAAGGCAAGGATGCCCGGTCACGCCGCAGTGAAATGTAGAAGAAACGGATGCTCAGCAGGAACAAAATGACAGCAACAGCTATGGCAGCTATATATGCCTCAGGTCTGTCCAGCATTTCAAAGGAGTCCGGAATGGCACCGCTTAACAGGAGGATGGCAATTACAGATAATATTCCGATGCATAAGCTGTAGAGGAACAGCAGGAGCCTGTCCAAAATTTTTGCCACGAGTCTCATAACCTCCTTAAATTAGAGTAAACCCTCGACGGTGCTGTCGGGGGTTTATGGAAGAAAGCTGGCTTTATTTCACGCGGAGAACCGCGTCCGTTTCTTCGTTCTTGTCTACAGCGGTATTGCTGCGGAACTGAACATCATGAATATGCACATTCACTTCAACTACGGTCAGACCAGTCATGGTCTCAATGGAACGCTTCACGTTGCGCTGAATTTCAGCAGCCACTTCCGGGAGACGGTTGCCGTACTCGATAATCACGGACACATCCACTGCAGCTTCGCGTTGCCCAACCTCTACCTTTACACCTTTGGAGAGGTTCTTACGGCCAAGAAGCTCAACAATGCCTCCGGCAAAACCGCCGCTCATGCCTGCCACGCCTTTAACTTCCACGGTTGCCAAACCTGCGATTACCTCAATCACTTCTGGAGCGATCTGGATTTCACCGATTTCCGTACGTTCGTATTCTGTCGGCAATGTACTCATTGTGGACTCACACCTTTCAAAGAAAAAGTTGTTCAATATTTCAAGCGCAAAGCACGTCTCTTATTAAACATACTATATCATTTGGCGAACTTTATGACAAACAAAGCAAAGCCGTCCTAAATTTCATAATCCTCCAGGAATTTAATATCAAAATTACCGTCCAAAAACACCGGATGCTCCAGCAATTTCTGGTGGAATGAAATCGTTGTATGTATGCCTTCCACAGCAAATTCGGAGAGCGCCCGCTTCATCTTGGCGATGGCTTCCTGGCGGGTCGGAGCCCATACAATTAGCTTGGCAATCATCGAGTCATAAAAAGGGGAGATCGTATACCCCGGATATGCTGCGCTGTCCACCCGTACACCTAAACCTCCCGGCGGCAGATAAAAACCGATTTTGCCCGGTGAAGGCATGAAGTTCTTCTCCGGATCTTCCGCATTGATCCGGCATTCCATGGACCAGCCATTAATATGAATGTCTTCCTGGGTAAAGGATAAAGGGTTGCCTTCCGCAACAGAAATCATCTCTTTGATCAGGTCGACACCCGTGACCATTTCTGTTACCGGATGCTCAACCTGAATCCGGGTGTTCATTTCCATGAAATAAAATTGGCCATCCGGTCCAAGCAGGAATTCGAGTGTACCCGCACCCGAGTAATTCACGGCTTGTGCCGCACGTACGGCAGCCTGGCCCATGGCATCGCGGATATCCTGAGTCAGAACCGAGCAAGGTGCTTCTTCAATCAGCTTCTGACGCCGGCGCTGCACAGAACAGTCCCGTTCCCCCAGATGCACCACATTGCCATGGTTGTCGGCAATAATCTGAATCTCCACATGCTTCATACCCGTCAGGAATTTCTCCAGGTAAACCCCGGCATTGCCGAAGGCCTTTTGCGCTTCCTGCTGGGCAGCTGTGATCTGCTTCACCAGGGATTCCTCATCCTCGGCTATGCGGATGCCCTTGCCTCCGCCGCCTGCAGTAGCCTTGACGATAATCGGGTAGCCGATATCGCGGCCCAGCATGACTGCCTCCTCCACATCGCCCACAAGCCCGTCAGAGCCCGGAATAATCGGAACACCTGCCAGCTTCATCGTTTCCTTGGCCACAGCCTTGTCACCCATGCGGGTGATGGCATCCGGCGAAGGTCCGATAAAAGTGATGTTGCAGGATTCACAAATCTCTGCGAAATCCGCATTCTCGGCCAAAAATCCGTAACCGGGATGAATGGCGTCGCATTCCGTCAATGTAGCTACACTCATAATATTGGTAAAGTTCAGATAGCTGTCCTTGGCTGGCATCGGGCCAATGCAGTACGCTTCATCAGCCAGCCGGACGTGCAATGAATCCCGGTCAGGCTCCGAGTAAACCGCAACGGTGGATATGCCCAGTTCACGGCAAGCTCTGATAATGCGGACCGCGATTTCACCGCGGTTGGCAATCAACACTTTTTGAATGTTCATGCGTTTCCTCCCAAAGTTTAACGAAGCTAGCTAGCTCCTCATGATTCTCGCGGCTGTTATTCCGGTTTGACCAGGAACAGCGGCTGGCCATATTCAACAAGCTGGCCATTCTCCGCGAGTACGGACACGATTTCGCCTCTGACTTCCGCCTCCAGCTCATTCATCAGCTTCATGGCTTCAATGATGCAGACCGTTGACTTTTCACTAACCCGGTCGCCCACATTGACAAAGGATGGGGTTTCTGGAGAAGCGGCACTATAAAAGGTCCCTACCATCGGCGAGACAATTTTATGCAGTGTGCCTTCCGTAGAGACCGGCTGCTGAGCTGCTGCCGGAATTTCGGTCACTGCCGCAGGTGCAGCATACTGCTGGCTTTGCGGCTGAGGGGCTGGCGTATAAGGATAGGCATAGGGAGTCGCCTGAATCGCCATTGCATCCGCTTCAGAGCGATCCGGTTTGCGGATAGCAAGCTTCATTCCTTCGCTTTCAATCTCCAGTTCGTGTACGGAGGAGGTTTGGTCCAGCAATTTAATCAATTCCTTAATTTCGCTTAACTTGAACATTCAATAGTTCACTCCTTCAGCTTTCTCTCGAAGCCACAAGCAAAAAAGGCTTCTCCGTTCTTCTCAGGAAGCGTATGCTTCAAATGACATGCAGTTTTACCCGAAACGCTTTCAGATACCCGCTTCTTGCAAGAAATATAAAAAAGAAAAACAATGTGTCACTTATTCTTCTTATATTCCAAGATAACTTTATGTATTATATCACAAACGCTAGAAATGGAAAGAGCCCGGGATAACCCGAGCTCTTTCGGCATTTTCTGTTATTTTTCTCAAATGGATATTATTGCTCGGATACATATTGGACTCTGATCTTATCCTGTGGAACACTCAGTTCCTTCATAACGAGGTCTACAATTCCAACCGCCTGCTTCACATCGAGCTTGTCGCTGAGGACAACAACAGTATAGGTATCGCCGGATTCCTCTTTGACAATGGCTTCACCGTACTTTTGCTGCAGCTGATCCTCAACGCTGGTAATTTTGGATTCCTTTTCCTCCAGCTTATTCAGTTGCTCATTGGCTGCCGCATTCTCGGCAGGAGTCTTATCCATGTTATTGATTGTGGCGAGCAGATCGTTCTGGTCTTTCAGATTCTTCTGCTCGCGTTCGTACAGATAGTTGGTGAATAGGCTGCTGGCTGAAACACTTTGTGAAGCTACTTCGTCCAGGATTGCAGCGTCGCCTTTAGCTGGATTCTTCTCCGTATTGGCGGCTGCGCTGTCTTTGCCTGTTTTCGTGTTATTTTTGTCTGTTTTGGAGGGACTTGCAGTAGGGTCTGAAGTCGGAGCCGGTGTCTTATCGGCTTCTGCTGTAATCGCTTTTTCTGCGGAATTGCCGGCATCAGCGGCTGTGCTAGCCTCATCGGTTACTGCATTGGCAGCCTTGTCTTTATCATTCGATGTGGTCGCCTTACTACTGTCATCTGTAACGGCAGCTGTGCTGCTGTCTTTCTTCACTGTGGCATTGCCTGCATCCCCGGCAACCCCTTGGGTAGATACTTCGTTGATAACCAGTCCGCTGTCCAGAGCAGGAGACTGGGCTCCGTCAGCTCCGCTTTTAATATTATCCACCTGCATACTGCCAGCCGTTTCTTTGGGAAGAGAGACGCCCGAGTCTTCCGTGAATAAATAGTATGCGGAGAGAACCACCATCAAACTGAGCATGGAAACCAACCAAATTGTCTGTCGTTTGCCCTTCATTTTTAATTCCTCCTAAAAGTTTTGTTAGCATCTACTCCCTGGATTCACTTCGTACAAAACTCACTCCGGAAGCATTCGCTTAGTTTTGTTAGCATGCACTTCAGTACTTATGAATCGGCTATTCCTGCTTGCGCGGAACTACGGAAATACGGTAGCTTGGCACGTTCAGGCCTTTCTCTATCGCCTCTTCAATCAGACCCCTGACAATTTTGTTCTCTGCCCCTTTGGCGACAACCAGTACACCGCGCACCTGGGGTTTGATCCGCTTGGTAATAATCGGAGTTTCATCGCCTGACTGGCTGTAGGTGACGATTTCGCCATCCCTTGTGTACTGTGTGGTATGACGTTTACCGCCGCTGGCATCCGTCTCTTCGCTCTGCTGCTGGGAATCGTTCATATTGCGCTGTACTACGATTTCCTCTGTAGAATCCACAGTAACCATGATGTCCACTGTGCCGACGCCGACGATTTTCTCCAGAATCTCTTTGGTGCGGTTCTCCATCGCCTGTTCAATGGTGCCAAAAGAATTAGAGGCTGCTCCATCCCCCTGCTGCAGGGTCGCCTGTGAACTTTCGATTGGCGGTGGCTCACGCCCCGTATTCTCGCTGTCCAGCTTCTTCACATTCACGAAGGAGTTGAACAGCATAATCGCAGCGCCGAGCAGCCCGAGAATGATCAGCCAGCGGAAGGTATGACTCCTCTTCGGACTGCCGGAACCGCCGCCTCCTGCCCATTGCTCCAGTTTTTTCAGCCAGTTGCCCATCTCTTATCCTCCCTGCATTTGCGTGATTGGTCAGGTTTACAGTTTTGCTTCTCCGGCAGTGCTCTTCTGCACCTGAATGACTTCCCGGCTCAGATTCCAGTTCTGCTCCAGCAGCTTGATGATCGACTCGGTTTGGTCTTGGTCCGTCCCTTTTCCAGGTGTGGCACTGCTGCCCTCCGGTATGTCAGGTGAGGATGTTGCGGATGCTGCAGCGGAATCCTCATCGGTATCAGAGCCCAGATTAACCTGTACCGGCTCTACTGGTGTAATAACAATCGGCTCTGAGGGGGAGCCTGTTGTTGTGCCCGCCGCCGGCCCGCTACCGCTGCCTGAGGCAGAGACTGCTGGTGGAAAAGAAACCTTCACCGAAGCTATCACCGGCACTGCTTCACCCTGAGTGGTATCAGAGGCTTTTCCCATCCCCAGTGTCACCGTAACCTTGGCACCCTGCACCCCAGTGATCCCGGCAATCTGGTTACGCATCTGCCCGGCAACCTCTTCAGCAGCTAGCTTCAGGCTCTGCTCCTGCGCTCCTGCCGCCAGCACCCGGCCGTCTGCCAGAATCTTCTCCAGAGAACCGGCTCCTTTCCCTGCTCCCGAGAACACTCCGCCTTTCTTCTCCTGCTGATTCATAGCCAGGCTAAGCTCTCCGGTGACATCCCCCTTCAGCAGGGCCACAATCGGGCTAAGCAGGGTCAGCAGCACCAGAAGGCTAAGCACCAGCCTGGCATACCGCTCCATGGATTTGCTAGGCAGCAGCATTTCCACAAAAGCGGCCAGCAGCACCACCAGAATAAGTTCCCTAAGCCAACCGCCCAACCAGGTCATTGACTTTCCTCCCTACAGTTTGTGCCTCACCTCATCATGACGGTGACATTTCCGGCGGTCAGCATGATCGTGACGGCCAGGAAGAACATGAGCGATACGGCGGCCAGTGCCGCGAACACGTAGATCATGCTCTTGCCGATCGTCTGCAGACAAGTAACAATCGGCGTCTCGCCCAAGGGCTGCATTACGGCTGCAGCCACGTTGTAGATGAGGGCGAGCACGAGTATTTTAATGGCCGGAAATGCGCAAAGGAACAAAATGATAATGACACCTGAAAGCCCGATGGCGTTCTTCACCAGAAGCGATGCAGAAATCACCGTATCGGTGGCATCCGCGAACATTTTGCCGATGACCGGCACAAAGTTTCCTGTAATATATTTGGCGGCGCGGAGGGTTACTCCATCCGTCACCGAACTGGTAATTCCCCTGACGGAGATGACTCCAAGAAACACGGTCAGCAGTACACCCAGCAGTCCGGCACCGACATTTCGCAGCAGATTGGCGAGCTGGGTTAACTTGTATTTCTCCGACATCGCGCTCACCAGATGCAGCACCGCCGAGAAGAAGAACAGCGGGAAAATCACGGTATGAATGAGCGTGCTCACGGTATGGATCATGAATACAATCAGCGGATGGGTGACAGAGACTGTCACGATATTCCCCATGGATGCCAGCAGCGCGAACAGCAGCGGGATCATGGCCATCATGAAGTCAGACATATGGTCGATGGCATCCTTTGCATATCCTATAGCTACATTAAAACTGTTCACGGCAATGACCAGCACAACCATGTAACAGAGCATATAGGCGATTTTGCTAACCGATTTGCGTTCAAAAGCGGTCTGCAGCGTCTCAAGAATCATGCTGAGCACACTGATCATAACGATCGTTACCAGCAGCTTGCCATTGAAAAGCACCTCATGCCACATGTAGGAGGTCAGGCCGGACATTACGCTTTTGAAGCTTAGGCCGTTGTCTCCCGGAAGCAGCATATCCATCAGCGAAGGTGTTTTGCCTTCCGGAAAAAATCCCCCGTAGTCCTTCATCAGCTGATTCCAGTACGACTCTACCTCGCCTGTAGGCAGATTCTGCACCTGCCCCTTCACCCAGTGGTCTACTGCGGAAGAACCTCCCTGAGCTGAGGGCTGCGGTGAAGGTGTAGGTGGTGTAGTGGGGGCTGCAAAGGCCGTTCCTGAGCCCCACACTAACAACAGGAGGAAGGGCAGAAGGAGCAGGATTGTTTTTAGTTTTGGTGGCCGAAAAACATTGCGCACGCACATACCCTTTCCCCCGCTCTGCTTCTAACTTCTTCTGCCGTGAAGTGGCTAGCTCATGCCGGCAGAAGCTTCATCACCGTCTCGATAATAATGCTGATAATCGGCACGGCCAGCACCATAATCAGCACCTTGCCGGCCAGCTCTATCTTGGAAGCAATGGATTCCTGCCCGGCATCGCGCACTATCTGCGCTCCAAACTCTGCGATATAGGAAATCCCGATAATTTTGAATACGGTTTTGATGTAGATCATTTCCATTCCCGAGGACTCCGCCACCCGCTCCAGCGTCCCCAGAATCGTTCCGATCTTGCCGATCAGGAACAGGAAGATCAGAATGCCTGCGGCAGTGGTCAGCAGGAAGGCGAACATCGGCTTTTGTTCCTTTAGTACGAGTATCAGGACCGTCGACAAGAGCCCAATTCCCACCACTTGAATGATTTCCATAACCTTGGCCTATTGAAAAAGAAAAATCGTTTTAATTTCCTGGAGCAGGCCGTCCAGCATGCGGATGACCATAAACAACACGATGATAAAGCCGACAATGGTTACCCAGTGGGCGATGTCTTCCTTGCCCATCTGCTTTAGCACCGTGTGGATCATGGCGATAATGATGCCGATGCCGGCAATTTGGAAGATTGCGTTGACTTCAATATTCATTCCTGGCACCTCGCTAAAAGATCAATATGACGATCAATGCTCCAAGCAGCAGACCCAGGCTTTTGCTCATTTTTTCATATTTGCCCTGATCTTCTCTGGCCACTGTCTCCTCCTGTTTCAACTGCTGCAAAGCCAGCGCGATGTGAGTGCTCTGATTCGATCTGTCGCTTGTGCCCAGCGTGCAGCTGAGCTGACGGAGTATCTCCTTCTCCGTGCCTTTCAACGAAGCCGCCTTCCAGTGCTCCTCCATCGCCTTCGAGATCGCTTCTTCGGCGCTCCGGTCCAGCGGGGGGCTCATCTCCACGGCCGCAGTGGTGAAAAAAGCTTTCAGCGGCTCCTTCGACTGCATCCCGATGCGGCGCAGCGCTTCCGGCAGCGGGGTATAGCCGTACTGAATCTCGGTCTCCAGCCGCTGCAGGGCTGCAATCAGGCCTCTGATATGCCGCGGCCTGTCTGCATACTGTGCAGCCCGCTTGAAGCCGGCCAGCGTGCCTGCCAGGACGATAAGCACCGCTCCGAAGAGCTTAAGCATGGCGTTCACCGCCCAGCGCTTCCCCAGGCGAGACCAGCAGCAGGCTGCGCTTCTGCCCGTCCAATATCCGGAAGGTCAATCCCGCTTCTGCCCGGTGCAGGATGACATAGCGCTCGAACATCCGATGCTCCAAGAGTGCGCCTAGGCCGGGCCGCCGGGCCAGCTCGGATACTTCCTTGCCGTGAGCCGAAGCTACGACCGAGATACCCGCGTGCAGCGCTTCGGTCACCGCTTCGGCATCCTCAAGGCGGCCGATCTCATCGGCGATCAGCACATCGGGCGAGAGCGAACGGATCATCATCATCATGCCTTCGGCTTTGGGGCACCCGTCGAGGATATCTGTCCGGGGTCCGACATCAAAAGCGGGAATGCCGCGACGGCTGCCGGCGATTTCAGAGCGTTCGTCAACGATGCCGACCTTCAGACCGGGCCGGCTGCCCTCTCGCACGTTCTTTCCACCTGCTGAGATCTGTCTGGCAAGATCGCGCAGCAAAGTGGTTTTGCCATGCTGCGGCGGCGAGAGAATCAGCGTATGCATGATCCGCTGCCGGCCCTTGTCGAGCAGGTAAGGCAGAACGCCGTCGGCAATGCCCGGCACCTCCCGTGCAATTCGCACATTGAAACCGGTAATGTCCCGTAGATGCTCCACGCCCCCGCCGCTCAGCACAGTCCGCCCGGCCAATCCAATCCGGTGCCCCCCGGGGATCGTAATGAACCCCTTGCGAAGCTCCTCTTCCATTGTATAGAGCGAATGATTGCTGATCAGGTCCAGCAGCCGGTGCGCATCTTCCCGGTCCGGCTTGTACGCTTCTTCAGGGTTCAACGTCAGACTTCCACTTGGGCCGAGAAAATGGTATTTGCCCCCGGAATAATTAATTTCCAGCGGACGTCCTTCGCGGACGCGGATCTCTTCCACTTTTTCGAGCAGCGGAGCCGGTAAGCCTCTCAGCAACGCCCTAACTTTTTCAGGAAACAATAGCAGCCATTCATTAGCCATGCAGAGTACCCCCAAGTTGTCCTCTTCTTTAATAGCTTTAATCCATACTTATGCTTGTACGCGTGCTTTATGACTATCATCTATCATTTTTTTAGAATTCCGATTAAGAGAAAGGCTACCCCGCAGCCAATCCAGCCAAGCTTGCCCCATGACAGCTCCTGCGCCATCCCCGTCAGACCGACCGCCGTAGTCAAAATCAGAATAGTCGGTCCTACGAGAGCCAATCCGGAATTAACCGCCAGTGCCTTGTCCACCTGGTTCAGCTTCAACATGATCAGGGCCGCCGCTATTTCCACACTGCCCGAGAGCAACCGCAGCGCTGCCATCCAGCTCACATACTTGTCCAATCCTTTTCACTCCTTTCCAAAAATCTTATCCTAGAATTCTCACGATATTTCGTGCTGTTATCCATAGATATGCGGGACGGGCTCGCTTTAGACAAGAAGAAATGAACGATTATACCAATCAAAGTGTGAAAGAAATCATAGTGCCCCCCTCTATAAAAAAATATCATCAGTATGATAAAATAAATTTTGCACGTTTCAAATAAGTTGATTTGGAAAATATAAGTGTTCGTTGTTGGACAGACTATTTAGACATCGGAAGAAGAGGGGATTCATGTCATGCAAGTTCGCAATGTTGTAGTGCCGCTCGTTTCAGGGCCCGTAGCCAAACAAGTCAAAGAAGTCGCTATCATTATTTTCTCGGCCTTTCTGTTAGCGAGCGGGCTGCGCCTGTTCCTCATTCCGCATCAGCTACTGAGCGGCGGAGTTGCGGGAACGGCATCCGTCATCGGTTATCTAACCCATCCAAAGTACATTTCACTGTATTATTTCGCCATCAATCTGCCCATTCTGATTTGGGGTTTTGTCGCTGTGGGAAAAAAATACATCTGCTATAGTCTGCTGTCGGTCGTGTCGACCACATGGTTTCTCAACATTATTCCGTTAATCAAGCTGACCAAAGACCCTATTCTGGCAAGTATCTTTGGCGGAGTTATCATCGCAGGGGGGGTAGGCTTCTCACTTCGTGCCGGAGGATCTTCCGGGGGATTTGATATCCTGGGCTCCATCATTACCCGCAAACGCGATATTCCGATGGGCACAGTACTGTTTGTAATGGATGGACTGGTCATACTGAGCCTGGGCTTCTTCAAAAGCTGGGACTCCGCCCTGTACGCCATGCTCTGTATTTTCGTCAAAAGCCGCGTAGTCGATATGATTCATATCCGCCATATCAAGCTGACCTGCTTCATTGTCACCAAGGAGCGCGAAAAGATGCTGAGCCGTCTTACTTGCCTGCCCCATGGCGTCACTGTAGTCAATGCGGAAGGCGGATACAGCCACGAGGGCAATACCATGCTCATGACCGTAACCACCCGCTACGAACTGGCAGAGCTGCGCAAGACAATCCTTGAGACAGACCCCAAATCGTTCGTCAACGTACTGGAGACTGTGGAGATTGTTGGCCGGTTCAGAAGATTGGGATAAAAAAATGCCCCGAGGCCAATTAAGGCTTCGGGGCATTTCATATGAGTAAGGCTTCTAGCGGCGGTCTTTGGGTCCACCCACAAATGCCTGCTCTTCTGTATCCAGATTGTAGGCGGTGTGAAGCGCCTGGATGATCTTTTGCAGATTGCTGGACTCAATGACACACGACACTTTGATCTCGGAGGTGCTGACCATCTTGATGCTCACACCTTCCTTGGAGATCACTTCGAACATTTGCGCCGCTACACCAGGATGGCTGACCATCCCTGCGCCGACAATGGATACCTTGACCAGATTATCCTCGGAAGTGACTTCGCGGTAAGGAAGCGCGCTATGGAGCCCCTCGATCACCTCTTTGGCATGCGCCAGCTCGCTCAGTGCGACGGTAAAGGAGAAGTCAGCCTTCTCGTTCTGAACACCGCTCTGTACGATAATATCGACGTCAACCCCCTCTTCGGCAAGCTTGCCGAAGACCTGGGCCAGCACACCCGGCTCATCGGGCACGCCCAAAATACTAATCCGCGCCACATTCTTGTCATAAGCAATTCCGCTAACTACTACACCCTGCTCCATGCTTGCTTCCTCCTTCACAACAGTACCTTCATTATGATTAAAGCTCGATCTGACGACCAGCTTCACTTGATATCGCTTCGCATATTCTACAGCCCGTGGATGCAGCACAGCTGCTCCCAGATTAGCCAGCTCCAGCATCTCATCGTAAGAGATTTCCTTCAGCTTGCGCGCTGTCTTTACAATACGCGGATCCGTTGAATAAATGCCGTCCACATCCGTGTAGATTTCACAGACATCCGCTTTGATGGCAGCGGCCAACGCTACTGCTGTGGTATCCGAGCCTCCACGGCCCAGTGTGGTAATCTCACCGTCCAGGGTCATCCCCTGAAAACCGGCTACAATTACGATCTGTTCACGCTCCAGTGACTCCAGGACGCGGCGTGGAACGATTTCATTGATCCGTGCCCGGCCATGTGTCTCGTCCGTCCGAAAGCCTGCCTGCCATCCTGTATAGGATACAGCGCTGCGGCCAATCCCATGCAGGGCAATGGAGAGCAGTGCCACTGAGATTTGTTCTCCGGTGGTCATTAGCATATCCATTTCGCGTGCAGGCGGCTGCCCGTTCAGCTGCTTGGCCTGATCGATCAATTCATCCGTAGTATCTCCCATAGCGGATACAACCACAACACAGCGGTGACCCTCATCCTGCTTGGCTGCGATGCGCCCCGCAACGCGTTTCATTCGTTCAATGTCGCCGACGGAGCTGCCTCCGAATTTCATGACATAAAGTGACAAAGTCCATTTCACTCCCTATTTCGGTCTATGTAACAGCCTAGAATTAATTTCGTGCTTTAAACCAGTATAATACGAAAAACACCTCATGCGTTAATGGTTTCACAAAAATTCTTAACTCAACACAGTTTCTGCCGAACCGAATAGTACCAAAAAAGCCCCTCCGCATATGCGGGGAGGCTGGTGTAGAAAAAATGGCATCTCTGCTCTGGGAAGTTCTACGCGCGGGAAATGTATTTGCCTTCACGTGTATCAACCAGCAGAACATCGTTTTCATTGATGAACAGCGGAACCTGAACCGTATGGCCTGTTTCCAGTACAGCCGCTTTGGTTGCGCCTTGCGCGGTGTTCCCTTTAACGCCCGGTTCTGTTTCGGTAACCTTCAGTTCAACGCTGGTAGGCAGGTTAATACCTAGGATCTCACCTTTGAAGCTGACGATATTTACGGTCATATTTTCTTTGAGGAAGTTAAGCTCCCATTCCAATTGTTTGGCGGACAGCTCGAATTGATCGTAGGTTTCATTGTCCATGAATACATGCTCCGATCCGCTTGCATACAGATATTGTACTCCACGGTTTTCGATGATGGCGCGGCCAATGGTTTCACCTGCACGGAAGGTACGCTCAACGGTGTTGCCGTTGCGCAGGTTCTTAAGCTTGGAGCGCACGAATGCGGCACCTTTACCTGGCTTCACATGCTGGAAATCGATGACAGTAAAAATATCACCCTCTACTTCTACGGTCAAGCCTGTTTTGAAATCGTTAACTGAAATCACTAAAAATCCCTCCTGGAATCAATAATTTACCTGATTAAAGCAGTCTTACAGTACCAAATAATCCTTTGAAGAATGAGTCAGCAGCGAAATACCGCTCTCGGTGATTACGATATCATCTTCGATCCGCACACCGCCAAGTCCGGACAAGTAAATGCCCGGCTCCACAGTAACGACCATGCCCGGTTGCATAATTTCATCAGCCAGCTTGGACAACCGAGGGTATTCATGAACCTCCATACCCAAACCATGCCCTGTGCTGTGTCCGAAATATTCCCCATAGCCATAGCGGGTGATAATATCACGCGCCAACGCATCGCACTCCCGTCCGGTCATTCCCGGCTTGATATTTGCCAGCGTATGGAGCTGAGCTTCAAGCACAATATCGTAAATTTCTTTCAGCTTGGGGTCCGGAGAACCCAAAGCTATGGTACGAGTTACGTCCGAGCAGTAGCCGTCCAGCAGTGCACCGAAATCGAAGGTTACGAATTCATTGTTCTGAATGACCTTGCTGCTTGCCACACCATGCGGCATCGCCGACCGTTCACCGGAAGCGACAATCGTATCGAACGAAGAACAGGTTGCGCCGTGGGTGCGCATGTAGAATTCCATTTCAAGATCCACGTCACGTTCAGTCATGCCGGGCTTGATCACATTCAGGATGTGGCTGAACGTAGCATCCGCCAGATCGGCCGCACGCTGCATAACCGCCAGTTCGTCTTCATCCTTGAACGCCCGCAGATTCTCTACAGCCTTGGAGACCGGCACCAGCACCGCCGGCTGCAATGCAGCCGCATAAGCTGTATAGGCACTGAAAGTCACATCATCCTGCTCGAAGCCGATACGGACATCCGCACCCTGCAGCAGCTCGCGGACAGTGTCAATAAACTTCGAACCATGCTGAACAATCTTCATGCCTGTTACCTGTTCCGCCGCCTGCGTCATATACCTGAAGTCTGTCAGCAGATAGCTGTCATCGCCAGTAACCAGAACATAACCGGAAGAACCGGTGAATCCGCTCAAATAGCGGCGGTTAATGCCGCTGGTTATTAAGATTGCATCCAATCCCTGTTCCTGCAAAACCTTCCGCAGCTTGGAGACACGCTTGTTGCCCATTTTCATTCTCCTCTCGAAATAGCCACATTGTATTTTAACATAGGGTCATGCCCTTGAGAAGTTTTTTCGGGCGTTCAGGCAAGCTTTGTCTGCTGTTCACGTTTTCGTTCATCCGTATACTCGATTGCCGCCGTATATCCAATAAATAATCCCCAGAGTAAAAAGATGCAGAACTCACTGATTACGGAGTTCCACGGCAGCCGAAATGGCCGCTGTTGGAGGAACAGCCATGATCCGGCAAGGAAGATCACCGACCACCACAGCACCCCGTATATCATTCCTGGCCACGGCCCCTTCAGCTTGCGGAAGAGCAGTACATAGAGCAAGGTCGCTATAACCGAACTGGCAATAAAAAATAGATATCCTATAAGATGTCCCGCCGAAGTCTTCAAAAAATCATGTTTAAAAAAAGGCTCGGCCAAAAATCCGGGGAGCACTTTTGTAAAATGCATGGCATACATCAGCCAGCGCGCTCCTCCCCAGATCAGTCCGGCGAAATAACCCAGTTCCAAGGAGAAAGTCCATAGGTTGGTATGCTCCGATTTTTGTGTATAGGGTTTGCTCATTCTGCTACCTCACTTTCAATGGATGGAATGCTTTTGCTGTCTCTCTGCTCCCTGTTCCTAGTATGTACAGCAAAAGGCAATCCAACTAGCAATGTCAGCATAAATTAGTTACAATGTATTATATAAATCACATTAATACACGGGAAGGTGAATTGGTTGTCCCAAGAAACTCCAAGTTACGGCGGGCAGGCCGTCATTGAAGGCGTTATGTTCGGCGGCAAGCATATTAACGTAACAGCCGTAAGAAGGAAGAATCAGGAAATCACATTTTTGGAGGTGCCGAGAAGCGATAAGAGCTGGGTTGTCAAGCTGCGCAAGATTCCGCTTCTCCGCGGCCTTGTCAGTATTATAGATTCCAGCGCCAAAGGCTCCAAACACTTGAATTACTCTGCAGAATCCTATGCAGAGGATTCTGCAGAGCCTGAAGATCTAGCCAAACAGCAGGAGAAAGCCAAGAAGAAGGAAGAGGGCTGGAGCCTGGGGATGATTTTTGGCGTAGCAGTTATGGGTATTTTATCATTCCTCTTCGGCAAGCTGATCTTCACCCTTGTTCCTGTCTTTGTAGAAACTTTTTTGTTTAAGGATGCATTTGATAACTACATTCTGCACAACCTCGTAGAAGGCGGAATTAAGCTGATTCTATTGCTCGTCTATCTCTGGGCTATTTCCCAGACTCCTGTGGTCAAGCGGTTGTTCCAGTACCATGGTGCCGAGCACAAGGTCATCAGCGCTTTTGAAGCCGGTGAAGAGCTCACTGTAGCGAATGTCCAGAAATACAGTCGTCTGCATTACCGCTGCGGAAGCAGCTTCATGATGCTGACGATCATCCTGGGTGTCATCATCTACTCGGTGTTCCCTTGGGATAGCCTGGTGGAACGTGTAGTGCAGCGTATTGTACTGCTGCCGGTCGTAATCGGCATCTCCTTTGAGGTTCTGAAAGGAACCAATGCCGTGAGAGATATTCCGGGACTGAAGTACCTGGGCTATCCCGGACTGTGGCTGCAGTTGCTCACTACCAAAGAACCCAAAGATGAAATGGTAGAGGTCTCCATCGCCTCGTTCAACCGGATGCGGGAGCTGGATGCCGCAATCGAAGCAGGGGCTTATTCGGAAGCAAGTGTGTCAGGCGGAATTTTGGATCCTGCGAAAGGATGAGTGGTCTATGATCAAACATGCTTTGATTTTTTGGATAACAGTATCACTTGCGGTATTGGGTCTAGTATCACAGTTTATGATGTTTGGGTTCCGGGCACTGACGTCTTTGATTATACCGTTACTGCTTTTAGGGATTGTGTTTTATGCTTACCGGTCAGCTAAGACGGGCTATGGACAGGGTTCTGGCAGATCCAAAACCAAAGTAAAACCTTCGCAAAAAACCATGGCCAAGGTCGCCGGTCTTCGCAAGACGCAGCCAGTTACAACGGGGAAACGCAAGACCTATCCGTTTCAGGTGATTGAAGGCAGCAAGGGGAAGAACGACGAGCAGCTTCCCAAATATCATTAGAAGCTTCGCTGTCCTCTAAAAGATAGATTTCAAAAGGCCTTTCCACGTTACAGCTAATGTGGAAAGGCCTTTTTTTATACTAATAAGCCTATTAGAAAATCGTTGGCTTCGGAATCGGCCGCCAATTTTTGAAAAAATCCTCCCCAGCCTTGTACCCTGCGGTATAAAGCTCGTCACTTTTCTCTGTTGAGATATTAAATTGAGTCATCGAGATGCCCAAGGTGGGGATTTTGACCGTACGCACAAATTTCTCAGTTTCAATGTATCGTTCATCATGGGCGGATAACATGGTGCCTACCATCGCCTGCAGCATGCTGAAAGGTCCCGTAATCCGATGGGGCTGCGGTTCTGTTCTGCCGATCAGCTGATAGCCTACGGTTGGAACTCTGCGTCCAGGGCTCTTGAAGCCTTCTTCTTTCTCATCGAACAGCCACAGCGGAAAGTTACTGAGCAGGCCCCCGTCCACCATATAGACAAATTGGTCGGCAAATGGCTTACCCTTGGCTGCCTCTCCGCTCAGCCTCAGCCTCACCGGATCAAAAAAATACGGAATACTGCAGCTCATCCGCACAGCTTTGGATACCTCGAAGCCTTCCGGTGATATACCATACTGCTCCAAGTCATCAGGCAGTACAATAAGACGCCCATTCGTAATATCGGAAGCGATAATGGATAACTTGCCTCGGGGCAAATCCCCAAAGGTGACAAGCCCCCTTTCCTTCAGAATCCCCCGTATCCACGACTCCAGTGCCTCTCCGGAATACAGCCCTTTTTTGATCAACACGCGCACTGCAGGGCCCACATAAGCCGTATTGTAGAGCGCCCCCCGTTTCAGAAAAGAGGAAAAGCTTGTTCCCTTAATGATCCGGCTCATCGCCTCTCCGTCATAACCTGCCGCAAGCAGCGCGGCGATGATGGAGCCTGAAGAGGTTCCCGCCACCCGCTTAAACACCGCCCCCGCCTGCTCTGAAGCCTGAACTGCTCCTGCGAGCGAGATCCCTTTGACACCCCCGCCTTCAAACACGGCATTGATCTCCATAGATAGCAATCCCCCGTTCCATAGATCCTATAGCTTATCTATGAGCACGGGGGAATTTTCATGACTTGAAATAAAAGGTCAGTAAACTGGCTAATCCAAATGGATCACGGGTCACAATATCATTCGCTCTGAACATAATGCTGCCGGCTACCTCATCATATTTCTCATTATATTTCAGCTGGTTGATAATCTGTTCTCCGCTTTGCCATTCGGCACTTTTATCGGTTCCTACTTTGTAGGTGGCCTGTCCTATGTACAGCTTGACTCCCGTACCCTTCACCTCATTCACCCACCAGTCCACCAGCTTATCATAACGGGCGGCACTGAAGGACAGGCTCCAATAAATTTGCGGTGCAATATAGTCGATCCAGCCGCTGCGTATCCAGGTCCGCGTATCTGCATACATGTCATCATAAGCAGATACACCTGCCGTGGTGTCGGAACCGGTACTGTCGGCTTTCTTGTTGCGCCAGACCCCAAACGGGCTGACACCAAAAGAGACATTGGACTTCACTCCATGAATCGCTTGACCCAGCCGGCTGATGAAATCGTTGATATTATCCCTTCGCCAATCCCCTTTGGAGCTGATCGCTTTGGGATTATAGGCCTTGAATGCCTCGTCGTCGGCAAAAGATACACCGGATGGATAAAAATAATCATCCAGATGAACGCCATCAATGTCATATCCTTTTACCACTTCCATTACGGTATCGATGATATGCTGACGCGCTTCAGGAATACCTGGATTGATGTAGAGCTTGTTCTCTGCTGAGACGACCCACTCCGGATGGGCTTTCGCCACATGATTACTGGCCAGGCCTGACGTGCTGGCATCTGTAGTCGCACGGAACGGATTGAACCAGGCATGGAACTGCATGCCTCGGTTGTGGGTGGCACTGACCATATATTCCAGTGGATCATAACCCGGATTCTTACCCTGCGTCCCAGTCAGCACCTTGGACCAGGGAACGAGCACAGAAGGATACAGGCTGTCGCCAGAGGGTCTGACCTGTACGAATACAGCGTTAAATCCGGCACTTTGCAGCTTGTCCAGCAAAGTGTCGAATTCCTTCTTCTGCTTGGTCTCATTGCCTGCTGAAGATGTAGACGGCCAGTCCAGATTGAACACTGTGGAGATCCAGGCACCCTTCATTTCTTTGGACGTCTTCGCCCCAGGAATTGAAGGAACCGTCGGTGTTGGTGGTACCGTCGGTTTCGGCACGGCCGGTGTTGGTACGTTTGGCGTTGGCACTGCAGGCACTGACGGTGTGGAGGGTCCGCCAATCTCGGCGTTAGAATATAGCGCGATATGTTTAGCTGCCTGATTCCATACCACCTGCAGCCCAAGCTGTTCACTCACGAAGCGCAGAGGAACCATCACCCGTCCTTGCACAATTTGTACCGAGGTATCCAGGCCTACTGCGTTATCATTGACAAGTGCAGTCTTTAAGCCGCTGGTCAGTTTAAGTACGTTCTCCCCTTTGCTGATCGTCGCCGTCCTGGTGTTCTGATCCCATTCTACTGCTGCACCCAGCCCCTTGCTGACTACACCTGCAGGAACCATAGTTACATTCGATGATGTAATATAAGGCGGCACATCAGGACTTAGCGTCTCGCCATCCAGCTCAATCGTGATTTGCAGAGCCGCTGCTCTAACGCCGGTCATCCCTATAGGCAGGCACAACAACAACACTAACACTCCTAGCATCCATTTACGGTAGTTCATATTTCCTCCCCGGTATAATATAAGATTGTGGTATAAACAAAAGAAAACGGCCCTCTCGTCCTTGTTAAAGGGAGACGGCCGTTTCACTTGTCAAACGGAGTCCTGAAAACAAAAAAAGAACGTTACCCGTTATGACGTAAAAAAACTGGAAAGGTTGCGGTATACATACAAAAACTGCATCATTTATGAGTCGCTGACGAGTTCAAGATGAATATCGTATAAGGTCTGCAGGCGCGCTTCATCACGGCGAAAATACTCCACTAGCGTCTCAATACGCGTAATGGAGTCCCAGCTCAAATGATGCTCGATTCCTTCGACATCCTTATAAATATGCTCCTGCTGCACTCCGATGAGGCCGAGAAATTCCTCCAGCAGCTGGTGACGGTCAACGAGACGTTTTCCCACTTTTTTCCCTTTGCTTGTTAGGACAAGCCCACGATATTTCTCATAGATGAGATATTCGTCCTTATCCAGTTTTTGGATCATCTTGGTCACAGAGGAGGGGTGTACTTCCAGTCCCTCGGCAATATCCGAGACCCGCGCATAACCCTTCTCGTCGATGAGCTTGTATATGCGCTCCAAATAATCCTCCATGCTGGGTGTTGGCATTAAACTTTACCTCTTTTCTATAATGAGCGTGGCGCGGGGGCCAACCTTGCTCTAACAATGATACATGTTTCTGCCGCTCCTTGGCAAGTCCTGCGACACAGTTCCCGCATCCATTAGCGATGTTTACCACGGTTTCCGCAGGCCTTTGTTCGGCACAATAACCATATCCTCATTCATAAGGAGCGTGAATTCATGACTTTAGCAGTGCCTGAACACCCTTCCGCCAAGAAACCAAGAAAGCCCACCGGACTGTTTATTCCAGAACTTGTTTTTTTTGAGCCGGAGGCACTAAAGTTCCCCAAAGGCGCGCGGATTATGGAATGGGTCAAATCACAGAATATCCCATACCGCATGACTACCTCACACAACCGGATCACGAATCTTCCGGGAGATTCGGAGGTCGAGCAATATAAAATTGCCAAACGGACCCTCGTAGTGGGCATCCGCAAAACCTTAACCTTCGACCAGTCCAAGCCCTCTGCCGACTATGCAATTCCTATTGCCACCGGTTGTATGGGGCATTGTCATTACTGCTACCTGCAGACAACGCTGGGTGCCAAGCCGTATATCCGTGTCTATGTAAATACAGAGGATATCATCGGCGCTGCCAAAAAGTATATTGAGGAGCGCGCTCCAGAGATTACTTCTTTTGAAGCAGCATGTACCTCTGACCCACTGGGGCTTGAGCATATCACAGGTTCTCTTGCAGAACTAATTAACTACATGGCAGAAGAGCCGCTGGGAAGATTGCGTTTTGTTACCAAATACCAGCATGTCGAGCCGCTGCTCCATTTGAAGCATAACGGACATACCCGGGTCCGGTTCAGCGTAAACGCTGATTATGTAATTAAAAATTTTGAGCCGGCGACCTCACGCTTCGAGGAACGGATTGAAGCTGCCGGAAAAATCGCCCGTGCAGGGTATCCGCTTGGCTTCATCATCGCTCCGATCATTTGGCATGAGGGCTGGCAGGAAGGCTATGCCGAACTGCTTGAGAAGCTGGCTAAGACGCTGCCGCCGGAGACGGGCAAAGGCCTCACTTTTGAGATGATTCAGCACCGGTTCACCAAGACGGCCAAGACCGTCATCGAGAAGCGTTATCCGAAATCGAAACTGGAAATGGACATCGAGAAACGCAAAAAGAAATGGGGCCGCTGGGGCCAGTATAAATACGTTTATCCCGATGAACAGCAAACCGCCCTGCGGGAATTTATCACAGAGCGGATTTTTGAACATTTTCCGGAAGCGGGGATCGATTATTTCACCTAAAATTTTAACCAGTCAGGTGTGATTCCTTGCAGCCATATGGTGATGCGGAACATCTGATCTGTGAACAGCAATAGTCCCATGAAAATCATGAGTCCACCGCCTGCCTTCATAAGCAGATTGGAATATTTAAGAATCCGCCGGGCTCCCCCGAGGAAGAAGGCCAGTACAAAGAAAGGAAGCGCAAACCCGATGCAATAGGCAGTAATCAGCGTAAACCAGGCCCCCTGATCGCTGGCTGAAAGCGCAATGATCGGCGTGAGGATCGGCCCAATGCACGGAGACCAGCCTGCCGAGAAGCCAATTCCCAGAATGAATGAACCTAAATATCCTGCAGGTTTCCACTTCATATTGAGTTTATGTTCCCTTAGGAGAAACTTCGGCTGAAAGATGCCTAATAGGAACAGCCCCATCAATATCACAAGAATAGCCGATAATTGACGGATCAGGTCGCGTTGTTCCTGAAATACTTCTCCAAATAAACCGGCTCCAAAACCGATCGTATAGAAAACCGCAGACAACCCAAGAATAAAAGCCAATGTATGGCTTAAGGTGCGAAACCTGGCCTTTCGGGTATTGCTGCCTGCTTTTAATTCCTGAACGGACAAACCGGTGATATAGGACAGATATGACGGGTATAGCGGCAGACAGCATGGAGATATAAACGACGCAACCCCAGCGGCAAAAGCAATTCCGGCATTCAGGTTGGACAAAGTGGCTTCTCTCCTTCCGGGTTAGGGGTCACTTCGTATGAACGGATACTCCCACAGGCTATTTTACGCCGGCAGCCCTTTTTTACCGATCAGGGTCAGGGTCAGCAGCGCGATCAGCAGCAGGACAATCGTCGCACCAGGTGCAAGATTCCAAATACCCGCAACCACCAGCCCTCCCACAACCGCAATTTCAGCAATGACAACCGACAGCATGACCGAGGACTTGAAGCTCCGCGAGAGCAATAGGCTGATTGCCACGGGAATGGTCAGCAGGGCCGACACCAGCAATGAGCCGACAATTTTGATAGCTGTACTGATGACAAGCGCTGTTAGAACTGTAATCAACATATTAAGCAGCTTTACAGGCAGGCCGCTCACGCTGGCCGCATCCTCTTCAAAGCTAAGCAGGAAAAATTCTTTGAAGAACAGGGTCACCACAACCACAACCGCAACGGTCACAATACCCACTACTACGAGATCGGTGTTATCGAGTGTATAAATGCTGCCGAACAAGTAGCTCATCACATCCGCATTATACCCTTTGCCCAAGGTGAAAAAAAGCGAAGCCAACGCTACACCGCCTGACATAATGATGGCGATCGATAGCTCGGCGTAGCTTTTGTATGCTTTGCGCAGCTTCTCGATGGCGAATGCCGCCATTACCGCAAAGATCAGCCCCGCCCCCAGCGGGTAGAAACCTGTCAAGAACCCGAGCGCTACCCCTGCGATCGTCACATGTGCCAGTGTATCACCGATCATGGACAAGCGGCGCAGCACCAGAAACACACCAATGAGCGGGGCGGTAATGCCAATCATGAGCCCGCCTGCAAGCGCCCGCTGAAAAAAATCACTGAATAGAATGTCCAAGATAAGTATCTCCTCTGAGTATCAAATACTTAGCGAATCTTTATTTCAAAAAGCGAGTTCAAACCCCTTTTCGATCCCTCCCAAACCCTCCCTTCCAAGGGAGGGCCCCAAGGGCTCTGCCCTCTGGACACCCGGCTAAGTGCAACTGGCGTAAGTGAACACATAGATGGTGCTTAGGACGTGAGAGGAAGGATCGCTTTTCGTCCCTGAACGGGACACGCTATACCCATACGGGATCTAGGTCCGAGTAAAGACTAAAGATTAGAGCTTAAAGATAGAGCTTAAAGATTAGAGCTTAAAGATTAGAGCTTAAAGATTAGAGCTTAAAGATTTGAATTAAAGATTAAGAACGTAAATCCAAAAGACTAGAGCAAAGACCAGGTCGTCCTATGTTGTACTATGGACGACCTGGGCAAAGCAGCAGTCTAGGAAAGTGTATGCTGCAGGTTATCTACTGCGCAATCCTGTGCGTCATGAGAGTGACGGCAGTAGAAATTGATTTTGCCGTTTTTTTGCACAGGATCCTTACCCAGATAATTCTTGATCATGTCTATGTCATGCGACACCATCAGGAATGTCATGTGGTGATGCGCATGCATATGCATAATCAATTCGAAGAATCCGGCCTGAGTTTCGGCGTCAATGCCGACCGTAGGTTCGTCCAGAATCAGCAGATCGGGATGATTGATCAGCGCCCGGGCCAAAAAGACGCGCTGCTGCTGGCCGCCGGACAACTGACCGACTCTTTTCTCCGCGATGTCCTGGATCCGCATCACTTCCAGCGCATCGTCGCATTTCTGCTGCTGCGCCTTGGATATTCTGCGGATCAGGTTTTTGTTATTATATAGTCCGGACAACACAACCTCCCGCACCGTCGCAGGGAACAGAGGATTGAATGCATTCTTCTGCGGCACATAGCCGATCCGTTCCCAATCCTTGAATTTTCTGACCGGCTGTCCGAACAACTTAATTTCACCGCTTGTTGCAGGGAGTAGGCCGACAATCATTTTCAGAAGCGTGGTTTTACCGGCGCCGTTCGAACCAATAATGCCCAGGAAATCCCGTTCCTTCACGGTATAATTGAGGTCTGTAATTACCTTCTGCTCTCCATAGGAAAAGGATAAATCCTGTATTTCGATCATATGCTGATGGCAGTCCAGGGATACCGATTGCATGTGAGTACCGCCTTTCACTTATACTTTCCTTTTTATTGTAAGGCCAGAATGAGATTTTGCAAATTTTTCTCCATCAATGTAAAGTAGTTGTCCCCATTCTTCTCTTGCGCCTCTGTCAGTCCCTCAACCGGATTGAGCACCATCGTGGATACCCCGGCTTCCCCTGCGAGGGTTTTCGCCAGTTTGTCAGACACCAGCTCCTCGAAAAAAATGTAGCGGATGCCCTTCTTCTTCACCAAATCAGCAAGCTTAAGCAAGTCCTGACTTCGCGGCTCTGCATCAGCCGACAGCCCCATTATGGCATGCTGTGTCAAACCGTAGTCACGGGCCAGATAAGCAAAGGCCTGATGGGAAACCACAATCTCATGATTGGGCAGCTTCGTCAGCTCCAAGGTGAATTTACGATCCAGCGTCTCTAAACGTTCGGCAAGCTTGTTATAACGTTCTTCATAACCATCCTTATGTGAGGGGTCCACGGACTGAAGACTTTCTTTTATATTCTTAGCCATAATCAGCGCTGACTTCGGACTTACCCAAGTATGAGGGTCAGTATGCAGAGTATCCGTACTTACTTCTCCCCCTGCTTCACCTTCTCCTCCATGATCATGCCCGTCTTCCTCATCGGACATAATATAATCAACACCCTTGCTGACCTGGGTTGCTTGGACCTTGCTGTCACTATCCAGACTCTTGAGGAAATTTGGCACCCAGCCTTCCAGCCCGGCACCATTATACAGGAAGAGCTGAGCTTTGGAGGTATTGATAATATCCTGGCTGCGCGGTGTCCAATCATGCGGCTCTACGCCCACTGGCAGCAGGTTGATGGCATTAATATCATCCCCGCCAATCTCACTGGCAAATTCATATATGGGATAAAAAGTAGTAATCACATTCACTTTACCTTTGACGATACTTCCGCTGCTCTTCGGACCACAAGCTGCAAGCAGCAAAAATACCAGCAAAGTCAGCGTAAGCAGCACGCCCCTGTGCAGGCTCTTGAATAACATTTGATTGATCGACTCCTCAAATCGTAAATTTTACTATTTGAATTATAATAGTAATCGTTACGATAAGTCAATAAGTTCACTACGATCATATCCACAAAAAAGGAACACCTGCCGGTACCCGCGGCAGGTGTTCCTTACCTCAAACTATGAATTCAGGCTGGATCAGTTCAGCCTATTTCACAATTGCGCCGTTCGGCATACTGTCCGGTACTGTAGCAATGGTCAGCTGATCGCCCTTGGAGGCTGCCAGGATCATGCCTTGAGACAGCTCACCCCGCAGCTTCACCGGCTTCAGGTTAACGATACAGATTACCTTGCGTCCCACCAGTTCCTCCGGTGTATAGAACTTGGCAATGCCGGAGACGACCTGTCGCTGCTCATACCCTAGATCCAGTTGCAGCTTCAGAAGTTTGTCCGCCTTCTTAACCGGCTCAGCGGCAATAACCTGGGCCACACGCAGTTCAGCTTTGGCGAAATCATCAATACCGATTTCTTCCTTGTGCTCCTCTTCCGGCTCATCCGCTACAGCTGAAACAGCTCCCGCATCAGCAACAGGGGCAGCTTCTGCTTCTGCCGGTTTGCCTGAGCCCATCGCCTCGGCGATGTAGGCCACTTCCTGTGCCACATCCAGACGCGGGAAGATGGGATCACCCTTGGCCAGCTTGGTTCCGGCTGGAATGAGGCCAAAGGATTTGCCGCTGTCCCAGGTGGTCAGCTCACCCTTCTCAATGCCTAGCTGCTGCCAGATCTTGGCCGGTGCTTCTGTCAGGAACGGCTGCAGCAGGATCGAAGCTGTGCGCAGTCCTTCCACTAGATGTCTCATCACGGAAGCCAGCTCGCCGTTTCTGCTCTCATCCTTCGCGAGCACCCAGGGCTGGGTCTCGTCGATGTATTTATTCGTCCGGCTGATGAACGCCCCAATGGCTGTAAGCGCCACGGAAAACTCCATTTTTTCCATAGCTTCTTCCACTTTGGCATAAGTGCTCCGGGCTGCAGTCTCAAGCTCACTGTCAAACGCCGTCACATTGCCTGCATAGGCTGGAAGCACACCAGCGAAATACTTCTCCACCATTGCTCCCGTGCGGTTCAGCAGGTTGCCAAGGTCATTCGCCAGGTCATAATTGACGCGGTCGACGAAGCTCTCTGGAGTAAACGTGCCATCCGATCCGAACGGAACCTCACGCAGCAGGTAGTAGCGCAGTGCGTCCAGACCGTAGCGGTCGATCAGCGTCACAGGGTCCACCACATTGCCCTTGGATTTGGACATTTTACCATCCTTCATCAGCAGCCAGCCATGCGCAAATACCTTTTTCGGCAGCGGCTCGCCGAGCGCCATCAGAATGATTGGCCAATAGATCGTATGGAAACGCACAATTTCCTTACTCATGATATGAACATCCGCCGGCCAGAATTGATCATACAAACTGCGGTCCTCGGAGCCATATCCCAGAGCTGTTATATAATTCGTAAGCGCATCTATCCATACATAGACCACATGCTTTTCGTCGCCTTTGACCTTAACGCCCCAATCAAAAGTGGTACGTGATACGGCAAGATCCTCCAGACCAGGCTTGATAAAATTGTTGATCATCTCATTCTTGCGCGATTCTGGCTGAATAAAATCCGGGTTTTCCTCGTAATACTGCAACAACCGGTCCACATATTTACTCATCCGGAAGAAATAACTTTCTTCCTTGACCAATTCGACGGGATGTCCGCTGTCCGGACTTTTGCCTCCAGTGATATTTCCTTCCGCATCACGCTCGATATCCACCAGTTGAGTCTCAGTGTAAAAAGTCTCGTCCGAGATGCAGTACCAGCCCTCGTATTCCCCTTTGTAAATATCACCCTGCTTCAGCAGCCGGTCAAAAATATCCGCCACCACTTTTTTATGGCGCTCTTCAGTTGTACGGATGAAATCATCATTCGAGATGTCTAGCTTGCGCCACAGGTCTTTGATGCCAGCAACGATCCCGTCAACGAACTCCTGAGGTGTCTTGCCGGCCTTTGCAGCCTTCTCTTCAATCTTCTGTCCATGCTCATCCGTACCGGTCAGGTAACGTACCGCATAGCCGCGCAGCCGCTTGTAGCGCGCCATTGCATCTCCGGCCACTGTCGAATATGCATGACCGATATGCAGCTTGTCACTCGGATAATAGATCGGGGTTGTCAGATAAAATGTTTTCTTGTCGCTCATTTCTTGTCATCCTTTCGTCTTGGCAAGTGGAAACGGCTTTGCCGTCCTATTCAGGACGGGATCCGCTTCAGTGAGAAATATAAGAATTTATATCGTAAAACATATAAATCCTTATATTTCAAACACAAAAAACTCCCGCCCCAATATGGGGCGAGAGGATTACTCACGCGATACCACCCAAAATTCCCCGGCTCCTTGCAGAGCACAGGCTTCGCCAGTTCCCGAAGTGGGAACTGTCCATTAACGCTGGAACACGCCGTGACCTAACGCAGCCTTCTAACACGGCCTGCCGCTCGCCCACAGTTCCTCCCGGACCATCTTCAACCTTCTCACCATACCGGCTTTCATCACATTCCCGGCTCTCTGTCATGGTTGTCCCGATTTACTTATCCGTTCCTTGGAATTCATCGTATTATCCAAAATATACCCATGCCGGGCCACTATGTCAAGTTGCCTTTGCCGATTCTCCCCCCGGTGGGGCGTTCTTCCCGTGGAGGCACAGGATCAAGTCCTCCCGGATGGAAGGGATGACATCTGGCAATCCGCTTAGCTGCCAGCCACGAGCCCTTCACCGGACCATGGACTTCAATAGCTTCCAATGCATAGGCTGAGCAGGTAGGATAGAAGCGGCAGGTTGCCGGTTTGATCGGTGAGATGAACTTGCGGTACACACGGATTGGTGCCTGGATCGTCTTGCGTCCTATATCCATGTCAGCGGCCTTCTTTGCCATGAGCCGCAAGGGCAATCTCTTCTTCACGGTTCTGTTCACAATCCTTGCAGTATCCGAACACCTCAAATTTATGCTTGACCACCCGGAATTGGTCAGGTGTATCCGTTAGATTCATCGGGCAGAAATTGATCGGGTAAGTCTTCATGCATTGAAGGCAAATCATATGGTGATGGTGATGATCCTGATTGCAGCTGCCCTTGAACTTGACACCCTCCTCAAACACCACCTGCTCCAGTACCCCAAGCTCCTCCATGATCCGCAGATTGCGGTACACCGTATCGAAGCTGAGCCCGCTGTATTTACGGCCCATATGCTCATATACATCCTTCGCGGATAAATATCCCGTATTCTCGCCGAATAGCTTGGCAAGCGTTTTACGCTGATCGGTGATTCGCAGTCCCTGCCCCGACATGGCTTCCAGTATTTGATCTGTCGACAGCATTTGCTCATCTCCCATAACATGTTCTTTGTTTTGCACTCTCTTAATAATGCCCCAAAACAAAAGCCCCGTCAATAAAGCCTCGCGGCTCCTGCAGCAAAAGGCCTGTCAGCCGTTCCCATAAGGGAATGCTGACAGGCCTTTTGACGAAACTGCCCGATTTATTTTTTGGCCAGAATGGGTGTAAAGACCAGGTTTACCGGAAGATTGCTGCCGGAAGCCACCGAGAATACGATATCCACCGGACCTGTATATTCGCCGGATCGATAGAGCACAGCGTTCATGTCGGAGCTGGATAAGTTCCCTTTGTTCGGCAGATTAATAATCGATCCGTTGACCATTATAGACCCCAGATAATTGCCTCCGCGCGGATTGAATGTAATCAGTGTATTCTTGGCGACACTCTCGAGTCTGATTTTGTATAGAACCCCGAAGTTGCCTGAGTTCGAAGCGGCTGTTCCGCTCATCGGATCAACACCGACCAGATTCAGGTCTTTGCTGTTATCACCAAGCACAAGCTTCGACTGTGTGGCTCCAACCTCATCAAAGACACTGATTATACGTGTAGACTCATCGTAGGTTCCCCGGTTGTGTACACCATCACGGTCCAGAAGGGGCAGAGTTGGCAACAATGCTACCGGATCTTTAGTCTGCTCAACCATTACAACGTTATACTGCACTGCCAAATCACTGGACAGGTCAGCACTTAGTGAGAGCACTTCACCAGGTTTCATGGCGACTTTACTGATATCCGTCATGATAGGCATACTTTGCCCCGGTTGAAGAGTAATCGTTCCATAACTTGAGTTGTTAAGCATGGATTGGTAATACTTTTGGATCGAAATTTTACCTGTGTATTCCGGTGATGTGGCCGGACCCGCAATTCCCAAATATTGGGTAGTAATTGTAGTTGGGTACAAGTTGTTGTTCGTTGCGATTACATACAGCTTCTGTCTAGTGGACATATTGTTCATGTGGTGAACCAGGAAACGGGTTAATCCAACCGATGTTTCGCGGTACAGCACACCCTCCGAATTGACCGTTTCCGGGCTGTTGCTGCGAATCAGCTTATATCCCTCGGAAGACAAATTGTACTGCAGGTTTGGCAATCCTGGAATCGAACCGCCGTCCATCGAGATAATATCACCAGGAACTGTGAACAATTTGGCTACTTCATCCTGGGTATACAACTGCTCACTTGTAATATTAATGGTTTTCTCGAACGTACTGCTCAGTCCGTGTTTGTCAGTTACTTTGAGCTGGATCGAAACAGGTCCCGGATTAAAAAAGGCCAGTGCGCGGTTCGTCCACTCAACCGTCAGTTCTTCACCTTCAGGATCATAACTCAGGTCGGTAAGGGTCACCGGCTCACCCATTTTGTATTCCTCTTTATCGGAAGTGAAATTGGCAACAGGCGGCTGGTTCGGCTGGAGGACTTGAAAGGTCACTGAATAAGGATCACTTGTCTGTCCGGAAGCGTCCGTTACCGAATAGGTTACCGTATAAAATCCCGGCTGATCATAAATATCCATTTTGTTGCCGCCCCACTGTTCAGTTACAATTGCAGTGCCATTGGGCGATGAATTCTTGGTTACATAATTCACAGTCGTTTGTCCGGCATAAATTACAGTCGGCTGTACAGTAAAAGAAGCCGTAGGCTTCATGTTCAGTGATAGAATGACACGTTTCCCCACGTTATCAACACTATAAGGGATGGATAGAGCACCTGTAATCGAGGTCAAAGGAATCATGAATGTTCCCTTGAACTGGTAGGCAGGACCTTTCATAGGCACCTTGTTGCCATTTACCGTATAGATCTTGCTGTCTGTTTTAAAACGCATGATGCTGTCGCCTTTGGTTACAATAACTTCCTTTGTTTTTGTATCATAGGTATATTTTACGCCAACCATTTCCACCATGGCACGAATCGATACATAGGATACGCCATACTTAACTGCCATTGGCTGATTAGCCAAATACGGGGTGCCATTCTTATACATTTTATTACTGTTCATCATAAGTATGAGTTGGTTCGCTCCAGCAGTCGGGATAATTTGTCCCCCTGTAGTCCCACTTGGTGTGATCGTGCCAGGTGTAGCTGTAGGTATTGCTGATTGTGCGGGTACCGGTGTGGCTGAAGGCACTACCGTTGCAGCAGGAATGGCTGATGCAGAAGGCATCGCTGATGGTGTCGCTGTTGGTGTTGGTGTTGCTGTCCCCGGTGAAACCAGCGGAGGCAGCGGGTCAGTAGCAGCAGGCTCTGGCGCCATCACAGGAGTAGGGGTAGCCTCGGCTGCTTGAACTACTGTTCCAGTTGTAGTGGTGGTGCTTACAGGGACGGCAAACGCCGGCACTGCCGCTGCAACCTGAGATATAGCCAGGACTGCAACTAACGAAATTTTTTTCAAATTCATGGTATGACTCCTTCTGCTCCTATTAGTAGTATATAAGGAAAGTAAATCTCTCTCTGCAATCCTTATAATCCCTGCAAAAACGCAATCGTCCGTAAGGGACGAGACTGTGATTTTTGCCACGTTCATTTACAAAACATAGTATTAGACGCAGGAGTCCTTAAAAAGTTTCATTAAATGTAAAGAAAAGATTAAAAATTATTACCATTTATTATCACCAGAACCCCATTGTCATTCTAACAGGCTTCACTTTGCACTACAAAAAAGAGACGCTAACCTTGTGGACAAGGTCGTCGCCTCTTCAGGTGTATCAATCCTATGCTTACCGAGTCTCCGGCATTCGATGCTGGTCCCGGTATTCCTTGGGGGTCATTCCTGTCTGTTTCTGGAACACTTTTGTAAAATAACGGCGCTCCTGATAACCTACACCTGCGCTGATCGCAGTAATGCTCTTGTCACTGCTTGCCAGCATGAACTTAGCTGCTTCCATACGCTGTTGCGTTACATACTCCACAAAGGTCATGGCAAAGCGGTTCTTGAATAAAAGACAAAAATAGCTGCTGCTGATGCCAATTTTATTCGCCACTTCCTCAATACCCAGATCATAATTCAGCCGCTCCGAAATATATTGGGCAGCTAGATTCATCAGCTGTTCCGGTGTTTTTTTGGCAGAATCCTCTGCCGGAGGTTGCTCCTGAAACAGCGGAATACTGTTGTACAGCTTATCCTTGTATTGTTTGCTGCGGATTCGCGTGCCCATTTCCCGCACCTTGTTGCCCAGCTCTTCATAATGAATCGGCTTGCAGATATACTCCTTCACCCCAAGCCGGATGGCTTCCCGCGCATAATCAAATTCCTGATAACCGCTTAGCAGCAGAACCTCGCTGTCCAGTCCCATCTCGCGCAGCTTGCCGATGAACGTTAATCCATCCATGACGGGCATACGGATGTCGCAGAGTACAAGGTCTGGGGCTTGTTCCTCAGCAATGCGGAGCGCCTCCATTCCACTGCGGGCCATGCCGGTGATCTCCATCCCCATTTCCTGCCATGGCAGCACACGACGCAGATTGCCAAGTATAGGGGCTTCATCGTCAACCAATAATACCTTTAGCATAATGATCTTCTCCCTGCCCGTATTTTGGGATGACGCATTGGATGATGGTACCTTCTCCCGGACTTGCGCAGATAAATATCCCATATCTGTCTCCATATTCAATACGGATACGGTCAGCTACACTGCGTACACCAAGCCCGCGCCGCTCCAGATGAATGCCATGCTCCGGCTTGTTCCCGGTGATGGATTCGGCAGCCTCTCCTGATTCACTCACCATATACTGGAACAAGGAGAGCTGGGCTGAACTCATCCCAATTCCGTTATCCTTAATCTGCAGAATCAGATTCCCCCGCTCTTCCCAGCCTTTTACACTAACCATCCCCTTGTATTCGATCCCTTCGAACCCGTGCTGGATGCTGTTTTCGACAAGCGGCTGCAGGGTAAGCTTGAGGACGCCACAGCCTAACAGCTCCTGGGGAATATCAATTTCATAATCGAAGATATCCTCAAAGCGGAATTTCTGAATATCCAAATAATTGCGCAGGTGCGTGACTTCCTCATCCAGTGTAATTTCATCCCTGTCCTGAATGCTGATGCGAAGGATACTGGCCAGCCTGTAGACCATCTCACTGACCTTCCGGCCTTCATTCTGAACAGCGAGCACATTAATGGATTCCAGCGTATTGAACAGAAAATGTGGCTTGATCTGTGCCTGAAGTACCCGCATTTCAGCCTGATTTTTCCGATGCTGCTCCACATGCACCCTATTGAATAAACTATTAATTTTATCCATCAGATCATTGAAGCCACGCGCAAGCAGTGTCATTTCATCGCTGCCCTTCTCCTCCACACGTGTAGTGAGATCTCCATCCTCTACCCGCCGCATAAACCGGACTATAACAGCAATACCGCCCGTAATCCGGTTCATGAAAAACAGATTAAAAATGACTGCACCCAGCAGGCACAAGAAGATTACAACCACAAACCATCGGGCGAACACTGTTACTTCTCGGGACAGAGAATCCCAGGAGGTAATGGAGACAAGACTCCAGGGATAATCCTTAAGATGATAGACCGAGAGTATGCTTTTCTCCCCATCGAACTCTGTTCTGAAGCTTTGAAAGCCTTTTTGAAAAGCGAAGTTCTTCGCTGTAAAGGAATGGAAATCCTGGCCATCCAGCTTGCGGTCCGGATCAAACAGAATCATGCCATCATCGTTCACAAGCATAAAGGAAACTTTCTGGTCACTATCCCCGATTTTGAGATTGCGGAAGATCGATTCGAACTCCCAATTCTTGATCTGCACCACCAGAATACCGATATTCTGAAAAAAGCTTAGTTCCTTCACCAGCCGGATCTGCGTAAATACAGGCTCCGTTCCGGTCAGTTCCGGATATTCGTGAGGTGCAATCCATTTGGGCACTCCGTTCAGCTTCATGACCTCCTGATACAGCTCACTTCCCTTGAACTTGTCATAGGGGAGTGTACGGAAATTCTCCTTGTTGAAGATCGAGACAATCTCCGAGCTGCCTTTCCCGTTAAAATTGTAGAGAAAAGCATAGCTGATCGATGGATGATTGTACAAAAGACTGCGGAAGTTGCGCTGGCTGGCATTCAGACTAAGCTGCTCGGCATCGGTCAAATCCTGTGTGGACGGGTCCTCTGCACTAAGTGCCATATGAAATACCGAGGTGGCAATTCCGTTATCAGTGACGTTGTCCATGTCCTTGAAGACACTGGATATGCTGTAGCTGATGGCTTTGAGCGAATACTCGGATTGCTGGCTGTACTTCTTCTCAATTGAATTATAAGTCACAAAAAACATAATCATGCCAAGAATAAACAGAGGAATGATAATCAGGCCCAAAAACGCCGTAAACAACTTGTAGCGCAAATTCATCGGCTAGTGCCCCTGACTGTGAATAGATTATCCTTTTACGCTGCCCGCTGTAACCCCTTCAATAATCTTCTCCTGCAAAATGGCGTAAATAATTACGACCGGCAGCACACTGTAGACAATGCCTGCGGACATCTGCGCATAGTTCATCTGATACTGATCACGGAATTGGACCATCCCCACCGGAAGTGTGCGCAGCTCGTCATTCGAAAGAAAATAGTTGGCCAGCAAAAACTCATTCCAATTTCCCAGGAAATTAACAATGAATACTGTAACCATGGCGGGAACCGTCAAAGGTACAATAATTCTAGCAAAGATACCCGGGGCCTTCAAGCCGTCCATAACAGCAGCTTCCTCAATTTCACTGGGCAAAGAGCGCATAAACGCCGCCAAAATAATAATCGTGAATGGAATCGCATTGGCGATATAAGGAATAATCAGTGCCCAGTGGGTGTTCAGAATATGGAGCTTGCGTACAATCGTATAAATCGGCAGCATCAGCGCATTATTTGGAATCAGCATCCCTATCAGCACCAGCGAGAACAGGATTTGGTTCCACTTGCCCTGACGCATCCGCGTAACCGCAAAGGCGAACATGGAAGCCAGCAGAATAGATACTACAGATGACAATATAGAAATGTATAAGCTGTTAAAAAAATACGTGCTGATCTTGGCATTCACCCAAGCCTCGACGTAATTGTTAAACACAAACTCCTTTGGAATTCCAAAAGGATTCAGCGCTATGGCATTATTATCCTTCTTCACCGAAGAGAATAATACAAACAGAAACGGAAACAAAACAACTACAAGATAACCCAGCAATGCGATATGAGGTATGCTCTTTTTCAAGGTTCGCGCCATTAGTATTCAATCCTTTCATTACGCCGGGCGAACAGCAGCTGATAAAGTGCTGTAACCACAAGCGTGAACATAAAGATCAGAACGGCTATGGCGTTCCCGTACCCATATTTGAAGTTAGTGATGGCATATTTGATCATGTAGGTAGCCATTACCTCGGTTGAACCTGCCGGTCCGCCTTTCGTCATAACGATGACGATATCCGCTGCCTTCATGGCCCCCGCAATGGATAGCATGATAACAACGGAAATGATCGGAACGATTAACGGCAATGTTATGCGTGTAGCCCGCTGGAAGCCCGTTGCACCGTCTATCGCCGCGGCCTCATCCAGTTCTCCCGGAATGGATAGAATCGCTGCCAGCACCATTACAATGTAGAATCCGGTCCACTGCCAAGCATTGGTGATCAGTATGGACAGCATAGCGAACCGTTCATCCGACAGCCAGTATAATGGTTCAATTCCGATAACCCCCAGCAATTTGTTGAACAGCCCGATATTGGGCTCATAGATGAACCCCCACAGGATACCAATAACCGCCGTAGACATAATGGAAGGCATAAAGACTGCCGTCTTGTAGAGTCCCTTCAGCTTTTTGACATTGGCAATTAGCAGGGAGAACAGAATAATGAGGGGAACCTGAATGAATACAGAAAACAAAATAAACCAGCCGTTGTTTTTGACAGATACCCAGAAGCGCTCATCACCCAGGGCTTTTTCAAAATTACTCATTCCTGTGTACTTTACGGTGTCTGAAACGCCGTTCCAGCTGGTAAGGCTGTAGTAAAGGGAGCTGAATATCGGATAAATGAAGAACACTAAAAACAAAATTAACGCAGGTAAAATAAACAAGGTGAACACCAGCGGATTTTTGAGTGATTTATTCATGATTTTCCTCCGATTGCATGAGAATCAAGGAGCTCTGTGCCTTATACTTTTATAAAAATGCACCCTGGAGCAAGCACCAGGGCACATCCTGTTCACCGAACCTTATTCGACTGCTGCATTGGCTTCCTCTTGAATTTTTTGCAGAGCCTCGCCCATTTTCTCAGGTGTTGTCTGACCGCCGATCAGCTTTTGAATTTGAATATTGCTGATTTCCGTAGTGACATCTGCCTGTACTAGAGAGTCGAAGGCCGGGAATGAGGACTCGGAGTTATTCAGAACAGCTACAATTTCACTCATTAGATCATCCGTGATATTTTTAGTTAACACTGCCTGATCAATCTTCATGGCCGGCAGTACACCGTCTTCAACCAATCCACGCAGCTGCATTTCCTCATTGTACATATTTTTGATGAAAGACTTCACTGCTGCCAGCTGCCGTTCGTCCTTAGCCGCAGAAGCAGAAAAGCCATAACCGTTATTCACATCACGCATCAATGCTGTCTGATCGCCAACTCCACCTTCCACAGCTGGAATATTGAAGAAGCCAACCTTACCAATCAAGCCTTCACCGGATTGCCCTGCCTTGAATACGGAGGATTTCCATGTACCATCGTACATCAGAATCGCTTCACCACTGGTGAACTGGGTAGTGTATTCAGCATATTCGAAACCAAGCTCGCCTTTTTTGAAATAGCCTTTATCTTCCCATTCCTTATACTTGGCAAAACCCTTAACTACATTGGGATCACTCCATTTGGCTTCACCGGTGGCGAACTTAGCCGTAACATCCGGTCCTGCATACCGCGACCAGAGATGGTTCGCAAGCATTAGGGGAACCCAACCCGCTTTGGAAGCACCCGCCAGCGGCACTTTGCCGTCGGCTTTGATGGCAGCCAGCTGCTGTTCTAATTCAGCGAAAGTTGTAGGAGCCTTCCAGCCCTTACTCGCATAGTATTCTTTATTATAGAAGAAACCTTCACCGGAGCCGCCGATCGGCAGCCCGTATATCTTACCTTCGTACGTAAATGGATCGAGATTCGAGAATTTATCTTTGATGCCCAGTTCTTCTAGAATCGGTGTGAGATCGAGCAATTTACCTTCTTTGGCATATATTTTAGAGTCAGGACTGCCGAAGAGATCAAAAATCTCAGGCGGATTCCCCGCCGCCATTTCACCCCGCAGCTTCTCCTTGCGGTTCACATCAGAATCCACACCATCCAGCTTAAAAGTGAGACCCGGCACTTCTGCCTGTACTTTTCCTACAACATCCTCCAAGATAGCCAAGCGTTTCTGTTTGTCTGCACCTACTTGCGTATGACGAATGGTCATTTCAAAAGGTTCGCTGCTGGCCGGTTTCTCGGTAGCAGGTGACTCCGTAGCATTCGCAGCATTCGTTGCTGCCGCCTCACCTTGGTTACCAGCGGAATTGTTGTTGTTACCGCAGCCCGCCATGATCGCAGAGCTTACAAACAGCAGAGACAATAGCAATGTTACACTTTTCTTCATTATGGGTGACCCTCCCTATGTTGATTTCCCTTACATTTCTTATTATAGAAAACAAGGTTTGGAACCGTAAGGTTAAGATTCATCCACTCCAGGGATAAAATTCTCTTATGTAAGCGAAACCATTTTAATTATCTATCAAACAACGTTATGTAAACTGACTTCTCAAGTGAACATTCCCAAGTCCATTCTACACAAAAAAGCCACCCAACAGTAATTACACTATTGGATCGGCTTTGGTGTGGCGAATGATTATACTAATGCGGTTTGCTTGCGGCCTTCTTCAATTAACCGGTAGGCACGCTGAACTTCTTCTTCCGTTGGTGAAGGCACTCCCTCAAGCTCATAAGGTCTTCCAAGTACTTCCCATTTATAGATACCCATTTGATGATAGGGGAGAATTTCGAATTTTTCGACACCATTCAATGTTCCAATGAAGCGTCCCAAATTGATTAAGTCTTCTTCACGGTCATGAATACCCGGCACATACACATGGCGGATCCACATCTTACGGTCATGGTCAGACAGCCAACGAGCCAGCTTCAGGGTACGTTCATTGGACTTACCGGTAAGTTTGATATGTGCTTCATCATCAATGTGCTTCAGATCAAGCAAGACAAGATCCGTTTGTTCAAGCAGATCATTAATCTTATCACCTTCATTGTAACCGTTAGTATCAAGTGTAGTATGCAAATTCCAGCGCTTCTTCACTTCGGTGAACAGCTGTTTCACAAAATGCGCCTGTAAAGTCGGTTCGCCACCCGAGACGGTCAAACCGCCGCCGGAGGAGCGGTAATAATTCAGGTAAGGCTCAATTTCAGCCAGTACCTCATCAATACTCATTTCTCTGCCTTCATTTAAACCCCATGTGTCGGGATTATGGCAGTATTGGCATTTCAAGAGGCAGCCCTGCATGAACAAGACAAAACGAATACCTGGCCCGTCAACGGTTCCAAAGGTTTCTAAGGAGTGTATATGTCCATTAGCCATATGATGTCATCCTTTCGAAAATTTAAAATTTTAATCAATCTTAAACAAGATAGTACCGCCCTTGAGACAAGGGCGGTACACCTTGCAACTATTTCACTGTATACCTAAAACTCAAGCAAATGATTGTATATTACATTGCACCATGGAATGTGCGGTTGATAACATCCATTTGTTGTTCGCGAGTCAACTTGATGAAGTTAACAGCATAGCCGGATACGCGGATAGTCAATTGTGGGTAGTTCTCTGGGTGCTCCATAGCATCCAGCAATTGTTCGCGGGCAAATACGTTAACATTCAGGTGATGACCCTTGCTTGCGAAATATCCATCAAGCATCGATACCAGATTGGATTTACGTCCTTCTTCTTCTTTACCCAGTGCTTTTGGCACGATGGAGAAGGTGTTGGAGATACCATCCAAGCTATCTTCGTACGGCAGTTTAGCTACGGAGCTCAGGGAAGCCAAAGCGCCTTTCTTATCACGTCCGTGCATTGGGTTGGCACCTGGAGCGAATGGTTCGCCTTTTTTACGTCCATCAGGAGTAGTACCAGTTTTCTTACCATACACAACGTTGGAAGTAATCGTCAGGATCGATTGAGTTGGCAGAGCATCACGGTAAGCGTGGTGTTTGCGGATCATCGTCATGAATGATTCAACCAGTTCTACAGCAATGTTATCAACGGAATCGTCGTTGTTACCGTAGCAAGGGAATTCACCTTCGATTTCAAAGTCGATGGCAATACCTTCTTCATTGCGGATAGGTTTAACTTTAGCGTATTTAATGGCGCTCAGGGAGTCAGTCGCAACGGACAGACCAGCAATACCACAAGCCATAGTCCGCAGGATATCGCGGTCATGCAGAGCCATTTCAATACGTTCATAAGAATATTTATCATGCATGTAGTGGATGACATTCAGTGTGTTCATGTAAGTCTTAGCCAACCACTCCATCATTGGTTTGAAGCGTTTCATTACTTCTTGATAATCCAATACATCGGAAGTGATGCGAGGCAGTTCAGGTCCTACCTGTACGCCGGACTTTTCATCCACACCACCGTTGATAGCATACAGCAAAGCTTTTGCCAGGTTGGCACGAGCTCCGAAGAACTGCATTTGCTTACCGATACGCATTGCGGATACGCAGCAAGCAATACCGTAGTCATCACCGTAGATTGGACGCATCAAATCGTCATTTTCATATTGAATCGAGCTGGTTTCGATGGAAACCTTAGCACAGAATTTTTTGAAGCCTTCTGGCAATTTTTCAGACCACAGTACAGTCAGGTTCGGCTCTGGAGCTGGTCCCAGATTGTAAAGGGTGTGCAGAAAACGGAAGCTATTCTTGGTTACACGTGTAGTTCCGTCTACAGACATACCGCCAATGGATTCAGTAACCCAAGTTGGGTCTCCACTGAACAGTTCATTGTAATCAGGAGTACGCAAGAACTTAACGATACGCAGTTTCATGATGAAGTGATCTGTCAGTTCCTGTGCTTGTTCTTCGGTCAGTGTTCCTTCTGCAAGGTCACGTTCTACATAGATATCAAGGAAAGAGGATACGCGTCCCAGGGACATTGCAGCACCGTTCTGTTCTTTGATAGCAGCCAGATAACCGAAGTACACCCATTGGAAAGCTTCTTTAGCATTATTTGCAGGTTTGGAGATATCCATTCCATGCATTTCAGCCATTTTCTTCAATTCCCCAAGTGCACGAATCTGCTCGGAAATTTCTTCACGGAGACGAATAACATTTTCGGTCATGGAATCAACTTCAAGGTTGTTAAGGTCTTGTTTCTTTTCTTTAATCAGGAAATCAATGCCGTAAAGAGCTACACGACGGTAGTCACCGATAATACGGCCACGGCCGTAAGCATCAGGAAGACCAGTGATAATACCTGCTTTACGAACAGCTCTCATTTCAGAGGTATATGCATCAAATACGCCTTGGTTATGCGTTTTGCGGATGTTCGTGAACATTTCAACAATGTTTTGCGGAAGTTCGAAGCCGTAAGCCTTGGTAGCATCGATCATCATCTTGATTCCGCCGAAAGGTTGAATGGAACGTTTGAAAGGTGCATCTGTTTGAACGCCGACAATTTGTTCTTTGTCTTTGTCAATATAACCAGGGTTGTGAGATACGATAGTGGATACAGTATTAACGTCCACATCCAGCACACCGCCATTAGCAATTTCCTGCTTGGTCATTTCAGATACAATTTTCCAAAGTTCAGTAGTATTGTAAGTAGGGCCTGCAAGGAAATCTTCCTTGCCAAGATAAGGCTTGATGTTCTTTTCAATAAAATCATTAACGTTTACTTTTCTGGACCATTTGCCTTTTGCAAAACCGCGCCATCCAGACTTAACCTCTTGTACATCTTTTTCAATCACCGACATGCTAAATCCCTCCATTTATATTTAGTATATTTGTAGAGATCGCGGGCTTGAAGGTTAATCCCGTGTCTCGTGATCCCAAAAAAGATCTAGTTGTTATAAAATTCACAATTGCATCTTCATAAACGGGACCGTTGTCTATATAAACATTTTAGTTTATTTTCTGAAAAAGGACTGTGACAAATATCACTCTTTCGGTGATATTTGTCACTTCCATCCAGTCCCATATTAACCTATAAACTCATTTTTTGCTAAACAACCGTTAATTAGTTATCGAATCTGCCATAGAAAGCATTCCGATATACATCAGCAAGTTCAGAAACCAGTGGCAGCTTAGGATTGGCAGTTGTGCATTGGTCTTCAAATGCACGGTCAGCCAAGTAGTCTACACGGGATTCGAAATCCTTAGGATCGAAGCCAAGCGCTTGGAACGACTCTTCAATACCGAGTTTTTTGTTCATGTCGCGGATCGCGTTGATCAGGCTTGTTACACCTTCTTCAGTAGTGCGTGCTGGCAATCCCAGAATACGTGCGATTTCGGCATAACGTTCGTCAGCTACAAAGTGCGAATATTTAGGGAACGAAGCGAACTTTGTAGGTTTTTTAGCGTTATAGCGGATAACGTGTGGCATCAGAATTGCATTGGTGCGGCCGTGAGCGGTGTGATACTGTCCACCCCATTTGTGCGCCAAGCTGTGGTTGATACCCAAGAATGCGTTGGCAAATGCCATACCAGCCAGCGTAGATGCGTTGTGCATTTTTTCGCGGGCAAGCTTGTCACCTTGCAATGCCGATTTTTCAAGGTATTGGAATACCAATTGGATAGCTTTGATAGCCAGACCGTCCGAGTAGTCACTTGCCATTACGGAAACGTAAGCTTCGATGGCATGAGTCAATACGTCCATACCTGTATCAGCTACAGCTGTTTTTGGCAAGCTGTATACAAACTCAGGATCGATGATAGCTACGTCTGGAGTCAGCTCATAATCAGCCAATGGGTATTTAGTGTTATTGGCAGTTGTTTTGTCAGTAATAACCGCGAAAGAAGTTACTTCCGAACCAGTACCCGAAGTAGTTGGAATCGCTACGAATTTCGCTTTGTTTCCAAGCTTAGGGAATTTGTATACGCGTTTGCGGATATCCATGAATTTCTGTTTCAGGCCGTTAAAGTCAGCGTCTGGGTGTTCGTAGAACAACCACATGCCTTTGGCAGCATCCATAGGGGAACCGCCACCGAGTGCGATGATGCAGTCCGGTTGGAATCTGTTCATCATTGCAGTACCTTTTTCTACAGTAGTAGTCGATGGATCTGGTTCAACTTCAGAGAACACTTCGATCGCTACTGGAGTCTGGCGTTGACGCAGGTAGTGCTCAACTCTTTCTACATAGCCCAGTTTAACCATCATTGGGTCAGTGATGATAGCTACCCGTGTGATGTCAGGCATTTTAGCCAGGTATTGAGTGGATCCCTTTTCGAAGTAAATTTTGTCAGGTACTTTAAACCATTGCATATTCACGGTACGACGGTTCACCCTTTTCACGTTGATCAGATTGATGGCAGTTACGTTCTGCGATACAGAGTTGCGGCCATAAGATCCGCAGCCCAGAGTCAGTGAAGGGATATTCGTATTGTAGATATCGCCGATTGCGCCATGTGTGGAAGGCGAATTGACAAGAATACGTCCTGTTTTCAGACGGTGCGAGAACTTCATGATCACTTCTTCGTTGTTGGAGTGGATGGCCGAGCTGTGGCCCATACCGCCAAATTCAACAATCTGTGCTGCGCGTTCGATACCCTGGTCTGCGTTTTTAACTTTGTAGCAAGCAAGAACCGGGCTCAATTTTTCAGCGGACAGCGGATATTTGGTGCCTACGCCTTCAAGCTCAGCTACCAGAATCTTCGTGCCGGCAGGAACTTGAATTCCGCACATTTCAGCAATTTTCACTGCGGATTGACCTACAATTGCAGGGTTTACTGCGCATTTTTCTACGTTCATTGCGCCGCTTGTCAGCTTGGCAGCTTCTTCTTTATTTACAAAGTAGCAACCGTTAGCGATCATTTTCTTCTTCACTTGGTCAAAGATTGCTTCTTCAATGATAACTGCTTGTTCGGAAGCGCAGATCATACCATTGTCGAATGTTTTGGAAAGGATAAGGTCGGTTACTGCCTGATCGATATCAGCACTCTTTTCAATGAAGGCAGGCACGTTACCAGGACCTACGCCAAGAGCCGGTTTACCGCAGCTGTAAGCTGCTTTTACCATTGCTGAACCGCCTGTTGCCAGGATCAGTGCAACGTCCGGATTGTTCATCAGTGCGTTTGTTTTGTCCATCGTAGGAAGCTCAATCCACTGAATGCAGTTCTCAGGAGCACCAGCTTTTACAGCTGCGTCATGGAGGATTTTGGCTGCTGCGGCGCTACACTCTTGCGCAGATGGATGGAAACCGAATATAATAGGGTTACGTGTCTTAGCGGCGATCAATGCTTTAAACATCGTAGTGGATGTTGGGTTGGTTACCGGTGTGATCCCCATAACGATCCCGACTGGTTCAGCAATCTTCTGGAAACTTTCGTATTGATTGTCTTCTACTACACCTACTGTTTTGTCATACTTAATGCCGTGCCAGATATATTCTGTTGCGAAGATGTTCTTCGTGATTTTGTCTTCATATACGCCGCGGCCTGTTTCTTCTACAGCCAGCTTTGCCAAGTACATATGCTTGTCGAGTCCTGCCAACGCCATTGCATGAACGATTGTGTTAACCTGCTCTTGATCCAGCTCCATGTAAGCTTCTTGAGCTTTCTTTGCTTTATCCACCAAAGTCTGAATATACTCTTCAGCGGTGGTTTGTTTCACTTGGGCGGCGACTTCGTTCTTAACTGCCATCTCCCTCGTCCTCCTGTCAATTTTTAGGTTGTTTTTCTCTACACACTTATCTTATCACATTCTGCCACGGGTTGTATAGTGAAATCTTTCACAAAGTATAAAGTTTTTTTTGATTTGTTTTCAAAGCGCTTTCATTCGATCATATTCCGGAATATATCCCATTTTATGTTTAAATACCGCTTAATTTTTGTCGTTTATGAGAACGTGAATTTTTTCACTTGACATGCTTCACTATAAAAAACTTTTCTGATACTTTGCCTCTATTAGAATAACAAAAAAGACCAGGAAGTCTCCCGGCCTTTTAGTGATAGTACTATTTACATATATCCCCTTATTCCCCCTGCGCTACTCTACCTTAATCGTATCAAAGAATTTCTCCTGTACGGTCTTGGCTGCAGCGTCAAGCTGGGTTTTGGAATCTGTGCCTTTTTTGGAGAAGAGCTCCTGGATCACATTGGACATGGTTGCATAATAGTCCTGCGTATTATATTGCGCTTCAGGCTTTCCATCCAGCAATGCCATAATATCCGGGTTATATTGATAGACAATATCGTACTTGTCATAGACTGCTTTGGTTTTTTTGCCAAAATCAGAATCAGCGGCATAATAGTCCAGAAGCGGCGGGATAAAGTATTTGCCGTCGGCTTTGCGTTGCTGCAGAATGGCATCCAGTGCCTCAAGACCTTTGTCAGAGAAGTAATCGAAAGTAATGTAGCGGAAAGCCATCTCCTGCTCATCCTTGGTAGCATTCGGGTTGATGACCAGATAGTCGCCGCCGAGCACGCCCGTATGCTTGCCGCCCTTTTCCGCAGCAGGCATTGGATAAGTAAGCACATCCTCCGGTTTCAACCCTCCCTGGTTCAGGGCTTGCTCAATCACACCGTCCGAACCGGCCATAACCATCGCTGTGCGCCCCTGCTGAAATGCGCCAACAGCGTCACCCCAGCCCAGTGCCCAGTCCTGAGGAATAGCGTTTGCTTCCCATCTCAGTTTCTTATAGAAGTCCAGCGCCTTCACACCCGCATCAGAGTTAAAGGTAGCCACAACCTTGCCACCGTCAATCTTCTGGATTTCTCCGCCGGCTTCGAACAGGAAGTTGGTCCAGTTCCAGCCTGCTTCATTGCCTTTGCCCATTGGAGCAATACCAGAGATGCCTTTTTTAGGGTCAGCCACTCCTTTGGCGGTATTCAGCATGTCATCCCAGGTCCAGTCCATGGCCGGAACAGCCACGCCCTTGCCGTCGAGCATCTTCTTATTGATCATCGTAGTGGTGACATAGCCTTTCTGGGTGATGCCGTAGACCTTGCCGTCAATAATGAACTGGTTCTGCAGCACGGGATTGATCTGATCTTTGTACTCGTATTTATTCCAGAGATCGGTTATGTCTGCAACCCAGCCCTTTTCAACCAGAAATTTGGCTTCAGTTGCATACGTATTGAAGAAGGTCGGAGCTTCGTTCGCTGCCATTTTCACCCCGATTTCGCTTACGTTGTACTGCCAGTCGTCCTTGACGATCTCTACATTCGGATATTCCGCCTGGAACCTCTTGATCTTGTCATCCTCCTGGGCCCGTACCTCTGTCAGGTCCGGTGTAGGATAGTGGATCTTAATGGTGACTTTTCGCTGGGTAATATCATCTGCCGGTGCGTTGGTAGCTGCGCTGCTGTTGTCTGCGGCTTTGTCTGTTGCCGCCGGTGATGCTTCTCCACCATTGGTTCCCTTGGCGCTATTGTTGTTATTATTGCCTCCACAGGCGGATAACAACGATCCTGTCACAAGCAGACAGGCCAGGACGCTGGAAAATTTACGCATTGAAACTCCCCTTTTCCATTCATAGTTAGCTTACAGATTCATCTTAAGAGAGAATTCGTTACCAAACGAGGTGTATTTATATTCCTTTCAGGTGCAGGTATACGATCTAAGCAGCTAGGTCCCATCCTCTCCTACCCCTTGACTGCCGACAAAGCCACACCTCGCATAATGAATTTCTGGAACACCAGGAACACGAGAATCGGCGGCAGAGAGACCAGAAAAAGAATTGCGAACTTGATATTGGTATTGAGCGCCTTAACGGCGATAACATATTTATAAATCGCTGTGGCGAGTGTGTATTTATCCTCAGAGTGCATGACAAGGGACGGCCAGAACCAGTCATTCCAGGCGGTAGAGAAGATGAAGATCGCCAGTGTGGCAAATATGGGAATGGACAGCGGGACCGCAATCGAAAAAAAGCTGCGGGGCTCCGAGGCCCCGTCTATCCGCGCAGCTTCAAAAATCTCCGGATGAATTCCGTCAAAAAAGTTCTTCAGGAGCAGAAAGTAGAACGTGTTAGCCCCCGCTGGCAACCAGAACGCCGCATATTGGTTCAACAGTCCAAGCTCCTTGAGATTCACAAAGTTCGGAATCATGTAGCTGGTCGCCGGGATAAACAAAGTCATCAGGAAGAAGAAGTAGAAGACCTTGCGGTACGGCACGTTCATCCGTGAAATACTGAAGGAAGCCAGGCCCAGCACAATCAGTGTCACGACCATATTCCCCACGAAAATATACAATGTGTTCCTGAGGAACATCAGCAGATCAATATAATTCAGCGCATCCTTCAAATTGCTGAAATGCCACTCCTGCGGAAAAAAATGTGGCGGGAATGAATTGACCTCAGCGTTGGATTTGAGCCCATTGAACATCGTCATCAGGATCGGATAGAGCATGGTGAAGACCATGACCAGGATGAAGAAGACCATAATTCCGTAGACGAATTTATTGCTTGTTTTTTTCAAATCATGTTCGGAGAGGATGCCTCTGTCCGCGCTCTTCATGCTAGTTGTCCTCCTTGTTCAGCCTGAACTGCAGAATGCCCAAACCGCCCAGGACCACAAACATCAGCATGCCGAGCGCCGTCGCCGTTCCATAATCGAGCCGGGTAAAAGCATACTTCACAATCAGCAGCGCATAGGTCAGTGTCGTATTGTTCGGCCCTCCATCAAGCAAAGCAAGCTGAGACTGGTATCCTTGCGAGGTGGCAATAATCTGCAGGATCAGCATTAGGATAATAAGGTTACGCAAAGACGGCAATGTAATATGACGGATACGTGCCCACACGCCAGCACCGTCAATTTCAGCGGCTTCATACCAGTCACGCGGAATACTAAGCACAGCGGCCAGATAGATCAGCATCCCCGACCCGAACTGCTGCCAGGTTTCCATAAAGACAAGTGAGATCATAGACCACCTGCTGTCCGTCAGAAACGGGATTTGATCCGCTCCCATGGTGCCCAGTAAAGCGTTAATCGGTCCGACCGGATCATACAGCCATCTCCACAGGCCATACAGTACTACAGCCGGCAATACAAATGGCAGATAAGCAGCCACGCGCACCATGCCGCCGAACTTCCGCAGCTCGGAAATAGCGACCGCAAAGGCAATCGGTACCCAAAAACCGATCACGAGACAGAGCACCATGTAATAGAGGGTGTTCTTCAAGGCAATCAGCACATCCGGGTCCGTAAGCGCTCTGGAATAATTGTCGAAGCCAACAAAGGTATTGCCCTTCACGAAGTCCACGGAATAGAAGCTGTACATAAAGCCTTTAAATATGGGAACCCACATGAACAAAATAAAAATAACGATGGCAGGCACAAGAAACATATATCCCCAAAAATTTTTTTTCCACCGGTTCTGTTTGTACGGTTTACGCTCAGGCTTCACCGGTATCGTCTCGCGGATTGCAGCAGTGTGGTTCATCTGGCTCCCTCATTCCTTTCGTCTGTCAGCACTTCATCAAGTACTGTCTACATTAATTGTAAAAAAGGAGCCGGAGACTGAACATGTCTATATCTACCGCAATCGTAAGCGTTCTTACTTCTTCAGTTCGCTGGGACTGATACCATAATATTTTTTGAAAATCTTGCTGAAATGCTCCGGCGATTCATACCCGACCCGCTCCGCGATCTCGTAACGGCGCAAATCCGTACTCAGAATCATCTCCCGGCTCTCCTCCATCCGCAGCTTGATCACGTATTCCCATAGGTTATGGCCTGTGTTTTTTTTGAAAAGATAGCTTAGGTAGTTGGGGCTTACGTGGTTTTTTTTGGCCACCTCATGGATCGTTAAGCCTTTCTGGGCATAATTCTCGTCGATATACGCCTTGGCCTTCTGCACAATCAGGTTACTGTGCGTATAGATGTCCTCGGGTGACGGGTCGGCGGCATAGCTGCTCCAGTTGAAATCTCCATAATAAAATACAAAATGATCCGAGTGTTCCTTGTTCCACTGAATAGCCTTTGCGGCCTGACGGTTCAGCACATCCATAAATGACAGCCCTTTGAGGATCTGGCTGATGCCGATCACGGCGTTCAGGTACAGATACTTGTGGATATTCAAATGCAGACTGCGCCCAAGCACATCCAGTCGGTTGATCTGGCCTGTTGCCGACTCCTCATAATTTTTCTCATCCCACTGGATAACGACGGTGATCTCTTCCTCAGGAGAATAAAAGGCTACGGTGCTCCATTCCTGATCAAGCAGCTCCTTGGCAATATTAAGTGCGGCATAACGCAGTAGCTCCCGGTCGCGGGAGGTGTACTGCTGCATTTTATTCTCCTCTGGCAGTGGCAGCTTAATCTTGATTACGGAGAAAAAAGGACCCCGCAGCTTCAGTTCATCCAGCTTCCGCAGCGTCTCCTCATCGTCTAGCACTGAGCTTGGCTCTTGAATCAGCGTATTCAGCAGCTTGCTGTATTCAGGCAGCGGCTCCTCCAAACGAAAACTCTTCCCGATTCCGGCCATGAAGATCGCAAGCTCCGGCGAAGGCTTATCCATTTTGAGTAGCACACTCCGAACGGAATCCAGAAAATGCTCGCTGTTCAGCGGCTTGATCAAATAATCCTTCGCCCCCAGGCGGACAGCCATCTGAGCATATTGAAACGTCTCATGCGCAGAAATGATGATCGTCTGCACCCACGGTTTGGCCAGCTTCGCATGCTGCATCAGCTCAATCCCGCTCATTGCTCTCATCTGGATATCGGTCACCAGCAGATCCACCTCCTCCATGCGGATACAGTCCAGCGCTTCAAAACCGCTGTTCGCGGTATAAATACGATCGATCTCCAGCCCCGAGGAGGCCAGCAGACTGCTGAGCCCTTTGCAAATTAGCGGTTCATCGTCTACAACCAAAATATTGAACATATAGGAGGCCACCTTTCATTCTTGATTCTCCGATTTCGGAAGTTTAACCGTTACGACGGTCCCTCCACACTTGCGAGGCGCATAGCTGATCCCATAATGCGGGCCAAAATGCAGATGCACACGCTGATTGATGTTACGGATGCCGTATCCGCTGACCGGATGGGGGCTCTCATCATTCAGCACCTGCTCAATGGCCTTGTAATCCACCTGTTTGTAGCCATTATCTTCTATAGTAATTAGAATGGTATCCTCTTGTAGAATCGAGGTGATGATGATCTCTCCGTCCTCATCCATATTTTTGACTCCGTGGATGATCGCATTTTCGATGAGGGGCTGAAGGGTGATTTTGGGAATGAGATTGACCTTGGTCTCCGGGGCAATGTTCCAGATGACGGTAAACACATAATCATACCGGTGCTGCTGCAGCTTGATGTAGGCGCTGGCATGCTCCAGCTCCTCCTCCAGCGTAATCAGTTCCCGGCCCCGGCTTAAGCTGATCTTCATCAGCTTGGACAGCTCCTTGATCATTTCCGCGGATTCCACATTGCCTTCCAGCGAGCTTTTCCAATAGATGCTCTCCAGAGTGTTATACAGCAAATGCGGATTGATCTGCTGATAAAGCAGCTGCAGCTGTGATTCCTTCTGCTTCAGCTCCATCTGGTATTTGTACATAATAAGACTGTTCAGCCTGCGGGCCATATCATAGGTGGAAGCAATGAGCACACTGACTTCATCATTCGTCCCTCTTTGCGGCGTCTCCGGCACACGGTTGCCCGGCTCGTATTTGCGAACAAAAAAAGCCAGCTTCTGAAGAGGAGTCATTAGAGAGCGCCAGAAATAAGTGATGATAATCAATCCAAAGAGCGCGTAGGCAACCGTTATGTATTGAATCACCCGCTTCATTTCCTTCTGCTGCTGGAGCAGCGCTTGTACCGGGACCTTGTAGATCAGCTTCTGGGCGAAGGCATGATTGTTGTTCACCACATAGATAAAGTCATCCGTGATCATGTCCTCCGTTCCTTCGGGATCTCCGGGATCAGCCCCCTCCGGCAGACCGATAACTTCCCCTGTGGCATTGGTGGTAGAAGCCAGCACACGGTTGTTCATATCGGTCAAATAGATTTCACCTTCGGGCAACGAAATGGATTTCAGGGACTCGCCGATTTTGGATTCCATCTTAGTGACAACCAGCACGCCGACGGTACCCGCCCCCCTGTAAATGTTATTGACCGCACGGACGTAAGTCAGCGTCTTCAGATTCTCTGCCTGCGGACTCAGCTTCTCCGTGAACATTAAATAGCCCTGACCCTTCTGCTGAACCACCTGGTCAAACCAGTATGGCTTCTCTCCCTTGGAGAAAAAATAGACCCCTGCCTTCTTCACCTGTGGAAAATTAGGGGCAAAAAAATAATAATTATCGGGGTCATACACGTACAGCGAGTAATAAATTCCATCGCCGCGCTCAGCTCCCTGCGAATAGCTGCCGAGCAGCTTTTCTATCGTTTCATAGCGCTCCACCCGGTCCAGTACAGGTTCGTCGCCGCTCACATGCAGCTGCTGCAGAATCGGATTCTGGATGATCGTGGTGGTGATTTTGTTCACCGTATCTATATCTCTGTTAATAATCGCAAAATTCTGTTTGTTCAGTTCCACATAAGCATTCGTCACATGACGCTTCAGGATTTCCTCAGCCTTGTAATTACCGTAGCTGTTAAGGATCAGGATGGGCGAGATCATAATTAGAAACAGCAGGATCAGCTGCTGCTTGACGTTAAGCCTAACGATTGGCTTGATAAAAGCAGACAACATCTGGATACACCTCCAGTTTCAATAATATATCAAACAGATAAGCGCTTACACAGGTTTATTTCAAAGGAAATGATGTTCATTTATATGCAATTTTCCCGGTTTGCAGGGGGAAGCAGTGGTGATAGGGGCGAAGCTGCGCGGAGCGTTTGGGCTTACGATCGCTGTTATCCCCCGATTCCCTGATTGAAACTACACCACTGGTTGTAGAAATCCGGGGATAAAGGCGACCACTGGCGTTTCTCCAGCTCCAAACCTCCACTCCGCGTCTACATCACCACATTTCTCAAACCCAGAAAACCGAAAAAATTGTGGGGTTGGGCGCGGCAGGGAACAAAAAAACCAGCTAATGGTATGTCAAGCACAGCTTTTGGATACCTCCGAAATTTGTTATACTGTTGAAGACATAACAAATAAACCTCCATTATTTGGAAGTTTATGGATAATGTAAAGTTAAAGAGTGTAGGGTTGCCCTTTCTTAAGCATAGCGTACACGTGATGGAGTAACTTGTTGGCGCAAGCGATCACGGCTACTTTATGGGGCTTTCCTTCACTCTTTTTTCTGTCGTAATACTCCCTGAGACGAGGGTTTAGTTCTCCTCGTAATCCGCATGTTACCGCTAAATACATCGCTCGTC
>NZ_LVWI01000047.1 GCF_001909055.1 Paenibacillus helianthi
CTTTTAGTCTTTAGTCTTTTAGTCTTTAGTCTTTTAGTCTTTAGTCTTTTAGTCTTTAGTCTTTTAGTCTTTAGTCTTTTAGTCTTTAGTCTTTTAGTCTTTAGTCTTTTAGTCTTTAGTCTTTTAGTCTTTAGTCTTTTAGTCTTTTAGTCTTTAGTCTTTAATGAAGTGGGTCGTTGTGGAGAGTTGGAGCGCAGCAATCAACTTGCTTTTGATTTTTGCTGCCACCTCCCGCGTTGAGGGAGTCATGGAGAGGGATTTTGGAATTGGAGGAGCGCCAGCGTCCGCCTTTGTCTGCAGATTTCAACCGCTTATTGCGGTTCAATCAGAGAAATCTGCAGACAACAGCGGCCGGAAATCCAAAAACCCGCGGAATGACGGCCATCAACGCCCCCCCTCTTAGTTTAATTTGAAAGGCAGGCGACAAACGCTTGATCGTTATAGGTGGAAAGGGCTACGAGCTCGTATTGGATCATAAGGACGGCTGGAACCCGGAGGCATTTCGCGGAAGATACAGTGAAGTGCTGGACAGGTACGATTACATTATCGGGGATTGGGGCTATAGCCAATTACGCCTGAAGGGCTTTTACCGGGATAACCACCCCAAGGTGAACAGGGATACCGCCATTTCAGGTATGGTGGATTACATTAATGAATACTGCAACTTTGGCTGTGCCTATTTTGTGCTCCACAAGCTGAAGGAAATGCCGAAAGAAGGCACCTTCAAGGATATTCTGATCAAAGAAATTCCTGAGCCTGGAATGGAGGATGAACTTGAGCAGGCTGCGGTAGAACCAGCTGTAACTGCAAGGGTTCTCCGGGAGCATGTCTCCAAGCCTTCTTCCAATTCTAATCCGGCAGCCCGTGACAAGAACATGGGCGGGGCACCCAAAGAGAACGGAGCGAAAGACAGACCCGTTCGTGAGCATCAAAGCCGGAATCACCGCAATAAAGAAAGTCAGGGCAGAAGAAACAACAAGGATTCCCAGGGCAGACCACCGCAAAACCAGCCCCAGAATCCTTCCTAAGATCATTAAGAAATACACAAAAAGGTGTCGCAGCAGCCAGCTCTGAACTGGCTTCCGTGACACCTTTTTAAATGAAAAAATATGGTCTGTATGTTTATAGATGATGTTGCTTTTCTAATGGGTATGATGGAAATAGTACTTGTTTGCAAGGAACTTCAAGAGCGAGCAAATTGGAATAAGTGAACTTAAATTTACTCAAGAGCGATCCGTAAGCGGTGCGAGTTGGAATAAGTATACTTAATACAGACGAATTCACCTGTAATGGTGCGAATCGGCCAGATTAAAGGTACTTTTTCCCACTATTGCTTATTTTGGAGCGGGATAGGGCGGATTAAGTTCACTTTTTCCACTTGAGCTTGCCGCCAAAGACGAAGACGGCCAAGCAACTACTGGGGAGGTGCAGGTTCACTAAGCTAGTAGGAACTCCCAGCGCCGGCTCTAACTACTCCCAGCCTCAGTTCCAGCTCCCAGCCTTTAACCTCAACCTCATCCCTGCACCTAGCCCCACGCCCAACCTCATCCCAGCATCCAGCCCTGCTACAGCTCCCCGAGACCAGAACGGCTGTGCTATCCAGTTAAGGATGGCACAGCCGTTCTGGTCTTGATCCGGTTTACTTTGCGGTTAACTTCAATTGTTTCTGCGCTGCATTGTAGCTCCATACCAGGGACGGGAACTTATGCTGAAAGGCTTTTACATCAATAAAGGTTTCGTTGTCCTGCGACAGCGCCTCTTTGGTGGTCACGGAGAACCCGGATACTTTACCGGCACCGTTTGTAACCAGAACTTTCTTGTTCTTGGCATCCCAGGATACTTCGCTCTCCATCAGTGCAGCCAGGACGCGTGAGGAAGCGTAGATTGTATTTCCTTGCTTGATCAATCCGACATTTCCGGCAAAAGGAATGCCGTTCAGATCGAGAATGTGATTGTCTCCTGCAGCACTAATACTGGTCATTCCCGCAATTTGCAGGGCGGTGATCAGCTGTGCCGTCTTGCCTTGGACCTCAATATCAGGGGACAACCCGATATGATTGAAATCCTCTTTGCTTGGAGTCAAGTATTTCTGTGTGGTCAGCTTCAGTTCGGCTCCATTAGATACGGGAAGCAGACTCTGAATCCGCGCTTTGCCGTAAGAGCGTGTACCTACGACCGTAGCCAGCTTGTTGTCCCTCAAAGCACCGGTCAGCGCTTCAGAAGCACTGGCGCTGTTTTCGTTCGTCAGCACTACAACCGGCACCCCGATTTTACTGCCATCTGTAATGGTTACTGGTGTCAAAACACCGCTTTGATCCGAGGTGTACATCATAATGCCCTTGGCCATGAATTTGGAGGCAATATTGTAGGCTGAATCCATGTAGCCGCCTGGATTGTTCCGCAGATCGAGCACCATGGATTTCATACCTGCGGCACGCATTTTGCCGAGAACGGCGGTGAACTCTTCATCGGCGGTTTGCGTGAAACCGTCGATAGAGATGTAGGCAATCTTATCTCCGAGCATTTTACCTTTGACTGAGGTTGAAGCGATATCGCTGCGGACAACGATGTAAGATTTGACCATTCCGTTTCTGCTCACGAGCAGAGTTACTTTAGAGCCTGCTGCACCGCTCAGCTCGTCACCTTCGGTATCTTCGATTTTGACACCATCAATTTTGAGGATCGAATCTCCGCGCTTAAGCCCGGCTTTCTCTGCTGGTGAACCGGCCATAACTTCTTCAATATACAATTCTTTGGCGGTGTACATCATTCTGACGCCGATACCGACATATTCGAGATCGACCTGTTGGCTGAACTTTGCAGCCTCGTCCTTGTCGAAGTACTGGCTGTAGGGATCATCCAGTGTATTTACCATGCCGTCAATAGCTCCGCGGATCAGTGTATCCTGGTCCACTCCCTCAATATTGTATTTCTCCAGATTCTGCATAATTTCATTAATAAGGTCCGTACCCGTTGCCGCTTGCGTATTGTCTGTGCCCGTGGCAGCCTGAGAACTGTCCGCCAGAGCAGCTGGAGCAAGAATAAGAGATACTGCCAGACAGCCACTAAGGACTGAGGTCATTAACTTGCCTGATTTCATGATTGCATACACCCTTTTTTATATGATTAGTTTGAAGTATTACTGCCCATTAGATAAGAGTCATCAACAGTCCATAGACCGCCGCTGGATTTGGAGAAAACATAAACAGAAGATTGGGTTTGGCTTTCAGCTGAATCGGCTTCTTTAATAGTGTACTCCACATATACGGCAGCCTCATCCGCAGAGTAATAGAAGACATTTGAGCTATTCAGCGTGTAGACCAGGTTGTAGCCTTTAAAATATTCAGTCAGATTCTCCTTCAGGGCAGCTTCATGATCTTTCCCGTAAGTGGTCTGTGCAATTAAGCCATCGATATCCTTGGCGTTTCTTGCCGCATAATATTTGCTTAGGCTGTCCTTGATGGCGGCAGCATCGTGATGAGGAAGGACCGCAGCTGTCTTCCCTTGTTCAGGAGTAAGCAGAACGGTGCTGTCTTGGGATTCGGAGCTTTCAATCTTCCATACACCATTCTTGCGAACAAGCGTGTTCAGGTATTCTACCTGCGCATCCGGCAGATAGCGGCCGCCCTTGCGCACAGATTTTTCTACAGTATGCACGATGGCTTCATTGCCCTGAATGCTTAAGATATCCACACTTTCGATGGTGTTGACCATATCATACGATTTGAAGTATTCCTTCATATTGTCGATCGACTCGGTCTGGTCCGAATGGTGAACTACGAGCGAATAGTATCCTGCCGCATTTTCAGAATTAAGATACTCATTGGACAAATGAATAAGGTCAGTAATTTCCTTCTCATCTTTCGCAGTGTCAACGGAGGTGAGGATCATCACACTTCTGCTGGCCGTATCCCAGACAGCTGAACCGCCGGTAGCTTCAGCCACGAACCGTAAGGGTATGTATGTAGTGCCTTGGCTGGAGACCGGAGCGGTGGCTAGTTTCTTGACTAGACCATTTACTGTTGCCCGGTTACTGCCGATTTTGAGGGTGATTTCCAGATTGCTGCTTGTCCCGGTGACCGTTCCGGTTTTTGCATCCCAGAGCACCTTCATCCCCAGCTTTTCAAAAATGACCCGAAAAGGGACAAGTACAGAATTGTTCTTCAGATAAGGAGAACCGGCGGTGAAAGCAACGTTGCTTCCATTAATGTTGACTGTAATCGGTTTGTCTGCGGCAAAAGCAGGTACCGCCAGCATCAAGGCCAGCAGGCTTATGCCCATGAGGGATAAAAATTTCTTCAATAATGGTTCTCTCCTTTAAATAACAACTCTTTGTAAAATAGGTTCATTATACCATCGGAAATTTCTTGCTGTCTATCCAATCATGTAAGCTTAGTTAAAGCATGACAAAGCCGGAGATGCAGCGTCGTCTCCGGCTTTGTCTTTACGGGAAGGCTGCTCTATCTGAACAGACGAAATCCCTGTATTTTGCTGAAATATGCTAGATCAGGAAAGCTTCACGAACCCGGTTCCAAAATGGAAAAGGGCGGTACCTGGCAAAGCTGATTTTTTTGTCGGATACCTGGCAGCGCACGGAGATCAGGTCATCAACAGGAATGTTGTTGTGGTCAATGGTTAGCAGCAGCCGCTGGTCCTTACGCGAGAAAATATCGCAGTGATGGTGCTTCGGCAGCAGCAGAGGAGATCCCATTGTGCGGAAGACCCGGTTGTTGATGGAGGCAATTTCCGCAATCTGCAGGGCTTCTATGGAAGGATGCACCATCGCACCGCCGAGGCTTTTGTTGTAGGCAGTGCTGCCTGACGGTGTGGACACACACAGACCATCCCCGCGGAACATTTCGAATGTCACATCATTGATGTCAATCTGAATGACTACCGTTCCGTCTACACCCTTCAGGGTGAACTCATTCAAGGCAATATGAGAGGTGGAGCCGGATTTCTTGTGGATCTCTAGCTCAAGCAGCGGATATTTGACCATGCGTGGCTTCTGGGGCTCCGAGGTGCCAATCCCACACATGTAATCAATCAGAGTAGGCAGTTCGTCTGCCTTCCAGTCCGCATAGAATCCTAAATGTCCAGTATGGACGCCCACAAAAGACAGATTGGGGATCTGATCGATAAAAGTGTGAAAGGCGTGCAGCATCGTGCCGTCCCCGCCAATCGAGATCACGATTTCCGGAGACTTCGCATCCAGCTCCAGATTCCGTTCCGCTGCCAGCTTGTGAAATTGCTCCGCAAGTTTGATGGACAGTTCGTCCCCGCGGTCCAGAACATAATATCTCAAGATGTATAAGCTCCTTTGTATGTTTCAGTCATACACCGATCATAATCAATCTGGACCCGGAACACAATATTTGAAGTGGTAAAAGTCACAGCCTCCGTCCAAAGCGCGGAATACGGCGGATGAGGAGAACCAGGAGAGAGAGCAGCAGGGCTGTGCCCAGAAGTACCCCAAGCCAGCTCATACTGCTGGCCAAGCCGGACAGCGGGGAGGCAAAACCGGCGACGGCAGGAGTTGCACTATAGCCAGTTGAGAGGCCCGAACGGACCACGGGGTTCCAGAGCAAAAGTACGAGTCCCGTAGACAAGAACGCATGCACCAGCCTGGCAGCCATAAAGGGCAGATAGCGAAGCCCTGTTCCATTCAGGATGCTGGCAACCTGAGCGTGGACGGATAAGCCGCCCCAGGAGAGTACACAGGCTGCGGCGGCTACCTTGTATTGTAGCGGGACCGAATCGGCCGCTGAGCCGGCAGAACGGGCACCCAGCGTCACTTCGAAGAGGCCGCTGACGAGAGCCCGGGACAGGTCAGCCGGGAACCCCGCCCAGGTCAAAAGTCCCTCGGTAACGCTGATGAGTGCGGACATGATTCCGGCACGGGACATCAGCTCCATCAGCACATTGAAGAATACCACCAGGCCGCCTACCACAATAATGAGCTGCAGCGAAGCTTGAACGGCTCCCTTCAGCAACTCTCCGAGGCTTCGTCCATCCCTGCGTCTTGCTTCTGCCATAGAACGAAGAGCCAGGCGGATTCTCCCGGTATCTCTGTCGTCAGAAGCCTCCGGAAGGTTGGAGGCAGGAGAAGTTACGGGAACGGTGGCATTCTCGCGCCGGCCGTGAAAAGACATCAGAAGTCCTACTAAGAAGCCGCCTCCGTAATGGGCCAGCGCAAGGATAAGTCCCAGAGAAGCATCATGAAAGAACCCTACGGAGACCGCGCCCAGCAGAAAAATCGGGTCGGAGGAAGTGGTAAAAGCCACGAGCCGTTCGCCTTCTACACGGTTCAGCAGTTCCTGTTCACGCAGCTTTGCGGTTAATCTGGCGCCAACAGGGTATCCTGATACATAACCCATAGCCGCGACAAAGCCTCCACTGCCGGGAATATTGAAGAGTGGACGCATGAGCGGGTCGAGCAGAGCCCCGAACAGATGAACTACACCGAAGCCCAGCATCATTTCGGATATCACGAAAAAGGGAAAAAGCGAGGGGAACAGCACGTCCCACCAGACGGTAAGCCCGCGTACGGCTGCATCCAGAGAGCTTGCCGGATTCAGCAGCAGGAGCATCATACATCCGGCAAGGAGGACACCCAACAGCAGGCCGTAGTTTTTTTTCAGAATCATCGGCAACGCCTCCCGGTATATGGATAAATGTATGCAAAAAGAGGGACAAACAGCACAAAAAAATTCAGAAAGCGGTTACACTTGGATGTGCTTTTTGACTGAAATTATGGTAATATAAAATTAATTAATGCACACCTTATTAGGGATGGAGTGATGGTGATGAGTGTAGTTGCCGGAGTTCTGGTTTGTGCTTTTGTATATGTTATCCGGGTCTCTCTTGTCCCACCTGGTGATGAGGAATTTCGGACCTATTAAATACTCTAGGCGCTAAACCATGGTTTAGCGTCTTTTTTCTGTGGGTAAGCTTCACAATATGTTACTTACGGCAGGATAACCGGGCAGCGTAAATTTTGGTATAATAAAAAAGCCGTTACATGAATACGGAAGAAAGCTGGTAACCGCCGATGAATCCAAACGACAGCTTATATGACAACCTGGGAGGCGCAGAGGGTTTGCACCGGCTGGTAGAGGTTTTTTATGCCAAGGTGCAGCTTCATCCGCAGCTCGGCCCTTTGTTCCCGGCAGATATTACTCCTGTCCTGGAGAAACAGTATCAATTCCTGAGTCAATTTTTTGGTGGACCCACACTCTATTCTGAGCTGCATGGACATCCGATGATGAGGGCAAGGCATATGCATGTCCCGATTACCCCGGAGCGTGCGGAAGAGTGGCTGGCTTGTATGAAAGAGGCGCTAGAGGAAACGGGTGTGGAGGAGCCGCTGCGTTCATTTGTATTAAGCCGGCTTGCGGGTCCTGCACATCATTTTGTCAACATGCCCCAGGAGTAACGCGTAGTTGATCGTGAAAGGATGAGGGCATTGCCGGATTTGATACCTTTATACACTATTAAAGTAATCTGCTGCAACTGTGAGAAAGAATTTATAACCTCAAGAGTTCGTCCCAGCCTCAAAAAGGCAATTCGCCGTGATGCAGATTTCTGCTCTTACTACAAGGATGAGAACCCGGATTATTACGTCGTGCGCGTCTGCCCGGCCTGCGGTTTTGCCTCTACGGAGAATTCTGCGGACAAGCTCGCTGACTGGCAGCGCAAGTCTTTCGGCGATCAGGTGGGCAGCCGCTGGATTTCCCGGGACTTTGGTGATAAACGCAGCTGGGAGATTGCACTTGAGACCTATAAGCTTGCATTGATCTGTGCCCAGAGCATCAAGGATAAGGACCGGATTATTGCCAGTCTTTTGCATCATATTGCCTGGATGTACCGGTATCAAGGGGATACTGCGCAGGAGCAGCGTTTCTTGCGTTATTCACTCGACATGTATATTAAGGTCTTTGAAAATGATGGCATTGGCGGTAACGATGCCCGTCTGATGTACCTGATTGGTGAGCTGAACCGCCGCATCGGCGAATTTTCAAACGCAGTGAAATGGTTTTCGCGTCTGATCAATGACCAGAAGATTATGGATGCTGCGATGATCCGGGCGGCCCGGGAGCAGTGGGCTCTTTTGCGTGAACAGATGAATGGGGGAGAACTAAGTCCGGACGGATTATCGTCGGGTACATAAGGAGTATCTGCTGGACATCACTAAAAAAGGCACAGGAAGCTTCTCCTGTGCACCTGTTAAGCTATAGTCAACGGAAAAATGCAGCGGTCTGTGCTGAATGATCAGCGGACAGACCGGTCAAAGAGCAGGTAATCGGCGTCGTTGTCGATTACAGTCAGGCTGGTCTTACAGCAAGGGAAGACCAGCAGCCTTTTTTTGCCGTCCCGGACAAGCTGCAACTCGTCCGGTTTCATAGGCAGAAGCACGTTCTCCTTGTCGCAGAACGGACAGTACTGCACATACATGTCTCCTAAAGTGATGTCATAAGGCCAGGTATGGCTGAAGGGTATCATTGTTCGCCCTTCTCGGACGGCTGGGACCCGGCATCGCTGCCGGCGGTGTCTTCACTCTGCTTCTTGGATAGCTCCGCGATCTTTTGCAGCAAGATATGTTGAGGCATATGCATCAGGTGTTCCAGTGGAACACCGAGTTGTTTAGATAATGTAATCGCCGTTTCCGGTGAAATCTGCAATGGCTTCATGGGGAGGTCCTCCTTATAAATAGGGTTGGCGGTACTTCGGGGCATCTGCCCGTATCTGAATTCACTTTACCATGGCTGCAGGCCAAATACAAAGAAAACCAAATGTTAGTAAAGGAAGGGGAAACGAAATGAAACAACCTTTATCATTGACCTGGGAATTGGATTCTATATTTCCGGGAGGATCTGCTTCACCGCAATTTGAGAGTTTTTTGAAAAAGCTGGAGACCGACATCCAGGTTCTAGGACAGCAGGTTGCAGAGTCAGCTTCACCAGCAAATGTCGATTCAACTCGTGCACTGGATGAAGTTATAGCATTGCTGCAGAGCTGTTCCGGCCGTCTGGTTCAGGCTTCGGAATTTGCCGGATGCCTGGGTGCGCAGAATCAGCAGGACAAGGGCGCTGTACGGCTGTCCTCCAAGGTTACGGGCCTTCGTGCAGGCTTCGAGGGCGTCAGCTCCAAGTTCGATAATGTGCTGCGGCAAACCCCTGACGATGTATGGAGCGAGTGGATGGCCCGCCCGGAAATTGCTCCATTGGAGTTTGTTCTTAGTGAAAGCCGGGACTTAGCCCGTGAGAAGATGAGTCCGGAACTGGAGGGACTCGCGCTCAAACTGGCTGTTGACGGTTATCATGGCTGGAGCGAGCATTACGAAACGATTGTAAGCTCCATACAGATCCCATATGAGGATAAAGAGGGGGCCAAACTGCTGTCTGCCGGACAGGCCTTCAACAAGCTGGATGATCCCGACCCTAAGGTGCGGGAGATCATGTTCCGCAAATGGGAAGAAGCCTGGGCCGGTGCGGCCGACTATTGTGCAGACACCCTCAATCACCTGGCTGGCTTCCGTCTGAATCTGTATCAAGGCCGTGGCTGGGAGAATGTGCTCAAGGAGCCGCTGGGCATTAACCGCATGTCAGGAGCATCACTGGATATGATGTGGGACGTGATTACCAAAGCCAAACCGGCACTGGTCTCTTACTTAAACCGTAAAGCCAAGCTGCTCGGGCTTGAATCTCTGGCCTGGGTAGATGTAGATGCCCCGGTAGGCGAGTCCTCCGGCAAAATTCCCTACGATCAGGCAGCAAAAGACATTGTAACGCAGTTCCGCAAATTCAGTCCGAAGCTGGCTGATTTTGCCGAACGCGCTTTCGACAGCAATTGGATTGAGGTGGAAGACCGACCAGGTAAACGCCCAGGCGGATTCTGTGTATCCTTTCCGGAAAGCAAGGAATCCCGCATTTTTATGACCTATAGCGGCACCCCATCCAATGTGTCGACCCTGGCTCATGAACTTGGACATGCTTATCATTCCTATCTGCTGGAAGATCTTCCTCTGTTCAATCAGAACTATGCTATGAATGTGGCAGAGACCGCTTCAACCTTCGCAGAGGTCATTGTAGCCGATGCCCAAGTTAAGGCTGCAGCAAGCAGCGAGGAGAAAATTGCCCTGCTTGAAGCGAAAATCCAGAATAGTGTGGCCTTCTTCATGAATATCCACGCCCGCTTTTTGTTTGAAACCCGTTTTTATGAGAAGCGTAAGCAGGGGCTGGTGAATGCCGAAGAATTGTCGGAGCTGATGGTAGAAGCGCAGAAGGAAGCCTACTGCGGAATTCTGTCTGAATATCATCCGCATTTCTGGGCAGCCAAGCTGCATTTCTATATTACGGATGTGCCATTCTACAACTTCCCATACACCGTTGGCTACATGTTCAGTACAGGATTGTACCGGCTTGCCCTCCAGGAAGGTGCATCTTTCGCCGATAAATACGACAGTCTGCTGCGTGATACAGGTATCATGACCCTAGAGGATTTGGTGTCGAAGCATCTGGGTGTGGATTTGACGAAGCCCGATTTCTGGCAAGGTGCAACAGATTTGATTACTGCAGATATTAACGAATTCTTGAGAATGACAGAACATTCAGCCTAAAAGTTTGTCAGAACCAAGGCGTTTCATCTTTTTGCAGGCAAAAAATGAGGTTTGAACACCTTGTATTAATACGCAAAAACCCCTTTTTAGGGGTTTTTTTGTGTTGAAATACTGTCGAAATTAGACGATTGATAGAAGGAAATATACGATAAAACAATGAAATTTACGCATATATAGGGATAAACACCCAATTATGTTGAATAATGTTGAACGCTTGTACTAGGTGGCCTATAATGAGCCTAAAGCCTTATATAAGGGCTGCTAGAAAGTGAAAATAACATGAGCTTACAAAACTTTTAGGGGGAGACACATGCTGAGAACGGAACAACTATCACTGGCAAGACAGATTGATTTGGTGTTTAAGGAACTGCAGGAGGAATTGTCAGGACTGTCTTCCGGCACGGTTTTTGTGCAAATCAGAAATAACGTCATTGGGAAGTTCGGGATCCGCCATAATCCGCTGGCAGGTCGCAGTGGGGCTTTTGAGGAAGAACAAGAGGGGCTAACCGTTGGACAACAGTCTTCGTTCCGGCTTATGGCTCTGGAAAGCCTGAAATTTAAACGGCGCTGGACGCATGGTGAAATCAGCTATGAATTTGCCGTCCGTCAGGGAATGGTGGTTGTTGATGCCACACTCGAATCCAACTATAACATGGCCAATCTGTTGATCCGCTATCCACGCAATGTTCATGCCGACAAGTCCGATCAATTCTACGGCTAAGATATACATAGATCTGCACAAGCAAAAGCCCTCTTGCGTCTCGGTGAGAGGCGCAAGAGGGCTATAAAGCGGGTCCGCTTAGGCATTCAGCCTGGCGGGATACTTATGATAAGGCTGTTACTGCGAACGACCGGACAATTGTTGCTCTGCCAGCTGCACCAGACGTTTGGTGATATATCCTCCCAAAGAACCGGTTTCGCGGGAAGTGTAGTTCCCATAATAACCGTCAGCTGGGATAGTTACTCCAAGCTCCTGTGCTGCTTCATATTTCAATTGCTGCAGGGCTGCATTTGCTTGAGGAACGACTAGGTTATTGGAACGGCTACCACGACCTTGTTGACCTGCTTGACCCATGTTTGTTCACCTCCTTCGCCCGTTGTGAAGATAGTATGAGCGCTAGGAGATAAATTCATGCACGGTTCAGGAAGGTTTCGAGGATGGTAATTATATGAAAGTTAGAGTTCGGGATAGATGATTTCAAGAAGGCTTGAAACCGCAAGAGTTTGGCCTGGTTTTAAGGTAATTATGCCTGTGAAGGAAGAATCTTTGTCCAGGTTGGGTGCATCGGGAAGCCAGGTATAGGGCTCAATACAGAGAAATTGGTCTGCTGTTCCTTTGGTATATATCACCCAGTGGCGGAAGAATTCCTTGTCTGCGGTATATCGAAGCCCATAGCCGTCATTCCGCATTAGTACAGCTTCCGCAGACTGCTCATCTCCAATTCGCAGTACGGTGTCCAGATTTGTACCCGCCAGTTCCATGCCTTGATTCAGAGCTTCAAGCTCACCTAAAGGCAGCAGATTGCCGCTGGTCAGCAGTTCATTGTTCAATTCATAGACACTTTGGACGGGCAGCTCAAGCTTCCAGCGATCCGGCTCGCCATCTATCATAAACCAGGTGTGGTACCCCATTCCAAAAGGGATATTCTTGTCTCCCAGATGTGAAACCTTGAGCGTTTGCTTGAAACGGGCATCCTGCAAACGGAATGTCATCTCAAACTTTAAAGGGACGGGAAATTGCTCCATCCATCGGGGATCATCCGCAGTATTGAATTCTGTAGTCACTGCGCAGCCTTCCTCGTCTTCTTCAATATCGCTTACACACCAGGATTGCGCGCGGTGCAGGCCATGAATGTGGTGCCCTCCTGCTGAATTCGGCTCGAACTGATAGCTTGTGCCTTCGAATTGGAATTGTCCTTCACGGATACGTCCGGGAGGAATCAGTAGGGGCATGCCAAAATGATAAGGCTTCTGCAGGTAAAAGGATAGGTCGCTCTCCTCGGGCCTGCGCAGAATTTCACGGTTTTCCTTACGGTCCCACAACGAAATGACGTTGTTACCCAGTCGCGGCAAAAGCGTGACTTCCAGCTCACGGCTATGCAAAATATAGGTATCATAACCGCCCCACTGCCCTTTGGTCACCTGTTTCATGAAATGTATGCTCCTTTATTGTAACTGTAATCGAAAGACACGAATACCCTTATCATACCAGATTTATATACAGGGGTTAAGTCATTTGACAACTTCCCCAGTTCGCTCTATGATGGATGCATTCATGAACATGACAATGCGATGACAGGGACAAGTAAGCGGAAGAAGCACCTTCAGAAAGCCGGTGGTTGATGCGAACCGGTGGGGCACTTCAGGCTGAATGGACCTTGGAGCGCCGCGTTCGAACAGGTTTGGGACCTTAGTAGACCGGCCGGCTCTTCCCCGTTAACGGAAGTCAAGGCTGCTTGATACATCTCTTTTTTGGAAGAGACTGCTGGCGGCGAATAAGGGTGGTACCACGGTCTCACGTCCCTTGCGGATGTGGGGCCTTTTTGTGTGCTGCCGGAAGTAAAAACATAATCGGAGGGAATAAGATGGCTAAAAAAGTATTGTCCGGCATTCAGCCGAGCGGTTCACTGACCCTGGGGAACTACATTGGTGCGATCAAAAATTTCGTTAAGCTGCAAGAAGAGCATGAGTGCTACTTTATGGTTGTGGATCTCCATGCCATTACGGTCTCCCAGGACCCAGCTGCACTGCGGGAGAATTCAGAATCAGTAGCGGCTCTGTACCTGGCGGCAGGGATTGATCCCGTGGTTTCCAATGTCTATATGCAGTCCCATGTACAGCAGCACGCAGAGCTGGGCTGGATTATAACTACCTTAACCGCAATGGGCGAGCTGGAGCGGATGACACAGTTCAAGGATAAGTCTTCCGGCAAGGACTCTGTAGGCGCGGGTCTGTTCGTATACCCGTCATTGATGGCGGCTGACATTCTGATTTACAATGCTGACCTGGTACCCGTCGGGGAAGACCAGAAGCAGCATCTGGAGCTGACACGCGATTTGGCGGGACGTTTTAACCACCGTTTTGGTGAATTCTTCACGGTTCCAGAGCCTTACATTCCAGAAGTTGGCGCACGTATAATGTCACTGGATGACGGCACCAAAAAGATGAGCAAAAGCAATCCGAATCCTGGCAGCTATATCGCTCTGCTGGATCCGCCGGATGTTATACGCAAAAAAATAAGCCGTGCCACAACGGACTCCGGCCGTGAGGTGATCTTTGATCCGGCGACCAAGCCTGAGATCAGCAACCTGATGAGTATTTACGCTGAATGCTCCGGAATGACGCTTCAGCAGATTGCTGACCGTTACGAGGGCCAAATGTATGGAGGCTTCAAAAAAGATCTGGGTGAGGTTTTGGTAGCTACGCTTGAGCCTCTGCAGCAGAAATACCACGAGATCCGCAGTTCGGGCGCGCTGACTGACATTCTTGCTGAAGGCGCGGAACGCGCGCGTAATGTGGCCGCTCAGACGCTTGCTGGTGTTAAAGAGCGAATGGGCTTTCTGCCGCTGCGCTAAGAGGGCTGTTGTGATTTAGTCTCTGCCTTGCGTCTCATTCGGGCTTTGAGGATAAAACCCCAGCCAATATTCGCAATGCATAACACACCCAGCAGCAGAGCCAGCCAGATATTAGTGCTGATGGAGATGGATGCTGCGGTAAGAAGAAGAATGGAGGAGCACGCGAACCAGAGGGACAAGCCTTTGCCCATATAACGTCAGCCTTCTTTCTGTTGTAGTGAATAGAGATTTGAAGCATAGCAGACTCTTGAAAATTTACCCGCTGCGTAGTTCTGAGTAGCGGGATTTTTAATTGTCAAAACTAATGAAAACGCTTTATGGTGATTGTGATAGTCTAAAGCTTCATCGAACCGGGGTCAATAGCAAAACGTTCATCGAGCTTTTCACTGCTCAGCCAGCCAACATAAGTGTTAAGGGGTTGGTACTCATTGTCCATGACCAGCACGGCAACGAACGGGAATTGCTTACGGTGTAAATAACGTACATCTCCCCAGCGTACAATATATCCAGAGGCCACTTGCTCGACCTCGGCTACGGCATAGGAGGTAAAGTATAGAAAAGCCTGAATATCGGGATGGTTTTTGGAATGCTCAACGGCGGGGTGAGTGGAGCACACCGCATGCTTGAACCATTCGAGCCGTCCGCTGTTCAGAAGTCCGATATTATAGCTGCCGTCCGGTTTGGCTTTGACGACATTCCAACGCGTCGGTGAGATGGTCGGAATTACGAAATACCGTTCACCTGGGCTGTGATGGATATCTTTGTTCTTCAGATTTCTTGTCAACCGGGCATGCACCACTGTCCGCCAAATATAATAAAGCGCGATGCAGGCATACAGGGTAACAAATAATGGGGCCGGTGGAACAAGTCCGCTGATCCAGAGGATAATGGCCGCCGCATGGCTGCCGAATATAAACGGATCAAAGATATGGATAATGTTCCAGGCGATCCATTTTTCTGTGAAAGGACGTGCGGCCTGGGTACCATAGGTGTTGAACAGGTCTGTAAATACATGAACAGCTACGCCGATAAAGCTCCACATGGCGATATGGCTCAGGTGATGAAGATCTGCGAACCCAAAGACGGGTCCGATGACCAGTGTAATCAAGGCAGGCCACAGGAGTAAAAACGGCAGTGAGTGAGTGATTCCCCGGTGGTTACGGATATACAGCGCATTGTTTTTGAGGCGCAGCGCAGTATCGGCATCCGGGGCCTGAGAGGCCAATACGGTAGCGATCATGACCGCACCGGCTAATGTTGGCTGGGAAGCAACGACGGGATCAACAAAGGACAGTCCGGCAAGTCCCAGGCCCATAACGAAATGTGTAGCGGTATCCATTGGTCAGATCTCCTTTGTACGGAAGTTCTCTATTAATATCTACCCAATTTGACGTCCAGTTATTTAGGGGGTGTAAAATAAATATCGTCACGCAATTGTCAAATTGATGAACATCTTGGTCAATGATTGTCAAACTCTTTCTCTGTTTGTTATGATAAAGTTAACAGCAGAGTGAATAATGTTCTCAACTAAGAACGTTAAAAATCGGTTTTATGCTCCAGTGGAACGTAGAAGTCCCTTAGAAGGAGGAACACCAAACGTGGACAATCAATTGAGATATCAGGCTTCTTCAGATTCCGCAGCGCTGTCTGCCAAATCACCGAAGGAAGGTGCCAGCTGGCGCGACTTCATTACGGTGACGAAACCAGGCATTATCCGCTCGAATCTTATCGCTGCTTTTGCAGGATACTGGGTGGCTTCCGGCTGGGATGTGCAGTATGGACGGCTCATTCTGACTTTACTCGGCACTATGCTGGTCATGGCTTCTGCCTGCGTGTTCAATAATTATTTCGACCGTGATCTGGATATGAAAATGGAAAGAACACGTGAACGCGGGCTGCCGACAGGAAGACTGAAGCCAGGTGTTGTGCTTGCATATGCCATAGGGCTTGGGATAGCCGGTCTCGCGGTGTTGTTTGCCTTTTGTGGCATACTGGCCGGATTATTCGGCATCGTCGGCATGTTTGTCTATGTAGTAGTTTACACCCTTTGGCTCAAAAGAACATCTACATGGAGCACTTCGGTAGGTGCAATTTCAGGCGCAATGCCTCCAGTTATCGGGTATGTTGCTGTAACCGGGACAGTCGATCTCGGGGCCTGGCTGCTGTTCGCCATGCTGTTTCTCTGGCAGCCGCCGCATTTCTGGGCGCTTGGCATCCGCCGCAAGGAAGAGTACAGAGCGGCTGGATTTCCGCTCCTGCCTGTAGTCAAAGGCACCCGGCGGACCAAATTCCAAATGATTCCTTATGTGGCGCTGCTTCTGCCGATTCCTGTACTGATGTATGCTTACGACTATGCTGGAATTTTTTACCTCATTATCTCTGCAGGTTTGTCCCTCGCCTGGCTGTACTTGACCCTGAAGGGATTCCGGGCGAAGGATGATGATGCGTGGGCGAAACAGAACTTCTTTTTCTCCATTAATTACCTGACAGTCAGTCTGATTGTGCTTGTGCTGAATACGATCCACGGCTAAGGGGGAGTGTCCTGTGCAGACCTTGAAACGCTACAAGTGGACCTGGCTGATGCTGCTCTTGGCCTTAGGTCTGGCTATTTATCTGGCTGTGATCTCGTTAGGCGGCAGGAATGATAAGCTGCCTGTAATCGGTGAAGTGCAGGACTTCTCGCTTGAAAATGTGGATGGCCGGCAAATCACACTGGCAGACACGGAGGGAAAGCCGAGACTGGTGTATTTCTTCTTCACGGAATGCCCGGATGTGTGTCCCATTACCACCTTTATGCTGTCACAGACTCAGGATTTGCTGATTAAGGATGGCAGCTTCGGCAAGGATGTGGAATTCGTCTCCATTTCCTTTGATCCCAAGAATGACACACGTGAAGCAATCAAGACGTTCGCTGACCGTTTTCATGCGGACTACAGCGGCTGGTATTTCCTTCGCGGCGATCAAGAGCAGGTCCGCAATCTGGCGGCCGACTCCTTCAAGGTGCTGATTTACGGGGACAACAAGGATAATTTTGCCCATGCGAATCTGATTGGTCTGGTGGACCGCCACAACCGGCTCCGGGGACTCTATGATGCAGGAGAAACGGAGAACGTGACACCGGAATTTTTGGCAGGCGAACTGAAGAAATTGATTGGGGAAAAATAAAAAGCATTGAAAATAACGCCTTGTTCACTTCTTGCGTGGGACGCAGGAAGTGAACAAGGCGTTATTTGGATTGTTGGAGAACTAAGGTAACCGGTTCTTTGTAGTGCCGAAGCTAGCAACTGCAGCTTGTCCTATACGCTTACGTTTCCATGTAAGGTAATGGCTCTGGATAAATGATGAACTCCTCAAGTCCGGCCTTTTCCAGTTGAGTGATATTGTATTCATCGGGGGTTCCTTCCACTCCGGCATAGCCTTTACGGGTATAAATATGAACGGCATCCGGGAAAGCATCACGCAGGATACCGCGGATTTTTTTGCCTGAGCTGTCATTGTCCATGTACAGGTATACCTCTCCGTCGCCTATTCTGCGCCGCAGCGTCTCCAGCTTCAGTGTGTTTAGAGTGCCGAATGTGCATTGGATGTCAATCTCTGGCGCCAGCAGCCGCCGTAATCTGCTGCGGTCGTTTTTACCTTCAACGATGATAGTGATGGACATATACGGTCATCCTTCCCCCGTGGTGATGTGTCTATGTCGATATTTTACCTAAAAGTCGTCATTATATCAGCGATTTATTTGTTACACAATCTATAAGATGAATTTTCATTCCCCGGGAAATGTCGTAAAAAGAAACAATCACCCGGATGTAAAAGAGCCGGGTGATCGGGGGATTTGTCATTTCGGCAAATGCGGACAAACTTAGAATATTCCGGCACTGAGGATGATTACCAGCAGAATGTAGAGTACCAGAATGGTTCCTGTAGAAGTCAAGAATACAGGAGCTACGGGAGCGGGATTGGGGCCCGGACAGAAAGCACCATAGGGGTTGTATATTAGCCTACCCACATCATCCAGTGTTTCAGGGGAAGGAGGTGTCCTATTTAAGCGGCCGGACTGTTCCACTCCGGCCGGTAGGCCAGCTTGTCTGAGGTTCTGGGCGGCAGCAGCAGCAGAGCGGTCATCAGTAGCACAAAGGCAATGAAATACGGGGAGACGTAGTCCCGGAGCTGTCCTGCTGCAACCGGACCGGCAAAAGCGCCAAGCGACATGGCAATGGATTGCAGCGAGAAGGTCCGGCCCATGCGTCCGGCACCTCCAAGGCTGATGAAGAGTGAGGCCATCGCCGGAAAGAGCACGCCTTTGGCAGCCCCAAGCAGAAAGAGAACCACGCCGGCGGGAATGCCCCGGAACGCAGCCATCGTGAAGAAGCAGAGTGCCATGGCCAGGAGTGCTGCAGCGATTCTTATTCCTGGTGCAAGCCGGTTCAGAAAGAAGAGACTGAGCGTGACTAGTGCCCCCAAGCTAAGCAATGACAGCAGGATTCCGGTAGAGATCATTCCATCACTGCCCTGTGACAGGGGTAGTTCAAAGAAAAGTACTCCTTGGGAGCAGGAAACAAAGAAGGGCAGCAGATAATAGCGCCGGGATACTGGAGGGTTCGCCTGGGCCGGAGCTTGTGAGAGTGAGTGCAAAGGCAGAGCAGGGTTCGAGGCGGCCAGGCTCTGAACATGCTTAGGCACGCTGAATAAGGCCATCACACCTGTGAAGATCAGCAGCCAGCCCAAAGTGGTGAAGGTGCCGGAGTAGCCGGCCTTTGCCACAATAAAAGCTCCGGCCGCTGGTGAGACAACGGACGCTAACGTATGGATGATCCCGTGGCCGGACATATATTTCCCTTGGGTCGCGGGATCAGAAGAGAGCGAGGCCAGGAGTGTCATGCAGGCCGGGGAGAGGAAGGCCAGGGCGAAACCGCTCGCTGCCCGCAGCATCAGCAGATGCCAAGGAAGCTGTGCGTGAGCCTGAAGCAGCAGAATGGCCCCGGCTGCCGTAAGCGCGAACACAATGTAACGGCGGCTGCCGTTACGGTCGACCAGCACACCGGCCAGCAGATTGCCGGGAAGATGCGTCAGCGAATACATGCCCATCATCCAGCCAATGAAGGCCGGTCCCGCCCCCAGAGAGATGGCAAACGGTGTAAGAATAGGGTACTGGGCATGCAAATCGAAGAAGGCCAGAAAGAGAAATAAATACAGCCACAGCGCGGTTTTCAAAAGAAAGCACCTCCACAGGGGCCTGACTCTGTACCAAGGCACAGGCAGGCGCTTTTTAACAAATAAGGGTTAATGAAGCGATCACTAGTTACCAAGGATTCGGACAATGACCTACTTGTACTTTACGTGTGGTCTGGTAGGCTTATACCATTTTCTTGGGGATGGCTGGCAGGAAGCTGCTTAGCCATGAATTATATAGGTCATTCATGTATAATAATTATTATTATTGAAATGTCCCGGGGACATGCGCCCTGTAGTGACGAAATATGGCGATAGGGGTGTTGTGAAATTGATGGATCCGGCAGTGTGGTCACAGTTTATTAGGGAGAATTGGCTGGTTATCGTTATTGCTCTTGTGCTGCTGTTTGCGGTAATTAATCTGATTAAGACAGTTCTGAAATGGGCGATAGTCATTGCTATTGTAGCTGGCTTGTTCATTTACAGCGGGGTTACGCTTGACCAAATTGGCAACGCTGTGAATAAGGTTACGGATGGAACGGTAAGTACACTCAAGAGCGAAGCACAGGATATGATGCTGAAGGAAGCCAAGGAAGCCAAGTACACTTCTGGAGGCGACGGCACCTTTACCATTACAACACCTAATCTTGAAGTCAAGGGTGCTGCCGGTGAGGATAAGGTGGAAGTGATTTTCCGCGGAGTGAGTCTCGGTAAATGGAGTATGACGGAAACCACCCAATCCTTTATTGAGGAAGCCCGGAAAAATCAATAGGTTTCCAGGAAGGCTGCTTATAGTTGATATGACTTTACAGAGAAATGGAACGGGGGGACAAACATGCTTAAGGGATGGATAGACAGCCTAAGTGAAGCCAACATCATCTCCATCCTGTTGGTTGTGGTTGTCCTTTTTTCACTGCTGCAGGGCTGGGGCAGAGGCTTCGCAAGAGCGGCGGGAGGCTTGTTCGGCCTGCTAGGAAACGGGGTGCTTACTATTCTGGCGCTGGCGCTGGCCATTCCTGCGGCGATGCATTTGTCGCCTATCGCAGGAACCTGGGCGTCAGGGATAGTACTTCCGGACACTCAGCTCAGCGGATGGCAGCAATTGTATTACACTGCCGTATCTGTGCTGGCAGGATCACCCTTTGTACGTTTTCTGCTGCTTCTATTGGTATCTTACAGCTTGATCCGGCTGCTGCTCGGGCTGTTGTTCCTGCTGCTTCCTTTCCGCCTGCCCCGCTTTCGGACGAGAGAATCGGACCGGAAGATTACCTTAGCCAGCCGTCTTAGCGGTGCGGTTATCGGCGGTGTTATTGGACTGGTGCGCGGTCTTGTCCTTATTCTTGCGTTGTACATTGGTGTCGGCCTGAATCCCGATAGCGGCTTCAGCCGTTATGTGGAATCCTCCCCCATCTACAGCGAGAGTGCGGCTGCAGTATTTGAGCCGCTTGCCGGTGAGGATATGCGCAGCAGACTGCCGGTACTGACCCAAGCGGTGGCTGATGAGATGAATGATATTTTGCGGCGGAAATATGAAGTCATTGATCATGAGATTTCACCCGATATTGTGGGGGCTGCCGCTGATATTGCCGGACAAGCTGAGGGAACTGAGGACAAGGCCAAACTGCTGTATGACTGGGTTGGCTCACGGATTGCCTATGACTATGGTAAGGCTGAGAATTACGAGCGGAACCGCATCTGGCATGAACAGACCCCGCAGGATACCTTTGATACCCGGCTTGGTGTGTGTATTGATTATGCCCGCCTTTACGCCGTAATGGCACGCTCTCAGGGACTTCAGGTGCGTGTAGTTACGGGACAGGGCTACGATGGCCAGGGCGGATATGGCGCCCATGCCTGGAATGAAGTATACCTGCCGGACAGGCATGCCTGGATACCGCTTGATTCCACGTGGGCGAGCAGCGGGGACTGGTTTAACAGCAAGGATTTTGATAAAACCCATATTAAAGAAAGTGTGCTCTGAGAAGGAAGCGGCAGCCTTGAGATATATGGTACAATAACAGGGCATATTGAGCAGCCTCTCAGACTCTGGTTTGAACAGGTTCTATAACTGCAATCTGATAAGGAGAGGACACACTGTGAAATGGTTTGGCCACCCGGGGATACGTCCGGATGAAGCTCATGGCCGAAGTGCACCCAGTCTCCGCATAAATCTGTTTTTCTTCGGCACTTTTTTTATTTTTTGTGTCATAATTATTCGTCTTGCCTCACTGCAGTTCGTCGAAGCTGCGGCTTTGACCGAAGTAGAAGAGAGTCAAGAGACTAAGGCTGTTCCTCTTTCCGCGATCCGGGGGATTATTCATGCTGCCGGTGGAGAGGAGATTGCGTACAATACATCCGTTCAATCCTTGTATATCACTTTAACCAAAGACTATACAGAGACCTATAAGAACAAGGAAACCAATGAATATGAGTTCACGGAGAGTGCCCAAGCGAATACAGCTTCGCTGGCAGCGAGACTGGAATCCGTCTTCAATCAATATGGCGGCCCATCCGGCAAAAAGCTCACGCAAGCAGATATTACAGCTCTGCTCGATCTCCATTTCAAAAAGGCGCTGGGCTACTATCCGCGTAAAATCAAGACAGGTCTTACACCCAGGGAAGTGGCCCATTTTCTGGAGCACAAGGAGCAATATCCCGGTCTGTCCATTGTGGAAGAAGCGGCCCGCCATTATGACAAAGACACCGTGGCTGTACAGGCGGTGGGTTATATTAAGCCTTTTAAATCCTCCGATAAAGAAGATAGCTATAAGAATATCCGCAGTGCGATGAAGAAAAATAATGCCGATCCGGGCTTAGCGTATAAAGAGGATGAATTTGTCGGTTTTTACGGCCTCGAACTGCAATACCAGCGGGAGCTGCGCGGAAAAAACGGCTACCAGACGATTTCCGTCAATCCGCAGAATATGGCGGAGGAGGTCACCCGAACAGTCCCGCCCGTCAAAGGGAATGACCTCTGGATGACGATCAATAAGAACATCCAGCTTAAAACCGAGCAGGCAATTATGGATCAGATTCGCTGGCTGCATACCCATCCGGTACTGGGGAAACTTCATCCGGATGCCCTGACCGGGTATGCCGTTGCTATGGAAGTGGATACCGGCAATGTGGTTGCGATGGCCAGTATGCCGGATTATGATACAAATGTCTGGACTTCGGAAAAGGTTGCGCCTGAGGAATACGATAAGATTAGGGATAACAACCTGAACGGTACAATTACAGATACCACCTCCGGTATATCCGGCAATGGCCTGAAGTCCATTGTATACCTGGGGTCCACCATTAAACCGTTAAGTGTGTTAATTGGATTGAATGAAGGCTTATTCTCTACCAGTGATACTTATAACGACAAAGGGATCGCCTATTTCGGCAAGGATGACAATGCTTCTGTTAGTAATTCCTCCGGTCATGTACTCGGACAGCTGCATCCGGCGGAGGCCATTCAGGAATCCTCTAATGCTTTTATGGTCGATAAGGTCGGAGATCCGCTGTACAAGAAATATCAGGATAAAGCGACGGGGGTTTGGGATAAATATTTGAAGGCTTTTGGCCTGGGGGTATCCACTGGGAGCGGGCTGCCGCATGAAAGTGCCGGGGCCAACGATTATATGGATATCAAGGCGGCCGGAAGTACCCAGGCAGCCATGGTCTACGCATCCTTCGGCCAGAAAGGTAAATATACAGCACTGCAGCTGGCCCAGTACACGGCAACCCTCGCCAATGAGGGCGAACGGATCAAGCCCCAGCTGGTCAGCAAGATCACGGATGCGGATGGCAACACCGTTAAGGAGTATCACCGTGAAGTGCTGGATAAAATCACATTCGATCCTTCCTACTGGAAGGAGATCAAAAAAGGAATGAATACTGCCGTCAAGGCCTTTGACGGATTTCCTTATGATTTTGCCCGCAAAACTGGCACCTCTGAGATGGATGCGTACGGAGTAGTCAGGGACAATGGCGTATTTATCGCATATGCCCCGCGTGAGAACCCCAAGCTGGCGGTAGCGGTAGTGATTCCTGAAGGCGGATTTGGTTCCAACAGTGCTGCACCGGTTGCGCGTGCAATCTTTGACGCGTATGACTGGGAATACGGGCTGACTGGAGTACCCAAGAAGAACGTACCACCTGTAGCGGCGTCAACGCCGGAATGAAGGTTTATTTTAAGATGTAGAGGAGTGAAAAACTGTGAGTGTTTTCCGTAAGCAGGCCTCTTCCCAAGACGAGAAGGACAGCAAGAGCTCGCTTGGCCTGCGGCTCAACGTGTTTTTCTTCAGCACGTTTATTATTTTCTGTGTCATTATTATCCGTCTTGCCGTTGTTCAATTCGTGGAAGGCCCTACCTTAACGGAGGTAGAGACCAGCCGTGATACCAAAAATGTGCCGCTCGCAGCCATAAGGGGATCGATCCGTGCCTCCGGTGGAGAGGAAATTGCGTATTCCACGTCTGTCCAGTCGCTTTATATCACGCTAACGAAAGAGTATACAGCGAAATCTACGGACAAGGAAACAAAGATTACTTCGTTCACCCCGGAGGCCCGGGCGAATGCCTATGCGCTGGCTAACAAGCTGGTGGAGTCTTTTAATAAGTATGGCGACCCTAAAGGGGAAAAGCTGACGGTTAACGATGTCATCAATTCCCTTGATCTCAATTTCAAGAAATATTCCGGCTTCATGGCACGGCGGATTAAGGCAGGCCTTACCTCTGAGGAGGTAGCTTATTTCATGGAGCATAAAGCGGAATTTCCGGGACTCGAAGTAGTCGAAGAAAGCAACCGCCACTATGATAAGGATAAAGTCGCGGTGCAGACTGTCGGCTATATCAAGCCTTTCAAATCTTCAAGCAGCCTGGATATATACAAAAATATTCAAAATGCGATGAAACTGTTGGATGCTGATCCGGGTCTGACCTACAAGGATGATGAGTTTGTCGGATTCGATGGTCTGGAGCTGCAGTATCAAAGAGAGCTACGCGGGAAGAACGGCTACCAGGTGATCTCGGTCAATCCGCAGAACATGGCTGAAAAGGTCGAAAAGGTCGTTCCGCCAGTGAAAGGGAATGACCTGTGGACGACCATTAACAAGAATATTCAGCTGAAGACCCAAAAGGCCATTACCGAGCAGATCAGCTGGCTGCATTCCCATGCTGTGCAGGGCAAAACGCATCCTAACGCCATTACCGGCTATGCGGTAGCCATGGAAGTGGATACAGGTAATATTGTCGCCATGGCCAGCATGCCGGACTATGATACCAATGTATGGACTTCGGGATCATTGCCTACCGATGTCTGGAACCGCATCATCGATAATTATCAGAACGGAACCATCAATCCGATTTCTTCGGGTGTTTCAGGTAATGGACTCCGCTCGGTACTGCTGATGGGTTCAACAATTAAGCCGCTGAGCGTACTCATAGGCCTGAATGAAGGGCTTTTCAGTACCAGCTCTATCTACACCGATACAGGCAGTACCTCTTTCGGTAAGGAAGGGCATGAAACCAAGGTTAGAAACGCTTCCGGCCACGTATACGGTCCCATGGACCCGGCTAAAGCGATCACGAAATCCTCTAACGTATTCATGGTCGATATGGTCGGCAAGAAATTATACGACAAGTATGGAAGCAAGGGCATTGAGGTTTGGGACAAATATATGAAGGAATTTGGCCTCGGCGTATCCACACAAAGCGGCCTTCCCAGAGAGTTTCTGGGGCAAATCAACTATTCGGATACCAAAGCGGCGGGAAGTGCCCAAGCGGCACTGGTATATGCGTCCTTCGGACAGCAGGGAAGCTACACTACACTGCAGCTTGCGCAGTATGCTTCCACCCTTGCTAATGAAGGCATCCGGATCAAACCGCAGCTGGTCAGCAAAATTACGGATTCAAACGGCAAGGTTGTCAAGACCTTTGGCCGAGAGGAGCTGGATAAAGTCACCACGTTTGACGATTCCTTTTGGAGAGAAATCAAAAAAGGGATGAGCAGTGAGGTGACTGCATTTAATGATTTCCCGTATGACTTTGCCCGCAAGACAGGGACATCCCAGCAGCAGGCCAAAGGAGAACTGCGCGATAACGGCGTCTTTATTGCCTTTGCTCCGCGGGATAAGCCCAAGCTGGCTGTAGCTGTAGTCATTCCTGAAGGCGGATTTGGCTCCAACAGCGCCGCGCCGGTCGCTCGCAAAATTTTCGATGCTTATGATTGGGAATATGGACTTGACGGCGTGCCTAAGAAAAGCTTGAAAACTCAAGATACGACGGCCGGTGGTGTTCCGAATACGTCAGGCGAAAATACTCCGGCAACAAACAACTGATACTATGGACTGAACGACAGAATGTAACGACGTCGGAATGGCTAGATCCAAAAATATACAGCTCTCTGACACCAGAGAGCATACAAGAATGGAGGGGTGGCAAATGATTGCCAAATACCGCCTGCTGGCATTGGATATGGATGGAACCCTGCTGAATGATGAACAACAGATTACCCCAAAAACGGTGGAATGGATTAAAAAAGCAATGGATGCAGGCGTTCATGTCTGCTTGTCCACCGGACGCTCGTCACGGAGCGCAATGCCTTACGCAGAGCAGCTTGGGCTTGAAACTCCGATGATTATGGTGAACGGCAGTGAAGTGTGGCGTGCGCCTCATGAGCTGTACCGCCGTTCCCTGATGGACATGATGCTGGTCAAAAGAATGCATGAAATCGCTGAAGAATACGGAATCTGGTTCTGGGCGTATTCGGTGGATGAGGTCTACAACCGCGACAATTGGGATGGAGATATTGAAGGCCGGGAATGGCTCAAGTTCGGTTATTCTACGGAAGACGACGAGATCCGCCATAAGCTGCTGATGCAGCTTCAGGATTTGGGCGGCCTCGAAATTACGAATTCAACCCCACACAATCTGGAGATTAATCCGCTTGGTGTGAACAAGGCTTCCGGTATTCGGGAGGTCTGCAAGCTGCTGGGTATAGAGATGTCCCAGGTGGTCGCAGTAGGAGATAGTCTAAACGATCTGGCCGCCATTCAGCAGTCCGGCTTTGGTGTAGCGATGGGCAACGCGCAGGAAGTAGTGAAACAGGAGGCGGACGCCGTAGTCGCCACGAATAACAACGATGGGATTGCAGAAGTGATTGAGAAGTATATCTTGATTTGAATTAAAATTTTTAGGAGTTGAAGGAATGGCGATTCTGGGATGGGTTTTGATTATTGCTTTATTCGCCGTAGGCCTGGCCGGAGCGGTGTATCCGATATTGCCGGGCGCGCTGGCGATTTATCTGGCCTTTTTCGTATATGGCTGGTTCTTTTCCTTCGACCCGTTTGGTGCGGGATTCTGGATTATTCAGACGCTGATCGTGGTTGTGCTGTTTGTAGCGGATTATGTGGTCGGGGCCTGGGGCGTCAAAAAATTCGGCGGCTCCCGCGCCTCGGTCATCGGCAGCACGATTGGCCTCATCCTGGGCCCGTTCCTTATTCCGGCGTTTGGCCTGCTGATCGGTCCGTTTGTCGGCGCATTTGCCGGTGAACTGATTGCCGGTTCAAATCCGGGCAAGGCCGTGAAGGTCAGCTTCGGTTCATTGCTTGGCCTGTTCAGCAGCACAGTAGTCAAAATTGTGCTTCAAATTGCCATGGTCGTCCTCTTCTTTATCTGGATTGGCCGGTATTAATTTTAACAGCGAAGAAGGCGAAACAGTTTGTCCACCAAGAAAGAGTCATTTGTCAAAGGCACGCTTATTCTGGCCGCGGCTGCGCTCGTGGCCCGCGTGCTGGGTCTGGCCCAGCGGGTGCCGCTGGAGCATTTATTCAATGATATCGGGAATGCATCATTTACACAGGCGAACAATGTGTACCTGATGCTTCTGCCGCTGGCAACAGCCGGCATTCCTAGTACGCTCAGCAAAATGGTGTCTGAGCGTTATGCGCTAAACCGGCCGAATGAGGCGCAGCAGGTATACCGTGCGGCGCTTATTTTTGCCGCAGTTGTCGGTGTGCTGATGAGTACAGTCCTGTACATAGCAGCTCCGTATTATGCGGAGTATACCAAGGTTCCCGAGAGTACGCTCGCGATCCGGGCGATAGCACCGGCGCTGCTGCTCTTTCCGATGATTGCGATGATGCGCGGTTATTTCCAGGGTCGAAACAATATGATGGCCGGGGGCATCTCGCAGATAATTGAGCAGGTAGCCCGGGTATCGACGGCAATTCTACTTGCGTTTATTCTGCTGCGCCAGGGGTACAGCAATACATGGATGGCAGCGGGCGCTTCTTTCGGCAGTGTGCTCGGCAGCATCGGGGCGTTTGGCGTGATGCTGTATTATGCAAGGAAGCTCCGCCGCAGCGAGGAGCAAAAGGCTTTGTATGATTCAAGCGAAGCCCGGATTCCGCTGCTAAAGATTTACAAGGATATTTTCAAGCTGTCTATACCGATTGTGCTCTCTTCCGTTACAGTTCCGGTTGTGAACTTTATTGATACCTCGCTCATCGTTCCGCTGCTTAGCGGTCAAATCGGGTTGAAGGAGGCTACTCAGGCTTTGGGGATCTATGGAAGCCGTGCACAGAGTGTAGCCGGAATTCCGCCAGTACTGTCGATTGCGCTCAGCACTTCGCTAATTCCGATCATTTCCGCCGCCTACGCAAGGCGCGACGAAGTGCATCTGAAGCGGCAAGTGACGCTGGCGCTGCGGATTTCAATTCTGACAGGAACACCTATTGTCCTCTCGCTCGTGGTAGCTGCATATTCTGTGAATGGACTGCTGTTCAGCAGCCTGGACGGCAGTGGCATTGTGGCGATGCTGACACTGGGGACGATTTTCCAGATTACCATGATGACGACCAACTCCATTCTGCTCGGAATGGGAAAAGCGCGGATCTCCATGTACTATGTGCTGGCCGGCCTGCTCGTCAAATTTGGCTCAAACTTTATTCTCAGCCGCTTTTTTGGCATTTACGGCATTATTGCAGCAACGGCTCTGTGCTTCATTGTGATTACGCTGCTTAACCTGAGAATGCTCAAGTCCATCATACCTTTCGAGATCCTTGGCAGACGCTGGGGCGGGTTCGCGGTTGCTGTGTTGGCCTCAGGCGGGATCGGTTACGGACTGAATGAAGCAGGTCTAATTCTTACCCATATGATGCCTGCCCGGGTAGCTTTCTTGATCACCTGTCTTGTTGTAGGTGTAGCTGTAGTTGTCATCTATCTGGTACTGCTTATTGTTCTGGGGGTGCTGAGCCGTCAGGAAATCGCCGGTTATCCGCGGCCACTGCAGAAGGTGTTGGGTCCGCTCATGAAGCTGCAGCCCGAACGTATCCGTTCTGAACAATAATTCTATGATAATTGTCTTATTCTGTCTTTTTTATTTGACTTATTCCGTACAATTTGCTTCACTTAAAGAACATATAACAGACGCTTACTCTTAACTTAAGAAGGGACTGTTCAGTTCATGGATAAAATTACTTCCCCTGCGGAATTTCAGGTGTCGATTCAATCGCCCCGTCTGACCGTAGCTATCTTCAAGGCCGATTGGTGCTCGGACTGCAAGTTCATTGACCCGTTCATGCCTGAGGTGGAACAGAAATACACGGATCGTCTCACGCTGGTTGAAGTGGATGTTGACGCTGTAGGCGATGTCAGCCAAGAACAAAATATTCTTGGGATCCCCAGCTTTGTTGCATATACGGATGGACGCGAGCTAGTGAGGTTTGTCAACAAGCTGCGTAAGTCCCGTGAAGAGATTGAGAGCTTTCTGGACAGGGCGCTTGAAGTTTATCTGACTATACACAAGTAATAACGATGCACCGCTTTCGCCCTACCCGAGCAAAAGCGGTGTTTTTTCTAAAAATATAAGGATTTATAGGTTTCACGCTATAAATCATCCTTCTATTTCTCGCTGAAACGGATTCCGTCCCTTAAAAGGACGGCGAAGCCTTTTCCACTTGATTAAATCGCTACATAGCAGTTCAACAGGCACTTATCCCAATCATTCCTAGAAAATTGCGGGTGATCTCATTGACGATGAATCAATTGAAATGGCTCAGCTACATCACTTGTCTAATCATGTTTTTGGCGCTTCTCGGTGGTGCAGTAGTTACCAAAACCGGTTCTGGACTGGAATGCGGCAATGAATGGCCACTCTGTCACGGAAAGCTGATTCCTGCCTATACGCTAGGTTCTCTAATCGAATACACCCATCGTTTATTTAGCGGGCTGGCTGGCCTGATGTCCCTTGTCTCAATGCTGGCCTTTTGGCGTTATGCGCGTAAACGGAGAGATCTGATGGTGTACGCTCTGCTGACGCTTTTATTTGTGGTGGTGCAGGGAGGAATGGGAGCGCTTGCGGTGATTAAATCGCAGTCGGCTGCGGTGATGGCACTGCATATGGGCTTCTCCCTGATCGCTTTTGCCAGCTCGCTAATGCTTGCGCTCGGGTCGAAAAGGCGGCATGCGCTGGGGGATAATCCGCCTCCTCCGGGACCGCGCGTCAGCAAAGGCTTCCGCAACTTAACATGGGCGGCTGCGTTATATTCTTATATAGTGGTTTATATTGGGGCCTATGTCAGCCATACGGATTCCCAGGGAGGCTGCTCCGGGTGGCCGCTCTGTAACGGGGAATGGATACCGGAGCTGTCTGGCGGTGTGGGCATTGTGTTCACGCATAGGGTTGCAGCGGCATTGCTGTTTCTCCTGATCGCTTGCCTGGGACATTTAGCCTTCTGGAAACATAAAGCTCTGCCTGAGCTGAGGGCACTTGGTAGTGCTGCTGTTGTTCTGTGTCTGCTTCAGGTATTCAGCGGTGCTGCTGTTGTTCATACCCTATATAATGAACGGCTGTACATTTTTGCCGCACTGGCGCATATCCTCCTGATTGCCGGACTCTTCGGTGTTCTGTGCTACATGAGTGTGCGCGTATGGCAGCTGGAAAGAGCGAATAAATAGTCTACGCTCATCAAACTTTTGCGAGATAACGCCCTGTTTGAGGAGGAACGATATAGTGGGATACGGAAATTTGCGTCAATGGATTGAACAGCTCCGCCGGGATAAGGATATTGCCGTGATTGATGCTCCGGTGGATCCCTATTTGGAGCTAGCAGAGATACATCGGCGTGTCGTAGAAGAGGAAGGGCCGGCTTTGCTCTTTACGAATGTAACCGGAACACCGTTTCCGGTGGCAACCAATCTCTTCGGAACGGTCCGCCGGGCCAATCAGGCCTTCGGAACGCGTCCGGAGCAGCTGATGAAGACGATGGTGAGTGCAGCCGAAACACTGCTGCCGCCAACAGCATCCGGGATATGGAAGGAAAAACGGCTGCTCCTGGACCTGCTTAAGGTGGGAACCCGGAATGTACCGCAGGGAGAAGCCCCGGTACTTGGCGTCTGCCGCAGTACGGATCCGCTTAAGGAGCTGCCCCGCATCACCAGCTGGCAGGAGGAGGGAGGTCCATCGATCCTTCTGCCCATTGTCTATACAGAGAGCATTACTCAGCCGAATGACCATAACCTTGGGATATACCGGATTCAAATGTATGATGACAGCAAGGTGGGAGTGCATTGGCAAAAGCATAAAGGAGGCAGCTTCCATCACCGGGAGGCGGAACTGCTCGGAGAGACCCTTCCGGTATCCGTCTTTTTAGGCGGGCCTCCGGCATTGATTGCCGCAGCAGCGGCTCCAGTACAGGAACGGATACCGGAGCTGATGCTAGCCTCTCTGGTGCTGGGCCGAAAGCTGCAGATGGTCAAGGACCCGATGGGCGGGCACCGGATTCCCGCTGAAGCGGAATTTGCCATTCGCGGACTGGTCACGCCCCAAGAGCGTCATACGGACGGACCATTCGGTAATCACTATGGTTATTACTCCAAACCCCGCGATTTCCCGGTCATGCACGTTCAGCGGATTTGGCACCGGAAGGATGCCATCTATCCGGCAACTATCGTCGGCAAACCACACCAGGAAGATTACTACCTCAGGGAGTACATACAGCGGCTGCTGGCTCCGGTGTATCCGCTGCTAATGCCGTCCGTCAAAGCACTGTGGGAGTACTCGGAATGCGGTCCGCATTCCCTGGTGTCTGCTGTCGTGAGAGAGAGCTACCCTAACGAAGCGATGGTATCAGCCTACCGGATTCTGGGGGAAGGCCAGCTGTCCTTAACCAAATTCCTGCTGCTGACTGATGAGCCGGTCGAGCTGACCGATTTCCCGAGACTGCTGGAGAACGTACTGGAGCGCTTCAATCCCGCCTCGGATCTTATGGTATACAGCAATGTCTCCCAGCATGAGCAAGGGCATCCGGTGAATCCATTGAACAATAGCAGCAAGGCTATAATGGTAGGAGTGGGAAGTCCAGTACGTGAGCTTCCTTATGCATACACAGAAGGACTAATTCCGGGTGTCTCACAGGCAATTCCTTACTGCCGGGGATGTTTAGCCGTTTCCGGTGCATCCTATGAAGAAGATCCTGGACTTGCGACCCGGCTAGTCGCTGTTCTGCGAGCCCAGGAAACGGCCTGGCCGCTCGTGATAGTGGTGGATAACGCCGCCGATACAGTACGGACTCAAACCTCTTTTCTGTGGACGGTGTTCACAAGGTTCGATCCGGCCAGTGATATATACGCCGAATGTGAGATCAAACGCCATCATATCGGCTATAAGCTGCCCCTTGTGATCGATGCCAGAATGAAACGGGAGTATCCGGAGGAGCTGATTCCGCGCGAGGATATTGTTCAGCGGGTTGACCGCAACTGGAAAAGCTATTTCCCACACTGAGGAGGTTACAGGATGCTGCGGATATTACTCGGAGAGCCGCCCCGTGAGAACAGTGGTGTGCTGGCTGAAGCGATGGACAATATGGCTAGGCTCGCATCCATGCTGCGCAAGGACATGAACCTGCATGAAGACCGTAACCACGAATACCGCAAGCTTGAAATCTGGACGCGCGGTCTAATCTCTTCACTGGACGAGCTGGAGCAAAGCTGGTTCGCGGCTGCCTTTTTCCGCAAATCCGTTGTAGCGGGTTACATGGATGATATGTCCCCTATGGAGCAGGGTGAATATGCGAGATATGTTTATTTTTATAAAGATGGCTTCATTCGTGTGTTTTCACTGCTCGACAAGCTAGGTACGGTACTCAACAGTCTGTATGATCTGAACACCAGCAAGGTCAAAGCCCATTTCTCCTATTTTACAGTGCTTCGCCAGTTTCATTTACTTAAGCAGCATACAGAACTGGCTAATGAACTGGAGGGAATTAAGCATTCCTACCGGGAGCCGCTGGAGAATCTGCGCAAGCGCCGTAACGCCGAGATCCATTACATGAATGCTGAAATGCAGGATGATCTGTGGCAGCGGCATCAGGGACTTCATGACAGAATTCATTTGGAGGATCTGGATAGCCATCTTGAGGATTTGAAGCAGAGCCTTGAAATGGCATGTAAGACCTTGGCAGCAGCATTCAGATACAGCAATGAGCAGTGGCATAAGAGTAAGATCGCCGCAAATCTAAAGCCCAGGCCTTCTTCCTCAGTAAAAAGTTCCCTTTGACAAAAAAACTTAAACTTACTATACTTGAGCTTACATTAGCAGCTTACATGTTGCGGGAACTAATTTCATAATAAACTCTTATCGAGAGCGGCGGAGGGATAGGCCCGATGAAGCCCGGCAACCGATTTGTAGGTGAAGCGATACTCGTCGCTCTCTTCAAATGTCATGGTGCTAATTCCTACAATGCCGCGTGGTTTGCGGTCGTTGGCAGATGAGAAGGCATGGTTAATACAATCACAGGGCCTCTTTCGATCTGCAAATGATCGTTAGAGGTCTTTTTGGTTTTCATATGGGTTACTTGGGGAGGACAAATGGTTTGATAGAGCTGAAAGGTTTGACCAAGGTATACGGAAAAGGCAGCAAAGCTGCAACGGCGCTCTCCGGACTGAACCTGTCGATTCAAAAAGGGGAGATTTTTGGAGTCATCGGCCACTCGGGTGCCGGTAAAAGTACATTGATCCGCTGCATCAACCTGCTGGAGCGCCCGACGGAAGGCGAAGTATGGGTGGACGGAGTGGAATTGACCTCACTCAGTCAAGGACAGCTTCAGGAACGGCGCCGCAAGATCGGTATGATCTTTCAGCATTTTAATCTGCTGTCTTCCGCGACGGTGTACGATAACATTGCATTTCCGCTGCGGCTGTCGGGAACACCCAAGGCACAGATTGAACAGAAGGTTCTGGGTCTGCTGTCGCTCGTAGGTCTTGAAGAGCACAGCCGTAAATACCCGGCCCAGCTATCGGGAGGGCAAAAGCAGCGGGTTGGCGTCGCGAGGGCCCTAGCCAGTGACCCCGATGTGCTGCTATGCGATGAAGCTACCTCGGCACTGGACCCGCAGACGACCGATTCGATCCTGCGGCTGCTGCTGGACATCAACCGGAAGTTTCATCTGACCATCGTGCTGATTACCCATGAAATGCATGTCATTCAGAGTATTTGCGACCGGGTTGCAGTGATACATGGCGGGGGAATAGTCGAGCAAGGCGAGGTAGCCACGGTATTCCTGAAGCCGCAGCATGAAGTGACGAAGGATTTTATCCGCAGTGAACACCAGCATGAAGGTCCGCTTCGTGTAGCGCTGGATGCAGTACATGGACAGTACAGCACATCCGTCAAAATCACATTCCTTGGACAAAAGACCTATGAATCCACGCTCTCCCATGTGGTCCGGAGAACGGGTGTGGACTTTGCCATTCTTCAGGGAACGATATCAACGATCAAGGATGTACCATACGGCCAGCTCCTGGTTCGCTTTGAAGGCAGCTTGGAAGCGGTTGAGGCAACTCTTGCCGAACTGACAGCGCAAGGTCTTGATGTGGAGGTGTTCGGCTAATGGGGAATTTGAATTTTAACGAAATTAACTGGGAAGAAATGCTGGATGCGGGCATAGCTACACTACGAATGTTGGCTTATTCCGGAATTTTCACAATTATTCTTGGTTTACCACTCGGAATTGTGTTATATTTATGGGGAAGATCAAATAACTATATTATCAGGTTGGTTTACTCGGTATTATCTTTCGTGGTGAATATCCTGCGTTCCGTGCCTTTCATTATCCTGATGGTCGCCTTGATTCCTTTGAGCAAAAGCATCATGGGAACTTCAATCGGTGTTCTGGGAACCATTCCGGCGCTGGTAATCGGTGCTGCTCCGTTTTTCGCCCGGCTGGTGGAAACGGCTCTACGCGAGGTGGACCGGGGCGTGATCGAAGCGGCGCAAGGGATGGGGGCTACTACCGGACAAATCGTCTGGCGCGTGCTTTTGCCGGAAGCCCGTCCAGGTCTGCTAGCCGGAGTGACCATTACCATCGTTACATTAGTTTCATACACAGCGATGTCGGGGATGATCGGCGGCGGAGGTCTGGGTGACCTGGCTATCCGTTACGGCTATTACCGCTATGAGAAGGAAGTCATGATAATCTCGGTAGCGCTAATGGTGATTCTCGTGCAGCTGCTGCAAATGGCCGGTGACCGGCTGGTTCAACATTTTACCCGGAAATAAGGTACTTCCATATACAAGCCTTATTCATACACACATACACAATAGAGGGGGATTTACAGATGAAAAAAGTACTGCTCACATTCTTCAGCTTGACCTTGGTTTTGGTGCTGGCAGCCTGCGGCAACAACAATAATACCAACAATGCAGCGAACTCTGCGGCTACGAACGCCCCGGCTGCGAATGCATCCACAGAGCCGTCAACTGAGCCGTCTGCTGAACCGGTAACGCTGGTGATTGGCGCATCCCCGAAACCGCATGCGGAAATTCTAAAGGCAATTGCCCCGCTTCTTGAAAAGCAAGGCATCAAGCTGGAAATCAAAGAATTCACGGACTATATCCTGCCCAATACACAGCTGGCCGAGAAAGAACTGGATGCCAACTTCTTCCAGCACAAGCCTTACCTGGATGACCAGAACCAAAAGAACGGCACGGATCTGGTATCCGTTACGGCAGTTCACGTTGAACCCTTTGGTGCCTACTCCAAAAAAATCAAATCGATCGATGAGCTGGCTGACGGCGCAAAAGTAGCGATTCCGAACGATGCCACCAACGGTGGACGCGCCTTGATCCTGATGGCCAAAAATGGCCTTATCACTTTGAAGGACGATACCAATATCGCTTCCACCACAGCAGATATCACCGAGAACAAAAAGAACCTGAAAATCGTGGAATTGGAAGCTGCTATGCTTCCCCGCCAGCTGGATGAAGTAGATCTGGCCCTGATCAACACCAACTATGCGCTGGAGGCAGGCCTTGTTCCAACCAAAGACGCATTGTTTATCGAAGGAGCAGATTCTCCGTATGCCAACCTGCTGGTAGCCCGTCCTGACAACAAGGACTCTGATGCCATTCAGAAGCTGGCTGCAGCACTGACTTCCCCGGAAGCCAAAGCCTTTATTGAAAAGGAATACCAAGGTTCGATCATCCCTGCGTTCTAAGAGGGATTCATAACTGGAGAGGTGAAATTCAGACCAGAGATTGCAGGGTAGCCATAAGTGGCTGTTCGGGCAGCCTCTGGTCTTTACTAATAGCTCTGCTACTCCGGTACCTGTACCTGTCCGCCCTAAAAGTTGATACGCCATGTGAAATCCACTATAATAAAAAAATCCCGGCCTTCTTCATCGGAAGGCCGGGATCGTTATGATACGGGATTAGAATACTTGAATAACTTCTTCCACGCCGTCTACTTCTTCAAGGAGGGCGCGTTCGATCCCGGCTTTAAGCGTGATCGTGGAGCTTGGGCAACTGCCGCAGGCACCCATAAGTTTCAACTTAACAATGCCGTCTTCGACATCGATCAGTTCGACGTCACCGCCATCGCGCTGCAGGAACGGACGAAGTTTATCGAGCACTTCCAGTACTTCATCATACATGGTGGCGCTTTGTACATTCTCACTCATTTCTCAATCACTCCTTTCGTATGCTTATTATAGTACAAAAAGTTAAAAAATAAAATGGTTCACACAGAATAAGGAGAACATCATGAGACCACTTATTGAATTTTGTGCCAGCAATATCGGTCATGGCACAGAACCGCTGAAGCGCAAGCTGGAACTAAATCCCGAATATGATGTCATCGAATATGGCTGTCTGAACAATTGCGGGCAATGCTATCTGCAGCCCTTTGCCATGCTTGACGGTGAAATTATTGAAGCAGAAACTCCTGAAGCGCTTGAAGAAGCCATTGAGGCAGCCATTAAGGAACAGGAAGCCTGGGACAATCTTGAAATTGACTAGTCCCGGTTTTTTTAGCCGAAATGCCGCTTGGACATCCAGAGCACACCGCTTTTCAGCAGGCGGGGAACCCGTCCTATCACAGAACGGCGGCCCATCAGGCCAAAGCCGGCATTTTTGCCCAGAGAGCCAAGGGTGCCCTTCAGCTTGATTTTGTGCAGCTTCGGTGTTTCATCGCGCCATAGTGCTTGAATAATCTGTGCCACCTGTTCACCTTGCGCTCCTGCCGCCTGTGCGCTGGGTGCAAAGGGAAGACTTGCACAGTCCCCAATCACATAAACCTCCGGATAATCAGCCACATTATAATACTGACCCACAACAATCCGTCCGCCCCGGTCCTTCGGCAGCTCTAGCTCCTGGACGACCTGCACCGGCTGGATGCCTGCGGTCCATACGGTTACATCTCCGGGAATGGCCTGGGTGCCATTGAAGATGGCATCCTTTTCAACGTGGGATACAGAAATTTGGCCCAGGGTCTCCACGTGATGCTCACTGAACCATTCCTCTACATACTGCGACAGCTTCGCGGGAAAGGAGGACAGCACGCGTTCTCCCCGGTCCAGAATGGCGATGTTCAGATCCGGACGGCTCTCCCGCAGCTCTGCAGCAATCTCCACTCCGCTAAGTCCGCCACCTACAATGTTAACGGTTCCGTATGGTTTCACGTCATTCAGACGGCGGTAGGTTTCACGTGTCCCGGAGAAGCTCTGGATGCTGCAAGTATGCTGTTCTGCTCCTGGAATATGATGATAATTATCCGTACAGCCGAGTGCAATGGCCAAAATGTCGTAAGACAACGGTTCCCCTGTCTTCAGAAATACCACACGGCTCCCCAGATCAATGGAGCCCACTTCTCCGTAACGAACCGTAAGACGGGGGTGAACCGGGAACTGGATGCGCAGATGGTAATCCGTGACGGTGCCCGCAGCCAGTGCGTAGTATTCCGTCTTGATTCCCTGATAAGGCATCCGGTCAATCAAAACAATTTCCACATCATGGGGGAGATGGTTGTCGAGTAATTCTTGAATAAGGGCAAGACCGCCGTAGCCGCCGCCCAAGACGAGTACTGTTCTCATGACATCTTCCTTTCGAATATGGCTCAAGTAATGGCCATTGCAGCTGTTATCGGATGAATTCCGGCTTGCAGTTATTCGTATACCTTAATCTCGTTGTAGAAGGTATCCCGTTCTACCGGAATCTTACCGGCGCCCTTCACCAGCCAGATCAGCTCTTCGCGGGTCAGTCCCTCTGGAGTTAAGGCCCCAGCCGCGTGGCTAATCCGTTCCTTCAGAATCGTGCCGTGCACGTCAGATGCGCCGAAGCTCAGGGCAACCTGGGTTAGCTGTGCCCCGATATTGATGAAATAAGCCTTAATATGGTCGAAATTGTCCAGCATTAGACGGCTGATCGCAATCGTTTTGAGGTCCTCGTAGGCCGAGTTACGGCGCATGATTCCGGCGTTCTTATTCTTGGGCTGCATCGACAGGGGAATGAATACCATGAAGCCGTTCGTTTCATCCTGAAGATCCCGGATTTGCAGCATATGCCGCACGCGGTCCTCATGAGACTCGATCGATCCGTACAGCATCGTGGTATGGGTCTTCATGCCGAGCTGGTGTGCCGTCCGGTGAACCTCCAGGTATTCCTCTACATTGGCTTTGTTGACCCGCATTTTTTTGCGGTATTGGTCAGAGAGAATTTCTGCTCCACCGCCTGTAAGCGACTGAAGTCCGGCTGCACGCAGTTCCTCCAGCACCTCACGGATACTGAGTCCGCTGATTCGGGTGAAGAAATCGATCTCCGCCGCTGTGTAGGCCTTCAGAGTCACCTGCGGGAACGCTTCATTCAAGGCCTTAAGCGAATCCACATAATATTGAAAAGGTACCTTATCATTATGGCCGCCGACAATATGGAACTCACGCACCCCGGGGTGGATATGCTGTTCGACATATTGCACCATTTCCTGACCGGAAAGGGTATAAGCGCCTTCTTCACCGTCATCCTTGCGGAAATTGCAGAATGCGCAGTGTGCTTCGCAGACATTGGTGAAATATAGGCTCATGTTTTCGATAAAATATACCTTGTTGCCGTTCTTGCGCTGATTGACTTCATTGGCCAACTGGCCGATGGTGAGTAAATCATTGCTTTCATATAAATAAACGCCATCTTCCAAATTTAATCGTTCTCCGCCGCGAACCTTCTCGATGATGTTCGCCATTTTGGCGTCTGTGTGGGGTGTTATAAGAGTAGACATATGATTCCTCCTGAAGGTTATGGCGAGGCAAATGCATCGCAGAATAATTCCCAAAACAAACTTAGGGAGTGGCCGTCCATTACAAATAGCTGCGATGTCAGCTGCCTGCGTGACAATTTTCCGAATTTTACGCATACCGCTTTACCTATTATAAACCTCTCACAGGGGAGCGGGCAACCGCTGAGAAGAGATGGGATAGGAGGGTGCAGATATAAACGGCAGGTTCAGTTTGGACTTGAGGGCAGGGGGATAGTGGAGTATACTTAATTTTATATAAAAAATGACTTTTGGCTGGATCAGCCATCGAATACAGAATATTTATTCAGGAGGTTAGAGACCATGATTACAATCAGTGAATCAGCAGCAGAACAACTCAAGACTATGCTGGCTGAACAGGAAATTCCAAATATGTTCCTTCGGCTTGGTGTTACTGAAGGCGGCTGCAGCGGCTTCTCCTACGCCATGGGCTTCGACGACAACGAGAGCGATCAGGACGTATACCTGGATGTTCAGGGCATGAAGGTTGTCGTAAGCAAAGACGATATCCGTTACCTGAATGGCCTCGAAATCGACTTCGAGGAATCCGGCATGACCGGCGGCTTCACCATTAATAACCCGAACGCCACCGCCACCTGCGGCTGCGGATCATCGTTCCGTACGAAGGACGATGCCGGCAAGCCTGCGGCTGAGCCTTGCTAAACTGAGGTGGAGCAACGCTACCTGCGGCTGAGCCGTGTTGTGCTGCGGATGAACTGTGTTAGCTGAGGCTGAACTGCGCTGAACTACGACTGAGTCGTCCTAACTGCTGTTGAGCTGGCTTCCATGCAGCATCGGCTGAAGACGATGTTGACTTTTTGATCCACACGCTCGTAAGCGATGTTTAATGCTGCGGAGTGAGGCGCCCAACATGAACGTTTGGATGAAGTGGAATTACTCCCACTAAACCGAGACCTTAGGCAGCTGGATCATCATTAGGTGGAATAAGTCCATCTAAAATAGCTCAATTAGACCACATCTGCTGATTTCCTCTGAATGAAGTGGAGAAAATCCCACTAATTGCTGCTACACAACAGTTTTCGGCTAATCAAATGGAGAAATTCCACCTAAAGATTAGTGTGTTACTACTTTTATCGCTTCATATACAATTGCGAAGCCTTCAGGTGCATGTGCTGGAGGCTTTTTTTGTACCGTCCACAGCAAGCCGGCGGAAGTTCCAGTATTTAGCTGTGCTTGTATACTGAGTGAAAGAGGAGCGTTCTTGAACAGGTATGAATAATCCAATCCTGGTAAGACTGGCAACCCCGGAGGATGCCGAAAGTCTGGCAAAGCTTAACTATGAGTTTAACGGAGTTCTAATGGACATGCATACAATTCAGGAAACACTGGTTTCGTCAAATGAACTGGTCGCGCTGGGCATACGCGGAGATACACCGGTAGGTTTTGCATGCGGCCAATATTTCAAATCCGTATGTTATCGGGAGTTGTATGGAGAAATTACTGAAATGTATGTGAGTGAGAATGCGCGAAGAAGCGGGTGCGCCACATCATTACTTTCTTTTCTGGAAGCGGAACTTCGGGCCCGAGGGGTCAAAGAAATTAAATTAATAACCGGCGCAAACAATGAGGCAGCTATCGCAACCTATACGAATAATGACTACACAAAACAAGAACATGCCGTGCTGTCCAAAACATTATGAATACATTAAACAGCTACCCATTAGGACAACAAAGGGAGAACAACATGATCACCATAGCTTTGACGAAGAAGCTTTTTGAGCTTAGCGCTTTGGTAGAGGAACAGGACAATGAAGAAGAGGCTGGATTTTATAAGTGGCATGCTAATGTGTTCCGGATGGCTAGGAAGAATAACGTGATTTTTATGAACAATCAGACGCGGTATAACTTTATTTTATTTGGAATGAAGAAGGAACATTTTAAAAACATTAACCATTTATTCGTCCAGTCTCTGATAGAGAACTTGCGAGCCGATGAGGTCAGTGATTCAAACATTACGGAGTATGTAAGTAAAGCAGATGCAATCAAGTTCACGAAAACCTATAGTCGAAGTGTGCGGGGTTCTATGACAGACATGGTGAAGATGACAGGATTCTTAATTTCGGATTATCCTCCTCACGCAATGAATATTATAGCGCTTAATCAAAAAAACAATCGGTGTCCTTTGGTTAAACTAAGCAGCTTCCCCGAACGATTGATGAAAGAGGCATTGGGTTTGCACTAATATGAAGGAGGAGGACTCGTATGAGGCCGTTACATCGGTCATTCTGACTCCTGTTCCCCCTTCTCGGGGTTGTAAGTCCAAACAAACTGCATAATAATTTTCCAATAAGAGGTAATGAATACTCACTGTCGAATAAGTGATAGATATACAAATGGAATCAATTTGTGTACGGAGTTTGAATGTTGTAAACGCTCACAATAGAGATGCAGGAGGCGCTGACGATGGACGGAAGCAAGTCGTTGATCTATCAAATTCTCAAGACAATTGAAGAGGGCAAAGAACCGGTGCTGGAGAACCTGGAAGGGATAACAATAGGGGGGTATCATAGCGCACTGGAACAGATTAAGGAGAACAATCTGGCCAGCAATATCAGCTTCTCCCTTAGCGGAAAAGGTAAAAAAGCGGTCCGTGTTGCGAACACAAGCGGCTCCAAATTGACCCCTCAGGGTATCAACTATATCCATATCCAGGACAGCCGCAGCTTCTAGCGTTCCATAAGAGGAGTGTTCCTTATAAAAGATAGGCAAAAGCATACTATCCATCCACTCCGGGGGAATCCGGATACAACTGATTTCGTCTATATTGAGCTCCAGAGATATAGCGACGGGAAAGTGACCCCGAAGCATTAGTTCTTAAGGGAACTAGGTGTAGAGAAGGTATACTATAAGATTGAAACGCAGAAACCGGAATTTCGGCTTCTGCGTTTTTGCATGGGTTGAATAGGAAACTGTTTTAGAACCTTCCAGCTCCCGAAAGCTTCAGCGTGAGATTTGCTGATTGGTATACTTGGCGACAGCCGCTGCAATTCCAGCCGCTTGTCCCGGCGCAGCGCCACTCTAGCTGTTGAACAAGCGGTACTCGCGTGGGGATACTCCGCTCAGCTGCTTGAAGACTTTACCGAAATGGGAGAAGTTCCCGAAGCCGCACTGCTCGGAAACGGAGGTGACCGATAATCCGGTTTCCTTTAATAAGCGCTGTGCTTGCCTGACTCTTGTGAGATTGATGTATTCGCTGAATCCGAAGCCGGTAACTTCCTTGAACATTCGGCTAAGATGACTTTTGCTGATGTAGAAGCGGGAAGATAAGTCGTCCAGCTCCAGAGGTTCAGCATAGCTGGCATGAATATGGCGGACTATAGCGGTGATCTTCTGCTGTACCGGTGTAGGCTCGTAGTGAACAGACGGCTCCTGTCTGAGCAATTCTCTGGCCGTGAACAGCAGCAGCTCGGTCGCCGCATGGACCGCGTGGATTTCATAGCCCGGGGGTTCTTCAGTAAGCTCCCCGAGCAGTTTCAGCAGCAGCGCCTCCAGCGGGAGGCGCTGCTGTAGCTTCAGCCTCAGTATAGGATACTCATGGGAGAATACAGACAATAGCAGTTGCTTATGTTCTGCGGAGAATCCGTCGAAGAAGGCAGGATCATAATACAGCAGCATTCTTTCGTAGCCGGGGATGCCGGCGTCGGAGGTTCTATGCACTATATCCGAGCCGATCAGCACGATATCTCCGGGCTGTACGGTGAAACTGCGGTCATGGATGAAGTAATTCCGCTCACCGGAAAAAAGATAATACAGTTCATATTCACGGTGAAAATGGGTTTCCGTCATGGTGTGAAAATCATTCCTGTCGAACTCTATCTGAAGTCCATTCCGGGAAGCTGTAAGGTCAAATCTAATTTGATCCGGCACCTGCCCAATGTCCATACCCAACTCTCCTCATATAGAAAATAACATATGCAGCTATTATAGCAAAATAAGCGGGGTATTAGATAAAAGGAGTGATAATTGCAGAGAAACCATATAAATATTGTGTTACTCTATGGCTGAAAGCCAACAAATAGGATGAACTATAGGAGGCGAAAGAGAATTGGATAAGAAACGTTATGTACAGGTAGGCATTGGGGGCAGGGCACAATTCTTCTATGAAGCCATTGCAAAGGAATACAGGGATTCCGCAGAGCTTACCGCTTTTTGCGATGTGAACCAGACGCGTATGGATTATGCCAATAAGGTTCTCTCGGGAACCTATGAATATCCGCAGGTGCGCACTTACCGGACTGAACAATTTGATGAGATGGTTGAAACCGATAATCCGGATATCGTCATTGTTACCAGTGTGGACCGGACACATCACCGATATATTATCCGGGCGCTTGAGCTGGGCTGTGATGTCATTACGGAGAAGCCCATGACCGTCGATGTGGAGAAATGCAAAGAGATATACGATGCTGTGGAGCGAACAGGACATAAGGTGCGGGTTACCTTCAATTACCGTTATGCTCCGCATCACACGAAGGCCCGCGAGCTGATCTCCTCCGGGGTGATCGGGGATGTGCATTCGATCCATTTTGAATGGCTGTTGAATACACAGCATGGTGCGGATTATTTCCGCCGCTGGCATCGGGATAAGCGTAACAGCGGAGGCCTGCTTGTCCACAAATCGACTCATCATTTCGATCTGGTCAACTTCTGGATCGGTGCGGAGCCGGAGACGGTATTTGCCTTTGGTGATCTGAGATTCTACGGCCGGGAGAACGCCGAACGGCGCGGCGTAACTTCGTTCTACCAGCGTGGCACCGGCAATCCGGCAGCCTCGGAAGATCCTTTCGCCCTGCATCTGGATCAGAATCCCGTGCTGAAGGAGATGTATCTGGATGCGGAGGCGGATGACGGCTACCAGCGGGATCAAAGCGTATTCGGCGACGGCATCAGCATCGAGGACACCATGGGGGTAATGGTCCGGTACAGCAACAAGGCCATTCTCACCTATTCGCTGAATGCCTATATGCCTTGGGAAGGCTACCGGATCGCTTTTAACGGCTCCAAAGGAAGAATCGAAATGAGCATAGTAGAGAAATCCTATGTCAATGCCGGAGGTGACCGGTCACTGGAAGGTGCCGTGGAGGGCAAGCATATTGTGGTCCATCCCATGTTTGATGCGCCTTATGAGGTCCAAGTGGACGAAGGAGCAGGAGGTCACGGCGGGGGAGATCCGGTGCTGCTGAATGATCTGTTCGGAACCCCGGACGAGGACATCTACCACCGGGCAGCTGACCACCGGGATGGAGCCCGCTCCATCATGACCGGCATCGCTGCCAACCAAGCCATCCGCACCGGGCTTCCGGTCCGGATCAAGGATCTGATCTCAATTTAATTTAATAGGTGCGCAGATCTGGAGGCTTTTTTAAATATAATCCGTATTTTATATGTTGTACGCAATAAGTTGCCTATCCTTATATTTCTCGCTGAACGGCTACCGTCCTAAAAAGGGCGGCGAAGCCGTTTCTGCTTGTCTGGGCTCATCCAGTTTCCAGTTTTTAGCGGGACTGATATACTGAATTGTAGTGTGGATAACGTTCTGAAGGCAGGATAATAACGGAGGAGCTCATATGAAAACCTTATACCGGCCCGTCGGCCTCACGGAAATGAAACTAATACTCGATCTGCACCTCGGCGGCTTTCCTCCCAGATTACCGGAACAACCGATTTTTTATCCTGTTCTTAATAAGCCGTATGCTGATCAAATCGCGAGAGAATGGAACACCAAGGACCTATTTTCCGGCTATGCCGGATTTGTAACTGAATTTGACGTGGCCAGTCCTTATATCGATCAGTATGAAGAACATGTTGTAGGAGCCAGACATCATCTAGAGTTGTGGATACCTGCTGAGGAAATGGACGAATTCAATCATCAAATTGTTGGTCCAATCCGAGTGGTTGATATTTACTACGGTACCGATTATGTGGGTCTGATTCCGGGGGGGATCTGTTTTTGAGAACCAAAGCGCAGCCCAGCAGTTGATTACTTGGAAAAATATTTTAGAATGCAATGCTATGGATTTTTACAGTGAGATCAGAGAGCATTGGCAGCATATTTTCACGAGTTATCCCTATTGGAGTCAGAGGGGTTTTACGGGGTACGGATTATCAGAGGCTACAAAAAACGAAGTGCTTGGAACAATGAAAGAATATTGGAATGGGCTTTTTCCGGATATGGTTTTACTTAGCCTAGGCAAGGAGGCATTATGATTCTGATGTTGCGTCTATGGTCGGAATAAAATGGAGGGTACTATGAGCGTATGGAGAAGAAAGGCTCTGGAGTTGTTTTGTGATGCCAGATTTCATTTTACTCAAAAAGATGACACCGTATATTCCCTGTTACTTGAGTTGCACATTAGGCTCGATGAGCTCCACAGAAATAATAATACCTTTGAGCTTACCAAAATCTATAATTACGTAGAATGGTGCTTTCATCAAGGCAACCGAAGCCATTATCTGTGCAATGCTGCGGCAGTAGGTTTCTATGAGCATTTAGTAGATGATGAAATCACACGCAATGCCATTCCCTATTGGGTCAAACCTGATATTTTCGAAGCGGTCCAATCACTTTTTGAATGGAGGCTAGAAAATAAACTAGCTCTATATATTGAGTTGGTTATGGAATATAACAAAATCAACAATACGCAATTCATAAGTTGACTGGAGGAACGATGATGAGTAACCCGAAGGCGAATATCAATACATGGTTTCCTAAAGAATCTTCAACCCTCTCAGCGGAAGAAATCGTTGATTCGGTATGCAGCAGCATCTATGAGCCTGAGAATGCGGCTGCCCGGGAGGATGTGCTGAAATCACCTGGATTCCTGAGGGAGATTATGCTGCTGATCGATCTGGATACAGAACTCACGATGAATGGCATCCTGGGCTTTCTGGAGAATTCATCCGGCCGGTATTTGCTGGAGACTATTCAAGCACTTCAGCATATTGGCGCAGCCGAAGATGCGGAGATTTTAGAGCAGATCTACCAGCAGCTTGAAATCACTCCGGCTCAGCGAATAAAATCTCCCGGTCTGCATGAAGTCAGCAGCTTTCAAGACCGGTACATCCTGAATGCAGAAGTGTTAGATGGAATACTCAGGCTGTCCGAGGCACTGTATTTGAATACACCTGACCGCAATATTTTTGATAACCTGGTTGGCTATCTTTCTGCGAACAGACATCTGCTTGATGAAGAACTGAAGAAGTATAGCTGGTGATGCTGTCTAGCTGTGGCGAAGGAAATAATCTAATCTAGGAGATGCACAAAATGCCGGAAACGATCAAAACCAATGTTGATTTACTCCATATGCTGGACTCGCTAATGAGAGAGCCCGTCCCGTTTTGGGACAAATTCTATAGTGACAGAACGAAGGGGGTTCCCTTTTTTGTAGATAAGCCGGATGAAAATTTGGTCTCTTATGTAGAATCGGAGATACTGCAGGGCGGACGCATGCTGGAATTGGGGTGCGGACCTGGACGGAATGCGATTTATGCGGCGCTTCATGATTTTGATGTGGATGCAATCGATCTTTCGGAAGAAGCCATTGCCTGGGCGAAGGAACGTGCAGCTGAAAAAAATATTCAGGTGAATTTTACCTGCGGATCGGTTTTTGACCTGTCTCCCGAGTCAGAATATGATCTGGTCTATGATGCAGGCTGTCTTCATCATCTGTGGCCCCATCGGCGAATTGGATATATGGAGATGATCCATCATGCGCTGAAGGACGGGGGATATTTTGGATTAACATGTTTTGCTCCCGGGTTTACGGAAATGGGAGGAGCCATGGAATTAAGCGACTGGGATGTGTACCGGGACCGAAGCATGCATGGCGGACAAGCGTACAGCCAAGAGAAATTAAGCGAACTCTTAGGCGGATATTTTGAGCTGGTGGAGATCCGGTTGATGAAGGAATGTGCGGAGAAGGACGAAGTGTTCGGCGTTCCTTTTCTATGGACAAGCCTATGGAGAAAACACCTGAAGGGATAACTGCATAGGCCAGATTACTTACAAACTAAAAACCTATGTGAAAATGAACGTATCCTTGAGTTCATCTGTACTATCTTTCTATGCAGGTCGAATTAAACGGACAGCAAGCTGACTCCGTAAAAACTTTGAAGTATGAAGGAAGGGACCCCCATGACTCTATTGGAAACAGAACGGTTAATCATTCGTGAATTTGTCCTTGAAGATATGGAAGCGGTGCATGCCTATGCCTCAGATCCTCTGGTGGCGAAATATATGATATGGGGGCCGAACTCAGAAGAGGAAACCGGAAGCTATATTAATTTGACCATGGAAATGCAACGTCAGAGTCCGCGGCGAGACTTTGAATTTGCCGTAGTTCTCAAACAGACCCATCAGCTGATCGGTGGCTGCGGCATTCACGTAAGTGAACCGAGCCAAGGGGAAATTGGCTATTGCTTCAATCGGCTGTTTTGGAGACAGGGATATACCTCTGAGGCTGCTGATGCCGTGCTTGATTTTGGTTTTCGGGAACTCGATCTTCACCGTGTATACGCTACTTGCCGTCCGGAGAATGTGGGTTCAGCCAAAGTTATGCAGAAGCTTGGCATGGCCTATGAGGGACATTTGCGTGAACACATGTGGCATAAAGGGAAATGGCATGACTCCTATCTGTATTCGATTTTAAAACCGGAATATGATCGCCAGAGATGAAATGGTTCATACTGGAACATTAATCAGCGAATTAAGCTGTCCATCTGCACAAGCCATCCGTTCTGTTTTTCATAGAGTATAGTAAAAACCCTGTACAGAAAAATCTCTGTGACAGGGCAGTACAGGCAAGGCAATGAACGGAAAGAATCCTTCAATCATGCAGGGATAATGAATTTGAAATTAATCATAAAGACGACCAGCGCGGCGGAAGCCAGAGAAAAGGTAATACAGCCTGCACCCAGGGCGCTGCGGCGGTCTCTGATGAATTTGAAGCCCAGTGCCCCAATAAGAACCGTAGTTCCCGCCAGAACGACTGTCATACCCACCATTGCCAGCCAGTATAGCACCTCAAAAAACTCTGCCATGAAGAGTCCTCCCCTCCAGGCCATAATACAATGATTTTTAAGGATTTTCCAGCAGAATGTCAAGATATGTACAGCTAGTAATTGAAATTAGACCCGTATTTATTGTTGCCTTCGCTTGGCAGGCAAGCAAAAACAGTTAAGATAACGAATCCCACCATGGGAATCAAACAGAACAGAACCCACCAGCCGCTCTTTCCGGAATCGTGTAGTCTTCGTAACAGAACTGCCAAAGACGGCAAAAACATGGCGAGCGAATAGAGCGGTGTCAGTAGGTGAATGATTCCAAGCATCTCCTGTAGAAAAGCCAAAGCGATGAAGAAGATAATATTGAACAGAAAGAACATCCAATATTCTGTCCGGGTGGCCCTCCCTGTGAATCCTCTATAGTTTTTTAATGCTTTTATGTACCACTGCATTGACCCAACTCCCTAATCTATTATGATTATGTATTGATTTTTTATCGGCACAGCTTTAACGAAATATGATAGCAGCGCTCTCCAGACCATCTGACATTCTATGCATCCTTGCTAATTTCAGGCGATTGCTGTCGATTGCCGTAAGGCAGGCTTTGTCGGAATCTGCGGCTTGAGCGGCGCATCCCATAAATGGATATACCAGGACATAGAGCCCCGCAGCTATATGCCCTTTTTTGCCATGTCTACCTGCTTACACGGACAATCATACAGGAGGGTGGGAGCTTTTCTGAGTAAAGTATAGGGTAGGCTGGGGAATGTGAAAGGAGTGGGAGAACAATGGCGGGAAGACAACTGGCCAGCAAGTGGCTGAAAACCGAGGCGCTGCTGAGCGATCCTCGGGTTGCCGGTTACATTCCGAGAACGATGGAATATAGCGCTGCTGGGTTGTTAAGGATGCTGGGTATATACGGTTCGGTCGTAATAAAACCTGTTGTCGGCGGTGGCGGTTACGGGGTAATCAAAGTGTTCCGTAGCAGCCGGGCATATGGATTCACACATATGAACAGTACAAGAATGTATCGGGATTTCTCATCCATGAGACGCGCGCTGGACATGTTTAAGGTCAAACGCAGATATCTAATGCAGCAGTGTATCTCACTCGCCCGGATTGATGGACGTCCTATTGATTATCGGGTCAAGGTGGTGAAGAACGGGGATCATTGGGAGTTTCGGGCTATGGTGGGAAGAGTGGCCCGGCCAGGGCTATTCGTGACGAATCTCTGTAAGGGAGGCACGATGTTAAGCTGCCGGGAGGGGTTAAGAAGATCCTTACCCCGAATTAGGACTTCTGCCAAAAAAGCAGAGATGCGTCGTCTGACCCTGATCTGCATAGAACTGCTGGAGCGGCATTTTCCGGGGATCGGTGAACTTGGGTTTGATTATGCTGTGGATCAACGTGGAAAAATCTGGATTCTGGAAGTAAATACCCGTCCGAAATGATTAAGCAATTTTTAAGAATTGACGATAAATATAGTAATACGATAGAATTGCGATTAGTTGTGTGATTCACGAGGTAATATTTGATAAAAAATTCCACGGAATTATGAACAATGTAAAAATATTTCAGACCCATTTCCTGCGGATGAGACCTGTGTATAACTTTTATCCCCATAGTCCACTGTACAGTGAATGACTTTCAGGCCCTTACTAACATCTTATACACAGGATTTCCACAGTCGCTTGTGGATAGTGGGAACGCTTGTTCGAAAAATGATAGTTTGCTATGATAGATTCAGATCCAAATAAAGGAAAGGTAGGTGAACGTTATGGTTGAATTGTCGGATGAGATGCTCTTGGACTCTTACCATAGAGCAATAGAACTGCAATTAGAGCATGATTTCATCGCTCTTCTGCTCGCTGAAATTCGCAAACGGAACTTACACTCTCCAGTTCATGCGGTTCTTCACTAAGACGCAGAGACACCTTTGCAGCAGCTCCTACATTCAAACCGCAAGCATCACAAAATAGGGTATCTGTTCAGATTGAAGTGCAATCAACCTGAACAGATACCCTTTTATTTGGTTCAATAGGAAGCGGATGTTCCGTTAGAGCTTGAGATTGCTGCTGTGCCCCGGAGACAGCTTGGCTTCCGGGTCAAGGTAGACCTTGGCATTGTTCACTGCCGTAGGGGCTTCTCCAAATCCTACAGCAATCAGCTTCAGCTTGCCTGGATATGTAGTAATATCGCCGGCAGCGAAGATCCCTGGAATGCTGGTCTCCATGCGGGAGTCAACCACGATAGAGTTGCTCTCAATGTCGATGCCCCACTCGGCAATCGGTCCCAGCGAAGAGACAAAGCCGAAATTGACGATTACGCTATCTACTTCAAGTTCTTGCGTTTCTTTGGTTTTGATATGGGACAAGGTAACCTTGGTAATGAATTCTTCGCCGTGCAACTCGGTGATCTCTGAAGGCGTAATGACATTAACCTTGGATGCCATGAGGTTCTCTACACTATGCTCATGAGCGCGGAATTTATCCCGGCGGTGAATGAGGGTTACCTCTTCAGCAATGGGTTCCAGCATCAGTGCCCAATCCACCGCAGAGTCGCCGCCACCGCTGATCAGCACCTTTTTCCCCTTGAATGCATTCAAATCACTTATAAAATAATGCAGATTGGCTCTCTCAAAACGGGCGGCCTCCGGAAGTTCCAGACGGCGTGGTTCAAAGGCACCAACTCCTGCTGTAATGATCACTGCCTTACTATGATACTCTGCTTTATCGGTAGTGATAACGAAATGGCGTTCGTCCTGCTTGATAAGCGAAACGACCTTCTCCTCCAGCCGGATATCGGACTGGAACAGCTCCATTTGGCGGGAAAGGTTATCTACCAGCTCCTGACCGGTGACTTTTGGAAAGCCGGCCACGTCATAAATATATTTTTCAGGATAAAGAGCAGCAAGCTGCCCTCCCAGTTGGGGCATACTTTCAATTAGGGTTACCGATGCCTGGCGCATCCCGCCATAAAAGGCGGCAAACATCCCGGCCGGACCGCCTCCTATGATTAAAAGATCGCTCATAGGAACGGATTGCTCTTGTGTCACGAATATTACACCTCCGAGTTGATAGTTTCAAATTGCCATACTGGCTTATCTAACATTATAAACATTGTGACACCGACCTGCAAAGGCTTGATTTCGGAAGAAAAATGTGACATTTTGCTGCATGATTATATTTGATTAAAACGATACTAAGGTTTACAATGGATATGGTTATTTTAGAAATCCTTTAAGTTTAATTGGAAATTCTTCTGAATTTAAGTGTATAAATTCACAAAATAAACCGAATTTTTTTACAAAAAATAACACATAGACAGATTTACCTGTTGGAAGGAGCCGGAACATGAGCAGTATTCCCAAAATCGTTATCCTAGGCGCGGGATATGGAGGTATTTTGACCGCGCAGCGGCTGCAGAAAGCTTTGAACTATAATGAAGCAGATGTGACACTGGTGAACCGCCATGAGTATCACTATTTCACTACCCATCTACATATGCCTGCTGCGGGTACAGACAGCATCGAGCATACCCGGGTATCGATTTCCAAATTAATTGATGAATTCAAAATTGATCTCGTTAAATCTTCCGTACAGGAAATTCGCACCCAGCAAAAAAAGGTAATTCTGGAAGACGGTACGCTGTCGTATGACTATCTCGTAATCGCCCTTGGAGGGGAACCTGAAACCTTCGGAATTCCGGGACTGGATAAATATGCGCTGACTATCCGCAGTATTAATTCCGTGCGTTTGATCCGTGAGCATATCGAATATCAATTTGCCAAATACAAGAATGAGAACAATGCACAGGAGCATATTAATTTCGTTGTGGGCGGCGCAGGTTTCAGCGGCATTGAATTTGTGGCTGAACTGGCAGACCGCATTCCGGCGCTGTGCAAGGAATATGATGTGGATCCAAGCATGGTCAATATCTACAATGTGGAGGCTGCTCCTACGGCACTGCCGGGCTTTGCACCTGAACTGGTAGAGCATGCGATGACAGTGCTAACGAAGAAAGGTGTAACCTTCAAGATCGGTGTAGCCATCAAAGAGTGCCTGCCTGGCGGCGTTATCCTTGCCACTGGTGAAGAGATCAAAGCCTCAACTATTGTCTGGACCGGCGGCATCCGCGGCAACCGGCTGATCGAAGCAGCAGGGTTTGAAGCCATGCGCGGACGGGTTAAGGTGGACGAGTACTTGCGCGCTCCGGGACATGAAAATATCTTTATTATCGGCGATGGCTCTTTGATGATTAATCCGGAAGGACGCCCTTACCCGCCAACGGCACAGATTGCCATGCAGCAGGGTGAATGCTGCGCACATAACCTAGTGGCCGCGATTCGCAGCCAGCAGCCTAGAAAGTTTGCCTTTAGCAACAAAGGCACAGTAGCTTCTCTGGGGAAAGGTCAAGGTATTGCCGTAGTTGGCGATAAGACCTATAAGGGCTGGACAGCAGCGCAGCTGAAGAAGGTTGTGGATATGCGTTATCTCTTCATCATCGGCGGTATACCGCTAGTCCTAAAAAAAGGAAGATTCCTCTAGGATGCGCCACTGCAGCGTGCAAGTCCGCGGCCTGCTGACGCGTGAGGAGCTGGACCGGTATAATGGTCTGATTGAGGTCGGATCTTATCTGGAGGACCAGAGCCGTTACGATCTCGCCTACAGTGTCCAGAAGGAAATCGACATCCTCATACTCCCGGCGATTGAGCGGCTGAAGGATAAAGGGCGGGCCCGCGACCGGGCGACGGCTGAATACCTGGAGAGTCTGCGTGAAGAAGAGGAAGACTGCGAAGAGGATGACGAAACCGGTTCATCAACGGTTTAATTCAAATACTATGTATGACTTCATGAACATGACAAAGGGTGTGTCTCCATTATGGGAGACACACCCTTTCTGCATAGGAACAGGAGATTACTGTTGTTACAGCTTCAGCAGTTCTTCGAAACTGTCCAGTGTCAGCAGATTGCCGACATAGAACGGGCCAAATTCACCATAGCGGGCGCTGACCTCATCAAAGCGCATCTCGTAGACCAGCTTCTTGAACTGCAGCGCGTCGTCGGCAAATAGGGTGACGCCCCATTCCCAGTCGTCGAAGCCGACGGAGCCGGTAATGATCTGCTTCACTTTGCCGGCATACCCGCGGCCGATTAATCCGTGCGAATGCATCAGCTCGCGGCGCTTCTCCATATCGAGCATATACCAGTTGTCGGCAAGCTCGCGTTTTTTGTTCATCGGATAGAAGCAGATATGCTTCATTTGCGGCAGAACAGGCTTCAAGCGGGCGGCTACATGCGGATTCTGCATAGGATCACTGCCGTCTCCAGCGCTTCCGCCAGCGGCATAGTTGCTGAGCTCAACGATACTGACATAGGAATAGGACTTGGTAGTATACTGGGCAAAGGCGATTTTGTTAAAGGCGGTCTCAAGCTGGTTCAGTGCTTCCAGACTTTCCCGCAGAAACATCATCACGAAATCAGCCTTCTGGCCGACAATGGAGTACACTGTGGTGCTTCCTTCCTTGGCTTCCTCAACTGTATCCCATTCCTGCATGAAGGCATGCAGTTCTTCCAGGGCAACAGCACGTTCTTCGTCATCGGCAGCCGTCCAGGCCGTCCAGTTCAAAGAGCGGAAGTCATGCAGGGCATACCAGCCTTCCAGTGTCAACGCGGCTTCGTTCATGTATTCTCACTCCTTAGCATAAGTTTATATGTACATCCGCTTAATCTATTTGCATTGTATCGCATGCAGGCAGGCAGAGCAAACGCGCAGCTCCAGGATTTGCTGTGTGAAGATCCGGGATGAAGATAATGTTCATTGCTTCGCTACATTTTTTCTAGTAAACTTACTATTAATTAAGGTTTGCTGTGCGGTTCTTTATAGAGAGAGGGGATGGCGGTACGATGGGGTTTATTCCTGTGTTTGTTCTGGCCGTTTTGTTCTTTGTTATGATGTTTGGCATTGGCTTTATCCTTAACATGTTAATGAAGACTACCTGGTTCCCTGCCTATCTGTTTGTCCTTGTGATTCTGCCTGTGGTCGTCTATTCGATCTGGGATCGGAGCGCCATGAGCCTGTGGGAGCATTTGTCCACCTTCCATGTCGTGGATTACCTCACGGGTATTGCGGGTCTGGCTGGAGCAGTGCTCAGTGGCTGGACAATTCAGAAGCTCAGGCTTGGCGGCTACAAAATGTTCTAAGGGTTTCGTGCGCATACAGAGCGGCTGCTGTCCTTACCTAAGGATGGAGAGCCGTTTTTTCTTGGAATATAAGCATTTATCTGTTCACGCCAGCAATGGATAACAAGCTGTCGATATCAGGGGGATAAGCACTGAATTTGGACTTTTTTTTACATTTCCGGGCGGAAGTTTTGTGATAGAATAGAAATCTAAATGGATTCGTGTAGAAAAAGAGGGAGGTAATCCGCAGATGCGCATGAGTCACCTGCATCATTTCACCGAACATCATCGGTACTGCGTTTCCCGCGAATTCGGTCTAAGCAGTGTAGATGCACGTATGCTGGGCTCGGTCTATCAGCCGATGGTAGGCGCTTTTGCCATCAGTCTGTACCGTCTGCTGTTTGAGCATATTCCGGCTGAAGCAATCGGCTATTCTCCGGTGGAGCAGCAGCGACGTCTGTTCATGACGCTGGGTGTGGAACCCAATGAGAAGGGCCGCAAATATATAGTGGATCAGGCTTCCCGGCTGGAAGCGGTGGGACTGCTGCAGACCTGCCGAATCTTTGTAGCGGAGACTGATGATTATATGTACGAATACGAACTGCTGCCGCCGCTGTCGCCGGCTGATTTTTTTGCAACCCAGCATTTAACACTGCTGCTGCGTGACAAAATCGGTAAATTTGCCGTGCTGTCCCTGCGTGAGCAGTTCTGGAACCGGGAACCGGAGGAATGGAGCCGCCGGTCGATCGGCAAAGAAAATATTTCCCTGCCCTTTTATGATATTTTTCAACTCAATACCCATGTGATCGATTATGAACTGGAGCAGGCTTTGGCTGAGGTGGCAACGGTCAAGCAGCCCGGCATGCGGGAAACCGGGGAACCTGCTATCGGGTACAGTGATATTATCCTGCGGTTTCCGCGGGAGTCGGTCAACCGGGTTCATGTCGAGAAGCTGCGTTTTGACCATACCCAGATGGGGATGATCAATTATGTAGCTCATAAGTATGAGCTTAGCCCGCAAGACCTGTCCCGTCTGCTGGATGAGGACGGGGTATTCACACCGGATGGCGAAGTGATTCTGGATGCACTGCAGTACAAGGCAAGCCAGCATTTCCGCCAGGATATGAAACGCCAGGAGAAGCGGGAGGTTGCCGCAGCGAAGGTGGTGGCGCTGCGCTCTGCTGCTGCCGTGGAAGGCGATGATTCCATCGCTCCGCTGGAGCAGTCCGTCGAAATGGAATATTATGTGGAGGTGCCTCCGCAATTTCTGTCCAAATGCGACATTCACCAATATAATATGATGCTTCGCAACGAGCCTTATACACGCCTGCTGCAGACTTTTTTCCCGGGTGCCGTGCCCACACAGCTGATGGATACTTTTGAGAAGATTGATCTGAATTATAAGCTGAGCGGGGAAGTCATTAATGTACTCATTCATTATCTGATGACCATGGTAGCCTCCGGGGGCGATCAGCGGATGAACCGTAACTTCGTGGAGGCGATTGCCTCGAATATGCTAGTCAAGCAGGTGAACACCTACGAGAAGGCTGTCCGTTATATCCGAGACCAGACCAAGGTTAAGGGTAAAGGTTCAGCAGCGGGGTCAACGGCATCAGGTGGAACGCGCCAGCGCAGCTACAGCAAAGCCGGCGGCCGTTCCGGCAAAGCCGAGATTCCGATTGTGCTGGATGACGGCAGCGCCGGGACGGTATCCGAAGAAGAGTTCGCGGCGATGATGAAGAAGGCGGCTGAAATCAAGGCCAGTAAGAAGAAAGGCGTATCCAAGACGCCATAAAGAAAGCGAGGTGCGGCTATGGAGTCTATGGGCGAAGTGCTGCGTTCGATGAACAATTCCGCGCTCCGCCAGCGCTCCCGTGATCTTGAGCAGAACCTGCTGAACCATCCTTTGGTGAAGCAGCTTCAAGCAGAGCATCCTGAGCTGGACGAGTCGCGGCTGCGGCTTCATTTAAGCCGCCTGTATCAATATGTAGAAGAAAGCCGCCATTGTGCGAATTGTCCCGGCCTGGAGAAATGCCCGAATGATTTCCAGGGCCACTACAGCAAACTTACTGTTGAGACGGTTAATGGTACGGCAGATCTGTACGAACGGAAGACAGCCTGCAACCTTAAGATTGCCCGGGATAACCAGGATAACATCCGCAAGCGTATCCGCAGCTTTTATGTGGATGAACGCGTGTTGAACGGCGGCTACGATGAGATTGACATTATGGGCAAGGACCCCCGCCGGGTCTCAGCTGTGAACCGGATATTTGATTATATAGCCAGTGCCAAAGAGAATGGCCTAACCTCACGGGGGATATATCTGCAGGGCTCTTTTGGAACAGGCAAAACATTTTTGATGTGCTATATGCTGCATGAGCTGGCGATTGCCGGGTACAGCGGCGTGATCGTATACATGCCTGATTTCATCGAGGAGCTCAAGCTGATTATGATGGATAATCAGAAGCTTAAGGAAATGGTGGACACGATGAAGAATTGTGACCTGCTGATCTTTGACGATATCGGGGCGGAGAACCTCAACCCCTGGGCCCGTGACCATGTGCTGGGTGCGATCCTGAACCACCGGATGAACCGTAAGCCGACTTTTTACACTTCAAACTATCCTTTGGACGGGCTGGAGAAGCATCTGAGTATTACAAGCAAGGACGGCGAGGAGATCTATAAAGGCCAGCGCCTGATGGACCGGATTGCACCGTTTGTGGATGTGATTCCGCTTCACGGGGAGAATCAGCGGGGAATGAGCAGATAAAAGATATCCTATAAATTAGCAAAATCCGGCTTCTTCCATATAGGAAAAGGCCGGATTTTGCGCTTTGGCAGGCAATACGGGGTATGGCCCGGTAATTACTCCGACAAAAACTTGATAATCACCATACCAAAGAAAACAACGGTCATGAATCCCGTCATTCCGAAGAAACCAGCCAGCAAATCGCCCAGGTCATTGCGTGGCTCCTCGTTGACATGCTCCCGCGGATCACGTGCTTGCGCGTTGACATCCATCTTTTTTCCTCCTTGCAGTTGCATGACTGCAATTAGTGGGTTACAGTTAGACGTGTGAGAGAAGTCATTGACAATTAATGCGCTTTCCTCAAGTATACGAAGTCCCTGGAATGTTGTAAAGCAGAGACTGCGGCGGAATATTTGATTTTATGCAATTTAATTTCATAAAACATTACACAAAGTCACTGTAAATATGTTATACTGTGGATGTGTCGGTAAATGGTAATCTGGTTATCATATTACATGAAACATTTTATCCGTTATAATTTCGGAGTGAATTCGCCACACTAGGCTTATGAGTTATAGAAGCGGATGAAAGCTTCGTACAACTTAAAGGAGGAACAATATCATGGCTATCGTGAACGTGTCTGACCAATCCTTTGTGGGTGAAGTTGAAGGTCAAGGTACTGTAGTAGTAGATTTCTGGGCACCTTGGTGTGGCCCTTGCAAAATGCTTGCCCCAATTCTGGAGGAGCTGTCCACCGAGCTGGGTGACGATGTGAAAATTGCCAAGCTGAACGTGGATGAAAATCCGGAAACGGCTTCCCGTTTTGGAGTCATGAGTATTCCTACCTTGATTTTCTTCAAAGACGGCCAGCCTGTGGATAAAGTTGTAGGACTGAACTCCAAGGATTCCCTTAAGAATATTGTAGCCAAACATCAGTAAGATGATGCTGTTTTCCCCGGGGCATCTGCCCTGCCTCCAAAGCGCCTTCGGTTTATCCGAAGGCGCTTTGTGCGTCGAATGGAAACCGCGCTCTTTTGAAATATACGAATGTTTGTGGTATCAGAAATAAGTTGGATTCCGGGGTTTGGGGTTGAACCCATAGCGACTTATATCTTAAACTTAAGTTATCACGGTGTTGTACAGGTGGGGGAGAAATCATGGATTATATGGATAATATCCGCAACAAACTGGCACTATTGCCCGACCTGCCCGGGTGCTATCTGATGAAGAATGAAGAGGGCACGATTATTTATGTGGGCAAGGCCAAGGTGCTGAAGAACCGGGTCCGCTCATATTTCACAGGCAGCCATAACGGGAAGACGCAGAGGCTAGTCGCCAATATTGTCGACTTTGAATATATCGTTACGTCCAGCAACATGGAAGCGCTCATTCTGGAGTGCAATCTGATCAAGAAGCATATGCCGCGTTATAATGTGCTTTTGAAGGATGACAAGACATTCCCGTATCTGAAAATCACGAATGAAGCTCATCCGCGCCTGGAGGTTACGCGCCGGGTGATTAAGGATAAAGCAAAATATTTCGGACCGTATCCGAATGCCTACGCGGCCCATCAGACCAAGAAGCTGCTCGACCGGATGTATCCGCTGCGCAAATGCGGTGTAATGCCCAAGGAAGTCTGTCTGTACTATCATATGGGCCAGTGTCTGGCGCCCTGCGAGAAGGAAGTGCCTAAGTCTGCTTACGAGGAGATTACCCAGAGCATTGCCAGTTTCTTGGGGGGCGGCCATGAGGCAGTCAAGAAGGATCTGCAGAAAAAAATGCAGGAAGCCGCGGAGGAACTGTATTTCGAACGGGCCAAGGAGCTTCGTGACCAGATTATCAACATTGATGCCTTGATGGAGAAGCAGAAAATCAACACCGCTGATACCAAAGACCGCGATGTATTCGGTTATGCTGTGGACAAGGGCTGGATGTGCGTACAAATCCTGTATATGCGTCAGGGGAAAATGATCCAGCGTCACTCCTCGGTGTTCCCTTTCTACGGGGAGGCGTACAGCGATTTCATCTCCTATGTAACGCAGTATTATAGCGAGAACCCGGCGCTGCCGCAGGAAATTCTGCTGCCGGAAACCGTGCTTGAAGGCACGGATGCATCAGGCAAACCGCAATTGGCTGTTAGCAATGAGGCTGAGGGGGCAGATACCGAAGATACGCCGGATAATGTGGCGGGGCTCGCGGCTGAGACTGCTGGTGAAGCTGAGGTGGCTGAGGTGGCTGAGGTGACTGAGGTGACTGAGGCGGCCACCGAAGGAAACGTGGACGCAGCAGGCGGTGCAGCTGCGCTTCAGGAATGGCTGGGTGTCAAGGTACTGGTACCCCAACGCGGCTTGAAGAAGCAAATGGTCGGAATGGCATGCCAGAACGGCCGGGTGGCACTGGATGAGAAGTTCCGCCTGATCGAGCGGGATGAAGAACGCACTTCCGGTGCAGCCAGCAGCCTGGGGCAGAGCCTGGGCCTGGAGTCGCTTAGCCGGATTGAGGCTTTTGATAACTCGAATATCCAGGGAACCAACCCGGTATCCGCGATGGTTGTGTTTATAGACGGCAAGCCGGCGCGCAAGGAATACCGCAAATACAAGGTCCGCTCGGTACAGGGACCGGATGATTACGAAACGATGCGCGAGGTAATCCGCCGCCGCTATGAACGAGTGCTGAAGGAGAACCTGCCGCAGCCGGATCTGATTGTGGTCGATGGAGGGAAAGGGCAGATCTCCTCCGCCATTGACATTCTGCAGAATGAGCTGGGGCTGTACATCCCGGTCTGCGGTCTGGTGAAGGACGACAAGCACAGAACGGCGCAGTTGCTGGTCGGGGATTCCGCCGAACCGGTGAGCCTGGCACGGGACAGTCAGGAATTTTATCTGCTGCAGCGTATTCAGGATGAAGTTCACCGGTTTGCGATTACGTTCCACCGCGAACAGCGCGCCAAATCGATGGTGACCTCGAAGCTGGATTCCATTCCGGGCATCGGCGAGAAGCGGCGCAAGCTGCTGCTGAAGCATTTCGGGTCCCTCAAAAAAATCAAGGAAGCCGCAATCGAGGACTTCCGCCCGCTGTCGATCGGCGACAAGCTGGCTGCACAGATTCTGGATGCCCTCAAGGATGAAGAACCGTCATTATAAAGTACTATCATTTATGCATCAATGCAGAAACGGCTGAGCTCTCCTTATCATAAGGAGGCTCAGCCGTTTTGTGTGTGTGCTCTTTGAGTTATACTAGTGGATTCACCGGTTCAGCCTGTTCCACTTTGCGCGGCGGATTGAACCGGTACACGATATAACCCACGATGAACGGCAGCACGATGGTGACAATACCCGCGCTGATATTTACGGATTCCTTCATAAAGATCAAGGTGGCGCCCATCAGGATGCTGTCAAACACCACGTGGCTGAACATAACGGCGATGAAGCCGTAGCGCAGGAAAATGTAGCTGAACAGCAGGCCGATCACGGTCAGCTCAATCGGACGCGAGCTGATGGGATAGATCGGATACAGGGTGTGTCCGAACGCCCAGACCAGTGTGGTGATCAGAGAGGCCAGGAAGGTATTGCGAACGATTTTCTTGACCATACGGATACCGAACAGACGGTAGATGGCTTCCTCGGACAACCCGGCAAGCCAGGCCACAATAGGCAGCAGCCAGGCATATCTCATGTTGTATGGAGACTGGCTGGCGTCGGTGGTGGACCAGTTATGCAAGGTGAATGACAGGATAATGAACATGATGGTCTGTACGCCAAGCAGGATAAAGGCCCAGACATAGCCGGCACGCATACTGTCCAGCACATACCGGCCATAACCCGGTTCTTTGGCGCGCGGCCAGGGGTTCAGACCTTCTTCTTTACGCCACAGGCCGTTGCCTCCCACCAGCGAGAAGTAGAGCATCAGAGACATCAGCAGACTGTAGAAGATATAGAAGATGAGCGTGATGAGGCCCGTTAAACGGCTCTGTAGGCTGTCTCCGCTGGCCTCCGGCAGCATGTTATAGGTGCTGACCAGCATGATTACAAAATGGGCGGCGCTGAGGAAGATCCCCCGCTTGAACGAAGTATGCCCTCTGCGCAGAATGCTGTAGATCAACGCCAGAATGCCCAGTGCCAGTGTGGGTATGCCATAGCCGAGCCCGGTCACCCAAGTGGCCATGGACGTTTGATCTTTGACATAGCTGATATGCCAGGCGGGAGCCGAGAATCCAGCCCGGAAATACGAGACCTGTTCCTGCTGGAATTTGAACCGGTATTGCAGCTGCGATTCTCCAACCTTGACCGAGCTGTCGGTATAGACCAGTCCATAATTGTCACTATCCGCCTGGATTTGCAGCTTGGAGGGATTGGCTCCCCAAGACTGAAGCCAGGGACGGGCGAGGTTCTCCTTCTGCTCAAGTGAAAGCTCCGGCTCACTGGCCGCGCTTTTGCTGGAAAGAGCGGTAGCAGAAGTTGTCTCCGTTCCCGTGCTGAAGCCGGAATGTTCGCCGCGCCCAAAGCCTACGACCTTGCCGGTATACATATTAAGATCCACTGACAAAATCGGGATGGCTTGGCCGGGAGCGTGCAGCACGGCATGAAAAACATCGAACGGATAACGCTGATCGAGCTTCTTCTTGGAATATTGATCCAAAAGTTTTTCCCGGGACATATAGCCGTAGAAAGAAGAGTCGGTCCGGTAGCTTACAGCCCACTTTTCTCCTGTGGACTCCGGATGGCCAAGCTGCTTGGCTGCGAATACGGCGGCTTGCTCGCGGGCCTCATTCTTGCTGATTGGGGTGGTGTCAGACTCACTTGTGCCCCCGAGGAGCTGGGGAGCGATCTGGAACATAATGAACACGATGAGACCGATAATACCCGCAAGAATAAGTCTGGTAGTAAGGGGCCGCTGCTGTAGGGGCTGGCCGACGGAATTCATGTAACGCCTCCTTGTGATGATAATGATGCTGTTATTTTTCATTATAGTATTTCTGGCAGACCTTTTACAAAAAAATACTGTATTATCCTTTTACGTGAAGATAGCTGTACTTATGCTTGTTTTGTCCGTACGGCTTCATTCTTCTGCATCAGCACAAGATGGTAATATTTAGAGCCTGCAAGAATACAGCATACCGCAAAAGGCAGACCCAATAGAGCAGTCCAGCCGAGTAACGCCCAGTCGGGATGCCAGCCGCTGCTATAAGATGCCGGGAACATATATGTATTGATCAGATTGCTCTGTAAAGGAACCGCAAAGGCGACGGGCAAAAACAGCAGGGAGAGTGCTCGTGACCTCATCAGATAATAGCTGATTTGCAGCAGGCCAAGTGCCAGTGTCAGGGCCAGTGTATAGACCAGAAATGAGAAAAACAGCCAGAACACATATTGGGTCATCTCGTGAAAACTGGACTTGCCTGCAGCGAGACCGGCCAGAAGGCCAACAACAGCTGATACCCCCAATACCACATTCACACGCATCACTGTAACCCATACAGCGGCAATCCCTGACAGCAGCAGCCGCAGCCGGCTCTGTGGGAATCCCAGCCACCAGGGTAATTGCTTGCGTTCAAAGCTATTGCGCAGCAGCATCCAGAATGAACCGAACAATACCGGAAATATGAAAGGTAAACGGATTGCGGACTGCATCGCATTCAGATTGCCGGAGGTGAAATAAAACATCGCAATGGCAATAACGGGAGCGGCAAGCTTCAAGATGCGTACAGCTTGATGCTTCTCCATCTGTTGCAGACGGCTGGAGTCAAGCTTGTATAGGGTGACGAATGGTGATTGGCTCCTTGCCGAAAGGTGTCTGTCCTTTTCCGGTTTTCGGACGGACTCTGCCTTTGAGGATGCTGCCGCAGGGATGCTGCGTTCCCCCATTTGTCTAAGCCCGTTCACCGCAATCCGGGGCATCAGAAAATAACAGGCCGGCCACCCGACAACGAGGAGTGCAGCTGTATAGAGGATGATATACGATGGTGCTGTATATTGCATATCATAAATGCCCAGAGCCTGTGAGTTGAGAAGCCCTATAAGAATAAACGGCAGCATCCAGAGAATTGAATACGGGAGGAGCAGCACCCGCGCAACTCTGCCGGGACGCATGATGAGGCTCGCCAGCAGGCCGAATACAACGGCTATTGGCAGAAGAACAAGGATGAACATTACGTAAGCTGTAAGGGTATAGATCAGCTCTCCGGCGGGAAGCGGCGTATAACGTCCTGTAAAGGTTGAAAGGCAGTACAGGACAATCGCCTCTATATACAACAGGAGCGTAAGATTGAGGCTGTGTCTAAGCAGGCTGGCCCCTTTGGCATAGAGCAGGGTGAGCCGGCTGTGGGGAAAGGTAAGCACCCAATCCCTATTCCGCTGCCCTGGAAAGGAGGCCATATGAAGAAAGGAGATGCCCACGCTCACGGTCCACAGCAGGAGGGCAACGGTTATGAACGGAGACCGCTGCGATGTGTTGAAGCCCGGGAGATACATCCCGAGAAGCAGCAACAGAGAGAACAGGACCATCACAGTCAGACTGCGCTGCTTCTTGCTGAATCTGGCTGGACCATAGCGGCTGTATTCCAGGTTGATTAGTGTTCTAAACGCGCTCATGCGAACACTTCCCGGTATCTGGATTCCACTGATTTGCCGGAGCGGCGCAGAGTGTCAACATCCTCGATGCCCTGGATTTTTCCTTCGCCCATCAGGATCAGCCGGTCGAACAATAGCTCCATCTCACGGATATCATGGGTTGCAATGAGAAAGGTCCGGGCGCCATCCGCCAGCTCGCTGACCACAGCCGAGGCGATGCGTTCTCTGGAAATCAGGTCAACGCCGGTAAACGGCTCATCCAGCATAATCAGCGGTGCCTTCCGCGACAGGCAGGTCAGCAGCTGGAGACGTGCCTCTTCTCCCCGGGACATTGCGGAAATGAGGACCTCGGTTGAGACGGAGAGCTGGAGCAGCAGCTGTTCAGCTTTGTCTGCGTCCCAGTCCGGGTAGATGCCTTGGGCAAAACCAAGCCATTGCTCTACAGTCAGCCAGCCGGGAAGATTCGCGCGGTCAGGCAGCATAGACAGTACACCGAGCCGGTCAACTCCCGAAGGCTTGCCGAAAATCTGTGCAGAGCCTGAATCCGGTAGGGTCAGGCCGGCAAGAATACGCAGCAGAGACGATTTGCCTGCGCCATTCGGTCCGAGCAGGCCGGTAATGCTGCCTGTTGGGATCTGAAAGCTGATCCCGTCCAGTATCATTTTTTTCTTCACTGTTAGTCTTACATCCTGGCACTCCACCGCCACGGGTTCATTATAGGGTACGGAAAGCCTGTTATTGTCTGTCATTTGAATCCTCCTTATCGAAATTCAGCATTTGCTCTGCCGAGAGTCCGAGTGACTCCGCTATGATCTTGAACTCTAGGACGGCCTTGCGCATGATCGTCTTGCGTGCCTCTGCAATGACCGCCTCCTCAAGGGTAACGAAGGTTCCCTGGCCGCGACGGGTGACGATTAGACCGATACGCTCAAGCTCCTGGTAGGTTCTGGCCGCAGTCGTCGGATTTACACTTCTTCCCGCGGCCAGCTCCCGAACAGAAGGCAGGCGCGAGCCGGGCGGGATGAGCCCGGTTACAATCCGTCCACGGATGGCGTCAACAAATTGCTCATAAATCGGGAGCGAAGGATTGATCTGGAATTGCTCCGGTAAAAGCTCATAGGATTGCTCCATCGGTTCCTTCCTCCAACCTTGTTGTTATGTGTGTATGGATACATACCATACACTTAATAAGTGAAGTGTACCATCTTACACCATACAATAGCAAGAGCAGGAATGATGGATATAAAATGAACCTTTGTGAAGTTGGGTAATAACGATTATAATTTGTATGTTTATTACGTAAGTTGCGAAAGGATGAGATGGTTGGCTTCACCCATTCCAAAAATTACAAATTTCAGATTTCTGAAGCTGTCTCCGCCGCAGATTCTGGTGCTTGGCTTTGCTGCCGTCATTCTGACCGGGACCTTGCTTCTGATGCTTCCGATGTCGAGTACATCAGGAGTATCGCTCAAATTCATTGATGCATTGTTTACTGCAACCTCGGCTACCTGTGTCACCGGGCTTGTGGTGGTGGATACAGGTACGTATTTCACTGTGTTTGGACAAATTGTAATCATGCTGCTTATTCAAGTCGGGGGATTAGGGTTCATGACGATGGCGACCCTGTTCGCCCTGGTGCTGAAACGCAGAATCTCCTTGCGTGACCGGCTGATTCTTCAGGAAGCCATGAATCAGAGCTCCATGGAAGGCATTGTACGGCTGATCCGCAAGGTGCTCATCTATTCACTCGTCATTGAAGCCGCGGCTGCAGCTATACTCTCATTGCGCTGGGCATTTGATATGCCGCTGGGGCGTGCTGTCTACTTTGGTATTTTTCATGCGGTATCGATGTTCAATAATGCGGGGTTTGATATCTTTGGAGACTACCGAAGCTTGACTGGATATGTAAACGACCCTATTGTCAACTTTGTGGTCATGTTCCTTATCATTTCCGGGGGTATCGGTTTCATCGTAATGTCAGATTTGGTGGAATTTCGGCACACGCGCAGGTTGTCTCTCCACAGCAAGGTGGTTCTGTCGATGACGGCGGCGCTGATTTTACTTGGAGCAGTTGTTATTTTTGTATTTGAATTCACCAATTCCCGGACCATGGGGCCGCTGAGCTTCGGGGGTAAAATCTGGGCTGCCTTCTTTCAATCCGTCACCCCGCGTACAGCGGGAGCGAATACATTGGACATTGGCAGTCTTCGTCAGGCCTCACAATTTTTCATCGTCATCCTGATGTTCATCGGTGCTTCACCAGGCTCCACAGGCGGGGGTATCAAGACTACGACCTTCACCCTGATGATCGGTGCAGTAATCTCAATGCTGCGCGGCCGCGAGGATATTGTCTTATTCCGCTACCGGCTTGCACAGGAAAGGGTGTTCAAGGCGCTGACGATTACGCTACTGGCGCTTCTATTGGTTGTGTCTGTGTCCATGATACTGTCAACCACGGAGGATCGGGCGTTTCTTATGATACTGTTCGAGACTACCTCCGCTTTCGCTACAGTGGGCCTCAGCATGGGGCTTACGCCGGAGTTGAGCCAGTTTGGTAAAATCCTGATCAGTCTGACCATGTTCGCCGGACGGCTTGGGCTTCTAACACTGGCGTATGCAATTGGGCCGAAACAGGGTAAGCAATTATATAAATACCCGGAAGGCAAAATGATAATTGGATAAGGAGTTACGGACATTATGAAAGCACAGCAGTTTGTCATCATCGGTCTTGGCCGCTTCGGCTCAAGCCTTGCCCTGGAACTAATGGCCATGGGCTATGAAGTGCTCGGTATTGACCATTATGAGGAACGCGTAGAGGAAATGAGCGGCCAGCTGACCCATGCCGTCGTTGCGGATGCCACGGATGAGGGGATCATGCGCTCACTGGGTGTGCGCAACTTCGACTGCGGCATTGTGGCGATTGGCGATAACATGGAGCGGAGCATTCTGGCGGCGATTCTGCTGAAAGAACTGGGTGTGAAGCAAGTGGTGGCCAAGGCGATTTCGATCCTTCACGGACGGGCCTTGTCCAAGCTTGGTGTAGACCGGGTGATTTTTCCTGAACGGGATATGGGTATTCGTGTCGCTCATCAGCTGACTACGCCCAACCTGCTGGACTATATCGAGCTCTCCAAAGATTACAAGGTGGTTGAGCTGACTGTTCCCGCCTGTATGGATGGTAAGAGCCTCTCTGAGCTCAACACGCGGGCCAAATACGGCTGCAGCATTATTGCCCTGAACCGGGAAGACGGTGTAATTGTCGCCCCGACAGCCCATGACCATGTGCATCAGGGGGATATTATGGTGGTTATCGGTTCCAATGCAAGCATAGTGGAGTTCGAGGACGAAGCGGTGAATGTGGAGCTGTGAGCTACTACTACTATAGGTTATGTTAAACGATAGAAACACAAACAAACGCCCGGATACGCATCCGGGCGTTTGTTTGTGTTTGGAGCGAGGTAAGGGTGATGAATATCCGTGAGTAGGCATCTTTGATATTGGCGGAATTTACTTTGTCATTGTGTAGTCCGTAGCCCCAAGATTGCATTTTGCCGCCAGCCTGATAATGGCCTGCGATACACATTCCCGACTGCATCTACATCAGGACTCGCTGTCAGGAGAAAATAAAGTTCTCTACTGAAAATAAAGGAATAGACTTGGCAAATATAAATGTAGACTGGGAAAATAAAATATGGGACTGACGATGCTTCATTAAGCTGACGGGCAGAAGAGTGTGGTGGAACGGCTGTTTATTATCGCTCTCTCTTTTGCCAGAGTAACACATCCGCTTCACCTACAATATGATAAGTCTAGAAATCTAAAGAGGTGAGCCAATGGCAGTCGTAAAATCCAGGAAACAGGATATTGATATGTTGGCAAGGTTGCTTCGAGCTGAAGCTGAGACCGAAGGGGAAATGGGCATGCTCCTTGTTGGAAATGTTGGCATTAACCGAATAAGAGCGAATTGCTCCGATTTTACAGGAATCCGGACAATTCCACAAATGATCAACCAGCCGCATGCATTCGAAGCGTTACAACATGGTATGTACTATCAAAACGCAAGAGACAGGGAACGCCGTCTGGCGCAGAGGGCTGTGAATGGGGAGCGGAATTGGCCAGGCGAATTCTCCCTATGGTATTTCCGTCCAGGATCGTTCGAAAATCCCGGACCATGTCCGCCAACTTGGTATGATCAGCCGTTCGTAGGACGATGGAAGAAGCACTGTTTTTATCAACCGACCGTGGAAGAATGTGAAAATATATATAATACGTAAATGAAAAGAGCTCTTAGGATCTCTTAACTTGACCTGTCACAGCCATGTGTCGGTTGACAAGAACTTTATCCCATTAAGTGCCGCGTAAATCGCGGCTTCTTTGGGTTTAGTGGAATAAAAGTTGTTGTCACGGTCATTATTCGGAAACTATACCCACGTGACAGGCCGTCCGATGTCGGATTACAAGAACATTAGCCGAATGAAGTCTGCTTGAATTGCGGGCTTTATTTATTACCGGATCAAGCTTTTGTCATTTGTTAATGTCAAGAACATTGTCCGATTGCCGACGAGCTTTGCCGGTCGGCAGCCTGTTTATCGAACGGGAAAGAAAGTTAAAAAAAGGAAAATCACGATGGGTAGAGAATAAGTTGTTGTCGGGTTAGAGATTGAACTAACGGGGAACTTTAGTTCAATGAAACAGCGACAGTCTTTGACGTTATTATCTCGTCCTTGGCTGTCGCTGTTTCATTTTCTAAGGTCAGTCTAAAACTATATCTTCTGTTAACACTCGCAATTTCCCCCTTCTGCACTCAACTGCAGGCGCAGCAAGGCATCGCTATTCCCGTCCCGGCAAGAACACTGCTTCAGTTACCTGCACGAGGCAGCGTGCAGCCGTGCTCAAGCTCCCGTTACTTGGATAGATCAGACATGTCGTCCGTTGGGTCTGCTCCAGCTCCTTGATGTGCAGCGAGACCAGCCCGCCGCCGTTCAGCAGCTCGGAGCGCAGATAGGATTTCGGCAGCAGTGCCGCGGCTTTGATCGTTGGCAGCAGCCGGACGATCGCCTCGAAGGAGTCGATCTCCATACGCACATCGGGATCGGTACCGCTGCGCTGAAACAGCTCGTCGGTCATACGGCGGTACCATGTGCCCTTGGAGAAGAGGATCATCGGCAGCCGGGAGAGGTCACTCATGGTCAGCTTCGCAGACAGAGCCAGCGGGTGATGCTCCGAGACAACCAGACGGAGCTGATCCTCGAACAGAGGGATACAGCGCAGACCCGGCTCCTGAGTGGAGGACGCGATAATTCCGAGATCGGACCTGCCTTCGCTGACCGAGGAGACGATCTCATGCGTCTTGCCGGTGATCAGCTTCAGCTCGGCTGCCGGATATTTCTCCATGTAGGCGTTCACCAGCGGCGGCAGTGTGGTCTGGAGTGTAGTTAGGCTGGCACCGAGTGTTACAAGCTGCGGTTCCCCTTCCTTGAACTTCGATAGCGCTTCCAGAAATTTGGAACGCTGCTGCCTTTGCTCCAGCGCATAGGTATAAGTAAGGCGCCCTACCTCCGTCAGCTCCAGCCGCTTGCCGAACCGGTTGAAGAGTGCAACGCCGAGCCGTTCCTCCAGCTTGGAGATTTTGCGGGAGAGGGCGGGCTGGGACAAATTGAGCTGGCGCGAAGCCCGGTTCAGGCTGGAATGCTCCACGACGGCAGCAAAAATATCCAGATCATCAAACATAAGCGCTCCTCCTAAAAGTTTTGTGAGCATAACATCCTGAATCCTCTTCGTACAAAACTTACTTCGTAAGCATAAACCCTAGTTTTGTGAGCATAACATCCTGAATCCTCTTCGTACAAAACCCGCTTCGTAAGCATAGACTTAGTTTTGTGAGCATAACATCCTGAATCCTCTTCGTACAAAACCCGCTTCGTAAGCATAAACTTAGTTTTGTGCCAAATCCCGAGAATTCAGTTTTTATGGAAAGTGATAAATGACATATCCGTTATAAGGAAGTATCCTTTGCCAGCAAGGGATAGCAAGGCTTTTCCAGTAATTATCACGTTCTAAATGAGAGTTATTATCACATTAAAAATATTCTTATGCGTTTATTGTATAACGTTTAATAATTAGATTGCAATTCCCTTATAAGAGAAAAAGGAGTAACATGAAAAGTGACACAAGATATTCACATATTGTGAAACATACAGCAAAGTCCGGGAAAACAATGAATAGCGGTGAAAAAAGACAATTTACGGGCTTTTCGAATCCTGATGCCCCCTGTTTCAACTGTACTCCCGGCGGTGTATGCTCATTAATGAAAACGCTGTTTTATATCGGAAAGGGGACACTTTGCATGAGAGGATTTTATTCCAGAAAGATTCATTCCTTGCTTGGCGTTATCCCGCTCGGGTTCTTTTTCCTGGAGCACATGCTGACGAATTTCTCGGCAGTAGAGGGAGGCGCTTCCGGTTTCACGGACAGCGTGTTATGGCTGAACAGCCTGCCGCTCGTCTTCTTCCTGGAATTGTTCGGCATATGGCTTCCGCTGCTGTACCACGGGGTCTACGGGCTGTATATTGCTTATCAATCCAAGCCAAACCTGAACCGTTTCAATCTTGAACGGAACTGGCGGTATACGCTGCAGCGGATTAGCGGAGTGATCACCTTCATTTTCATTGTCTGGCATCTGTACGAAACACGGTTTCAGGTGGCGGTCGGCAAGGTGGAGCACGAAGAGCTTGGCGGTGTCATGCATAACATCGTAACCCAGCCTCTGCTGCTGGCTGTGTATATTATCGGTATCCTGGCAGCCTGCTTCCACTTTTCGAACGGTCTCTGGTCGTTCCTGATCAGCTGGGGCATTACTGTGGGGCCGCGTTCCCAAAGAGTATCTTCCGTAATCTGCCTGGGTCTTTTCGTGATTGTCAGCTTCATGTTCCTGTTCTCCCTGGTCACCTTCCGTGATGATGAGTTCCAGGCTACGGCTTCGGCTGTACAGTCGCTGCGCAGTCTGATTTAAAAGAAATATAGAAAGTGCGTCCATCTTTGGACGAACCTTAGGATGTAATATACGGGTAGAAATTCCGCATAACAATTAGGAGGGAACAATCATGGCATCAGCCGATATCATTATCGTGGGCGGAGGGCTTGCCGGCCTGATGGCTACCATCAAGGCGGCGGAATCCGGCGCGCATGTACATTTATTCTCCCTTGTTCCTGTCAAAAGATCGCACTCGGTCTGCGCGCAAGGCGGCATTAACGGTGCGGTGAATACCAAAGGCGAGGGTGACTCGCCCTGGGAGCATTTTGACGACACTGTATACGGCGGTGACTTTCTCGCCAACCAGCCTCCGGTCAAAGCCATGTGCGAAGCAGCACCGGGCATCATCCATCTGATGGACCGGATGGGCGTTATGTTCAACCGCACCCCGGAGGGGCTGCTTGACTTCCGCCGGTTCGGAGGCACGAAGCGGCACCGGACAGCCTTTGCGGGTGCGACAACCGGCCAGCAGCTGCTGTATGCACTGGATGAGCAGGTCCGGCGCTGGGAGGCTGAAGGCATGGTCACCAAAAGCGAGAACTGGGAATTCCTCTCGGTGATCCTGGATGACGAGCGGGTATGCCGCGGCATCAGTGCCCAGAATCTGAAGACGATGGAGATTCAGACCTTCCCGGCAGATGCGGTGATTCTGGCGAGCGGCGGTCCGGGAATTATTTTCGGCAAAACAACGAACTCGGTCATCAACACCGGAACGGCTGCCAGCGCTGTCTACCAGCAGGGTGTACATTACGCCAACGGCGAATTCATTCAGATCCATCCGACCGCAATTCCCGGCGATGACAAGCTGCGGCTGATGTCTGAGTCGGCGCGCGGCGAAGGCGGACGCATCTGGACCTACAAGGACGGCAAGCCGTGGTACTTCCTGGAGGAGAAATATCCTTCTTACGGGAATCTGGTGCCGCGCGACATTGCTACCCGGGAGATTTTTAACGTATGTGTGGATCAGGGGCTTGGCATTAACGGTGAGAACATGGTGTACCTGGATCTCTCCCACAAAGACCCGAAGGAGCTGGATGTGAAGCTGGGCGGCATTATCGAAATCTATGAGAAATTCATGGGCGATGATCCCCGCAAAATCCCAATGAAAATCTTCCCGGCTGTGCATTACTCAATGGGCGGCATGTGGGTCGACTATAACCAAATGACCAATATTCCCGGGCTGTTTGCGGCAGGGGAATGCGAATACCAATATCACGGTGCGAACCGGCTCGGCGCGAACTCACTTGTATCTGCGATCTACGGCGGCATGGTTTCGGGGCCGAAGGCTGTTGAATATATTAAAGGGCTCAAGAAATCGGTACAGGACATTTCCTCTACCGTCTTTGACACCTTCCATAAGACGCAGACGGATAAATATGAGTCTCTGCTGGCGATGTCCGGCACAGAGAATGCCTATGTCATCCACAAGGAGCTGGGCGAATGGATGACCGCCAATATGACGGTCGTACGCGAGAACAAGAAGCTTGAATCGACCATCAGCAAAATCAAAGAGCTGAAAGAGCGTTACCGCAGCATCAACATGAATGATACCTCTCGCTGGAATAACCAGGGCGTAGCCTTCACCCGCCAGCTATGGAACATGCTGGAGCTGTCCGAGGCCATGACCCTCGGGGCCCTGCTGCGTAACGAGAGTCGCGGTGCGCACTATAAGCCGGAATTCCCGACACGTAATGATGAGGAGTTCCTGAAGACCACCAAAGCCAGTTGGACAGCAGAAGGTCCGCAAATCTCCTATGAAGCGGTGGACGTGTCACTGATCCCTCCACGGGTGCGTGATTACTCGAAGGATTGACCTGCGGTGAAGTATACGAAGCGATTTCATAGTTGCAATGCTCACAAAACTTTTAGGAGGTAACAGATATGGCGGAAACGGCTGCAGCTCCCAAAAACGTAAAGTTTATCATTACCCGCCAGGACGAACCGGAAACGGCCCCGTATACGGAAGAGTTCGAGCTGGCGTACCGTCCGGGGATGAATGTAATCAGTGCTCTGATGGAAATTCAGCGCAACCCGGTCAATGCCGGAGGCGCCAGCACGGTTCCGGTCTGCTGGGAATCCAACTGTCTGGAAGAAGTATGCGGCGCCTGCTCGATGGTAATCAACGGCAAGCCGCGCCAGGCCTGTGCTGCGCTTATTGATAATCTGGAACAGCCCGTGCGTATCGAGCCGATGAAGACCTTCCCTGTGGTCCGTGACCTGGTGATTGACCGCAGCCGGATGTTTAACGCGCTCAAACGGGTTAAGGCTTGGATTCCTATTGACGGCACCTACGATCTGGGTCCGGGCCCGCGTATGCCGGAGAAGAAGCGCCAGTGGGCCTATGAGCTGTCCAAGTGCATGACCTGCGGTGTCTGCCTGGAAGCCTGTCCGAATGTCAATGAGAAGACCAATTTCATCGGTCCGGCGGCCATTTCTCAGGTCCGTCTGTTCAACGCCCACCCTACGGGCGAGATGAACGCCGACGAGCGTCTGGATGCCCTGATGGAAGACGGAGGCATCGACGGCTGCGGTAACTCACAGAACTGCGTACGGGCCTGCCCGAAAGGCATCCCGCTGACGACTTCGATTGCCGAGATCAACAAGCAGACTACCAAGCATATGTTCAAACGCTGGCTGGGTGTGTAGGATTAGACAGCCCACCTTATGTATATCAAAGCTGTAAAAAGCTAAAGACACAGTACATCTCCGGGTTAGCGGAGATGTGCTGTGTTTTGCTTTGGAAGTAATTAATTGTTTCTTTCCTGCCGCAAAACGGGTACATTTTTACACAGTCCTACAGGAATGATTCAGTTTACAAGGATCGGTATCAGGTCTTGGATTCCAATAAATATAGGTGGATATGTTATAATCTCACTAGTCGATGCAACACTCAGACAGTGGATAAACCAGGGAGGTATGACAGTGATTTGTCGTGAACAGGACGGATATTTGGTAATGCTGAGGCAGCATGAGCACGGTCTGCTGGCCGGCAAATTTGCAGAATGGTTCAAGGAACAGCATGTTCCGGCGGAAGGACGCCGTGCAGAGGTGCTGCGGGCAGTCAGCAATCATGACCGGGGCTGGATCGATCTCGATGAGACCCCTTTCTGGAATGATGCGGAGGGTGCGCCGTATACCTTTATGGATTTTCCGCTTGTGCCGAAGCTAACCTTCTATAGACGGGGACTGGACGAGATTGAAGCGGACACTCCATACGGTGCATTACTATGCAGCTCACATTATGAGCGGCTGATCGAGGTGTCAGGGGAGGACTGCCCGGAGCTTACCGCCTACCTGAAGCACGAGGAGGACCGCCGGGCACGCATCCATCGTCTCCTGGAGAACAGCAAGCCGCTCGCAGAGGGCGAATTGTATTATGATGCCAGATTGCTGCAGTTCTGCGATGACCTCTCCCTTTATCTGGGTCTTAGTGAGCCGGGAACCCCGAAATCGGAGGAGCATCCCTGGTTCCGTGACGGATTCTCGGGAAGTGAGGACTTCAGCTTCACCTCCGGACGCCTGATTTCAGCGGAGTGGCAGGACAAGACTACGCTCCTGCTGGATCCTTTTCCATTCACAGAGAACGTCGAGGTGAGTTTCAAGCTGCGCCGGGTCTCCAAAAAGGATGTGGAGCGCAAAGGAATCGCCCTTGCCTTCAGCGGCACCCCCGAAGAAGAATGCCGGATTACTGTGGCCAGCAAGCCGGAATAGGCCGCGTTGTTGACATGGAACCGGGAACAGGAGTGTTATGCCCATGGCATGGTGGATGTGGACCCTCAATATAGCTGTAATTGTTATGATCTCATGGTGGTTTTACCGGATGAAGCTGAGCCGGATGGGAAAAGGAGTGCTCTTGATCCCGATTCTGATCTATACGCTGATCTCCGCCGAAGATCTTCTGAACTGGATTGATCTTCACACGATTTTGCCCGGGGACCAGGGAATGCGTGCACTGATCCTAATTGTTGCCCTGGCATCCATGTTGTTCTATGTGCTCTTTATTTTTCACGAAATCAAGGAATCCAACAGCAAAGAGGTCAGGATGCAGGAGACGCTCGTGCGTATCAGTATTGCAGCATTCACCTGCATTATTTTTTTCACTGTCGTATATACATCCATATATAAGCTGTTTGGACATTCCTCCTTTGATGGAAATGGACTAGGCGAAGATTTGCTCAGCCAGCTGATTACCTTCCTCTATTTCAGTGTAGCCACTTTCACAACGGTCGGGTACGGAGATGTAGCCCCGGTGGACAATACCTCGCGCCTTGTGGTTGTCATGCAGATCAGCTTCAGCTTCATCACCGTGGCTTATGCGTTATCCATGCTGGGGTTGTTCCGCAAGATTCTGGGCCCGGGTTCGGAAGAGGAGATCGAGGCAGAGATTGATGTGAATATTGAATCAGAGGTTGAAGAAAAGGTAGAGGAGGCTAAGGAGGAGATTCAGGAAGAAGAGGATGAGGAATCTTCCCGCTCCAAGCCCGCCCATTAATCTTCTTCCCCGACAATTATCCTGCATGAAAGGAGAACCTCTCTATGAATAAAAAACAGTCTGGGGCTTCTCCGGGCCTCATGGCAGCTACTACAGAAGACAGCACCCGGCACAGTGCTCCTCCCCTGCAAACAGGCGGTGGCCGCAAAATCACCCGCCGCCAGTTCCTCGCAAGGGGAGCAGCTACCGTAATTGGGGCAGGTCTGGTCACCAGCGGCTACGCCTGGCAGGGGGAGCCTAACTGGCTGGACATCACCCGGCTGGAATTGTCCTTTAAGAATCTTCCGTCCGCTTTTGCCGGCACGCGGCTGGTTCATTTCAGTGATGTGCATTTGGGTTTTAACAAGGATGTACATGATCTGAAACGGCTCGCTGGACATATCAAGGAGGCCCAGCCGGACATTATCTGCTTCACTGGCGATATTGTGGACAGCTATGCCGAGGATCTGAAGGAGTCCGTACCGATTCTCGCAGAGATGAGTGCACCGCTTGGCAAATATGCAATCCTGGGCAATCATGATTATAAGAATACAGAGCTGCTTACCCGTCTGCTGAACGATGCCGGCTTCCGCGTGCTGCGGAATCAATCGTATCTGATACAGCAGGGGGGCGCGACTATAGCGGTTACAGGAATTGACGACATGCTGCATGGCAAGCCTGATCCCCAGGCTGCCCTGAAGGGTGTTCCTGAGGATATGTTCACGCTGCTCATGATGCATGAGCCGGATTATGCAGATACGGCAGAAGCATATCCTTTCCATCTCCAATTGTCCGGTCACAGTCATGGCGGGCAGATCCGCCTGCCCTTTCTGGGTGCGGCATACACGCCATACGGAGGCAACAAGTACATAAGCGGTTTGTATTATACGGAGAAGAAGCGAATGCCCGTGTATGTGAACAGGGGGGTTGGCGAAACCTATATGCCATTCCGGTTCATGTGCAGGCCTGAACTCACCATTTTCACCCTGCGGCGCGCGTAGTACAAACAAGGTCCCGGCATAGAAAAGGAGAAGCCCATGAGCACTTTCGATACGGTATTATCCATGGCACGGCAAGGTGAAAAAGTTGAACTAAAGACGATGCCATCTACCGATGCCGGGGTGCTGAGTGCGCTGCTGATGCATCCGGAAGTGAAGCCTCATATTCTGCTGCGCCATGGGGACAGTTCACCGCATACCTATCTGGAGAAGCTGGTGACCCGGATGTTGTATGCCTTTGACCCTTGCGCACTTCATGCCGGGATTTATGTCAGAGGACGGCACGAACTGATTGGAACAGCCTCGCTGCAGAACTGGAACCGTTATGAGAACAAGGCTGTCCTTGGCTATATACTGAATCCGTTATGGTGGGGGCAGGGACTCGCCACTGAAGCGGTCGGGCTGCTGCTGGATTACGCCATCCAGGAGCTGGGAGTTCAGAAGATCGAGGGACGCTGCCGTGGCGACAACCTCAGGTCAGAGCGTGTCATGATCAAGAACGGGTTAACTCTGGAGCGAATCCTCCCTATGCCGGGCAGTTCAGGGGATGTAATGAAAGTATTCACATTGTTACACAAATGAAATAATGCCGTTATGAAACTCTAACAGTGTCCGGTTAAACTAAGTACATGACCCCCTTTTGAAAATATAAATGCTGTTGGGACCCGATGATTCGGGTCCATTTTTTTGTGCTGATTCTCCTTGGCACCGTTATCGGGAATATAGAGCAGCTTGGCCAAGACTGGCGGCTTCCCGGGCAATTAGGATATGATGGTCTGTATACAGCAGCAATAGACCAGGAGGTTATCATCCTTTGAACGAAGTGATCCGAACATTAATGAACCACCGCTCCTTCCGGCAGTATCATGAGCAGCCCGTGGAGCCGGAGAAGCTAAAAACCATTATTGAAGCTGCCCAGGCAGCCCCGTCCTGGGTTCACGGTCAGCAGGTATCCATCATTGCCGTGCGGAGCGAAGAGCGCCGCAAGCAGCTTGCGGTGCTGAGCGGGAATCAGAAGCATGTGGCGGAAGCACCGGTATTTTTAGTGTTTTGCATGGATTTTTACCGGGCCAAAGTGGCAAGTGAGCTGGAAGGACAATCCTTTGAGGCCGCAAGGGACGTGGATGCTCTGCTAGTAGGCGCAACGGATGTGGGCATTGCCTTATCCAATGCCATTGCTGCAGCGGAGTCGCTGGGGCTGGGCATCATCCCGATAGGCGGGGTTCGCCGCCATACAGCGGAGGTGATAGAGCTTCTGCAACTGCCGGAATATGTATTCCCGATTGTCGGGCTGTGTGTCGGCTACCCTGCCGGGGAGCTGCCGAAGAAGCCAAGGCTACCTATGGAAGCTGTTCTTCATGAGGAACGGTACAATCCGGAGGTGAAGGGCCTGATTGAAGAATACAATCTGACCCACCGCAAGTTCCTGAATTCCCAGGGGTTGACGGAGAGGGATTGGAGCAGCACTATAGCCCACTTCTACACCCTCAATCCCCAGTATGGGGATGCACAGCATACGCTGAAGCAGCAGGGCTTCAACTGCGATAATCTGACCAAATAACAAAATGCACCACAGCCACTCACGATAGACGGCAGCAGTCGTCCATCATGTTCAGGGCTGGGTGCTTTTTTTTGTAGCTATAGTATACCTTATGCTGAACTATTGGAGCGGCACGGATATTTTCTCCTTCTGTTTGAAGTATACCCAATGGTCGAACCCGATTTCCTTAAGCCTGGCCATCACAGCTTCATGCTGCTCAGCAACGCGTGAAGGCTTATGCGCATCGGAGCCAAAGGTGACTTCTACGCCGTAATGCAGCGCCCGCGACAGGATATCATCCGAGGGGTACCATCCGCCGCATAGCTTGGTGCTTCCAGAGGTGTTGATCTCAATAGCGATGCCGCATTCCCCGATCACGCGCAGGCATTCATCGATTTCAGCAGTTGCGGGGATATCCGAGAACTGTGGAAAATTACCCTTCATGGCATCAATGTGACCGAGGATCTGGAACATTCCGCTGCGTGCAGAGGCGGTAATCAGCCGGTAGTACTCAGCCTTGCTGGCAATCTTCCCTTTCTGGTCCAGGCCTTTCCAGCGGCCTTTATTGAAAATGCTCACCCCGCCCACATTGTGAACCGAGCCGATGATGTAATCAAACGGATAAGCCGACAAGGTACGGCGGTACAGCTCTGCATGTTCTGGGAAGTAGTCCGATTCGATGCCTAACAGAACATCAATAGTGCCTGCATATTCTTTTTGCAGGGCCAGCACCTCTTCTACATATTGCGCAAGTTCGGATTTGGCCATGGCTATATGGGGAAAAGCCTGCTCTGACGGACTGCCGAAGTAAGGGGTATGATCAGAAATGCCGATCACATCGAGCCCCGCGGCAATTCCGGCTTCAATATAATCCCTGATCGTTCCGTCAGCGTGGCCGCAGCGGAAATGATGGGTATGCAGGTCGAATTTCATGGATAGAACATCTCCTTAGGCCAAATTAGCGGAAGTAAACTTCAGAAGTATAGTCTTCACTTCGCGGGGGGATTTTATCGGGTGTCCGGGGCACCTGCAAAGTTCGGAATACCTTCACATTGCGGGGCTCACTCTGACCCGATAAATTGAGCTTCCGGCATCCCCTTGAGGTCGCTTAGAAACTGCCGCATGGCTGAGTTGACGTATTTCCCTGATTTTGTGATTACGCCTACAGGATGAGTGACCTCAAGCTCAATAATCGGCACGATCTTAAGGGTGCCATTACGCACCTCAGCCGATACCGACTGCTTGGAAATTACCGCCGCGCCAAGATCCAGCTCCACCATCCGTTTGACTTCTTCACTGCTGGTCAGTTCCATAATAACCTGCGGCTGGATGCCATGCTTGGCGAACACATCATCCGCGAATCTACGGCCGACTGTGTCTGGCGAGAGCAGGATGAGCGGGGTATTGCGAAGCGCTTCAATTCCGGCCGATTTGACCTGTGCGAGAGGATGACGGGGAGAAACTACTAATTCAAAGGTGTCATAGTAGAGTACAGAGGTTGTCATTCCCGGACTTCTGCCGATCAAGTAGCCGATACCGACATCGACCAGGCCGTTCTCCACATGCTGATAAATTTGTGACGAGGACATGGACGAAATGGAAGTTTTGATATGCGGGAACTGGTCCTGAAAATAAGAAAGGATTCGCGGCAGAATCTGAATGGCAATCGAGGTGGTCGTACCGAGTATAATATGCCCCTGGGGATTCTCATCCAAATCTGCAAGGCGCTGCTTAAGCTCATCGACGATGCTTACAATCTGTTCCGCGTGTGACAGAAATACCTGTCCCCTGTCTGTCAGGGTTACCGGCTGGTTCCGGTCTACGAGCTGAGTTTTGAACTCTTCTTCAAGGCTTTTGATCTGCGCTGATACCGCCGGCTGGGTCAAATTAAGCAGTTCACCCGCCTTGCGGAAGCTCATGGTTTTGGAGATGGTAATCAGCGTCTCAAGCTGGCTGATATTCATGGACGTACCCCCTTTTGGCCTGATGACGGATGCCGCCTTTTGTTTATAGGATAATAAAAAATGCTTTTCACAGGACCCGGGAGCCCTCTTATGGAGTAGGGTTATGAATATGGATGACGCTGCCTTTTCTATACCTATCTTACGCCGGATGTCGGCATTTGATTAAATTATAGGAGATAACCTCCGGCAGGGCAATGTTACCCGGAAAACTATCTTCATAATTCCTTCGACAAGACCATTAATTTTTGGTGAATAATACCGATATATGAAGTATAATAAATCATTATTACTTAGGACTTTTGGTACATGACTAAAGCCTGGTAGAGGGGGGACAGCACTTTCATGAAAGCAGAAGTAATCAATCCGTTTTTAGAATCTGCAAGAATTGTTATTGAACAGGTGATACAGGTCTCGCCATCCACCGGTAATCTGGGCATAAAGGACATTGAACTGATTGATAATCATATATGGATACAGGTGGGAATGACAGGTCAACTGAGCGGGAACATTATTTTTGGGATCGCTGAACAGGTAGCGCTCAAGATCGTGTCGGCCATGATGGGTGGCTATGTGATTACGGAGATGGACGAGATGGGCCAGAGTGCGATTTCGGAACTGGGCAACATGATCAGCGGCAACGCCAGCACCATTTTGTCGAATCAGGGGGTAGCCGTAGATATTACTCCGCCGAAGCTGATGAAGACAGACGGCATGTCGGTAATGCCGCGCAAAGCGCTGAGCATTCCGCTCTTAATGGAAGGCATCGGAGAGCTTGATATTCAGGTAATGATCTCTTAGTTAGACAATTGGAGCTGAACTTCATTCATGGTATTACAAGACAAGGTGGTTGTTATTACAGGAGCTTCGAGCGGGATTGGAGCGCTGACGGCCCAGATGCTCAGCAAGCGTGGGGCTGTGCCTATCCTGCTGGCCCGTTCGGAGGACAAGCTGAAAGAAACTGCGGCCGGTATCCCGGGCGTTTTTGGCCTGTATATCTGTGACGTTACCGATGAGGAGCAGGTAGTGAAGACCTTTGCGGACATCCTTAGCACATATGGCAGAATTGATGTTTTGCTGAATAATGCCGGCTATGGAAAATTCGCTTCATTTACCGAGATGGAGTCCCGCGAATTCGATGAGATGATGGATGTAAATTACATGGGCATCGTACGGTGTACCAAGGCTGTAGTCCCGCATATGCTGGAACGGGGAAGCGGACAGATTGTTAATGTGGCGTCGATGGCCGGCAAAATCGGCACGGCACGGTCCGTTGCTTATAGCGCAACCAAACACGCTGTGCTGGGCTTCACGAATGCGCTGCGTCAGGAGCTGCGCCAGCAGGGAATCATCGTCTCGGCAGTCAATCCGGGACCGATTGCTACAGAGTTCTTCCGTACAGCTGACCCTTCCGGCAGCTATGAGAAAAGTGTCGCCCGGATTATGATGACACCGGAACATGTGGCCAAGAGGATCGTGAAGCTGATCGAGAAAGGGAAGGAAGAGATTGATCTTCCCGGCTTCGCGGCATGGGGGATCCGCTTTTATGGTCTTTTCCCCCGTCTGGCGGACAAGCTTACCTACAATATGATGAACCGGAAATAATAACAATGGCTTTAGAATGGATCAAACGGCCCTCCATTTGGTGGAGAGGCCTTTTTGGCATATAATGAACATATTATCTCAAACGAAAAGGATGAATTACAATTATGAATAAAGCTTCTTTTGCGGCCATCGGGATCCAGGAAGACCTCGTTGCCCGATTGTCGGAATTCGGCATTCAAGATCCATCCCCTGTTCAGGAGCAGACCATTCCTCTGCTGCTGGAGGGAAGAGATGTGCTTGCCGCATCCCAGACAGGGACCGGTAAGACGCTGGCGTACCTGCTGCCGCTGCTCCAGGGAATTCATCCCGAGCAGAAAGGGATGCAGAAGCTGGTGCTGGCACCTACGCAGGAGCTGGCGATGCAGATTCTCCGCGAGGCGGAACGTTATGGGGCTCATCGTGGCATCAAGGTGATGGGTCTGATCGGAGGTGCTGCGATCAAGCGCCAGATTGATAAGCTGCGTGAGCATCCGCATCTTGTTGTGGGTACCCCCGGACGCATCCGGGAGCTGATTGGTCTGCGTAAGCTGAAGATGCATGAGGTGACCACGATTGTCATCGATGAAGCGGACCAGATGTTCCAGCTCAGCGGAGCAGGCGAGGTGGCGAAGATCGTCAGCAGCGCGCTGCGTACGCGTCAATTGGTCATGCTGTCCGCGACCATCGGACCGGAGACGAAGGCACTTGCAGCACGGGAGATGAAGAACCCGGCTGAAGTCGGCATTGATCCGGGGGTCATGACCGCGCAGAGCCTTGAGCATCACTACGTGGTCAGCGAGGAACGTAATAAAATAGATATGCTGCGCCGTGTGATCCGCCATTACAACCCGGATCGGGCGATTGTGTTCGTCAATGCCACCGACGATATCGCTGAGGTGACTGCGAAGCTGAACCATCTGGGTCTGACGGCAGCCGCATTATACGGCGATGCGGATAAGGTGACGCGCAGCAATGTGCTGGCCCGCTTCCGTGACGGCAAATTCCGTGTGCTGGTGGCCAGCGACGTGGCCGCCCGGGGTCTGGATATTGAGAATCTGACGCTGGTCGTCAGCTTCGATCCGGCCTTCGACTCGGAGCACTATGTGCACCGGGCCGGGCGTACAGGCCGCATGGGACGCCGCGGCCTGTCCGTAACGATCGTCACGGAGCAGCAGACGTTCATCATGCGCAAGTTCGCCAAGGAGCTGGACATCCAGCTGGAGGAGAAGGAAATGGTAGGCGGCAAGGTACGCGCCGCCGATGAGGCCCGCAGCGAGTACCGCGGCGGGACGGATTCGGGACGCCGTGAGGGCAGCAGCCCGCGCGCGGACGGATCTGCGGCGCGCAGCAGCAAGCCGCAGGTGCGGACTTCGGCAGCGGGAGGCCCGGCCTCCGCAGCCGGGATACAAGCACCGCAGCCGGGTACGGCAGCGGGCTTCGATGAGCGGCGCGATCAGCAGCGCCGCAGCCCGGGTTCCGCCGCAGGGGCCCGGAGCGGCGCTCCTGCAAGCAAGGCGCGCAGCAGTGCGGAGCGCGAGAAGAACCGCAAGAATAAGGGAGCGCCCAAATGGCTGAAAGACAAAACCCCGAGAGGTGATGGTCAATGAATACTGCCCCCGTACTGCAAATTACGGGCTTAAGCGGAGGATACAGCCTGAACAAGCCGGTGCTTCATGATATCGGCCTTCAGGTGCAGCCTGGAGAAATGGTCGGGCTGATCGGATTGAACGGAGCAGGCAAAAGCACGACGATGAAGCATATTCTGGGCCTGATGTCACCGCATAAAGGCGAGATCACCGTCCAGGGCAAGACCCGGAGCAGTGATCCGGAAGCCTATCATGGAGCACTGTCATTTGTACCGGAATCGCCGCTGCTCTACGAGGAAATGACGGTCCGAGAGCATGTCGAATTTACCGCCAGGGCTTACGGCGTGGACCGCAGCGATTATGAATCCCGCAGCAGCCAGCTGGCCGCACTCTTTAATATGGAAGACAAGATGGATACCCTGTCCTCGCATTTATCCAAGGGCATGAAGCAGAAAGTCATGATTATGTGCGCTTTCGTGGCACGTCCGGCACTGTATGTGATTGACGAGCCTTTTCTGGGGCTGGATCCGCTGGGCATCCGTTCCCTGCTCGATTTCATGCTGGATCTGAAGAAATCCGGGGCTTCCATTCTGCTAAGCTCCCATATTCTTTCCACCATTGAGAATTACTGCGACCGCTTCATTGTCCTGCACCGCGGCCAGGTGATCGCGGAGGGTACGCTGGCGGAAATGACCGCGGCTGCCGGGCTGCAGGGATTGAATCTGGAGCAGCTGTTCTACGAATTGGTTCAAGGAGGGAAATGATATGGATTTGAAGGAGCTGCGCCGGCAGCGGCGCAGCCGGTTCACCGGGAGCCTGATTCCTTACATGGGTTATATCATTCAGAGCGGTGTAGCCATGCTGTTCCTGCTGGTGTTAATTATCTTCTCGGCCTGGTACACTTCACTACTCCGTGATATTCCGGCAGGCATTCCAATCCGCTGGATCATGCTGATTTTCCTTCTGCCTGCGGTAGCCCACAGCAGCTTCAGGACGTATCTGCAGAGTCCTGACACCATCTTTTTGCTGCCGCAGGGGCACCGGATGAAGGAATATTTCGCTCCAGCCTGGGTTGCCGGGAATGTCTGGAAGATTCTGCGGCTGGCCTTCGTGCTGATTACACTGTGGCCCCTCTACATACGCACGGATGATTCTCATCAAATGCTGTTTGCCACACTTGTTGTCCTGATCCTGGTGAAGCTGCTGGCAAGCTTTGGTCTGTGGCGGGAGCTTACCATGCTGTCCCGTCCGGCATCTCTTGGGTATAACCTGCTGCGCTGGGCTGTCTCTGGGCTGATGATTGCCGCATGGCTGTGGCAACCCTCTCTGCGTGCGCTGATCTTCATCGTGATTCTGGCCTCAGCCTATCTGGCGGCGCTGGCGGTTCCCGGACGGCACTCCGTTCCCTGGGAACGCCTCATTGCTACCGAACGCAATCAGGGTGCGATAGCGCTGATGATTCTGGGCTGGTTCGTGGATGTGCCGGGACGGGAGCAGCGGGTTTATGTCCGGCGTTATTTGTCCAAATGGGGCGGGGGCATCTCATGGCGGCGTAGTACCGCCTACCGCTTCCTCCTGACTAAAAGCTTCGCCCGGGGCGACATCTTCGGCATTGTGTTGCGAATCGCAGTTCTGTCGTTGCTGCTGGTCTGGTGGAACCGGGGCAGTTATGTGGGTAGCGGCATTTATCTGTTTTTCCTGTTCATCATGGGCGTGCAGCTGTCAGCGCTGCGTAAGCTGCACAGTGAGTCGTTCTGGCTGACCGTCTATCCTCTGCCGGAGGGCAGCAAGGCAAGCAGTACGATTCAGTTCATTTTCCGCGCGCATTTACTGCTGGCTGTGCTGACCGGTCTGCCATTCCTGACCGCGGTTGTAGAGCGTCCACTGCCTGTAATCGGCACCTTTCTTGCCGGCGGGCTGCTGGCCTATCTCTTCAAAACCCGTGCTTCCCGCAAAGCTGCGCAGGAGGACGACGACATTTAGAGAGGTTGAACTTGGAACTTGATGAAGCGGTTTATTATTCCAAATGGAATAAGGATCACTAAATGAGCTCATTTGGCCATGAAATATCCCATGTGGGAAAAAGGATCACTAATTCTGCTGAAAAAGGCCATATTGGATGATTCTGTATGAATTAGGTGGACAAACTTTTTAGCCCCCTAATCCATTTGGACACTTTTAACCA
>NZ_LVWI01000048.1 GCF_001909055.1 Paenibacillus helianthi
TTGCTCGACACTTCCATTTTACCAAAGGGCGATTTCTTTTTGTGATTTTTGAAAGAATTGTAGGAACGTTCCCCCGCTTAAACAGCGGAGAGGACGGACTGATTGCGGAAAAGCGGTAGCGGTCGCCTTGCTCTCCGGATTTTTACCGCTACGGGAAATAAATAAAATCTGGAGAGCACAGCGATTGTAGCAACGGTCCGTTCGCGGAGCGTCCGCACCAAGTGCGCAAGTCCATCCAACTCAAAAACAGCGGGGCTGTCTCAAGTAGCCATTTCATGGCTTTTGAGACAGCCCCTTTTCTGATTAACATTGTATTCAACTAATTATTCTTCTGCTTTGCAACTTGCATACCGCCGATGATAAACATAATAATCCCAATTACTGCTAGAATAATCCGAACTAAAAATGGACTCAATGAAAACACAGCTTCACCCTGCCAGACCACTCCGAACAACCTTTCATCCAGCCCCACAATCGCCAATAATGGCTTAAGAAACAAACACAGCACTAATAATACTATCCCCCAAATAATATTGCTGTTCATTGATTCAAAACCTCTTTTCCAATTCATTTTAACTTGGTCACTTTGGTGTGAAACTGTACAAATAATTTAGCGGTATTTAATTGATTAACAAAATTAGATAAATTATCCACTTCAATGAGTATATCCTCGAATTATTCATAATGTAAATATTTTAGTCGGCAGTGAATCCTGCACTCAAAAGGTAGACTGGCTACTCGCTGCGATAAACTGTCTTGGATAGTTTAGGTATACCTGATATTTACCCTTATACAATAAAACTTTCCGTGGTAGTGTGAACATAAAGACAATGGGGGGGATATTTGTGTTTTCTAGTGAAAATGTAGATATTGATAAAATAGACCTAGTTTATGACTATAAAGATAGCAAAGTTTACAGGGATAGTTTTAATCAACTAGCGACTTTGGTTTTTGATATCAACTTTGAAGATTGGTATCAGAAAGGATTCTGGGATGATCGTTATATATGCCATTCTTTCATCAGAGATAATGTAGTGATTGCCAATGTATCCGTTAGCAAAATGGACTTGATGATAAATGGATTAAATAAAAAAGCGATTCAAATTGGCACAGTTATGACTCATCCTGATTTTAGAGGGAAAGGGCTTTCTGGAAAATTGATGAGGCACGTTCTAGATTTGTACGAGCATGATTGTGATATCTTCTTCTTATTCGCTAATAGCAGTGTAATTGATTTATATCCAATATTTGGATTTGAATCCGTTGGTGAATCACAAATCAAACTTAAATATCTTCCCACTCCAAATGCGGATACTACCTTGCGCAAGTTGAATTGTTCCCGTAAGGAAGACTTGGCATTTATCAAAAGAATGGTTTTGTCCCGCAGACCTGTTTCAGAACAATTTGGTGATATTAATAACCTTGGACTCTTTATGTTTTACGCTATAAAAGTATTTCCCGAATCAATATATTATTCGCAAGAGGACGAGGCTATTATCGTCTATCAACAAGAAGATCATAACCTAAATTTATATGATGTAGTTAGTCAATGTGACGTTAATTTAGATCGCCTACTTAAGCGTATTGCTAATGAGCAAACAGAATATATTCATTTTCATTTCACACCAGATCAATTGCCTGAGAACGTACAGTACGAGTGGATGGACAACAATGGTGATATGCTTTTTATAAAGTCTAACTTTATTTTAGATCCAAGCTCAAAATTCTGTGTACCTGCATTAGCACATGCTTAGAGTTATACTTTTCTTTTTCATACTTAACTCTAACGGAGAACGTTAGCGTTCATTGAAACAGCGACAGTCTAGGACTTTATTTCTTGTCCCTTACTGTCGCTGTTTCAATTTCCAGGGTCAGTCAGATACTTTATTATCTGTTAATACGCCCAGCCTTCGACTTCCCGGGTTCAACTCATGTAGACCATAAATTAGCAAAAATCTGAACTGCACGCGCCCCACACTCTCGGCTAATCGTGCTGTTCAGGATAAACTATATTCCACTGCCACGCATCATTCGTTGTCCGTATTACCAGTCGCCTTAGGCGAAGGTTTAGTACTTGAAGTTGCATCTGCTCCGGCGCCCGGGGTGCTGTCTGCTGCCGTGCCCGAAGCCGGCTGCAGGATCAGCTTGTACTCCCCGGCGATGATCATGTCGCCTGCGGCCAGCTTCGCACCGGCCTCCAGCTGCACCGTCACCTCGAACGCGGATGCCTCCGGCACCGCTCCCGAGGCTCCGGGAGCTCCCGGCGCGGTGCCTCCCGCCGCCGGAGAAGGCGTGGCCGCGCCGGCGTTCCCACCCGCGGCCCCCTTCACACCAGCGCTCGCAGTCGCGCCGGTCTTCTGTCCGGCACCCGTGTCGGTGCCGTCAGTCGCTGCAGGCGCGCTTGCCTCCGCGCTGCCTTCTGCTCCAGCGGCTGCATCTGCGCCGCTGTCAGACCCTGCCGGCGCACTCGCATCCGTGCCGGAACCGGCGGCGCCCGGCTTCGGCGACACGACCAGGCAGCTGCCTGTCGTCGCCGTGACCTTGTAGTCCTCCGTCACATCGCCGGAGGACACCACGCGGACCTCCGCCGGTTTGAAGGCGGAGCAGTCGGCGGCAGCAGCAAAGGTGAACACCAGGCTGCCGCCTGTTGTCCCGCCGCCCAGCCGGACGGTGGCGGGAACTAGAGCACCAGCCCCACCTGTGGCGCTGGGCTGTGCGCTGCCTTCCGGCAGAGCCGTGTCCGCAGGGTCCGGCCGAAGCACGCTGACCGCGATCATAACAGCGATCAGCACAATACCCAGCACGCTGCCGGAGATCAGGAGTTGAAATCGGCTGCGGCTGACCCACCGCGCCAGCGGCGAAGCCAGCTGGGAGCGCGCTTCGTTGTATACATTTTGCAGTGCCGGGCCTGCGGCGGCGGTATAGCTTTTACGGAAATCACGGCTCTTGAACGCATCGCGGTCGCTGCTCAGGAAATACTTCAGAATAGCCCGGCGGTAACCGGGCCACAGCTTTTTATTTGAAATAGAAAATAGCGGATTGCCCTGCGACCAGGCCAGGAAACGGTAGACCCTCTCTTTGTCGTCGCCCGCCTTACGCTTTATTAGTTCCATCAGCGTCTCATAATCCAGCGGTCCATCCTGTCGCTCGCTGCTGTGATAGAAGGCCAGCGGTACACGCTCGAACGGTTCAATATTACGCGATTCCTTCAGCCAGCGCCGTCCGAGCAGCTGCACATCATCCAGCTCTCTCGGCGATAGTCCGGCAAAAATCTCCTCTGTCGGCTTCTCCTCCCCGAACCACCGATACGCAGCCCGGAGGGCGTTCGCCTTTTGCCGGGTAATCGCATCCAGCGGCGGCTGCCAGTCGGTCACCTCGCGGTAGCGCAGAAAAGAAATCTCCAGCAGCTGCTCCTGTGTCAGCTCGTCCAGCGAGACCCGGTTCAGCAGGAAGCGGTCCGCAGCCGTCATCAGCTCCTCCAGCAGCGACAGGGCTTCGGGATAGAGCCCGCTTCCTCTGCGGCGCTCCTTTTCCGCCTTGTCCACGGAATCATGGATCGCCGCTACCGCCGCTACCGGATCAGCCTCCCGCTGCAGCTTCTCCAGCAGGTACTCCTTGACGGTATCACGGACAAACGACTGCTGCAGCGCTTCCGGCAGGAACCTGCCAAAGTGTACCACAAAGCGCAAAATGTCAGCAGACCTTGACGCCGCAGACAGCCGGGACTCCATATAAGGCTCCAGCAGCGCCCGGCGGAAGATGGGCTGGGCCAGCACTCTTTTGAAGAAAGACGCACTTAGCTCATCATTGCTCTCGATCATACCGTAAGCTGCTGCCAGTGCGTCTTCACGGCCGGCAGACTGGGCATTCAGCATACCATTGATGAAATAATCGACAATCTTGACCCGGTAATTATGGTCCTTCAGCGTAAAATACTCCACAAACTGCTCCATAATCTCGGGCACAGGAATGCCTTTCTGCCGGATCAGATCATATTCGCGGTCAAACCGCTCCAGGAACATATCATTCAGCCTCACCCGGGAAGTGAGCGCACCCTCCGGCTTCAGGTAGGACAGCAATCCGCCCAGCACCGCCTGCTTATTCTCTGTATACAGCTCTTCATTGCCCTGCTCGATCTCATAAAATACCGCCAGCTCGTTGTACAGCGCGAGCGACAGCTTGCGCTCCACGCTCTCCCCGGGCAGCAGCGAATCGGCAAAATGTGCGAAATCTTCCAGTCCGCGCTCCGGCTGTTTCAGTGTTTTCCAGGCCAGTTCGGCATAAGGCTGACGTGAATCACCGAAGTCCGCATTCATGATCCGGCCCGAAGCGAGATCGAACACAAAATCCTTCTCGATGCTGCGGTCGCCAGGGCGGAGCGAGCCCTTTTCCACGAAGGTCAGATGGATATATTTACGGCTTTTGGGCTCGCTCGCATAGGTGATCACACCCAGTCTGCGGCGGAAATCATAAGGCAAAGATGCAAAAAGCACCTCCGTCAGCTCCACCGCGCGCCGGGATAGCTCTACAATCGGGACATCCAAAGCAACATATATTTTCTTCTTCCCGGCCACAGAGACCATCACAGCCTGGAGCAGCGACTTGAACAGCTCCTCTGTGATGCCGAGTGCGCTCAGGATCGTCAGCGGATTCGTACTCCGCTCCTGCTGCAGGGCAGGAATAGCCGGAAGCTCCGGCAGTGTCCCGCCCAGCTCACCCGCATAACTGTCGGCAAAATCCGCATGGAGAAAGTCCCGGTAACCCTCCAGAATCTCCTCGGAGCGGATCGGCGGCACCACGAAATTATGGGCAAAAAAAGCGCTCCGCTGCCCTGTGAAATCCGCCGCCAGATACCGGCTCTGCCCAATGACTGTATCATTCGTCTCCGTATGGAACAAATGCAGCGCGGCAGGATACAGTTCTTCATTCTTCTCACCGCGCGCCGTCAGCTCTGCCGGAGCATCGTAGAGGCAGAAGGGGTGCAGAATTTTTTTGACAAAATTATGGTCCAGGCTCTCCGACTTCGCTACCGTATCGAATCCTTCTGTCGCCCGGTATACCCCGCGCCGCTCCCGGGTATACATCTGCTGGGTGATCATGGACCCTGAAAATCTGTTCACGGCCCGTCGCTCCCCTCAATATAGTTCAGCTTGTGCAGCAGCCAGATGAAAGGCTCGTCCACACGGATTGGGCTGACTACACCTTCTATCCTCTGATTCACGGGATTGCTGCCCAGTGCCGACACGGCAAAATACCCCGTGTTCGCAAAATACACATCCATCGTATCCTTGAACGGCCGGTCTACCTTCTCAATGAAGCGGCGGATTTCGCCGTCGATGTTGTGGAACTCGTCCAGATTCAGCATTTTGCGGTGCACATAGTTATTGAACACATTGCTGTTGGACTTAATATAGTCACCGTCCTCATCCTTCAGTGAATGGAGCATGTCGCTCTTGGCAAGCACAACTGCGGTTGGGATATCGGTTTTACTCTTCTCCTGATAGGCGATGAAATCACCGAACATGGTCAGCACCACATCGCGCGGCTCGTCATACTGCGAGACCCATTCGCCCGGACGGTCCCCGAAGTTGATGCGGATTTTCTCGCGGATGGAGCGGATCTGCAGCGGATCGACCATGAACAGGATGCCGGCAGAATTCTTGATATGCTGTCCGTGCAGCCCGAGATAGTCCTGATCGACCATACCTTCACCCGCGACATCGAAGAATACCAGCGTCAGCGGCGGCTTGGACTCATCCTTGAATACAAATTGGAAAATAAACGGCTCCTGCATTTTCTCCTTCTGGGTCGAAGCCAGCAGATCGCCCCGCTCGAACAGCGGTTCTTCATACAGTGTGCGGAACTTGCGGCTGATCTCTGCATTCAGTGGCATGCAGGCTGCGTCAAAATGCCCCGCCGTCGTATGCTGGAGTGTATGGATCAGCGAGGTCATGTACACCGACTTCCCGACCTGGGAAGCGCCGATGATCGAAATAATATTACTTGGCACCTTGCCTGCGGTCACGGGCAGCTCATTATGGCAGGACGGGCACAGCCGTCTGCGTGTAAGCACACCATAGCGGTCGGTGATGCCGGTCAGCACATGGTCCGTATAGTGGTGGTACTCCTCCGGAATATCCGCCGGATTCAGAATGGCTTCCATATCGTCAACCGTATCGAGGCCGAAACGCTCGCGGTATTTGTTCAGTGCATCGTCTTCGCCCAGCGCATAATTCTCGTCATCCTCACGGCTGTGCATAGCCCGAAAGACCACATCCTCCGGCTGGAACCGGGTGAAGCAATACGGACAGACAATATCATAAAAAAGCGGCCGCTGCTGCGGCTGATTCTTTTTCTTAAACCGGTTAAAAAAAGACATCTCTTGTCCTCCTGAAAGTTTTGTGAGCTTCTGCTCCCTTAACTTGTGAGTGTTGAACGCTCGGCAGGCCCGCTGCCTTCAGTTCCTGCGCCCAGTGATACCCTTCCGAATGCCTTGCATCACGTCAGCAGGCATTCTCTCCACTTATTCAGGTATCAGTTCATAATACAATCCATATTTGCGGCCATCCGTAAAAAAGATACGGACAGCGTCCTCTTTGCCGATTTCGATCGGCGGAAGCACGTTGCGTCCGGCGGCAAAATCCTGGACGAACGGAAAGAGTACGCCGTCCTCTTTGGACGCCGGAAAACCGCCCCGTTTTTTCACATAGCACAGTACCTCTTTGGATACGGGCACTTCGGCCGTGAGCGTCATATGTACTGTTTTTTGCTTGCCAAACAAGCCTTTTTTCTGCTGGATGGAATAGTAGATCCGCGCTTTGCCGGCACTGACCAGCGTACGGTTGGCACCATCCCGCTGACGAACCAGCAGGATGTCTCCGCCATCGGCAAGCCGGACATAAACGGTATAGACAACCAGGCCGATGTCATCCAGCCGGTCATGGTATCCGTTGTTCGCCTTGTACTCCTCACGGGTATAGAGCTTCATCCCAGGAGGAGGAAGCTCCAGGTTGTCCGGCGCCTCCGCAGGTGACTTATGAATGTAGACTGCCTGTACGCCGTCCGGCCAGTGCCACCGCAGTGTACAGAACCTGTCCTCCATCCGGGAGGATACCTCCATAATTACCGGTGTGGAGGAATCAACCTCGGCGTACCTCATGAATGTAGGCTCCTTTCCGTATCTCTTTCAGTATCTTTCAATGTCTCTTTCACGATCAGAACCCTTTGCTTCCCCGATTTCTGCGTGAGGACGGGAAGCCGTCCGACGCTGGCGAAGGAACTTCTGCGCCTCTTCCTCTTTTACGGGAAAGACGCCCCTCTCCGACTGGTATCACAAAGGTGAACAACGCAATGACGGCCGTTAGAACAAGCAGAGCCAGCAGACGGGTCATGGCATCCCCGAAGGAGTGGCCGTCCAGACCAAATTCCAGTATCAGGCCGGCGAGCAGGCCGGATACTGCGCCGCCTACGCCAAAGCTTCGCGCCAGATGCCGATTGTCAAACACAATGCCAAGCCCGATACCGAGAGCCGTACCTACCAGCAGCAGTGCCAGAATCCGCACCCCGGCATAATACGGGCTGTCTGCCGTTGAATCACTGCGCACCGTCATCAGCGTCCGGTCACCCAACCGGTCATAGATTTGTTGAAACACACCGCCGAGGAGCTCTGCATTCGTTACATCATAATATTGCCCGCCGGTTGTGGTGGCGATATTCTGAAGCAAAGCTGATCCCGAAGGATCATCCAGCGCCAGGCCAATGGTATTAACTGCAATCCCGCGGCCGACATACTCCGCAAGTTCCTTCGAGGTATCAAATTGGCTGAATCCGTCGGACAGCATGATTACCATAGCTCCACGCCCGGATGTATTGTCACTGTTTATAACACTCATGGCTTCCGTAAGTGCGGCGCTGAAATTCGTACCGCCTTCTGTGGTCTGCAGACTGCGAATAACCGAAGTTACCTTCTCACGGTTCGCAGTGCTGGACAGCGGGACCAGCGGCTGAACCACTGTGGCCTCCTGACTGAACGTCACCACGGCTACCTGGTTATCTTCATCCATGCGCTGTACCAGTGCTTCTGCAGCCGTATAACGGCTGTTGCCCGGATCGCTCTGCTTCATGCTGCCGGAGTCATCAATGACCATGACCACATCTTTTACCGGTCTCACGCCGCCGAAGTTCAGCTCATACACAAATTCCGTTACAGTGCCAACCGCGAACAGCATCACCAGCGTTACGGGCAGCAGCTTCCAGGATAAGCCCAGATATCGCTGCTTCCACGACAAGCCGTTCAATAGGGGCGAAATGATCTCCGCGAGCAAGCTGCCCAGCCCGACCCCAAGTGCTACAATGGCAAAATAGATGCCGATCAGTACGATCGACGGCAGATCATAAGGCCTGCTGTCCAGCAGCAGCTCACCTAACACAAAGGCAACTCCACCGCCAAGCAGACTGAAGAGGAGCAAGAGCAGATTGATTTTTCGCTGCATCGATATCCATCCTTTCCCGGAAAAACTTGAATTGAGCTTATCTTCATTCTTGTGGCCATGACTATCTGCTTCCACTCACCTACCTCAGTTCCGGCAGCTCTTCTTCGCTTATACCATGCAGCTTATAGCCGCTAGTGGCGTAGGTCTCATAATAGACTTTGCCGTTGCGGTAGTAGAGCAGATCCTCCAGATGGAAGCCACCCATCAGGTTCAGCTTCTCGACACCGCTTCTGCGCTGCTCATGTACAAACCCAAGCCGGTAAATGCGCGTCGTCTCATCCGCGCCGAAGGCATAACGCAGGAATTCGGAGCCGCTGTCACCGAAGAAATATTTCTCCTCATGGCGGTGCTCCTGTGTATATTCGAACAGGCGGACATTGATGCTCGCTTCTTCCTCCAGGCTGCGGTAGAGCCGTTTGAACAGCTCCTCCCTGGAGACTACTTCACGGTTCTCGTAAGCCGCCGCGACATTGGCGCGCCGCAGCAGTTCTTCCTCGAACGGCAGTGCGAACGGCTCCGCTGTCAGCAGCTCAAGGCGGCACAGCTGGGTAAGCCGCTCTGCGACAGCGGCGCCTCCTTGGCGGAGCAGGCCCGAGACGCTTCCCAGGAACCGCTCGCTGAAGAAAATACCAGGGCCGCGCCGTGCTTCCATATCCCGCATGACATCTTCCGTGACGGTCCGGTAATACTCCATAATGTTCTGGTCCACCGTCTCGCCCGTCCGGCCGATGCTGTCAAGCGCCAGACCGCGCAGCTCCTCCTCCAGCGCTTCCATGGTTTGCACCTTGGCTTTGCTGTCCGCGTGCAGCTGCTCCAGCGCCGCATCGTAGCGCAGACACAGTGCAAGCTCACTTTCCATGCGCAGCAGCTCATATTTCCGGCCGTACACACTTGCGAATAAATAATGAATGAAGTTGCGAACCGTCCGTTTGTCCAGCAGCGGCACGCGCTGGAACGGCTGGCGCTCCACACTCTCCGCGTAGAGGTGATCCAGCTCCTCCTGCGCGGAGAGAATCGCCGCCCGAAGTCCGGCCATATGCTGGCGCAGCGCATGCAGTACACTGCCCCCGCCGCCCTGCTCGGCGGTCCATTCCGCCAGCTGGTAGAAGGTCAGCGGCGGAACCGCCTTCTCCTGGTCCGCCAGTAGAGCGGCCCACTCGCGGGCAGGATCAAGAGCCGCCGCCCGCCGCGACGCCACATCCGCAAAGTTGCTGCGGAAATAGGCCTGCCCGCCGTCTCCGAACAGCAACGCCTCGGCCTCGCGCAGCGACAGCGGCTTCAGCTCGCTATAAGAGGGCCGGCCGTGGCTCATCAGCCCGGTCATCTCTTCAATTCCCGCTTCATCCGGAAGCAGCGAAGCTGCCCGTTCACGCAGGGAATCGGCGCTTAGGCCGAGCAGAACCTGCCGTTCGCGCAGACTGACTGTTCCGCCTTCCTGCAGCTTTGCGGCCAGATAATGAAAGGCATGAGCCAGCACCGCGAGAGCGATTTGCCGGTTCGGTCTGCGCACTGCCGAGAACCCGGCGGATGCGTAGCCCTGTCTTCCGGAGCTGCCCCGGATGCCGCTTTTGAAGGTCATATTGTTGTAGCCGCCGTGTCCCGTAGCCGTATCTGTAGCCGGGCGTACACGGTTCTTGAGCAGGCTGATATGGGCGATAATTTCGTAGTTGTCGTCCATGCCGTGAGCGGACATCATCCCCCGCTCGTTTTTGTCCGAGAGCAGATAGACGAGATCGAACAGCGGAGAAGGACCATGAGCTACAGGTATGGACAGCCCGTCCTCCGTGACCAGCAGCGGGGCGCTGAAGGCATAATCCGACTGCTGCATCCCGTCCAGCTCACGCAGAAAAGCCAGCCCTACCGAGCTGGAATAACCGAAGTTGTCCCCCTGCTCCCGCTCATTAATCAGCGCGTACAGGTCAGTCTGCACCGACTTGAAGGACTGGCTGAGCACCGCGCGGGCCAGCAGGGCAACCTCCGGCAGCAGCACGTTAAGCGGGTCATCGACCCGCGTAACTATAGAGAGATGGATGACGTCAAAAGAGGAATACAGCCGTCCATAATCCGCTATGCTGTTGCTTAAACGCCGCAGGCTCCGGTTCAACCCGGCCAGAAACCGGCTGTCTTCATGAAACTCGCGATAGAGTTCCTGACGGACGGTGCGGGGATCACGGCCCGCCGTTTCCGGCAGGGCCATGGCCAGGACCCGTTCTCTTCTGCCACTGCCGCCTTCAGGCTGCACCTGATTCCCGTCATGGGCATTTCCAGCCTGAGCCTGAGTCTGAGTACCACCGCCAGACTGGCCTGTGCTTCCAGCGGATGCGGCATGCAGCGCCATAATACCGCCCGCATTGTCCCATTTCCGCTCACAGCTGTCCAGCACCGGGCCGATGGCCGGGGCTACCTTGTCACCCAGGAACAGGAACAGGGCAGGATAATGAATACTGCTGCGCCCGTCCCCTTTGCTGCGCTGCGCCTCTTCCTGGGCCGCATATTGCTGCGCATAGGTTAATGCCTGTGCTTTGATCATAGGATTACTTCAGCTTTCTGCGGATGCTGCCAAGCTTGCCGGTCAGGCTCTTGTAGAAGCTGTACATTTCATCGCCGTCCGCATGCTCTACCCGCTCATATTCCAGACTGTCGCGTGCTTCCAGGAAGGAGACATACAGTCCTTCCAGTTTATACAGCAGCGGAGTCACATCCTCGGCAGCGGTCATTTCCCCGGCACGGCGCGCCGCCTTACGCAGCAGCAGGCTGCGGCTTTTCTCGTCCAGACCGCGGAAATGACGGTAGACGGCATACTCCACATAGCTGCGTTCCTTCATCAAGTTGGCGAACGGCTCCCAAGCGTCTTCGTCTTCATCACGGTCATAGACGTAGAGCGCGCCCTTTTTGGTGATCGTGTCCGTGTACAGGGCTTCAATAAACTGGTCGATCCACTTGTCTTCGTCGAGATATTGATGGAGCAGTCCATCCAGCTCGCCCGCCTTCGCTGCCAGTGCCTCATATTTGGCCAATTCCTCGCGGACACGCGTAATCAGCTGCGGCGAGCGAATGAGATTTTCCTGGGCCAGGTCCTTGTTGATGCTGCCGAAAATATCCTTAACCCCTTCGCGTTCCAGGCCGCTTGCGCGCAGCGATTTCAGCTCATCGGCCGCCTTTTTCACTTCGCCCAGATTTGGACGAGCCATGCCAAGCTGCAGGTCATAGCCGCTAAGCATTTTATCCACATCAAACGGCTTCGTGAAGACGACCGAGAAACGGCTGCTTGTATTTTCGTCGAGGCCTTTTTCAATAATTACCCCGATCTCAAGCGCTCTGGCGAAATCCGCCCGAACTCTGGCATTGTAATCCCGGACACGGGTGTTAACGTAAGTATCCCCCCATGATTTTTCCGGAATCGGTGAAGGCAGATAGGTCCAGTTGTTCTTGTCGGTCATCACCAAATGGCGGCCAATGCCTTCCTTATCCAGAATCGTCCGTTCATAATTCTCCTCGAATACCCGCAGCGGTGTATATACGAACAGTGGCACCCCGTTGCGCGTATTGAGCCAGAAAATCCGGTTCTTCACCTGACTTTCCTTAATCGTAAACTGTGATTTGCCCAGCGCGTTGTTCTGATAATTGCGGATTCCCTTCAGAATGCCCGGCGCCTTGACCGGAACGGAGACAAACCCCCACGAAGGGAAATGCAAACTGCCGGAGCTGTTGCTGAGATGGAAAATCGGCACCGCATCTTCATCCAGACGTCCGGCGATAATCCGCTCCACGAACTTGTCCAGCGGCTCCTCACGGCCATATTTCATCACCAGGAATTCTTCCATGGAGCGGGTAATCAGATCACCGAACTTATCGCTGAGGAACTCTGAAATAGAGCGCACAATATCAATCTCCTGCTCCTTGACCCAGCGCCCGGAATGCTTCAGCATCTCCCGTGTGAAGTCGCGGATCAGATCGTCGCCGTCCTTCTGGTCCATCACCTTAGAGATGGTTGAGGCAATATCCGGCACGTTAACGATATTCCAATAGTAGGTTTTGTTCCCTTTTTGGTCAGCCTGTTCTTCACCATTGATCAGAATGTCGCCATTCTTCTCGAAGATCGTGCTAAGCGCACTGAGAATCTCTGTGAACACACCATAAATCCGGTTGTTCTCTTCATTGAGAAGCTCAAACAGGTCCTCATAGAACTCAATCATCTGTTCGGTGCGCTCTACGTCGGCATGAAGCCAGTATTCATTGATCTTGGCTTCAATGTAGGCATTTTTCTTCTTCTCCTTGGAGACAAAAGCGCTCCGCGCATCGCCCAGCTTCTCCTGCGCACTGTCCTGTGCCGTCTCAATATCGCGCGGCAGACGCAGCAGGCTCTCACGCAGCGCTTCAATATAAGACTGGATCAGCTTCAGAATACAGAAGCCCTTTTCAGTATAGAGCAGCCGTGACACATAGAACGGACCCTGCTCAGGATGCAGGAAGATTCGCTCCAGCTCCTCGCCAAAGCGTCCGGTAATCTCTCCGGGAAGCTGCTTCTTGGACTTGATATATTCCTCACGGGCACGGGCCAGAAAATTCTGCTCCAGCTCCGTATCCATGTCCACCACCTGGTGCTTGATGACATTGCTGTGATTCAGGCGCTCGCTGTTCTCATAGCCGGGCAGCGGCTCCGGCACACGGGATTCGAAGGTCTTAATCATGCTGTCGAGATCGATGCCGAGCTTGCGCGCAAGCTTCTCCACATCCTCCTGCCCGGGAGCCTGCTGGAACATTTTGTCCATTTTGTCGAACAGGCGGAATGCCAGATAGGTCGTCATTTCCTCAATCGGCAGCACCGCGGACGAAGCGCCGATGATGTTGTATTCATAATTGGCAGGATAGGTCTTGTTCATCTGCGCAATATTCGTTCTGATGTTGCTGATGTAGTCGTGGATGGCGAATTCCTCGCCCGACTGTTTTTCCTCGCTGGCCATGAAGTTCGTGATATTCTCCGCTGTCACATTCATGCAGTAGTCATAGGCGTTCTCCAGCAGCTTGCCTTCGGTATTGGTCGCGGAGATCAGATGGCACAGATTGAACGGAGGCAGCGGCGAGTTCACAGTCAAAATATTGCCGTACTGCTGGCGGAATCTCTCCCCCCGGCTGTCCACGTTCATCCAGTAATCCAGCTCTTTGAGCGCCGCATAGCCATTCTTGCGGATATATTCACGGGTGTGCTCGCTGAGGCTTTTGTTCGACAGATTCACATCCGGCGTGAACAGGTAGCCCAGTGTATTTACACGGTCGATACCGGCTGAGCCGTAATCCCGTTCAATAATCCCGCGTACGATATAGGCGATATCCAGAAAAGCCCCGCTGCCTGTTCCGCCGGACAAGCCGGTGAGCAGGAAAACCATCAGCTTCTTGCTGGTACCGACGGATAGCGTCTTAATCTTCTTGTCGATGGCCGCTACCACCTGGTTGATCTTCGTGAACAGCAGCAGGCGTCCGGCCTGGCGCACCCCGGCGGCTCCGTTCATGCCATCGGTAATGCTCAGCTCCGGCGACAGCCAATCCGTAATATAAGGCTCCAAAATGCTGCGGTTCTGCAGCAGTCCGCCGATTTCCGCATTGGCCAGCAGCACAAATTCATTCTGCGGATCGAGGCCGATGCCTTTGTACCTCTTCCCGCGATCCTGCTCATTCGTCTCAAACGCCAGGAACTCTACGTTATCCGGCTTATCCCTTTTCTTCTTGGACAGCGGATCTTCCGGCAGCTTGAAACGGCGGTTAATCTGATATTTCAGCCGCAGCAGGGCGTCAATCCCCGTGCCGCCAAGGCCAATGATGAGGATTGGGTTGTCAATGGTGTCCACTCGGATTTTGTCGCTGACGATTCCTCCGCCCAGCGATACGTCGAGCTGCTGAATATGTTCTCTTACTACCGGTTTCATACGTGCTCCCCCTTATATCAAATACTCCAGTAAAATTGTCTTATCCACCGTAGCCAGGGCCACGGAAATGCGGTCGCCGCTTTTCAGTTCCAGGCCGCGCGTCACATCGGCGGCGCGTCCTGATTTTTCAACAGAAATCCCTTCGCTGCCGCGCAGCATGAGGCGGTCATTTTTGCCCGGAGTGAATACAAGCTTCTCACTCTCCTTCAGCTCAGGCGCCAGCTGCAGAAGCTGATGCAGAGTGAACTTGCCTCGGAAAGCTGAGAGTTTCTTGTACTGCGGATAGGTTTTCTCCCCGGTATTGCCGTCCAGAACTTCTACTACCATCTGCCCTACGAAGCCGCGGTTTGATTGCTTACGCAGCATCCACAGCACCACAGCCGCCGCCAGTACCAGCACGATCCCGCCGATAATATAATAGAGAGTTTTGGAAGAAGACTTATCCTGTGCAGGCTCACTCACACCCGTTCCTGCTGCCGGACTCGTCGCCACAGCTCCTGTCTTGGCATTGATCTTAAGAACATCACTCTCGCGGTAGAAGCTGCTCTCCTCCGCCCGCACCTTCAGCTCATAATTATGGCTCTCCGTAATCTTGAAGGAACCTTTGAACACCGCCCCGGTGTTATCCATCGGAAGCTCCTGCACCTTCCCCGTATCGGTATCTGTAGCAAGCAATACCGCCTTCATATCTTGATACAAATTGCTGAGTGTTACCTGAGTTCCATTGCTGAACAGGTGTGAAGAGATTTCTATGGTATCGCCTTTCTGGTAGGTCTTGGATGACAGTGCATCCAGCTTCAGCTCCAGATCATAGTTAAAGACGAGATTGATATCGATCTTGTCCTTCGGCACGCCCTTCACCTGAAGCTTCCAGTCCCCCTGTTCCGGGGACAGCAGCTTGATCAGGCTGTACGAGCTGGACTTGGAGAGCAGCACATCGTTAGACGGAATAGCCACTTCCTTGCCGGAGGGATCACTAAGCTTCGCCGTAACCGGCTGTGCGGACATAATAGAGATGTTCGCCTCCAGCACGCTTCCATTGGGAACATTTACTGTAACCTCCTGGTACTTGCCGTTGGCTGTGATGGATTGTACCGGAACCACCTTCAGTTTCAAATGGTCGGCAAAAATTTCGCTGAGAATCTGCGGCAGGTCATCCGCCGAATCGGTGGTGAACGCTTTGCCGCCTGTTTGATTGGAAATTCCGGCCAGAATCTCCTTATTCAGCTTTCCATCGGCATTAAGGCCTATAGTATAGACCGGGTAGCCTTTTTGCTTGGCAGTGGCTACCGCACCGTCCAGTTCCTGATCCGACTGGCTCTGCGTGCGTCCGGTTGCTTCGTTAAGGTCATTGTTGCCGTCCGCCAGCATGACGATCATCGGCTCATGTGCCGGATCGCTGCCGTTCTCCAGCACCTTTACGGCCTCTTCCATTCCGACGGCAATATCCGTATAGGCTCCCCGGTCCAGACCGTCAATGAAATCCTTCAAATCCTGTTTGTCTCCGGCAGAGCCGATTTGCAGCAGTGCCTTCTCCCGCTGCACCTTGTCGGTATAGGCCACAATCCCGACCTTATCGCCTTGGGCAGCCAGCATATCTATGAACATTTTCATCGCTTCATTTGCGATCTTGTTTTTGTCGCTCTTATTCATGGAATTGCTGACATCAATCAGCAGTACAGCGTCAATATGGGATGGCGCAGGTGATGCCGCGCTTGCCCTACCGGCTCCAAACGGCGCCGCCGAGATGCACAGCACCAGCAGCAGCGGGACAACATGCCGCAGTATGTTCTTGGCTGTCTTTGAAATATTAATCGGTGTACGAAGCATAAATAGGGCTCCTCTTGTGTTAAATTAGGCAACTACGGCAGGGTTGCCGGTATAGCTAAATTCTGTCAATAGCATGCCATTATGATATAATTAAACCTTGTAAACTTCAACTTTAGGGCTGTCAGCTTCCAACAAGAAAGGAAGAGTTCCATGATTTCATACGCCATTCTCGGCATTACGTTTCTTTATGTAGTCATTCAGATCATTATTTATGCCTTACGGCAGCGCAAACCGCTGACCCGTGATGACATTGATGAGCGTCTGCTGGCTGCGCTGAACGGAGGCGACCATGCCGGTAAATAAGAAGAAACCCGTGACGTTCCGCCCCTTTAAGACTCCGCGGTATGCCTTTGACAAGCTGCGTATCTGCCGCCGGTGCAGCCGTTATACTGCGCTCGGTGAAGAACGGTGCGGCCATTGCGGCCATGCTTCGCTGACACCAGTAGAGAAGCATGCTGTTTCCCTTGCCGGACGTAAAATGCATACCCGTCTTCTTCTCATCCTGCTGCTTACTCTGGGTTCGGTCTATTTCGGCCAAAGTCTGCAGCAGATGACGCTGTGCGGTGCCGGCGGCATCGTGCTGGCCGGACTGCTCTTGCTTATGCAGCGCAAAGTACGGCAGAACGAAAATCTGTATGCACTGAATGAGCTGCTGGGCCGCAGCATAGACAGCCTCAGGGAAGGCCTGGAGATCAACCGCCAGGAGGCCGTGTCCGTTCTGCGGGAGAACGATGTGTTGGCCTATGAGAAGCTGCGCGAAATCTCGATCCTGCTGCGCGGTGACCGGGTCGCCCGCCAGCGTGTCGCTCTGCTGCACGGCTTTCAGCTGCGCAAGGATATGAACCTGGAGCTTGAACAGCTGCTGCTCAAGGATTTCGAACCGCTGCTCGCCGAATATATCGGCGAGATTGCCAGAGTGCGGCCCGAGCTGATCAAGGACCGCACGCTGCGCTATGTCAAAACCTATGAAGTACAGATTCTGGAAATGGACCGTGGCCCAGCCATTCTGACGGCTGTGGCGGGAGCGGCAGTGCGGTTAAAACGTTACGCTCTGCTCTACTCGGGCATGATCGGACGATACATACAGGAGCTTCCCAAGGACCGTTTTATGCGTCTGAGCCGGATGATATCCGCCAGTCCCTATGAGGCCTGGAACGGCCTGGACCTCAAAGTGGCGGAGGTCCGCGAAGCCAAATACCGCTGGGACCCCGATTTTTGAATAGAGCACTGTCAGCCGGAAAAGGGGCTACTATAATATGACGATCAAACAGGTCTTAACCCTGCGGAACTTTATGATCATTCTGTGTATATTCATGCTGGCCCTGCTGGGGCAGAAGGCTCTCAGGCTTCACAGCAAGATCGAGACGGTGCGGGAAGCCGAGCGGCTCTATGCCTCGGGAGATCTGATTGCCGCCGAGAAGCGTTACCGCCTGGCAGCCGCTAATGCTTCCATTCTTTACAAGGAAGACCAGATTGCCGCGAGACTTAAGGAGCTGGCTCCGATTACGGCGATCCGCAGTAGTCTTAGCACACTTACACTAAAGATTGAAGACCAGCTGACGACCAAGGATTTTGGCGGTTTTATGGAGAGCTATGCCTCTCTGCTGAGTCTGAAGAGCCAATATATGAAACCAAGCGGACCCTATGAAACCTATTATCGCCAGCTGTCAGGAGATTCAGGCATTTCGGATCGGCTGGGGATAGGTTTTCAGCAGTTCAAGGCGCAGTTTCTTGCCGAACTGGCGGCAAGCCAGCGCGGCAGCAGCACCGATAATGATGGAGACAGCTTCAAATGGAATCTGCTGAGAATTCCCGATGTGTATCTAGGCGGAGCTGATGCCAAAAAAGATCTGCTGGCCACACAGTTCAAAGCGCATGACACCGCCCAGCTGAAGGCGCTTGCTGCGGCAGGCAGCTTCTCCCCCATGCTGGATTACGCTTTATCCCTTACCGATGCCTATAGCAGCCACAGCTATACGGCTCCCTGGGTAGCCAGCCAGATTGAAATGAGCGCCAAGCTCATTCTGCGTAAGGATGTAGACGGCGATCAGATTGCCGCCTTCTCTACGCATGCTGCAGCGTACCGCAAATATGCCGCCTCGGCTGGCCTTGCTGCCTCGAAGGTGCTGACTCTAATTGACAGTACCACCTCCAAGCTGCTCCGAAGCGCCGCGATGCTGGTACGCAGCGGCGGGTACGCGGAGGCCATTCAGCGCTACAGCGACCTGGCCCAGCTTCAGGACACGGGTGCTGAAATCTCCGCAGCACAGCTTGCGTGGAACATTGCCGAACCCGTCCGCCTGCTGCCCGGCGGGGAGGAGCCTGGTAAGTATACGCATGTTGTTTCCGTCAGCGGGCGTTACGGCGCAAAGCTCGCCGTAACCGGAACAGACAGCAGCGGACGCCTCTACTATGCGGATTTAAGGAATGACGGCACCGTAACTACACGGACCGGAGATCCGATACCCGGCTTTGAAAGTCTCCGCAGCCTTGCTTTTGATGACCCATTGTCCGTCTACTCTGAAGTGCCGGTGGTAGTCGCCGCAGGCAGCCGCCAAGACGGGCGGACCTCTTTCACGGCCTACACCATCAGGCCTGAAGGAATCTCCCTGCTCTTCTCGTTTGCCGGCAACAGCTACGAGTTCCAACCGGACGATGCTTCCATCCGTGTCACCAATGCAGATATGGGAGACGGTTCGGAGGGCCGTACTGCCATATTCCGGCAGACGAATGGAGTCTACCAGTTCTCTGAAATCTACCAGGAGTATCCGCTTGTGGACGCTTCTGAGCTGGAGCTTCACCCCCTGGAGACCGTTGTCCTGAAGGTTGATATTTATATCGATTCCAACGGCAGACCCGTAGTAAGCGCGAATGGGCGCTTCCTGGCCCTGCAAGGAAATGTGGGTACGGTTACGGGTCCCGCCTTGGCAACCGGCCAATTCCAGTATAGATTCGATTATGTAGGAACCGATACAGGGGAGCAGTACGTGCCTGTATTTGTAGTCGAGTCATTGGGGAGTATGAATCCAATCCCCTAAGTACTCTAATACTATTGTTGGAGCAGCGTGGTCATGCACGCTGCTCCTTTTGATGTCTGCAATGATTTCATTATTTTTTCATTATTACGGGATATAATGAGCCTTATAAAGAGCGGCTGAGGAGGCAACCATGCGTATTCTATTAGTAGAAGACGATACCAAACTCGGGTATATGATCCAATATAAACTGCAGCTTGCAGGCCATCTGGCAGAATGGGCCCGCAACTCGGATGAAGCGGAACTGTTCTTTTCCTCTGCAGAATTCGATCTCTACATTCTGGACTGGATGCTTCCCGGCAAAACTGGCCTTGAACTATGCAGGCAGCAGCGCCGACTGAATGACAACACGGCCATTCTGATGCTGACGGCACGCGGCGAGATCGAGGACCGCGTCAGCGGACTGCTTACCGGAGCGGATGACTATATGATCAAGCCTTTCGCCTTTGAAGAACTACTGGCCCGTATTACGTCCCTGGACCGCAGAAAACAAACCCAGGGTTATGTGAACCAGTATACGGTCAGCGGCCTGCGGCTGAACCCGGCCACACAGGAAGCAGAACGTGCTGGGGTTACCTTCACCCTGACTAACCGCGAGTTTCAGCTTTTGGAGTTTTTCGCCCGTCACCCCAATGAGGTTCTGTCCAGAGAGCGGATTCTTAATTATGTATGGGGTAACAATGCCGATGTTACTCTGAATGCGGTGGATGCGGTGATCAAGCTGCTGCGCAAAAAAGTCGATGACCCCTTCCCTGTGAAATTGATCAGGAGTGTGCACGGAAGAGGCTACCGCCTGGTAGATACCGGAGCTGTCCATGATGATACCTAACACCCGCAGGCAATTAACCATCTTTTACAGCACTATGATTGGATTGATTCTGCTCATCATGGCGGCTTCCTTCTATTGGGTACTGACCGATGTGATGCACAGGGATGAGAGGCATAATCTGGAGTCCGCCGGGCAAAAGGCCGTAAACGAATGGCGTAATCATTCACCGGGGCCGCAGGATAAGGAGGAAATCCGGGAGCAGCGCCAGACGGACAGCCACCGGATGGAATGGGAATATCTGCAAAGTGACCAATTTGCAGTCATTACAGATCCTTCATGGACGATCTTCGTTCATTCGCCAGAGGGGAATAACCTGCTGCTCAAGCCTTCCTTCCAGAAGCTGCTGGATGCCCAAGGGAGTAAAAGCTACATTCATCTGAGCATCTCTTCGGGTAACAACAGGACGAATTATGCGGTACTGCGTGTGATGACAGGTGATGAAGAACATCCGTTTCTCTTGCTCGGGGAAGAGGTGAGCAAACAGGAGCATTTATTGAAGGAGATGAGGCTGCTCCTCATCGGGATCACTCTTCTCCTGCTGGCGGTGGCCACAATCATAGGATATATACTAGCCGGCCGGGCTATGCTTCCCCTCAACCATGCGTTTATCCGGCAGCAAAAGTTCACCGCTTACGCCTCCCATGAGCTAAGGACACCCCTAAGTGTACTTCAGCTGTCGGTGGACATTCTGGAAGAGGAACAGCACAAGCTTTCACCGGTCCATCAGACGGTGCTCCAGGATATGAAAGAAGAAATACAGCGCATGACACGTTTAACCGGACAACTGCTCACGCTGGCCAGAAACGATTCCCCTCTGCAGCAGATGAGACGAGAGTTATTCGACCTGAAGCATAGCCTTTCTTTTGCAGCCGCAAGAATGCAGCTGGTGGCTCAAGAGAAAACTGTGCAGCTGCAGCTCCATATCGGCAACACGGAAGATACCTTTACCTGTCTGGGCGACAGTGAACAGATTGATCAGCTGCTTTATATTCTTTTGGACAATGCAATCAAATACTCTGCGGAGGGAGGCACAGTCACACTGGGGCTTTCCCGGAATGACAACGGCACTGTGAATGTAATCATTCAGGATACGGGCTGCGGGATTCCCGAGGAGGATCTTCCCCACTTGTTCGAACGGTTCTACCGGGTAGATCAAGCCCGCACAAGAGAGCATGGTGGCACCGGACTGGGACTCGCCATTGCACACGAGATCGTCAGCCGGCACGGTGGCAGAATCGTCGTAACCAGCACCCTTCATCAGGGGAGCATATTTACGGTCATCCTACCTGAAACCCAGCGAATCCTTAGGCAACCACTCAAGTAGAAAATGGAGGTATTACTATGTTTACTGAAGTCTTTAACCACATCCATCCCATTGTTGTACATTTCCCTATCGCTCTGATCCTCATCGGATTTGGATATGATCTGGTGGTGGCCCTGAAAAAACGCACTTTGAATCCTGCCGGAGGGTTATGGATGTGGCTTCTTGCTGCAGCGGGTGCCTGGGTCGCTATAGCAACCGGACCGGATGATGATGCCCGCGGCGTGACTTCATTTATTGAGCCTCACGAGACACTCGCTACTCTGACCGCTTGGGCAGCTTCTCTGATCGTTGTGTGGAGATTGATAATGTTCTGGAAGGGCAAGCGGGCTTTTGTGAAAGTTCCGCTGGTGCTGTACTTAGCCGTCTCTCTTGTCGCTTGCGGGCTTGTGCTGGGAACCGGATATTACGGCGGGAAAATGGTGTACACAGATGGCGTGGGCGTCTCAGCCAACGGCGCTGCAGTCAATCCTCCTGTGCAAGGTAATCATAAGTAACAGCGATAAGAAGCCGGTGCCCCCTATACAAGGTGAGCACCGGCTTCGTTGTGATGAACGTCCTGTTTGGCATGCTGCCGCCTGGCATCGCTATTCTTTTACAGCACCGACAACAATCCCGGTTACAAAGTACCGCTGTAAAAAAGGATAAACCATTAAAATCGGCAAGGCGCTTATAAAAATCTGTGACGCCCGGAGGGTACGCTGCGACTGATTGGCCACGACGTTCGGATCAATCTGCGACATATCTGCCTGCACAATAATTGTCTGCATAAAGGTCGCCAGCGGGAGCTTAGAGGCATCCTTGATATAGATAATCCCGTCGAAGTACGAATTCCAATGTCCGACCATAATGAACAAGGATACCGTGGCAAGAACCGGCAGGGACACCGGCAGATATACGCTATAAAAGGTGCGGAACTGCCCTGCCCCGTCAATAAAGGAGGCTTCTTCCAGATCTTTGGGCACCGTACGGAAGAAATTCAGCAGCAGGATAATATTGAACACAGCCACCAGTCCCGGAAGGATCAGTGCCATCAGGGAATCCATCAGCCCAAGCTTCAGAATCAGAATGTAGCCGGGAATCAGACCGCCGCTGAACAGCATGGTGACGACAAAATACCAGAGATAAATATTGCGGGCCCGGAATACACGGGTTTCCTTGGAGAGCGCGTATGCAGCAATGGTATTCACAACCAGGGCAAGCGCCGTTCCCAGCACGGTCCGTTCTACAGACACCCACAGGGCGGAGAGAAAGTTGCTGTTATTAAATGTTTTTGTGTAGGCTTCTAGGGTAAATCCGATCGGCCAAAAGGTCACCATCCCGGCATTGGCCGGAGCTGTCGAACTGAGTGATACCATCAGCAAGTGATATAGCGGAAGCAGGCACAGCACGGAAATAACCGTCAGGAAGACATTATTGAATACGCTGAATATGCGGTAAGACGCCGTTTTGTGATACATAGGATGTCATCCTTTCTAAAAGATTCTGTAGCCGGCAAACCGGTATGCCAGACGATAGGAGATCACGATCAAGATTAGGCTTATCGCCGATTTGAACAGATTCACCGCAGTGGCAAAGCTGAACTGTCCGCTGAGCAGACCCTCTCTGTAGACAAAGGTGTCAATAATATCCCCTTGCTGATAGATCAAAGGACTATAGAGGTTAAACACCTGGTCAAAGTTCGCGTTCATCACGTTGCCCAGCGCCAGGGTTGCCACCACGATGGCAATCGGAATCAACGCCGGAATGGTAATATAAATCGTCTGCTTCCAGCGCCCTGCCCCATCCACTTCCGCCGCTTCATACAGGGAGGGATTAATGCCGGACAGCGCGGCCAGGAAAATAATCATGTTGAACCCGAATTCTTTCCAGACATCACTGAAAATGATCGTGAACCGGAACCAGTTGCCGTCACCCAGGAAGAAAATCGGCTTCACACCGAAAACACTGGAGATGAACTGGTTGATAAGGCCCGTCTGGGCAAGCATATCAATCAGAATTCCCGACAGGGTAACCCAGGATAAAAAGTGCGGCAAATAGACAAGCGTCTGAATGGTTCGTTTGAGCGCCATCTTTCTGACCTCATTCAGCAGTAAGGCGAAGAAGAACGGGATAATCAGGTTCATCACCATTTTGGAGCAGGCGAAGAACAGGGTGTTCCATGTAATCTGCAGGAAGTAATCGTTCTGCCACATGTATTCGAAATGTTTGAGTCCCACCCAAGGAGAATCAGCGAATCCGAGCGCCGGCTTATAATCCTGAAAGGCCATTAGAATTCCGCCCATGGGAACATAAGAAAAAATAAACACCATAACGGCCGCCGGCAGCACCATAAAGTGGAGCACCCACGGCTGCTTATACCCTTTTTTCCTCGATAAGCGCGGCGTTTTTCCAGGATTCACCTGCTGTATAGTGTTAGCTTCCATCGCTCTCTCCCGCTTTCAAAAAATTATTTTGTGTGTTGTATGAATCTCTGATATAAATAGTAGCAAGCATTTCTAAGGTTTGACTATATTACTTTGTTAGGCTCGCATAGGGATTTATTAGGGCATCGTCTGGGGGGACAAAGATGGGTCTAAGTAAAGCTATTAACTTCGCTAAGGAAAAATCCTGGAGCAGATTTAGTTTGTTCGCCAAAATGAACAGTCTGATCATTGTGCTGTTTGTGCCGATCATCATCGTGTATACGTATTCCAATAACGTCACTTACGATGTAGTCAGTAAAGAGCTCCAGGAATCCAATACCAAACAGCTCACTTTTTTATCCAGTCAAATCGATTCACGGATCAACCAGATGATGGATTTCAGCCTGGTATTCTCGAAAGATCCGAATGTCAGGAAATTCAATGGCCTGAATATGTGGGAAGACCGTTACGACCATATGCAGACCCGTTATGTCATTCAGGAGAAGATGATGCTCCAGTCCGGGTTAACGGATATCTGGCCTTCCCGATACGCTGTATATTCCCAGCAGAACAAGGATGTCATTTCCAATTACGATAAACCTACAGGTTATGATGAACACTACTTGAAGCAAAATATGAGCGGCAAATGGACATACAGCGACGGCCAATCCGGCTATCCGGGGAAAACCAAGGCTTTTTACTGGTTCTATAGCGATTCTATTGCTCCGCAGGGTACGTTTACGGGAAGTGATCTGGTCGTTGAAGCCAGCTTCAGCTATGAGAATATCCAGAATATGCTGGATACGTATAAGGCAGGGGGACAAGGGGACCCGTTCTTCTATCACAAAGGCGATAAGCCGATCCTGAACCGCAGTGCGGACCAGCGCCTAACCGGTGATTTGATTACTTATCTGAATGAGCATTCACCGGACAACAGCACGCAGCATGTAGTGAAACTGGAGAATAAAAATTATCTGGTCAGCTCGGTGAAGTCCACTAATCTGGATTGGTATCTGGTTGACGTTGTACCGCTTGACCGTATTCTCGGGCCTATATCCGGCAGCCGTAATTTATTCTATGTATCCATGCTTCTGCTCTTTGTTGTTGGAATCTCGGCTTCCATTCTGCTGTACCGGAACGTTCAACAGCCTATCAAGAAGCTCATCAAAGGGCTTAGACGTGTGCAGCGGGGCGACTACACTGTGCGCCTCCACTCCGACGATCAAAACGAATTTTCGTTTCTCTTCCACCGGTTCAATGATATGTCTCATCAGATTCAGGACCTGATTGAAAATGTCTTCAACGAAAAAATCCGTGCCCGTGAGGCTACCCTGAAGCAGCTTCAAGCTCAGATTAATCCGCATTTCCTCTACAATTGCCTGGGATATATTATCAATATGGCCCAAATGAAGGATGAAGAAGCCGTTGTATCGATGGCTTATAACTTAAGCGCTTACTATCGCTATACTACCCGGATGGAGCGGGATACAGCCACCTTGGACGACGAAGTCAAACTGCTGGTTAACTATTTGGATATTCAAAAGCTGCGCAATGGCCGAATTGATTATCATATTGATATCCCCAAAGAGATGCTAAAACAGTCTATCCCGCGTCTCCTGCTGCAGCCCATTGTGGAGAACTCGGTTATCCACGGGGTCGGAAAATCGTACAGCTCCGGTGAAATCAGAATCACCGGCGAGACTACCGAAGGCTTCTGCCGGGTGTATATTGACGACGATGGGCCGGGCCTGAGCCAGGACCAGCAGGAAGCACTTAACCGGAAGATGCGGGAGCCGCTGCGCGAGGAAATGGGCTGCGGCCTTTGGAATACGAATCAGCGGCTTATTCACCAGTTCGGTAATCAATCCTTTCTGTATTTCAGGGAATCACCGCTAGGCGGTTTCCGGACAGAGATCATCTGGGAGATTCCAGCTCAGGAAGAGTATCACCTGTACACTAACCAACAAGGAGACACACAGCATGCAAATGATCATCGTTGACGACGAAGCCCACTGGGTAGATAACCTGTCCATGACCAAACCCTGGCACACACTGGGAATCGAACAAGTACACAAGGCATATTCCGCTACCGAGGCGCTTCAGATCATCGAAACGCACCCTATAGATATTGTGATCTCAGATATTCAGATGCCTGAAATGACGGGACTTGAACTGATAGAACGGATCCGGAGACGGGACAAGAAAATCAAATGCATCATCTTAACCGGGCATTCGGACTTCGAATTCGCCAAAACTGCCATTCAGCACAGTGCAGTGGATTATCTGCTTAAGCCTCCGACAGACCCTGAATTACTGGGTGCCGTCCAAACGGCAATTGATCAATTGAATGCGGAGTGGGAGCTGGTCAGCTCCCTGGAGCGGACCCAATATACGCTGAGAGAGAACCTGCCGCTGCTGCGCGGCCAGTTGCTTCTGAGTGCTCTGCAGGGGCAGCGGCTGCCAGCCGACGAATGGGAACGCAAGCTGAGGAGCTACGGTCTCCCCTTCAGCCAGGGGGACTGCGCCTTGATGCTTGTCAGGATGGAGGAAGAATTCGGACAGTATAAGAATAACGGACAGCCGCTCATTGAATATGCAGTCATTAATATGGCGGAAGAGATTATTGGTGAATTCATGGAGGTCTGGGGCGTCAAGGAAGAGCATGGATATCTGGTCTTTCTGCTTCAGTTGAAGAAACGGGCAGCAGATCTGGGGACAGAAGGCCTTCTGGAGCAGCTGTCTGTACAGCTCCAGTACAAGGTAAAACAATTCCTGAAAGGGTCGCTGTCTATAGTGATCACAGAATGGTTCAAGTTCCCTGAACAGTTGTATGACCGGTTCCGCCAGGCCTCGGCCTACTTCCGTCAGATTGTCGGGGATGAGCGGGAATTCGTTATGCGGGTCAGTGAACCCGGCGAACAAGCAGAGCAAGGACCGCTGGATGCCCTCTACACGCCTCCTTCCCTGATTCATCTGCTGGAATCCGGGCATTGGGAAGCCGCCGAGGCCAAACTGATGGATGTATGTGCAGAACTGGATGAGAAATGGCCTGAATCCTGGGAGCACTGCATGGAGGCCGGATTCCTAATCTCGGCGGCCTTCTCCAACCTGGCACACCGGAATGGACATACACTCGGGAAGCTGCTGGGGACAGATATTGAAGAGCTGCAGAGCGGGGAAGCCTTTTCTTCCATCAATAAGCTCAGAGTATGGTCCTTGAGCGTGCTTGGCAAGCTGAAAGAGGGAACCTCAAGCGAAATCAAAGACATCCGTTCCCTCTACGTGAAGAAGATCCAGGAGTTTACGGATAAGAATCTGCATCTGGATGTTTCGTTGCGGGTCCTGGCAGACCATGTTAATCTGCACCCCACCCACTTATCCAAAATTTACAAGATTGAAACAGGTGAAGGCATCAGCGAATATATCTCACGCCTGCGTATGGACCGGGCCTGTCATATGCTGAAGACTACCGGTAAAAAGGTGTATGAAATCAGCACGGACATAGGCTACATGGACCCCGCCTACTTCATCAAAGTATTCAAACGCCAGTTTGGAGTGACACCGCAGGAATACAGGGACGGGAAAAAATAGCATGATAGAGTCCTATCAAAACTAAGAAACTCATATAGATGCCCTCCCCTCAAAGTTGGTACAGTACACATGTAAGCATCATACACAGTAGGGGGACATGATGAATGAATACATTCCAAAAATTAGGCTCGTTGCTCGCTGTCACAGCTCTCGTCACACTTACAGCCTGTAACGGAACATCCAATGAGAAGGCACCCAAAGACAATGCCGCTTCCAATAGTGCAACTACCTCTGAAGCCGACGCTGCCTTCGCCAAAGGCAAATACGATCCGCCGATTGAGATCAGTTCAGTACTTATGCCGAAGAAGTACGCCCATGGCGACACGAAGGAAAACAATGTACATGACCGCTGGATGCTGGAGACTCTGGGAATCAAGCATAAAGATACCTGGTATCCCGCGAATGACGACCAATACCGGCAAAAGCTTCAGCTAGCGATCTCCTCGGGCGAGAAGCTTCCGGATTTCGTATCCGTACCTACCAATCCGGTGCTGACTAATCAATTGATTGATTCCGGCCAGTTCATTGCGATTGATGATCTGTTTGACAAATACGCCAACAAGACACTGAAAGACCATGCTGCTGCACACCCTGAGCTCTGGTATCCTTTCATGAGAGACGGCAAGAAATACAATATGCCGATCATGGAATATACCGACAATGACGATACCCTGCTCTGGCTCCGTGAGGACTGGATGGAGAAGCTGAATCTTAAGGCACCCAAGACTATTGCCGACTTAGACAATATCATGGACAAATTCAAGAACCAGAACCCTGACGGTCTGGCTCCCGATAAAGTGTATCCACTGGCCATTTCGCTGAAAAATAACACAAACACCTGGATGGGCTCGCTCGACTGGCTATTCGGAGCTTACGGAACCATCGAGGAGCAATGGAACATGGATGCGAATGGCAATCTGGAGTATGGTTCTGTGAACCCGGGTGCCAAGCAAGCCCTTGCAAAGCTGAAGGAATGGATGGATAAAGGCTATATCCATGCCGACTCCGCTCTGTGGGATGAAGCGAAATCCGCTGAGAGCTGGACCAAAGGCATGGCAGGCATTCTGCCGGGAGCCCAATGGGTTCCAGACTGGCCCGCTCCCGATCTGCTTAAGAATGTGCCGGGATCTAAGTACAAAGCTTACCCCATTCCTGCCGGACCTGATGGCAAGATCGGCACTAAATGGCAGAATTCCGGTGTAAATGCCAGTATCATGATCAATAAAGATGCTAAGCATCCGGAAGCTATCTTCCTGTACTATAACTATTTGCTCGATAACGTGGCGAATCCGGCCGCAGGCAGCCCATATGAATACGGCTTTGCCAAGGGCTACGATTGGGATATCATTGATGGCCAGCCTACCAGCGATAAAGACAAGATTAAGGACTTCAACAATGAGTTCCCGTTCCTGACCGGTCCGGCCCGTATTCCTGATCTGTACATGAAAACACTCGTTAAGCTGGCAGACGGCGAAAAACCGGTAACCCCTTATGAGAAACAAATGGCTGAGTTCCGCAAGCCGGAAAACTGGGCAGCCGCCAAGATCGTAATGTCACAGAAAGATATCCGCAAGCAAAACTATTTCACAGGTGCAGCTACGCCGACCATGGTCTCCAAGTGGAATCTGCTACGCCAGTCCGAGATGGAAACCTTCAACAAAATCATCTACGGCAAATTGCCGGTTGATGCATTTGACGAATTCGTTACCAACTGGAAAGCTAACGGCGGCGATCAAATCACGAAGGAAGTTAACGATTGGTACAAATCGGTATCTGCCAAATAATTAGAAGCCGGGAATAATTGGAGTAGAGCAGTATCTAATAAAAACGGGCAGGACCCGGCAGCTATGAATGCTGCCGGGTCCTGCCTTTGCTTTGGGCTCATTTCCTACAATTGACGCATCTCTTCCAGCACTTCCATAACCTCTGCTTCCTCAACCGGAACCGAATACGAGCCGTCTGCAAAACGCTTCATCGCCCCGATACCGTCCTGGAACACAAACCGGATGCGGCCGCTGCGCACTTTTTTATCCGTATACATCTTGTCCATCAGTTGTCTGTTCGAGACCTGATCTGGAATGTCCGTCGGTAATCCTGCCTTCTTAAGCAGTGCAATGACGCGCTCTGCCTGTTCTTCGGTCATGTACCCGCGCTTCACTCCCAGCTTCGCCTGGATCACCAGTCCCACCGCAACGGCCTCTCCATGCAGCAGCGTATAACCGCTTACTGCTTCGAGCGCCCGGCCGGCCGTATGGCCCAGATTCAGAATCTGCCGCAGATTGCTCTCATGCTCGTCCTGCTCCACTACTTCGTATTTGATCCGGCAGTTGGCCAGCGCAATCCGCTCACAAACTCCGGCATCAAGCACCAGCTGCCCGCGATCCGATATGACCTTGCCCAGATTCTCCTCCAGATCGCTGAAAAAACCGGCATCCCCCAGGCAGGCATGCTTGATGGTTTCGGCCAAGCCGCTTCTGAATTCACGGGCCGGAAGGGTGCGCCAAGCGGCTAAATCTATGTATACCTTGCGCGGTTGGTGAAACACACCGATCAGATTCGTGGCCACCGGCGTATTCACACCCGTTTTGCCGCCGACCGACGCATCCGCTGCAGCCAGCAGGGTGGTTGCATAATTCAGGCTCGGTACTCCCCGACCAAAGGTCCCGGCCAGAAATCCGGCCAGATCGGTCACAGCTCCGCCGCCCACGGCGATGATGCAGGAGTCCCGCCCATAAGCGCGTTGCAGCAGCTGATCCTCCAGCAGGGCCTTGGTTTCCCGGGTTTTCGAGGTCTCCCCCGCCGGAAAAGAAAACAAGTCCGCCTCCAAACCGTTTAGACGCAGCCGTTCAAGCAAAGGCCGCCCATAGAGCGGTTCCACCGTGGAATCCGTAATAATCGCATATTTGCTTACATTCGGCACTAGCCCCTGCTGTAAATCCTCAATCAGCGAATCAAACAGCCGCTCACCAATCTCAATCGCATAGGAGTGATCGACCACCTTTTTTAGTACAACCTGAAAGCTTCGGGACATGGCACAACCTCTTTTCCCCAGACTTGGACATGATGTAGAGTACATTCGCCCGAAGTGGAAAATTCTCCTGCTTCTCCCTGCATGCTTTACTTATCGAGTAGCAACATTATCATCAATTACACTTGCTCATAACACTCTCCAGAACGATGGGACCCAGGGTATTCGTTGTAGAGTTGGATAGACGGACCTGTACGGAAGCACGCTCCAGCGGACCTGTGATATCATCAATCCGGCCAGCCCAGGTTGGATTCTCCGTTCCTGCAGGAGCCGGATGCAAACGGAATCGCCAGCTGATCTCACCCGCCACTTGAGCAAATCCCTCATACCTGTCGTAATTTCCTAAGGAGGCTGGCTCCGGTAAGTATTGGGCGTGAATGCTCAAGCTTGTCCGCTCACCTCCGACATCCCTAAGTACACGATAAACCAGAGCTACACCTTTGGCGTTGACCGGCATATTTTCTTTGGCACTCAGTATGAGACTGCAAGGATACTTACTCTCTGGGGGTGCGGCTTGTACGGCCACTGGGAATATAGCTGCCAGCAGCAGGACACAAATCCATAACAGTGGTTTTTTGATGGTACTCCCTCCTTTTTCGAAAGGATATTCTTCCCCACGCCATCCACGAATATGCCGCTTATGCCATACATTAAGGCCTTCTAGCATAAGATCTCCTTACCTCTAACAGCCTTTATTGCTTAGAACAACAGACGTTTCGATCTGGCGCTCCGGAATATTCCAGTATTGGTTCAGCAGATTTCTTTTCTCGTCTGGCTGCACAAGATTGAAACCATTCTTAGTATAAAAGGAAATCGCCCAATCTGCCGCTTCCCACGTACCGATCAGGATGGGCTTATCTGTACGTTCTATGATGTGCGTTAGCAGTCTTGTCCCGATGCCGCCTTGGCGCTGGGCCGTTCGAACATAGGCGTGTCTGATCAAGGCTACTTCGCCTTTGTCCTGAATTCCCATCACACCGCACAGTTCTCCCTTGTCTTCAAATCCCCAAAAAACGACTCCATCCTTCATTTCGTGATCGAGTTCAGCTCTGCTCATATAAGGTTCATGATACCGGTCCTCCGGAATAACCCCCTGGTATGCCTTAGCGGCATCGTTGATAATCCGGTACATGTTCTCCTCGTCTTTCTTCTCACACAATCGAATCATCCGGCATCTCTCCTTCCTCATTTAGCAATCTGGACGGGGATAGGTGTGCTCAGCAAAATAGCAGCATTCCACGAAATGATTTCTTTCATAGAACCGTTTAGCCCCCTGGTTGCTTGCTGCCACCCGCAAATAGATAGGTCCCCCTGGCAGCAAACTGCTCATACGGTTAACACAGCTCTGCAGGAGGATTCGCCCAAATCCCCGGTTCTGAAATTCAGGAGCAACAACGACATCACGGATATATTGACCTTCCGAAATATACGCCCCAACCAATTGACTCTGCAGCCAAAAGGACCGGACTCCCCCGGCCGACTCATACCGGGTAAGTGCTCTCAGAAAGTGCTCAGGGTTCTTTTGGTACCGGTCTGTTTCCCATCCATTGTCTTGAAGTAATTGATGATAGGCCCCGTCAAATAAAACAATAAACGGCTCCAGCATATCCGGTGTGAACCCCTGCTCCCACAATACAGAAGTTTCATCCAATGAGCCTGGAGAGGATAAGTCATACTTGAACTGATACCCCTCCATATCCGAGGTAAAACCAAGCGATCTTATACATTCAATAATTTCTTTATTTCCACCGTATACATTACAGCACAATTCTCTGCACTCTTCTGCTATGTACGGCTTAATACTGTCTTCTATCATTTTCAACAATGAGCCGATCCCGTCCGTTCGAATAAAAGCAGCATAAGCAATGACGCAATCGTCGTCCTCTGCCAAACAGAACACACCCTGATTATCCCCGGACTCTTCATGGTACACAACCGTTACCTTCTGTTTGGCAAAAGCCTCTCTGACAAAATCCTCTGCTCCCGTTGAAATTAGCGAAACGAGCTGCAATATTGGTTTGCTATTCTCTTGCTCCATCTCTACTTCTCCTTCATTTCCGGGTTGGTGGTAATGAGATGAAACAGCCTGTCGCTCCGGCTCCCGATTTGTTCAGTTAGATGAAGGATCGTCTCATTAAGCGTCAGCTTGGAGAATGACACACCCAAAATACTCACCGTTCGGTTCATAGACTCCCCCTGCTTTCCCAATCTTCCAGCACCGCCCAGCTCATTGCAGCTTGTCCCTGTAAGCCGTGCATAGTGCCGATATACGTTGTATGATTATGTATTCCCGTTTCAAGGTAGTGCCGTACGACCTCTTTGGTAGAGGCTGTAACCCGCTGGTTCAATACGTTACCGCAATCCACCCACATCAGCCGCCCCTCATCACTCTCCATCAATCTGCTGCCAGACTGTACCTCTCCTGTAAAAATGTACTGTATGCGAATTTCGCTCTCATCCTTGATTCTATGCACAATGTACCTGAGTTCCAGACCGGCAAGCGCGTGTTCCGCCAGACCTGTCTCTTCCTCAATCTCTCTGAGGCAAGCCCGCTTCGGTTCGCTGATCTCCTCCCCCTCCATATGCCCCCCGATGGGAACGAGCTGTCCGGGAAGAAAAGCGCTGGTGGATTTCTTTTGCAGAAATAACATCTCTCTGCGCTCATTCAATAAGAAGGCTACGGCCATTTGTCTAAGCTGCATCCAAGTTCACCTCTATAGTAAGGATATCTATAAGGGAAATTATACCATGCGTGTTGGGAATAGATAAGTGTAGGACTTCCATTTGCAGGAAAGAACCCTCCCATTCCAGAATAAGAATTAGAGAGCTTACTATTATTAGGGGGTAATGATTTTGCATATTAACGTACTGGACAAGGGCTATGTCCGATTGGTTAACCATATGGGCAGCGATCTGACCGTTGTGAATGCGGCGCGCGTATCCTATGCCAAACAATCTGAAGCACTGACGGAAAAAGATATCCGGCTGATTCAGTTTCTCGCACGGGAAGGCCATACTTCGCCTTTCAGACATGCCGTAATCCAGCTGGAAATATATGCTCCGCTCATGGTCGCCAGGCAGTGGTGGAAATACGTTGTAGGTTCAGCCCATTATGAGGGCACCGGAGATAGCCTGGAGGCGTGGAATGAATCGAGCCGCAGATACATTACAGAAGAACCCGCTTTTTATATTCCATCTGCCGGACAGTGGAGAAGTGCACCGGAGAACTCCAAACAAGGCAGCGGTGACCTGATAGCATGGGAGCTAGGTGAGAAATATACACAAGAGCTTATGGAATACGTCCAGTTGGGCATACAGAAATACGAAGCTGCTCTAGCTGACGGCATATGCGCTGAGCAGGCCAGACTGTTCCTTGCGGCTTACGGCCTGTACGTGCGTTGGTATTGGACGGCTTCCCTGCAGTCCGTTGCCCATTTTTTGAACCAGCGGCTGGAGCATGATGCCCAAAAGGAAATCCAGGACTACGCGAAGGCCATCCTGGATATCGTAAAATCATTGTTCCCCGTAGCGGTGGAAGAGCTGCTGTCCAAATAACAGACTTGTTGCTTATTACTCCTTATCCGCCGGATGGAAGGATTTCAGATAATCGTGAACCTCTTCATTTGGCGTCTGAAGCAGTCCGGCAAGCAACTTCTGAATGGAACGCATCGCTGCAATCCGTTCGTCGATTTCCATGATTTTGCCCCGGACCCGCTCTCTAAGGGCCTCAGCATCCATGTCCTGGCCGAGCATATGCAGCACTTCCTGAATTTCTTTAAGCGAATATCCCAGGGACTTGGCATCCCGAATGAACTTAATCTTTACCAGATAATCTTCGGAGTAGATCCGGTAGCCATTTGCTAACCGCCCGGGGACGGGCAGAATGCCGCTGTCCTCATAGTAGCGGATAGTTGCCATGCTCAAGCCGGTCCGCTGAGCCAGTTCGCCTCGTGTCATTCCTTCCATGCCTGTTCTCCCCTCTGTTTTTTGCATACCTGAAGTAGTGAGTGGCTTAGGTGGTCCACCTTCAGTAGAAACAAGGTCTATAGTGGAAAAAGTAGACTTAATCCAAGCAATTTTCTGCTAGATCGATCATTAGTGGGAAAAAGTAGAGTTAATCCGTCCATATTGTCCAATATGCGGTAAAAGAGCCCGAAATAAGTATATTAATTCCAACTAACCTTCTTTAAGGAGCGGATTTTTGCGATTAGGTTTCCTTTTTCCACCTACTTACGCTGCACTTAAAAATTGAATAACGCGATCCCATGAATTCCCTGTTATTCAGAGAATCATCGATTCACGGGGATAGATTCTTAAGTTATCTTACTCCAAGGTCAAGCTGCTATTGGCTCTTCTTAATAAACAATTAATCTGCAACTGATACTATGGAAACAGAATGAAATCAGAGGTGATTCCGATGAAAATACTAATTGTTGAAGACGAACTTCCATTGCTAGAAGCGATCATTGAAATCTATGAAAATGAATCCTTCGAAGCAACAGGGGCTTCGAACGGAGATGAGGGCTGCTACTTGGCGGAGAACGGGAGCTACGATCTTATTGTACTTGATATCATGCTGCCGGGAATGAACGGTCTTCAAATCGTCAAACGGCTGCGGGAAAAGCAAGTGGCGACACCCATCATTATGCTCACGGCAAAGGACAGTGTCGAGGACTCTGTGAAGGGACTGGATGCCGGGGCGGATGATTATGTGACTAAACCCTTTGCCGCGACCCTGCTGCTCGCCAGAACAAGGGCCGTGTTACGACGCCGGGGAACCGTTAATCTGGAGGGCAATATGACATGCGGAGAGATTCAATTGGTCTCCTCTTTGAGAGACGCCTTTGCCCGCGAGGAGGCCTTGAAGCTTACACCAAAAGAGTATGAGCTGTTGGAATTTTTGCTGTGCAATAAAGATCAAATTTTATCGCGAGAGCAAATTTTCGAACGGATATGGGGTTTCGATTCGGAATCGGCCTCCTCTGCCGTGGATGTCTATGTCCATCATTTGCGCAAGAAGCTGGCTCCCTATGGAGGCGACCTCTATCTGAAGACGATCCGCGGAGTGGGGTATCTGCTGAAGGGAGAAGATCATGTTCAGTAAAACCCGCCGCCAGTTGGTGCTGCTGAATTCGGCAATCCTTGTATTGATTTTACTTGTATCGGGCTTGGCCCTGTATACTCAGCTCCGCTACCGGTTATTTCACGAAGCAGATGAAGCTATTCTGAATACAGCCAAAACTATGAAAAATGCATCCATCGACCAAATGCTTCAAGAAGATCATCCCGAACCGGATGCCGACCGGAGGACCTCCTATTTTTTCTGGGACGGGCAAGGAAAGTTGATTATACAATATCCGAAGCATGACTTCACAAGTGAAGAGGCCCAGAGATTTAAGGATGCTGCCGCTGGGGGGGCATTACAGACTGTGAAGACTGGTGACGGCCGGGATTATCTGACTTTGGGTTTTGCTAATGCCTCTAGAGAAACGGCTGGCTCTTTCGCAGCCTCTCATGTCGCTTATGTGGTTGTGGTCAGGAATCTGGAAGAGGAGAACAAAATGCTGGACTCCCTCCGCATGGACCTTGTCATAGGCTGCGCTGCGGGTGTACTCTTTTCGGTACTCATCGGCTTCTTCCTGGCGGGACATGCCCTTGTGCCGATTCGCCGGTCGTGGAACAAGCAGCAGCAGTTTGTTGCAGACGCCTCCCATGAACTGCGCACGCCAACTGCCGTGATTCTGACCCGCACCGAGCTGTTGTTCCGTCATCCGCAGCACACCATTGAAGAGGAGAGCCAGAACATTGCGCTGATCCTAAAAGAAAGTAAACGTATGGGCCGGCTGATTGACGATCTGCTGACCCTGGCAAGAACAGACTCCAACCAGCTACAGATTCACACCGCCCCGGTTCCGCTGCATCTTCTCCTTCAAGAGATCACCGAGCAGTTTGAGCTTCTGGCTGAAATGAGGTCCATTCAGATCCATTCCCAGTTCCAGCCTGCCGAAATCGAGGGTGATGACAACCGCCTGCGGCAGTTGTTTATTATTTTGTTGGATAATGCGCTGAAGTTCACACCGCCGAACGGCTCCATCAAGCTGACCTGCCACAATTCCCCTCACTCTGTCCGAGTCCTTGTGAAAGACAGCGGCTGCGGAATCAGCCCGGACGATCTTCCACATGTGTTCGAACGCTTCTATCGCGGGGATAAAAGCCGGTCCCGCACCGAAGGCGGAACAGGTCTTGGCCTGTCTATCGCCGAATGGATCGTGCTTGCTCATAAAGGGACGATTCATGTCACCTCCCAGGAGGGGAGCGGAACGGAGTTCCAGCTCATTTTCCCCAAGAAGCTGTAGCCTGCTCTCCGGCTGTGTCATTTCAAGTAGAAACGGCTGCGCCGTCCTCAAAAGGACGGTATCTGTTTCAGCGAGAAATATAAGGATAAAGTATCGGGTGAAACTTATACTTTCTTATATTTTAAGAAAATTTCAATAATCCCTTCTTATACTTAAAACATTCACACAAGCATTCTATTGGAGGGATAATCAATATGGCAAAGATGAACAGCAAGTGGGTCATCCTGTGTTCCGCAGCCATTGGAGCGATCTACACTGCAGGCTATTTCACAACGGACACACTGGCGGCTATTCAGCAGCCCGTACCATACAGCCAGGTCAGCGGTTCATCCGGCAATCAGGGCAGCAAGCTGGATAGCCAACCGGCGGGCAGTCAGGTCAGCGTTAATGTTAGCCAACCGACCAGCAAGCCGGCCAGTACAAAGGTTAAGTCCAAGGCTACAACCCCCACCCCCGCGCCTACGGTCAAAAGCAAATATATAAACGGAACCTTCTACGGCGCAGGAAATAACCGGCGGGGGTCCGTTCAGGTCGCGGTGAGCATTAAGAATGATAAAATTACGGGCGTAGAAATCAGTGATTACAGAATGCGTTACTCCCAAGACTATATAGCCGGACTACCCCAAGAGATTATACAGAATCAGAGCGCTAAGGTGCACAATGTATCAGGCGCAACCTATAGCACCAGGGCGTTCAGGGACGCTATCCAAAATGCGCTTGACCAAGCGTTGAACGCTTAACGGAGGGTAACATGAAGAGAACAAAATTGTTTATGGATACCACCGTCGAGATCCAGGTTATTACCGGTAGAGCACAGGATATAGCCGCTGCCGCGGCCCTGGATCGGGCCTTCGAAGCCTTTCGCAAGGTTGAGCAGGCCTGCAGCCGGTTTAGCCCGGATAGTGAGCTGATGCAGACTACGCAGCAGATTCAGACCCCTGTGCCGGTTAGCCCGTTTTTATTTGAGCCGCTGAAGTTTGCCCTGGAGGTGGCTGAATGGACGGATGGCCTATTCGACCCCACCGTGGGGCAGGCGCTGGAGGACCTTGGTTTTAATGAGCATTACTTGACTCAGCAAGCGATTCACAACTTCACCTCTGCTTCCGCCTCCTACCGGGATATTGTCCTGGACGAGGAGAAGCATACGCTATATTTACAGAAGCCGCTGGTCATTGATTTAGGAGCGGTTGCCAAAGGTTTTGCCATTGATTTAGCCGCACATGAGCTGCAAGCTTTTGATGGTTTTGTCGTCAATGCCGGGGGCGACCTGTATGCCGGAGGCCTCGCTGAAACCGGGAGCAAGTGGAAGATCGGCATTCAGCATCCTGTGCATCAGGAACAAATCATCCACACGGTTGAACTTTCAAATGAAGCTATCTGCACTTCCGGAAGCTATGAACGCAGAAGCTCTATCCACCCGGAAACTCATCATATTATCGACCCGGGCAGCAAGCAATCCCCGCATGAAATGGTTAGCTGCAGTGTAATTGCCCCTTATGCCATGATGGCAGACGCCTTCTCGACAGCGAGCTTCTTGTCAGGGGTGAAGCATGGGACAGCGTTCATTGAGCAGGTGAATCTCAAGGCACTCTTTATTACTTCCGATTTAACAACAGTTACGCTTGGAGGGATAGACATTGAAAGTTAAACAATGGATCAAAACACCAAAAGGCTATGTCATCCTATGCATGCTTGCCTATGTCCTGCTGGCTTCAGCCGGAACAATGGATATTAAAGGCGTAGTTAACGCAGGCATTGCCGTCAGTGTATCCGTCGCCGCTGACATGCTAGGCACTTCTCTGGTCAAAAAGAAACGGACTCCTCCCTATAGCGCCGTCATCACAGGACTTATCGTCGCTCTGATCCTAAGCACAAGTGCTTCATGGATCATTGTCGCTGCAACTGCCTTGCTCGCCATTGTACCGAAATATGTGTTTGTGAATAAGAAAAAAGCCATTTTCAATCCGGCGGCTCTCGGCCTGCTGTTATCCAGCCTGCTCTTTCAAACCGGACAGAGCTGGTGGGGGGCCTTCGGCGACCTTCCGGCCTGGAGCCTGATTTTCCCTGTAATAGGCGGTTATCTGGTGACTAAGCGTGTGAATAAATTCCCTTTGGTCTTTTCCTTTCTCGGCACATATTTCGTCCTGCTGCTGATCATGGGAATATTCCAGTTCGGTGACGCCACAGATGCCCTGAGGATTCCTTATATCAATGCCAGCCTGTTCTTTGCCCTGTTTATGCTTACGGACCCGCCTACCTCACCGGCCAAGTATAAAGATCAAATCATTTTCGGTATCCTGTGCGCTGTTGCGGGGGCTATGGTGTATGCATACTTCGGCGGTTTGATCTACTTATTTGTGGGATTGCTTGCCGGGAACCTGTATCACTACGCAAGAACAAGACCTTCTTATCGCACACAGCTGCTGACGAGATAACCGTTTACTCCTTATCCGCCGGAATCTTTACCAGATAATCTTCGGAGTAGATCCGGTAGCCATTTGCTAACCGCTCGGGGACGGGCAGAATGCCGCTGTCCTCATAGTAGCGGATAGTTGCCATGCTCAAGCCGGTCCGCTGAGCCAGTTCGCCGCGTGCCATTCCTTCCATGCCTGTTCTCCCCTCTGTTTTTTGCATACCTGAAGTAGTGAGTGGCTTAAGTGGTCCACCTTCAGTAGAAACAAGGTCTATAGTGGAAAAAGTAGACTTAATCCAAGCAATCTCCTGCTAGATCGATCATTAGTTGTTAAACATGCTTTAGTACCCTTGGTTAAGTAGGCATTTATTCATTCAACAAAGCTGTGCCTCCGCTAGTTGTATCCTCAGTATGCCGGCGTGCTGAACCGTTGATTCCAAGCAGAAGCGGCATCAGCCTGAATGCCATCGGTCCAAGACTGCTTCAAGATGATGTAGATCCTGTTGAAACGGTGTCAGTACGGCAGCATGTCTGGATGGCGAACCGGCGGGCAAATTACTTTTCACAAAATGATTCAAGGTACCGGTCGGCCCCAAATCCAGATACAAGCAAGGGCCAGCTGACTCAAGTGAACGCAGGGCGGCGGGAAACTGGATCGGCTGGCGGGCAGCGTCCCAGAAATAACCGGAAGCTAGCTGATGGATTACCTCCCCGTGGACACACGAAACCATAGGAAACTGCAATTGGCGGCAGGCGACATGCTGCAGCATCTCCGCATATTGTTCTCGCGCAGGTTCAAGACAGGAGGAATGGAAGGCACGCGTAACCGGAAGGGCTTGGAACAGGATGCCTTCCGCTTTCAAATACTTCATAATGCACTCCAGATTCCGCTCGTAGCCTGCAACTACAAAGTGCGAATCGTAATTCACAGATGCCAGCTCACTGAAGCAATAGAGCATAGGTTCCTCTTCATAGAGCCGGGGATCATGCAGAATAGCGATCATTCCTCCCGGCTCGCAACTGGATTCTACCAGCCGTGCCTGCCCGTTGACAAGCCGAAGCAGATCTTCGGCGGCCATTGCTCCGGCCACAGCGGCAGCGACCGTCTCTCCCAGGCTGGTTCCGAGAACGAAGTCAGGCCGCAGCCCTTGGGCAATCAGCACCTGTGCCAAGGCAAACTGCACCATGTACAGCGCAGGGTGGGCATGCTGCAGACGATCAAACGTGCTGCCTTTTGTTTTGGCGTCATCGTAAATAATCTCTATTAAGGACACCCCCAGCATTTCACAGGCGACCCGGTCAAATGTCTGCATCCACTCGCGAAAAACAGGCTGCTTATTGTACAGCTCTCTTCCCATATGATAATACTGGGAGCCTTGGCCTGAGAACATAAATACAACGGATTTGGTCATAGGTTAAGGATATCCTTTCATAGCTTCGCTAGAAATGCTTGGCACTCCTGTCTGAATGCTTCCGGCAGCCTGGCAAGCTTGGGTATGGTTAGCGATACCGCATAGCGATGTCCCAGAACCGAGAGGGTTACATATTGGGTAAAATAAGTATGGGTGCTTACCATATAGGTCGGCCTAAGCTCAATTTGATTGATTTCATAGATGGAGAAGGGCGTGGTCAGCCCGGTTTTCACTGCTTTTGATAAAGATTCTTTGGCGGTCCATAACATCATCAGGCCCTTTTCGTAAGAGATCGGCAGCTTACGGACGGTTACTTTTTCGCGTTCGGTCATCTGCGTCTCAACAGCTGCAACATTAACTTCATCAAGCGCTTCCACATCAATCCCCATCTGAAGTTCCGCCGGAAAAGCAACCGCCGCCGACACATCCCCGCTGTGGCTGATGCTGACCGGATGACGGTGTCCATCGCGGGAGACCAACAGAGGTTGCTGAAAGATTCCGTTCTTCACCTGCAGTTGCCGCAAATCCTGCTCTCCGATGAGCTGAGACGCCGCTGTCTTTGCCGCATACCTCCCCAACAGATAGCTTCGGATTCTCGCCTCGTATTGCAGGCCGTTCAAATAGTCAACCTCCTGCGGATGCAGGTGCGATAGGATTGCCCGATAATATTGTGGACCAGGCATATAACACATGCTCCAGCCCCATGGATAACGCCCGCGCTCGGCGGTCAGTTCATATAACGCTTTAGCCACAAGCGGCGTCCGGTTCGGTAATTGCTCCATGGTGCTCATGTAAAATATTTATTGTAGAATGCGTAAAGAATTTTATCGGAAAAGCTTAACCCTGCAACACGCAGTTCCGGACTGAAGGATGACAATTGCCCTGCAACCTGTTGGATAAAGCCATCATCATACAGATCATCGATGGATGCCGTTCTGAACAGCGGTTCAAGTGTTCGGCACATCTGTGCCGTCTGGCTGCAGGTGCAGGAATGGAAATGAACCTGCTGAAGTATATTAAGTGCACATTGCACATAACCGCGCATGTCTTTGCCGCACAAGGGACAGGTGATCCTGATTGCCAAATCACACTGTCTGAATTGCCCGTCGTTTGCAGAATGATTCGATATTAGATGGATCGAATTGCGTTCCGTCACGTTCTCATCTCCCTTAACAATGTGTGGTCTATTTGAAATTGAGCAATGAGCTCTGATTGCCTCTCATTCGGAATCGCACAAAATCCTCTCTTTCTGTAAACTGAAAATAAATATTCTGATTCAGCAGTGTCCGCATCGTCTGTCCGGGAGCCATGCCGAAAGAGTGGCCTGGAAACACGATTGTCTCGGGCGGAATTGCCCTTCTGAGCTTTTGAATGCTCTCGAACATCTGGTCAGCGGAGCCTCCCTGGCCAAAGCATGAGCCGCAGCCTTCACTGAAAAGCGTGTCACCGCTAAACAGATAGTCCGCCACTCGATAACACATGCCGCCGGATGTATGACCGGGTGTGAGCAGACATTGGATTGAGGTATTGCCCAGAGTAAGCTCCTCCAGGTTATGCACTCCGTGAATATTTCTGCATTGGTAATGGTAGTCATTGATTTCTCTCTGTGACATATAGACTTCCGGATTGTACAAATCGATTAACGGCTCTACCAGATTGGTGTGGTCGAAATGAGAATGGGTCAACAAAACAGCCCGCAGTTGTACTTGCAACTCCTCCAGTTTGCGGAGTATCTTCTCCATCTCCCAGGACGGGTCTACTATGAACGCCGTCTTGGACTGCACCTCCTCGACAAGATAGCAATAGTTGATAAAATCCGCATAGCGGGTTCTGATTACATGTACGATGCAGCTCCGGTTCATAGAAATCCCCCCCCAAACAAAGATGCCGTCACACAACACATACATGTTGTTGACGACATCTTCTCCTTCTCGTTGCAATTCTTCTACTTCTTCAGCTTGGCTTGCAACGCCTGACCTGTATAGCTGTCCTGCTCCAGCATCAACTCAGCCGGCGGACATTGGGCGATGATCCGGCCACCGCCCTTACCGCCTTCCGGTCCCAGGTCCACGATCCAATCCGCTGTCTTGATTACATCCAGATCATGCTCGATGACGATGACCGTATGTCCTTCATCTGCAAGCTTGTGCAGAATATTGAGCAAATGCTGGATATCATTGAAGTGCAGCCCAGTGGTCGGCTCATCCAGAATATAGATCATCTTCCCCTTCTTGACTTGACTAAGCTCCTTGGCCAGCTTGACTCTTTGCGCTTCGCCTCCGCTAAGCGTGGTTGCGCTTTGCCCTAGTTTAATATAGTCCAGCCCGACATCCTGGAATGTACCGAGAATCCGCTTGATCTCTTTATGCTTGCTGAAAAATTGTGCGGCTTCCTTGACATCCATCTCCAGTACTTCTGCTATGCTCTTTCCATCATAGGTCACTTTGAGAATATCCGGCTTAAAGCGCTTGCCCTTGCATTCGCTGCACGTAATCCACATATCGGCCAAAAAGTGCATCTCAATTTTGACCTGTCCTTGACCGTGGCATACCTCGCACTGCCCGGCCGACGAGTTGAAGCTGAAGCTGTCGTAGGAGAACCCCATCTCGCCCGCCTGTTCAGTCTGGGCGAACAGCTTCCTGATCTTGTTGAACAGATCCGTATAGGTCGCAGGGTTAGAACGTGGCGTGCGGCCAATCGGATCTTGGGAGACATTGATAACTTTATCCAGCTGATCCAGGCCCGATATTTTCCGGTATGGTCCCGGCTGGGTATCGCTCCCGTTCAATATTTTCTCCAGCAGCGGTTCCAGGGTTTCGCCAATCAGACTGCTTTTGCCGCTGCCGCTGACACCGGTCACGCAAGTAAAGGAGCCCAGCGGGATTCTTGCGGTTACATCTCTCAGATTGTTATGGGATGCTCCTTCAAGCACAAGCCAATCCTGAATCGGCTTGTGCTTTCTGGACGTTGCCGGGGCTTGAACCGACTTGCTTCCATTCAAGTATTGCCCGGTAATGGACCTTGGGTTGGCCATAACCTCAACCGGTGAGCCGACGGCCATCACTTCTCCGCCCAGCACCCCTGCCTTCGGCCCGATGTCCACCAAATAATCGGCCTCCCGCATAATTTCTTCCTCATGCTCAACGACAAGCACGGTATTGCCTTGATCCCGCAGCTTCAGCAGCGTATGCAGCAGCTTGCGAATGTCCCGTGGATGAAGCCCGATGGAAGGCTCATCCAGTACGTAGAGCACGCCAACCATGCCGCTGCTCAGATGGCTGGCCAAGCGCACGCGCTGCCCTTCTCCCCCGGATAAGGTTGGTGCCGTCCGATTCAGTGTAAGATAGTGCAGCCCGACGTTCATCATGAAGGAGAGCCGGTTGTAGATTTCTATAATCAGCTCTTCTCCGATGTCCAGCATGTCTGCATCGAGAGATTCATATACGCCCTTGATCCATTCCAGCATCTCTGCAATGGAGGATGAGCTGACCTCCGAGATATTCTTGCCTCTGAGCCGGACCGCCCTTGCTTCCTTGCATAGCCGGGTTCCTCCGCAGCCTTGACATTCCGCAGACTCCATATAGGTGCCGTATTTCTTCTTGGAGGCTTCCGATTCCGTTTCGTAATACAGACGGGACAGCTCCGGCACAAGCCCTTTGATCGGCTTCGCGGTTTCTTTGTTGCCCAGCGTAGACTGGAACTTGACCTTCTCCTGGCCTGACCCGTAGAAAATAATCCGATGAAACCATTCGGGAAGATCCTTCCATGGACTCTCAATATCCAATCCATAGTGGGCATAGACGACATCCAGCGGGCCTGTTGGCCAGGTTGTCTTCTTGCCTTCCCTCAGGTTGCCAAACCATTTCAGGGCACCGTCAAGAATGGACAAGTTAGGATCATCCACCAGAAGCTCCGGGGAGATGTCCTGCTTCGTTCCAAGGCCGTTGCATTCCGGGCACATGCCGAGCGGTGTATTGAAGCTGAAATGCTGGGAGCTGAGCTCCGGGAAGCTAGAGTGACAGCAAGGACAGATCATCTTCGTTGTGAACAGGTAGGCGGCATCCTGTAATTCAGCGGAGATGGTATACTTGGCCGCTTTGAGAAGCTCTTGGATGGAGCCGGTCAGTCGCTGGATGAACGTTTCCCGTTCCACGGCTGAAGCAGCCGACTTATCGGGAACAGTAAAACGTTCGCCGATTAGCTCAACATTCCAGCTCTTGACCGCTTGGGATACATCCAGCTCACCCGCAGACTGCCGTCTTCCGTTGACCCGAAGCTCTGTTACGCCTCTCTTCTGCAAATCCTGAACGGTATAACTTATATCCCCGGTATACTGAACCAGAACAGGTGCAAACAGCTGGAATGTATCCCTTGCGGACAAAGAGCCGTACAAGGCTGCGGCAATATCCGCAGGTCCTTGCGGGTGTATTGCCGTGCCGCATTTCAGACATTCCCGGAATCCGATCCGCGAGTACAACAACCGCAGGTAACTGGAAATCTCCGTAACGGTCCCAACGGTGGAGCGGGGGTTATTGCTTAATGTTTTTTGTTCAATGGCAATGGCGGGACTGAGCCCGTGGATGGAATCTACCTTGGGCCGTTCCACTTTATCCATATATTTGCGAACATAGGGCGACATGCCAACCATAAACCTGCGCTGCGCCTCGGCATAAATCGTATCAAACACCAGGGAGGATTTTCCACTGCCGCTTAGCCCGGTGAAGACAACCATCCGGTTTTTAGGTATTTTCAGATGAACATCTTTCAAATTATGATGTTTGGCGCCCTCGATCACCAGCTGATCTATAACGACTTCTTCTCCCGTATCCCATTTGGACGAGTCAAAGCTGCGGAAGCTGTCCGGGGGGCTGCCGACTACGATGCGGGACGTATCTTGAGCCTTCCCGCGCAAGTCTTCTGTTGTGCTTTGCTGCTGATCCAGCTTAGTCCGAACAGGAGACGAGAGGAAGACATCTGTTTCGAAGAGGGCTCTCATAGCCTCAAAGCCGTCATTTCCAACTGACAAAATATCCGCTATCTTCTGCAGATGGTCGAGATCATCTTTTTTCATATCTTTTCTGGCACGGAATCCCCACCAGTTATCCCAAGGCGATACTTCATATTTATTAAGGGATACAAAGTTGCGAATCAGGTTGCCCCGGATAAAGCCCAGCCCTGTGTCCTGCTTATACCCGAAAAGACGGTCATCGAGCAGGTTTTTGCGGCACTTCGTCCAGACCTCCTCGGAACGGTAAAACTTCTCCTGCGGAATGTCATCCGGCCCGAAGAACAGTCCCAAGGAGCTGCGAAGCGTCTCATCCAGAGAAGCATCCGCCAACACCCAGCGCTCCTCCTCTTCTTTCCAATACTCACAGAGCCAGTGGGCAGGATAGAAGTCGGTGCGGTAAGCGGAGAAGCCGCACAGCACACGCGCTGGTATCCCTTGATGGCGCAACATGGAGCACAACATAACGTTGATATCCCGTGAAGTCAGCAGCAGCCGGTCTTTGGGTTCCCTGCGCACGTTCAGCGGTTCGGACTGAAGCTCATAGAGCTTGCCCAGCAGCCTGGCGGCATAACGCAGCTCCACCTCTTCCTTCCGGTTATTCGTCAGCTTCACTCCATAAAGATCTGCATGCTGAAAATCAATTGCCAGGCCTTGAATCAGCAAGCACAGATCATTGGGCTGGGCGGGTAGGTCATTATAGAGAGCGGACCATTCGCCAGGGTCAGTTATCCCTCCGTGCTGTCGGTAGTACTCTTTGAGCTTTGTATCTGTATGCAAGTATCTCATATTCCCCTCCGCTGGACGTTGTACCCAAGGCCAATCGATATGCGCTGGGTTATTATTTGAATGCCATAGCCTCCGTCAAACCTGTGGACTGCTTAAGTTTATTAAGATACAGATAGCACCAGCCTAAGGCGAACACCATCATAACAAGATTAATCGCGGCCATCGCATAGAAAATACCGGTGGCGCCCGCGTCATACCAATAGAACAGCATATACGACACAGGAATGGTCAGAAGCCCCATGCGCAGAATGTCGAGAATGAGCCCCGGCATTGCTCTTCCGGTTGCCTGGAAGGAGCTGGTAACTACAATAGCTGCCACTACGCCCAGATAAGAGAACGAAACAATCCGCACCTGTCTTACGGCGCCCTCTACCACATCGGATACTCCCGTGAGCATGGAGAAGATATACGGCGCCAAGCCGTTGTAGATAAGAACAAGCACGATGCAAAGCGCAAGCGACAGCAGCACATTGGTCTTGAAAATGCTGAGCACGCGGGACATATTTCCACTGCCATAGTTCTGACCGATCTGGGTCAATGCAGCGCTGCCAAAGCCATAGCCTGCCAGCAAAAGCAGCTCGTCGATTCTTCCGACAATGATCCAGGAGTTCATTGCATGCTCGCTGATGGAGCCCATTAAATTGTTAATAACTGCGCTTGCAACCGACAAAGAGATCATGCTGAGCGTCTGCGGCAGACCGATATAGGCTATCTTGCCAATCACCGAACGTTCCACATGTCTGGCTTTCCAGTTGACAGGAAGACTCGATTTCTTGCTGCGGAACAGGTTGATTACAAATAACAGAGAGACGGTGATCGAGATTGTGGTGGCCAATGCGGCGCCGGCAACGCCCATATTCAGCCCGAATATAAAGATCGGGTCGAGGATAATGTTGACTACCGTGGAGAGCAGCATAGCCATTCCGTAATATTTGGATAGACCTTCGCCCTGCAGCACGCCCAGAAGCGTCTGAAATACCAGCATCATCCCGAGTCCGGGGAGAATCCAGTGCAAGTAGGTCAGCCCGTTGTTCAGTGCTTCCTCACTCATCTGGGAGCCGGACAGGAACGGGAGAATATTGTCAGAGAATAGATAGATTACGGCAATGGAGAATAGTGCCAGCCCAACCGCCAGCCAAATGCCCGAACCCGCCGCCCTGTCGGTTACCTGCTTGTTCTTCTCACCGATCCCTCTTGCCACAATCGAGCTCATCCCGGTGAACAGGCCGAGACTCATGGCAAGGAAACACATATGTATCGGAAAGACCAGCCCGATTCCGGTCATTAATGCTGTCGAGGACTTGTCGATCATAGAGATGAACACCGTATTGGTTATACCATAGCCAAGCAGCATTAATTGCCCAATGATGACCGGCACAGCCAGCTTGATCGATGTGGGAGCAATCGGTCCTCTCAATATCTCATCGGATAGTCCGCCCCCCGCTTTCTCTATGGAATTGTTAGATTCACTCATAGATTCCCAGCTCCAATCTCCTATTTTTTTGAATTACATACATATGTTACACTAATAGTAATAAAATAATCAACTTGCATTTCTCAAAGAATAGAAGAGGCCAAAGGTTCTCCCGAAGCGATCAATCGGATGGTTTGCTTGATAATCTCGCAGCCTTGCAGCAGCAAATCCTGTTCAATCATCAGAGGCGGCATGATCTTCAGAACGGTATCATTGCGTCCGACCCGCTCAATGATCAACCCGGCCTGGAAGCAGGCTTTGGCTACACGCTCTGCACTCATCGGATCAGCGCAGCCTCCGAAATCTATTCCCCATATCAGTCCAATCCCGCGTATGTCTACCTCCGGAATCAAAGGTTTGATCTCATTGCGCAGGAAATTTTCGATGATAGCCCCCTTCTGCAATACAGATTGATCTAAATTCTCGTTGCTTCGCAATTCCAATGCAGCCGAAGCCCCAACAAAGGCCATCTGATTCCCGCGGAAGGTTCCATTGTGCTCGCCCGGACTCCAGACATCCAGCTCCGGCTTCAGCAGCAGCAAAGACATAGGCAGTCCATAACCGCTGATCGATTTGGACAATACGATTAGATCGGGCTGCACATTCGTGCGTTCAAAGGAAAAGAATGATCCTGTTCTGCCGCAGCCTACCTGAATGTCATCGACGATCAGCAGCACATCGTGCTGTTTGCAGAGCGCAGCCAGCTGTTCCAGCCACTGCGCAGGAGCAACATAAATTCCCCCTTCCGCCTGCACCGTCTCGATGATAACGGCAGCCGGCTTCTCCACGCCGGAATGGGTATCCGAGAGCAGTGCCTCCAAGTAGCCCAGAGTATCGAAATTTTTGAGATACCCGTCGCAGTAAGGAATGAAGGTCACATTGTGTAGCGGCATACCTGCACCTGCACGGGAAGAGCGATTGCTCGTCGCCGCCAAGCTTCCGAGGGACATCCCATGAAACCCGCCCATGAACGAGATGATGCCTGCGCGTTGGGTGACCTTACGGGCTATCTTCATGGCGGCCTCCACTGCATTGGTGCCTGTCGGCCCGCAGAATTGCAGCTTGTATTCCATTCCACGGGGGCTTAAGATATGTTCCTGGAAATCCGTCATAAACTGCTGCTTGGCCTCTGTGTACATATCCAGGCCGTGAATGATGCTGTCCTCCTGCAAATACGCGATCAGACGCTCTTTGATGTAAGGGTGATTGTGCCCGTAATTGAGGGCACCCGCTCCGGCAAAAAAATCAATGTACGGTCTGTCGTCGGAGGAGTAAAGAATGGAGCCTTTGGCTTTGCCAAAAGTAGTTGGGAATGACCGGCAATACGATTTTACATTTGATTCGAGCTCTTCATGAATCACTATAATCGCTCCCTTCGCCATATTCACTACAAAAAAAGTAATAATCGCCAATAAATGGCGATTATTACTTTTTCATATCTATTATTTTTTCTTCAAATAGCCATTCTGCACAAAGTATTCTACGTATTTACGGATGTGTTCCTTGCCGATCGGTTCGAAGCTGATGTCCGTCTCTCTAAGGCCGATCTTCAGATTCTTCAGATCATAGACATGCACTGCCCGCGAGTCTTGACTATCAGCGGCCTTCCATACTTCGTCTGGGATTTGTCCAGAGACGCTTGCCTTCGCTTGGAGCTCTTCCATCTGTCTTCTCCATGTGTGGAAGGGCAATTCCTTAACCGGGAATCCGGCTTCGGTCAGCCATTCCGCCAAGTCACACAGCTCGAAGGAATACGGGGAGGCGACATTAAAATTGCGGTTCAGACATTTCGGGAGGCTCGATAGCCGCACGATCGCCTGACTTGCCTGCTCCACCGGCAGCCAGTTGAATTTGAACCGTCCTTTGGGGATTATTCCCGCTTCTGCGATGCTCTGCAATGTTTTGGCTGCAAAGTCATTGTTGTTCCAGATGCCGGTCCGGCTGTGTCCCGAGATGATGTCGGGTCTGTAAATGGTAACTAGCATTCCCTGCTCTCTGGCCCGCTGCACCAGCTTCTCCGCCACCCATTTACTCTGGGTATATCCGAGCGTCTGGTCCAGCTTCCTGTTGTGAACCAGCTCCGCATTGTCGCCGATCACGATGTCACGTTGAAACATGCCGGATCTTGCTTCGGTATTCTCAAAGACGGAGGTGGTAGAAATGTAATGTACCGGCTTGATTCTGGATTGGGCGGCCAGCTTCAGCACCTCCGCTGTTCCGTTCACATTGGCCTTCTTCAGCACCTGGTACGGATAAGCAAAATTTACATATGCGCCATTATGGAAGATGAGGTCGATCTTGCGCGCCAGTTCGTCATATTGATCGCTGGCAAGCCCCAGCAGCGGCTGCTCCAAATCTCCAACCACAGGAATCACTCTGTCAAGCAGCTTCTCCCGCCAGAGCAGATGCTTCCGGAGCGTACGTTCCAGCCTGTCACGGGCTTCAGCCACATTCTTCGCGCGAATCAGACAATGGACCACCGCCGTCTCATGCAATTCAAGAAGGTTCACCAGCAGATATATTCCCAGATGTCCCGTCGCACCGGTCAGCAGGATGTTCCGCGGTCTGTCCCACTCCGGATAAGCCACCTCTGCCTGTATGGCCTCTGCCTCCAGACTGCCGGCCCATGCTTCTTCCATTTCGTCTACATGTTCGTCCTCCTTGTCAAACCGTCGGGCCATTTCGCGGATGTTCGGATTCTCCAAAAATTCCATCAGGGAAATATCCGCCGACAGCTCCCGCTTCAGCTCGTCAAGCAGCTTGATCGCCAGGAATGAATGGCCGCCGACCAGAAAAAAGTCGTTCGTAACACCGAGGTTCTCCAACTGAAGAACCCGCTGCCAGATTGCAACCATCCGCCGCTCCGTTTCAGTTGCCGGCTGGACGATATCGCGCATGGATACCTTCAATGCCAAGTCCGGCCCCGGCAGAGCCTTGCGGTCGATCTTGCCGTTGCTGGTCAACGGGAAGGCGTCAAGCCGGATAAAGATCGTCGGCACCATGTATTCCGGGAGCTTGCTCCGCGCATAATCCTGTAATTCGTCGAGCGGCAGATTGCTTGGCCCGTTCTCTGTATAGTAACCGATCAGGATGCTCTCGCCTGTCTGATCCTGCTTCGCAAGCACAACCGCGGCCCCGACGGAGGGATGACGTGCAAGTACCTCCTCAATCTCGCCCACTTCAATCCGCAGGCCGCGCACCTTCACCTGGTAGTCCGCTCTGCCCAGAAATTCAATGCTGCCGTCCGGCAAGTACCGCGCCATATCGCCCGAACGGTACATCCGCTCAGTACCGCCCTCTCTGAACGGGTTCGCGACGAATTTCTCGGCGTTCAGCTTCGGCCGGTTCAGATAACCTGCCGCAACTCCCTTGCCGCCAATACAGAGCTCACCCGCTACACCAATGGGAACCGGCTTCAGTTCCGGGTCCACAATGTAGATGTCGGTATTCGGGAAGGGCCTGCCGATGGGGACAAAGCCCTGATTGTCGGAATCCAGCTCCGCGCAATCCACATAGGTACTGTCAATGGTAACCTCTGTCACCCCATAGGCGTTGATAAACCGTGTACCCTTGGCGAAATAACGGCGGAACTCCTGCAAATCCTTCATATTCCAGCTGTCAGAGCTTATGATCACGGTCTGCATGGTATCCAGCATTATGCCTGCATTCTTCATGTATTGAACCAGATGCCGCATCACCGCCGGCACAAATTCTGCAATATGAATGCCCTCTTCAACGATCAGACGGTGCAGCTGGACAGGATCTATTACGCTTTCCCTTGGGCAGAGCACCAGCCGGCCGCCTGAACAGAGCGCCCGCATCAGATCGCCAATAAATACGTCGAACGTGAAGGCCGCCATCTGCAAATGAATCCTGTTGTTCTTCTCAAGTAAGTAAACATCCCGATATCCGCAGAAAATGTTGACAGCACTGCCATGCGTAATGCCTACACCTTTGGGCGTTCCCGTTGAGCCGGAGGTGTAGATCACATAGGCCAGACTCTCGGACTGCGGCGGATCGCCGGGGTTGTCGTCCCTGCAGCGGTCCAGTTGGTCCTGCATTGAATCCAGACAGATGATGGTGGACTGCTGCGCATCGAAGCTCGGCTCCATATCGGAGGTGGTTATAATGATTCCGGCATTGGCGTCTGCGGTTATAAATCCGATCCGCTCCCGCGGATAAGCGGGGTCAATCGGCACGTAGGCGCAGCCCGCTTTGAAGACGGCAAGCACGGATACGACCGTCTCCATCGATTTCTCCAGGCAGATTCCCACTACTCCGCCTTGTTTCGTGCTGATGGAGCGCAGGAAGTGTGCCAACCGGTTAGCCCGTGCATTTAGCTCTCCATAGGTGATCGATGCAGATTGGCCGCCTGCTCCCCGTGCGGTAACGGCAAGCTCATGTTGATGTTGTTCCACCTGCTGCTCAAACAGCCCGTGTATGGACTGATTACGGGGATAGTCCCTGATCCCGTCATTCCATGTCTCCAGAAGAAGCTGCTTCTCCTCTTGTCCGAGAAAATCGTAAGACAGCAGCTTCCGATCCGGATCGGCGACGATTTCCCGCAGCAGATTAACAAGATGCGCCTGGAATCGCTCCATCGTGTTCTCATGCCATAAGTCCTTGTTGTAGGCCAATCTGCCCTTCATTCCGTCCGTTCCCTCCAGCAATTCCAGCTCCAGATCAAACTGGCCTTCCTGCTGGGGGATTTCATAACGTTCGACGGTCCCGTCTCCGCCGTTCATCTTGGCGGTCATATTCTGGCTCAGCAGTTGGAAGGTAACCTGAAATACGGGAGACCGGCTGAGATCCCTTACCGGCTTCAACTGCTTGACCATCAGCGAGAACGGATAGTTCTGGTTGTCCAGAGCCGAATACAGCGTCTGGCTGATCCGTTCAAGCGCTTCCCTGAAGGTCGGTCCGCCTGACAGATCCGCCCGGATGACAAGCGGGTTAATGAAATAACCCGAGGCATCCTGAAAGCGGAGCGGCCCTCTGGCTGAAGCCGTCGTCCCGACAAGCACATCCTCCTGCCCGGAATAACGGTGGAGCAGCACCTGGAAGGCGGTTAATGCCACCGTGTACAATGTTTTCTTTTCCTTGCGCGAAAATTTCACAAGCTCGTCCGTCAATGCCTTGTCGATACTAAAATTCAGGGTTGCCCCACTGGTGGTCTGGACAGGCGGACGGGGACGATCCGTCGGCAAATTAAGCACGGGAAGATCGCCGCCTAACTGCGATTCCCAGTACGTCCACATCCTCTTCCCCTCTTCGCCCTCCAGTTCCGTTCTCTGCCAGGCAATATAATCGAAGTAACGCATATCCGGCCCAGTCACAGGCACAGTCCCCGGGTCATCCATCAGCTTGCCGTAGAACGTCCACAAATCCTGAATCATCAGACCTGTGGAGGTGAAATCCGTGATGATGTGATGGATATTAAACAGCAGCACATGATCGTTATCCGTAATGCGGAATAGAACTACGCGGAAGCCCGGCCGCTCCGTCAAAGTGAACGGAACACGGTACTCCTTGATATTTTCGGCGGTCAGCCGCGCTTCATCCCATCCGGAGGCATCGATCAGCTCGATGGGAGGATCATATTGTTCGTGTACAATCTGCGTCTCTTCCCCTTCGATAACAGCAAAGGTAGTCCGGAGCAGCGGATGCTTGAAGACGAGAAACTCCAGTGCCCGCTTGAACAGATCAAGGTGCAACGGAGTCCGGATTCGGACATGGTAAGCCGTATTGTACGCGGCACTCTCCGGATAAGAGCAATGTACAAAGAACAACGATTGCTGTCCCAGCGACAACGGAAAATGCAGCTTGCCCTGCTGGACGGGCAGTTTCGGACGCTCGGCCTGCTGGAGAGGCAACTCCAAATGTTCTGCCGTCCGAACGGGAGATTCCGCTAGTTTCTGCTGCGGCTGCTTCTCTGTCAGCAGATTCGGCGCCGCCCCGTTCTCCTCCAGGACATATCCTGGGTCCCTCTCCTCTTCGAATTCCACGGAGCCGCACATGAAGCTGTGAATATAGATATCCTCATCCATGGCCCCGAAATCGCGGGCAATCTTGCCGAAGTCCATTCCGCCGATTGGCACCGTTCCGATTCCGCATTCGGCCTGTCTGTCCATCAATACCTGTCCGATCATCCCGGATTCCAGCTGTGCATAAGCCGTGCAGCCCTCTCCAAGGAGAAGACGGCTCTCCGACAAATTGCCGACCAGGAAGATGAAGAACTTGGCTTCCACACTGATTTTGATATTGAAGGGGGTGTGGCAGGCGCGAATCGGCTCGGATAAGCCGGCGCGAATCATGGTTAAAGCATTCTTACTCCGATTGTATTCGTATATCCCCTCCTGAAGTGTCTCTACACCGTTCTCTTTGGCATAGATGTATATCTTTAGACCGGAGACACCGCCGGGAGGCGTGTACAGCCCCTTCTCCACCGAATCAATCTCTTCCGTACCAAGCGTGGACAGCCATTTGCTGAACTGGCGGAAGGAAACAGAGGCATCTATATAATGCCGTCTGCTGGCGCGAAGGATGTAATGGGACGAGTCCCATTCGTGCGGAGCCAGCGCAATCCGCTGATCGTCTTCATGGAATCTGCGGATATGGGGCTGTTCCCGCGTAAGCTGAACAAGCTCTTTGCGGCTTAGAATATTAAACTTCCGCTCACGCTGGATGCGGAGAATATCTGCCGCCGTCTCGTATACGGGACGCGTTCTGAAATGTCCGGCAATGTCAAGGCGGCCGTCCCTCAAGGTCTGCACCAATGCCGCTTCATCGAACAGCGGACCATCCTCGGCCCGATAATCATAGTAACCGCCCATAAGAGAGAAGATGTACCGGTTGCCGTCGTCCAGCCGGAAGCTGTCGGCAATGCGCTCAAAATCAAGCCCGATGGCCGGGTACAGCCCGATATTGAATTCGTGCTGTCTGTTCACCAGCAGCTGCGCCATGTATCCGGCATCCAGCTTGGCCAGACTCTCGCTGTAATCCACGTACACCGGCCGCAGTGCATTTAGCTGGGCGATGAAGAAGATGCTGAAAGCGGATTGCTCAAACACAGACCGGTTCAACTCCATATGGACAGAGGAATCGATCATGAGCGGGCTGCTGATGAAATACAGTTCATGCGTCAGCGGATGGTAATAATACAAGCCGCCGGCCAGACCTTCTATGCCGCCTTCCTTGATATATACATACGCCTGAACGCCATTGCGTCCGCCGGCCGAAGGATACAGGAATTTGCTGTCACCCTTCACCTTCTCCATCTTCAGCAGTGCAAGGAAAGCGGAAAAAACATCAAATGATATCGGCTTCTGCACAAAGCGGTGTTTGCTTGATGCGAAGCGGTAAAAGATCTTTTTGAACGGCGGAGCCTGCAGCTGTACGATCTGTACCGGTTTCTCTTCCAAGGCCAGTGCAGAAGCCGCTGCTTCCCTTCCGGCAGCTCCAGCAGCTCCGGCAGCTCCCGATGCCGGAAGGGAAGAGCCGGAAGCGTCCGTCATCGCCTCACCTGCAATAAACTTGGCAACTTCCTCAATTGTAGGCGAGCGGAAGAACAGATCCACCGGGATCGTGACCTTGTATTTCTCTTCCACCATCCGGCTTACTGTCATAATTGTCAGCGAGGTGGTGCCTATATCGAACAAATCGTCGGATGCCTGAATGTCCTCCTCCGTTTCCAGCGCCTCCTTGAACATTCCAAGAAGCTCCTCCGTCAAGCCGATCCGGCTTGCGGACGTCTCTCCCTTGGCTTCAATGTCAGCGGGATTTCCGCCTGCCGCATGACCGTGTATATAAGCCGCGATATCCCGGATAGCCGGATTGGAGAAATAGATTTCGATGGGGACGCTGACTTCATACCGGTCCGCAATCCGCTGATTGGCCGTCATGAGTGTCAACGAGGTTGCCCCGAGATCAAAAATATCATCCTCCGCCGTTACCGCATCCCCGGTGTCCAGCGCTTCACGGAAGATGTCGATCAGACTGCTGACCAATCCTTGATAGTCGGCACTGCCATTCCCGGCAGGCCGCTCCGCCTCTACGGCCGGAAGCGGCCACGGCAGAGCCTCCCGGTCCAGCTTGCCGTTCTCTGTCAACGGAAGCTCAGCGATCCGGGCAATAACGTTCGGCACCATATAATCCGGCAGGAGTCCTCTTACATGCTGCCGGACTTCCTTGGCAGTCGGCTCCTCCCGGTTGGCGCCAATGACGTAGGCGACAACCTTGGGATCGTCGGTATCCTTGTCCTGCACAGCCACAACCGCCTGCCGAATCCCGTTCATCCGGAGCAGCGCCGTTTCGATCTCACCCAGCTCGATCCGGAAGCCGCGCACCTTCACTTGCAGATCCAGACGGCCGAGATATTCCACATCGCCGCCAGGCAGACGCAATGCGGCATCCCCGGTCTTATACAACCGGCTGCCCGGCTCCCCGGAGAACGGGTTCGGAATAAACCGCTCTGCAGTCAGTTTCGGTCGGTTCAAGTACCCTCTGGCCAGCCCCTTGCCTCCTACATACAGTTCCCCCGGAGTCCCTGATGGCACCTGGCGCAGCTTGTCATCCAATATGTACAGCTGTAAGTCGGGGATAGGAGTGCCGATGACACTGGTTTTGGAGACAAGATCAGCGCCGGTTATCGGCCGGTAGGTAACATGTACCGTGGTCTCCGTAATGCCGTACATATTGATTAGCTCCGGTTCCCGGTCGCCGTGCCGCTGAATCCAAGGAGCCAGGCTCTGCGGGTTAAGCGCCTCCCCTCCGAAGATGACATACCGGAGCGACAAGACTGCCGGATGCTCCAGCCGGTCTTCAGTCAGCATAAATTGCTTAAAGGCGGTCGGCGTCTGATTAAGCACCGTAACCCCTTCGGCAGCAACCAGCCGGTAGAACTCATCGAAGGAACGGCTGACCGCGTAAGGAACAATCACCAGACGTCCGCCGTGAAGCAGCGCCCCCCAGATTTCCCATACGGAAAAATCAAACGCATACGAGTGAAACAGCGTCCAGACATCATTCTCCCCGAATCCGAACCAAGCCTCACTCGAAGAGAACAGGCGCACTACGTTGGAGTGGGGGATCAGAGCTCCCTTAGGCTTGCCGGTGGAGCCGGACGTATAGATGACATAAGATACGTTATCGCCGTGCGCACCGCTGTCCGGATTGCGGTCATCCTCTACGGCAAGCTCCTCCTCAATAAGGTCCAGACAGATGAACCGGGCCTGATCCGGTTTAGGCAGCTCGGACAGCTGCCCGGTCCGGGTAACAATAAGCGGCAGATTGGCATCCTCGATAATGAGAGCCAGCCGTTCCTTGGGACTGTGAGGGTCCAAGGGTATGTAGGCCCCTCCACTTTTAAGGATAGCCAGAATGCCGATCAGCAGTTCGAAGGAACGCTCCAAGCACAATCCGATCATTACCTCTGGCCCTGCACCCTGCTTGCGCAAATAATGCGCCAGCCGGTTCGCCCGCTTGTTCAGCTCCCCATACGTCATCTGCAATCCGTTGAAGGTAAGGGCCACGGCATCAGGATTTCTCGCCGCCTGCTTCTCGAATAGCGAGTGGATGCAGCCGGTAGACTCAGGCAGCCGGTTAACGTAATCCGCCCCCCACAGATCGGGATCATGGGCCAGGTCGGTCAGCAAGCCGTGGTACCGCTCGAACATGCTCTCCGCTATTTCCGGCGGCAGCATGGATGCATCGTAATCCCACTGGACCCAGAGGGAATCCTCGCGCTCAAGGCTCATGTTGTCCAAATAGACACCGGGGGTAGCGGATTGCCCGAACCCGGCCGCCACCTCCGGCGGCAGCGGCAAGGCTCCGCCTGCAATGCTGTTAGTAAATACGACCGGGAAGCTGAGCGGAGCAGCCGGTGAAGCAAGCATCAGCTTCTTGCGCAGCTCTCCCAAGCCGCCGACGGCACCGCAGGCCAAGTCCTTGCGGATGCTCTCTTGCAAGCTACGGGCCCTCTCGGCAAAAGGCAGACCGGAAGGGCGGATCACAACCCAGCTGAGCGAGGTGAAGTCACCGACGATCCGTTGAATATCCGGATGAACCGCCGGACGGCTCCAATCGACGAATACGACGGTGAAGGGCTCCTGTTTGCTCTGCTCCTCCAGCACTTGAGCATAGGCGGCGAACAACAGAATTCCGGGCTCAATGGACAATTCCGCTGCCTTTCGCTTGAACCCCGCCCAGTTGTGGATTCTCCCCTCCAGCCGGCGGTGTCCGTTTGCCGTTCCGCCGCCGACAGCATAGGGGAGCATAGGGCCGGAAGGCAGATCCTTCATTTTCTCCTTCCAGTATGCCGCCATCGCCTTGCCCTCATCCGATTTGCGGAAACGGCCGGCTTCCTCCAGATAATCACGGTAAGTTAACCCGGCTTCCTCCAGGGAAGCTTCGGGAGTCTCATACAGCTTGAATAGGTCATGATATAGCATAGCAATGCTGTTCCCATCTGCGATCAATGCATCGATGGTCAAATGAATCCGCGCCTTGTTCCCATTCCACAGCGAAACCGACAGATCGAACAAGGGCCACTGGTTCAAGGGAAACTGCATTTGCTGCTTGTCCTGCCGTATCCTTTCCGCTGCCCGAGGGTCCACTTCTTCATTCGACTGCCGATAGGATTCAACAGAAACCACATACTCCGGCACCGATTCCAATACCTGCTGCGTGCCGTTCTCGTGAACGACGGCCCGCAGCATATCATGGGCTCCGACCACACGGTTCCAGGCTTGCTGGAGGCGGGCAATATCAAGCTCCTCCAAATCAAATTCCTGGTACATCCGGCAGCCCGCCTTATGGTTCAGACGTCCGAATAATTGCGCCTGCTGCATATCGGACAGCCGGAATTTATCATATCTTCCCGCCGGAGATGTTCCAGCGGCAAGCAGCTGCGGTGCCGGAAGCTTGTCCTTCAAGGAAATCTGGTCCCAGATCTCCCGGCTCGCGAGCTGCCCGATAATATTCACGTAATCGGCGAACATGCGGGCTACAGTCCCCGGTTGAAAATATTGCTCCACAACATCCCACATCACGGTCAGCCGACCATCCTGCTCATAGGCCTGGTGGTCCAGACAGACCTGCGGTGTCTGGGAGATCGAATACACTGTCTTGGCCAGCCAGCTGTCCTCCGCCGCCCGCCCCGCATTGTTCAGCATGCTGGTGAATACAACCGGAATGGACAGAGCGGGGGCTTGCTTGCTGCGCACCCGCAGCTCCCGCAGGGCCCGGATTCCGCTCACACTGCTGTGGTCAAGATCCTCCCACAGTTTTTGTTGATAGCCCTTTGCTTTAGCTTTGAGCGATAGCCGGCGGATCTGTTCGATCGTGAAAATGTTGGTGGATACAAAAGGACCGACAACCTGGTCAATCTGCGGATGAACGGGCGGCCGGTTAAAGTACGTAAGGATGATAGAAAAAGCATCATCTCCGCTCCAATACGACAGCAGCTCGCTGAAGCACAGGATGAGCAGTGCCGTTTGCGAAATGCCTATGTCCTGGGCAATATGTTTGAGCCGTGTCCAGTCTTCCTTGCCGACTACATGCTGATAGCGCCTACGCTCATAGTAAGGCTGCTCAGTCGGCTTGGCAGGGTTCAGGTCGTAGGGAAGAGAAGGACCGCTTGGCACCTCGGCATACTTCTTCATCCAGTAGGCCAAATCGCGCTTGTATCGGGGAGACCCCTCCTGATTACGCTGATACAACATATATTCACGAAACGTGTACTGCAGCGGCTGCAGCTCACAGGACGGTTCTCGGTACAGCCGGTACCACTGCTTGAACAATGTCGCCATGCTGAAGCCATCGACCAGCCACTCATCAATGCTAAAGTGAATGATATGCCGGCCCTGGTCCAGCCGGGACACACCTATTTCAAACAAAGGCCATTCGCCCGTGCCGTACAGCTTGTGGGACATGCGCTGCCTGATCTCCCCGATCCGGCGGTCAACCTCCCCCTGATCCTTGCCGGTTAAGTCATATACCTCCGGCACATATTCGGGAACCTGTTCCAGAAGCTGCTGGGACCGGTTGGCCAATACGACGGTCCTCAACATCTCATGATACGTAATCAACCGGTTCCAGGCAGAGGTCAAGGCGGAGATATCCAGATCGTATTCCTCCAGCTCGAAATAGATATGGCAGCCCACACGATCGGTCGTTCCCCCGAAAAACTTGCCCACCGAAAATGATTCCTGCATATCCGACAACGGAAACGGGCGGTAGCGCTCCCGGTCCGATCCCGCAGCCTCATTCCGGACCGGTGAACCGGAATCCTCATGAAGCTCTTTATCCTGTACAAGCTGCTGCATACGCTGCAGAACTTCCCTTTTCTCCTTGTCGGATAGTTGGACAAACTGATTGTGGTTTAGCATGGTTTCTCTCCTTCCAGAGTGAAAGGCTCACTGCAAGACATGTATGCGAAGGCGGGAGGACCGTCCTTAAGGAAGCACCGTCTCGCCGTGAAGCTTCCGGTTCAAAGATTCGAACAAAGCATCCAGCTGTTCCGTTTCTAAAGATTCGATCTCGGGCTCCGGGCAGGTGCCTGTGATCGCCTTCCGCAGCTCCTCCTGTCCGGGATCGGATACGATGCGCGCCGCCAGATCCTTGATACAGCGGCTCTCTCCCAACACCTCCATCGGAAGCGTCAGCCCCAGCTCATTCTCCACCTCATATTTGAATTTCATTGCCATGATGGAATCGAAGCCGAATTCCTGCAGCTCCTTGTCCATGCGAAGCTCCTCCGGACGGATTCCCAGCATGGAGCTGATTCTGTCCCCGAAATACCGGCTGGCGGCTTCCTCCGGCCCGATGGATTCCTGGACAGTGAACGTTGAGCGCTTCTCCGTCTCCCCTGAAGCAGAAGGCACTCCCTCCCGGCTCCGGTTAAGCTCCCCTGACCGGGCTATCCAATACCGCTGCTTCGCAAACCTGTAGGTCGGGAGGCGCAACCGGGATCTGGCTCCTGCCGGGTGGAGCTTCGCCCACTCTACAGAAACACCGTTCACCCATAACTTGGCAATGGTGAACCATTGCTTGCTCTGCAGAAGCATATCGACATACAAGCGGCTGGTTGCATCCTGGCTCATTAAATCGCAAATGCCTTGCTTGACCGTTGGAGGCGCCGTCTCAAAGATGCCGTCCTCGCTTTCGGGCGCTTGTCCGCTTGCATAGAGCCGGGCCTTCTCCACAAATTCCTCGGCGGTTTGAATCACAAAAGCAACTCGCTCCTCCATCTCGTCACGGCCCGTCTGCAAGGTGTAGGCGGCATTCCGAAGCTCAAAACGGTGATCGTCCTCAGCAAATGCTGCCGTGGCCTTCACAATCTCCCGCAAGCTGTCTTTGGTTTTGGCCGAGAATACCATCACGACCGGTTCGTCCGTACCCGCAGGCTCCGGCGAAGCCGGCTGTTCGTATTCCCCGATAATGATGTGGGCGTTAACCCCTCCCGCGCCGAACACATTGATACCAGCCACACGCGGAAGCTTCCGGTTGCTTGCATCCACCGGCTGCCGCCACTCCTGTCTCTCGCGAACAATGTAGAACGGGCTATCGTCCAGTTGGATAAACGGGTTTAATTCACCGCAATGAATGCTGGGCGGCAGCTCCTTGGCTCTGAGCGCCAAGATTACCTTCAGCAGACTGGCCATCCCTGATGCCGCCTCCAGATGTCCGGCGTTGGATTTAACCGAGCCCAAGCCGCATGCGGGTGCAGGCACAGTTGGTGTCCCCCGCTGCTTGCCCAGCTCCGCGAATGCATTCTTGATCCCCTCCAGCTCCACGGTATCGCCCAGCGTGGTCGCTGTGCCGTGAACCTCGATATAGGAAACGGCAGACGGATCAATACCGCCCCTGGCAACCGCCTCTTTAATCACTGCGGCCTGTCCGCTTGGATTGGGCGCTGTAAATGACTTGGACCGTCCGCTATGATTGACGGCGGTTCCCCTGATTACGGCATAAATCAGGTCACGGTCCGCTTCCGCCTGGGCCAGCGGCTTCAACAGCAGCGCCCCGATGCCTTCCCCCCGGACAAAGCCGTCTGCCTGCTTGTCGAAGGTACTGCAGCGTCCTGACTTGCTGAGCATCCCTGCCTTGTCAAAGGCTGCCATACTGCGTGGAGAGGCCAGTAAATTTACTCCTCCTGCCACTGCAAGCCTGCATTCGCCGGCCTGCAAGGACATTACGGCCCGGTGAAGAGCCACCGCCGAGCTGGAGCATGCGGTGTCCACCGCCTCGCTGGGACCATGGAAATCGAAAATATAGGAGGTCCGGTTGGCAATCAGAAAGTGCGCATTCGATACGATCGAATGCGCATCCACAGGAAGTCCCGACTCTGCAATCAAATCGGTGTATTCATTGTTGGTAACACCGACGAAAACTCCGGTCTGGCTGCCGGCCAGCGACGACGGGCTATAGCCCGCATCTTCGATGGTCTGCCACACCGTTTCAAGAAACTTGCGCTGCTGAGGATCAAGCAGCAGCGCTTCATTCGGCGACATCCTGAAGAAGAGAGGGTCAAAAGAGGCAGCATCCTTAAGGAAGCCGCCCCATTTGCATTGCGATTTGTTCGTTTCCTTCATCGGATCGCCGTAAAATGCCTGCCAATCCCAACGTTCCGAAGGAATTTCCGTTATAAGATCATTCCCCTTGACGAGATGGTCCCAGAATTCCTCCAGATTGTCGGATTGGGGCATCACCCCTCCGATGCCAATGATTGCAACCGCCCCGCAAGGTTGCGGTTCATCCATTGTAACCCTTTCGTTCAAAGCCGGCGCCGGCCGGGCCTCTTCGGGCAGATCGCCACCGGCCGACTGTGAGGCAAGCGGCTCCTCCCGCAAGCCACTTACACGGGCAGCTGTTCGGAAAGGGTTCACCGCCTTGGCGGTATTGACCGGCACGAAGCCGCTGTCTTTCAGCGCTTCTCCAGCAGAGCTTGCAGCCGACGGTTGCGCTTTACGGAATACAAGCTCCGGCTCTGCGGAAATGTCCTTGCTTCCAAGGCTTGAAGATTTGGCAGACCCTGAAGGCTCGGAATAGCATACCGCCAGCTCCTGCGGATACTTGGCACAGAGCTGCTGTGCAATAGAATGTACAGTGATTTCTTTCATTTCAAAAAAAAGAGCCGGTGTAAGCTTAAGTCCCAGCTTCTTATTCAGATTATTCGTCAACTCCGTCAGGGTTATGGAATCAAATCCGTACTTTTCCAGCTCCGTATGGTGCAAAATCTCCTGCTCGCTAAGACTGCAAATAGTCACAATTGACTGAATAAGATCTTTGGTTACTTTTACCGAAAGATTAATTTGGGCATCCAACGTATAACCCCTCCTCTTCCTCCAAGTATTTCCTTACGCTCTGCCTCATGATCCGATAAGCACGGCCTTCATTCTGTCCCGGTTGCCGTAAAGCACCATCAGCTGCTCCTCGTCAGACCCCAGACATTCCTCGAATAAGCGGATTCCCTGTTCATGGCTAAGGGGCAACAACCCCAGTGTTTGTTTCATGAAACGCCTGGTTGCCTCATCGACCGGTATGCCGCCGTCCTCCCACAATGGCCAATTGATGGAGACGGTTCTACCGTAACGCTTATGCTCCATGCGCAGCGCTTCCCGTTTGCGGGCAAAATGGTCTAGGAAGCTGTTGGCATAGGCATAGTCGCATTGCCCAATGTTGCCGATCTCGCCCGATATCGAGGAGAACAGGACGAACAGATCCAGCGGCTCATCCCGCAACGCCTCATCCAGATAAACCGCGCCGGAAATTTTGGGCTCCAGCACATCCATGATATCCTCGCGCTGCTTGCGGAGGGCGATAGAATCCCGGATAATGCCAGCACAGTGGAGAATTCCGTTAATCCGGCCGAACTGGGCTTTGGCCTGTCTCAGCACGAATCCCACATCCGCTTGGTCGGATATATCTCCGCTCACATAGACCGCCTGGCCTCCCGCCCGTTCCAATTCAGCAAGCTTGGCCGCAATCCCCTCGTTCATAGCCGTTCTGCCGTTCAATACCAGCCTGGCATGGTAATTTTTGGCCAGATGCAGGGCGACCTGAAACCCTATGCCGCCCGCGCCCCCCGTAATCAAATAAACGCCGTTCTCCCTCAAGGGCGTGGTGTTTACGCGTGACGGCTCGTAAATCTCAAGCTTTCTCACCTGCCGCACAACGCCGAGATAACGCACCTCCCGCTCAGGTCCGCCGCTGGTAAGCTCCCGCAGAAGAATTTCCGGAAGCAGCTCCGGGGCATCCGGGTCCATACCGACGGAACGGCCGAGCCAGTGTCTGTTCTCAAGATATAAGCTTTTGTAAAAGCCGCCGACGGCCGCGCCTGCAGGATCATCCCGCCGATACAGATGAACCATCCGGACCTCACGGTCCGAATCGGCAGCGACAGCAGCCCTGCTCACATAGAAGAGTGACAATAGGCCGCGATCAAGCTGGTCGGTCGGAGAAATGCTCTCGCCCCGTGCTTCAAGCGACCACATGTGTACGATATGTGAGTAGCCCGGAGCCACTTCCTCCAGCTCTTCAAATAATTGGCGGTATTCCTCTTCATATAACGGATTTATCCGATAGCTGTCGTTCCCCATGCGCCTAAAGCGATCTCCCGGCTTCACAAGAATGACCCGTTGGCCCGTCGCTGCGGACAATGTCCCACATAAGCTGCTGTCATCATGGAACAGCACGATCGGACCCTCCACGGGAACGTCATCCTGCTCCCTGTGCTTCTCCTCCCAAGCTGGACGGTACAGGAGGGATTGGCCGTTACCACGCCGGATAAGCGGCCTCACGCTGTAGTCCTTAATCTTGACTCGCACGTTCCCCTCGGAATCGACCAGACTTACATCCAGCCTCAGCACCTCTTCTTCGCATGCAGAGGACGAGAACGAGGCATACGCCAGACAGTGCTCCGGCAGTTCACCGTAGATTTCAAGACTGCCAATCGCAAACGGGATGTACGGACTTTCCTTTTGCGCATGGCGGTTGGCCAGAAAGCCCGCAGTCTGCAGCGCCCCCTCCATCAGGACGGGATGCAGCAGGAATGATTGGAAATCCTGCTGCAAGCGGTCAGGCAAATGAATGCTCGCGAGCGCCTCATCACCGTAAAAGGAGATTCGACGCAGCGGCTTGAAGGTTGTGCCATAGGCAAATCCGGCACCCTCAAACAAATGGTAAAATTCGTTCTGCTCCATTTCCGTGCGGCACCGCCGGGCGATTCCCTGCAGATCTAAACGTTCGGACGGAACATCCGGCAGTGCCCCGTAGTGAATCTCGCCTTGGGAGCTGACCGTTCCGTCTTCCAGGCTAATCCTGAAGTCATAGCCCGCTGCCGACTGATGAATGGAGGTCCATGCTTCGACAGGCTCTCCCGTCAATTGCAGCGGCTGAATCAGCGTGACGTTGGCCAAGCCGGTCACATGCTGGTACGGATGCGCCAATTCCCCGGCCATGCGGGCCATCTCCAGGTGGACCACACCGGGCAGAATCATGCGGCCGTCAACGATATGATCCTGCAGATAGAACGCTTCCGCCCGCAGCAGCTTCTTATAGCACTGGCGGACTAAATTCGATTCATTGCTGTCGATGAGTGCGGTCAGAGCCGCCTGCGGGACAACGGCAGGCGGCTCTCCCGACCCGGCGGACACCTCCGCCAGCGGTTCCACCCAATAGCGTTGGCGGGAGAACGGATATGCGGGCAGCTGTACTCTTCCGGGCAAGCCGGAAGGATACAGCCGGTTCCATTCGCTGAAATCAGCGCCTTGCGCCCACAAGGCAGCGAGCCGCTCCAGCTCTTCGGGAAGCTTCAGTTGTGCCACTTCTGCCTCCAGGTCGTCTTCGGACCTGTGAGCCCCCCTACCTTGCGATGAGCTGATGCCGGAATCTCCAGCCGCTGCTCCGTCAAGGTAAGCTTCAAGCTTGGCCTGCAGATCCTCCAGGTCCTCGGCGATAAAGGCAAGTCTTGCTTCCATGGCCTCTCTGCCCGTTTGCAGCGTGTACGCAATCTGCCGCAGACTGACACCTGCAGCAGCTCCCCTGTGCCGGCCGAAGCGGCGCTTCACAGATGCTGTGGCAGCAAGGATTCGCACCAGCTCCTTAATGCGGCATTCCGGCCGCCATTCCATGCTCTCCATTCCTGGGCCGAACCGCTCCTCCACCGCTTCCCCCAACCGGGCAAGCAGAATAGTGTCCAAGCCGCACTCCATAAGCTGAGTTTCGCCATCCAGGTCCTCGCCTGAAATTCCGGCAATCTCGGCGACCAGTTGCTGCACCTCGCCGGTAAGGATAGCCTGCAGCCTTGCTGCAGCGTGGCCGGACTCCCCGGTCCCGCTCTGCTTCAAGAACCGGCTCAACGATTCCGCGTATTCCCGCAGCCGCTCTTCGTTGCGTGCAGACAGAGTAATCAGCACATCTTCCCGATCAGGCTCCGGCAGACAAGCGCCGGTGTATTCTTCCAATACAACATGGGCATTCACTCCGCTGAATCCGAAGGAGCTGATGCCGGCCCGGTAAGGAAGCTCGTGGCCGGTGTTGTCCTTGATTCGGCTCCAGGGCTGCGTCTCTTTGACCAGATAGAACGGACTGCCGGTTAGCTGAATATACGGATTGATCTCGTCAAAATGAAGGAGACCCGGTAAAACCCCGCGTTTCATCGCCCCGACAATTTTCAGGATTCCGGCTACCCCCGCCGCCGTCTCCAGATGACCGGCGTTCGTCTTCAAAGTGCCAATGCCGATATGCGGGCCGTTATACGTGCGGCTCCACTTGCCGTACAGTTGTTTAAACGCTGCCTTCAAACCGTTAATCTCCACCGGATCACCTAAGGCAGTGCCGGTTCCATGGGCTTCGATATAGCCGACGGTGCCCGGATCGATCGCTGCCTTTTCATAAGCGGCTGCGACGACATTGGCCTGCGCCTTCGGGTTGGGCGCTGTGAGGGACCCGGCTTTGCCGCCGTGGTTGACAGCGGTTCCCCGAACGACGCCGTAGATGTGGTCTCCATCCCGAACGGCCTGGTTCAGAGGCTTCAGCAGCAGAATTCCCGCTCCTTCGCCGCGGACCGTACCGCTCGCATCCTTGTCGAACGTCCTGCACTTGCCGTCGGGACTCAAGATGCCGACGCTGTCGAACGAAACATACAAGGAGGGGCTTGCAATGACATTAATGCCCCCGGCCAGAGCTAAATTGCATTCGCCGTTGCTCAGGCATTCAACCGCACGGTGCACAGCGACGAGCGAGCTGGAGCAAGCCGTATCGATCGGCTCACTTGGACCGTGAAGATCCAGCAGGAAGGAGATCCGGCCGGTGAGCACGTTATGGGCATTGCCCGTTAGCGCTTGCGCTTCGCTCTCGACAACTCCCTTGGCCAATACGTCGGCATAATCATGTCCTGCCACGCCGATGAACACTCCTGTATTGCTGCCGGCCAGTTGCCTTGGATTATAGCCCGCATCCTCAATGGCGCTCCAGACAAGCTGGAGACTAAGCCGCTGCTGCGGGTCCATCAGATTGGCTTCCCTGGGAGAGATGCCGAAGAAGCCCGGATCGAAGGTATCCATGTGCTTCATGAACCCGCCCCAGATAATATTCGTTGTGCCCGGTTCATCCGGGTTATTCTTATAGTAGCGCCGCCAGTCCCAGCGATCTGCGGGAATCTCGCTTACAAGATTTTCGCCTGCTTCGAGCTTGCTCCAAAAGTCCTCCAGATCCGCCGAGCCCGGCAGCATCGCGCTTATCCCGATGATGGCGACTGCCCCATTCTCCGCCGCACCGGTATCGGCCAACGGATCGTCCGCCTCCTTCCGTTCCTCCAGCACAATCCCTGCCTTGGCCTGCGCCTCACGCATATGCGCCGCTGCTCGCCCTCCCGGCTCCTTTTCGCTTGCCGCGGCAATCGCCTCGGCAGGGCTGAGAAGCTCTGCCCCAGCTAAATAAGCGGAGCACTGCTGCGTATACTCATTCGCCAGATATTCCGACAACGCGCCAATAGTCGGGTATTCGAAGAACAGCGTCGGGTAAAGCTCCACATCCAGATCGCTTGCGATTGTCTGCGATAGGTTAACCAGCACCATCGAAGTGGCACCCATGTCCATAAAGTTCTTCTCCGGCTTGAGCGACCATGCGGACACCTGCAAAATTCTGGCAAGCTTCCCGGCAATATAGCTTCTGACCGCCGGGATCGGTCCACCCGTCTCTGCCGCCTCCTCCGGCTCTCCGGCCGAAACGGCCGCAAACACCGGATCCTTCCTGCGCCTGTCATCCTCATCGGTTCTCACTCTTTTGGCGACAAAGCCCTCCAGCCTTACCAAAGGGGCTCCCATTTCGTCATACAGCGTCAGATCCACCTCCCACATTTCTTCATTGCTCTTAACCGGCTGCACCCGGCTGTAACAAATGCCCGACGGCGGCCGGAAGACGGTTATTCTCTTGACCATCAGGGGAATGAACGGCTCCGGCTCTCCGCTATCCTCCAGCAGCGCGAACCGGGTAACCATCGCTCCGTCCAGATAAGCCGGATGAACGAAGTACCGCTGCCCGTCCCGCAGCATTTCATCTGTGAGCCTGAGCTTGCCTACCGCCTCGCCCCCGCATACATACGCTTCGGCTACCGTCTGGAGAGCCGGTCCGTATACGCCGGGCTTCTTCCTTGTGTAGATGTCTCCGGCAGTATACGTCCGGTCACTGCGGCGGATGAAGTCCTCCACATCCAGGGGCGGCGGCTCCGCTTCATAGGAGAAGTAATACTCTCCCCGCGCCGCTTCCCTTGGTCCGCTGTGCGCTCCGCCGGAATACACGCTGGCAAAGGCAGCGCCGTCCATCTGAATGCCGACCTCCACCCACTCATCCCGCTCCACGATAACCGGCTCTATCAGCAGAAGGTTGCGGATATGCGCCTGAGGTCTATCGGGATACGCCTTCCGGGCTGCCTCAAGTGCCAGGCTGCAATGGGTAACGCCCAACATCACCTGCTTCCCGAATGTAACATGGTCGCGAAGATAAGGTTCATTGTATCTGAAGGTGCGGGTGTAGACGCCGGTTCCCGAACGCTCCCCGGCAGGCCGTTCAACCGGCGGCAGCCGAAGGCCGTCCCCGTTCTTACCGGATTTCAACCAGTGCCGGACCCGCTCGAACGGATACCCCGGCAGCGTCGCAAGCGCCGGTGTGCCGTGTGCATACAGGGCAGGCCAGTCGATTCGGCTGCCGGCCAGCCACAGCCGGGCCAATTGCGGCAGATTCCGTTCCTGAATAGCTGCGCTTACCGCTTCATCATCCGTCTCGAAATCCGGCTCCGCGTCCCCGCACAGCATGCCGGTATAATCGCCGGTGGAGGCCTGACGAAGCATGTGCAGAAGGTTCTCCCTGGATTCTGCAATAAAGGCCAATCTTCTGTCCATGTGGTACCTGGACTTTTGCAGCGTATACGCAATCTCCCCGAGTGAATGCTCGGAATGCTCCTGTAGATACGCATACAGGTTGGCTGCATAGGCATGGAGTCTTGCATCCTTCTTGGCGGAGAGCACAATCAGATGCGGCTGTTCTCCGTATCCGGGCCGCTCGGCAGCCGTATGCTCTTCCACAATTACATGGGCGTTGGCTCCACCGGCGCCAAATGAGCTGACGCCCGCCCGCCGTGGGAGCACCGTCCCAGCAATGACCGGAGCCTTCCATTCCTCAAGCTCCAACTGAAGGCGGAACGGGGTCCGTTCAAGCTTCAAATAGGAATTCGGATTCTCAGCATGCAGGGTGGGCACAAGCTGCCGATGCTTCAGCTGAAGCAGCACTTTCGTCAGGGCGGATACTCCGGCAGCTGCTTCCAGATGGCCGATATTCGATTTGACCGACCCGATTGCGCAATACTGCCGATCTGCACCGCCAGGAAGGAAACCTTTGGTCAAGCCGCTGATTTCTACGGCATCTCCCAGAGCTGTGCCTGTTCCATGGGCCTCCAGACAGCTGATGGTCCGTGGATCGACTTGTGCCCGTTCCAGCGCCTCCGCAATCAAAGCACCCTGCACCGCCGGATTGGGCGACATGAAGGCTCCGGCATTTCCGGTCGAATTAACGGCCGTGCCTTTGATTACCCCGTAGATCCGGTCTCCGTCCCGCACAGCCAGCTCAAGCGGCTTCAGCAGCACGCTTCCGGCTCCTTCTCCGACAACAAAGCCGTCTGCCTCCCCGCTGAAGGTTCGCGTCTTGTCGTCCGAGCTGAGGTTGTGCAGATTGGACAACCGCTGCAAATGTCTCGGATGCAGGATCAGATTAATCCCTCCGACGACCGCCGTATTGCATTCTCCGCGACGGATGCTCTCGCAGGCCAGATGCAGAGCCGTTAACGAAGACGAGCAAGCGGAGTCCACGGCAAAGCTCGGTCCCTTGAAATCAAAGTAATGGGAGACACGGTTGGCGATCAGCCAATACGAGGATTGAGCATGGCTGTTAGCGCCCTCTGCCGAAGCCAGCGCCCCCATCATCCCATAAGTCCCATACATAACACCGAGAAAAACACCTGTTTTCAGTCCCTGCTCCGACAATGACCGGTACGGATACCCCGCATCTTCAAGCAGATGCCAAGTCAGCTCCAGCATGATGCGCTCTTGAGGGTCCATCTCTGCCGCATACCCTGCATTGAATTCAAAGAACTCGGCATCAAATTTGTCAGGGTCCGCAATAAAAGCGCCCCATTTGCTGTAGCTCTTGTCCGCAGAAGAGCCGGACGGATCATAATGGGCCGACCAGTCCCAACGGTCCGGCGGAATTTCCGCAACGCAGTTCTTGCCGGCGGCAAGGTTATCCCAGAATTGATCCAGCGAATCGGCATGCGGGTAACGGCCGGCTAGTCCGATTACAGCGATTTCCCCCGTCCCCGCTGCAGCAGGAGCATGACTGCCCGTCGCCGGTATGTCGGCAGGCTGTTCCCGGAGTGAGCCGCGCCATGTTGTGTGGATGGGCTCCTGCACAGCAGCTGTCGGCGGCTCCTTCGTAAACCTATCGGGCAGGTCGTTCTCATGTACAACCGGCGCAGCAGCTTCCGCAGGCTCCTTGGTGAAGCTGCGTTCAACCTGTTCCTGGTGATGCTCCATAAAATAGGCGGCTAGCATCCTAAGCGTGGAGTTCTCAAACAATACTGTGCCGGATACTTGTCCGAACTTCTCTTCGAACAGCTTATTCAGCTCGATGATAATCAGGGAATCGACCCCGTATTTCTCAAAAGGCACATCCGGCTTCAGCGCCGACGGAGCGATCTTCAGCACCGCAGCGAACATTTCGCGCAGCTCCTCCAGAACGTTCTGCTCCGCAGCGGGAGCCGGGCTTCCCTGTACGACGGCCGGCTCCGGCCGGACTTCAGCAGCGGCAGGCAGCGCTGCCTTTGACGGCACCGGTTCGGTTGCCGGATGGAGCTGTGTCGGCTGTGGCAGGCGGGCGACACCGTCGCTCTCCGCCACAATAATGCTCTGGCTCCTGTCCTCCCCTTCCCGCTGCAGCAAATCAACCAGTCGGGTATGGCGGAAGCCGCATAATCCGAGCGCCTCCTTCCATTGCCTTGGGCTCAACAGCGGAGATCCCGGAATCCGCTTCTCGGGATCTTCAAACAGCCACCAGCCGGTCGTTAAGCCGAAGGTCAGTGTTGAGAATACCTGAAGGGAGGTCAGCTCGTTCAGAATAAGCTGCCCCCCCGTTCTCAGCAGTCTTTTCACATGGCCGAGAGCCCGCTGAATATCCCCCGTTGCGTGAATGGCGTTGGAGGCAAAGCAGATATCCATCGAATCCGGCTCAAAGCCCTGGGCTTCGATGTCCTTCTCAATATCCAGCGTTCGGAACAGTCCGAACCCGCTGGTCTCCCCGTACTGCTTCTCTCCGTACCGGGTAAACCCAGGGGATATGTCTGTATAGTAGTATTCAATCTGCTCCCGCAAATCCTTAAGGGCATCGAAAACAAAAACACTGGTGCCCCCTGTTCCCGCACCGATTTCCAATACTTTGACGACCTCGCCCGGATTGGCCTTCAGGCGGGCTTCAACGATCCGGCGGATCAGCGAAGCTACGGTCTTGTTGTAATAATCCACCAGCGCATTGCCTTTGTAGATCGGCTCTACCCGCGATTTGGAGCCGTCCGGGAACAGCACCTGCATGTGGTCCAGCTTGCCGGTCAGCACTTCGGGATACGCCTCCAGGCACGTATCGAGCAGCGCAACGTAAGGGCTCAGCAGCGGATAGGCCTCAAGCATGTCCTGTTGGCTCGGCTGCGCTGTCTCCGGCTGGTCCAATCGTGGCAGCATCGCGGCCGAATTCCCGTCCAGCAGCATGTAGCCGCGACCGGCCAGCATACGCACGATCGCATCGAACAGCCGGTCGTATGCCGGAATGATTCCCAGACGTTCCCGCAGTCCGCTTATGCTATGCGATTCACCGGAATGCTGCGAACCGCCCATTCTCCGAATTACGCCGGCCAGCCTATGCATGCCGTATGCTTCCACACTGCGGAATCCGGCGATGAGCCGGTCCACCTCCGCGGTTCCCGTCGGTTCCGGAGCCGGCGGCAGGGCGAGGGAGGCTGCGGGAGATGATGGCCGATGCGCGATCAGCTTCAGCTCCGGATCATATCCCAGCACCTCCAGTATCCGCGGAGAGGCTTTGATGACAATCACCTGCTCCACCGGACTCGCAAGGACCCGTTCGATCGTCTCCATGCCTTCACCGGTGTGGATGCCGGTCATTCCAAGTGAATTGAGGCGCTCTACATAATTTTTGCCCGCCACTATTCCGGTTTCGCTCCAGTAGCTCCAGTTGATTAGCTTAACCGGGAAGCGGGCCGCAGAGGATATCGCTTGAGCGAACAGGTCCTGGAACCTGGAGCCTGCCGCGTAATTACTCTGCCCTGCGCTCCTGAGAAACGAACTGGTGGAGGAGAAGAAGAGCATGAAATCAAGCGGCGCTTCCTTGAATACATGGTAAAGGGCCGCCGTGCCTGCAACTTTGGGCGCGAGCACCTCCCGCAGAACGGACTCGGACATGGATTCAATGGTCTGGTCCCGCAGCGTAAGGGCGGAATGGATAACTCCGTCGATTGCGCCGAAACGCTCCACCGCCTGTGCCGCCGCCAGTCCCAATTGTGCAGCGTCGCTGGCATCCGCCTGAAGGTAGACGGCTTCTCCGCCTTTGGCTTCAATGCTCCGGATTGCATGTCCGATTTCTTCGTCCAGCGTACGTCTTCCCACCCAGACCAACCGGGCCCGGTATTGGGCCGCCAAGTATTCGCTCAAGCTTCGGCCGATGCCGCCTGCACCGCCCACGATAAAATACACTCCCTGCTGCTTGAAGGCGCTATGGGCTGCAGGAGGCAGCTCCAGCCCGTATACAGCTTGCCGGTACAGCCGATCGCCCCGCAGAGCGGTCAGCCCCTCTCCTTCACTGACATCCTGTGTGTTATAAGCGATCAGCTTCGCCGTTAGATCCGCCGGGTCAGCTTCTTGCAAGGATATATCAAGATGGCGAATGCGCCAGGCCGGATATTCCGCTGCCGCCCCCATAGCAAAGCCGATCAGAGACGCAGCCCCCGGATTCGCAGTCTCCGTTCCCGTGACGAGCGCCGCCTGGTTGGTCACAATAAGCAGCCTGAGCGGCTGTCTGGTCCTTCCCCGCTTGCCGAGCGCCTGGATGAGCCGGAACAACGCGATAACCCCCTGCTCCTCCAGCTCCCGTATCCTGTTCAAGTCAGCCGGTCCATAGACGCAAGCGTGCAGCCCGCCCAGGAAATACACCTGATCGACGGGGCCGATGGCCTCGAGCAAAGGCTCGAACGCCTGCGGATCGGCTGTATCCATCTCATACTCATGTTCGTGGACGCAGAACATCCGCCGGCCCATACGAAGCATCTTCGCATTCGGGAACCGCTGTCTGAACTCAGGTGCAAGCTCTACCGGTAGCTGCGGCGCAATGACCAGAACTTGTTCATGTCCGGTTAGGGCTGCGCTGGAATCGGCCGAGCCTGCCTGCTTCCACTGCGTGGAATAATACATTCCGGACGCAGGCTGCTTCACTCCCCGTGACATCAGCTCCGTGAAGGCAACGCATACGTTGCCCTTATCATCCAGAATGGCCAGATGGAATGAATGCTCGCCGTTTCTCTGCACATAGGCGTAACATTCAGCGGTAAGCGGGCGAAAGAATTCCACTCGTTCGGCAGCGAACGGGATTCGGGGGGCGCCGCCCTTGTTCATAAGAATGGCCATCGTCTGCAGCGCGCCGTCCGCCAGAGATGGGTGAAGATTATATTCCTCCAGCTCATGGGCATAGTCCGCAGGAAGCTGCATGGCGCCCAGCGCCTCTTCCCCGTTGGACCATATCCGCTGCACCGACTGAAAGTAGGTCCGGTAATGAATGCCTGCATCACGGATAAGACGGTAAAAAGGCTCCCGTTCATGCACTGTCCGGCAACGCGCCTGAATGTCCGGAATGGACACCTGCCTGCTTTCCTGAACTTCGGAGGCCTTGCCGATGGTGCCTTGGGCATGCAGCATTCCCTCTGTGCCCCCGCTACGCACCTCATAGCCGAATTGCTGCTCCCCCCGCTCCTTGAGAAGCACGTAGACATCCAGCTGCTCCTCTGCAACAGTCAGCGGCTGGAGCCACGCCAGCTTCGACAGGACAAACGGGCCGGATCTGAACATGGACGCCGCCTGATGCACCATTTCAAGGTAGCCTACGCCGGGCATGATCTCCATGCCGTTTACTTCATGGTCCTTCAGGATCGGCTCGCGTCCGTTGAACGTTTTGTGGAAGCAGACCGCCGCATCGCCCGGCGCCGGATGCACCCGGTCGATCAACGGGGCCTTTCTGGCGGCGGGTTTCAGCAGCTCGTTGAAATCCACCGGCAGCTTAAAGGCTGTCCGGGCAAAAGGATATACCGGCAGCGGCAGCTTGCCCGGCTTGGTTCCGTACAGCAGCTTCCAGTCGATCCGTGCTCCATCGGCCCACAGAGAGGCCAGCTTCCGGTACCGCTTGTTCTTTATCAGCATACGGACGTAATCCGCTCCTTCGGAGCCCTCCAGCAACTGATGGACGCTCTGTCCATCGCCACCGGCGCTTCCCCGGAACAGATTGCCCGCCGGAGCATGCCCGTCGATAAATGAGATCAGCATTTCTTGCAGCTCATCCAGGGAATGAACTGACAGCGCAAGGCGTTCCTCGAACTCCTCACGGCCCGTTTGCAACGTAAATGCGAGCTTACTCAAGGGAATGGAGCTGACCGCTTGAGCATTCTCCAGGAAGTTCAGCAGCCTTTCCGCATACTCCCGGAGAGCCTCTGCGGTTTGGGCGGACAGAACGATCAGGAACTCTCCGCCGGTGTCGTCGCTGACCACGCTGTCAGGCTGCATGAATTCCTCGATGACGATATGGGCATTCACTCCGCCGAAGCCGAAGGAGCTGACCCCGGCACGGAATGGAATATCCCTTCCATCCTTGCCCGTAAGCCGCTTCCAGGCCTGTGTGCCGCGCACCAGATAGAACGGGGAGCGCTCCAGCTCAATCAGCGGATTAGGCTCGCTCAGCTGCGGATTGCCCGGTATCGTCCGGTGCTTCATCGCCAACAGCACCTTCAGCAGACCGGCAATTCCTGCGGTAGCCTCAAGGTGGCCAATGTTCGCTTTCACTGAACCGATGGCGCAGTAAGGCTCTGCGTCCTTGCTGCCGCCGCTCCAATGCCCCAAGGTGTCGAACGCTTTTTGGATTCCGTTAATCTCGATCGGATCACCGAGCGCCGTCCCGGTTCCATGAGCTTCCAGATAGGTAACGGTAGATGAATCAATCCCTGCCTTCCGGTAAGCCTGGACCAGCAGATCCGCTTGGGCGTTGACATTCGGGGAGGTCAAAGAATTAGTACGACCGCCGTGATTCTCCGCCGAGGCGCAGATGACCCCGTGAATGTGGTCGCCGTCCGCAACCGCCTGAGCCAGCGGCTTTAACAACACGGCCGCAATGCCTTCACCGCGGACATAGCCGTTGGCGCTTTGGTCGAAGGCCCGGCAGCGTCCGTCCGGACTCAGCATATCCGTTTTGCTCAGGGCAATGTGAGCAAAGGGGCTGAGGATCAGATTGACGCCTCCGGCGATAGCCATGGAGCATTCGCCGTTCAGGATGGCGGCAACCGCTCTATGTACTGCAACCAGCGAGCTGGAGCATGCTGTATCGACAACGGCGCTGGGTCCATGGAAATTGAACAGATAGGAAACCCGGTTCGGGATGACGGTGCGGGACAGCCCTGAAATGGAATGGGCGTTGATCGCTTTGCCGCTGGACTGCAGCACATCCAGAAAATCGGTTCCTGTGCAGCCGACAAAAACTCCCGTATCCGACCCCGACAGCTCGGACAGCCTGTAACCGGCATTCTCGAAGGTCTCCCAGACCACTTCCAGAAACAGCCGCTGCTGCGGATCCATAATCTCGGCTTCTCTAGGCGATATCCCGAAGAACAGGGAGTCGAAGTGGTTTACGCCGGACATGAATCCGCCCCATTTGGAATGGCTCTTATTGCTGCTTCTCTTGGAATCTCCGTAGAACGAATGGTAATCCCAGCGGTCCTCCGGAATTTCCGTAACCAAATCTGCACAGCGCTCCAGGTTATTCCAGAAGTCCTGCAGAGTAGGTGAACCGGGCAGCCGCGCCGACATGCCGACGATGGCAATCCGGTTGTCCTCCCGGTCTTGTTCGGCAGCCGCGCCGGCATTACCGGACAGCACCGCCCCGGCTTCGCCTGGCGCTGCCGCACGCCGGCCCCCTTCCGCCTCCGCCGGAGCCTGCCCGGCAGCCTCCGGCACCGGCTCGGAGCGGAGTGCCGGGACAATGCCGACCTGTTCCGACAAGTAGGCGGCGATGTTGTCAATCGTGCTGTATTCGTAGAACAGTGTCGCATTTATTTTGATACCAAAAAGACGGTTGACTGCAACCCCAAGGTCCGTAAACGAGATGGAATCGAAGCCGTAATTGCCGATTGGCACATTTGTGTCAATTTCGTCCGGGTCCAGCTCCATTATGCCGGCGATCGCCCGGATCAGCCCGCCTTTCATATCCTCTGCCGCAATTTCGGAGCCTCTCGGTTCCGTTGGTCCCGGTTGTTCCGCAGCAGCCGCTGTCCCGATCCCCCGAAGATCTGCAAGCGGTGCCGTTGACAATGTTTTCCGGTCAATTTTGTTGTTCAAGGTGTGCGGATATGTCTCAACGGCAATATAATGGGCGGGAATCATATAGTCCGGCAGCACTTCGGCCAACCGCTTCTTAAGCAGCGCCGCTTCCGGCTCCGCCGCATTTCCGGTTATGAGAAAAGCCGTCAATGGCCTGCGTTCACCTTCATTGCGGAGCACTACAACCGCATCCTGCACCCCGCCGATCCCTTTCAATGCGGTTTCAATTTCACTCAGCTCAATGCGGTAACCGCGAATCTTCACCTGATTGTCCATCCGCCCTAAGTATTCAATGGTTCCGTCCGCTCTGTAACAGGCCAGATCTCCCGTCTTATAGAGCCGCTTCCCGGTTCCGCCGTCCAGACTGTGGACAATGAATTTAGCGTCCGTATCCTTCCGGTTATTCCAATACCCATTGGCGAGACCATATCCGCCGATATGCAGCTCTCCTGCTACTCCCGGCGGACAAGGCTGCAGCCTCTGATCCAGCACATACATCTGCGTGTTGGCGATCGGATGACCCAGGCTGATCGGCGAGCCGCCGCTGACCTTCAGGACCGACGACCAAATTGTCGTCTCGGTAGGTCCATACATATTCCACACTTCTCCGGACCGCTCCAACAGCTGATCGGCCAATCCGGGAGACAACGCTTCCCCTCCGCACAGTAGCTTGAAAGGTCTGCTTCCGCTCCAGCCGGCCTTGAGCAGCATGCTCCAGGTAGCCGGAGTGGCCTGCATGACGGTAAACCCGCCTTCTTCAATCCGGTCCTTCAGCGCAATTCCGTCCTTAGCCACATGCGAGGGCACAAGCTCCACAACCCCGCCGCAAACCAGGGGCAGAAGCAATTCCAGATAGGCAATGTCAAAGCACACGGTGGTGACGGCAAGCAGATGATCCCTTGCTCCGAATCCCGGCGCTTCGGCCATTGAGCACAGAAAGTTCGTCAGCCCTTGATGCGCCACCTCGACCCCTTTCGGACGTCCGGTGGAGCCGGATGTGAAAATGACGTAGGCCGCATCCTTCGGATCATGCTCTCGGGACGGCTTGCCGTAACTCCCGGCCGCCGCTTCAATGCCGGACCACTCGGAGTCCATGGCAAGCCCGGTGGCAGCTCCTTCCGGCAGCAGGCTTAACAGACCGGCCTCGCTGATAACACAGCAAGTTTCGCTGTCTTCAAGCATCATCCAGATGCGGTCTGGCGGATAGAGCGGGTCCAGCGGCACAAAGCCGGCTCCGCTTTTCAGCACCCCGATCAATGCCGTCAGCAGGTTAACCGACCGCTCCATAAATACGCCAACCAACCGGCCTCTGCCGATCCCCCTGGACTGGAGATAAGATGCCAGAACATCACTTCTTCGATCCAGTTCCCCGTAGGTCAGTGCTTGTCCGCCTGAAATTACCGCTGTGGCAGCGGGAGCCGCCTCTGCCTGCTCTGCGAACAAACAGGCGGCGCTCTTGTCAATCGGATAGGTGCATTCCGTATGGTTCAGCTTGTCCAGCATCCCGGTTGCTTCCATAGGCTCCATAATGCCGATCTCCGACAGACAAAGCTCCGTATCCGCAACGCAGGCCGACAGCACATTGACATAGTGCCGGTTCATCCGCTCAATCGTACGGTCCTCGAACAGATCCGGGTTGTACTTCCAGTACAGGCGGTATCCGTCCCCCAGGTCCATAATCTCCAGAGTCAAATCGAATTCGCCCTCCTGGCGAAGCCCTTCATACGGGCCAGCAATCAAGGCAGATGCCTTGTTGAGACCCGGCTGCTCCAGCCAGTTCTGGTAATAGAATGCCGTATTAAACAGAGACTGGACCGACTTATCCTGTCTGCGCATATCCTGAAGCAGCGTGAAATACGGATAGTCGCTGTTCTCAAGCGCTTCAAACACGGCTTGTTTGACATTACGAAGCAGGTCAATGAAGCGGGAATGCTCATTTAGCTTGCTTCGGATGACCACCATGTTCATGAAATAGCCGATCACCCGCTCGAAATAGGCCTCCGGCCTTCCCGCCATCGGAGTCCCCACCGGGATATCCTCGGACTGGCTGTACCGGTAGAGCAGTGTTGTATAAGCGGACAACATCACCATAAATGGAGTAAAACCATGTTGGGCAGCCAGTTCACGAACCCTCTCTGCGGTATCTCCGGGCAGCGGATACGCCTGGCTCTTGCCGGAGAAGCCCGGAGAGGCCGGCCGCTGCTTGTCATACGGGAGTTCGATATGGCCTTGCCCCCCGTTCAGCTTGCCGAGCCAATACTGCTTCTGCGCTTCTCCTTCTCTGCCGGCCAAGAATGCCCGCTGCCACCGCACATAATCACCGTAATCCAGTTCGTCGCTTCCGGGACTGCCGTTCCCGCCGGACAGCTCCGCCTGATAACAGGCTTCCAGCTCCTCTACAAGAATCTGGGAAGATATTCCGTCAAATATGATGTGGTGGATGTTGAAAAATAACAAATGCGCACCATCCGGCCGCCGATACAGCCGTACCTTGAACAGCGGACCGTTCTCCAGCTCAAACGGGCTTCGTGCCTCCTCCTTCAACAAGACCTCCAGCTGCGCCTCCGTCATCCGGGCGGTGTCCTGCTCCAGCATATCGATTGGCAGCCCGGTATCCGTATGTTGCAACGGATTGCCGTCTGTGACGGCAATCCGGGTTGACAGGATGGTCCGGCGCTTCACCAGACGGCCAACCGCCCGCTTCAGTGCCGGAAGATCGGCTTCCGGCCGCAACCGGAAGACCAAGGGCGTATTGTACGCGTAATTGTCCCTGGAGAGCTGATAGATGACCCATAACGCTTTTTGTCCTTCGGATAAAGGGTATCCCGCTGCTTCGTCCCGCTCCGGTTCAGCGGCTTCCCACGATTCTTGTCTGCACATCTCCAATGCTTCTTCGTCAGACAGCTCCGATGCCAACTGGTACAAATCTTCAAGCTTCATCTCGCTTAGAGCCACCTCTCGTTTCAGTTTTGACAAGCTTTTGGTGGAGCCTGCTTGCTTCGGCTGCGGTAAGTCTTCCCGCTTTTACCCCCGCAAGCAGCATGCGGAACACCTCCGCTGCACCATCGCTGCCACCTTCTCTGCGCTGGTCAGCTTCGGTCAATCCGTTGCTGCTCCAGATCCCTTCATCCGCTAAATGTTGCGCCAGCTTATGAACGGTCGGATGTTCGTACAAGGCGCTGACCGGTATTTTTGTCCCAAGCCGTTCTTTCAGTTTATTTACAAAGCGCATTCCGCTTAACGAGTCAAAACCAAACCTGTGGAACGGCAAATCGGCATCTAGCTCTTCAACCGGAATTTTGACAATATCGGCGACCAACTGTTTCACCAGCTCTGGAAGTGTGTATCCTTCAGGCCGTTCAGGCTTGCTGCCCGCTGCCACCTCTTCCGGGGGAGCGATCCTGCCGCCCGGCTCTGCACCTGTCCATGATTCTGTAATCCAGCAGCGTTTACGCTCAAAAGGGTACGACGGCAGCGGAACACGGCGGGCCTGACTCAGCTGCGGGAACGAGCGGGCTTCGATCTGCGCACCGTTCACCCACATCTGTGCGAGCCCACCCAGATCTCCGCGTTCCCAAGCCCGCTGCACATCGTCTGCCTCCTCCTTCCCGGATATCCCGTCCATAGGGTCGAGTGTTCCGTAATAAATCCCCCACTTGCGGCGGCTTCCCTCCAGGACAAGCTCCAGCTTCTTCAGCAGATCCGCTCTGCTCTCTGCAACGATTGCCACTCTGCTCTCCATCCCTTCGCGTCCGCTCAGCAGCGTATAAGCGATATCCGCAGCCGGTAGGCTTGGATGATTCGCGATGAAGCTGTACATTCGGCGCGTATGCTCCATGAGCCGCTCATCATTCTTGGCTGACCATACGAACAACAGCGGCCAGGTATCCGCTCTTTCGCTGCCGCCAGGCTGAGCTACCCTGTACTCTTCCACGACCAGTGCGGCATTGGAGCCTCCGGCACCGAATGAAACGATCAATGAGCGGAGAGGCTCACCGGGGGAAGGCTCCCATTCCTGGAGCGATTGTTGAAGGTATAGCGGCGAACCCTCAAGCTTAATATCCGGATTCAACGGATCGGCGCTGATGGTCGGCACCAAGGTTCTGTGTTTCATCTGCAGCAGCACCTTCGTCAGCTGGGAGATCCCCGAGGCCGCTTCCAAATGGCCGATATTGGCCTTCACCGTTCCGAGCGAAATACTGCCCGGTCGGCTGCCCAACTCCTTAAGCGCTTTGATAAGGGCATGGATCTCGATCATATCGCCAAGCGGTGAACCATTGGCGGCAGATTCCACATAACGAAGCGTGTCTATCGGAATGCCGGCCTCTTGCACGGCTCTCGTTACGAGCGCTGCCTGCGCATTGGGGTTTGGCATGGTGAAGCTGTTCGTTTTCCCTCCATGATTGGAGCAACTGCTCTTGATGACGCCATAAATGACATCGCCGTCTTTGACCGCCTCGGACAACGGCTTCAGAAGTACGGCTCCCGCCCCTTCCCCCATGACGTAGCCGTCACCGTCGCTTAAGCTTTTGCTGCGGTCGGCGCTTCCGATCATCCGGGTCTGGCTCAGCCCCAAATACTTGTCAGGCAACAATGTCAGATTGATGCCTCCGGCAACGGCGCTCAAGCATTCTCCCCGCCTGATGCTCTCACAGGCCAGGTGTATAGCATTCAGGGAAGACGAGCAAGCCGTATCAATCACCATGCTCGGCGCCTGAAAGTTAAAGAAATAGGAGATCCGGTTCGCGATCGACCAATAGGAGGTGCTGGCGAGCAGGCTCCCAACCTCCAAATGTCTGGCTGCCCAAGGATAATGCTTGTACATCGTACCCACGAACACGCCCACAGAGCTTCCCAGCGTTTCTCTTGTATAACCTGCGTCTTCCATCGTTGCCCAGACCGTCTCCAGCATCAGGCGTTCCTGCGGGTCCATCAGCTCCGCCTCTGCCGGAGAAATATTAAAGAACAACGGATCAAACCGGTCTACACCGTCGATGAAACCGCCCCATTTGGAATAGCTTTTCCCCTGAACCTCCTGGTCGGCATCATAATAAATGTCTCCGTCCCACCGCTCCTGCGGCACCTCGGTAATACAGTTGGTCCCGCTTTTCAACCGCTCCCAGAATTCATCCAGGTCCGCTGCAGAGGGATACTTGCCGCTCACGCCTACGATCGCAATCTCCTGACCGTCACGCCGGTCTGCCGGCTGAACAACGTTATGCTGTCCGGTATAATCCGGGAACGTCGGTTCTGCAGCTTCGGCCGGCACATGCACATCAGTCGGCGGTTCGGCTGCCACAGCAGCTTCATGCAGCATATCCAGATGCTCCCGCAACGGCAGCTCATAATGCTCGGTAAAATAATCTGCCAGTTGGCCCAAGGTCTGCAGCTCAAAAAACATCACCTTGGACATAGAAGGAAGGTAAGCCTCCAACTCCGTGCTGACTTTCATGAGCATGATGGAATCAAGGCCGTACCTTTCGAAGGGAACCCGCTCCTGGAAGGTATCGACCGCAATCCCGCTGATCTTGGCAAATACCTCTGTCAGCATATGCAGCGTCCGCTCCCGCAAGCCAGTCGAATCGGCCGCCTCCCGGCTGACGGCTTCTGCCGACAGATCAGCGGCCTCCGCAGGGGCAGGGACGGCAACGTTGGCCGCAGCCGGACCTTGCTCTGCTCTGCCGATGCCAAACACGGCTGCGATTTGATTCCGGTTCCCGCTGAACACAGTAACATGGGCTTCCCCGGAATGAAGCCCCGCCTCCAGGATGCTGCAGGCTGAAGCGGTGTCCATCGCTCCCATGCCCGTCAGCTCCAGCATCTGTTTTTCGGCGGAAGCATCTATCGTCATTCCCCCGTCGCGCCAAAGCGGCCAGTTGACAGATAACGATTTGCCGTGACGCTGCCCCTTCCGGCGAAGGCTCTCCCTCCATACCGCAAAGTGATCCAAAAAGTGGTTGGCATAAGCATAATCGCTTTGTCCCACATTCCCTATCTGGCCTGAAATCGAAGAGAAGAGGACAAACAAGTCAAGCGGCAGGTCACGGGTATACGTGTCCAGATGGAGGAGTCCATCGATTTTGGGAGCGAGCACCTGCCGCATTTGCTCTTCAGTTTTATGCGTCAAATAAGCATCGCGGATTGTCCCGGCCAGGTGCAGCACACCATGGATGCTTCCGAAACACCGTATCGTTTCTTCGATGACGAAGGCCACATCGCTTCCGTTGGTAATATCCTTGTTCCAATACAGGATTTCGCCGCCCAGCTCCTCCAGCTCCCGCAGCTCCCGCTCCTTCTCCCCATCGAGCGGAGAACGGCCAAACACGACTATCCGGGCTTGATAGACCGACAACAGATGCTTGCACACCAACCGGCCTACGCCCCCTAAGCCGCCGCTGATAATATAGACCCCGCCGTTACGGAACGGCGACGGCCCCTTTCCGTTGAGGGGAAGGCCGCATTCGATCAGCTTGCCGGTCAGCCTGCGCCCATTCTGATAACGGACTACTTCTACCGCAGCCGGCTTCGCTTCCCGCCTTAGCTCCGCAGCCGCTTGTGCAGCCAGAAGATCCGGCTGGTCTGAGCTTAAGGAAATGCACGCCAGCAGGCGGTTCTCCAGCGCCATACTTTTGAGCAGCGCGCTTGCAGCGGCGTGGTATACCTCGGTCTCCTGCGGTTCCCGGTGGACCGGATAGGCGAACACAAGCTGCAGCGGCAGCGGCTTCATGATTTGTCCAAAGGACTGCATCATATAGGCCAGTGAATAGAACCCGGACTCTACAGCAGACAGCCCGGCCTGGCCATCCGTCAGCATGCTCAGCAGGCTGTCCGGCTGTATTCCCCGCTCCTGCAGCACTCTCCAGAGAGCCTCATAATCCCGGCGGTTCACCGGATTGATCCGGTACTCCAGCTTGCCGCATGCCGCAAATTCAGTTCCGGGCATAACGGCAATCAGGCATTCGATACCAGGCAGCTTATCCTTGACCTGAAGCAAGGCCTCTTCGCCGGATACGAATACGACGGCAGTTCTCGGCCGCTCCTCTCTGCCATCCCCATTCAACGGCGCTTCGATCCAACGGCTGCGGGTGAACAGGAAGCTGTCCGTATGCTGCGGTCCAGGCTGAAGGGATGCCGCTTTTTTGGCAAAGTCCGTAAACTCTGCGCAGACACGGCCCGCTTCGTCAAGCAGCCGAATATGATATTTCTTGAAGGTCTGCCCGACCGCTGCATCCAAGCCGCCTGCACCTGCCGGAGTTACATACACGTACCCTTTCTCCGGCAGCGGACGGTACCAATACAGCTCTGCCAGGCTGAAGGGCAGATATGCCGTATCGCCGGCTTCTTCAAGTCCGGAGACCATTGTGCTTTGCAGCGCGCCATCCATAATCGACGGGTGCAGCATATACTTTGCATCCCAAGACCTACACTCTTTAGGTATAATCCAATTGGAGAGCGCTTTCATTTCATTTTTATGCACTTTTTGGATACTTCGCATAGCGGGACCGTAGGAGAAACCCTTCCGCTGCGCCTGCTCGTAGAAATCCTTCCCCGTCTCTTCTGAGCCGCATTGGCGAATAAGCTCTGCAAGCGGCAGATTGTCGGGCTCCTTACGGCTCTGCCTCCCCAGCAGAACCCGGCCCTGACAATGAACGATTTCGCTCCCGTCTGCCTGCAGGCTGGAGATTACAAAGTTAAGCCTTTCCGAATCCCGTTCAAGCCCGGAGAAGGAAACAGACAGCTCTCTGCCCCCCTCCGGCACGGTCAACGGCTGAACCCATACCACATCCTGCAATCCCGCAACCGCTTGTTCGGCGGCGAGTTCACCCAGCGCTCTGGCCATCTCCAGGTAGATGACACCGGGAGCAATCATGCCGCCGTGTATGCGGTGATCCCGGATGAACGGGGCGGTGCTGCGGAGTGTCGAAAGAAATTTTACCTGCCGCAAGGTTGAGGTATTGGCCGTATACAGCGGATGGTTGCCGCCTGCCTCCGTTAACTTAACCTCTCCCCCCTCAGCGCCTGCTCCACCGGAACTTGGTATCCCGTACAGCCATTTGATGCTGTCTGTTCCGTCTATCCAATGACGTTCTTTCTGGAACGGATATGTCGGAAAAGCTACCCGTGAGCGTGCCGACGACGTATGTAGCAACCTCCAGTCAATTCTTGCTCCCTTCACCCAATGAGCCGCAAGCTCCCCCGGATTATACCGCTCTATCCATTCCTGGATCATAGCCTGTTCCGCAGCACCGGCGTTTGTCAGATTGTCCTCGTCATAGATGCTTCCTCTGTACCAGTCGCCGGTTCCACCGCGGATAAACTGCTGAAGTTTGTGAACCAGTGCATGCCTATCTTCTGCAACGGCGGAGAAGCGCACCTCCAGCTCTTCCCTTGCCGTCTGGGACGTAAAAGCAATATCCTCCAAATCCGCTTCTGTCCGGCCAAGCTCCTGCAGCACCCGCTCGGCGTAGGCAAGGAGCCGCTCTTCGTTCCTCGCGGACAGAACGAAGATCTGGCTGCCGGCAGTCCCGGAGCGGGAGATGTCTGCAGACTTGGGCGCATCTTGCTTCACATATTCCTCAAAGACCAGATGGGCATTTACCCCGCCTGCTCCAAATGAGCTGACTCCCGCTCTGCGGGGAACCGGGTGCCCCTCTCCGTCCCGGAGCCGGCTCCAAGGCCGGCTCTGCTCCAGGATATAGAACGGGCTATGCTTCACATCAATATACGGATTTATCTCCTTCACATGAAGGCTTGCCGGAAGGGTCTTATGTTTAAGGGCAAGCAGAATTTTCAATACCCCCGCTATGCCCGCCCCAGATTCAAGATGTCCTATGTTTGTTTTGACAGAGCCCAGTCCGCAATGCGGAACTTCTCCAGGACGAATGCCCCATTGGTCATACAGCTCTTCAAAAGCCAGCTTGAGCGCGTTAATCTCTACAGGGTCGCCCAGCGGGGTTCCGGTGCCATGCGTTTCAATATACGTAACCGTAGACGGATCTATGGCCGCCTTACCGTAAGCGGCTTTAATCACTTCGGCTTGGGCCAGCGGGTTCGGTGAAGTCAGGGATTTGGAGCGCCCGCAATGGTTAACCGCATTTCCCCGAATTACCGCATAGATCCGGTCACCCTCTGCCTCCGCCCGGCTGAGCGTCTTAAGCAGGAGCGCTCCGACTCCTTCCCCCCGGACAAAGCCGTTGGCGTCCTTCGCAAATGTTTTGCAGCGGCCGTCCGGGCTGAGCATATCCGCATTGCTGTAGCTGATGTACAGCTTGGGACTCAGGATAACGTTGATCCCGCCGGCAATGGCCAGATCACAGCGGCCGCTGCGGATATCCTCCACTGCCCGGTGAATCGCCACAAGCGAACTGGAGCATAACGTGTCAATCGGCTCACTCGGTCCAGTGAAGCCAAAATGATAGGAGATTTTATTCGGAATCATCGGATGATTGTTCCCCGTCATCGTCAAGGCATCCACCGGACTTTTGGCCAGAACCTCCGAATAGTCCCCGTTGGACACCCCCACATATACACCGGTCCGGCTGCCGGACAGATTGCGGGGCTTATACCCCGCATCCTCGATCGTCTCCCATACGGTCTCAAAAAAGAGCCGTTGCTGCGGGTCCATGTACTTGGCTTCGGCAGGGGTTAAATTGAAGAAAGCCGCGTCAAACTTATCGACCTCCTCTAAAAAACCTCCCCATCTGCTGTTCGTCTTGTTGGCTTCTTTCCGGGGGTCGCCATAGTAATCCCGCCAATCGAACCGGTCCGGAGGGATTTCCGTAATCAGGTCGCGCCCTTCCCGTAAATGCTCCCAGAACGCATCGAGATTGTCTGACTGCGGCATTCTTCCGCCGATGCCAATAATCGCTATCGGTTCTGCTCCCCCTTCATCACTTACGGAGGAAAGAACGGTTTCGCCGGCGTATTCCGGGGAGGAGGCTGTTGCAACGGTTAGCCGCGATAGTTCATGCTCCTGACGGATCTGCTGCAGCTCACTTTCCTTGAGACGCTCTTCTAGTGCTCCCCTCTTCTTGGCGAGCAGATGACCGGCTACATTATCGACAGTCAAATCGTTCACCTCGAAGAAAAGAGCGGGTGTGGTCTCCAGATGCAGTCTGGCATTAATCAAACCGGAGAGCTCCGTCAACAGAATCGATTCGATGCCATACTGGCTCCAGTCACGGGTCGCGGATATGTCCGCAGCCGGAATATTCACCATCCCGGCCAGAATGCCGGTCAGCTCCTCACGCAGATAAGCAAGCAGCGCATCTGCATTCCGCTCCTCGGCTTGAGCCACCGGGACATCAGCTACCGGCGATGTCCGCACTGACGGCTTGTCCTTCGATAACGGCCGTACCATATAATCCTTCATTCGGATTAACACCCTGCCGGACTCATCCACAATAGCCACCTCCAGCTTTCTTACACCGCCGCTCTCCTGTTCCGGCGCAAAGGCGGCATAAGCCCAGCAATCCGGCGTAAGTCTGCTGTGTATCTCCAGGCTGCCCAGCGCAAACGGAATGTATGGGGAGGCCGTTTCCAGTCCGTGATGCACCAGAAATCCGGCCGTTTGCAAGGCACCCTCCAGCAGCACCGGATGCAGCAAGAAGTCGTCCATATTCTCTCTCAGCGGCTCAGGGACGGAAATCCGGGACAAGGCTTCCGTCCGGTTGCAGTTCAAGCCATGAACCGGCTTGAAGCTGGGCCCGTAGCGGAAGCCCGCTGCTTCAAACAGGGAGTAGAGCCTCGGATGCTCGACCTTTTCAGTACACCGGGCAAGAACCTGCTCAATGGCCACCGACCCGCCGGTTACTTCCGGGTACGCATCATATGCAACTTCCCCCTGGGAGTATACGGCCCCTTGCTCGGATACAATCTCATATTCGGCAGCCTTGTCTGTTTTCCGCAGCCTGATGCCGGTTTCCTTCGGTTCGCCGGTCAATTCCAATGGCTGGGTCCACACAACATTTCTAAGCCCGGTTACCTTCTGTCCGGGACTCGATAAGGCCCCGGCCGAACGGGCCATCTCCAGATAGACGACACCCGGAAGAATCATCCGCTGGTTCACAATATGATCCTTCAAATAGAACTCGGATGGATCATACACTTTTCGGTAAAGCTGATCCCCGAAAGTAGACAGGTTGGAATCAAGCAAGGCGCCCAGGCGGCTATGCTCTGCCCGCTGCTCGTTAAGCCCGCGCTCGCTTCTGTTCACCCAGTACCGCTTGCGGGCAAAGGGGTAGGCGGGCAGCGAAACTTTGCGCGGACTTGGATTCGCATACAACCTTCTCCAGTCATAGGTGCCGCCCGCCGTCCAGGACCGGGCAAGCTGATCCAAGCCATCCTCGGTCCGCCAATTGGCGGTTTGCCCCGGCTGCTTGCAGCTGTCCCTGTAGATTCTGCCTGCCACCGATCTTCCCTCGGCAATAAGCTCCAGCTTGCTTGCAAGCTCATCGACGGAGTTGACAATCAAGGCAAGCCGTTCTTCCATGGCCTCTCTTCCCGTTTGCAAGGTGTAGGCCACATCCCGAAGAGAAAGCGGGCCGGAGGTCCGGCCGTTCTCCGGCCTTGTTGCGGTGCCGGAGAACCGGACTATAGCCGAAATCTGCTTCAGACTGTGCTCAAGCACAATATCCTGCTCAAGCACCTGTGATCCATATCTGGCTTCAAGCTTCCGGAGGAAGCCGTCTATCGTAATGGGGTCCAATCCGCATTCGGCCAGCGTCATGTCTTCCTCCAGATCCTCCGGCGAGACGTTCAGGCCATCTGCCAGTAGACGCTTCACCTCATCCATGAGGCGACTGTCCTTCCGTTCAGTTGCCGCCGGTTCCGCGGAATCCATACTGCCGATGAGGAAGGCATGGAGGGAAGCGGCGTAAGCCAAAAGACGGTCTTCACTCCGGGCGGACAATACGATCAGTTGCTCACCTTCCTCTTCCGCTGCAGGTGCCGTTGTTCCCGGTTCAGGCACGAATTCTTCAAGCACAACATGGGCATTCACACCGCTGAAGCCGAAGGCGCTGATGCCTGCCCGGTAAGGAAGCTCCTGTCCATCCGAATCCTTCAAGCGGGCCCATGGCTGTGTCTTCTCCACCAAGTACAAGGGGCTGTCATCCAGCTGAATATAAGGGTTCCTTACGCTGTAATTGGCCAATCCCGGCAAGGTCTGATGCTTCATCGCCAGCAGGATCTTAATCATCCCAGCAATGCCGGATGCCGTCTCCAAATGTCCGATGTTCGGCTTCAGGGCACCGACGGCGCAATGTTTGGCCGCTGCCCTGGCATCATGCCCCCAGTCTTCATACAGCTGCTTGAAGGCCCGCTTCAAGCCGTTGACCTCGACCGGATCTCCGAGCTTCGTGCCGGTGCCATGGGCCTCCACATAGCCGATGGTCGCCGGGTCCAGCTTCGCCTTGCGGTGCGCCATCGAGACTACATCTGCCTGGGCGTTCGGATTGGGGGCCGTCAGCGAGCTTGAGCGTCCGCCATGATTGATCGCCGAACCGCGGACAAGCCCGTAGATCCGGTCACCGTCGCGGATTGCCCGGCTAAGCGGCTTCAGCAGGAGAATGCCCGCGCCTTCTCCCCGGACTGTACCTTCTGCGGCTTGATCGAAGGTTCTGCATGTTCCGTCCTGACTGAGAATGCCTACGTTGTCGAAGGAAATGTAGAGCGATGGGCTGGTAATGACATTAACCCCTCCGGCAATCGCCAGCTCGCAGTCGCCGCTGCGCAGACTCTCCACTGCCCGGTGAACGGCAACCAGTGAGCTTGAGCATGCCGTGTCTATCGGCTCGCTCGGCCCGTGTAAATTCAGCAGGTACGAGATGCGACCGGTCAATACATTGTGGGCATTGCCGGTTAAAGCCTGGGCCCGGCTCTCAATCCTTCCCTCTGCCAGAACGTCGCTGTAATCGTGTCCGGCTACCCCGATAAAAACGCTGGTCCGGCTGCCCGACAATTCTCTGGGGTTATAGCCCGCATCCTCGATTGCACTCCAGACCAGCTCCAGGCTGAGCCGCTGCTGGGGGTCCATCAGACTGGCTTCCCTGGGCGACATCCCGAAGAATCCGGGATCGAACTTGTCCACATCCTTCATGAAGCCGCCCCAGATTACTTTGGTCTTATCCCTGTCCTCCGTCGATTCCTTAAAATGCTCGCGCCAATCCCAGCGGTCCGGCGGGATCTCCGTCACCATGCTATCCATGCGGACAAGCTTGTTCCAGAAATCAGTCAGATTGTCCGATTGAGGCATGTAGCCGCTGATGCCGATAATCGCAACCGGTTCATCGGCCGGGGAAGAAGATTCGGAATCGGCTACAGCAGAGCCGCTATCCTCTCTCGCTCCGGCTGCTTCGGCCTCCGGCTGTGCTGCTGTGGCAGGATGAATCCGTTCAAGCTCCTGCCCGAATGGCAGCAAGACGGTGAGCTTGTCTCCATGCTCCCTGGTCAAGTACACTGCCAATTCTTCTATATTCGGATATTCAAAGAACAAGGTCGGGTAAACCGGAAGGTCCAGCTTGCTTTGCAGCTCCTGGGCCAGTGCGATTAAATCTCCCGATTCGATGCCCATGGACATAAAGTGGCAGGCCGTATCCATTTCAGACGGGTTCTCCTGAAGCAAACCGGCGATTTTACCGGTCAAGTACATTTGTACCTCCGCCAAAAGCTTATCCGGGGTCAATGTATGCTGTTTCATGGTACCGCTTATGCTCCTCCCGTTTGCCGGGCCTTCCGGCAGATTCTTGTCCGGTCTTATTCTTTTGCAGACAAAGCCCTTCATCGCCACAAGAACCTGTCCGTCGGCATCCGCCCATTCAATATCGCCTTCCCACAGCTCCGCATTCGTCCTCACTTCCCGCACCTGGCAAAAGCACTCATCCGGCAAAGCGCCGAAGATATACATCTGCTTGACCATCAGCGGAATCAGCGCATCCTTCTCTCCATGAGGCAGCAATGCAAGGCGGCACAGAACCGCACCGTCCAGCAAGGCCGGATGAACTGCATATGCCCGCTGATCCTGTCTCATCTCAGCCGTGAGCGCCAGCTGTCCCCATACCGTTCTGGCCGCATGGGAGACGATAATTGTTCTGACGGTAAAGAGCGATGGTCCGTATACCCCCGGCTTGGCTTCATACAACGAAGAGCCCGGCAGCGCCTCATGCTCCGAGAAGGATGGAATCGTAATGCTCCGACTTCTTGCAACAACATCGGCAACCACTTCTCCCCGCGATGCCAGACGCTGCGGTCCCGATCCGTTATATTGAAACAGACTGTCCGCATACAGCTTACCGTCCTCCGCAGCGATACGGGACGTTATTTCAACCTGTTCACCCTCCGGCACTTCAACCGGCTCCTGAAAAAGCATGCCCCGGATCTGCAACCCTGGAGCATCCGGCGTGGAGTGCCTGAATGCTTCGTAGGCCAGGCTACAGTAAGTCACCCCCAACAAGGTGCGTCTGCCCATAGACAAATGATCCCTCAAGTAAGGCTCGTTGTAATGGTAGGTCGCCGTATAAGCGGGACGGTCCGGCACTTCATCCCTCGCCCAGCCATCCGCCAGCCAGTATCGCTGACGGTCAAAGCAGTAGGTCGGGAGCGGCAGACGGTCCGGCTTCCGGCTATTCCGATACAACGCTTCCCAGCTTACCTGTCCGCCTGCCACCCAATGCGAGGCCATTGTTTCCAGGCTTATGTCAGCCGGCGCTTCTCTTTCGGAGGGTTGGCCCGCACTGCCTCTGAACAGGCCTTGCACCGGTTCTCCTCTGCCAATCAAGGCCAGCTTCCCGGTCAACTCCGTCAGATCAGCCGCAACAAAGGCAAGCCGTTCCTTCATCTCCGCGCGGCCCGTCTGCAGTGTGTAAGCAATCCGCTCCAGCGACAAGACTTCTTCCGCTTCCGGCGTCAGCCGTCGCGCAATAAACCGCTGAAGTGCTTCCGCATACGCCAGCAGACTGCTCTCTTGGCGAGCCGACAACACAATGAGCACCGGTTCTGTACTGTACGCTGCCACAGCTTCCTTCCTGTATTCCTCCACAATGACATGCGCATTGGAGCCGCCCGCCCCGAAGGAGCTGATTCCCGCTCTGCGCGGAAGAGTCTTCCGCTCCCCGTTCTCCAGAATTACCGGACGGCTCCATTCCGTCAGCTCCCGCTGCAGATAGAACGGTGAACCCTCGAATGCAATGTACGGGTTGATCCTGTCGGTGTGGATGCTCGGTGCAAGCTTGCCGTATCTCATCTGCAGCAGCACCTTGGTCATTGCGGATATGCCCGATGACGCCTCCAGATGGCCGATATTGGATTTGACAGATCCGATAGAGCAATAGCTTTTCTTGGAGGTGAATCTGGAATACGCGATGCTCAGTGCCCGAACTTCGAGCGGATCTCCCAAGGCCGTTCCGGTCGCATGAGCGTCCACATAACTGATACTCTCCGGATCTACGCCGGACCGCCGTAATGCTTGCTCCACCACCTCTGTCTGAGCACTTAGACTCGGCGTGGTGAAGCTGCTCGATTGCCCGCCGCTGTTGATGGCCGTACCTTTAATCACTCCATAGATATAGTCGTTGTCGCGGACTGCCTGATTCAGCGGCTTCAACAGAATGGCCCCGATGCCTTCGCCCTCGACAAAACCGTCGGCCCCTTCGCCGAAGGAGCGGTTCCGATCCGATCCGGCCAGATTGTTCAGGTTGGCCAGACGTACATGCTGTCTCGGATGCAGAATGAGATTGATCCCGCCGGCTACCGCCACATTGCAGTCTCCGTTCACCAGGCTTGCGCAGGCATAGTGAATGGCTGTCAGCGAAGAAGAACAGGCCGTATCGACCGCGATGCTGGGACCGGTAAAGTTGAAGAAATGAGAGGTCCGGTTGGCAATAATCCAGTAAGCGGATTGGGCGTTGGTCGCCGTGCCTTTCTCCCATGCACTGGTCGCAAGCTGTCCGTAAGCGCCGTACATCGCACCGACGAATACCCCAACTTTATCGCCCTTGTCCGCCAGCTTCTGTCCCGGATAGCCCGCATCCTCAAGGAGCGACCAGGTCGTTTCCAGGAACAGTCTTTCCTGAGGGTCCATCTCTCTGGCATGGTCGTCCGGAATATGAAACAGCGCTGCATCGAACTTGTCCACATCCCGGATAAATCCGCCCCATTTGCTGCTTCCTTTTCCTTGCTCACGGTTATCGGGATCATAATAACGCTCCCAGTCCCAACGGTCCCCCGGCACCTCTGTAACACAGTTGCGCCCCTGCTTCAGATTGTCCCAGAACTCGTCCAGCGTTTCGGCTAAGGGATAACGGCCTGATACACCGATGATGGCAATGTCAGTGGCATTGGACACCGCTGTTGAAGGCGTTTCAGTGGCATTGGACACCGCTGTTGTAGGCATTTCAATGACGTCGGACAACGTTGTTGAAGACATTTCAGTGGCGTCGGACACCGCTGTTGCATGCATCTCCGTGGCAGCTGCAGGAGCTGTCTCCGTCATTCCGGCTGGTTGCTCGTTCTTCAGAGCAAACAACGAACCGACCGGGGACGGGGTCTGTGGACCAGGCTTCACGCCGAACCTTTCCGTCATCTTCGCCCTATGCTCCCTTGCCAAGTAGACAGCCAGCGCTTCTACGGTAACATGCTCAAAGAACAGCGTGGACGGAAGCTTGCCGAAATCCTTCGCCAGCTCCTTGTTCAACTCGATAATAATGAGAGAATCGACACCAAGCTTATCAAATAACGTCTGCTCCCCGATTTTGTCAGTATCAATTTTCAGTTTGCGGGACAGCAGCTGTTTAATATATTGGCAGGCGCAATGGTAGAGTTGCTCGTCCGTCATCCCGTTACCGGTGACCGTAACCGCGCCCGCTGCCGGGCTTGGGGACATGGTTCCCGGCAGCGAAGCAGGCTTCGGTTGATTCTTCACAACCGGGGGGCTCTCCGCCAATGCCTGCTCGGCCCGCTCTGCCGCAGGCTGCTCCGCCCCTTCATTAATGAACACGCCGTTTCCTTCCGCCAGGATGACGGATTGATCGTTTACCCCGTCAACGTCTGCCAGCCCGTAAATACTGACATGAGTATATCCGTTGCGGTTCAAGCATTCTTCCCAGGCTTCGGCGCTTAACAGCGGGGAGCCCTTGATCCGCCCCGAATCGGTGAAATTCCACCATCCTCCCGTCAGACCGAAGGTCAAGGTGGAGAAATTCTGGAATTTGGTAATCTCGTTGATCACAACGATGCCCTTGTTTTTGAGCAGACCCTTCATATTCCGCAGCGTCCGCTCCACCGATCCCGTCGCATGCAGCACATTCGTTGCCAGAATGACATCGAAGCTGTCCTCTGTGAATCCCTGGCCGCCAGGCTCCTTCTCGATGTCGAGGACCTGAAAGCGAACATCGCTGTACCGGCCGCCGTAAGTCTCTTCGCCATAGGCCGTGAAGCTTGCCGAAATGTCCGAATATACATATTCGATCGGGCCGCGCGGCCCGTCCAGCCGATCCAGCCGGTCCAGGACAATGGCGCTCGTGCCGCCTGTACCCGCTCCGATCTCCAGAATTCGGACCGGTGAGCCGTCTCCGACATCTCTTCGCTTACGGATATAGCTGCAGACTGCATCGGCAACCAGCCCGTTGTAATAATCAATAATCAGGTTGCCCCGGTAAATGTTCTGGACCAGTTCCTTAGAGCCGCCGGGGAACATAATCTCGACATAATCCTTCCGGCCGCTGAGCACTTCCGTGTAGTGGGCCACACATTGCCAGGTCAAATGAAAGTACGGTGCCAGCGTCGGGTAGGCCTGCTCAAGCGAAGTCTTGAGCGCTGTCAGATTGCCGGCGGCAACCCGGAATTGTTCATCCTCCGCCAAGGAGGAGACAACGACCTCATCCCCGTCCCTGACCATTAAGCCGCCCCGTTCGAGCATATCCAGCAATGCGTCGAACAGCTGCTCATACTTTGGCACAATGCCAAGGGCCTTCAGCAGCTCCTGTCTACCGTAGCGTTCACCCGCTGCCGGAAACAGACTCTCCCTGAAGTACAGCCACAGGGCCAGCAGGCCGAATCGTTCCAGCTCCTTAAATCCGTTTTTCAAGAAATCTATCTGCTCCATCCCGTGCTTGCGTGATCCCGAATCCAAGCTGATCTCCTGAATCACGGACGGCAGCCGGGCAGGATATACCTTGGCACGGATGTTATTGTCGAATCCCAGCTTATGGATTAGAAATGGTTTGGCTTTGAACATCAGCACCTGCGGGACCGGCTGAGCCAGCGCTCTGCCGATCGTCTTCATACCCTCAGCCGTATCAATGGGAAGCAGACCGGCTTCCGTGAGCAAACTGCGGTATCCATCCGATGCCACGGCCCCGACATTGCCCCAGAAGCTCCAATTGATTACCTTCACCGGATAAGCGGTCTTGGCGCCCAGCCAGATCGAGAACGCGTCCTGAAAGGAACTAGCCGCACTGTAATTGCTCTGGCCTTGATTGCCCAGAAGCGAATTCGTGGAAGAGAACAAGACCATAAAATCCAGCGGAACATCCATACAGGCTTCGCCCAGAGCAACAGAACCTGTCAGCTTCGGAGCAAGTACACTTATCAGGTGATCCTCGTTCATGTTCTCAATTCTCATATCTTGAAGCACCATTGCCGAATGGAACACTCCGTGGAGGGAGCCGTATAACACACGGGCCTGTTCTATTGCCGCTGTGAGAGCGGACGGATCGGTAAGATCGGCCTGAATGTAGACAGCCTCTCCCCCCGCCCGGCGGATATCGGCAAGCTTCTGCTCCATCTCTTCCGTCAACCGGCTGCGTCCCGTCAGAATCAGCCGGGCCTGGACCGTTCTGCCCAGGTGCAGCCCCAGTTCCCAACCGATTCCGCCCGCGCCGGCAATCCAGTATACTCCCCGGTTCCGGAAAGCGAGGCCGTCGCCGGACGGAAGATCAAGGCCGATGATCCTGCGGGTATACAGCTTGCCGCGGCGAACGGCAAGCTCTCCCGCTGCCCCCGACGCTGCTGCTTCCAGAAACGCATGTGCAGTCTCGCTGCTTGCTGCCGCATTCGGACAGCCCTGCTGCGGAAGATCCGCCAGCAGCAGGGACAGGCCGGGGTACTCCAGTGCTGCGCTTTTTAAGAAACCGCTTATGGCAGCGTGTACCGGATTCGTTGACTCGCCGGGCAGAACCTCGAAGATACCATTCGTTACAACAGTGAGCCGGATACCCCGGATGTGACCAATGGCCTTAACTAGATGGAACAGCGCCACAACCCCGCAGCTTTGCCTTGCTTCCCAATCGGCGATCTCGCCGGTTGGGACCGGGCTGTCACTAAGTCCGCCAAGGAAATAGACTTCGGCAATGCCGTTCTCCTCCACCGTTCTCCGATAAGCCGCCTCATCGTTATAGGCAACGGTCCAACTGCATCCTTCCTCCATAGAGGTTGCTTCCGCCACTCGGATTTCCAGACAATCCGGCATCTTGTTCCGCAGTGCCTGGGTGAAACCGCTAATGCCCGGAACCTCTTGCTCTCCTGAGATAAGCAGCACACGCCCGCTCTTCATCGGCGTACTGCTCCGGCGTTCACTATAACTGCCCATCACCCACTGCGGAACATATAGACTGTGTTCCTCCGCTTTTTTGATTTCGCGGGAAGCAAGGTTGTGGAAGGCTACGCATAATTTGCCCTGCATATCAAGGAGCGCCAGATTGTGGACATCCTTCCCTGCTTGGACGGCATAGACATAATACTCGCGGGAGCGCAGCGGCTCCATAATATGAATCTGCTCTGCGGAGAATGGCAGCTTGGCTACTCCCTTCTCCGTATTCTGATCAAACAGGCAGCCCATAGATTGCAGCACACAATCCAGTAATACCGGATGGGCCGTATAGCTGCCCAGTTCCGCATAAGCTTCATCCGACAGCTTAATCCGTCCCAGCACTTCCTTTGCACTGTGCCATACCTCTTCCATAGCCTGGAAGAAGGGGCCGTATACAATGCCGCTGCCTGCTGCCATCTGCGAGTAAAATCGCTGCTTGTCCATGTACTGCGGACAACGGGCAATAATCTCACTTACATTCACAAATTCAGCCTTAGCCTGGTGAGCAGTCCCGCTGTCGCTGGACACGCTGCCACTGGCATGCAGCCTGCTCCCGCTTGCATCGGGACCGGCGCTCTCGATCTCGAACCGGAAGGCATCGCCATCCTCCTGCACCGAAAGATGCACTTCTGCCAGTGCAGCCTCCTCCACGGTTAGTTGCTGCAGCCACACGATGTCTGATATGCGCCATGTTTGCGCATCTCCGAGCATACCTGTGGCTTCAACGACCATTTCCACATATCCCGTTCCCGGAAACACTGATTTTCCGTTCACCATGTGGTCACGAACAATCGGGTGGGAAGCGCTCCAGACTTTGCGGAACACCAGCCCCTCCCCCAAACTTTGTGCGGGCGCGATATGGTCCAGCATAGCCGTTAAGGTTGCCTTGCTGCCGGAGGATGTTCCGTATTGCGGTTTCCGGTTTCGTACCGGCACCCAGTGGGATTCTCGGAGAAACGGGTAGGTCGGCAACGAAATTCTGCCCGGCCCATCCCCGACATACCACCGTCTCCAATTAGGTTCGAAGCCCTTCAGCCATAGCCGTGCGATCTTGTCCCAATGGCCTTGAGATGCAAGCCTGTCCAGAATCTCGGCCAAATCCCCGTCGTCCAGCACCGCTTCCAGACCTTCGCTGTATGCCGATGCATACAGGTTCGGCACCGGATCTTCTCCCTGCAAATACAGACCAAGCTTGTCCAGTAATTCAGCGGCATCCGATACGACCACAGCAAGCCGCTCCTGCAGCGGTTCCCGGCCCGTCTGCAGCGTATAGGCGATCTTCTCAAGCGGAATCGTTGACCCGCTTGCCTGCATCTCGCCCAGATACCGGACCAGATTCTCCGCTTGCCGTTTCAATTCAGTCGTTCCCTTGGCAGACAGCACGATGATAACCGGTGCTCCGCCCTGTGCCGGTTGCGCTGCTGCCGGTCCACTTACATACTCTTCCAGCAACACATGGGCGTTGGTTCCGCCGAACCCGAAGGAACTGACACCGCCCCGCAGCGGGATGTCATTGCCTGCCCCGTCTTTAAGGTGCTCCCACTGTCTGGTCTGGCCCACAAGATACAACGGGCTTCCTTCCAGTGAAAGATAGGGATTAACCTCCCGAAGATGCAGATTGCCCGGAAGCTGCTTGTGATGCAAGGCCAGAACTACCTTGATTAGCCCGGCCACTCCGGCCATCGCTTCCAAATGTCCGATGTTTGTTTTGACCGAGCCTATGCCGCAATGGGATGCTTGGGCGGCAGGCCGGTCCCATTCCCGGTAGAGCTGGTGCAGCGCCGCCGTCATTCCGTTGACTTCGATCGGATCGCCCAGTGCGGTTCCCGTTCCGTGAGCTTCCAGATAACCGATGGTTGCCGGATCAAAGCCGGCATCATGGAAGGCCGATACAATCAATTCCTGCTGGGCAGTGCTGTTGGGTGCAGTCAGCGAGTTGGTCTTGCCGCCATGATTGACCGCCGTTCCCTTGATGACCGCATAGATGTGGTCACCGTCGGCCAACGCCTGCGACATACGCTTCAGGAACACAACCGCACAACCTTCTCCGCGCACATAACCGTTAGCCGAGGAATCAAACGCCTTGCACCGTCCGTCCCCGCTCAACATATTGATCTTGCTCAGCGCAATGTGGGCGAACGGGCTCAAGATCAGATTGACACCGCCCGCCAGCGCCATATCGCAGGCACCGCTGCGGATCGCTTCCACTGCCCGGTTAACGCTCACCAACGAACTGGAGCATGCCGTATCGGTCAGTTCGCTCGGACCTTTCAAGTTATAGAAATAAGAGATGCGGTTCGGGATGACGGCTGTAACAATGCCCGATAATGTATGCGGGTCAATATCCGACTCCCTCATGAGAATTTCGGCATAGTCGGAGCTGGTCGCTCCGACAAATACGCCTGTTCTGGAGCCGGAGAGCATGGAAGGTCTATAGCCGGCATCCTCAAAGGCTGCCCAGACGGTCTCCAGCATGATCCGCTGCTGCGGGTCCATCAGTTGCGCCTCCCGTGGTGATATTCCGAAGAAGGAGGCATCGAATTTATCGACATCTGGAATAAATCCGCCCCACTTGGACACGGACTTGTTCGGATCTTCATTGGTTTCATCGTAATACTGCTTCCAGTCCCAACGGTCTGCCGGAATTTCCGTAATCAAATCCCGTTCGGCGACAATCTGCTGCCAGAACTGCTCCAGATTTGCCGAACCCGGCAGCTTGCCGCTCATGCCGACAATGGCAATATCCCCGGCATTAGCCGCCGGGCCTTCCCCCTCCACGCTGCCGGCCCGCTCATTCGTCGCTCTCCGGGCCTCGTGAGCCGGAAATTGGGCGTGCCGCTGCTCATCTGTAAGCTGCCCACCGTGATGGGAAGCCATTTCGCCAGGGTATGCAGCCGTCAAATAACCGGCAAAGTCCCGGATCGTCGAATAGCTGTAGAAGAGCGTCGGATTCGTCTTCACACCGTAATGCTTGTTGATAAGCGCTGCCAGAGCCGTAAAGGAGATGGAGTCAAATCCCATCTGGCCCAGGTTCGTCAGCAGGTTCGCCTCAACGGGCAACGCTTTTATTATCCCGGCAAGGCGGACCAGTTCATTCTCAACCAATGGCTGCAGATCCAGGGCCGAGCTGCCGGAGGTATGTAACTGTTGCTTCTCCGGCCCGCTCTGCTCGTCCATCGGGACAGAACCGGCCAGGCCGAACAAATGCGCAATCTGCTCCGTCCCGGCGGACGCCAGCTGCTTCCGGTCCACCTTGCGGTTTAAGGTCAGAGGATAACCGGATACATACATGATCCGGGAAGGAACCATATACTCCGGCAAAACAAGCCGGACTTGTCTTTGCAGATCCAGCACATCCGGCATCCTGTCCGTATGCTGAGGAACAAGGAATGCCGTCAGCTGCTTGTCATTTCCTTCGTCCCGCGCCACCACAACCGCTTCGGCAATGCCTCCGGTCTTATGCAGCACATTCTCGATTTCGCCCAGTTCTATGCGGAACCCCCGAATTTTGACCTGAAAATCCGCCCGCCCAAGATAATCCACGGTGCCATCCAGCATGTAACGGGCCAAATCCCCGGTCTTGTACATTCTTGAGGATCGATCCGGATGAAATGGGTCAGGCAAAAAGCGGCGCTTCGTTTCCTCCTCCCGGTTCAAATAGCCGATGGCGACCCCGTCTCCGCCGATATACAGCTCTCCCGTGACACCGGCAGGCACAGGCTGGAGCGATGCGTCCAGCACATAGAATTGCGTGTTCGCAATGGGCCGGCCAATGCTGATTCGGCCTGCACTTTCCACTTTGCTGACAGAGGACCATATCGTAGTCTCCGTCGGGCCGTACAGGTTCCAGAGCCCGTTGCCCAGCGGCAACAGCTGATCTGCCAACTCCCTGGACAGAGCTTCGCCGCCGCACAGCATTTTGATCCGCAGGGGGGAATCCCAGCCGGCCACAAGCAGCATTTGCCATGTTGCAGGGGTCGCCTGCATCATGGTGATTCTGCCTTCCGCCAGCTTGTCCAGCAGAAGGATGCCATCCTTCTGCATGTCCTCCGGGGCTATTTCCAATTGGGCACCAACTATAAGCGGCAAATACAACTCCAGTCCCGCAATATCGAAGCAGACCGTTGTTACGGCAAGCAGTCTGTCATCCGGCGTACAACCGGGCTGCCGGGCCATGGAGCACAGAAAGTTGGTCAGTCCAACGTGGCTCACTATAATTCCTTTGGGCTTTCCTGTCGAACCGGATGTGAATATGGTGTATACCGGGTCGTCCGGCTGTAAGGATACCAAAGGGGCTATCTGCTCCAGCTCCTCCGAAGAGGCAGCCTGCCGCGCATCCGCTCCATCCACGCACAGTACCGCGCCGGCAAACTGCGGCAAGCCAGATTTGACGGAAGAATGTGTCAGCACATATGATAATGCGCTCTCCTCGAACATATCGGCCAACCGTTCCTTTGGATATAGGGGGTCCAGAGGAATGTATACACCGCCAGCCATCTGCACGCCAATCAAAGCCATCAGCAAATCCAGGGAACGGTTCAGGTAGATGCCTACAAAGGTCCCCTTCGCAACTCCGTTGGCCTGCAGATGGAGGGCGAGCGTCTTGGCACGCCAGAACAGCTCCAGATAGGTCAGACTTTCCTCCCGGAAGCGTACCGCTTCGGAATGGGGAGAGCGCTTGACCTGTTCACAGAACAGATCAACAAACGTTAAGCTGCGCGGATAAGCCGTCTCGGTATCGTTCCAGCCGTAGAGCAGCAGCTGACGTTCTTCCTCGGACAACAGTGTAACTCCGGAGAGCTGGAGACCTCCTTGCCCGGCTATTGCTTCGAGCGCGCGGATATAGTGGCGGGCCAACGTCTCCACCGTATCCAATGCATACACATCGGGATTGTATTTCAGATGGAACAGACATCCGTTAGCCTTCTCGATTACTTCCAGCGTCAGGTCGAATTCCCCAAGCTGATGGATATGGTGCAGACAGTCCAGGAAGATACCATCCTCCGCTGCCTGAATGCCGTTCTGAAAATAAAACGCCGCCTGGAACAAAAAACGTTCCCCCGACGGACGCTGGTCATTGAGCTCGCGGGCCAATGTATAGTACGGATACTGGCTGTGTTCAAGGGATCCAAGCACCGTCCGGTGAACCTTCTCAATGAAGGCCAGCAGCGAATCGGCTGGATCGATATCATTGCGGATCACAACCATGTTAATAAAATTTCCGATTACATTATCGAAGCTCTCTTCCGGTCTGCCGGCCACCGGCGTCCCGATGGAGATGTCGGTTTGATTGCCTAGCCGGGAAAGAACGAGCTGATAAGCCGCCATCATTATAGAGAACAGCGTCACCGGCTTGGATGTCGGTACGGACTTTAAGGCGGCAACCAGCCACTCCGGAGCCGAAAATGAAAAAGACGCCCCTTCCGCAGAAGGGGCAGAGTGCATACCGGTTACAGGCAGCTCCAAAGCGGGTACAGGCACAGCCAGCCGGTCCAGCCAAAAGCTGCGATCCCTGCCGGCCTTATCGCTGTTGAGATAACGTTGTTCGTAATGAACATAATCGGTGAAATCTGCACGCCGTTCCGGCAGTACCGGTGTGCGCCCCTGGCTCAAGGAGGCATAGCAGGTCTGCAAATCGCTCAGAAACAGCTGCGAAGAAAGGCCGTCCAGAATGATATGGTGGAACGTAAACAGCAACAGGGAGTACTCATCCGACACATCATACAGACTTGCGCGAAAGAGCGGTCCCGCTTCCAGATCAAAGGGCCGCTTAATGTCTTCCCGGAGCAGGCGGTTGACCTCATCTTCAGCCAATCCGGCCACAGCGAACCGGCTGATCGCCGGAAGCACTGCACTGTCGGTCACCTGGTACGGGAAGAACTCCCCTTCCTCACGCAGCAGTACCGTTCGAAGGGAAGGATGAACCGAAAGCATATACTCCAGCGCTTTATAGAGAAGATTCTCGTTAAATCCGGCATGTACTTTAAAGGCACCGGGAGTATGATAGGCCCAGCTGCCGGGCGATAGCATATGCTCAACCCACATTCCCTTTTGTCCAGCAGACAGCGCTATCCGTGAAGATCTGCGCCGGTGGCTTCCGGCTATCAGCTTGAGGGCTTCCTCCCGCGACAACCGGCCGTCAGCAAACTTTTGATATATCTCTCTTTCGATCATTCGTTTCACCGCTTTCAACAAAAGACTTTATGATATCCTTCAAAGCCAGCGCTTCTTCCCATTGAAGCTTGTTATCTTCCATACTCGATAAAATCAAGTTGTTCAGGTAATAGTCGAAGGATGCTTCGCCTTCCGGCTCCGCTTCTGTAGCATCCTTACCGGAGAAGAGGTTCTCCGGCAATTCCCAGGTCTGGGGAGCACCGCGTTCCATTAAGAAGCCGCTGAGCCGCTCAATGGAGTAGTGCTCGAACAAATCAGGCAGGGTAACCGTTATCCCTAAAAATTGCCGGATAGCCTTTACCATACTGCTGGCAGTCAGGGAATCCATGCCGTATTTGTCAAACCGCTGGCCCGGCTTAATCTGCTCCGCCTTCAAATCCAGCAGTTCCGCAAGCAGCTCCGTCAGATAGTCCCTGATTTCGCTCGAAACCTCACGGTCCGGTGCAACTTGGTCTGGTGCAGCCTGATTTGATGCAGTCCGGTCCGGTGCAGCCTCTGCCGCTGGTTCCAGCTGTTGCTCTGCAGTCAAGTCGCTGGCGACCCAATAGCTTTCCCGTTCGAAGGGATAACCCGGCAGAGGCAGCATGAAGCATTCCTCCGGCGGGTACAGATCGTCAAGCACCAACTCAATGCCGTGCACCCACCGCTCCGCAAAGACGGACAACCTGGCCGTTGTCACGTCAGTTGCTCTTAGCCGCGATTGGATACCCGGCTCCTCTACACTCCCCGCAAATATTCCGGTCCCGGCTGCGCTTCCGCCCAACACCCGCTCCAGCGCATCGACGGCAGCCTGCTTATCCTGCACAACAAGGGCCAGCCTTTCTTCCATCGGCTCCCTCAGAGCCAGCGAATAGGCAAGGTCCCTCATAGAGACGTATTCGCTGCTTGTCAAATACTCCAGCAAATTGCGGGCCACCCGGCCAAGTCTCACCGCGTTTCGGGCCGACATTAACAACAGGAAGGGACCTGCTGTCTCCGGCTCATGTGTCAGCTCTGCCTGCAGAGTGGGGAGATGCTCTTCTACAACGAGCGCCGCATTGGTTCCACCGGCACCGACAGCATGGATCACTGCGCGCAACGGTATTTCCGGGCCGAAGCCATCGTCGCCGTCTTGCCGCAGCCGACCCCAATCGGCCGTTTCACGTTGAATCTGCAAGACGGTGCCCGTCAGGTCGATCCGTGGGTTCAAGCTGTCCGCATGAAGCGAGGGAACGAGCTTACGGTTCACCAGTTGCATAATGACCTTGGTCAATTGGGACATCCCGGAGGCCGCCTCCAAATGCCCGATGTTGGATTTGACCGATCCGACGGCACACACATGACTGTCCGCGCTGCAATCTTGAAAAACAAGCTTCAGCGCATCCATTTCGATTGCATCTCCGACCGCCGATCCGTTGGCTGCCGTTTCGACATAACCAATCGTGGCAGGCTCCGCTCCCGCATCGGCCAACGCCAGGCGGATAAGCTCCGCCTGCGCGTCACCGGAAGGAACCTTGTAGGCACTGGTTCTGCCGCTATGGTTAACGGCGCTGCCCTTGATCCTGCAGAGAATTCGATCATGGTCCGCTTCCGCCGGTTCGGCGAGCTTCAATATGACGACACCCGCCCCTTCACCCGGAAGATAACCGTCCCCGTCGCCCATGCTGAGACTCCTGCTGTGGCTTCCCAGCAGCTTGGCCTGGGACAAGCCTATATACTTGTAAGGATGCAGGCTTAAGTTCACGCCTCCGACAATAGCCATCGCGCACTCTCCCAACCGCAAGCTGTTGACCGCCAGATGCAGCGCCGCAAGCGAAGAGGAGCAAGCGGTATCCACGGCCATACTCGGTCCCTGAATGCCCAGATAATACGAAATTCGATTGGCAATCGACCAATAAGAAGCACCGGAAAGAATGGCCCCGACCTGTTTATCCTTGGCAACCCAAGGATACGGCTGAGTCATAGCCCCGATAAATACGCCTACCCGCCGCCCTTCCTTCTCCAAGCGGTTCAATTTTGCTCTTGAGTAGCCGGCATCCTCCAGCGCGTGCCAGACCGTCTCCAGCATGATTCTCTCCTGCGGGTCCATACCGACCGCTTCCTTGGGCGAAATGTTAAAAAAGAGCGGATCGAACCGATCCACATCTTTAATGAATCCCCCCCACTTGCCATTGCTGCGCATGTGCCGCTGGTCTGCAGCGGCATTCATATACAAATCGCCGTTCCACCGCTCGGCGGGCACCTCCCGGATGCAATTCTTCCCTGTACTCAGATTGCTCCAGAATTCAGCGGCCGTCTCCGCCTCAGGGTACTTCCCGCTTAACCCGATTACAGCAACCTCTTTGGCACCCGGCCGCACCTGCTGAGGGTTGGCCGAAGCAGCCGGGGTCGAAGGCGTCCAAGGAGTCGAAGGAGCCGAGGCAACTGCATCGGCACAATCCTTCCGGAAATAAGCTGCCAGCCGCTCCCGGTGATTGCTCAGCAACCAGCCGCTTATCTGCCGCACCGAATTGTATTCGACGAATACGGTTTGGGCATCGGCACCGATGACAGCCCCTAGCTCACGCCCCATCCCCATAAGCATGACAGAATCCATACCATACCGGTCAAACGTATCGGTATCGCGGATGCGTTCCACCGCTACCTTTGTCGTCCGGGAGATCATTTCTTTCACAAATGCAGCAACCTGCTCCGGGGCCGGATCATCCCCCCTACCTGGGAGGCCGGCAGCCGCATCCGCCTCCAGCCTCGAAGCTTCGGCAGCAGGTAGGTCCTGCGGCGGGAACAGCCAGTCTCTCACCTTGTTCAGCCGTCCTTCCGCCACCGTCAGCCGGGGATAACCGGCACCGAGCATCGCTTCAAAGGCCCGCACTCCCCGGTCGGTCTGCAGAGACGACAGACCGGTCTCTTCTTCCATCCTGGCGCTTACGGCAGCGGGCATCACCATGCCGCCCTCCTGCCACAGAGGCCAGTTCACGGATAACGATACACCGGAGCGCCGGCCGATGTTCGTTAACTGCTGCCTATGCTCCATGTACTCATCCATATAACGGTTGGCGAACGCATAGTCGGCCTGTCCTCGGCTTCCCGCCACCGCCGCTATAGAAGAGAAGGCCACAAAAAATTCAAGCGGTTCTTCCTTGGTGACTTCATCCACATGGAAGATCCCGTTTACCTTGGGCGCAAGCACAGCCTGCAATTCTGCTTCGGACTTCCCTTTCACCAATGAATCCCTGGTGACTCCGGCGGCGTGGATCACACCGTGAACGGCCCCGTACCGCTGCCCGATGATCTGAAAGAGTCGGCGTGTATCCGCAGCGTCCGACAAGTCGCAGCTCAGATACGATATCTCGGCTGTCTCCCCAAGCTGTTCCAGCACCGCTTGCTTCTCCGAATTCAGCTCCGACCTTCCGGCCAGCACAAGGATGCAAGGGCGCAAGGACGCCAAATACCGGGCGAAGACGAGGCCCAGCCCGCCTGCTCCGCCGGTGATTACATATACCGGCCGCTCCTGTGCATGACTGCGGGGAGACGACCCGGCATGCTGGCGGATATCGGCATTCAGCCGAAGGCCGATATCCGCTTCCTCCAGCAGCCGCATCATCCGTATACCGCCGGTATACGCAATCTCCGCAAAGGATTGCTGAATGGCGTTTACTTCCCGATACAGCAGTTGAGCCAGCTCCGCAGCCTGCAGCCGGTCATGCACGCGGACCGTTCTATAGACCGCCTGCTTGCTCTCCAGGCAGACACTTTTGACAAAAGCGGCTGCGCAGGAGCTCTCCCATTCCGGATGCTGCCCCGTGTAAGCAAACAGAATCTTCGTTTGTTCACTCCCCCCCGCACCGGCTATTGCTTTGGTGAAGCAGAGCAGGCGCTGCGCCGAGCGGTGTACATGGTCCACGTTATAGCTGCCGGAAGCATCACCGGCGTTCGTCTCGCTCCATAACCACATGATCTGGAAGTCACGGAGACTGGACTCCCGAAGGGATTGGAAAAGTCTAAGGTATCCCTCCTGCTCCTCCAGGTTCAGCTCAAACCCCGATTCCGTTCTACGGAATGCAGTCCCCGGACGCACCCGCACAATCGTAGAGTATGACTTGCTCAGCTCATCCCTTATATGCTCGAACCTTGCGTTGTCGTCGTCGAAGATAAGCAAGCTCCGTTTCATGGATGGCACTTGAATTGCCAGTTTAACCGGCTTCCATTGCTCCCGCACATACATAAGCCCCTTGTCTTCCGCCTGCTTCTTGGGGCCAGGCGTTCCGGTCAAGCGGAAGCCGTCCATCTGGGCCAAGCGGTTCCCGGACATATCGCAGATCGTAATGTCATATCCTGCGCTGCCCTTTACGGTGTATACCCAGCACTCATTCGGCAGGGCGCCATAGAATGCAATTTCCTCAATGGCAAACGGCAGCCCTGCTTGTTCGGCCGATTCTCCCCATGCCAGAGCGGCAACCGAATGCAGTGCCCCATCCCATATCGCCGGATGGCCCCCGCCGCCTTCATACTGCCGGCTTCCGGACGGCAGCTGGATATGGCCCAGTGCCTCAACCTCATTGTGATACAGCTCCGCCATAACCTGATAACCGGGGCCGTATTGAAGACCCCGATCATGGAGACCGGAATAAAGCTCGGCAGGGAAGATCAAGTTCAGGCACCGCTTTCTTATCATTGAAAGATCGAGCGGATTGCCGGGGGCAGCGTTTCCATAGGACAGAGTACCTTTAAAGTGAACCGTCTGCTCTCCCTGGACGCCGGTAACAATGGTATACTTCGCTTGGTTGCCGTCCGGGGTTAACATGATCGTCGCCTGTTTGCTTCCGGCCGTTACATCAAGGGGCGAGAACCACATTGCATGCTTCAGCCCTGCAACGATTGTCCCCGGCTTCGCCAGCGAGCCGGCCGACCTGGCCATCTCGATCATGGCCGCACCCGGAACAAGAACAGCTCCCTGCACAATATGATCCTGGATCAGAGCATTCTCCCTGTCGAAAAGCTTGGTATACGCCAGACCTTCAAAAGTGGATACATTCGCATCTATAAATGGCAGCAGAGTGTCGGCAGCTGTCGCCTCCACCGTTGCCTGAAGTGTGCAGCGGGTCTCTACCCAGTAACGTTCTCTGCTAAAGGGATAGGTCGGCAGCCGGACCGGACGGCGCTTCGAGTTCGAAAACAATTTTTTCCATGGAATTTCAGAGCCCTCCGTCCAGCTTCTGGCAATATCATTCAGACGGTCCCTGGCCGTTAGATCGACAAGCTCAGGGTCTAGGTCAAGTGCAGGAACCTGCCCGAACAGGAGCTTGTCCGCTGCACATCCGGAGTATAGCCCCGGCGCATCGCCGCCTTGAAGATACACATCCAGCAGATCGCTCAGTTCATTAAAATCCTCGCAGATGATAGCCAGCCGCTCCTCAAAGTGTTCACGGCCGGTCTGTAGCGTATAGACGAAATCCTGCAACGAGCAGCCCGCAACGCCGGCGCCTGTCCGAAGGGGTTGCAGAACTGCGGTTGCCGCCGCCCCTTCGCGTTGTCTTCTGGCATCCGCAATGAGCTTGTCCAGGCCGCCGACCGTCAGACCGCCTGCCACATCGTGCAGATTCAGTTCAACCCCGAACCTCTGATTAATCCCGGATGCGAATTGCATGATGTCGGCCGCAGTGCCCAATACATCTCCGAGCATTTCCCCTGCATCCAGCTGCTCCTGTCCGCCTCCGGTCACCGCCTCGATGTACTCCAGCAGCGAATAAGCCGCAGCCGGTTCCTCTGCGCCTGCCGCCGCTCCTTCCTGCAATCGCCGGATGTCCACAAATGCCTTCATGATACCTGCATACTCAGACAGCCGTTCCCTTGTCCTGGCGGAGAGCACCGCTATGGAAGCAGACTGTCTGTTATCGCTTGACCTTTTGCCGGAGACGGCTTGCTCCTCTGCATATTCCTCTATGACCAGGAAAGCGTTGGAGCCCCCTGCTCCAAAGGAGCTGATTCCCGCCCGGCGCGGATACCTCTCCTGCTTCCCGTTCACCGTGCGGACAGGCTGTCTCCATTCACTGCATTCGCGCTGAACGCGGACCGGAGAATTCCGGAAATCGATTCTTGGATTTAACTGTTCAGCGTGCAGCGACGGTACCAGCATCTGCTCGCGCATTTGCAAGAGCACCTTCGTCAGTGCCGCAATCCCGGCCGCCGATTCAAGATGCCCCACATTCGACTTCACTGAGCCTATGGCACAGAAACCCTTATCCTCCGTAAAGGATGCGAACGCCCTGTTAATGCCCTCGATTTCAATAGGGTCTCCCAGAGCGGTTCCGGTGCCGTGGGCTTCGAGATAGCTGATCGTGCGCGGGTCAATTCCCGACTCATGAAATGCCTGGCTCAGCAGCTCCGCCTGGGATACCGGGCTCGGAACGGTATATCCGTTGGTTTTGCCTCCATGGTTAAGCGAAGTACCCGCAATTACGCCATAGATGGAATCTCCGTCCCGGACGGCTTGGGCCAGCGGCTTCAATAGCACGGCCCCTACGCCTTCACCCGGCACATACCCGTCTCCGCCTTCGCCGAAGCTGCGACATCTTCCGTCCGTGGAGCCGAATTTGCCCTGGCTGACCAAAATATATTTATTGGGATGCGAGGCCACGTTCACTCCGCCGGCAAGCGCATAATCCGCCTCCCCGCGAGCAAGGCTGTCGCAGGCAAGCTTGATCGCAGTCAACGAAGAGGAGCACATAGTATCTACCGCCATGCTGGGACCTGTAAAATCCATTACGTACGATACCCGGTTGGCAATGGAGGAGAAGCTTGAGGTCGGTTTCTCCCGTTCATCTCCTGAGGCGCCGTACAGCTGATACTGGCTCCACATCGCTCCCACATATACGCCTACCTTGGCTTTATCCAACGCTTTGCGCGTATAACCGGCGTCTTCCAGCGTTTCCCATGCACATTCCAGAAACAGCCTTTCCTGCGGGTCCATCAGCTCCGCTTCCTTGGGCGATATATTGAAAAAAAGCGGATCGAACTCCTCCATGCCGTCCAGAAAACCGCCCCATTTGGTATAGCTCTTCCCCTTCGCTTCCTTGTTCGGATCGAAGAAAGCGTGCAGATCCCAGCGGTCCGCCGGGATCTCGGCAATACAATCCCTGCCCGACTTTAGATTGTTCCAATAGTCTTCCAGGGTCCGGGCCATCGGATAACGTCCGCTAATCCCGATAATGGCAATCCGTTCATCCTTATCACCGTTCTTCCCTGTCCCGGCAGATTCAGCCAGGGAAGTCTCCTGCTCCTTGACCGCCGGGTCTCCTGCAGCTGCATCCTCCGGAAGAAAGCGTTCTCCTGTCTTCTGCTCAGGCTCCTTGACGGCGAGGTCCTCGGCTTCTCCGCACAGCTTCGCCGTCTGATCCGGGTATGCCTTCACTAAATAGACCCCCAGTTCCTTAAGATTGCGGTGCTCGAAGAATACCGTCTGCGGCAAGGCTCCAAATTGACTGATTAGCTCCCCCGTCATATTCATAATCATTAAAGAATTCAAGCCGTATTCATCCATGCTGCGCTGCGGCTGCACCTTCCCGGCCGGCAGGCGGGTCTCGGTGGCCACAAGGCCTATCAGCAGCTCTTCTACCCGCTTGAGCTTGACAGCGTCATCTTCCGGCGCTTTCACCGGCGCCTTCACCCCAGGAAGCGCCGAGAGCCGGTCATGCGGCCCGGCCGAAGCAGCTGCGTACGGTTGCAGCTGCTTCGGCCGCCCTCCCGGTTGAATGAACAGCCGGCTGGCTGTCCGCTGCAACAGAAGCTCGGGATCACCGGCCAGAACGGCAAGGCACGGATACGGAGACTGCAGCGCCTGTTCTAAGGCGGCTATTCCTGCTCGGCTGCCGAGCTCGGCCATCCCCAGCTCCATCCGCAGCTTCTTCTTGTACGCCTCCGTCAGCTGCAGACCTCCGTCTGCCCACAAGGGCCAATTCACCGCCAAGCTTTTGCCGGACCTTAAGCCGTTGAGACGCTTCTGCTCCCTTCCCGCTGCGAATTCGTCCATAAAGCGGTTGGCATAGGCATAATCGCTTTGACCGGCATTGCCGAACACAGACGAAATGGACGAGAACAGAACAAAGAACTCAAGATCATCGGAAGCAGTCAACTCATCAAGGTTCAAGGTGCCCCATACCTTCGATTGCAGCACGGCATCGAAATCATGGCGCTCCTTATGAAACAATAAAGCATCACGGGTTACCCCCGCACAATGAAACACTCCCTGGATAGGTCCATAACGCTTCCGGCATTCCTGCAGAGCGCTTCTGGCCTCCCTATAGCTGGCGATATCCCCTTGGATGTAATGGGCTTCGCCTGCAAATGTCTGTAATTGCTGCAGCCTGCGCTTTCGCACTTCATCCAGTTCGGAACGCCCGATGACGATGACCCGGCAGCCGGGATCAGCCAGCATGCGGCAGGCCAATTGATAGCCAATGCCCCCAAGACCGCCTGTAATCACGTATGTTCCACGGTAGACTGGCCCGGCTTCCGGCACTTGCCGCAGTTCAACGGACTCCATAACCTTAACGCTCCGCCCAGGCCCGGAGTACATAACCTCCGAATCCCCGGACACCTCATTCAATTCATTGCTCAGCCTGGCATAACAGGCCGCCCAGTCCTTCCGCAGCAGATCAGGCTCCAGCATGACACTTGTGGTGCGGAATCGCGGATTCTCTGCCGCCGCAGTCCGAAGGAAGGCGTTGACTCCCGCGTAGTGGGGATACGCATCGTTGTTCTCGCCGGAGTATGCATAGACCAGACGCACCGTCTCCGAGCTATATGGCCCATGCATATATGCTTTGGTTAACAGATACAACGAGTATACGCCTGCTTCCATATGAACAGAGGGGTCGCGGTACATGCCGGTATCCAGCGTCCATAAATGCAGGATTTCGTCAGGCCGGAAGCCGCGTTCGAATAATACGTCCATAAGTTTGCTGTAATCCGCATATTCGCAGCCCACTTCGTACATTGTATCCGACAGCTGTCTCCATGACGTTCCCTGCTTGACAACTATGACCCGCTGCTCCGCAAGAGCGCCTGCTGGCACCCGGTATTCCTCACTGCCGAATACCATTATGTTCTTGACGTTTGCAGCAGGAGACGATATGAGCAGTTCCTTACTCTTCCAGCGGCCTTCAAAAAACAGCACTTCCGGCTCCGCCGTTATATTGACAACCGTTTTCCCCGGTGTTGTTATCGCTTTGATTACAAAATCTTTCATGCTCAAACATAATTCACTCTGCTCGTCAAATACGTCGATATCAGCCTTAATTATTCCATGACCCGCTTCATTAGGGCGGTGGAGACGGATATGGGTCCAGCACTGTCGGCCTAGAGGCCGATAAAGCTCCAGCTGCCCCAGCATAAACGGCACATACGAATGATCCGCCTCGAACAGCTCGTCGAAGCCGCCCATAGCATGCATTGCCCCGTCCAGCATCTGGGGCAGCAGCTCATAATAGGGGGCTTCTCCGCCGGTCTGCCCTGCCTGTCCGTCCGGCAGCTCCAGCCGGGCCAGCAGTTCATTCCCGTTGTACGCGAGTGTCTTCACTACTTGATAGCCCGCGCCGTAGCGTATCCCCTTCTCCGCAAAGGAAGCATATAGCTCGCCAACCGGCCTCGACCGGGTGCATCTATCCAGAATTGAAGCGGTTTTCTCGTACCTTGCGGCTGACCGGGGAGCAACATCCGGCTCCAGCTTGCCTTGGCATACGGTCTGAGGGCCGTCGTCAGTCTGCTCCGTTATCGTAAAATGAACAGCAGCTTCCCGCTCCGAGAGATGAATAGCCACCTGCTTTGATTCCCCGGTGAAGCGAAGCTCTTTTTTCCATACAATAGAAGAAATTAAGTGTATCTTCTGCTCGCAAGCAGACTCCCCGGCTGCCCTTGCCATCTCCAGCATGACCGCCGCCGGAAGTACAGCCGCCCCATGTATGACATGCTCCCGTACTTCGGCATCCTTCAGCGAAAAGACGGTTCTGAATCGTTGTTCCTTCAGCGTAGAGGCATTCTCCCCCAGGTAAGGGTGTAACTTCTGGTCAGGGTTGGCGTGTTTCTCTTCAAGCTGCACCTGCGGGCGGTTTTCCGACGTCCCTGCAATCCAATAGCTCTGACGTTCGAACGGGTAGACCGGCATGGAAATCCGGCCGAGGCGGCCGTCGCGCGGAATCAGGTTCCAGTCGATATCCTGTCCCTGAACGAACCATACAGCGATCTGACCGGCTATATTTCTGTACTCCTCCCGTTCAAGGCCTGCCTTGCCAAGTCTTCTGACAAGCGTGTCCTGCCGGTATGGGCCGTGCTCCTCTGCCTGCGCCTTCGCCTGAGGACGAAGATTGCTGTAAATATACGGCAGCTCCTCCCCGTTCAGAAAGGCTTCCAGCTTGCGCTTCAGATCGTGGTGGCCCGCCGCCACGAAGGCTGCACGGCAATCAAACATGCTCCGTCCCGCCTGCAGCGTATAGCCGATCTCGTCTAGGGTATAGCCACTCCCTTCCTTATCCAGCCAAACGGCCAATTCGCCTGCCTTGGCCATCAGTGCCCGTTTCGTTTTGGCAGAAAGCGGCACGATGTGGTACGGAAGTGAATCGCTGCCGCCCCGCGGGGCGTGCGGCACTTCTTCAACAACCAGATGCACGTTGGTTCCGCTGATGCCGAATGAACTGACTGCAGCCATTCGCGGGCCCTGAGCCTCCCAATCCTTAAGCGCCGTGTTGACATAGAAGGGGCTGCCGGCGAAATCAATATGCTCATTAGCGTTTTTGAAATGCAGCGACGGGGGGAGTTTCTTGTGCTTCATTGCCAGCAGAACCTTTACCAGCCCGGCTACCCCGGAGCAAGCAATCGTGTGGCCGATGTTCGTCTTTACGGAACCGACCGCACAGTACCCCTTCCGATCCGTCCAGCCGGCGAATGCTTCCGTCAACGCCTTGATCTCGATCGGGTCCCCCAGCTTGGTGCCGGTTCCATGGGCTTCGATATACGAAATCCGTTCAGGATCAAGCTTGTACTTAGCATACAGATTTCGGATTAATTGCTGCTGCGAGGCAGCACTCGGAGCGGTTATTCCATTGGTTTTGCCGTCCTGATTGATTCCGGAGGCAACGATTACCCCGTAAATGTGGTCCCCGTCCTCCAATGCCCGGTCCAGGCTTTTCAGAATGACGATTCCTACACCTTCGCCCGGCACCATCCCGTTGGCCTCATTATCGAATGCCTTGCATTGTCCATCCGGGGAGAACATCCCCATACTGGAGGACTGATAATACAGCGCCGGAGACGACATCACGGACACGCCTCCTGCAAAAGCCATCTCTGACTCGCCCGCCGCAATGTCGGAGCAAGCCAAATGGATGGCGGTAAGCGAAGAAGAGCAGGCGGTATCCACCGTTATGCATGGACCCTTCAGATTGAGATAATACGAAATCCGGGCTGACAGAATGGCGTTATCATTGCCCATGGTCGTGTAATGATCGTGGGGAAGCTGCCGGTCGCGGATCAACTGGACATAATCCCCCGGCCTTCCGCCAATGTATACGCCAACCGCCTTATCGCTAAGCTCCTTTTCCTGATAGCCCGCATCTTCCATCGCCTTCCAGCACTCTTCGAGAATCAAGCGCTGCTGGGGGTCCATCATTTCGCTCTCCCGTGGAGAGATCCGAAAAAAATCCGAATCGAACTGGTCGATGCCCTGCATAAATCCGCCCCATTTGCTGGCAGACCGGAACGGCTTCTTCAGATCCGGGTCATAAAATGCCTCCATCTCCCATCTTCCTGCGGGAATCTCCGTTACGGAGCAGACGCCGGCGGCCAGATTGCTCCAATACTCTTCGGCATTCCGGGCCCCCGGAAATCTGCAGGACAAGCCGATTACGGCTACTTTTCTGTCAACCGGCTGCCGGCTCGTCGAGACGTCGTCCTCCGGCTTGGCCGGATCATCCGTTGCTGCAAGTCCAGACGAACTGGCCTCCTGCGAAGCATTGCCGGTGTCCACGGCAGCAGTGCCCGGCTCGGGCAGCGGGGGAGCAACCGGAACTGGACGGACCCCCTTTCCGGCCAGGAACATAACCAAATCCTTGATGCTGGGATGATCGTAGAAATCCGTAACCTCCAGCTTGACCGCGAACAACGCTTTGATCCGGTTCATGAAATCAACGATGGTCATTGAATCGAAGCCGACTTCGTAATATTTATGATGCGGCTTGATCTCGTCCGGGCCACCTCCCAGGATTTCTGTTGCAATCCGGAGCAGCTCATCCCTGACGGTGTCATGGTCCAGTTCGGCAGAAGCTTCAACCGGCGGAACGACAGCGTTCGCAGCCTTGCCCGCCGTTTCTTCCAGCTCACGCACAAGGGCAGCGGTATCGGCCTTGATTAGTCTGTGACGATCCAGCTTGCCATTGGGAGTTCGCGGCATTTCCTTCAGAACGATGAAGGAGGACGGAACCATAAACTCCGGCAATCTTGCACCCAGGTACCCCCTTACTTCCTCGTCCGAAAAAACAGCATCCTGCTTCAAGGCAAGGAAGGCCACCAGCCGTTTGGTCCCGTTGCCGCTCTCCTTGGCCACAACAGCGCATTCCTGTATCCGCTCAACTTCGCCCAGCACCTTCTCGACGGCAGATAGCTCGATACGGATTCCGCGGATCTTCACCTGATGATCCTGTCTGCCCAGCAGCTGGATGGTTCCGTCCGGCAAATAACGGGCCATGTCCCCCATCTTGTACAACCGCTCTCCCGCGCTTCCGCGAAGTGGGTTGTTGGTGAACTTGGCTGCCGTCTCCTCCTGCCTATTCACATACTCTACGGCCAATGAGGCACCGCCGATGTGCAGCTCTCCGGGCACTCCAACAGGGCACAATCGCATCCGGGAATCCAGAATGTAAGCCTTGACATTCGTAATCGGTCTGAACCAGGCCATCTTGCCTTCTGCAAGATCACAGTCTGCCGTTGTAAATTGCATGATTCCGTTCACCTCTGTCGCACCGTAATCAGCTACGAGCAGAGCATCCGGGAAGTGCTTCATAAATGGCTTGAACAAATCCAGCGTGAACGGCTCTCCGACCGTCATCCACATCCGAACCTGCTTCAGAACGGTTAAATCCTCAGACGATTCAAACATCCGGCGAAGCATGGACGGAAGCATCGTGCAACAGCTGACCTTATGTTTATCTAGTGCGTGTATAATCTTACCCGGGTCCTTTACAACCGTATCGGACAGAATCACCGTTGTAATCCCCTGCAGAAGCGCCCCAAGAAATTCCCACATGGACGGCATAAAATTCATGCTGGTCCGTTGGCAGGTCCGGTCCCCCTGTCTGAACGGATATCGGGTCCACATGTGGTTGAAATAATTGATTAGCTGCTGCTGTCTGTGTCTGACCCCCTTGGGAGTACCGGTCGATCCTGATGTATAGAGAATGAGTGAAGCACCGTCAGAGGCATAGAGCGTATCCGGCAGTATTCCGCCATCCTCACCGATTTCGCCGGAGATCGGGTCTGGTCCGTCCAGGCGAAGTACCGGAACACGCCCGCTGTCGATGAAGCATTCTCGGGAATCCGTGTCCAGAATCAGAACGAGGCCGGCATCCTGAATCATATAAAGAATTTGTGCCTCTGGATAACTTCCGTCCAATGGAACATACGTAAGTCCCAGCTTAAATATAGCCAGGATTGAAACGATGGTGTGGATGGATCTTTCACCGTAAACCCCGATGGAAGAACCGGGGGCGATGCCCAGACTGCTGATCCGCAATGCGAGTCTGTCAACCGCAGTTGACAACTCGCGGAAGGACCACGCATCCGTTTCGCCGTTGCCGCTCTCATGAATAACAGCAACGGCATCACTGTCCAGGGAGGCTGAATGTGCAAAACGTTCATACAGCGACTGTTCAAACGCTACCTCTTCGTCATAACCGGCACATTCCAGCAGGAAGGACTCTTCTTCCCCGCTCATCAAAGGCACTTGATCTATAACCGTATCCGGTTCCTGCAACAGATTCGTGAGGAAGCTCAAGAACTGCCGGAGCGTCAACTCGACGGAGATCGAATCACACAATATCGGCGAGTATTTAATCCCTCCGATGCAAGCCTCCCCTTCCTCCCGGAACGAGACTACGGCGTCCGGCACAGCCGCTTCCTTGTTCTCCAATGGGAGATTCGGAATCTGCAACAGCAGTTGATAGGAGGATGCTTCCTTATCATTGGGAAGCGCTTCCTTAACTTGTCCAATCAGTGCCCGCAACGTCCTCCCTTCCGCATTGGAACAGTCAAACCAGGTTATGCTTCGTCCTCTTTTGCCAATTGCCTTTACCCCTGCTTTCATTTCATACTCCGGGTACCTGGCGAGCAATGCTATGAAGACGGCTGCGATTACAACCTGTGGCTTAACCCCGATGGCTTCACTGAACGAACGGACCGGACTCCATTGCTCCTCGGACAGCTTGAAAAGACGAACAAGCTCCCATTCAAGAGCCTGCCGCTGCTGCTCACCCTCACCATGGGGAAGCCGGAAGACTTGCGGCACATTCTGGGCGAACAACCGCTGCACTTCCGGCAATGTCTGCTTATCCTTACCTTGTTTAAGTATCCTTGTATGGGACAACTCCGTAGAAGCCAGCTTCAGAGAATCCACGAATTCAGCCAGTGTATTCTGATCCGCTGTAATTCCGGCCGACAGCCCTTCCATGTTGATCGGGTGCAAGTGGGGCTGACTATTGAAAGAAGTATAATAATCGTAATGATGGCCTTTCCGAAAAAAATGCGATCTGCTTGAAATCAACATTTCAGCTATTGCCAACTCCATCGTCTGCTCCTCCTTACAAGTCCCTGGTTCTTCCGCCGGCGACAGAAGAGGTTGACATATGCAGCATCTGTTTCTGCAGATCAATGAGAACTTTGCAGTTCTCATTCTCCACCTTCTCATGATGCTGCAGCATATCCCTGATCTCACTCAAATCGTCAACCACTTGCGTCACAATATCCTCCAGATGAATCCTTCCCGCTTTTTGCAGCGCCAGGATTTGGCTGAATGCGCCGCATAAATGCCCGCGCGACCCAATAATTTTGATTTCATTCGTAATCATATGATCCACTGCGGTAATCTCCAGGGGAATGCCCTTGCGACCCAGTAAGACAACTCGGCCGTTTTCGCTGACATGTCTGAAGATCCGGGTAACATTCTCCACAATGGCAGAGGTTTCAAATACGACGTCGATTTTTCCAGGGGGACTAGACATAAATTCCTCAGGTGTATACACATAATCCGCCCACTTTTTGGCAAAATCCCGCCGAAACTCAATCGGTTCGATGATGTGCACCTCTGATGCTCCGAATACCTGCTTGCTTAACATCGCGGTTAATAAGCCAATCGGGCCTGCACCAAAAATGACCGCCACCTCCCCCGCCTTTAATGCAGCATTCTCGCACGCCACATAGGCGACCCCTGCAGGCTCAATATTGGCTGCGGCCATGAGATCCCGCTCATCATTAATATAGTCCGTAATGTTGTGCGCAATAGATGCCTGCACATCAACGAATGTTCCGAACAAGCCGTCCTTCTCCAGTCCCAGCAGCTTGGCATGCTTGCACTGGTTGAACTTTCCTCGCTTGCACACCTCGCATACATGACAGACGATGATCGATTCCAGCGCAACGAACATGCCCGGCTTAAGATGCTTGACATGATCTCCGACTTCGATTATTCGGCCAACGCCCTCGTGTCCGATCACCCTTCCCTCTTCAGGAATTTCGAGGGGAGACGTACAGCGGATATACCCGGTTTCCGGATGATTCGTAGTCAGATGCAGATCCGTCCCGCATATTCCTACATAATGCATCTGCAAGCGGATTTCATCGGGGGCCAACCGGGATAGCACCCTGTTCTCCACACATACACGCACATTCTGATAGATTTGGTTAGGCAACGGATTGGCTACTCCAGGAACCGGATTTTTGTCAGCCCGTACAAGTAGAGTCCTAGTTTCAACCATATGAAATCCCTCTTTCCTCAATATAGTGTGTGTTACTTGTTGCGAATGGCCAGTGTCAAACCGTCTCCAATCGGCAGCATGCTCACAGTAACCCGGTCATCTTGGTGAATCGTCTTGTTGATGCTGCGTATCTCTCTTACGTCCGGACCCTGGTTCCACTCGTTAATGACGCTGCCCCCCCACAACACATTGTCAACGCCGATCAAACCGCCGGGACGAATCAAACGAATGGCACGCTCATAATATGCTGTATAGTTTTCTTTATCCGCATCAATGAATATAAAGTCGAAATAGTTGGCATAGTCTCTGGATAGCAGATCGTCCAACGTATCCAGGGCAGGCGCCAAACGAAGATCAATTTTGTGGGCTACCCCTTCCTCTTCCCAATAGCGGTACCCCATCCTTGTCCACTTGTCGTCAATGTCACAGGCAATGATACGCCCATCCGAAGGCATCGCCATCGCCATCAGCAGTGTTGTATAGCCGGTAAAAGTACCGATCTCTAATATGCGCTTGGCACCGATTAACTTGACCAGCAAGGCAATGAACTGGCTCTCCTCAGGCGGACTCTGCATGGCGGACAACAGCATACGACCGGTCTCCTCGCGCAGCTTTCTGGCAGGTTCCGGCTCCCGCAGAGATACCTGAAGTAAATAGTCATACAACTCGTCTGTCAGGTTTAACGCACGCTTTCCCATCCTTAACTCCTCCTGAATTTTCTAATTCTGAACAGAACCGGTCATTCTTCCAACATGCTCATTCATCCAGTCAGCGGCTGCATGCATCAGTTTGTCGGCGATTCGATCCACATGCCTGCTGCGCCAATTCTCCAGGTCTGTGTCTGCCACCCACCGGTTGAAGGCCCCCATCGCCGGTCCGCAAAAAATCTGGTAATCCACCTTGTTCTCACTGCTTCCGCTGCGGGCCAGCCGGTCGGAACGGTCGAAGTACCATTTAAATACGAGCGCCATTCTATATTTCGCATCATGGTCGGCCTTGTCCAACTCCTCATCTGTACATGAGAGCTTAAGTTCTTCGTAGATTTCTTCGAAGCTGCGCTTAAAATAACGCTCCTGGACCATGCTCTTGCTCTTGGCGTCCAGCTCTTCCAACGAATCATACAGGCGGTACAGCTCATACAGCTTGTTGGCCCTTGCCGGGAAGAACAAGCCTCTCTTCAGCACCTGGGCCTGCGCACCGATTTGAAACAGATCGCCTAGCGGAACCGAAGCTACATCCTGCACATTCATGCGTTGAAGCAGCTCTTTTACCTCAACGCTTGTTCCCGCTTCTACGGTACACTGGTTGATGGAACCGGTCATGACGAAGTCAGCGCCGATCATGAAGGCCGCTGCGGCAGCCTCAGGCACACCGATTCCCCCTCCTGAGCCGACCCTTATCCTTCTGCCATACCCGTATTTACTCATCAGCTCGTCCCGGAGCTTCCGGATAACGGGCAGTAATACCCAGGCAGATCCATGATCGGTCGGTCCTCCCGAATCGGCCAGTACGCAAACATCGTCTGCCATAGGCATGCTTCGCAACCGATCGGCCTGCTCTGCGGTTATGCTGTTATCTTGAAGCAGCTTGTGCAGCAACGGCTCTGGAGCCGGACTCATAAAGGCCTCCGCCACTTCGGGCCTGGATACCTTGGCGATCAATTTGTTGCCGGCCGTAATGCTGCCATCCGCTTCTCTGTTAAGCCCGGCAGCCCGATAGAGCACCAACGATCTTGTTATGCCAATAAAGGATGCCACCTCCAGCACCTTCACCCTGTGATGCAAGAGCAGTTCAAAAACAGCTTTTTCTTTATGGGGATCAAATGGATCATGAACCACATTCACTCCGTATGTATGCTTTCCGTTCAATTCCAGTTGCAGGGACTGAATCATATCGGCAATCTGCGGGATGCCAAGACCTTTCGTACCTATAAATCCCAAATAACCCGATTTGCTGAGCCGTGCCGTCATCTCCACAGAGGATATTCCATGATGCATCCCCCCGGCATAGTACGCCGCTTTAAGCCCGTAATCTCTTTTGAACTCGGCATCACCCAAGTCAGCAGCGGTTATGGAGGCGCTTGTGGGTGCATTGCCAGCTTGCTTCCATTCGTCCTGCTCCGGCTGGCTGTCCTCCAGATCGCCTCCCTGCAACATATCGAGTGGAGGCGCTTCCTTTCTGATCTGGTCCACCAGCTTTGTCAGAACCTTGCCCGGACCAATCTCCTCGAACGCCTCTACTCCCATTGCCAGCATATACCGGACACAGTCCGTCCAATTAACGGTATGCGTAATTTGATCGGCAAGATTGCGCTTGAGATCGGCCTGACGGTAGGGCCTGGCATAGACATTGGAGATCACCGGAAGTTCACAGCGCTTGAAATCAAATCTGTCCAAATATACACTGAACTGCTGCCGCGCCTCCTCCATATATCTGGAATGGAACGCACCGCTCACATTCAGAGGCACAACCATCCGTGCTCCCGCTGTCTCCAGAAACGGCATCGCCTGTTCAATATCCTGTTTGAGTCCTGAAACAACAATCTGCGTCGGCATGTTGAGATTGGCGATATCAATCCCGCCAAGGCCGTTCTCTGAGAGAACCTGGCTCACCTTCTCTGCCCCCAAGCCCAATACAGCCGCCATTCCTCCTCCCGAAGCACGGCTCATCAGCTCTCCCCGCTTTTGGACAAGCATTAACCCGGTTTCAAAATCAAACGCACCGGACGCCAGAAGTGCATTGAACTCGCCTAAGCTATGCCCTGCCACAAAATCAGGTCGCTTGCCCGTCGCTCGTACCTTTCTCATGTAACTTAATGCATTGACGACATACAAGGCAGGCTGGGTATACGCAGTCTGACCTAATTTGTTCTGAGTGTCCGCCAGACAAAGCTGTTTGATTGAATAGCCAAGTATACGGTCAGCCTGAGCCGTTAACTCAGGAAATTCATCGAATAATGCCTCCCCCATACCGAGATGCTGAGAACCTTGACCAGGGAACACGAACGCTTGCATCATTGCATCCTCCTCTTATTCTCGAAATTAGTATAGTCGGCCATGGAATCAGTGACCCTTACTCCATGACAAAAAAGACCTATCCGTCTCCCGAATAGGTTTAATTCATCAATATTATCAATTAATGTATAATAATTACAGAAAAAGAAGGTGCAGGTTCCCCCATTCATCTGCTGTAGGCCACACACTACGGATCGATACAGCTATGTCGCATCATTCTGACCAACGTGCCGAAACAGCGATTGGCTCGACGTGATTCGTTAAGAAAACACAACGAGGAGATACTTACATATTTTTGATCTATTAATCTTTAATATAAAATAGTCCATATAATAATTCAATATACATATATACCCACTTTGTGTCAATATATAGTATTTTCGTAGAGTTTGTGTTACAATTCCAGGGATTATTGTTAAATATTAATCTTTCTCGTCGAAAGGAATGATTTGTGTGGAAGACCGTCATTTATTTACATCCGAGTCCGTAACCGAAGGCCACCCGGACAAGATGTGCGATCAAATCTCTGATGCCATACTCGACGCAATTCTGATGCAGGACCCCAACGCAAGAGTAGCATGTGAAACCGCGACCTCGACAGGGCTCATGCTGGTGACCGGTGAGATCTCAACCTCAGCTATGATCGACTACCCGCAAATCGTTCGCAACACCATCCGTGAGATTGGCTACACGCGGGCAAAACTCGGCTTCGACTGCGATACCAGCGCGGTGCTGATAGCCGTCAATCAGCAATCCCCAGACATAGCCATGGGTGTCGATGTTGCCTTGGAAGCTAAGGAAGGACAAATGGAAGAGGATGAACTGGAAATGATCGGGGCAGGCGATCAGGGACTTATGTTCGGCTTTGCCTGCAAAGAGACTCCTGAACTTATGCCGATGCCCATTATGCTGGCACACAAGCTCGCCAGAAGATTAACCGAATTGCGCAAAGCCAAGACCCTTTCTTATTTGCGGCCGGATGCGAAGACTCAGGTTACAGTTGAATATGAGAAGGACAAGCCGATCCGCATTGATACGGTGGTTATCTCTACCCAGCATGACCCAAACGTTACATTGGAGCAGATCAGACAAGATATGATTAGCTTTGTTATTGAACACGCTATACCGTCTGAATACCTGGATGAATCCACTAATATTTTTATTAACCCGACCGGCAGATTCGTGATCGGGGGGCCGCAGGGGGACGCCGGTTTAACCGGACGAAAGATCATTGTCGATACATACGGCGGCTATGCAAGACACGGCGGCGGAGCCTTCTCCGGCAAGGACCCGACCAAGGTAGACCGCTCCGGAGCTTATGCCGCAAGATACGTTGCCAAGAACATCGTTGCCGCCGGCTTGGCCGAGAAATGCGAGATTCAGATTGCCTACGCAATCGGAGTGGCCAAACCTGTGTCCATCATGGTAAATACCTACGGTACTGGAACCATTGCCGATCGTGAGATTGTTGAGTTAATCAGAGGTCTCTTCGATCTTCGACCAGCCGGCATTATCAAGATGCTCGATCTTCGCAAGCCCATCTACCGCAGAACCGCCGCCTACGGACATTTCGGCAGAAATGACCTAGATGTGCCGTGGGAACGCACAGACAAAGTTGAAGCTCTGCAAGCTGCAGCGGAAGCCCTGCATACAAGCGCCCAAATCGCATCCGCTAACGCATAATGTGCAGCTGAATCTGATCGGACAAGAGAATCGGCACACTTATGTATATTAATGCCGTTGCCGATCCTCCTGTCCGCTTTCTCACTATTCGACAATATCCAGCATTTCAATGCCTACATCCAGCCACTTCTCGCTTCCCATAAATTCCAGAGATATTCGCGCACGTTTTTTATGTTTGTCAATCTTTCTAATTATTGCTTCTTTTCCCTTTAACGGGCCATCACATACAATTACTTTCTTGTTCTCCACATACAAAGTGGAGTAATCGATGATATCATCAGTTCCTGCCAGCTCCAGAATCAAAGCAATTTCCTCTTCATCAATCTTAGAGAATGAATAGACTTCAAGAGCATCTTCCAGACTGTTGATCGACCGGTTCGCAGTAGCCTTAGCCTTACAGTTGTCGAATTGGTTGAGAAGGCGATAGAATCTGGGGACTCGTTTTAGATCATAATACGTTTGCACAGTCATCAGCGTCTGCACTAATACATATCCAGGAAACATTGTTTGGCAAACCTCATAGGTCTTTCCTTGTTTACGTTGCTTTAACTTCCGCTTGGGGACAAACGCATGCACCACCGTCTTATCGAAAAACTTGTGGATCATCTTCTGAACTAAATCTTCTTGTCCTGCTTGCACGTACAACGCGTACCAATTCATCCCTCTTCGTCTACCTCCCATCAGGTAACTAAAGCCTTAAGCCGTGAAGAAATTATAATTTTTAACTATATTGTTTTTAACTATAATCTCTTCCAACTATATACATATTACCCTGTGTTTGTTGTCGAAGTCCCTCGAATTGTGTATGATACGATTGATTCTCGAATAATCCTGTAAATGAACAAACGCTATACAGAACACAAAATATAATGCTACATAGAAACTAGACAGCAAAAAAGGGGTCCTTAGTTGTCTGACATCGAGAAGAACGTTTACACCGTAAGAAAAAGCACGGATCGTGCTGGAGATGCTACGAGAAGAAAAGTCCATATCACAGATCGCTTCCGAAGCAGGAAATCATACGAATGTTCTGAATCGCTGGAAAAATGAAGCCATTCAGAACCTTTCACAATTGTTTGTGGATGACCGAAAGGGCATCACCACAATGAAAAAAGATTACGAACAGCAGATCGAAGAACTCATCGCCGAGGTAGTCAAGCTTATCACTCAATTGTCGTGGCTCAAAAAAAAATCTGGCCGCTAATTTCACCCGAGACTAGCGTCTTCACCTTCTTGAATGGGATACCCCTACTAATGTCATTCCTCCTTTATTATCCATAAAAAAAAGGAACAGCGATTTGTCCCTTTAAATTAGGCTTATTGGATTCTTTTTTAAAGTGTCCTTTTCCCCAACCCTGATCGCCTGCCCGCGCGTTATTTTCCGCTTCCCGCACGCTCCATAAACAAGCGTCCGGCGTAATCACTGATCAGACCACGCAGGGTAAGCATGTCAGACCACCGCGCAGGGATGCCGCCGAGGCTGTAATATGCTCCGGCAATCTGGCCGTAGACGGCGCCGGTAGTATCAGCATCATCGCCCAGATTAACCGCCAGCAGCGCGCCCTCCTCAAAGCTGGTCGACTGGTGGAACGCCCAAAGGGCTGCTTCCAGCGATTGCACCACGTAACCGGAACCCTTGATCTCCGGCGGAGCCTTGCGTTGGTAGGAACCGTGCTTAATGTCCAGAATGCTGCCGGACAACATCCCCTCGTGCAGCCAGCCGCCGAAGGCGCCCGGGGCCAGCATCTCCTGCTTGCTCCACCCCTGCAGTCCGGCCAGGATGTAGGCCGCCATCAGGCGGCAGGCATCCACACATTCTGCAGCAGCATGGGTCGTCCGCGAGCTGAGTGCAGCGTACTCTATGGCGGCAGCCGGGTCCTCAGCATAATAGAGGACCACCGGGGCCAGGCGCATAATCGAGCCGTTCCCGGCAGCATGCGGATCCTCCGACCCGCTCCAGGCTTCGCCGCTGGCCTCGAAATGCATCAGCGCTGAGCGTGTGGCGTTCCCGATATCGAAGCACTCTCCCGTGCTGCTCAGGTAGCCTTCGCGGAACCACCGGACATACCGCCGCAGTTGGTCGGCGGGATCAAATCCCCGGGACGCAAGCAGGCTGTCCGCCAGGCACAGCGCCATCGAAGTATCGTCTGTCCACTGCCCCGGCTGCAGATTGAACACCCCTCCGCCAACAATATCCTCCAGCGGCGCAAAGGTCCCCGGAGCCTTGAATTCTACGGTGGTTCCCAGCGCATCACCCGCTGCCAGCCCTTGCAGGCAGCCTTGATAACGATCCATATCCAGTGCCATGTTACACCTCCTGCATTCCTCTTCTAAGTATTAACGAGAGTGGGTTGCTGAACAGATAATCATCATGTCCACGTATCTATCCGGGGTTTATTCACCGGGATAGACAAGCCCCCACTCTGCGCGCACCTGATCCAGCAGCTTCAGAATCGCTACTGATTCATCCAGCGTCAGCACAGGGCTCTCCGTTAGTCCCGCCTGCAGGCAACGTCCCACTTCCTCGGCTTCGAAGGCATACCCGATGGACCCCCGGTCATCCTCAAAGGTCTCCACAAGCTCGCCGCCGACATACAACTCAGCTGATTTCGGGTTTACAAAAGAGCCTTTAACCACTATATAGCCTTCTGTTCCGAACACATAAGCCTCCTGCAGCATATTCAGGCGTACCCCGCCGTTCAGGGAGGCCGATTTGCCATCGCCATAGGACAGCAGCAGCGAGAAATGCTCATCTACCCCCGTTTCACCCATATGTACAGTGCTGGCTACCTTTTCGGGGTGAGGCCCAAAGATCATCGAGGCAAAGGAAATCGGGTAAATGCCAACGTCCAGCAGCGCCCCGCCGCCCAGTGCCGGGTTCAGCAGACGGCTTTCCGGGTTCCATTCGGTGCGGAAGCCGAGGTCCGCCTTCACCATCCGTACGTCTCCAATCCGCTCTGCATCAACCCATTCTCTGACCTTGACGTTGGCCGGAATATACCGGCTCCACATGGCTTCCATCAGAAACAGCTTATGTTCGCGGGCATAGGCCACGATCTCCTCAAGCTCGCCGCTGTTCACCGTGAACGGCTTCTCGCAGAGCACCGCCTTGCCGGCACGCAGCGCAAGCAGCGCGTTATCTTTATGAAAAGGATGCGGTGTCCCGATATAAACCGCATCTACCTCGGGATCATTGACCAAATCTTCATACGTGGCATGGGCTACAGGAATACCGTGATTCTTGGCAAATTCATCGGCGCTTTCCTGATTGCGTGAACCTACAGCATAGGCAATCCCGTTCGATGCATGAGCCAGATCGGTTGCGAACTGGTGTGCGATCCAGCCAGTGCTGAGAATTCCCCATTTCACCTTGTAAGCGTTATCGATTGTCATTGATGAATCCTCCTTGTTTTTGTCCATATAGTACTTTTGATTCTATCAAACTATCCCTTGTGAGTACAGGCTCGGCGAGAGCTGCAGACAAACAGGCTGGTGTCCCCTGGATAAGGGATCGCCAGCCTGTATAAGTTCTGTTTAACCAGCAAAGCATAGTAGGGTTCTACTCTTCTACCGGATAAATTAGTGCACCTGCCCAAGTAACTGATAAGCCTCTTCCTTCGTCGTAACCGCAAGAAGCGCTTCTCTGAAATCATCATCCATTAGCTTACGGGACAACATTTGCAGCACCTTCAAATGGGCATTTCCCTTGCTGCTGCGCGGTACGGCAATCATAAATACCAGCTTCGCGTGATTGCCATCCACACTGTTCCAATCCACTCCACCCTGCTTAATGCCAAAAACCACGCTTGGCTTCAGGACCGCATCTGATTTACTGTGAGGAATAGCAATATTCATGCCGATGCCTGTAGAGCTTTCGTCCTCACGGGCCAATATCCCTTCTTTAAAATCACTTGCAGAGCTTATAGCCCCGTTTCTTTCCAGGATTGCAATCATTTCATCAATAACGGCTTCCTTTGTGGTCCCCGCTACATTCAGCTCCATTAGCTCCGGTGTTAAAATATCCGTCAGTTTCTCAAGACGGCCCTGAGTTGTTTCCAAGTCAGCAGCTATAGAGGTTTTGGCAGGCTTGACCTGGGGATCATTTCCCAAGCTTTCCGGGGCAACAGCCTCTACTGCTGTACTCTCCGCCACAATAGCAACGTCCCGCTTCAGCAGACTCACCATTACCACTGTTACGGCAGATCCAACGATAACAGCAATGAAAAACATAACAACATGGTCAACGGCCCCCAGCACAGCTACAACCGGTCCGCCATGGGCTACTCTGTCCCCCACATTTCCCAGCATCGCAATTACCGATCCAACCATTGATCCGGCCATGATGCTTGGAATCACGCGCAGCGGGTCCTGGGCCGCAAATGGAATTGCCCCCTCAGTAATACCAAACAACCCCATGGTAAATGTCGCTTTGCCGGCTTCACGCTCGGCAGATGCAAATTTGCGTTTGTTGATCATTGCAGCCAGTCCCATCCCGATAGGCGGAATACAAATGGCTACGGCGATAGGCCCCATAATTTCATAATTCCCTTCACCAATCATGGCCGATCCGAACAGAAAAGCTACCTTATTAACCGGACCGCCCATATCGAAGGAGATCATCGCTCCCAGGATCAAAGCCAGCAGAATTGAGCTTGTTCCCTGCATGCCGGCAAGCCAGCCGGTTAGTACTTCAAACAAATGGGCGATGGGAGATCCGATGACAAAGATAAAGATCAACCCTACAATCAGGGATGAGAGCACGGGGATGATGATAATGGGCATAATCGGCTGCAACGCCCGGCCAACTTTGATTTTGCGGATGCCGAGTGCTACATAGCCCGCCAGAAAGCCGGCAATAATCCCGCCGATAAATCCCGCTCCCGCTTCACTGCCATATAAGCTTCCGTTTGCGGCGATAAATCCGCCGACGATCCCCGGAGCCAGCCCTGGCCGATCTGCAATGCTCATTGCGATAAATCCCGCCAGAATCGGCACCATGAAAGTAAATGCAGCAGACCCGATATCCTGAATGTTCTTCCAGATGGAGCCTTCCGGTATCACTAGACCGCCCGGTGTCTTCACACCGCCAATCGTCAATGCGATGGCAATAAGCAGCCCTCCGATGACGATAAAGGGTACCATATAGGAGACGCCATTCATCAAATGACGGTAAATCGGATTTTGTTTCGGTGCTTTTTCACCCGAACGGCTGTCGGAAGAACGAGACTGCGCTTGGTACACAGGCACTTCGCCTTTCATGACCCGCTGAATCAGCTCTTCCGGACGACGGATACCATCCTGCACCCCGACAACTAGCAGCTTTTTTCCGACAAAACGGTCTTTTACTACCGTTTTATCCGCTGCAATGATTATTCCGTCAGCTTCACGTATTTCCTCCTCGGTCAACGCATTTTCCACGCCGATGGAGCCCTGTGTTTCAACCTTAATTTCAATGCCTAATTTCTTGCCTGCCTTCTGCAGATTCTCAGCTGCCATATAGGTATGCGCAATGCCGTTAGGACACGAGGTTATCGCTAATATTTTCATTTCTATCATCCCTTTCCACTTTTATCAGCGCTTACATTCTAAATTATATCCACCTTATTCCCGGATATCGGACAAACTTTTTACCGGAACTTCCGGAAAAACGGATTAATACCGCCAAAGGCGTTACCATCCCACGCAAGTGCCCAGGTCCAGCCCGCTCCAAAAAAGTGGGATGTCCCAAGCAGCCACTTCCTGGCTTTTTGAGACACCCCTGTACCTAAGTATTATTCAATTTGCAATTTATCTACCCAGCTTTCGGAGCAGGACCATCGCATCCGTTTCTTTGGCCAACGCGCTGACCAGTGCAGGCTGTTCGCTGATTCGGGACAATTCTCTGAACAGCAGCCGCATTTCTTCCCGCTCATCATGCTTAACCGCCAGCAGGAATACCAGATGCACGGTTTCAGCCCCCCATGACAGCGGGTGCTTCAGCGTAGCAATAACAATAGAAGACTCGCTGATATACTCTGAGCTCCCGTGTGGGATAGCCACCCCTCCACCAATGGTGGTATTAGATAGCTTTTCCCTGGCCAGCACACTTTCCGCATAGCCCTTTTCCGCATAGCCCTTCTGTTCAAGAATTCCTGCCAGTTTGGCAATTAACTGTTCCGGATGCTGCGCCTCCTGCTGGGGATAGACCAGAAACGGGGTGGTATACTTTAAAAAGACAGATTCCTCCACCGCATGGTCCGGCTCATCCAACCGCCGAATGGACTGTTCCAGCAAGCGCTCATCCCTGCTTTCCAGAAGCGGAGAGACGATTACATGCTTGATGTCCTCAGGAAGAGCCACAGTTGATATAACCAAATCCACGTCATGCAGGGCGAGATAACCTCTGACCTCTGCTTTGGATAAAGTTGCTCCTACATGCACAGACGGGAATTTGCGTTCCACTTTTGTACGGAGCAATTGAGACATTCCAATGCCCATGTGACACACAATAATAGCCTTTTGCGGTTGCCTCTCACTCTGATGCAGCCGTTCAACAGAAGCTTGAAAATGCAGAGTGACATAGGCGGCCTCCTCTTCTGGAAACGTTTGCCTTATTGCTTTGCCTGCTGCTTCCATTGCCTCTATAACGCGGTCAAACATGTAGGGATACATCTTTTTGATATCAGCCAGCATGGGATTGGATACCTTCAGGCCATACTGCAGACGGTTAAGGGTAGTGAACAAATGAACCTTAAGTCCATTCAGGAGCACCTGATCACTGGAGAATTCTATCATATTCAGTTCCGACATCCGCTTGACCAGTTGCCTGATCAATTCCGGCAGAAGCGGGTGGCTGTCCGCTAGCAGAGTCCGTCTCCCCTCTGTCTCCTCCTGCCCATAGCGAAACTTTCCGCCAAGCAAATGCAGGGTCAGGTAAGCTGTTTCCTCGCGTGAGAATGAGACTGAAAACAGCTTATGCAGTTGCTGCAAAAACGCTGCAGCCCAAGTGTATTCTTCTTTTTCCTGCAGAAAGGCAATATCCTGTTCCAAGAGCGAAATGGGCTGGTTTAGCTTTGTCCGTTTGACCATCAGCAGAATATGCAGCATCAGCCCTTCGAAGGTTTCATCCGTAAAAAAGAGCCGGTGCTGTTCCTGAAAGATTTTCAATTCATGATTTACAGCCGCAATTTCATGCGATTCAAACTGCTTGCGCATCCATTGTCCCGTAAGTTCAGGGCTGTCAATCAGCTGGTTCAGCCTGGCAAGGGCCAGACGTTTATTTTTTTCGGTGCCTTTAATCATAAGCCCTATGCGGGGTCGGATAATTAACGCTAGATCAAGGTGATGCAGCCAGTGCTCAATCTTCTCCAGATCTCTGCGGATTAACGTTTTGTTCACGTAATACTGAGCAGCAAGATCTTGTGTGGTCACTGGACTGGCGTTCATCAGAAGCCGGTAAGCGATATGCAGCACTCTTTCTTCATCCGAATCTTGCTCGGTATCATACTCCTCTGAATACAGCAGCTGAAGCAGAGCAGACTGGTCACCTTCACCCAGCTCCAGATAAATCCCAAGCCCCGGTTTTTTCACAAGTTGTGCTGTGGAATGCTTGTTCATATATTTTTGAATGACCTTCAGATCACTTCGGATGGTTTTGTCCGAGCAGCCGGCCTGATCCGCCAAATCCTGAACCAGCCATAAGCGGCCTGGCTCAGTTAACAAATTCCGAATAATCTCTGTCTGCCTCTTGTTCATTCTGCTCTCCCATAATCAATTTAGTTTAGCCGAAAGGGTTAAGTTCTTTAATCCTTATTATAGCTACAATATCGGATTGTTAATAAAATTTTGGGGGAAGAGCATACCGCTAGATCATAGCGAGCAGGGCACAGACGCTAATCGCGGCGAACCCGGCCGTGACAAGTAATGTGGCCGCATTCCAGATCCGGTGAATGAACGCCACATTATGGATATAGCTGTTCAGGAATATTTTCCGCAATAAGAATTGAAGCAGCCGCATAAAACCGAAGCCGAACCAGCTGAGCAGACAGAGCAGAGCCACATCCACACTCCATTTATTCACAAACCGGTCAGCCGTGGCCCCGTTGTAATGAATCGGTACAAAATCGGGCATCCGCGGGTAGAGATAGAAATACAGCACAATCGGTACAATGGCGGCAGCACTGCATAAGAGCATGGTCAGTCTGCTTTTGAACATGAATTGTCAACCTCCTATGGCTTGAACGAGAACCATCCGGTGCGCAGCTAGCTGCCATCCTCTACTCGTAACAGAAAAATACGCTCCTGGAATCCGCCCCGGCGTTCCGCCTTCTCTGCACGGACCTGCTCCAGAACCTCAGGGCTCCCCCCGTGTATGGCTGCCAGCGCCCGAATGACCTCAAGCAGATCCGCCAGTTCTTCAAGTGCCAGCCTGTCGTTGTCTTCACGGAAATACTCCTCCGCTTCCTCACGCAATTTCGCACGCAGCTGGTCTATGTACTCTTCATGCTCCAGTGTTCTTGTGATGCACACATGCCCCCCGGCAGCAATCAGCTCCGGTATGCCGTCACGCACAAGCTTATGGTACTCAGGCAGATGAAACAGCCCCTTCCTATATAAATTCTATCGTCTGTTATCCGGTTTACTGTAATGGATCAAGCAGCCTGTGCACAAAAGGAAGATCCGCCGGAGCAAAAGCAAACGCGTCCAGCTCATTCGCCGCCACCCACCGGAAAGCATCATGGTCACTCAGTCTGATTTGGCCTTCCAGCAATTCGGCCTTCCAGGCAATCAACCTGATCTTGAATCCGCCATAATCATGCTCATTCACCCCAAAAGCCGCGTAGGGATGAATTACGATGCTCATCTCCTCCATCAGCTCCCTGCGCAGACAGTCCGGCACCTCTTCGCCGTCCTCCAGCTTACCGCCCGGGAATTCCCATAATCCGGCCTGTGATTTGCCCTCCCGCCGCCGTGCGATCAGGATTTGCCCTTCTGCATTATGTATAATCGCTGCCGCCACTTCAATCATGGAGCTTCCCTCCTTCAGGCTATAGGTAAAAATATACCCCGGTGCAGCTGGGATATCCAGTAAAAACAAAAAAACTCCTCCCGGGGAACCCCAAAGAAGCGGCTGCCGGGAAGAGTCTTAAGCTTATTTTATTGAAGTGTTCCTGTTATTTCGAGAGTACAAGCTCCAGGCGGACCTCGAGATTATTTTCGGTGTCTAACACAATCGAGTGTGGGTTGGCCATGCCGAAATCTTCAAAGGTTACGGTGGTTGTACCCGAGAGCATAAGCTGTCCGCCGCTATATACGGCCTGACTGTCGAAGGTGACATCCTTTGTAATGCCTTTTACGGTCATCGTGCCCTGCAGCTGGACGGGTACCGCCGTGCCTTCCGTCCATTCCGCCGGCAGCTTCGAGAAAGACTTTACGACAAAGGTGGACTGCGGAAATTCTGTTGCAGAAAGGAAGTCTGCTCCCTTTACATGCTCATCTCTCTGGCCGTTGCTGGAATCCAGTGCACTCATCTCCACGGTGCCTTCTCCGGTCATCGCCCCCTCATCGCCCAGATTCACGTTCCAGGTTCCCTTAACTGACGGGTCCACGAAATTGACAGTTTCCTTGGAGGTCGTTACCGACCAGTATACTTTCGAAGTGTCGACGATGTTCCAGGCACCATTTAATTGCTCTGCTGTAACGGCTGCTCCTGCGGGCGATGCTGCCGCATTCGCTGTGTTCGTACCATTTGCTGCACCTTGCGCCTGTGTCGGAATCACGGACTCGATTTCAACATTATTGCCCAAGCTGTTATTCAAAAAGGTAAATGCGGTGATGGCTCCTACAATAACGACTCCAGCAGCGATGATGGCGATTGTTTTTTTCTTCATCCTGTTTCCTCCATCCAAATGGTTCTGTATTTTCCAGTATGGCTTGTTTCCCATTCTAGCAGAGCAATATGTCGGGAATAAGTCAAAGCACCCCCATCTGTATTGTGGTAAAATTGTCGTAATTTTAACTATATAGAGTGAACTTAAGAATCTAAGTTGCTGTAAGGAGACTGTCTATAGATGATGAAATCGATTCTGATTGTTGAAGATGAGGAGGCCATTGCCCGCGTGCTCAGCGCTTATCTCAAAAAAGCGGGCTTCCAGATCACCCGCGCCGCCGACGGACGCACTGCGCTGGAGGCCTTCGAGGTGGCTCCGCCTTCCCTGATTCTACTCGATATCCATTTGCCGAATATGGATGGCTTTGAGCTGCTGGGTCTGATCCGTGAGAAAAGCAGCTGTCCTGTGATTATGCTGACAGCCAGAGACTCTATTCACGACCGGCTGGCCGGACTGGACGGAGGGGCCGACGATTACATGTCCAAGCCCTTCATTCCTGAAGAAGTGGTGGCTCGTGTAAATGCGGTGCTGCGGCGCCCCTCCCAGTGGTCCGACGGCAGCCGCAAACGCCATTATGGCGGCCTGTTTATTGATTTCGGCGCACGCTCAGTGTTCCTGAACGGAGCCGAGGTTTCCTTGAGCCCGCGTGATATGTCGGTACTGCTCTTCCTTGCCGAGCGCCCGAATCAGATCTGTACGCGGGATCAGCTGCTGGAGCATGTGTGGGAGATGGATTATGAGGGAAGTGACAGGGCTGTGGACCTGTCGATCAAAAGGCTGCGCCAGGCCCTGTCGCACTGGCCTGCCGGAGAAGGCGAAATCCGCACGCTTAGAGGAACGGGGTATCAATTATGGACCACCTGAAGTTGAAGAAGCAGCGCAGCACCCACACCTCCATCCTCTCCTACTGGACGGTCCGCTACCTGCTGATTATCGGCACGGGTCTCCTGCTCACCGCGCTGGTGACCTTTTGGTGGATTCAGCAGGAGGCAATGAACAACCGGATGCAAACCACCGGTCTGCTCGCGCAGGAGATTGCCGACCGCAGCGTCAATGCGGACGGCAATCTGAATATTTCCCCGGCTCTGAATCAGCTGATCGAGGACCGCAAGCGGTTCTTCAAACTGACGCAGGAAATGTGCGTCATTATTATGGGACCGGAAGGTGAACTGCTGTTCTCCCAGCCGGCGATGACTGACCAGGAGATGCGCTACGAGCTCAACGACAGCCTGAGCGCGGCGCGCAGCCCGGAGTTCAAGTCGGCCGGTGCCCGGATTCAAGGGAACGGCGAAACGCTCGGGCAGGTCGTGGTCCTGCAGTCCAAACGATCCCTGCGGTTCATTCCGCGGGAGGAGATCACCTTCTTCTCGATTCTCATCTTCTTCCTGATCCTCTTAAGCTGGCTGACTATTTATCTCTTATCCATTAAGCTGGCCAAGCCGATTCAGCGGGTTGCCGCCGCTGCTTCGCAGATCAGCGGCGGTGAATACAACATCATCTTGAAGACGGAGGCCAAGGAGCGGGAAATTCACGAGCTGCTGCTCTCCTTCCAGGAGATGGCGGGCAAGCTTCAGCAGTTCGAGCAGTCCCGGGCGGTGATGCTGGCCGGGGTCTCCCATGAACTTAAAACCCCTGTCACCTCCATCAAGGGGCTGGTGCATGCGGTGCGTGAGGGCATTGTGGAAGGCGAAGAAGCCAGTGAATTCCTCGACATCGCTCTGCTGGAGGCCGGACGGCTGCAGCGGATGGTCGCGGATCTGCTGGATTACAACGCCCTGGCTGCAGGTATTGTCGCCATCCGTCATGACAGGCTGGATGCCGTTCCGCTGCTGGAGGAGGTCGTCTATCAGTGGAAGCTGACCCAGAGCGAGGAGGTATGTGAACCGGTGCTGCAGCTGCCGGAGCAGCCCCTATTCCTCCGGGGTGATCCGCTGCGCATCCAGCAGATTCTCGTCAATCTGCTCAACAATAGCGTACAGGCCAAGGCGACGGGGCATACCCTTCAGCTGACCCTCCGCCTTGAGGCGAATCCGGAGGGATATGCCGTGATTACCGTCACCGATAATGGGCCGGGCATTTCTGAAGAGAACAGCGAGCGGATCTTCGAACCCTTCTTCCGCAGCAGTGACAAACAAAGCACACTCCGGGGCCTTGGACTCGGCCTTACCTTCAGCCGGCTGCTTGCCAAAGCCATGGGCGGAAGCCTGCGGCTCGGCGACCGGCCGGAGCAGGGCTGCGCTTTTGTAATCACCCTGCCTCTATGCCGGTAGACCCTTGAGAGTACGATCCGGATTATAGTCCTTGAAGGGAACGGCATGGTATAATCAGGGCGACTGAAATTGAAACCGTAAACCGGAGGCTGCATATGCTTACTTTTGAACAGAAATTGGCTATTCTTGATTCCTACCCCCAGCTGGAGCGGAGAAATGTATCGCTGGGCCGGGTGAACTACCACTATGAGGAAAGCCGCCATGAGAAAAAAACGGTAGCCTTCCATCTGCATCCGAATGGCAACGGGTTTGTGTATGCAGGACTGCTGCGCGGCTATGAGACCGATGACAAAGGCATGGTGAACATCCGTGACTACGGGGAGCCCGAACTGCGCAGCCTGCTGGAGGCGTCCATCACCTCACTGTCTATGTATATCCCGGAGGCACCGGCACCTGGCAAGAGAAAGAAAAAGCAGGCTGACGGAGCACAGACACTGTGGACGAATGATGAAGGACATACGCTTACCCTGAAGCCGGAGGATGACCTGTGGTATCTCTACGCCGGACTTCAGCTGGAGATGGCTTTCGAGACGCTTGAAGAAGCTGAGGAATATCTGGCGGAAGAAGGATTTACCCAAGTGCAGGTCTAGGATTCGGGAAGAGCCTGAAGACCCTATAGTTAAAAAGGCCATATTCCACAGGGAAAGAAGCGTGAACCGCATGAGTTTTGAAATCGTAGAGGCTACCATTCCGGAGATTCAGGCTGCGCTTGAAACCGGAGAAATGACGTCCAGACAATTAGTCCTCATGTATTTTAAACGTATCGCCGAGCATGACAAAAGCGGGCTGACGGTCAACTCCATTCTGGAGATCAATCCTGATGCCCTGTTCATTGCCGAATCTCTGGATGTGGAACGCTCGCTGCAAGGCCCCCGGGGGCCGCTGCATGGTATACCTGTCTTAGTGAAGGACAATATCAACACCGGCGATAAAATGCACACCAGTGCAGGCTCGCTGGCTTTGGCGGATTCTTTTGCCGGGGAAGATGCTTATATTGTCACCAAGCTGCGCGAAGCTGGGGCCGTCATTATAGGCAAAGCCAATATGACTGAGTTCGCCAATTTCATGACGAACGGCATGCCGTCCGGGTACAGCTCACGCGGCGGACAAGTGCTGAATCCCTACAATATATCCACGCCGACGGGCGGCTCCAGCGCCGGCTCTGCGGTAGCAGTGGCCTGTAATTTCTGCACAGTGTCCGTGGGTACGGAAACCTCCGGCTCCATTCTGAATCCCGGCAATCTCGGCTCCATCATCGGTATCAAACCGACGGTGGGGATGATCAGCCGTTCCGGCATCCTGCCGCTCTCGAATACACAGGATACTGCCGGACCCATGGCACGCACGGTCCGCGATGCGGTACTGCTGCTGAACGCAATGCTGGGTAAGGATGACAGAGATGCCGCCATGGGGACAAGTGCAGGCCGTCTGCATGAGGATTATACCGTCTTCCTCGACCCGAATGGGCTGCAGGGCGCACGGATTGGAATTCCGCGGGATTATTATTTTGAGGAGTTGACCGATGAGCAGCTGGCATTGTTCAACGCCTCGGTGGACCGGATGCGCGAGCTTGGCGCCACCATCATTGATCCGGCAGAGATCCGGACCGCTCGCGAGATCAGTTATTCCTCCGTCGTGCTGAACGAATTCAAAACCTCGCTGAATGCGTATCTGGCCGCTCTCGGCCCGGGAGCCAGAATGCGCACGCTGAAGGATATTATCGACTTCAATCATGCACATCCTATGGAGACCTTGAAATACGGTCAAGCCACCCTGCTGGATGCTGAGTACACCTCCTCCGGCATGTTCACTGAGCCGCAATATCTGCGCGACCGGGCAACGGATCTCCGGCTCTGCAAGGAGCTTGGCATTGACGCCACGATGAAGGAGCATCAGCTTGACGCACTTCTGTTCCCGGCGGATTTCGGTGCAAGAATCACCTCCAGGGCAGGTTATCCTTCCATCGTTGTGCCTTCCGGCTACACTTCTGCCGGTGCTCCCTTTGGGGTCACCTTCTCGGCGCAGGCTTACCAGGAGCCGGTACTGATCCGGCTGGCATATGCCTACGAGCAGAATTACAAGGTCCGCAAAGCACCTTCCCTGCAAAGCTTCATATAAACAGAAACGATACCGTCCTTCTGAAGGACGGTATCGTTTCTGTGAGAAGAGCCGCTTGTGCTATTCCTCCGCGATGCCCATATGCCGGTTGCCTGCATGTGATAGCCCCCAGGTGCGCAGCTCATAGCTGCGGATTCCCGTGAGAATGTACGGATCGCGCTCTGCGATCCGCTCCGCCATTAACAGAACTCATTTGTCTGTCCTCCTTATTCATAGCCGCGCTGGCTTTCCTCATCCGCAATATTCTGGATTTCCTCGGCATGCATCAGATAGAGGCTATAGTTCCCCTCCTCCTGCAGCTTCTGGACCCGCTCTTTCAAGAATTTGGGACTTCCCTCGGCCGCGTCTTCATCATAGAACAGCAGAATCCCGTCGCTTTTGCGCAGCAGCAGGTCATCTCTGGCCCGGAACTGCCAGCTTCCGTCGTATGGAGCATTGCTGACGGCCCCGTAATAATCAGCCCCGGCAATAATCCGGCGGTATTCTTCCTGCTTCTCCTCTTTCCACTTTTCTTCCGGAGCGGCATGTGCTGTAATAATGCCCAGCTTCAGTCCGGGATACTGCTGCTTCAGCTCCAGCACCACTTCACAGGCCCACAGATCCACCCCGTATTGTCCGGGGGTAATGATCCATTCCACCCCTTCCTCGATCAGAGGGATTAATCTGTTTTTCAGCGCTTTTTTGATATACGGAATCCCCTGATGTTTGCTGTCAAAAATCCCTAGCTCATGCGCGCGGTAGCCTGTTACCAGTAAGGTTGTCATATGCTGCTTCTCTCCTGAACCGTTAATCTTCATATCTCGCTCTATTTCTGCATTATACCATTTTGGGCGTAGAAAAAAGGACGATTCTCCAGGCCTGAAGCCCGGGAAATCGTCCTTTTAGATTACTTGTCTGACAAAATCAGCACGCCACGCCCCGGAACAACGGCCGTGCCGCTGAAGGTCTTGCCTGTCAGCAGATCGGTGCGCTGTACGGAACCGATATCGGCGCTGAGTTCGCCTTCCTTATGGTTCAGCAGGAACAGATAGGACACACCGTCCTTAACGCGTTGTACGGATTCGATGCCTTCCGGTGCACTGACCAGCGGCCGGATCTCTTGTTCAGTACAGAGGTTCGACAAGAACCCTTGCAGGAAAGCCGCATCCGGACTGGTTGCCACATAATAGGCCTTGCCTTCGCCAAAGCGGTTCACGGTCAGGGCCGGCATGCCTTTGTAAAAGTCAGTGCCATACTCCGCGAGCACTTCTGCGCCTTCAGCGTGAATCAGATCGCACAGTAAATCGCATGGATAGGTGCGGTTCAGCGCTCCCCACTCTTTGCTCATCACGATTTCATTGCTCATTCCCGGCAGCAGCGCATCGATCTCCTCAGCCCAGATGCCGAGTACGCTGCGAAGTTCTCCAGGGTAGCCGCCTACGGTAACCAGATCATTCTCATTTACGATTCCGCTGAAATAAGTCGTAACGAATGTGCCGCCTGCCTTCACGAAGGCTTCTACCTTTTCAGCAAACCCCGGCTTAATCATGTACAGTACCGGTGCAATGACAATTTTGTACTTGGAGAGATCCTCTTCAACACCGATCATATCGGCTTCGATATTCTGCTGATACAGGGCATCATAATATTTATGCACTTCGTTCACATAATCCAGGGCTACGGATGGTCCGCTCGACAGATCCAGCGCCCAGCGGTTCTCCCAGTCGTAGATAATGCCTATCTGTGCTGCGCTGCGCGCATCCAGAAGCTGGTCGCCCAGCAGCTCCAGCTCTTTGCCGAGCTCAGCACATTCACGGAATACCCGGGTATGCTCATGTCCCACATGCTCAATGACTGCACCATGATACTTCTCGCAGGCCCCAATGGAACGGCGGAGCTGGAAGAACAGCACAGTATCTGCACCGCGTGCTACTGCCTGATAACTCCACAGACGCATCACGCCCGGACGCTTCAACGAGTTATACGGCTGCCAGTTCTGCTGACTTGGTGTCTGCTCCATCAGCATGAACGGCTGACCATGCTTCAGGCCGCGCATCAGATCATGTGTCATAGCCGTATGGCTCACCGGCGTATCGAGCGACGGGTAGTTGTCCCAAGAGATGACATCCATGTGCTTGGCCCACTCGAAATAATCCAGCTCCGGATAGAAGCCCATCAGGTTCGTGGTGACCGGAACATTGGTGCTGTGCTCCTTGATCGCGTCATATTCCAGCTTGTAGCATTCCAGCAGACTGTAGGACATAAATCTGCGGTAATCGAGCGATATCCCCTGGAAGTTGGTCCGGTTGCCATTCCATTCCTCACTCAGCTCACTTGGCACAACAATTTCTTCCCAGTCATAGAAGGTATGTCCCCAGAAACGGGTATTCCAGGCTTTATTGAGAGCATCCAGCGAGCCATAACGGTTCTTCAGCCAGACTCTGAAAGCGGCTTCGGATTGCTCAGAGTAATCGTAGCCGCCATATTCATTGGAGATATGCCAGGCCACCAGCCCCGGATGATCCTTGTAGCGTTCAGCCAGCTTGCCCGCAAGTTTGGCCGCGAATTTACGGTAGACCGGACTATTCGGATTGGAGTTGTGGCGTCCGCCGAATTTGCGTTTTCTGCCCTGAACATCCACCCGGGTCACTTCAGGATAGCGGTGAGCCATCCAGGCCGGATGCGCACCGGTGCTCGTCGCCAGACAGACATAGGTTCCATTCTTATATAAACGGTCCATCAATTCATCAAGTCCGGAAAAATCATAGGTATCCTCCGACGGCTGAATGAGCGCCCAGGAAAATACATTGATCGTGGCGACATCAATGCCCGCCAGCTTGAACATCCGTTCATCCTCTGCCCATACAGGCGCGTCCCACTGTTCGGGATTGTAATCTCCGCCGTACCAAATCTTCGCCAATTTATCGTTGATCACTTATTGCACATCCTTTATAGTATAAGTATATCCTTATTGTAAACGTTTGCCGTTTCCCTTTAAATATAAAATTACCGCTGTGTCATATAATAATATGGAACCTACAGGAGTGGATCATTGTGCTTGTGGCAGCACCCCGCAGAATTGTGTTTGGCCAGGAGGGAGGCTATCATCTGCCTATTACTCTGGACAGTATGGGTTATAACCCGGACCAGGAGAAGGTATCCCGGCCGGAAGGCTATCACGCCTATCATTGGCTTCAGACTTCGCAGGGCGAAGGACTGATTCATTTCGAGAATAAAAAGCTTACGCTCGCCGAAGGCAGCGGCGTGCTGCTGCTGCCGGGTACCCCGCACCGTTATCAAGCGCTCTCCGCTGAACCTTGGTGCACCTATTATCTGACCTTCGGGGGAAGCTCCGCCCGGAATATTCTCGATTCGCTGGGGATGAACGCCAACTCCTTTTACCGCTGGGAGAGTGAGGCTCCGCTCCCCCTGATGCTGAAGGAAATGCTCGACCGTTATGATGCCGCAGAGGATATGTTCAGCCTGGGTGCCTCCTCTGATGCCTACCGCTTCCTTCTTACGCTAAGCAAATACGGGCAACTGCATAACAATACCGCCATATCCCGCAATGTGGACAAGGTGCAGCCTTTGCTGAAATGGATGGACAGCCATTATGGCGAGCCCGATATTGGTCTCCACGATCTGGCCTTGCAGTCGGGGGTGTCGGGCCGCTATCTCAACAGCCTGTTCCTGCAAACCTTCGGTCTCTCCCCCTATGCCTACTTCGTCCGCCTGCGTATCCGCAAGAGCAAGGAACTGCTGGTCAGCCAGCCGGATCTCACGGTAAAAGCCATCTCGAAGCGGGTCGGCTTCCGCGACGTCAGCCACTTCGTGGCCACCTTCCGCAAGCAGTCCGGAACGACGCCGGATCAATTCCGGCGGCTGTACTAAATGTCTGTTCGTGATCCAGCCCCCCGGCAATAGCCTTGCACACAAACATCAGTTAAACTTTTAGATTATCATGTGGGGTTATGGTCGGAACTACGGGGAATGTTTGGATTTCCTGATTTTATGCCGCTGACCGCGGTCAGACTGCTAGTCTGAAGAGTAAGCCGAAAGCGCTGCTGCTCCCTTGGGTCTCCCGCATGATGGACAAAAGGCGCCATCCCGCGGCCTGCGTCCGGGTGCCCGAATTAGATCAGCTTTCTGTCATCAGAATCTCTACGGCGTACGGCCCAAGCTCAACCGGTCCACTCAGCCTGGTACCGGTAAGAGCGCTGCGGTAATGCTTGTCCAGTCCCACGGTCTGTGCCGTACGGGTGAGATTCAGCAGGAACAGCAGGTCTCCTGCCTCTCCGGTACGCGTAAATGCCTGCACACCGTCCGGCAATCCCGGAAACAGGACCAGCTCTGCATCCAGGGCGATATCATGGAGAAGCTTCAGCCAGTAGTCCTCACCGGCATGAGTCCCGATATAATACACCCTGCCCGATCCGAAGCGGTTCACAGTAACCGCAGGAGCTCCGGCGAAGAAATCGTCTCCATACCAAGCGATGGGCTCGGCCCCCTCCGGCCGCAGAATGTCGCACCACTGACTGCATTCATACAGCATACTCTCACGATCGACAAGCAAATGATTTTCACTTCCGACCGGGTCGTATTCCTCCACCGAAACGCCCGCCGCACGCGAGAAGAATCCCGGCAGCGGCTGCATCACGCAGATGTTGTTCATATTCTTCACGCCGCTGCGGTTCGTGAGAATCACCGTTCCCCCGGCTTCGGCACAGGCCTCCAGTGACTGCGAGGCTTCTTCGTCGTGCAGGTACAGACTGGGGGCAATCACCAGCCTGTACCCCTCAAGCGGCTGACGCCAGTCGATAACATCACAGCTGATGCCAAGCCTGGTCAGCGCACGGTGGTACAGCTTGATGTTCTCATAATAATCCATTCCTTCGGCCTGAGGCTGGATGCGCAACGCCGCCTGCTGCTCATGCGAATACAGGATGGCGGCCCTGCTGACGACCTCAGTCCCCTCCAGCAGCGACGCCAAACCGTTCACCTCCCCGCACAGCTGTGCGAATTCGGCGAACCTCCGCCCGGGCACATTGCTGTGGTCGATCAGCCCATGCCAGAATTGCTCCGCTCCGGCAGCCGCACTGCGCCAGCGGAAATGCACAACCGTATCGGCTCCGCGCGCAATTGCCTGCCAGGCATAAGCCCGGATGAGTCCCGGGTACGGCGTCCGCCACATCGGGAACCAGCACCCCGGAGGGCCGCTAAGCTGCTCCATGATCCAGAAATTCCGGCGTTTGATGCCCCGGGTCAGATCCAGGGAAAGCGCGCCGCTATAAGGCGCAGTCGCCTGCTTCTGCGGTGACGGGTTCGGATAATAATCGAAGGCTGCCACGTCGAGATCCTCAGCCAACCCATGCATGTTGAGCCGTTGCGGATAGCTGTGGAAATTATGCGTAATGAAATGCTCCGGGCAGACCCGGCGCAGAATTTCTACCTGGGAACGCTGGAAGGCAATGCATGATTCCCACTGGAACCGCTGATAGTCCAGCAGAAGTGAAGGATTCTGGTGCGGTGAGCCGCCGTAAGGCACTGTAACCTCAAACCAGTCGCTGTATTCCCCGCTCCAGACCACGGTTCCCCATTCCTGGTTCAGATGCTGGAGCGTGCCGTATTTTGCCCGCACCCAGTCCCGGAAGTCCTTATTGCAGCGGTCGCAGCAGCAGTCCAGCATGCTGAATTCATTATCGGTCTGCCAGCCGATCACGGCCGGATGACTGCTGTAGTGTCCAGCCAGGCGTTCAATAATGCGGCTTCCGAATTTGCGCAGGGAGACACTGTTGTAGCAGCGGTGCCCGCGCACGCCTTCGTGATAAATCCGCCCGTCCGCAAAGACCGGCAGCACATCCGGGTAAGTCCGCGTTACCCAGCGCGGCGGTGTTGCTGTAGGCGTTCCGATCACAACCTGGAGGCCATATTTATGAAACAGGTCTATCGCCCTATCCAGCCAGCCGAACTCGAAATCCCCTTCGCTCGGCTCCAGACGGCTCCAGGCAAACTCTGCCACCCGCACCACTCTGACGCCGCTCTCCTTCATTAGCTTCACATCCGGCTCCCACATGGATTCATCCCAGTGCTCCGGATAATAATCAACACCAACTTGAACGTTTGTATAGCCTTCCCCGGCCATTCCTCCACTCCCTTTCATCCTTTTATTTTAAATCAAATAAAGACGCCCCGCCTCACATCAATGATGAGATAGACGGAGCGCCTTTCGCAAATCCACTTTATCCAACTGCTTATTTGGTCCGTGTCCGGACTCTCTGTTTACTTGATCCGCTTATTTCTTCAGCTTGTCCCAAGCAGCCTGCATACCTTTTTCCCAGCCGGCTTCGTCGGTTTTACCGGCGATCAGCTCTTGGATGACGCTGGCGAATTCTTGAGTTACACCATCAGGGAATTTTGAAGCCTGCAAACCGTATACTTTACCTTCTTTAACATATTTCCATACATCAGAACCAAGCAGACCGATATCTTCAGGTGTTGCTGGAATGGTGGACAGAGCAGGGATGAACTTCCATTTTTTTGTAATATATTCTTTACCCATGTCAGAAGTTACGAGCCAGTTCAGGAAGGTTTTAGCTTCTTCCTTCGATCCGGAATCCTTGTTTACAACCAAGTTGGACGGTACGCCTACAGACAACTTATCGTTCATCGCAGCATCGTCGTTGATTGGCATAGGGAACATACCGATGTTCATGTTAGGCGTGATGTTGTCCACCAGAGTCTGTGCCCAGTTGCCTTCCTGCATCATAGCTGTTTCGCCATTGGCGAACATAGCCAGGTGAGTATTAGCATCTGTTGTCAACGGATTTTTTTGTCCGTATTTTACAGTCAGGTTAAGCAGGTTGCTCCAATCCTTGAATTTCTCGTTGCCCACGATTGTGGAAGTTCCGGCATTCAGGCCCTTGATGAAATCATCCACATTATTCTGCTGTGCAAAAGCTACGCTAATCCCCTGGATACCCAGCAGCCACCATTCCTGATATGCGTTGCCGAAAGGAATAACATTGATCGCCTGCAGCTTCTTAGCGTCTTGTTCCAACTCAGAAATGGTCTTTGGAGTTTCAGTGATGCCCGCTTTTGCAAACAGGTCTTTATTGTATACATAACCGATACCTTCAAGGTTCATTGGCATACCATAGGTTTTGCCGTCTTTGGTCATGGGCTCTGCAGCCAAAGGAATCAGATCCTTCACCCAAGGCTGATCGGACAGATCTTCCAATTTGTCAGCCCACAGTGCCATTTCAGCGTAACCGCCGTTCGAGAAAATATCAGGAGCATCGCCGGAAGCAAATTTAGTCTTCAGGGCTGCCGCATAGTCTGCACCGCCGCCGACCGTTTGGATGTCCAGCTTGATGTTAGGATGTTCTTTCTCGAATTCAACCTTCAGCTCGTTCAGGCCTTCCACGATTTCAGTCTTGAACTGAAAAATTTTAACCGTTTTCACTTCGCCGGATTTGTTGCCAGCGCTTCCATTAGATGCAGTATTGGATGCGGCATTATTTGAATTCCCGCCACAAGCCGCGAGCACTACTGTCATTAGCATTACAGATGACATCAACAATGCAGAACGTTTCTTAATCATTTTATTTCCCCCTTGTATAATTTAACTGATTCCTATGTGGAACGGGGGCCCGGTGTTAACCTTTCACCGAGCCGGCCGCTATTCCCTCAACAATGTACCGCTGCATGAACAGATAGAAGATCACAATTGGAGCAACCCCGATTGTCAGTGCCGGGAGCGCCATATCCCATTGCTTCGTATATTGCCCGAAGAACGAGAAGGTAGCCAGCGGAATGGTCCGCAGTTCAGGTGCCTGAAGAATCAGCGACGGAAGCAGATAGTCATTCCAGATTCCCAGAGCATTCAGAACGATAATGGTCATCAGCATCGGCTTCAGCAGAGGAAGCACAATCCGGAAGAACGCCGATATCGGATTACAGCCATCGACCGTTGCCGCCTCTTCAATTTCAAGAGGTACGGACTTAATGAAGCCGTGGAACAGGAAGATCGCCATCGGAATACTGAGTCCCAGGTTGGAAATAATGAGACCCAGAAAGGAGTTATTCACTCCTAATACATTAACGACCTTTAGGATCGGAATCATAATGGTCTGGAACGGAACGACCATCGCCGCTACGAACAGCAGCAGCAGCACCCGGTTAAACCGGTTATTGGCGCGAACCATGCGGTAAGCAGCCATGGCACTGAACAAAGAGATCAGAACCACACTGATGATGGTGACAATCAGCGAGTTGCGGAAGGCTTCAGAGAAGCGGGCCAACTTCCATGCGCTTGAGTAGTTCGACCACATGAAGTGCTGCGGCCAGCTTGCAGCATCACTCAGGATCTCCCCGAAGGATTTCACCGAGTTCGCCAGCAAGAAATAGAAAGGAGAGAGGAATAGAAGCGCCAAAAGAATCATGATTACTTCAATTCCGATATTCCATCTGCTCTTGGACTTTGCATTCATTAAGCTTCTACCTCCTTGCTCTTCGTCACACGGACCTGAATGACAGTGATGATAGCTACAATCAGGAAGAAGAGCAGCGCTTTGGCCGTGCCCAGACCGTAACGGTTGTTAAGGAAGGCTTCATTATAGATATTCATGGCCACAGACTCGGTCGATTTGAACGGTCCGCCTTTGGTCAGCGACAAGTTCAGGTCGAACATTTTGAAGGACCAGGAAATGGCCAGGAACAAACCGATGGTTACCGCAGGCATAATCAACGGTACGATAATGTTGCGAAGCACCTGCATCCGGGAGGCGCCGTCAATCTCAGCCGCTTCCAGCACTTCTTTGGATACGTTACTGAGTGAAGCGATGTAGATCACCATCAGATAACCGGAAGACTGCCAGATAAACACTAAGACAATTGCCCAGAAGCCCGTAGTTGCATCACCGAGCCATGGAAGGTTAAAGAAGGACCAGCCGGTGACATCGCCCATCGTGGCGAAACCCTTGATAAAGATAAATTGCCATATAAACCCGAGCAACAATCCCCCGATCACATTCGGCATGAAGAAAATGGTACGGAGCATATTGCGTGTTTTTAATGGTTTAGTCAGCAGATAGGCCAGGAAAAAGCCCACTACATTGGTCAAAACAACTCCCAGCACAGTAAATCTTACGGTAAACCAGAAGGATGACCAGAAATCCGGATCATTTGTAAATATCGCTTTAAAGTTATCAATGCCAACCCAGCTTACGTTTCCGGATACGCCGTTCCAGTCCGTGAAGGAATAATACATTCCCATCAGAAATGGAATAATCGTAATCAGGGTAAAAAACAATAATGCCGGACCCACAAAAAAAGCCTGTTGACCAAATTGGGACAACTTCGAACCGCGCATTCATCCGTCCCCCTTTCTTTTACTCACTCACTTGTTTATGATCTAAACATATTATCTATTTTTTGAAGAACCTCTCACACCTACTCAGGTGATCTTTAAGGTGTAAAATATTGATCGGATGTGACAAGAATCGATGAAATGGAACAGTATCCGCACTAAATTGATTGTATTTTTACTCCTTCCAACCCTAATCTGTATCATGGCTACGATGTTTATTAGCTATTCTTACACGACGAAGTCTCTCAGAACCCGCGCGGTGGATGAGAATAAAAACCTGCTATACCAGGGCTACAAAAATATCAGCACCCTGATCCAGGAGGTAAACCGGCTGTCCCTGACGGTCTACTCGGACTCCGACTTCTACAGGCAGCTTGAAGCGGGCTACGATGATATGACGGCCAATATCCGGATTTACTCTTCGCTGAACTATATTTTGACTTCTATTCCTGACATCTTTCAGGTCTATCTATATCGTGTCAAGGATAGCAAAGCCACGCTCGTAGCCCACAACTCCACACCCATGCGCCGGCAGGGGATTCCGCTCTATGATAAATCCCGGATCACGGATTCATCCCCCCTATCCATTCAGAGTACACATATAAGCAACAGCTACGGGCTGAATTCAGTGATTCCGCAGTTGACTCCGGAGCCGGTCTTCACCCTGCATAGAAGGATTGAGAGGGTCCCTTCCACCGATGCGCTCGGCTATCTCTCTATTGATGTGAAGCTGACAGCGTTTACGGACATCATGGACCAGTTGTATGAACGCGATAAAGAAAACATCTATCTGGTGGATGACAGCGGCACGCTCGTATACAGTCATGATGAGGCAACCATGGGTAAACCGCTGCATGCCTCCTGGTATGACAAGCAAATCGCGGCAAACGGGCAGTCTCAGGGTTATTTTGAAGAGGACGGAGCCGTGTTTATCTATCAGAAGATTGAGAGCCCGGGACTGAACTGGACGCTGGTGAAGCAGATTCCGGTCTCTTACCTGTACCGTGAAGCGAACGAAGCCGTCAGAATTAACATCATGCTGCTGGTACTGCTGATGATTATGATTATTGCACTGACGATTCTCATCTCCTTCCGGATTACGGCCCCCATTAAGCAGTTGACAAGGTACATGAATCAGGTGCAGACGGGTAATCTGGAGATCGATATCAGGCCAACCGGAAAGGATGAGATTGGTCTCGTCACCGAACGCTTCCGCAGCATGATGGATACGATCAACAACCTGATTCTGCGCGAATACCGGCTGGAACTATCGAACAAAACCAATGAGCTGAGGGCACTGCAGGCGCAGATTAATCCTCACTTCCTGAACAATACGCTGCAGATTATCGGTACTCTTGCTTTGGAGCTTAAGGTGCCGCAAATCTATGCCCTGCTCTCCGCGCTCGCCAAGATGATGCGCTACAGCATGTACAATGATGAGAAAATTGTTACAGTTCAAAACGAGCTGGATCATGTCAAAGCCTATTTGGAGCTGCAGAAGGAACGTTTTGAAAATAAGTTCACTTTCCGCTACGATATGGAAGAATCGCTCCTGAATGCGCTGATGCCCAAAATGATCCTCCAGCCCATCGTGGAGAATTACTTCAAGCATGGCTTCAATCTCGCCCGTACCGACGGGCTGATCGAACTCACAGCGGCCCGGCTTGCCTCCGGGAAGATGGAAATCATCATCCAAAACAACGGCAGCTCCATTCCTGGAGCGAGGCTGGAAGCTCTGCAGCAGGAGCTTGAGCATCCCAGCCGGCTGGATATTAACTCCCTGAAGGACGCGGACAGCAAAGACAGCACACGGGATGCCCCGGGTGCCCGGATCGGACTGCCCAACGTGCTGGCCCGGCTAAGGCTGGTCTGTGGGGACAGTGCTGTGCTGATGGTGGATAATCATAAGGCAGGCGGAGTGATTGTCAGATTGGAAATTGAAATTGTTGTGGAGAGTGAAGGGATATGAAGGCGCTGATTGTTGACGATGAGGCCAGAGTGCGCAAGGCGGTCAGACTTCTGGTTGACTGGGACGCGCATCAGATCGGGGAAATTCTGGAGGCCGGGAACGGTAACGAAGCTATCCAGCTGATCCGCAAGGAAAAGCCGGCACTTGTCATCATGGATATGATGATGGAGTCGGGTAACGGGATTGAGCTGATGACCTGGGTCAATGAATTTGCCGGGAGTACCAAGTTTATTGTGGTCAGCGGCCATAATGATTTTGACTTTGTCCGCCAAACCGTCCGGCACGGCGGGATTGACTATATTCTCAAACCCATTGAGCCGGAAATGATCAATAACGCTGTATCCAAAGCGGTAGCCGCCTGGCGGACCGAAGAGGAAGAACGAAACCACCGGCAGAAACAAAGTATAAGGCTGAATGAAATCAAGCCCATCTACGGGGAGAAGCTGCTGTCGGCGCTGATCGATGATCCATTGAATGCGGAAGCCACGCTGCGGAGGCTTTTGGATGAGGGAGTGGTCCCGCACCATGCCAGCGTCTCACGGCTGATTCTGGTACAGACTGACCCCGGCAACAATCCGTTGATCAAACGGTTCGGCGGAGACAGTGAGCTGATGTATTATGCCATCGTCAATATCTGCAATGAATTTCTGCAGCAGAGCAAAGGGATTGCGTTCCGCTATTGGGGCGGACCGCCTGAAATCGCAATGATCCTGTGGGATGTTCAGGAATCGGTTGTCGAGCTGGTCAACCGGATCAACCAGGGAATATACCTGACACTGCAGTTCCGCATGCACTTTGGCATCAGCTCAGTAGGAAGCCTGCCTGGAGGCCTGCCCGCAGAACGGGCAGAAGCCGCCGAAGCACTACTCCGGCGGAATCTGTTAAGACATGAAGATTACTGCCATTTCTCCTCGCCCGCTGTTCCTTTGGATACCGGAAACGGGGCGCCGATGCTCTTTGCAGACGTACAGGAAGAATGGAGAATGGCCGTGATCAGCGGCAGTCCTGAAGTGCTGTCAGCCGCAGCAGAGCATTGGACCCACGAGCTCAGCCGCCGGGGTGTGGTTACCCCGGAGATGCTGAATTCCTGGAAAGCCGACGCCCTGCTCTTCCGTTCCCGGCTGGTGCGGGAAGTCCTGGGCGGACAGGCCGATCGTGCACTGGCAGAGCTGGAGCGGGCGGATACCCTCAATCCGGCTCCACTGCCGAGCGGCTACTCCTTTTCTCTGTTCGCCTGGCGCGACTGGTCCTTCGCCATGCTGCAGCAGCTCTCGCAGGAGCTTGCCGCCAGAGCAGTGAAGGAACGTAACCCGATGACGGATATTGTAAAATATATTGAGCAGAACTACCCCTCCGACCTGTCACTGCAGGAGGTAGCCGGTAAATTCTACGTTAGCCGCGAATACATTTCACGCAAATTCAAGCAGGAGTATGGCATCAATTTCTCTGACTTCATCGGCAATGTCAGAATCGACAAAGCCAAGCTTCTGCTGCAGAACCCCAACCTGAAGCTGTCGCAAATCTCGGAAATGGTCGGTTTTCATGATGTCAAATACTTCAGCAAGGTGTTCAAAAAACAGGTGGGCCTCACTCCCAAGGATTACCGGATGCAGAATACCCCCTGATATATTTTTCAATCGGGTTAATCGTCCATACAGAGATTGAGGAAGGTGCATATCATGGGTCTGTAAGATGAAAACGCGGAGGAGGTTATACAATGAGCGGTTGCGGAAATATTGGAGGCCTTGTTACTTCCACTACTACAATCTTGGTGCTGTATATTCTGCTGGTGATTATTCTTAGAACATTTTAATCAGTCATAGGCCCAAAAAAAGAGAGCCTACAAACATGTAGGTTCTCTTTTATATGTCAAGTATATAACAGAGTAATAACAAGCAATTCATACAGCACAAGGGTTAATATCATTTCATCACTGCTGCTTCCAAAAAAAGCACGTTGTCCTCCATGATGCTGTACCTTCAAATAAACCAACCCTCTATCACAGCCCACAATTCTCCCGGTGAACACTTGACCGTCTAATGTTTGTACTCGGACAAACTGATTGGCATGTTGTCTGCATATGCCATGTAAGTGATCTCTAACGGATTTCAGGTTTTGGACATAATGATTGTCAGCTTGATATAACACTTTTTGCTGTGATCCCATTTGGATACCCATAGTAAGCACTACCTTCCTGTAAAAGTAATACATAGTATGCCTAGCGTGCTTTGGGTGTTCTTCTTTCGGAAATCCTTCTAGAGCCTTACTTACTAACTGTTCCTTCATACCATGCCAGAAAAGCATCCGCCACCGCTTTGCCGGCCGTGCCGTTCGGATGCGGGTCGTCACTATTGCTCATGTACTCCGCGCGGACTCTATGGTCCGCCGGAGCCGGCATAGACAGTACGGCCGCGATATCAAATATACGGCTGACTCCCGCAGGCGGCGCGGTAAGAATCTGTGCATTTACACTGCGCCAGGCTTCCTCACGCTCGCCCTCAAAATTAAATGGCGGCACAGTGCTTAGAATAATCTCCACTTCCGGATTGACCTCTCTCAACAAGGAAATGATGTGCGTCAGATCTTCAACCAATTCCCCAGCCGAGCGCTTGCCGATATCGAGATCATTCACGCCCAGCACAATAAGTACTTCATCTCCCTGCTTAGCCTTATTCAGCCAAGAGCCGTTCGTGGCCACATCGTAAGCTCTGCCCCAGCCGGACCCGAGATTCCACAGCCCATACCCGGTTCCAAGCCCTTCCGCTATCCGCGCAGCCCAGTAGGAATATTCGTCCTTAGCCGTCCGCACACCCTGTGTGATGGAATCACCCAGGAATATGAGTCTTTTGGACACTTTTTTCTTGTAGCCGATGTAGCTTGGCAATACCAGAAGATTGTCCGATACACGGAAGGAAGCATTCGATTCCTGTCCGGCGAGATTCCCCGGGGCATCGTAGGCAGAGACCAGGATGCCCTCTACGTTGTAAGGGAAGGTTTTGCCCGGTGCAGCCGTTCTAATCGTCCATGTAAAAGCAAGATAGTGGCCCTCCGGCAGTGTAAGCGAAGCCTCGTCACTCCAGAAAGTCTCCCCCGGGGCCACCTGCTTCGCCGCTGCTCCCGAGAAAGTTACAGGCACCTCAGTGCCTGCCGCGACAGTACCATCCGGCGCAAGCCCTCCGTCGGCAATATAAGCCGCCTCAATGCTCCATTCGCCTCCCGGCTCGCTGCCTCTCGCTTCAAGCCCCATATCCCAGGTTGAATCCACCGCGTTGCTGTGCCAGAATTTCAGGGTCAAGCTTCCATTCTCACGCAACCGGATGTACGTCCGGTAAGTATGCGTGAATGGCTCCTGCGAGTTCATGATATAATTGGCGGCCGTGGACAGCGCCGTGGCTGAGGCGTACTCAGACTGGCTGAATACTCCGCCTTGATTCTCTTGACTGTGCATAGTGAAGTAGCTCCTTCGTTCATACAAATCTGTAAACATTCACAGTATACGGACATTACCGGCATAAAACTAATACGAATCAGCCGATATATAACACAATTCTGATCCCCGGACACCTCCGGCAGATCCCCTCACAGCAAAAACCTCTCTGACTCCATGGAAGCCTTCGCAGCCATGCCGTACAGAGAGGTTGTGTGTCATTCTGCTATTGTGCAGAATCCTTATTCTTATTTCAGCGTGATGGTGAACGATACGGATTTGGCTCCGGCGTTCACTTTCACTGTTGTATCGTCCGCTTGCTCTGCTCCGTCTACGGAAGCGATAGCGCCCAGGTCTTTCACAGCCAGCGTGAATGCCTTGCCGCTTCCTTCTGCCGTAACGGTAACCTTGCTGCCCTTACGTTCAGCCTTCACGGTCAGCTCAGGCGCACCATTCATATCACGAACAGTTGCAGTCGTTGCTGTTCCGTCTTCCAGTGCATACAGGCCGAATTTCACGCCATCGGCAAAATCATAATCCGGGCGGGTATCTACACTGCCTGTAGCCAGCAGTGAGTTCTGACGGACAAACAGCGGCAGGCTGAAGAAATCATGTTTTTCTTTACGCCATGATCCGCCTTGAACCGTTTCACCGTTAAGCAGATGTGTCCAGCGTCCAGCCGGCAGATAGTATTTCACTTCGCCGTTTTCCTGGAAGATTGGAGCCACCAGCAGCTTATCGCCGAGCATATATTGACGGTCAAGCACTTCACAGGTTGGATCTTCAGGGAACTCCATCACCATCGCACGCATCGAAGCCCAGCCCTGCTCATGTGCCTGTCCGGCGATATCATACAGGTAAGGCATCAGGCTGCATTTGAGCTTGGTGAAGAAGCGGGTAACATCCACAGCTTCGTCATCGTACGCCCAAGGCACGCGGTACGAGGTGCTGCCGTGCAGACGGCTATGGCTGGAGAGCAGGCCGAAGGCCAGCCAGCGTTTGAACACATGCGCCGGAGCCGTATTTTCGAACCCGCCGATATCATGACTCCAGAAACCGAAGCCGGACAAGCCCAGGGACAAACCGCCGCGAAGGCTCTCTGCCATCGACTCATAATCCGCGTAGCAGTCGCCGCCCCAGTGAACCGGGAACTGCTGTCCGCCGGCCGTTGCCGAACGGGCAAATACAGCAGCTTCATGTTTGCCAAGCTTCTCTTCCAGTACTTCAAAGACCACTTTGTTGTACATTTGAGTGTAATAGTTATGCATTTTCTGCGGGTCAGAGCCGTCGAAGTACACCACATCGGTAGGAATGCGTTCGCCGAAGTCAGTCTTGAAGCTGTCTACACCCATATCCACCAGGCCACGCAGGTAGCCGGCATACCATTCACAAGCTGCAGGGTTCGTAAAGTCTACAAGTCCCATGCCCGCTTGCCACAGGTCTGTCTGATACACGTCGCCGTTTGCTTTTTTGATCAGATAGCCGTTTTTCTTGCCTTCTTCAAACAGCGGTGAACGCTGTCCGATATAGGAGTTGATCCACACACAGATTTTCAGGCCTTTGTCCTTCAGGCGTTTCAGCATGCCGACAGGGTCCGGGAATACGCGCGGGTCCCACTGGAAATCCGTCCATTGGTATTCACGCATCCAGAAGCAGTCAAAGTGGAAAACATGCAGCGGCAGATCGCGTTCAGCCATACCTTCAACGAAGGAATTAACGGTCGCTTCATCGTAGTCGGTTGTGAATGAAGTGGTCAGCCACAGGCCGAAGGTCCACGCTGGCGGAAGCGCTGGCTTGCCGGTTAGCGAGGTGTATTTGGTGATGACTTCTTTAATGGAAGGCCCTTCGATGATGAAGTATTCCAGGCTTTCGCCGGCTACACTGAACTGGGCTTTTTTCACTTTTTCTGAAGCGATTTCATACGATACCAGTTCGGGATGGTTAACAAACACACCATAGCCTTTGCTTGTAACATAGAAAGGAATGTTTTTATAGGCCTGCTCAGAGCTGGTGCCGCCATCCTTGTTCCAGAGGTCAACCACCTGTCCGTTTTTGACAAAAGAGGTAAAGCGCTCGCCCAGACCATAGACGAATTCGCCTACGCCGATATCCAGCTCTTCACGCATGAACGTGTTGCCGTCCTGATCGGTAATGTAAGCCATCGATTTGTAACCGCTGCCGGTAATGCGCTCGTCGCCCCGGTAGAAGTCTACGGACCAATGCGTCCCTTTGTTGATTACAACACGAAGTCCGCCGCTGATCAGCACAGTCTGTGCTTCGGTTTCTTCGATTTGTACGTGATCGCCGGTTCCCTTCGTCAATTCAAAGGCTGGACCGCGGTCCAATACGCCATCATTGTGAATGATTTTGATGCCTACCACGCCTGGAAGCGGGGAATGGAATTTCACAGTCAAGAGTGTGGAATTCAGGGTTGCTGCACGTCCTGTAATCGGAGTCGTCTGCGTGACAGCAGTCAAACCTTCAGCCGTTTTTTCCACTACATAGTTCTGAACTGCACCATTGATGTTGATTCCGTCACGAACCAGCCAGAGGCCGTCTGTAAATTTCATGTGGTACTTGCCACCCTTCAATTTGGTGTTTATAGTTGCATTATAACGATAATAATTAGACAAAACTAATATAATATAGCTTATTTATAACATTATTCTGATGTTTCATTGAAAAGGAGGCCCATAATGGACCGCACCTCGCAGCGTCTGCTCAAAGAAGACCGTGTTCATGGGGATGTAATGTTTCCACTCGCCGCCTATTGGATCGAGCTTCCTGCCGGAACCCCTGTCCTGGATACGCACTGGCATGAGGAAGCCGAGTTCTTCCTGCTGCTGGAGGGAGAGATTATGTTCCAGGTCGATACCGATTATTTCCCGCTCCGTCCAGGTGAAGCTGTGTTCATTGAATCCGGTGATGTCCATGCGGCATATGCGCTAAAAGATATCCCCTGCCGCTTCTGCGCACTGGTCTTCCACCCCGATCTGCTGGCCAGCGCTCAATATGATACCATTCAGCAGACGGTGATTCTGCCGCTTCTGGAGAAACGTCAGAGTTTCCCCCGCCATATTAAACCCGCTCTCCCCTGGCAGCAGGAGCTGCTGCGCCATCTGGAGCGCATGATGGAGGCATATGATCATAAAGTGCCCGGATTCGAGTCCTTTATGAAAGGAACTTTGCTGATCATGCTCTCCCAAATCGCCATAGAGGGCCGTTCGGTGAACCACAGCCAGTCAGAGAGCGCCGATACCACCAAGATCAACCGGCTCAAAAAGGTTATTCTCTATATTCAGGACAACTACCAGGAACCGATCCGTACCCGTGATCTTTCGGAGCTGATTCCGATGAGTGAAGGCCAATTCTGCCGCTTCTTCAAGGCCATGACCCGTAAAACACCGGTCGATTATATCAACTCCTACCGCATCCGCCAGGCCGCAGACCTGCTGCAGCAGACGGAACGTAAAATCTCCGACATCGCCCTGGAGGTTGGCTTCGACAACGTCAGCTATTTCATCAAAGTGTTCCGCAAGGCGATGAAATGCTCTCCTTCGGAATTCCGCAAAGGACAGGGGCAAGTCTCCGCGCAGGGGCAACTATATCCTTAAGCTCAGAGCCCCTAAGTGGAAAAAGTAGAACTAATTCTGCCGAATTTGCTCTGTTATGAGAATTTAGTGGAAAAAGTAAACTTAATTCCGCAATAACATCCCTTTCAGGCTGCCACTAGCTGAATTAAGTATACTAATTCCAATATAAGCCTCACCTAGCATAATCCAGGCACCAGGAAGTGGAGAAAATCCCACGAATCCGGTGCCCAACTATTACTCGTCGACCGAAGTGGCAACCCTAATCTTTGTACAAAACTAAATTGTCCCGTCTCTCTTGCGGAAAGGCAGCTGGAAATCTACCCTTCCTTCCGAATCACAATAAAGCAAGTGCTGTCCGGCAGCGGCACCCCGTGGCCTTCCTCATCCATAATGACCACACGGTCCTTCAGCGCATCCGTATAGCCCTCCTGTAAATAGTGGCGGAAAACCTCAAGCTTCGCCCGTTCCCCCAAGGTCTGCTGAATAAAGGCCTTATACCGGGTCGGAGTGAAATAACCGAACTGCTCCTGAACCTCATGGATATAAGCTTCTTCTCCCCAGGTATAGGTGTACAGAAACTCCATGGCATCGTTCACCGGCATCAGCACCTCTTGCTCATCTACGTGCTCAACTTGAATGTCCCGTCCGGCAAAATCCTTGGCATACCGCGCCAGCGCCGCCATCCCGCCAGCCTCCAGAAAACGCACCCGGCGCCGCTGATTCACCGGCTCGCTCATAATGCCGTCGCGGATAATAATCACGCCGCCGTCTGCCAACACCTCAAAGCTACTCACCAGTGCCGCAGCCACGGTCTCATGATTGAACTTCCGCCCATTAAACGGCACATAGGAATACAGCTCATGCAGAATGGAGGAGAAAATAACAGTATCCACCGTACCCGGCTCCACAAAGTCCTTAAGGTTCAGCGCATCGCCCTGCAGCACTTCCCAGCGCCGGCCCTCCCGCTGCTTCTTCTGGCGCAGCGCTTCGACAACATTGCTGGAGATATCAATGCCCACCGGTATCACGCCAGGCATCCGCTCTTCGATCAGATCCAGCAGCACCCCGCCGCCAGGGCCTATGTCCAGCACCTTCCGGCCGGTGACATACTCCAGAATGACCGTTTTATAGTCTGCCGTCTCATTCATTTGGCTTAAATACGTATCCTCGTTATGGAACCGGTCAAAGGCATCACGGCGCAGCTCAAACAAATCGAACAACATCAGCACAGCCCGTTCGTACAGTGCCGACTTCTCCGCTTCGGTGCAGAACTCAATCAGCTTCTCCGCTGCCGGCGAGAACTCGAAATGGAAGAACAGCGTGTCCGGCAAATACTCCTCCCGCCGCAGCCGGTGAATCAGATGCGGATTGCCCGGAGAGGCAGAACCATTCAGAATCTCCTCCCAGGCCAGCCCGGATAAGTACTTTTCAATGATCCGTTTCTTGTATACATTAATCTTCTTGGCACCTTTGTAGTCATAATAAATGCTGTTCATAACCGCCTCGTAGCTGATATGGTTCAGACCGGTCAGCTTACTGCCGCAGGCAGTGAGAGCCACAACCTTGAGAAACTGCTCCAGCGAAAAGGTCTGCAGCGCCGATTCCACATACCAGAACGTAATCGGCTGCATCAGCTCCAGAACATCGGGATTGAAGCCCTCCTGCACCAGGCTGCTCCACTCGGTATCATAATCCTCGCCGGCTGCAATTGCCCCCGCACGCATTCTCCGCAAACGCTCTTTCATCGGTACCCCGGCATGCAGCAGATCCCCGGACGAAATCACGGCGATCAGCTCCATCACCTCGGTCCGCACCTCCTGCCACAGCTCCGGGGATACCGCGGAAATTATGCAGTGATTCAGTGCGAACAGCAGGCGCTCCAGCTCATCAGCGGTCAGCAGCCCTTCCTCTACCATCGACGCCAGCGGACGGTTGACGGATGGCGGCACCTCGCCGCGAATCTGCTGCCCGATGAGGCCATGTGTTTCAATCAGCCGATGCACAATCTCTTGCTTCGCTGCTTCGGTACCCCCCGCCTCCATCCCACGAACAGTCTGCAGACCATATTCCTCCGCCCCAACTGCCTCTATATGCCTCAAATATAGCTGAGCAGAGCCGATATTGTGCACAAAAATATTAATCCTTTCCGCCTGCCACAGCTGGCGCTGGCGCAATGTCCCGCCCTTTGCCGTCTCTGACCAGACCAATGTCTCTTCGGCCAACTCCTTGATCCAATACGACAACGCCAGACTATCCAGCAGACGCAGGCTCCGCTCCACGTAATCCAGCACCGGGTTTATGTATTCCAGTTCATGCAGAGAGTCTACGCGTTCCATGTTGACAATCGTTTCTTCCGCTTGAACGATATATTCCAGCCAGGGGAAGCCTCCGCCGTACAACTGTCCGGTTTCCCGGTATTCTTCAATGGCTCGCAGGGATTTCAGCATGCTAATTCCTCCTAAGTATGTATAAGTCAAATATTTTTCGAGAATGTCTATACAAACCGTGTGGGGATGTAAGGAGCGGCATTGCTGCATTAATTGTAACGGGAAAGAAGACTAATGCGAAATTTGAAAAGAGTTCAGCCAATAACCACTGGTTGAACTCTTGACACAAAAGAGAAAAACAATATATTCGATTAGAGACATAAAGCATAAATAGAAGCAGGTTTATTGCAGAGAGACGATTGCAGCTAATCGTTTGCTAATCTATTAATTGAATAAATATGACCTTTTGTTAATCGAATATTTTCTACAATAACCTTCGTAGTCAGCCATTTCATACGATTTTTCATTTCATCTGTTATCGCCCTGAATACGGCAGTTTCATTATGGAATTTACCCTCTAGAAATAAAATAACTTTAATGTCTACCGTTCTTGATTTTAGGCGGTTAAAGTAAGGAGAAAGAACTTCATTACTATTTTTATACGCACCAACCAGACATGCAATTGAATCACGTACTTTTCTCGATACCTCAAGTGCTAAGCTTTGTTCTGAATTTGCAATAAGTCTGTTCTTATTTTCAATTTCATATCCGCTAAAATTTTTAACTTCAATGAAATATACAGTTTTATCATCGAATACTATAAAGTCCACGCCTTTAGAACCTTGGAGAGTAATAAAGTGATTCACATAAAAATTTGTTTCATCGAATTTAACTGGAAAAAGACCCTCTTTAAATTGAAAACTAAGATTACTCTCTTCTAATTTAAGTATGGTCATAGAATAGTTCCTGCTCCCTATTATATAAATCCATAAATTCTTGCTGTATTGGATTGTGCAATAAATCTGAAATGAGTTTTTGCGATTCAAAATTAATGTTGCCTTCCTCTGGATACAAGGTAATAAATCGAATATCAAGATTATTCTCGTTATTATATTGGGCAAACAGAGAAAGTTCCTGTTGAAGAAAATAGCTGTGCGTTGTAATGAATATCTGAACACCCATTTGAGCAAGTGCTACTAACATTTCTTTGAGAGCAGGAATCATTTTGGGGTTAATATTCGACTCCGGCTCATCCCAAAAAAGAATAGTATTTTCGTCCAACGTTTCATTGGAAATAAGCTGTAATAAAGTGGAAATCTTGCGATATCCCTCAGCTAGAAGACCCATTTCAATGTTACCTAATCCTTTAGTCTTTAAATAGAACTTTTGACTTTCTAGTGTAACCTTCCCGTCAATTATCTTTTCCAAGGTTTTAATTAATTTTTTTTGGTTAGAATTTAAAGGGCCTTTTCTCGTAGGAAGTAACAAGAGCTTGCTAAGATCGTAATAGGTTTCTTCAAACGCAATATGATAATTTTCGTACAACGCAGAGAAGTTTTCAGTAGATGAGATAATTTCTTTAGCTGGTATGTAGACAAAGCGAGGCCAATTCTCTATAGGTTGGTAACCTTCAAGTTTAATGTTTTTGACGGCTAAATTTGAAAAGGATAGCTTTATATCATGATCTTTATCAAAGGTAATTTTGCATATAGCTGTTCCTCTTCCTCTATTTCTTTTTACCAGTCTACCAATCTTTCTTTCATCTGGTCGAAAGACACCAAGGAATTTAGAAGTGATCATTTCACTAATTCGCTCAACTGAGATAGGATCAAGCAAATCATTAACTTCGTTTATTGTTTTTCCATAGCTGTATAGTGCCTTCATAATGTTGGTCTTGCCCACACTAGTTTCTCCACTTATTATATTAATATGCCTAGCAAAGGGAATAGTGATATCTGAAAACAACGTAAAATCGGTAAATTCAATTTCTGTAATACTTCGATTATCTGGCATATCAAGCCCCCCATTAAATTAATTGTATACCTCTAGTGTTTCCAACATTAATTGTTATTAAGCAAGACATGTAGATGAATTCTGTTATATTATAAACCAAAAAATGAGAGTTTGCATTCATTCAGGGCGTTAGTTATGTGCTATTTCAACACGGATAGAGCTAACAATTGCCCTTTATGGTATCACCTACAAACTTAATACTATCCAAAAAAACAGCGGCAATCCGGGACTGATTCTCTCGTCCATGGCTGCCGCTGTTTTTATGATTAGAGATTTAGAGCAATCTCTTATTTGGACTCCTTCATAAATTCCCTGAAGTCCTGAACGATTTCTTTGGATTGGGTATGGTGCAGATAATGTTCCCCTTCGAGTGTGATCATTTTTCCATGTACAGAATCTTTGATTTGCCCTTCATGCAGGGAGATCCATCCTTCAACGTCTGTATTATTCGCTTGTACAAAAAGAAGAAGGGGAAGATTCTTAGGGAATGCCAAAGCTTTCGCTGCATTAAAATTAGAAGAAATATGTTCCATTTCATTCATCACAGTAGCATTATTCGAGTGTATATTCGAAATCAGTCTCATTTGTTCTTTCGTTTGATCATCAAATGGCAGTCTGGCATAAGGGTCACCGCTTATTTTCTGCACCAGTCTCATGAGACCCGATTTGTCGAGAAATTCGAACGTTTTTACCGGTAATTCCTTATCCATACCACCTTGCGTGGGAACACTGCTGTCGATCCCGACAAATGCATTCACTTCGTCTGGATATTTGTTCACATAATCCAGCCCGTAAATGCCCGCAATGGAATGCCCCATCAGCGTATAACGCTCAATATGAAGCTGCTGCAAAGCTTCATGAATCTCACTTACAATATTCTCTGTGGTTCGTTCTTTATCCGTTCCATCACTTAATCCATATCCAAACGGCTCAATCACAACTACCTTGTAGAAGGGTGACAGCTCATCTACCAGCAGCTTAAAATCAAGTGCCGGCGCTGCTGTCCCATAACCGGGCAGCAGTACCACGGTTTCTTCACCTTTGCCTTGAATCAATACATTCATCTTTTTCCCGTCTACAGGGACTAACTGGCCATAGGACTGGATCCTACCTTGCTCCGACTTGTTGCTAATCAGATTGACAATAAAAACAATGGCTAAAAAAAGGACTACGGCTATCATTAATCCTGCTAATGATTTCAGCATAATCCTAAGCGTTTTTTTCATTCTCGTATCCTTCCCCGTTTTCGCTGCCTCTCTTTGTTTCACTCGTATCTTCTCCTGTCCTCATCGGTGATTCCGGTTGTCTTAACGATCCGTTAAGGTAAGCTTAACCAACGAAGATGTACTCCCCGTGACGACAATATGAACGGAGTATGAACAAGCAAGTAGAAACGGCTTCGCCGTCCTTTTTTAAGGACGGCACCGTTTCAGCGAGAAATAGAAGGATAATTTATAGCGCGAAGCATATAAATTTTTGTATTTCAAAAAAAGCTACGGCGTCGCAAGCACAGGGGCTTGAGGATCATGCCGTAACCTGGAAAATGCACCTGCTAATCAGCCTTCGTTGTGATCGGCAAGGTGACAATAAGGGTTGTTCCCCGGCCGGGCTCACTCTCCACCCGGATGTCACCTTGATGCAGCGACACAATCTGTTTAACGATGGCAAGTCCCATACCGCTGCCACTATACTTACGGCTGTGGGAGCGATCGGCCTTAAAGAACCGTTCGAATATACGCTTCTGGTCCTCGGGGGAAATACCGATACCGTTGTCGGATATCTGGACGATCACATGGTTAACCTCTTGCCTGATGCTAACATCAATAACGCCTCCATCCATGGAGAATTTGATGCTATTGCCGATCAGGTTCGTCCATACCTGGTTTAATTGATCATAATCGGCCATTAGTCGAACGGCCTTCAAATCAAGCTCGAAACGGATGTTGCGGGCGAGCCATTGCGGCTGGATCGCGACGATGACCCGTCTGATCTGTTCATCAAGGCTGAACGTGGTGAGCTGCAGCTGCTGTGATTGCGATTCAAGCAAACTCAGTTTTAGCAGGTTATCGCTCATCTTGGACATCCGGTCTGCTTCAGCGATGATAATATCGAGATAACGGCTCCGGTCGTTTTCTGTGATGCCCGCTTGCTTGAGCGCCAGAGCATATCCGGATATCGAGGTGAGCGGCGATTGAACTTCATGCGATACGTTCGATACGAATTCCCTGCGCATCTGCTCAAGCTGCTGCAGATCATACATCATTTCTTCGAAGCTGCGTGCCAAGGTACCGAGTTCACCCTTTTGCTTAATATTCAGCTTAATGCTGAAATCTCCAGCTGCTATGCGGCGGGTCGCTTTTGTCAGTTTTTTGATCGGACTGATTAGGAACATCGCGGCCACCAGAATCAATAAGCTTCCTGCAACCAACGAATAGGTCAAAAAGTTTATAATCCATTTGATGAGAAAAGATGAGGAAGAGGAAGCACGCTGCTCTACAAACATCGCTTTTGTTCCCATTTCCGTTTTTATCGGCAGTCCTAAAAGGATCGGATTAATCCCATTCGTCTTGCCTTGAAAAACTTTACCGGCAAGCACTTCCTTTATTTGTTCCGCAGTCACAGAGATTGGATCATGTTCCTTAAGTACTCCCACAGATTGCAGCTGCCCCGTCTGATCATAGATTCGGACATAATAGGAGTTGAGCTGTTTCATACCACTTACGAACGAGTCTGCTTCACGAATAGGTAAAGTCTCGTAAATCCGGGAAATGTCCTGGCCAAAATCAAGTAAGGTGATTTGCAGGTTTTCGTTCAATTGATCTTTAAATATCCAGGTTGCCACAAAAAAAGCAATGATCGTGCCTCCGATTACAGACACTAAAAACGTCAGGACAACGCGTATATATAAGGATCTGATCATTCGTAAACCTCAAGCCGGTAACCCAGCCCGCGGACCGTCTCGATACGGAATTCGGGTATCGCCGCGAACCGTTCGCGCAGGCGTTTAATGTGTACGTCTATCGTTCGGTCATCCCCAGCGTAATCAATTCCCCAGATTTGATCGATCAACTGCTCGCGCGTATAGACCTGTCCGGGTGTGCCGGCAAGCTTATACAGCAATTCGAACTCCTTGAGCGGCAATGTGAGCGGCTCCGTCCCTCTCATCACCTTGTAGGTCTGGCGGTCAAGGATGACGTTGCCGAACTGGATCGTATGCGTGGAGCCAACCCGGTATCGTTTCAGTAATGCCCTGACACGGGCGGTCAACTCCAGCGGATCGAAAGGCTTCGTCATATAATCGTCCGTTCCCAGTTCGAACCCTTTCACTTTCTCCCATGTTTCGCCTCTTGCAGACAGCATCAGTAATGGGAGATCGGGATTGGCTCTTCTGAGCTCCTTGCATAACGTCCAGCCATCCATAATCGGCATCATAATATCGAGCACAACCAGATCGATATTCGTCGAGGCGTAGACGGTTAGTGCTTCCTTGCCGTCCGCAGCTTCGGCCGTTGTAAATCCGTCGTTGCGCAGAAATAAACAAACGAGTTCGCGAATGTTCGCATCGTCGTCCGCTACCAGTACAGTAGGCATCCGTTCCCTCTTTTCCAGTTCAAGCTTGTCTTCCCTCGCTACGTTCCAAACCGCTGTCTGTACCCGCATTTGCGGCACAGCTCTTCTACAGCTTCCCGGCGGGAGAAGCCATAGAACAGATTGTTCGCACGTTCGCCCTCAACAATCTCGGAGAACGGCTTCTCATGGATATTGCCGAGGTTAATCACACCCTCGCCATCCAGACAGCACGGTACCACCGTGCCGTCGACCAGCACCGCCGCCTGGCTGCGCAGCGCGTGGCAGAAGCCTTTGCCGTCATCCTCCGGCTCGTGTAAGGCCGGCCATCTGAACTCGTGATCCTGGTTCAGATACACGCGCGGGGCAATTTTCACCCCGCTGCCGGGCACCACCTTTTCTTCAATCTTGAAGTCCAGATTGAAGGCTTCCTCCAGCAGCGCCAGCGTCTCGCGGTTGCGGCTTTTCTCCAGATTCGACCGGTTGTCCTCGGTCAGATTCCACAGCCGGAAGGAGATGATGACTCCCTGGGCTGATGCCTCCCGTACAAAGGAAATAATCTCTGACACGTACCCCTCGCGGTTCTCCGAGCCCGCATGGCCGTCGAAGCTGTGCAGGGAGAAGTTCATCTGCCGCAGCGCCGGCTTGCCGAGGATTTTGGGCCCCGCTTTATGAATCAGCGTTCCGTTGGTCGTAATGTTGACCTTGAACCCTTTGGCGTGGGCAGCATCAAGCAGCTCGCCGATTTTCGGATGCAGCAGCGGCTCGCCTTTGACATGCAGATAGATGTGATTGCTGTGCGGCTTGATCTCGTCGAGAATGGTATTAAAGGTATCCAGCTTCATGAAGTTTTTCTGCCGTTCGGTAGGCGGACAGAAGCTGCAGGCGAGGTTGCAGACGCTTGTAATCTCGATGTAGACCTTTTTAAAAGTTTTCAAGTTCCGCTCCCCATTTCAATATTCATCCGATACTTCGGCTACAGGTCCGAGGCATAGCGGAGGCCGATCTGTGCTCTGGCTTCCTCCATCACCTCAGAGACCGCCAGAGAATTAGCGTGGCTGTTCACGCTGCTCTCGCGCTGACCATTCTTGATCAGACTGATAAATTCCTCAACCTCATAATACATCGGCTCAAATACCTGCGGAAGGGTAAGCTCTTCGACCGTACCGTCGCGGTAGTAGATTTTGACCTGATACGGCTGGTTGATCTTGTCGATGACCATCGTGCCGTTCTCGCCTTGAATCTCGGCAGGCAGATAAGAATCGGCAATCTTGGAATGCATGACCACAGCATCCATATCGGGATATCGCATGACAATGCTGCCTTCACCGTCCACTCCCGAAGAGAGCATCAGGCCAACAGACTTCACGGTTTCCGGTTTGCCGAACAGCGCTACCATTGGATACAGACAATAGATGCCCAGATCCATTAGTGAACCGTTAGAATAGACCGGATTGAAGGCATTCAGCACCTTTCCCTGGCGGTAAGCATCATATCTCGAGGAGTATTGACAATAACTGGCGAAATAACGGCGCACTTGGCCCAGCTTGTACAGGTTGTCTTTGATCACGCCGAAGTTCGGCATATAGGTAGACTTCATCGCTTCCAGGAACAGCACATCGTTGCGGTGTGCCGCTTCAATGACTGCACGCAGCTCCGCGCTATTGGAGGCTGCAGGCTTTTCACAGATCACATGCATCCCGTGGTTCAGACAGATGAGCGACTGCTCCGCATGCATCGAATTGGGGCTGGCAATGTATACTGCGTCCACTTCCCCGCTAGTCACCATTTCCTCAAGGTTGGTATAGATCGAAGCGCCCGCATATTTAGCGGCAAAATCGCGCCCCTTCTCCTCAGTACGTGAATATACGGCAGTGAGAAGAAATTCCTCGTTCTCAAGACCTGCTTGAATGAAGCGGTCTGTAATCCAGTTGGTGCCTACGACTCCAAATCGAATAGTCATGAATGATCCCGTCCTTTGATTAATATAAGAGCCGTTTAGGCTGGTTATATGGATTCTCTTCCTGCTATTTTCTCATTCCGGAATAGCGATGTCTACTTTTCAGGGGGAATTTCCGACAAATTCCGCAAACTTATGGTTGTGAAAAAAATCACCAGCCGATTACATGACAAAACCCTGTCCTTTTCAGGAACAGGGCTATATGCCATAAGTTAAATTCAAGCGGCCCGCAAGAGGATGTCCGGCAGCGCTGCTCGTTCCATTCTATTCGTAAAACTTCACCAGCTGACGCACAATCTCCGCTTTGTCATGCTCTACCACGGTCATAAACTGCGGCATGGAGAACAGTGCAGAGATGGGAGCAGGGAATTCCTGCTTGATGCCGGTCAGGGCAATCGCCTCGTCGAACTTGGCCGGATGTGCCGTGGCGAAAGTAATGTTCGTCTCGTCCGGACCGCTGAACGCTTCGTAGGCTGCAATGCCGCAGGCTGTATGCGGGTCCAGCAGATAGCCGTATTCCTGCTCATATTTGCCGATCGTATCCAGACACTGCTGATTTTTGACCCCCAGCGCAGAGAAATCCTGCTGCACCTGCTCAAAGGCTGCACCATCCACCGTAATCTTTCCTTCCGCCTGCAGCTGAGCCATGTACGCAGACAGCTTCACCGCATCCTCATCCAAGAGGTAATACAGATAACGTTCAAAATTGCTCGCTACCTGGATGTCCATTGACGGGCTGTAGGTTCCTGTGAAGCTGCCTGGTTTGTATTCGCCGGTCAGCACAAACCGTTCGAGAATGTTGTTCTCGTTGGTGGCGATGATCAGCTTGTGGATCGGCAGACCCATTTTTTGGGCCAGATAGCCTGAAAAAATATTACCGAAGTTGCCCGAAGGCACACTGATGCTGATCTTCTTCTCATCACTGCCCTCAATCTGCAGATAGGCATAGAAGTAATAGACCGTCTGCGCCAGAATGCGCACGAAGTTAATCGAGTTGATCGCCCGCAGGTGGTAGCGGCCCTTGAAATCCAGATCAGCGAACAGCTCCTTGATCACCTTTTGGCAGTCATCAAAGTTGCCTTCAACCGACAGATTCAACACATTGCTGTCATCCACTGTCGTCATTTGCAGTTCCTGCACCTTGCTGACCTTGCCGTGCGGATGAAGGATACAGATCTTGATCCCTTCTTTGCCGCGCACGCCCTGAATCGCCGCCGCACCCGTATCCCCCGAGGTTGCACCGAGAATATGGATAATTTCCCCCCGCACCTTGGCAATGTAGGAATACAGTTCACCCATGAACTGCAGTGCCACATCTTTGAAAGCAAAGGTAGGTCCATGGAACAGCTCGAGCACATACAAGGAATCATTCACTTGGTGCAGTGGCGTCACTTCTGGCGCGCGGAAATTGCCATAGCTGGTGTAGACCATTTCTTTGAGATCATTATAGGGAATTTCATCATTGGTATAGTAAGAGAAAATTTCAAGGAACAGCTCCTGGAAGCTCAGGCTTCTCCATTCTTCCAGCTTCTCGGGGGAGATCACCGGAATCTGAAAAGGCACCATCAGCCCGCCGTCATCCGCCAGCCCCATCAGAACCGTATCAATAAAGCCCTTAGCCTTCACATTGCCTCTTGTGCTTATATACTCCATACCTCTCTCATCCTCCTGAACCCCTCTTTAGTTATCCTTCATACAGCTGGTCTATAAGTTCACGTTCTATGTGCTGAAAATGTGCTGAACCAGCCTTAAGCTCACTCTATATTAACACGTTTACGCGTTAAAGTCCGTTACTTCTGTGTCAACTTTTGTGTGAAAATCTGTAGCGTCCGCTGCCGGGTGTCATTGGTTCTGCAGCTCTTTCCAGACGGTCTTGTTGCTATACTTCTTCTCGACGCTTACATCCAGGCCGAACCATTCCGGGGCCACAAAACTCTCCGCTTCCTCCAGGGAATCAAATTCAACCTCCAGTACCGCAAGCTCAAGCTGGGTATACAGGTCAATCTCCACTGTCGTGCCGTTCCAAATGCCGGTAATCCGCGTCTTGACCAGCGGTACGGCTTTGACCGCTTCGATCATCTGGGTATACAAACCTTCCGAAATGTTATATTCAATCTCCTGGCGGCTGATGCCCTTGCCATCCTTGAAGGTGTGTGTGTACGTAATTTCACCCGAATACAGGTCGGTGATCTTGCGCACTCTCAGCTCCTGCCCGTCCTCTATCGCAAGGTACGTCTGGTCAATACTGTGCCGGGTAACCACCTGGACCTGACCATCCTGAATCAGCCGCTCCGGATACTCCGGCAGCAGAAATTTGCGTTCAATCTCCATAGCCATGCTGTCTCGCTCCTCTGTTCGTTTCACATTTATATTATTAATCATCATAGGTGCGGGTCATCTGCAAGTCAATGGAATCCGCAAACTCAGTCGAACAGGCGGTCGATAGACTGTATGTCATAATGATTGATGATTTTAAATGACCCGCTGCTATACTTGTCGTTCCTGTTCGAGTCATTGATGTAGATATACTTTTGGTCATCCAATGTGATCCCAAACCTTGGATGACCGTCTACAAAGATGCTAATCCAGTAGTTTCTGGTGAAATCGTGTGAACCGTAAGAGCTCATCAATTTCACGTCAGCAAAAACATTCATAATACTTGCGATTTCCGCCGGATCAGTCACAGTGACCGTAACTTCATCTGTAGTTTCCGGCAAGGACCGGATGACTTCAATAGAGCTTATATCCTCCAGATCAATGCGGCTGGACACCCGGCTCTCGAACGAAGTGAAGGACTGCACGATCGTCCCTACCCAGAATACAGCAATCCCGAGCAGGAACACAGTCAGGAAAATTTGCGTCAGGGTTGGCTTCTTCCACTTCCCCAAATGTTTCTGCCCCCTCTGCTTCTCTGTATTTTCTACCTCGTTCATCTGATCCATCCCCGTCACCAGCAGCGCCTCCCCCGAAATCATGCAATGCTTCCATTATATACAATAAGGCTTGCACAAAAAAATTTTGGCTGAAATGTATTTGCTTGAAAGAGAGTAATACCCTCGTTAAGCTCAATTTACAGGTTCCTTGCCGCCGAGCAGCGCCGGTGTAGTGTACGCCGTCAGACTGCCGACGAAAACCAGAATACCGCTTATAATCAGACTTCGTATGGTATCCAGAGTCGCCTGATCCAGCGAGACGTTAACCATTACAATCCGATGATGTCCATCAGCACACATTCCCTTCCGGTCAGCCCGGCGCTTAAAATCACGGACCATGACCTGATCGATATAGGCGCAAGCCGCGTAGTGCCGCTGTTGTTCCCGCTTGGGGAAGAGTATCCGGCGTTTCAGGCGAGCTCGTTCTATCGAGTCTGTTCCAGACTCTTTTCAGCGGTTGAGAGCAAGTTTATGTGGAAAAAGTAAACCTAATCCCTTCGATTCCACTCCCGACAGAAGTACAAGTGGAAAAAGTAAACCTCATTTGCCCGTTTCGCACTCTATCAGATGAATTCACTCAGATTAAGTCTACTAATTCCAACTATCCGCGCTATGAGGCACTTTTGAGCAGATTTAAGTATACTTTTTCCACTTCCCCCTTTACTTTACTTTACTTTACTTTACTCCCCTTTCCTTTCCTTTCCTTTAATTTACTTTTATTTCATCCCCTTTTATTTCCTTTACTTTTATTTCATTTACCGTTATCTCCTTTCCCTTTCCCCTCACTTTCCCCCTTAAATTAAATTCCATTAAATTCACTTAAATTTACTTAAATTAAATTCCATTGAATTCACTTACATTATTTCACGGTAAATGCCTGTAATCATGCGCCCTCGACCTGCAACCTCCTCCTACTGAACAACTACATGCCTTGCCCGCAAGGGAGTACAGTCTTTCCGCCTTCTTCTCCCTATGCAAAAAAATAGGGGAAGCCAAGTCTCCCTGGCCTCCCCCTATTCCTGCAACGCAGTTTACCCCTCAGCCAGCAGCCGGAAGCATCCGCTCACAAAGTCCCGCTGGATCTCCGGCAACGCCAGACCCGCCTGCATCAAGCGGTCGCCGCCGTAGACTTCCCCGCTGTCCGCGAGCCGGTAGTCCAGCTCCGGGTTCAGTCCGCTGAGCAGCAGGCTCCGGCGCGGCGGGTGCGGTTCAGCCAGCACCCGGAAATAGTAGACCAGCGCCTCGCGCTGGTCGTCCGAGACGAACATCCAGGCCGTTTCGTTCCCCTCGAACGGGCTCTGCAGCCGGTACAGATTGCCCTGCTGGACCAGGCTGCGAATCCCCTTATAATTCGCGACCTGCACCTTCACCAGTTCCTTTTCCTCCGGAGTAAACTTCGTCAGATCCAGCTCATAGCCGAAGTTGCCGGACATGGCGACATCTCCCCGGAAGGACAATGGAGTGATCCGTCCCACCTGATGATTCGGCACTGCGGAGACGTGTGCCCCCATGGAGCTAACCGGATAGACGAGGCTCGTACCGTACTGAATCTTCAAGCGCTCCACGGCATCCGTATCATCGCTGGTCCAGGTCTGCGGCATATAGTAGAGCATACCCGGATCGAAACGCCCGCCGCCGCTGCAACAGCTCTCGAACAGAATATGCGGAAATGCTGAAGTCAGACGTTCCAGCAGCTCGTACAATCCTAACACATACCGGTGCGCGGTTTCGCCCTGACGCTCGGGCGGCAACTGCGCCGAGCCGATCTCTGTCAGACAACGGTTCATATCCCATTTGATATAAGCCACTGGGACGCTGGAGAAGATGCGGCTGAGGGATTCAAAAATATATTCCCGTACTTCTTCTCTGGTGTAGTCCAGTACCAGCTGCCACCGGAGTTCACTGCGGCGGCGGCCCGGAACATGCAGACACCAGTCGGGGTGGCTGCGGTAAAGGTCGCTGTCCGGCGAGATCATCTCCGGCTCCACCCACAGGCCGAACTTAAGCCCATGGCCGTTCACCCGGGCGGCAAGATCGGACAGGCCGCCCGGCAGCTTGCGCAGATCCTCCACCCAGTCGCCAAGTGAGGAGTTGTCCGCATCGCGCTTGCCGAACCAGCCGTCGTCCAGCACGAACAGCTCGATGCCGAGCTTCGCGCCTTCAGCGGCGATAGCCTCCAGCTTATCGGTATTGAAGTCAAAGTATGTCGCTTCCCAGTTGTTCACCAGGATCGGCCGTTCTTTATCCCTGTACTCTCCTCTGCTGAGCCGTGTCCGGTATAGTCTGTGATAGGTTCTCGACATTTCGCCAAGCCCCTGTCCCGAATAGACCATTACCGCTTCCGGTGTCTGAAAGCTCTCCCCCGCCTCAAGCCGCCAGGAGAAGTCAAAGGAATTCACTCCCATTGTGAGCCGGGTCATTCCGAAGGAATCCACCTCTGCCACGGCTTCAAAGCCCCCGCTATACACCAGTGAGAATCCATATACCTCTCCCTGGCGCTCATCCGTGCCACGCTTCGCCAATGCGGCAAAAGGGTTGTGCTGGTGGCTGCTCATCCCCCGGCGGCTCTCGATCGAAGTACTTCCCTGCTCCAGCTGCCTGCGGGTGAGACGACCTTCCCGCGACCAGGCGCCGGACAGGTAGATCATGTCCACATCCCCTGCCGGGAAATCGACGGAAGTACTCAGTGCCCGCAGCAATTGCAGCGGAGCCTGACCGTCATTCACAAATTCGGCGGATCGTGCAATGACATCCATTTCTTGATATACGGAATAACGCAGGACAACATTCAGCTTGGCATAATCGTCGCGGAGAATAAGCTCCAGAGTATCCGCTTCCTCCTCGGACTCCACATACACCGCAGGAAGTCCCGCAAGCTTCGGCTTGCCCGCCAGCACCCGGTAACCGCTGTAGCGCAGCTCCGTAACCCGGGTCCCATCCTCAAGCTTGGCCTGATAAGCCGGAACACGGAAATCCCCCGTACCGTACTGCGGGTATTCCTGCGGCAGGCGGTCAAGCGAGCCACCGGTCACCAGCGGGTGCAAGCCTTCCAGATTACTGCCGTGGCGCAGCTTTTCCCCCCAGTACACATGCGCCGGATAGCCGTTGACCAGCTCGATGATGTAACTCATGCCCTTGCTCTGCAGGTGGAATATCCCCTTGTCTTCCTGTACCCAAATCGCCATGGTCCTTATTCCTTCTCTCTTGTAGGTTTCAACCCAAAGACTCTATTCCACGTAATCCGCCATCGAGCGAATCTCAAGACCCTTCGGAGCAGCCGGCACGAAGTCCGCTTCCCCGCTGCCGCGCAGGAAGAATTCCACAGTCTTCGTCTCCCCTGGAAGCAGGTCAAAGAAGTTATCCGAGAAGATTCCTTCCTCTTCCGTAGTCAGATACACCCCTCTCGCCAGCACATTACTGGTTACCTTGAAGCTGAGTCCGTTGCTGCCGGGAACCTCTGTCACCGTAAGGTGCGGCGGGGTCAGCGCAATTTCTTTGGCGGACACGAAGTAATGGTGCTTATGCTCCAGCAGCCGGCCTTCAGCCAGCAAAGACGCAGTGAACAGAACACGGTCAGACTCGCGGCCCTCCAGCAATCCGTCAAGTCCTGCCATAAATACGACGTCTGTAGCGTCCGCTGCCAGGGTCACCGGCTGTGACCATTCCTGCAGCACAGCGCCGCTGATATCATGCAGCCGGATCTGTAGTTCGCCTTCAAACGCTTCCTGACGGTCAGAAACGGCATGCACCTTGAGGGTATGCCCGTCCGAGCCGTCAATGGAGAGCAAAAGATCTTTATAGCTATTGCGCGCTGTGTATTGCAGCGCCTTCCAGCGGCCGTAGTAATCCATGCTCGCCCAGGAGGCCACCGGCCAGCAATCGTTCATCTGCCAATACAGCGTACCCATACAGTAGGGTTTGTTTCTCCGGTGGCTCTCAATAGCCATCCGCATGGCCTCTGCCTGAAGAATCTGGCTCATATAGAGGAAACTGCTGAAATCCTTCGGCTGCGGAAGATAGATATCCATGTATTCCTTAATTAGAAGGTTGCCGCGCCCGTTCTTCTGATGCGCGAGCATCACTTCAGATTCCAGCGCCATATCGCGATCTTCCGCATAACTAAGCACCGATTTCAGCTCAGGGAAAGACTGGAAGCCGTATTCACTCATGAAGCGGCCAACCTTAACGTTGTAGTTCTCAAAAGGCTCGCTTCCATGCCATACCCCCCAGTAGTGCACATCCCCTTCACCAGCAATCCGCGTGGCATGCTGATTCAGGTCATGGGTAAGGTCCCGCATCGGTGAAGATGCCCAGTAATCCACATCCGGGTGACAGGCGGCTACAGCCTCCGGCAAGATACGATGGAATACTGCTTCATAATCCTTCCACAGCTTCTCACGGATCTCCGGACTGTACTTTTCCTTCCAGCCCCAGCCCATATTGTCTTCATAGTGCGACCACGCCGAATCCATCTCATTATTGCCGCACCACAAAGCGATGCACGGATGGTTGCGCAATCTCCGCACGTTATAGACAGCCTCTTCGCGCACATTCTCCAGGAATGGCTCATCACCAGGGTACATGCTGCACGCAAACATGAAATCCTGCCAGACCAGCAGCCCGTACTCATCACACAGCCGGTAAAAAACTTCCTCTTCATAGATCCCGCCGCCCCATACCCGCAGCATGTTCATATTGGAGGCTGCTGCCGAGGCGATCTCATGACGATAACGCTCCTCGGTAACTTCCGTGGAAAAACTGTCATTTGGAATATGATTGGCGCCCTTGGCAAAAACCCGCACACCGTTCAGTTCGAAATAAAAGGAAGCCCCACGGTCATCCGGCTTCCGGACCAGCTTGATCTCCCGAAGTCCGGTAGTAACATCAGTCTGCGCCACGGCCTTCCCTTCCTGGAGCAGCTCTGCCCGAAATACAGTCAACTCAGGTGCCCCAAGACCATTACACCACCATAGACGGGGCTGATCCAAGACAACTTCCAGCTCCAATGTCTGCTTGCCCGGCTGTACCGCAGCGGATTTCATCCATTCCTGACCGCCGCTGCTGATCCGCAGCAGACCGTTCCATCCGGACGGGGCATCCACTTCCACAAGCACAGTCACCCGGGCCTCTTCCCGGTTCACCGCGTTTTGCCGGATATATACATCTGTAATAGCAACGGTATCCCTGCCTTCCAGCACAGCCTCACGCCAGATGCCGCTGGTCAGGAATCTTGGCCCCCAGTCCCAGCCGTAATGATACGGCGCTTTGCGGGCAAATACGCTGATCTGCTGTCCCCCAAGTCCGCCAAGCTCGGATTGGTCATTGGGTGCCGGCAGCGCATAACCCAGCTGTTCCAGCTTCGGCAGATCTTCATTCACTACGGAACGGAATCTCACGCGAATCTCATTTTGCCCGGTCTGCAGCAGCCCCTTCACATCCACAGTCCAGGCCCGGAACATATTGTCTGCTGAGAGCGCATGCACATCATTTACAAAGACATCCGCATACGTGTCGAGTCCTTTGAAGACCAACTCAGTACAAGCATGCTGCTGCCATTTCTCTTCCAGTTGCAGGACCGTCCGGTATTCCCAGTCTTTCTTATCGATCCATTGCAGGTCATGCTCGTTCTTTCCATAAAAGGGCTGTGGGATTCGTTCATTGCGGAGCAGATCAGTATGCACCGTTCCAGGTACAGCTGCCGGCAGCCATTCCTCTTCATCACATGCTCTAAATTGCCAGTTGTCCAATTTCAGTTGTATGTGCTTCATTAGAACCTCCTAAAAGTTTTGTGAGCATAGACATCCTGTAATCACATCGTACAAAACTCGCTACGGAAGCATGGGCTTAAGTGTTGTGAGCCTAAGCTCCTTGAGTCTGCATCATACCAGACTCACTTGGAAAACATACGTCCTAAAGTATTGTAAGCATGCGCTTTCATGAATAATGTTCATTTCCATTGTATTTTGTTATCCTATTGTTAGCAACAAACTAATTATATTCATTTAAACAGAATAAATAAAGACAATAAATAATAATTCAATCCATTTCTCAATCCGAAATTTATCGTTATAATAACTAATGTAAACGCTAACAATAAAACGAAAAAGGGGACAACGCAATGAGAAACAAGTTATTTTCGTTATGTTTTGTTATCATCATGATTTTCTCTTTATCCCTGACAGGCTGCGGCTCCAACAACAATAATAATGCCGCCTCAGCCACAGACAAGCCTGCAGCAACTACGGATACTGAAGGTACCGGTGGTAATGCGTCAGCAACCACTGAACCGGCCGCAGCAAGCGGCACCGACATCAGCGGCAAAATCACCTTCCTCACCAACAGAACCGACATGATCGGCAAAGAGTATGACGAATATGTTAAGCGCTTTAATGAGAAATACCCGAATATCAAGGTCGAATTTGAAGCCTCCCAAACCGACTACAACCAGCAAGCCAAAGTTAGAATGGCCAGTGGAGAGCTTCCGGATGTGATGTTCGTTCCAAGCATTCCAAACTCGGATCTGCCTAAATATTTTGCTTCCCTGGACGATCTTGGCCTGAATGACAAGATTACCTTTAAAGACTTCAAATCCTATGAAGGCAAGCTCTACGGAATTACAACAGGTAACTCCACTTCCGGGATTGTCTACAACAAAAAGGCCTTCGCCGATGCCGGCATCACGGAAGTTCCTAAGACCTGGGACGAATTCCTGGCTGCCTGCGAAAAGCTGAAAGCCAAAGGTATTGTGCCACTGGCTTCCAACTTCAAAGACAAGTGGCCGCTTAACGACTGGGTATTTGCAGTTCCTCGCATCATTGAGAACAAAGCTGATTTCCCTAATGACAAGCTGAACACTGACACTCCTTTCACTATGGATAATGGTTATGGCAAATCATTCAGCCTTCTGAGAGAGCTTAACGAAAAAGGCTATCTGGAAAAAGACATCAACTCCACCAACTGGGAACAATCCAAGAAAGACATCGCAGCTGGCAAGTTCGCCATGTATTTCCTTGGCAACTGGGTAATCAATCAAGTCGTCGGCGCAGGTACAACTTCTGACAACGTAGGTTTCTTCCCGCTTCCTTACGACAACTCAGGTAAACTTACTGCTCCGCTCAGCCCTGACTTCTTCTATGCCGTGGCTAAGGACAGCAAAAATGTAGACGCTGCCAAAGCCTTCGTGAAATGGATGATCGAAGAATCAGGATATGAAGATTTTGCCGGATTTATCTCTCCGCTGAAAGGCAAAGAATCCAAGCTGCCTCAGCTGAAGGAATTCCAGGCTACCGGCGTAACTCTGCAAGAAGGTACACCGGATGATCCTAAGGTTACCGAAATCACTAACAAAGCACAGCTTGATATTCCAGCCATGCTTCAGGAATTTGTACTTGCCAAAGATCCGCAAACCGTCTTTGACAAATGGAATAAAGCCTGGGCTAAAGCTAAGAAAGACCTCGGCTATTAATCTCAAGTCACGCTGTAACGTTAGCATCCTATAACACGGCGCAAAATGGATTATCGCCTTTACGGATAATCCATTTTGCCATAAATCACAGAGCGCTCACAAGGAAAGTAGGTCAAGTGATGTTAGGAACATTATCCTATAGCAAACAAAAAACGATTATTATCGTATCCTTTCTGCTCATTCCGCTGCTGCTGCTGGCTACATTCACGTATTATCCGGCACTCAAGCTCATCTACTACAGCTTTACGAACTGGGACGGCTACAGCCCCGAGAAGCCTTGGGTAGGACTGGATAATTACCGCGAAGTCTTCAGCAATCCTGATATTTTCAAGGTATTCATCCATAACTTTGCTTACTTCGTCATGGGGATTGTCCAGAACGTAGTGGCTATCTATTTCGCTGTTGTGCTGAACAGCAAGCTGCGGGGCCGCAACGGATTCCGGATTATGCTCTTCCTGCCCTACATTATGAACGGCGTTGCCGTTGCCTTTATGTTCGGCTATGTATTTGATACCACCAACGGCTCGCTGAATCTGTTCCTGGACAGCATCGGACTGCACCATCTGGCCCAGACCAGCTGGCTTGGGACCGAAGGTCTCGTCAACTACTCACTGGCCTCCACCGGCTTCTGGCGCTTCATGGGCTACAATATGGTTATCTACATCGCCTCTTTACAGGCCATTCCGCGCGATATTTATGAAGCGGCCAAGATCGACGGTGCTGGCTCTTTTCAGACCCTATGGAGAGTGACCCTGCCGAATATGAAGGCTGTTATTCAATTGAATCTTTTCCTCACTGTTACCGGTGCGCTTGAGGTCTTCGACCTGCCATTCGTACTCACCAAAGGCGGCCCGGCCGGCGCAAGTCAGACCTATGTGCAGCGCGTGGTCGAGACGGCATTCGCATATAACAATTACGGCCTGGCTTCAGCCATGAGCATTATTCTGCTGTTCTTTGTTGTTATTGTGCTGCTGGTACAGCAATTGGTTCTTAACCGGGGAGGAGACAAATAAACATGACACACACTAAATTTCGTCTGGTTGATATTATCAAATACGTCTCACTCCTGATCGGGGTCTTTGTCGTCCTCTTCCCTCCTTATGTGGTAGTCGTCAATGCCTTCAAATCTACAGATGAATTCAATTCAAGCAGCTCGATGTCCCTGCCAAAAAGCTTCCTGAACTTCGACAACTTTGTTGCCGTCTTCCAGCGCGGTGGGCTCCTCAGCGGTTTCGGCAATGTCCTCGTGATTATAATAATTACATTGACCTTGAACATTCTGTTTGGGACAATGGTAGCATATGTCCTTGGCCGCTTCTCTTTTAAAATGAAACCGGTCGTCTTTGGGGCTTATCTCGTAGCCACCATCATCCCAAGCATCACCACCCAGGTTGCCACCTTCGGCATCATCAAGAACATGGGTCTCTACAACACGCTCGGCGCCCCAATTGTCCTGTATATCGGCGCAGACGTGATCCAGATCATTCTGTATCTGCAGTTCATCCGCAACATTCCGGTTGATCTGGATGAGAGTGCCATGGTGGAGGGTGCTTCCCTGTTCAAAATCTACCGTTCGATCATCTTCCCGCTCCTGACACCGGCGACAGCTACGCTAGTGATCTTGAAGACGATCAGCATATACAATGACATGTACATCCCTTACCTTTATATGCCCAAACAGAGCCTTGGCGTGGTCACCACCATCCTGATGCGTTTCCAGGGGGTCAACTCCGGGGAATGGAACCTGATCTGTGCCGCGATTCTGCTGATTTTGCTGCCGACAGTAATTCTGTACTTTTTCCTGCAGCGTTACATTTTTGAAGGAGTAACCAGCGGCGCGGTTAAATAAGGGAAAAGGAATGTACCGAGAGGAATAACAACGTGCTGTCAACAATCCTGAGGATTTTTCGCAAAATGTGGTTGTTCCTGGCTGACCTGCCGATGGAGCGCAAGCTGATTGTTGTGTTTGTATTTCTGATTTCCATGCCCATTACTTATGTCAGCTATCTGTCCTCCCGCTCCATGTTCAGTTCTGTTCTGGAAAGTGCCACGAACAGCGCGGGCCAAATGACCTCGAACGCATCGGATACGATGGACCGCTATGTGGCAGACTTGAAACGGTATACTACCTTACCGCTGTATAATACCGATGTGCAGCTCTACCTGACGCAGAAGAGCACCGATTGGGATAAAAATACCGCCATGTCGATGTTCCTCAGTTATCTGAAACCCACGAAAAGCGAAATCCTGGCCGTCTATATGGTGGACCAGTACGATTCCGTTTTTTACGATACGGCTGCAGGTATCAACATGACTTTTCCGAAGGACCGGCTGTCTACATGGAAAAGCCTCAGCGAAGCCGGAGGAACGGCTCCTGTCATTCAGGGGAGACACAGCATCCAGGTGAACTCGTCCGAACAGCGGGAGGTCTTCAGTGTGCTGCGCACGATCTATTCCGTAAGCACGTTGAAAAGCATCGGAATTCTCGTCTTCGATATCGACATCCGCCTATTCAAGGGTATTCTGGATCCCGTAAATGCTGTGACTCAGGGCAACACCCTGGTGGTGGATGATCAGGGGAAGCTAATGTATGACGGTGAAGATACGGAGAAGGCAACTCCCGAAAAGCAGGCGCTCACCCGGCAGCAGCTGCTGGGTCATGTGAAACAGGATCAAGGACATTTTCAGATTGAGCTGGACGGACAGCCCTACCTGGCCGTATACACCGTATCCAAGCAAACCGGCTGGACAACAATGGTTACCATTCCGCTATCCCGTATTCTGTCGCCTGTAGAGAAAAACCGCAATACGCTGATTCTGACCACACTCGCGATTATAGCCTTTGCCCTGTTCGTCGCTACGATCATCTCGCATGCGCTGACAAAACCGCTGAAATCGATGGTCCGGCTGATGAAGCAGGTGCAGCACGGCAATCTGGAGGTCTGGCTGCATCCCAAATACAACGATGAAATTGGCATGCTTGGCAGCCACTTCAACCGGATGATCGTCCGGGTCAAGGATTTGCTGCAGGAGGTCTCTCTGACGGAAAAAAGAAAACAGAAAGCCGATATGCGGGCACTGCAGAACCAGATTAACCCGCATTTCATTTATAACACCCTGGAATCGATCCGTATGCTGGCCGAGAGCAGCGAGGACCCGCGGGTCGCGGAGCTGACCTATCTGCTCGGATTGCAAATGCGCTACGGCATTGTCCGCAGCGAAGAGATGGTTACGATCCGCCACGAGCTGGACCATGTACGGAATTATCTGCATCTGCTGCAGATCCGCTTCCCGGATAAATTCAAACTGGATATTACAGTGCCGGAAGCATTACTCCCCCTTCCTGTCATTAAGCTGGTCCTGCAGCCGATCGTCGAGAACGCTGTCTTTCATGGCCTGGAACCGAAGGTAGGACCCGGTACACTGAGCATCAAAGGCTGGGAAGAGGATGGCAAAGCCGTATTTTGCGTAGAGGATGACGGTGTGGGTATGGATGGTGACACTCTGCGTGCTTTGAACGACAGCCTGAAAAGCGGAGCAGACGGTGAAAGGTTCGGCATTGGTCTTAGGAATGTGAACGAGCGGATCCGCCTGCATTACGGCCCTTTGCTTGGTCTAAGCGTAAGCAGCGAGCCCGGCAGAGGCACCCGTGTCACCTTGCGCATTGAAGCGCTCACCAGCCGTCTCCGGGAGGAATAATACTAGTTATTTTAAGGAGGGATTCCGGATTGCTGCGTATTGTGATTGTAGATGATGAGATTCTGATTCGCGAGGGCCTGGCCCGGATGATAGGCAAGGAGAGCAGCAGCTTTCTTGTCATAGGAACGTATGGCGACGGCAAGCAGCTGCTGGATGCCCTTCCCTCCCTTCAGATTGATGTGGTCATTACAGACATCCGGATGCCGCATGTCGACGGGCTCGAGCTGATCAAACAGCTCAAAGCCGGGTATCCGCGGATACGTACGCTGCTGATGAGCGGATTTGTAGAATTCAATTATGCCCGGGAAGCAATCCGCAGCTCTGCTGTGGACTATTTACTGAAACCTATCAACAAAGAGCAGCTTTTTGAAGTGCTCTACCGTCTGGATGAGGAGCAGAGGGTGTTTCGGGAAAAAGAAGAACGCCAGCGTTCCGGGCTTCTGCTCTCGCTGCTGCATGTCGAGCAGCCATCCGAAATCCTTCTAAGCAGCCTTACCTTGCCCCAGCCTTACTTCTCCGTGTTCGTGCTCAAAGGAAGCTCGCGGGAAACCGTCTGTGCCTGTTCAGACAGTCTGCGGCAAGAGAAGGAAATATTGCTTGACCTTCTGGAAATCAGAAAGGGACTGTATGTATGGATCTGGTATTCTGCCGAGCCTTTAACAGCTGCGGAATTGAATCGTATCGGCGGGACTATCCGGGCAGCAAGCAGCGGACAATGCCTCCATGCCGGAGTCAGCGGCTCATACCGCACTCCCTCCAAGCTTAGATCCGCCTACCTGGAAGCCAAGCGGGCCTGTGATGCAGGGATTTACAATTCGCAGCCGCTGCATTATATTACTGCTCAGGAGCTTCCGGCTGCGGACATTAGCCTGAGTGATCCCTTTGCGCCTGTGCGTGAGCCGTTGATTCACGATCTGCAAATTTTGAATATATCCGGCGTTCTGGGACATCTCCATTCCATGTTCTCTTTGCTGGAGTCGCAGCGGGCTTGTCCTGAACATATTCTGCGGGCCTGCCGGGAAGTTGAGGACACAGCACGCAAGGAGCTTCAGGAATTCGGAGCCGTTTACAGAGTAAGCAGCCGGCCTTCGCTTGAAGAACAGATCGAGACCTGCATGAGCTTTGAAGAGATCGAGCGGATGTTCATCTCCACCTTCACAGACGCATTAAGCATAATCCGCACGCACCGTCTGGAGCTGTCAGGTACCGCTGTCGAAACCGTGAAGCGCTGGGTAGCAGCCCACTACAATCAGCACGCCGATTTGAACATGCTGGCAGGGATGGTATTTTTGACACCAAGCTACTTGAGCAAGCTGTTCAAGCAGGAAACCGGGTTGACCCTGACCGACTATGTGATTGAAATCCGTATCCGCAAGGCCAAGCAGCTACTGAAGAATGCCCATGATCTGAAGATTCACGAGATCGGAGCTGAAGTCGGCTACCCCGATCCCGCCTATTTCAATAAGCTGTTCAAAAAAATAGTCGGCGTCACACCGAACGAATATAAACGCATTTCACTTGTTTAAGGAGAATGATCGCTTTGCAGCTATGGTTAAGCACCGCTGGGGATGGGCATGGAATCCAAGTTTACGATACCACAGAATTATATGGTGAGAGAGGCAGATTCCGCGTGCTGCAGTTTTCGGGAGACGCTATTCAGGGAGCCCTTGATCTGAACCACCCCCGCCGGGTGGTCTTTGAATATCCTAGAGCAATGATCCATTTAATGGAGTCAGGAGGGGCGATGTTCGAGGATGTGTTTGTCATTGGACATGGCATCGGGACGATCGCCGGATACTTCGCAGAGAAACGCTTTAAGACCGCCGAGGTAAATGCAGAGGTTGTGAAGCTCAGCAGGCAGCACTTTGGCTGCAGCCAGGACAATGTTGTTATCGGGGATGGGCGCAGCATTCTGGAGAGTGAGCCGGACCACCGCTATGACTTCATCCTTCTGGATGCCTTCACCGCAGACGGTACCCCGCAGCATCTGGTCTCCAGCGAGTTCTTTGCCCTGGCCCGCTCCAAGCTGAACAGCCGCGGTTCGATCATCATGAACCTGATGGGCAGAAGCGAAAGGGACCGCCTGATGGGTGCCATCCACACGACCCTTAGCGAAGAATTCCCCTATATCAAAGCATTTGCTCTTCCTTCTGAGGGCACGGCCGATGTCCGTAACATCATCATTATGGGCAGCATCAAGCCGATCCGCTATCAAGCCAAGCAAATGGCCGGATTTGTGGAAATCACGATCGGACAGGGCCATGTGATCCGGGATTAAGAGGTGCCGGAGCTTCCGTATTCAAAAAAGTCATCCGCAAGCAGCAGCGAGAGCTGCTGCGGTGATGTCCGAACCTCCGTGGTCAGCAGCAGCTCCTCCAGCTCGCATATATGCTTCCAAAGCAGAGTTTCTGTATCCACTCCAGCCCCTCCTTACAGAGTATCATCCGTTTCCACGGCAGTATCACCGCATACATCCATGCAGACGAGGCAAATATCATCCTGTTCCTCTTGCTCACCCTGCTGGTTTTCTTTGTTGAACGCAAGCAGATTGTCCATTACCGCCGAAATCGGCTCAAGTCTGGTTTCTTCCATTACCTGTAGCAGCTGACCGATCTGGTCTTTTAACAAGCATCCCGGTCTTTCGATCAACCCGTCGGTATATAAGAGTACCCGGGCGGTTCCCTTGAAGGAAAGAGTCTGTTTTTGAAGCTTCATTTGGGGAATCAAACCAATGGGAAGACTGGAAGATTTCAAACGGAATACTTCTCCGCTACCATCTACAAGCAGTCCGCTGGGATGTCCTGCATTTATATATTCTACAGTGTGCTTCTCTGCATCCACTATCAAATAGATAGCTGTAAAAAAGAAATTCGTAGTCCCCTTGGCCACGCTGAACAGCTTGTTCATATGATTATTTAATTCATGAATGACTTCTTCCGGAGTTAGATTGGCTTGGATAATCCCCCTCAGTAAAGAACGGATGGACATGCAAATAAGTGCCGAAGAAACCCCATGCCCCATAACATCCATGATCAGAACCCCATAGCGGTTCTCTTTCAAGCGGTACCAGGCATACATATCTCCTCCAAGGTTCCGGGAAGGAACGTATTTTGCGTTAATGGAGAAGGAAGGTGTATGTATCGGTTGACTGAGTACACTCTTCTGAACCTGTCTGGCCAAATCCAGGTCGGTTTGCTTATTCTTTTCAATCTGCTTCTTATCGGTAATATCGAGCACAACTCCGTTTACACCTATGACCCCATTTCTAGGGCCAGCTAAAGGAAACATCCGGCTCTCTACCCAGCGGATCTCCCCGCTTGCATGGATAATCCGGTATTCAAGAGTCAGATGAACGGCAATCCCCTCAACAATGGAAGACATTCGGCCCTTCACCAAATCCTTATCCTCGTCATAGACTTGCGCCGACCATAAATCGGGGTATTGATAATATTCCTCTGCAGAGTAGCCGAATATCTTCTCACATGCCGGCGAGATGGTTAGCAGTTGATTGCGGGTCACATCAAACGACCATAAGATAATATCAATACTCCTGTAAATGTTATTAAGCTGGGTCTGAATTTCACCCAATTTATTCTGAACTCTTTCAAATTCAGTAATATCCTTGGCAAAACCGATAACCCCCTGAATTTCTCCGTTGGCCATTAGAGCAACACTGGATAAATCAAAGATCAGATACTGTCCGTTTTTATGGCGCAGCTGTAGCTTGCTGGAGGTAGAAAGAATACTCCCGTTCGTAATATCGCGAAAGGTCTCCTGAATTAACGGGATATCGGCCGGGTGAAAGAGATCAATAAATGAAGTGTCCCTAATCTCCGCCTCAGTATGTCCGAGAAGATCCAGAAGATTGGGACTTACACTAATGATGGAGCCATTGAGATCTACCACGTATATTCCTGCATTATTGTAGAGAAATAACGATTTATACCGCTGCTCACTATCTCTGAGTTTCTTCGTATTCCCTTCCTGCCGTGTATACAAGATATACAGAGGTGTCAAAATAATAAATTGCGTCAGCAGATCAACAATATACTCATATCCGAACTTTTTATCCACAAACAGAAGGTTGTACATATTCACTACGACAAGAAGGACAAGAATAACGAGAGCCTTGTTTTTGGAGGCTTTTTCTCTCAACAAGCCATATATCCTATTGTTCATTACACTTTCCTTTTCTTACGCATGGAGAGGGTGATATAGGGACCCGTAGGGATTAAGCGTACTTCATCCATAATGCCTTGAATCAGAACCAGCCCTCTTCCGCGTGACCCTATTTTGACCGGCTGGGTTGGTTCATTGCTCAGTTCAAAGGACCCTCCATTCTGACAAACCCTGATCTCCATAATATCGGATTCAACCAGCCATGAAATTCTGAATTCACAAGTACCTGAGGGACAACCATGCTCAAAAGCATTCATGCAGGCTTCTTCAGTGACCAACTGCAGGAGTATAGATTCGTGGTCAGAGAATTCCGTAAGCATAGCAATTCGATGGGTTGTCTTCATAGCAAGAGCAATATCACTTCTCGAATGAATCACCAGAATCTGCCCGTACGTCCCGCTGTTCACGTTGTTCATTTCAATTCACCTGTAAAATAGGCGTAGCCTTCTTCAAGTGCAGTGAAGATCTTCATCAATGCACTGAAATGGACAATTTCGAAAATTTCACCTACAGTTGATTGGACACCCACAATAATGAGCTCTTTGCCTGCACGACCTGCGCCAAGCACAGCATCAGCAATCACACCCAGGGCCGCGCTATTCAGATAGGCTACCTTCGTGAGCTCCAGGATAAGCTTTGTCTTCTCTCCTTCGACCAGCTTCTCAATCGCTCCGCGGAATTCGTCCACGTTTTTTAACGTTACATCTGTATTCCAGTTCAGCAGCTGTACCTGATCCTTCAAGATATTCTCCATAATCAACCCACCTCTTTCCGCTTAATTTTTAAATTCAGCATCTTCTCCAAATTCAGCAAATGGATAAACTGTTGGTTTTGTTTGTATATGGCATCGAGCATATCTGAATTCATAAGCACATAATCCAGCGTTTCTTCCATGTATGCTCTTGAGAGCGGGCAAACCTGCGCAACCTCATCAACTACAATTCCCACCTCATGTCCAGACACTTCGCAGATCATGATCCGGGAGCCGGGGGCTTGCTCAAAGGCGCTCATTCCCAATTGAGGCCGTAAATCATACACCGGAAACAGCATTCCCCGCAGATGAATCATCCCCAGAACATGTGCAGGCGCAGAGACCAGAGGGTGAATCTCAGGTACAGGCAGAATCTCTTTCATCTTGTAAATCGGAATTCCGAAATCCAAACCTGACAGCTTGAAGGTCACATATTTCTCACCTTCAGCATCTACCTGTTCACCCTTCATGTCTTCTGCCAGCAGTGCCTCGTATGAGGAGCCTGTCTCACGGGCAATGAAGCCGACATCCAATATATGGGCCACATGACCGTCTCCAAGAATCGTTGACCCGGCAATATAAGAAACATTACCGATATAATTCCCCAGCGATTTGATCACGATCTCCTGATTGCCGATGGTTTGATCGACGACCAGACAGACCCGTTTATCCGCCAATCCTACGATTACCACGAACAAGCGGTCCTTAGCCGGTTCAAGCTCTTCCTGCACCTGCAGTTTTCGGTGAAGACGTACAAGAGGCAGTACCTGATTGCGGAATTTACACACTTCTTTCCCTTGTACCGTAAGAATATCCGCTGTCTTCAGCCTGAAGATTTCAATCACATTCACTAACGGAACCGCAAATGTACTTCTTCCCAGCTTCACCAGCAAAGATCTTATAATGGCAAGGGTTAAGGGAAGCTTTATGGTAAATACGGTCCCTTCATTCCGCGTGGTTTCAATATCAATGATGCCATTTAGTTTCTCAATATGCGATTTCACAATATCCATTCCAACGCCCCGCCCGGACAGATCTGTGACCGTTTGGGCTGTGGAAACGCCTGAACGGAAAATCAGCATCACAAGTTCCTTTTCCGTCATATGGCTGGCCTCTTCAGCACTAACGAACCCTTTACGGATTGCCATTTCTTTAACCTTTTCCGCATCTATGCCCCTGCCATCATCTGCGATAGTAATTACGATCATATTCCCTTGATGGCTGGCCCGAAGCACTATGGTTCCTTTGCACGGTTTGCCCATCGCAGCCCGTTCTTCCGGTAGCTCCAATCCATGGTCCACCGAATTACGCAGGATATGAATGAGCGGGTCACTGATTTCTTCAATCAGGGTACGGTCAAGCTCCGTCTCTTTGCCTTCAATGATGAATTCGATTTCTTTATTCGATTTCTGAGCCAAATCACGGACCATTCGCGGAAAACGGCCAAACAAATGCTCAATCGGCAGCATCCGTGTCTTCATCATTCCTTCCTGGAGATCGGTAACGACCATGTTCAAATGGCTTGCAATGTCATTGAGGACATTAATATCGCCATTGTTTTTGAACTGCTCGCTTAGCTTGGCACGTATACTGCGAAGCCTAGTGTTATCAATGATTAATTCGCCTACCAGATTCAGAAGACCCTCAAGACGTTCCACATCAACGCGAACCGTCTGAGCCACCTGTACCTTTTTCTCAGTAATTACCTGAACCTCATTAACTTTGACTATATCCTTGCGGGGTTCTTGTACTTTGCTCTGTTCGACTTCTGGCACTACTTTCCCTTCTATAAAGGCATCCAGATTCAAAGCTGTAATATATTCAATACGTACGGAATCAATTTGGGAGATATGGGTCAGACTACGGATAATGTCCTGCTGGATTTGTCGGGTAATCAAAATATACACTACAGTTCCGGTAAATAACTCATCCTTCTCAATCATTTCCAGCTCCGGGTAGCAGGCAGCAACTTCCCCATGCTCTGTCAGATTAATTTCGACGAGCTTGGCCCTTACATATTTCATGGATTCCTCTTCCGCCATATGAACATGAATAGCCATAACCTCGTAGCCGCTTTCCAGAGCCGTTTGTATTTTTCCTTTCTGAACATTATCAAAGACAATATGTAGAGCAGGTACAGACTTTTTAACTGACTGTTCATGGTTTAGGGGAGTGCCCGAAGCGGAACCCCGGATTTCTTCCAGCCGCCCCATGAGGATCGTTGTGTCTCCCTCCTCCATCACACCACCCAGAATGGAGTGGCGGAGCTCCTTAATGAAATCGATACAGTCGAATAGAATATTCAATAATTCGGAGGTTACCTCCTGCTCTCCGCACCGGATCAGCTCAAATACACTTTCCATCTGATGGGTCAGTCTGTTAAGCTGCTTAAAACCCATGACTGCAGAAGATCCTTTTAAGGTATGTGCAGCCCGGAAAATTTTCTGAATGGTGTCTTGCTGACAGCCCACGCTTTCCAGCATCAGCAAGGAATCATCCAAAAGCTGAAGCTGTTCTTCCATCTCATCTAAAAAGACACCCAAATACGCAGAATTATGAAAATCATTCATCTTTTTCGCTCTCCTTCATGCGTCACCCTTCACCAAACAACCGATCAACATTCAGAATGCTGATTAACCCGTCTGCACTCTGTCCTATTCCGTCCATATATTGAGCACCTTGGACTTCACGAGATTCAAGCGGAGGCTCAATTTCCTGAAAAGAAGTCACCTTCTCCACGGCATCGACAGTAATGCCAATAGCCTCCTGCTTGTAGCCCACCACAATGATGCGTGACTGAGCTCCCATGGGCGTCTCGGGAATGCCGAATCTCCTGCATAAGCTGATCACCGGGACAATCCTGCCCCGCAAATTAATAACGCCTCTGATAAATGGCTTGCTGTTGGGCACTCCTGTGATATGCTCCATTTTGATGATTTCATTGATATCACGAATATTAATAGCATGCTTCTCGCTTCCCAGACGGGATACAACATATTGTTCAGTACTCACTGTTGCCTGCATCATTCATCCTCCTTACACCAGCTTGAAGGCTGAAATGGAGCTATTCAATTCGTCAGCTAATCTGGCGAGCATTTGCGAGGATGCTGCCGTTTCCTCTGCTGCTGCTGCTGACTCCTGGCTACCCGCCGCTACAGCCTCAATGGAGAAGAGAACCTCATTCGTTTGTGCTGCCTGTTCCTCGCATGCCGCAGCAATACCGGTAATTTGGTGGGTAGTTTCATTTACACGGTCAACAATCCCCTTGATTAGCCCCTCCGTCCGGTCTGACAGTGCAGATACCTCACTTACTGCCTGTACACTGAGTACCGTATTCTTTTGCATTCCCCGGATGATGTGGGCAATTTGTTTCGTGGCTTCGCTGCTCCGTTCCGCCAGCTTACGGACTTCATCAGCCACAACGGCAAAACCTCTTCCCTGCTCACCGGCACGCGCCGCTTCAATTGCCGCATTTAAGGCAAGCAGATTGGTTTGTTCGGCAATCTCGTCAATCACCTCAATAATCTCCCCGATTCTTTGGGAGTCCTGCTCAAGAAGCCCCATCTTCTCTGACAAATTACTCATACCCAGACCGGATTCCCTTACTGCATTACTTCCCTCTTCAGCACCATGACGGGTTTGACTGGATAACTCCGAGACTTGTTCGGCATTCTTAGCTACCTCATCAATGCCTCTGACCAGATCCTGAATCAGATGATTGATATTTTGTGCTGCCATAGCCTGGGACTGGCTGCCGGAAGCGATTTGTTCAGTGGTAGCCGAGATTTCCTCGGAGGAAGCCGCTACACTTTGAGCAGACTCAGCTGTTCCACCAATTAATTTCCTCAAGCTGGTTATCATCTCATTGACAGCACTGGCAAGCTTGCCGAACTCGTCCCGGTTTTTCAGTGAGATTTGCTCTCTGAGATCTCCACCGGCCATTTTGACCATGATTGACAGAATCTTGGATACAGGGCCTACAATGCCCTGCGAGATCCATAAGGCGAGCACGATGGCAATGGCTGTAGCCAGACACGCAAAGATGATAACGGTATATTTCCCGGAAGTGTAGCTGCCTATATTGGCCTCAATATTTTTATTCGCGTCATTTACTACTTTCTCTACTTCAAGGTTCACTGTATCCTGCGCCTTTTGCAGATAAGGAACTGAATCAAGCATTGCTTGATAGCCCCTTACATTATCATTATTGACTCCGAGCTCAATGATATTGGGAACCGCTGCATTATATCTTTCCACATTTTGCCTGATGCTCTCCAGGGATACTTTTTGTTCGGTATCGAGTGAAAGCTCTCCGTAATCCTTGATATTGGAAGCCAGATCCTTCTGGTCTTCCTGAATCGTCGATTGGATCTTACCAAATTCGGAAGCTCTTGTTTCCAGTATGATCTTCATCAGATCGCCCCGGAGTTTGTACAGATCCGTCCGGATGTTCTCCATATGGACTAATCCAGGGAAATTATACTCGCGCATCTGCACTGAATTGCTGTTCATTTGCCCCATTTTAACAATCGACAATCCGCTGATAATCAGAAGCAACGCAACAACAAGCAGGAAGCTCCCCAATAATTTAGTTCGGATATTAAATTTCATCTGAAACACTCCTCTAAGTGGTTACTATTTGTATGCGCTTTCAAACACTCCACAGACTACTCTCCGTTTTGTGCAATTCTCCCAGGCCCTACCCAGCCGCTCTTTATTCTTTGCATTTGGAAAAGTCTTATATAACGGTTAGCTTTGTGAAATATTTCTCTTTCATTATGATCGGACTAGTTCCTTGTGCCTATTGTCACTAGTTCCTGTTTATCGACAATATGTTCCTATTTTCTACAGGAAACTCTTCCTTTTCCACAGAACAAAAAAAGCAATGTGCCCTAACAAAGGGGATCATTGCTTCTTCACCGTATGGCTTATGGAGGTCTGGTACATTTGAGAAATCGCCTGGGCCCGGCCGCTAACACCAAGCTTTTCATAGATCTTGGTGATATGATTCTTAACAGTATGCATGCTGATGAACAGCCTCTCAGCGATTTCCTTATTATTCATTCCTTGAACCAAATGACCTAGAATCTCTTCTTCTCTTGAAGTCAGCCGTTCTTTATTTTCAATCGGAAGCCGGGCGGCTTCGGGTGAGTTCTGCCTGTGCAAGAACTGTTCTGCAGAACGCAGGATGGACTCATTCACGGGAACAGGAAGAGCTTCCTTCCACTCCATGTCCCCTTTTTCCAGATACGATATAACGATCAACAGCACTTGTCCCAGGAAAGCATAGGAACTTTCTCCTATGTCCTCATGTTGTCCTGACCTGTACCGTTGCAGTTGACGCAGCAGCATAACCAGCGGGGCCGCTCCGAAGTACCCGGTCAACAGTTCTGCATCAAATTCAGCGAGCAGACCTGCCTGCCCGATCCATTCGATCTCTTCGGATGGACGATTCAATTCTTGCAACAAACCCGCCGCGAGCTCTTTTACCCGGGTCCCCTTATGATACGCTTCCGGTTTCCACATTAACAACGAATCCTGGAGCAGGCGAATAATGTCTCTATTCATAAGCGGGGCCGCTTGTTGCGCTAACACTAATTTGGCCACCACAAAACCGCAGATTGCCTGAATGAACATCGCATATTCCTTGTATTGCCTATCATCTATAAATTGGATAGTAACCATCCCCAGCAGTTTTTGACCGGAAGCCACTGGAAATTCTACTACCTCCCTGCCCTCCCATTCACGTTGCAAGGGTCTGCGCAGCATACTAAACCCCGGCATCCCGTCTCCAAAATAGACAGCTTCAGCATCCGCAGCATATACGGAATACCATTCTTTTGAAGCAGAGGGAGAAGTGTATATTTTCATTCCATCATTTTCGGGCTGGTGGTGCAATAGGCAGATGAAAGAGCTGTGGATCTGCTGCTGTATAGATTCAAGAAACATTTGCAGGAAGTCTTCCCTGTCCTGGACAGCAACAAATGCCTGGGTTAATTCCTGAAAAGTCTTAATCCGCAGGCTGCGCCGTTCGATTGCATCTTCACTATCCAAGTGGTATATAGAAGATGAGATCTGATGGGCTGCCAGCAACCCCATATCCGCTTCCTCTTCCGATATTTCCGTTCTCGAAGAATCTCCGCCAAATAACAACCCAAATAATTGACCTTTATATTTTATGGGATAACAAATGATGACTTTAGGTTTGATTCCCCGCATAGTGAAGAAGTAGCTTCTCGGGTCCCGGTCCGCATTCTCCCAATACCCCATCTGTTTGGAGAGCCCTACCTGCCCCAGGAAGCCTTCACCCGAGAAAAAGGAAGCGCCTGATAAGGATTGCTCAGCAGGCATACCAGTCGTTTCAATGATCGTGAATTGTCCCTTTTCGTCTATGCTGCTGGCATATCCTGCAAATTCAAGCCCCATAACACGTGTGAATATGCCGAGCACCCCTTTCAGCCAGTTAGGGCTTTTGGAGTCGATCAGGTGGGTAAGGTTCAACAACTGCAGTTTGTATGCAGAGTGATTCTCCCGCTGCTCCCGTTCAAGAAGGACACTAATCGTATCGGCCAAGGTTTCCAGTTGATGAAGAATACCTCCTGTATGCTCTTTGTTATAAGTTGCTACAGTATCCAGGGCACGAATCCAGTGCTCCCATTCATCGGGATGAATCGTTTCATATATTCGTTCTGCGATGAGCTCCTTACTGCCTTCCTCTATCCAGACACCTGCAATAATGTAATAACCGGTTTGTTTATGAAAATTTATAGGGGCAACCAGCAGCTTAAATCCCGATATGGTTTCATATACGATAGGTTTAGGAATGCCGCTAACCTTTTCAATAATTTTAGTAATTGCATCTTCGGCAGATTGACTCTCAAAACCCAATAAAAGACGTACCATACCCGTTAAACCCGAAGGTTCTGTTAATCGTTCATCCGTTTGGTTGGTAATCATAATCGACAATCCGCATAAAGAAGAGTAAGCGTTCTGCAATGTCTGCACATCAAATTTCGGCTTGTTCTTCATCACACATTCCTCTCTTCCTACTCACAAGAAATTCGCCGTACCGCGACTTTTCTCCTGCTTTTCCCTTATATAATTTTACAAATAAAGCGCTATCTCCCGATTTATCAAAAGGAAAAATGCATGAATACGTAAGAGCGGTATCCAAATGCAGGAAATTCCCCTCCCTAAAAAGACGTCAAATCTCCGGTCAACAGACCGATTCCCTCTGAACTCCCCATTCCTGCGTTTTTTTGCTAAAATAGAATAGTCGGCGTATTTTAAGGCAATCCTAGCGCCAGTCACTGAAACGGAGGCATTACCTGTGGATTATATTATTCTGGACATCGAATTCAACGGCCGCAAATTTGCCAGCGAGCACCCTATGGAGGTCATTGAGATTGGAGCCGTCCGGTTAGACGCTTCATTGCAATATAAGGATGAATTCTCGGCTTTGATCAAACCCATATACTTCTCTACCCTGAATTCGTTTATTAAGAAAAAAACGGGCATCCCCCAGGAAGATATAGACGTGGCCGACCGGTTCCCTAGGGTGATTACAGCCTTTCGGGCCTGGTTGGATCAGAGCCTGGACGGTGTTCTCCTTCTGACGTGGGGCGGTGAGGATATGAAACGGATCATTCAGGATGTCCGCATGCATAAAATGGATGATACCTACTGGCTATCTGCCACCTATTTCGATCTGCTCAAAGGCGTGCTGCGTGCCCGCGGCCTCACCAATGATATCAGCGTCGAAGGGGCGATGGCCCTATTCGAGCTGGAGCCTTCCGGCTCCGCGCATCGCGCGCTGGACGATGCCAAGATGACAGCGGAAATTTTCCGCGCCGTCTTCCCGGATCTCGACTTCGAACGCTCCCAGCACTATGTGGACACCTTCTCCAATGCCAGAGAACGCAAGACAGTCAAGATCGCAATCAAAGCGATGAACGCGCAGAAGATCGTTCCCACCTGGGACCTCGTTGCCGAGCACTATTTCCCGGCTGAGGACGCTTTGGCTGATCCACGCAAGCTGGCGGAATTGCAGGCCTATTTTGCAGCACAGCTCGGCAAAAAGTAAACTGCATTCATTATCGCCATATGACAGCGGCAGTTCCCTTAGTGGGTATACTAGGGAGACTGCCGCTGTTTTTTTTATCATAAAAAAGATTGACATTGCCGTTACGTAAAGGTGTACATTCAATTTGCAAGCAGCTGCTTGCAAGTCGCTGACGCGAAGCGATCTATTCAAATACACGCTGAGAATGAGCTGGAGGCTGAAGAAATGATGGAGTATACCGTGCAGAAGCTGGGGGCGCTTGCGGGAATCAGCACACGGACCCTGCGGTATTACGATGAGTTTGGTATTCTCAAGCCGGCGAGAATCAACTCCTCGGGATACCGTATCTATGGCCAGGCCGAGGTCGACCGGCTGCAGCAGATTCTTTTTTACCGGGAGCTGGGGCTAAGTCTGGAAGGGATCAAAGCGCTTGTAACCGCACCTTCCTTTGACGGCGCCCGGGCCCTGCGCGAGCATCATGAGAAGCTGCTTCAGCGGAGACAGCAATTGGATAGGCTGATCCTGAACGTCGAGCGGACACTGGCACAAACCGAAGGGAGAATAACTATGAGCAATGAAGAGAAATTTGCAGGCTTTAAGCAAAAGCTGATCGACGATAACGAGCAGAAGTATGGACAGGAAATCCGCGGAAAATATGGAGATGAAGCTGTAGAGAAGTCGAACCGCAAGCTGAGAAATATGACGGAGGAACAGTACGACAGGGTTCAGGAGACGGAGGCTGAGATGTTCGCCGCACTGGAGCAGGCCATGGAGGACGGTGATCCGGCAAGCGTACTGGCCCAAAAAGCCGCCGATCTGCACCGTCAATGGCTGACCTTCTACTGGGATACCTATACCAAAGAGGCCCATGCCGGAGTCGCACAAATGTATGTCGATGATGAGCGGTTCACCGCCTACTACGACAAAAACCGGTCCGGCGCGGCCAGGTTTCTGAGGGATGCCGTTCATGTGTATACCGGATCGGAACAAGAGTAGGCTTATTCTACACGTTTGTAAAAGTCAGAGCGGCAGCGGATCATCCCGCTGCCGCTCTATTTTATACCCGCCTCCACCTCTTCCTCCATTCCTTTGTAGTACTGAATCTTGTCGGCAATCTTCCCGAGATTATCGCCAAGCTTCCGCATCTGCTGCTGGACCCTGCTCTGGTGGGCTTCCAGCATCAATCGTCTCTCATGAACAGTCGACGGACCTTGGCTGCGCAGATCGGAATAACGCTTCATTTCCCGGATGGGGATATCCAGCTCCCTCAGAATGACTAGGAATTGTACCCAAGATACATCAGCTTCAGAATAGGCCCGGTAGCCCTGTTCATTCCTGGACACGCCTTCCAGCATGCCAACTTTCTCGTAATACCGCAGCGTATGCGCTGACAGTCCCGTCAGGCGGGACATTTCCTGAATCGTAAGTAAGTTCTCCATGGCGGAATCATACCACAAAAAATTAACGGTTGCATTAGAGCGCGCTCTAAGCTGTAACCTGAATTCAGAAGTTAAATACCCTATTAATCGGAGGTTACCTTATGACAACAGAACGTTATGAACGCGGGTGGGAAAAGCTGATGGAAGTGGATGGCAAGGGAGGGACAAATGTAATTCAATCGCTGAAGGACATTTCTCCCGATCTGGGCAGATTTGTGATCGAATTTGCTTTTGGCGATATTTATCCCCGCGAAGGACTGGATTTGCGGCAGCGCCAACTAGTCACCATTTCCTCGCTCACTACGCTTGGCGGTTGCGAGCCTCAGCTCACCGTTCACATCAATGCAGCGCTTAATGTAGGACTTTCTCCTAAAGAAATCGTGGAAGCCATCCTGCATTGTGTGCCTTATACCGGATTTCCGCGTGTGCTGAATGCGACCTTTGTAGCCAAGGAGGTATTTAAGGAGCGGGGAATTATGATGCAGGATCAGCAAAAAGACAGCTCCAGCTGATGGAGCTGCCTGTATTTCCTGATTCCTTGAATGCCCGCAATTCTACAGGCTGCGGTGCAGCAGCGCAAGCACACTGCGCAACTCGGCTACCGCCACCTGGCCCGGAGCCGAGGGCTTGTGTGCTGCGCCAAAGGTCAGCGCTGAGCCAAAGATTTCTCCGGCCAGGCGGCTGATTACGCCTTCTCCGGCCATGGACATCGTAATGATCGGACGGTCCGCATACTGTTCCCGCATCGTATTCGTCGCAGCCAGCAGCGTCAGCACATCACCCGCATGCTGCGGCATGACAGCGATTTTGAGCAGATCCCCGCCAAGCTCCTGGGCCTTGCGCAGCCGTGTGATCATCTCCTCCTGGGAGGGTGTTCCGTGGAAATCGTGATTCGATACGATCACGAACACCCCGCAGGCATGCGCAGCCGCAATTAACTCACGAACGATATCATCCCCCTTGAACAGCTCCACATCGATGATATCGACGCAGCCGCTCTCTGCAGCCGCTTGATTCAGCCGGATATAATATTCCTTAGCAATCGCCCGCTCGCCGCCTTCCTCTTCACTGCGGAACGTGAAGATCAGCGGAATGTCCGGAAGGACGGAGGAGATTGCGGACAAGGTTTCCTGTACTGCGGTGAGATCTTCAACCTCTGCAAAAAAGTCGCTCCGCCATTCCACCAGATCCGGTGCCAGCTCCTTCAGTGCCTCTGCTTCTGCTATTAGCTCAGCTGCCGTAGCTCCAACCAGTGGAACGCAGATTTTGGGAATATCCTCACCAAGGGTTACCTGTCTAACAGTTACTGTACCGCTCATTTCCTTCAGCTCCTTATGTATAAGCGTGTAGCTAAGATTCATTTACTGATCAGCAGCGTCCTGGAGAAATTGCTCAACCTCCGGCAGCTGCGGAAGCGACGGAATCGCACCCTTCTTGCCTACAGCCAGCGCACCGACAGCATTCGCAAATCTGACCGCTTCGTCAAGCGTCTTTCCTTTGGTAAGCTGCCAGGCCAGGGCTCCGTTAAAAGAATCTCCAGCCGCTACCGTGTCAACAGCTTGTACAGGAAAACCGGGAATATGCAGACTTCCGGCATGATTCACAATTAGCGCTCCTTTGGGACCGAGGGTCACAATAACGTTACTGACCCCTTTTTGTAACAAAATACGCGCCGCTTGCTCTGCATCATCAATACTGTTCACGGCCATTCCTGCCAGGATGCCCGCTTCCGTCTCATTGGGTGTCAGGTAGGTAACATGCTGGAGAAATGCATCATCAAGAGCCCGGGCCGGTGCAGGGTTCAGGATTACCGGGATTCCATGCCTGTCGGCAATAGCCGCAGCATGTGCACACATAGAGAGGTCCGTCTCCAGCTGCAAGACCACCATTTCCGCCTGGCTGATGATCGGCGCAAGTGCTGCAATATCCGCTGGACCCATCTCGGTATTCGCCCCTGGCACAACGATAATCCGGTTCTCCCCTTCTCCGTCCACAACGATGGAAGCGACCCCCGTACTAAGTGTTTCACTCTGTCCAATATGCTCGGTATGGATATGCTCCTGGCGCATGACCTCAAGCAGCTCGCTGCCGAAGGCATCCTTACCTACTCTGCCGATCATCGTCACCTCTGCGCCAAGACGGGCTGCTGCTGCTGCCTGATTTGCGCCCTTCCCGCCTGGAGACAGGGTAAAGTCCTGTCCGAACAATGTCTCTCCGGCCTCTGGTGCCCGGCTTGTGCGCACCACCATATCCATGTTCAGGCTGCCAATTATTACTATACCCAATCTGTTCACCATCCTAACTTGTTACACTCTATCTTACTCGGGTTTACCCGGTTTTATCAAACCCCATTTCTCTCTGTACTAAGCAGAAACGGCACCGTCCTTTAAAGGACGATACCGTTTCTGCGAGAAATAACTTCCTCTTGAACATGCATTGCTATGCAGCCTGAGGCTGCTGTTATCCTCTACTCTTCGTAGATGACTACCGATTGGGATTCCGGCTCCCACTTCACAGTAGCTTTCAGAGCTTCACTGACAAAGCGGACAGGCACAACCGTATTGCCCTTAACGATGGCCGGCGCTACCTGAAGAGTGACTGCCTTACCGTTGACATACGCCGTCTTGTTATTAATAAACAGCTTCACCGTGGTCCCTTCGCGGGTCATGGTCACCGAACGCTCCTTCCCATTCCATACCACTTCAGCCTGCAAGGCTTCAGCAATCGCCTTGAACGGTACCAATGTGCTTCCGGATGTAACAATAGGAGCAACGCCAGAGGTGGACTCTTCACCGTTAACGTACAGCTTTACCCCGTTTTTGCCGGTTTGTGCATACAGCTTACCAAGCTTTTTATACGAGTTCAGATTCTTTACGTTAGCCAGAATAGCTTCTTTCTGGACGTATACTGCATCGGTTACACTGCCCTTTTGGTTCAGAATCTCCGCAAGTGCCGACAATGCGGCATCCTTATCTTTAATGGCTACCAGCTCAGCCTTCATTTCTGGTGTCAGCTCCGTAGAATACTGGGTCAATAAAAGCTCTGCAATCACGGCCCCTGCCGGTTTGTCCTTTACATTTTCGATAGCATGCAGAAGACCCTTATATCCATTATGGCCCTTATTTTCATATGTAGCATAGGTAACAGTAGTAACGGACTCTTTATCCTTTTCTTTGATACTCACATTTTCCTTGTCCTTGTCTTTATCTTTATCTTTATCCTTGTCTGTTGGTGCTGTTGCATTAAAAGGTACCGCAGCTGGAGCTTCTACTATACTTTTGCCATTGCCGTTGCCGTTACCGTTACCGTTCCCCCTACCATTATTGTTTTCGGATTTGGCCTGTGCCGCTCCTGACATCATGCTGATGGCCAGCAAGCAGCTTGCAAGAATACTGACGGTTTTTTTCATGTGACCGGTTCCCCCTATGTTGTGATAAATATCTTTATTTATTTCGGCTGCCGGCTCTCACTTTATGAGCAGAAATGAATTTTCGGGATAATAAGCTCGGGCCGGAATTTGCAACGCTACTTCAGTCCTAGCCTGCGGGGCCTACTCCACGGAGCCATCCAATCGTTTAGGGAAAATGCTGCTTTACATCGGGCCATTTCTTTTTAAAAATTCGGTATGCTTTTTTTCTTCAAATGTGCTAAAATAGATGTGCAATCGCTTCCAGGAAAGCTTTTTCGCCCATTTGAGCAAACGTTTGCACCTTAGATTAAGCCTGCAGTAACGCCAGTTTTTACTCTACTATGTATTTAGGAGGCTTATCAAGTGAACCAGAACCAATTACCGTCAGTAGCTTATTTCAGCATGGAGTACGGACTGCATTCCGACTTCAAAATGTACGCCGGTGGCCTGGGCATATTGGCCGGAGACTACATCAAGGGTGCCAAAGATATTAACGCTCCAATCATCCCCATCGGCCTGAAATGGAAGCAAGGCTACACGGACCAAAAGATTGACGCTAACGGCGATCCCTACGACTCCTACCACAATTACGTCTATGATTTCCTTGAGGATACAGGCGTAAAGGTCACCGTTAAGGTCCGCAAGATCGATGTAGTCTGCAAGGTCTGGAAAACCGATCATTTCGGCAATAATCCACTGTATCTGCTCGATACGGATATTCCGGAGAACGGAGATGCCTGGATTACGGGCCAGCTCTACGGCTGGTTTGGGGAAGAACGGATCGCACAGGAGATTGTCCTCGGAATAGGCGGGGTAAAAGCCATGCGCGCACTGGATATTCCGATTGACGTCTACCATTTCAACGAGGGACATGCGGCACTGGCGGCTATTGAACTAATCCGTGAAAAAATGTCCGGCGGCAGCACCTTTGAAGAAGCCTGGAAAGCTACACGGGAAGAGGTTGTGTTCACTACACATACACCGATTAAGGAAGGCAATGAGACGCATCCGCTGGATCGTCTGGAGTATATGAGTGCTTTTAACGGCTTGACCCGTGACCAAATGGAGCGCATCGGCGGTGATCCGTTCAATATGACCGTAGCCGGACTGCGCCTGTCGCGTATCTCTAACGCTGTGGCCCAGCTTCATGCCGATACCGCGAATAAAATGTGGAAGGAAGTCGCGGGCCGTTCGGAGATCATCGGCATCACCAATGCCATTCATACCCCAACCTGGGTCGATGAACGGATGACCAGAGCCTTCGAAGAAGACGGCGATCTGTGGGCCGCACATAAGGAGATCAAAGGCGAGTTAATCGGTTTTATTGAAGAACGTTCCGGCATCTCGCTGAATGCGGACAATCTGCTGATCGGCTTCTCCCGGCGGGCGGCACCTTACAAACGCAGCGACCTGATTTTTTCCCAACCTGAGATTATTGAGCCTTACCTGGAGAGTGGCCGCATCCAAATCGTATTCTCCGGCAAAGCCCATCCGCTGGATGACAACGGCAAAAAAATCGTCAGCAACCTCGTGGCCATGATGAAAAAATATCCGAAGAGCGTAGTGTTCCTGGAAAATTACGATATGACGATCGGAGCAATGCTGACGCGCGGTTCCGATATTTGGCTCAACAATCCGCGCCGTCCGCTGGAAGCCAGCGGCACCTCCGGCATGAAGGCTGCCATGAACGGTGTCCTGAACTGTTCCATCCTTGACGGCTGGTGGCCGGAAGCCTGCATCGACGGGGAAAATGGCTGGCAGATTGGAGACGGCTTCGAGACGAATGATTTCGCTGTGCTTGACCAGCATGACAGCGATGCCCTCTACGACACACTCCTGAACCGCGTCCTCCCAACCTTCTATAAGGATAAGGAGAAGTGGGTACAGATGATGCGCAAGAGCATCGAAACCACCCGTACCGAATTCGCGAGCAAACGGATGCTGGAGGAATATTACAACCGGATGTATATCAAAGGTTAACCGTTAGCAACAATGTCCCGCCTCCAGCTTCATGCTGCAGGCGGGATTTTTACATTGTGCCGCTTACGGTGGATACTCTGTTGCGGCCGCTCGTTTTCGCCACATACAACCCCTGATCTGCGAGTTCCGTCAGTAGCGCAATATCCCCCGGATTTGCCGCTTCACCTGCGGCGGCGCCTATGCTCACTGTAATATAGGAGCTGACTTCAGAATATCCGTGGTGAACAGACATTTGTTGAATACGCATACGAATTCTTTCACTAAGCTCCATGGCCCCGTTCACCCCGGTATCAATCGCTGCAACCACGAACTCTTCACCCCCCAGCCGGGCTGCAAATTGCCGCTCCCCCTCCATTTCCCCATGAATCACCTGAGCCACTTCTTTAATGATCCGGTCCCCTTCAGCATGCCCGTAGTTGTCGTTGAAAGGTTTGAAGTAATCAATATCAATGATTAATACAGCAACCATACTGGCTGCTTCTTTGCCTGAGCTTAATAGCTGCTGCATCCTTTGGTCGAAAGCACGGCGGTTCGGAATTTCTGTCAGCGCATCGATAAGGGATAGCCTTTGCAGCTCCCCGTTGGCCCGGGCCAGTTCCTGATGCACCTTTTCATTCTGAATCACCTGCTCCTCCAGCTTGCGGTGGCTGTTCCCCAGCAGTATCCGGTTATAATAATTGCTGCAATAGTTCACATAGAGAATTCTTGACGCCACCCAGGTAAAGAAAAGGAACAAAGTCAGATTTATGTAGTGTCCTATCAGTACATTCGAAGACGATTGGAACAAGGGGAGCCCGATATACAGCAGTCCTGCCGAGACTCCATACAGGCACAGCATCATTTTGTTGTTGAAATAAAAGATGACTGAAATGCTGACCAGATTAATTACAAAAGCCATCACTTGCCCATATAGCCGCTGATCGGACAACGTCACGACAGAACCCCAAATCACAAAAGTATACGCATATACGATGAACAGCTTCTCATACAGCCGATACCTGCCCTCCACCTGTTTGGCATCTCTTTCATAGGCCGCAGCTCCCAGCAGAAAAGCCACATTCAGTCCGATCATGAAAACATACATTATAAAATAAAAGCTGAAATGAAAGCTATCGTGTATCTTAGTGAAAGACGCTGCCAAGTCAGTGACTGCCAAAGCTGATTCAATGCCTATAATAATTTTAGCAAACAGCTTACCTCTCGAAATATTTTCCTTAAGTGTAAGTATGTGCAGCTCTCTGCGCTCCTCACCCGTCATCGTGAATGGCAGACTAATCAGCCGATCCAGCATGTTGACTCCCCCTAACTGCCCAAACTCCCTGTAATTCCAACAGCCCCATTATCGTTCATTTTTAAGCCTGAGCGCAACAGAAAATGCTTGGTTCTCCAGAGTTATTTAAAATAATTATAATTTAGGATTGATATTTTAAATTTTTTTGATATCATAGTATTTATACTTATTCTAAATTCAAATCTTAATACGAGGTGGAGATTATTCATGAGTGAGAACCATAACAGACTTACAACAAGCTGGGGAGCACCTGTAGGGGATAACCAGAACTCCATGACAGCCGGTTCCCGTGGACCTACGCTGCTGCAGGATGTACATTTGCTGGAAAAGCTGGCGCATTTCAACCGGGAGCGTGTGCCCGAACGTGTGGTTCATGCCAAAGGAGCCGGAGCCCATGGTTATTTTGAAGTCACTCAGGACCTGTCCAAATATACCAAAGCAGCTTTCCTGTCCGAAGTGGGCAAACGCACACCCATGTTCATCCGATTCTCGACAGTAGCCGGGGAACTGGGGTCTTCCGATACCGTTCGTGATCCGCGTGGCTTCGCCGTGAAATTTTATACCGAAGAAGGCAATTACGATCTGGTCGGTAATAATACACCTGTCTTTTTCATCCGTGATGCAATCAAATTCCCGGACTTTATCCATACCCAGAAACGCCATCCGCAGACCCATCTGAAGAATCCCAATGCCGTCTGGGACTTCTGGTCCCTTTCACCGGAGTCGCTGCATCAAGTTACGATTCTGATGTCCGACCGCGGCATACCGGCTACGCTCCGCCATATGCACGGCTTCGGGAGCCACACATTCAAATGGGTCAATGCCGAGGGTGCAGCAGTATGGGTCAAATACCATTTCAAAACAGAGCAGGGCGTAAAGAATCTCGATGTGAATCTGGCCGCGCAAATCGCCGGAGAGAATCCGGATTATCATACAGAGGATTTGTTCAATGCGATTGATAAGGGAGATTTCCCTGCCTGGAGACTGCATGTGCAGATTATGCCTGTAGAAGATGCTGATACCTACCGGTTTGATCCCTTCGATGTAACCAAGGTATGGTCGCAAAAAGATTACCCGCTCATTGAAGTAGGCCGCATGGTATTGGACCGCAATCCGGAGAATTATTTCGCGGAAGTGGAGCAGGCTACATTTTCTCCTGGCTCCTTTGTCCCCGGGATTGAAGCTTCTCCTGATAAAATGCTGCAGGGCCGTCTCTTCGCCTATGGCGATGCCCACCGCTACCGTGTAGGTGCGAATCACAATCAGTTGCCTATTAACCGCCCTATCGCCGAGGTGAACAATAACCAGCGCGACGGCGCGATGATCCATGGTAATAACGGCGGCGGTTCCGTCTACTACGAACCGAACAGCTTCGGCGGAGCGACAGAATCGCCTGCGCACAAGCCGGCAGCGTTTGAAGTCACCGGGCAGGCCGACAGTGTGTCCTATAATCATGACGATCACTACACTCAGCCCGGGGACCTCTACCGTTTGTTGAGTGAAGAAGAACGTGCACGCCTGATCCGCAATATTGTAGGCGCCATGACCCCCGTCGAGAACGAAGAGATCAAGCTCCGCCAGATCGGACACTTCTACAAAGCAGATCCTAAGTTCGGCCAGCGCATAGCTGAAGGTTTGGGACTGACTATACCGCAAGGCGAGTAACCTATCCCCTATTGTACAAATAAGCCTCGGCCGTGAAGGCCGGGCTTTATTTCATTCTGCCCGTCTGCCTATTTATAACCTGGCTCTCACAAGCTTCTTCATACAAACAGCCTGTGCCGCGTAATTCCTTCCGGAACAGCGCAGCACAGGCTCGATTATTTTTTATAGAAACTGGTTATACCAATCAGGGTCTTAATTTCATTCCATAAGTCAAAAGCCTGACCAATGATGGTCAGGCTTACAAAGCTACTCCAATATTGTCTTTTCAATGCATTTTGTACAAATATAAGGATTTATATGTTTCACACCATTAACCATTCTCATATATCTCGCTGAAACGGATATCTGAAAGCGATACGTAGCATCGCTATCTGCTTCGGAAGCATAACCTTGTAAGAGGACGGCATAGCCGTTTCCACTTGAGCGAGTTATAGTTCAAACTCTTCCGTTGAATCTGAGAGGCCACCATTCTGCACACCACTACTATTGGCTACGGCAAGAATATACACCTTATATTTTTTCCCTTTTGTAATTAAGGCTCCATTAACATCCCTCGTCGCAGTCACTATTGAAGGATTCGTTCCATTAGGAGCGATCGACTTATAGAACGAAGCTTGCACCCCCAAGGCATCCGTAGAACCAAAGGCCTGTTTGGAAGGAACTACCAATACCCGGTATTCTGAGATATTCGTCTCAATGGATGATTTGTTGAAACTTATCAGTATTTTACCATCGTTCACACTATACGTTACATTCGTTACAGAGATGACCGGGGTCTTACCCGACAAGGTAATGACAGGCGATTCCCCAGACAATACATTAGAACCCGAATAATTCCCGTTTCCGATGGATAACACATACACTTTATAGTTAATTCCGTCCTTTATCAAAGCGCCACGCACGTCTCTGGTTGACGAGGTCAATACTTGATTAGTAGTAGATCCAGTTGTACTTACGGTTGTATAGTAGGTACTCGATACATTATTCGCATCAGATAAGCTGAAGCTGCTGGAATATGACGCGGGCACTACCATAATCCGATACTGGCTAATATAGGTTTCATCCGTGGCATGAGTAAATGACACCCGCAAATCACGGCCATCACCATAGTCGTCAACATCGCTAACACTTAAGTTAGAAACGGCACTCAAGCTCGAAACATTCAACAACATAATATCCGATGAAGCAGATGATAGTACGTTAGCCCCTAAATAAGATCCGCTTCCGATAGATAACACATATACTTTATAGCTAGTGCCATTCTTTATCAAATTGCCGCGTACATCTCTTGCTGACGAGTTCAATACTTGATTGGTAGTAGATCCTGTAGTGCTCACGGTTGTATAGTAGGCACTCGATGTATTATTCGCGTCAGGTAAGCTAAAGCTGCTGGAATATGATGCGGGTACTACTAAGATTCGGTATTGGCTAATATAGGTTTCATCCGTAGCATGAGTAAATGACACCCGCAAATCACGGCCATCATTATAATCGCTAACGTCGCTAACACTCAAGCCAGTGATACCTACGTTTGACAGCGTAATCGCAGATGAAGCAGAAGATAACACATTATTAGCTGCATTACTGCTATCAATCGCCATGACAAACACCCGATAACTAACCCCTGTTTTAACAAGAGCTCCATCCACATCCTTGGCTCCTGAAGACAAGATCTGGGAGATGTTAGAACCCGTCTTGCTCACTTGTGTGGAATCAGAACTGGCAACAGCGTTTGCTTTCGCCAAATTAAAAGTTGAATAATTAGCAGCTTTGATCACGAATATCCGATAAGAACTTACTTTCGTCTCATCTGACAGTTTGTTGAAGCTGACGAATAAATCTCGCCCATCACCGTAGTCGCTGATATCATTTACTTTTATATTGCTTAGTAATTCTGCAGTGTTATTTACTAGTGTAATAGGGGAAGACCCACTAGAAAGCGTACTGGCATTATTCCCCTTGCCAACCGTCAAGACATAAGCAATATACGCTTGATTACTCTTAATGGAATCGCCGTCAACAGTCCTCGAAGTAGCGGTCAATTTAATCGTAGGATTTGAACCTGTTGCTAGTACAGCGGAATAATTAGATGAGGCTATCGTTTGTGCTGATGACAGATTAAGGGTATACCCTGCTTTAACAATCAGAACTCGGTAATGATCCACTAGTGACTCATCTGCCGCTCGAGTGAAGCTAACTTGCAGATCACGGCCGTCACCAAAATCACTTACATCCTGCGCTGCTACACTAGTAGCCGGACCTGCATTTCCAACGTTCGGGGCTGAGGTGGTTATAGTCACAACTTTGGTCTTCGGGTTCCATCCCACTTCTCGACCCATAGCTTCACTTACGAACCGTGTCGGAACCATTGTTCTGCCCTTCAAATTTAGACCGGGTACATCGAGACTTACAGAGTTATCGTTAATCGTAGCTATCTTGGAGCCGATCTTCAATATAACCGTCGTATCATCCTTAGTGGCCGTTACTGTTTGTGTCTTCTGATTCCACTTGATGTTGGCATTAAAGGCTTCAAAGATTGCACGTAACGGTACCATCGTCCGCCCACTCACCATTACAGGTGGCTGATCTGTAGACAATGGGACTCCATCAATAATAATACTGATGGGTGTGCCCGCCTGGGCTGGGGATTGAAATATCATCGGAAACACTAACAACCCCACTACAATAGAAATCCATAACTTCTTCACTAGTTCATCCTCCTGGATATGCTAAAATCCTCATTTTTTTCTATCTATTTGACGCATTGAAGATGGTAAAAGTTTCTCGATTTACGGGTTACAAAAAAATAACCTATTCCCTGGCATAAGCTATGTATTATAAATGCAAAGAATATTGAATTCCCCCTAACGCTCTAAGTAACATCTGCCATGTTAATGACGGGGATGAAGGGCCTGCGCTCATTGACGCATGTTGCTGTGAAGTCTTCCTATTCAAGAATCGCTTTTATCGTACCTGCTCACTTTTGGTAAATCTCCATCCACTGGGTAAGCTGACCCTTCAACCCTTCTCTGGCCGACGCCGGTTCCAGAATTTCAGCATTTGGGCCATATTGCAGAATCCACTTGGTGAATTCCTTCTCATTGTTGACAGTCACTTCAAACAGCAGGCTGCCATCCTGCTCATCGCTCATCCATGGATGGACAAAGAGCTCTTCTTCTTTAATATAACGGGCAATTTCAGGGTGAAAGCGCACCTTAAACTTAATATTTTTATTGCCACGGTCAATGGACCAGGTATTTTTCAGATACTTTTTAATATTAAAATCGCCTTTATCAAAGCTCTTATCCGTCACCTCCACCTCCTGAAAACGGCTGATTCGGAAAGTCCGGATGGCCTCCTTAAGATGGCAGTATCCAATCAGATAAAACCGCTGATCCCGCGGAATCAAGTAATACGGATCAATCACACGCTGTGTAGTAGCATTGCGCGACTGGGAATGATAGATAGCCCGAATGCTCCGCTGCTCCACAATCGCGCCGATAATCGGCTGCAGGAAGTTCCGGCTTTCTTTACGGTAAGCAGGTTTACCCATTTGAATAATATCGCCAATATTCTCAAGTATTGCGTTAGACTTGGATTTTTCCTTGAGATGTGTGCCCATGACCTTATCATAGGCGGTATGGAAGCCTGGGGGAATCTTATCCTGATTCAGGATAGACGGTAAAAGAGAAAAGGCCATTGCCTCCTGCTCGGAGAAATCCAGCGGATACAAAAAAAACTTACCCATAAACTTATAGCCAGTACCTCTACCCTCGTTCGTTACAGGCGCAAAATGGCTTATGATCTCCAAATCCCTGTAGACAGTTCTTATGTTCACATCGCATCTGATCGCCAGATCCGAGGCTGTAATCCCTGGACTGGACTGGATGGCGTTGATAATTTTGAAGATCCGAATTACTTTGTCAGTCATAGATGTAGGCTCCTTAATTTCCTGGTATTCATGATATTGTGCTCGCCACCCTAATAATATCAGTTCCCTACACTTACTGACTGTCGGCAAAAACACAATACGGTGAAAAGCACAAAAAAAACCCTTGCTCCACAAGGGTTCTCTCGATTAACAATTAAGCGGGTGATGGGAATCGAACCCACGCTATCAGCTTGGAAGGCTGAAGTTCTACCATTGAACTACACCCGCACAGGTGTAAAATCGGGATGACACGATTTGAACATGCGACCCCCTGGTCCCAAACCAGGTGCTCTACCAAGCTGAGCTACATCCCGTTATTAGAATTGTACTGAAAGTATAAATGGCGCGCCCTGAGAGATTCGAACTCCCGGCCTTTTGATTCGTAGTCAAACGCTCTATCCAGCTGAGCTAAGGGCGCAAAATCTATATGGAGCGGACGACGGGAATCGAACCCGCGACCCTCGCCTTGGCAAGGCGATGCTCTACCGCTGAGCCACGTCCGCAAAAACATGGTGCGCGTGAAGGGACTTGAACCCCCACGTCGTAAAACGCCAGATCCTAAGTCTGGTGCGTCTGCCATTCCGCCACACGCGCACACTTTAGAAGAAAAATGGTGAGCCATGAAGGACTCGAACCTTCGACACCCTGATTAAAAGTCAGGTGCTCTACCAACTGAGCTAATGGCTCTTATACATAATGGCTGGGGATATAGGAATCGAACCTATGAATGACGGAGTCAAAGTCCGTTGCCTTACCGCTTGGCTAATCCCCAATATTAATAATTAGCAAAAACACGGGATCGGGTGGATACTCTATACTTCGAGATATAGGATTCTCAATCCCTGATACCTTGATGCCAATAATAATGGCGGAACCGACGGGATTCGAACCCGCGATCTCCTGCGTGACAGGCAGGCATGTTAGGCCAACTACACCACGGTTCCAAATTGGTTGCGGGGGCAGGATTTGAACCTGCGGCCTTCGGGTTATGAGCCCGACGAGCTACCGGGCTGCTCCACCCCGCGTCAGTAAAAACTTATCAAAAGCACTATGGTGGAGGCTGAGGGGTTCGAACCCCCGACCCTCTGCTTGTAAGGCAGATGCTCTCCCAGCTGAGCTAAGCCTCCATAATATGACCCGTATGGGATTCGAACCCATGTTACCTCCGTGAAAGGGAGGTGTCTTAACCCCTTGACCAACGGGCCATGATTTAAATAAAAATAACGTTTAAGGATGTAACGCAACGGAGAGAGAGGGATTCGAACCCTCGAGACGCTTGTGGCGCCTACACGATTTCCAATCGTGCTCCTTCGGCCAAACTCGGACACCTCTCCATAGTGGCTCCCCGAACAGGACTCGAACCTGTGACAACTCGATTAACAGTCGAGTGCTCTACCAACTGAGCTATCAGGGAAAATGGTGGGCCTTAGTGGACTCGAACCACCGACCTCACCCTTATCAGGGGTGCGCTCTAACCAGCTGAGCTAAAGGCCCTTTTATCTTATGTAATTGTTATGGGCAAAAAAAATACCACAGAGTGTGGTTGTCCGCTTGGCGGCGTCCTACTCTCCCAGGACCCTTCGGTCCAAGTACCATCGGCGCTGGAGGGCTTAACGGTCGTGTTCGGGATGGGTACGCGTGGAACCCCTCCGCTATCGCCACCAAACGGGCATTTACAGCGTAAATGCTTCAGGAACCTTCATTCCTGAAAACTGAATCCGAAACGAATCTGCATTTTATGATTTGGATAAGCCCTCGACCGATTAGTATTGGTCAGCTCCACACGTTGCCGTGCTTCCACCTCCAACCTATCTACCTCGTCGTCTTCAAGGGGTCTTACATACTGGGAAATCTCATCTTGAGGGGGGCTTCACGCTTAGATGCTTTCAGCGCTTATCCCGTCCGTACGTAGCTACTCAGCCATGCTCCTGGCGGAACAACTGATGCACCAGCGGTACGTCCATCCCGGTCCTCTCGTACTAAGGACAGCTCCTCTCAAATTTCCTGCGCCCACGACAGATAGGGACCGAACTGT
>NZ_LVWI01000049.1 GCF_001909055.1 Paenibacillus helianthi
TCAAAGAGAACAGTTCGGGAAAGAAAAAAGGCAAGTCCAGTATTACCAAGCGTGGACGTGCAAGGCTAAGGGCCCTGTTGTTCCGGGCGGTCATGCCCATGGTGGCAAAGAACACGGAGTTCAAGGCACTGCACCAGTACTTTACGAAGCGAAGTCAGAATCCACTGAAGAAAAAACAATCCCTTGTGGCTTTATGCGGAAAGCTCATACGAGTCCTGCACACGCTCGGGACCAAGCACATTCCATACGATGCAAACGACGTTTTAGGGCCGGTACGTCAGGCCCAGATCCAGATGGCACTTAAGTAAAACCGAAATCACGTTTCTCACCGGAAGGAAAGAACCAAGACAAAGGAAGCACGGAGCAGCCGCAGGAATCATTTCCATAAGGGCAACGACCCTGTAAAGGAGCAAGAAACGGCGTCCACCTCCTGAGAGGCCGAACGAAGGAATGTAAGGGCAAAGACCCCGCGTGACATGGGAGGGTAAGCCGTCAGGAGACAGGTGTGGATATCCAACGTGCGATCACAGAACGTATCCTTGGGTTGGGGATGAATCCCCCGCTCTCTATTCCCGCCACCGGCTTCACCAGAAAATAATGTCATCCTTACATGACTTCTCCAGCTCTCAATCTGTCTATGGCTGAAAATCTTAGAACGAGTGAGTAAACAAGAGTATTTATTAATTTATAGTGGGAGTAAATTCTATACGCCACTGATATAATTCTGATTTTTTTCTGATAGTCATACAAAAAGGAGGAAATGCTCTTGGCATTCCCTCCTCTTATCTTGCTAATGGCAATTGCAGCTTAAACACCGTTTGTGAAGATGGCAGGCTACTTACATTAATGTTACCACCCATCTTCTTCATAAGTTCGTAAGCAATCGCAAGACCAAGCCCACCATGTTCTGTTCTAGCCGCATCACCTTGATACAATCGATCAAAAATGAACTCCATATCTTGTGCAGCTATACCGTTTCCATGATCGATGACTTCTACAAAAACATGCTTATTCTCTACATAGACGTGGATTCCTAAATAACAACCTGATTTCCCATGAATAAGTACATTCCGAATTAAGTTTTGGATCACACGAATAAAAGCGGATGGATCTACCCTAACAGGGTATTCCTCATGAGGAATTTGCGTTTCCACATCGAAATGGCTTTTTTCAAGCAGGGGGACGAAATCGATAACAACACCGCGAACCAGTTCACAAATATCTAGTTTTTTCTCTTTCAGTTGAATTTCATTGGCATCAAGCCGCACGAGCTCAAACAACTGGTCAACGCGGCGTTTTAAGTCGTATGATTTTTGCAGCGCTGTTTGCAGATAGAGCTCCCGCTCATTACCATGAACCAGTTTCCCAGTAACGGCTTCCAAATAACCAATAACAGAAGCCAAAGGAGTGCGAACATCATGTGAAAGGTTTGCCAGCAATTGTTTTCTCGCCTGTTGTTCCCGGTTCACTAGAATACGTTCCTTTTGATAGGATTCCATGAGTTGATTAATTTGCAAGGATAAGTTCGCCGTTTCTTTTCCGGGCATGGTAAATAAATGTAATTTATTATTGCCCTCCAATACTTTTTCCAGTATAGATTCCATTTCTTTAATACGTTTACGAGTTTGCCATTGGCGAACTATTAATCCCACTGAAACAAGCAATACAACAATGAAAAAGATAAGTAATAAATTATTCGTCATAAGCTGCCTCGTAGTGGAAGCGGTATCCCACGCCCCAAACCGTTTGAATATACTGAGGATTGTCCGAATTGTCCTCCACTTTTTTGCGTGTACGACGGATTAGCGCCATGATATTGTTATCGTCATACACATATTCCTCGTTCCAAACGTTCTGATAAATTTGTCTTTTACTGAATACTTGCTCAGGATGGCTGGCCAAAAAGTTCAGCAGTTCGAACTCTTTTGCAGTTAATAATATTTCCGTTTCATTCTTAGAAACAAGATGTCTTTCACGATCTATTGTTAACTTCCCAAAAGTAAGAACGTGGTTACTTTCCTTATCGTCTACTCGACCCCCGAATACTGTAAACCTTCGAATCAAACTGTTCACACGGGCATTCAATTCAGAAAGACTGAATGGCTTGGTAAGATAATCGTCTGCACCTGCTTTCAGACCTAATACCTTGTCCATTTCTTGATCTTTCGCTGATAGCATAAGAACCGGCATATTACAGGTTCTGCGCAGTTCAGCTAGAACCTCTAAGCCGCCTACTTCCGGTAACATCACATCTAACACAACCAGTTCATAGTGATTATTTCTCACCATGTTTATTCCTGCGAGCCCGGAATGAGCCACGTCTACGGAATAACCCTCACTTTCAAGGCATTTTTTCAATACCGTACATAATTCTATATCATCATCAACGATGATTACTCTTTTCACAATGTTCATTGTGCACCTCAATTTTAGTAATTCATTTAGCTGTAATACAAAGATATTTAATTGCCTCGCCGATCCAGGTTTCCCGCCTCTGATTATTGCCATTAATCATAAAATAAGTGCTACACATACGCTACAGCAAAACGCACAAGCCAGTGGCTTGTGCGTTTTGCTTTTTACGACTTCATGGGCCCTATAGGGCTTTGCCTCATAATAATTCTTAAACAACTGGACTAAATTAGCTTCAAGCGATTCTGCTATCTTATATAAATTCAACAAAGAAACATTCTTCTCACATTCTACCTCTAAACCGTTTAATCGCATCCTCGGTTACGGGCTCGAAGAGGTTAATAAGGTTGCCGTCGGGATCGCGGAACAGCATAGAACGGTTCCCCCACGGCATCGTGGTCGGTTCCTTGACCCAATTATCGACAAATGGCTTCAAGCGTACATATTCGGCCTCGACATCGTCGACACGGAACTCAATAATGACAGAACGATTATTAGCCCCCACTACGGAACCGGCGCCGAATAACTGCGCCGTTTGGGAGTGGCCGATGGCAAGGGTGCATGATGGCACAACGAGTTCGGCAAATACAGGCGCGGGTCGCTCCGCCGAAACCCCCATAACGTGCTCATAGAACTCGACGAGACGATCCACGTCGTCCGTAATGATGCGTACAGAAGCGAAGTTCACCAGATATCATCCTTCCTAATTATTAATTATCTATCTCTCTTACATTTACATGTCCAATTATAAAAAAACGCTACTGACAACGTTATGTCAGTAGCGTTTTAGAATTTTCAGGGCTTCCTCACGAATCGAATGGTTCGGGTTCCAACACTATGGCGGATCTTATCGGGATTTTCAACTGAATCCTGAAACGCTTGTCTAACCTCCGTAATAGCTACCACTTCAGACCATGAACGAGCGGATGTGCGCGATCATGGCGTCCAATCCCGCTTCGAGCGGGCTCGTCTCCCTGCGGACCTGTGTAAGAAGAAGTCCGCCCTGAAGGGCGGCCAGCAGCGCAAGCGCGAGGCTGTCCGGATCACCGTCGGCTCTCATCTCACCGCGCTCATGCATTGCGCGAAGTCCTCGTCTAATGGAGTGCTCCCACTGCACAAATGCGGACGCGAGTTCGGTACGAGCCGCCGGTTCCGTATCGGCCAGCTCGCTGACAAGCGAGCCGATGGCACACCCCCCCTGACATTTCCGTTCAATCTGAACTTGTACGATCGCATCCCGCCAAGTTTGCAGCGCCTCCATACTGTCCAGATGGCTCAGTAAGGGCTCCTGGGCATTCAGTACACACTCCGTCTGATACACAATGACCGCCAGAACGAGCTCTCGCTTTTCCTTGAAATAATGATATAGCTGAGAGGCGCTTACCTTCGCCTCCCGTTGAACGTCTTCCACACTTGTACCCGCAACACCCCGCTCAAACATCAGTTTGGCCGCAGCGGCTACAATACGTGAGCGGGTCTCTTTTCCCTTTTTTGTCAGCCGATGCTCTTGCTTTTTGATTTCAATTAAGTTTTCCATACTTGTAGTATACCAAAAATGGAGTTGACAATCCAGAATCGCAACGTTATGATGAGTTCGTAAATAGTGGAGTGAACACTCCAAAATTAAGCAGCGAGATTTTCTAACGATCCGTTTGGTGGCAACAGCGGAGGGGTCACACGCGTACCCATCCCGAACACGACCGTTAAGCCCTCCATCGCCAATGGTACTTGGACCGCAAGGTCCTGGGAGATTAGGACGTTGCCATGCGGGTCCTCTAGGACTGCTCTTTGTTCCTTGAAAACCGAATTGCGAAACAGTTCCGATAATATAATCCAAAAGGAGATGTATGTGCATGCCTCTAACTCTTACTCTTACAGAAGGTGTTTTACCCCAAGGTACCGAGAATCTAGCGTTCTCACGTCTAAGTGACCTGATGTTAGAATGGCACGGGCTTAGCGGCAACAAGATCATGACACCAAACATTGTCGGCTCCATTCACATCATTTCGCAAGAGCACACATTCTCTGGCTCGAAAGAAGCGCCTGTCGCTTTTATTGAATGGAAAACCCCAGCGACAGCATTTAATACCCGAGAAATTCAACAGGGGTATTTCATGGAAGCGACCGACATCATTCATGAAATGTCAGGTGGAAATTTACCAAAAGAGCAAATCTGGATCAACGTTATTCATGCAGTCGATGGAGCCTGGGGCATTGGTGGTCAAGCATTGACTAACGAACAATTAGGCGGAGCGCTTTCGCAAGGCTAGGGAATCATTTCCTTAAGGACTTTCCCATTAAGTAGTTTTGGTACGTTTCGCATTCGGTTTTTAGGGGCCCATATTCAGTACTTCTTCCTCATACGATTGAAATGCGTTTTCTATTCCCATCACAACATCTTTGATTTTCATATACCCTTTGGTGTACGGGAGCGAGTCTCTGATTTCTTCCCACATATAGTGGTACTGCTTTAAGTCCACCGTTTCGCACAGGACAAAATCCGTATAATCTTTTCCAGGCAGCGCTTCTGCGTCAAAGAATCGCACTTTGACGTGCTGACCGTATTTTTGCATAATCTCCTGCAATGAATCGGCATATGTTCTCCGTTCCTCCCGAGGCAATGCAAGCCAGGAAGGATAAAACTCCAACAGCACAACCATCATGTACCGCATTTCTTTACCACCTTTATTTGCTTATTTTTGTTTTATTTTAGCGACAAAGCGCTGGCTTCGCATTAACATAGGTTAATCTTTTTCCGAATGAAGGATCCGGCTCAGAGAAACAGGGGTAATTCCCAAATAGGACGCAATGTGATACTGAGGAATCCGATGGCCCAATCCAGGGTACTTGACCAAAAATACGTCATATCTTTCCTTCGCGGTCAGGTAAAGCAATTCCCGCTCTCTTTCTTCCTTTCGTATATATAATCTTTCAACACTCTTATACACAAAACGTTCCCATGCACGGCTTTTATCCATTAACTCCTTCAGAATATCATAAGATATTTCGATAACTGCAGAGTCTTCCATAGCCTCGATTGTAAAGAAAGAAGGCGTCCCCATGACCATGGCACCATAAGAAGTAGCAAAATCATTTTCCACCGTAAAGGCAACATTATATTCCCTGCCGTCTTGAAGCGTATAATACAGGCGAAATAAGCCCATTGTGCAAAAATAAGCATGCTTCACCAATTGTCCCGCCTGAATTAGGGTGACTCCTTTAGGGATTCGTTTTGTTCGTGTACGTTCTACAAACAGGTTCCAGTCCTCATCGGATAGCTGCGCTGCTTGAGGAAGATCTCTTATCGCACTGTAGTCAATATCCATCAGGAATAACACCCCCTAGTTTTTTTGTCGCAAGTGACAACATCTATTGAGCGAAATCGAAAGGCACACGATGGGTGCCCTCTTCACGTAAATTATAAGGTATACTTCATACTTATCCTCGTTTCTATATTTATTTTGCAAACAGTGCTGCTTGTTGTCTCATCTGTTGTTTTGAACAAGCATACTGTTAAAGAGCCAGCGAAAGTTCCATCTGAAATACTGGGGCAGATGCCAATCCTCATAGCCTTTTAATACCCCTTGTTCCAGCCAGTAAGACTCTGATTTCCCGCTTTTTACAGCTCCAGAAACATAAGTGATCGTATTCTCCAAAAAGCGTATGACATCCGTGATTCGATCTGAATTAGATACCTCTCCGTGTCCAGGAATGACAGTATCGACCTTGAGGTCTTTTTGAATGCGTTTAAGGATACGTATCCAAGCGTATGGATTACCGTATGGTATGACCGGAATGGTCTTAGTCGATATTAAATCACCCGCGATCAAAGTTTGCTCTTCTGGAACGTACACAACAGCATCACTTAAGGAATGACCGCCTCCGTAAGATAAAACTTCGATGGTTCGCTTTGTTCCTTGAATAACGAGTTTATCCTCAAAAGTTATCGTGGGTATCACCCTGCAAAGGGAAGGGATGGCATCATAAAGGGCACGCTGTACGGAAAGATCATAGCCGATTTCAGTCAGCATGTGGGGATCTTTTTGCGTTGAACGTACCTGATTTAGGCTAGTTATTATCTTTTGAATGTTTTGCTGCATGAGATCAATATTCACTTCACCCATATCAGACAGCAAATCTCTTGTCCAAACGGTAGAAATAAATTCGCTTTTCATAAATTGCTGATTGCCGTTGACATGATCTCCATGAAAATGTGTATTCACAACATATTTAACCGGCTTGTTTGTTAATTGTTCAGCAGTATGCCGTAACAAAGCACCAGAATGCGGCAGGTTGGTTGTATCCACTACAACGGTTAAATCCCCAAGATCAATAATTGCTGCATTCCCCAGAGAACCGCTGCCTGGAACCGAAATAACCCCCCATATACCTTCCGATGCTTGTTGAATCGTGAAATATTCGTTGTTCATTGTTGCACCCCTTTAACAATTAGTAGAGTTAACTTACAAGTTAGAGTCAACTGGAAGTCAAGAGATTCTTCAGGGTGAGGTTAGGGGGAATTGTAAACATTCGCTTTGAGTAGACTGAAAGCTGTATAATATTTTTCAATATCAGCATTAAAAAGGAGGGGCAGAAATCGGATGCTTACAATCAGTCAAGTGTCAGAAAAAACGGGATTAACTCCTTATACGATACGTTATTATGAAAAAATCGGGGTACTACATGAACCCAAGCGTAGTAATGGAGGGGCACGTGTCTACAAAGAAAGCGAGGTTTCCTACATTCAATGTCTAAATAAACTAAAAAAATTGGGTTTATCGCTTGAGGAGATTACGGAATTTACTCGTGAGGGCTGTGTAATGGATAAAATTCAACAAGGGGAAAATCCTTCTAATTATAATCCCACCTTAAAAAAGCGGATTGAAATCCTTGAGAAGCATCTGATGGAACTGGAATCCAGGCGACAAGAAATTGAATACATGATTTCTCTCGCCGAAGAGAAACTTACCCTATACCAAGAACTTACGAAAGAAGACATAGTAAATACCTAGATAAATTCTATCGCAGAAAAAAATGTAAGCCGTGCATTTCCTGCACGAATAAGTCAGCATGTCGATCATAGTTTAATTCTCGCATGCTATAACAGGCTTATATACGTTTCAAGCCAAAAAACTTACCCCTATTTATGATGCGGTTTCGAGAGGACGCCACCGTGATGTAAGACAGCAAGGCAGATGAGAGCCATGCGTGAACATAGTAGATTGGAAAAGTCGAAGTCTTAGCACTAGCAAAACGCACAAGCCAATGGCTTGTGCGTTTGCCTTGCTTCATAATAATTCTTTTAGCACATTTTTAGCCACACGTATCTTCTCATCATTGGAATCACGAAGCATACTTACGATATCCTGAATATCGCTCTCTGCTGAGGTAATCAAGAAATCCTCATTCTGATACGCAAACAGCTGAACTAAATTAACATCAAGTGATTCTGCTATCTTATGTAAATTCAATAAAGAAACATTCTTCTCACCACGTTCAATCTGCCCTATGTATGAAAAATGAAATCCGCCCTTTTCCCCAAGCGCTTCTTGCGATAAGCCCCGCTCTTTCCGCAGAGCCCGAATCCGGGTTCCTACGAGCTTCAATATTTCTTTATCCATCACGTTATTCACCTCTCCATGTCAAAAGTGTAGACAAGTTTCCTAAAGGTAAACACCAATGAATGAATATCATTATATATTTTAATATTTATAAGTATTATAATAGTGTAATACTTTTCCAAACTCGGTGTGGGAGGTCTTCACTATGGGAAGAAGCATGCAAGAAAAAATCAAGGACTATACAGAGCTTGCTCAATATCACATGAAGTTAGCTCATATCATGAAAAATCACAAGCAATATAAAACTGCGTTCTTTCTATGTCATTCAGCACTCATCTCCATGATTCGTGCTTTATGCATCTATGAGCATAGGACAGAGTTTGGTACAGAGATATCATTAATTGATCTTACGCTGCTTGCACATACGGATTACAACCCTGGGCTTGAGATTGTAGTGTTTTTGGGTGAGTTGAATTATATCGGCCGATATATTTTTTCGTCTGTGCCAATTTTGAATGCCGATGAAGATGGACTCCTATTATTGAACACCTTCGACAACCCTGAATCCGCTTGGAAAATATACCTGTACCAAGCAAAATGATAAATTGAAGGAGAATTGCCGTTTGTTCTGAAGTCTAAGTCCCTGGGCCTTAGAGGCCCTCTGAAGCGGGCAAGATAACGGGACCGGTTAGAAGGGTGTCGCCATTATCTTCAAGCGTGATGGTCAGATCTTCGAACCAGTCCGTCTAACCGGGTCCCAGATGGCCTTTGATCCTGATTTGATACATTACGGATTCGCTTGGATTTATTGACGGATCGATACCTGCCTTGATAGGCTTTCAGATCTCCTCAGATATCTTGCTAATGATTCAATTTCAATGAACCTATGATCTCATTTAATTCCTTCTGTGCATCCTCTAAAATCTCTTCATTTGCAGAAGCCGTAATCTCGTAGAAAGATCCATCCACGTCAAAGATAATCACCGTGCATACAAAGTTTTTCCAGCCTTCTTCTTCCGTCTTGTGGAAAACTAACCTTTTAGCAGGATACCCTTGGAACGTCTCCTCTGTTTCTTCCAATAGGGAGGTTTCGGGGTCCATTAGTAACTGCGTCTTGGTATCCTTATAAAATTGATCCAGATTCGTGTCGGGGGTCCGTTCTTGTTAAGAAACCTCGCTTACGACCAATGCGCTCCAACTAAAAGTTTCAATCGCCAGCTTGGCAAATTTGGGAAGGTCTTCAATAGCGGTCCAGCCGCCATAGGCGGTGACTTCTACGGTGCCATCTGAGGAAGCAAACCGCTGCTTGCTTCTGATAATAGCTAATTTTCGACTGGCGTCCCATTCAACTTTAGCATCTAAGGACTGGGCCACGAACCGCAATGGCACGAAGGTACTACCTGACACGTTTATCGGTGCTACAGCAAGCGATATCTGCTTTCCGTTAACATCGGCACTTTGCTGACCCAGTTTCATCTTTATCGTAATACCTTCTTTTTCTCCAATTATGGTTTGGGTACCTTCGATCCATGAAAGCTTTAAGCCGAGTTTTTCGAATATGGCTCGAAATGGAACCATCACGCTTCCGTCTATTATTAACGGTGAGATATCGAAAGCAACCGGCTCCCCATCGAGAGAAACTTGAATCTCCTCTGGCTTAGTCCCATCGTTATCTTCCAAATCTACAATGACGCCATTGTTCTCTAGTTTTTTGACAACCTGCTTCGCCAGCTCATTCAGCGAGTTGTTTACCAAAGATACTTCTCTTAAATTCGGTATCGTTTCAAGCACTTCAATATCCTGGATGAGGTTATCATCCAGATAAAGATACTCTAATGTAGGATGATTTTTTAACGGCGTCAAATCTTGGATTTTATTTCCGCTCAGCATGAGCCATTTTAACTTCAATTTCTGAATGGGACTTAGATCTACCACCTGATTGTTACTGGCAAGAAGATCGGTCAGCTTATGTAAATTTTTCAACGGCAATAGACTTTTTATCTTGTTATCGTCAACAACCAGATTTTCCAGAGAAGTTAACCCGGAAAGCGGTGAAAGGTCTGTAATCTGATTCCTGTCAACAGCTAAAAATGTCAGTTTATTCAACTTGGCGAGCGGTGTAATATTCTTTATCTTTTGGCCGGGCAGAAATAAGCTCTGCATGTTAACGGCATATTCAAGTCCTTGCAAACCGCTGATTTTACCCTTTTCATCCATAGGATACAAAGATATCAATTTCTGCAAATCACTCGTCTTCACCTCTTTATTAGCCGGCAGCTTTAATTCCACTCGAATGGCTTTCGCCACCTTTTAAGCAACCCGAATGGGTGATTCTTACTTTTATCGGATTTTTCTCCCAAACTGTTCACCTTTAACGCTGATACGGTTTCTACGAGCGATTTTTAAAAGACACCTAATTCCGGGACCCAAATTGTGCGATAGACGATTACTTATTGACTTGAGAATCATTATCAGTTAAAATTACGATTGCATATTGATAATGATTTTCATTATTGACACAAACATTTGCAGCTAAGGTGGATGACACATGCGTAATCGGTTTTGGATGGCAGGGATTGCAGCCCTGGTTTTGCTCCTATTTATACTTCCTTCTGGGGCTTTTGCTTCGAGCGCCGGTGTTGAAAATATGACGAAGCTCAAAGTCTACATTGAGCAAGCTCTAGAAAAAGCTCCTACAGATCTGGTATCTTCCAAAAATGTGTATGATCAATATCATGATCAATGGCTTAATGTTGAAGATACCATTAAATCAAATTCAATGGATGCTTATCGGGATATCGAAACCCAAATGGGTCAAGTCGAATATGCCTATATTACTAATAAGGTTCAAGATGTCCAGAATGGTCTTCAAGGCTTGAAGAAAGTAGCCGAAGACTTTATTGCCGGCAAATATGGAACATCGAACGATTCGAAACAGCAAAATTTATCGCTTTCCGATTTCATTGGTCTATTGCAGCACACGAAAGAAAGTATACTTACTCAGGATCAACAAAAATCGCTTCAAGCGATTTCCAATGCGCGTGAAGCTTGGTTGAGCGTGGAGGGTGTCGTCGTGGCGCAATCTGCGTCACTTTATAGCAACTCTGAACGAGATTTGGTCGTTATCCAAGCGATGATCAAAGATCAAAAGTTAAATGAGGCGGAAAAGACAGTAAGTAATATGATTGCCTATCTGACGCCTCTTAGTCAAAAATCCGCTTATTCGTACTGGGATGCGGCCATGATTCCAATTCGGGAAGGATTAGAAGCTCTTTTGGTCGTCGGCGCGCTTCTTGCTTTCGTGAGTAAATCGAAATCCGGAAAAGGGAAGACGTGGATCTTATCCGGTGTCGGAGCCGGCCTACTACTAAGCGTTATTTTGGCCGTCATTATTCAGGTCGTTTTCTCATCCGGCGCTTTTGGCCAAAATAACTTCCTCATTTCTGGTTGGACGGGAGTTTTCGCTGCCGCAATGCTTCTCTACATGAGTTACTGGCTGCACAGCAACTCCAACATTCAGCAGTGGAATAAATACATCAAAACCAAAACTGAAAATGCCATGAGTTCCGGACGGATGATCTCGTTAGGGCTCCTATCTTTCTTGGCGGTTTTTCGCGAAGGAACCGAGACGGTACTGTTCCTCATTGGTATGATCAATCAGATCAGCATTCAGCAACTGCTTCTAGGGATGCTAATTGGATTCGGATTTTTAGCAGTCCTGGCGTTTTTAATGCTCTATGTTGGTGTCAAATTGCCGATCCGTCCCTTTTTTATCGTCTCAAGCTTGATCGTATTTTACTTGTGCATCAAATTTATGGGTTTGGGGATCCACAGCTTGCAGCTTGCGGGGATGTTGCCTGTCTCCAATTCGTCTACGCTGCCGAGCATTGATTTTCTTGCTTTTTACCCTTCTTGGCAAAGCGCTGCGCCTCAATTGATTGTCACCTTGATCGCCATCGTATTCTTAATCATTAACCGAATTCGCAAAAACAAAGCCAAACCCGAATCGTACACCTTAAATTAAACTTACAACTGGAGGACTTACCAATGACACGATTTCCAACATTACTTACTGCTTCGTTCCTTGCTCTTACTCTAATTCTCTCCGGATGCGGATCCAAAGCAACGGAAGATCCGGCTAAAAAAGGCGCGAATGATTTGATCAGTGTTACGAACGATATAAAAAAGGAAATCGATGCAGGAAACGATACGAAAGTAAAAGAACTTGGTCCAAAGCTGGAGGAAACTTGGGCTACTTTCGAGGATAGCGTAAAAACTAATTACGCGGACGACTACGAGAAAATCGAAGAAAGCTTGAATCCGGAAGTTGCCGCAACGAAAGCAAGCCAGATCGATTCTAAAATCGTAAGCCAACTAAACGACAACCTGAATAAAACGCTGACTGAATTGGTACAAAAAATGAAGTAATCCAAACGCAGTTTAGTAAAAGCCCACCAAGCCCCTAAAAATGGCCTGGTGGGCTTCTTGCGTTTAATGATCACTTTCACAATTTCAGGCCTCTGCTTCCCGCCCAAAAATTCGCCCTACTTATGATACGGTTCACCGTAACATCTATAGAATGAAATTGAAGGCCTCACTATTCCTTCATCCCTTAACTCTTTCGCTATTCACTCCGCACTCTTCCCGCCCTGCGCCAATCTCTCCAAAATCCTTCTTTTACGATACAGCATCCGCGCGGCCTCGGCTACCTCTTCCAGCGCTTTGCGGTTCGTATACGCACCGAAGAACATGCCCGCTACCGAGATGGCCTGGAACAGCTTCTTCCAGGGACACAAGGTAGAGCTGGGTTCAGAGATATCGTTAATTGATCTTTTGCTGCTGATACATAAGGATTTTAATCCTGGGCTGGAGATTGTGGTATTTGTTGTTAACTTGGAAGTTCGATGTTTTGGACCTAGTCTATCGTCCTTAAATTCGAAGGTTACTTCGATCCTAAGATTTCTACAACTAACCAATGTAGATTCAACGATAAGGGGATTTCTGCTGAAAAGCAGTCGGCCTCTCAAAAAGACTTTTCCTTACTTCTGACACGTTCACGCGATGGTTGAAGCGGCAAGTTTTAGAGCCGCCCAATACTGGGCGGCTCTTTCTTGTTCTTTTATGTTAGGCTGAACGATTAGCAAGGAAGACAGCGATATACGGGTCAGCAATACGAAAATCATTTCCACGATTAACCAACATGCAAAATTGATTATTTCGTTGATCGATTAGTCCAACACCAGAGAACAAATACTCTTTGTGTTCAATGACCAATCTGTACGCGGAATACCCCCATCGCAGAGTCTGCCGTCCGGGCATTTATGTACGCCATAATCTGACTGCTGCCGCTGTTGGTTTCGCCCCCGCCATCATATCGCCAGAACCATCCCTTTGGCTACCTACACAATCTCTTTATTAAAATGTCCTCTTGTGTCTGTTTCCTGATTAAAGACAGCATTTTTCATTGAGCCATTTAATTTACCTGACGCCATATTAATGACTTTCACAACCTGCTCTTTGGATTCAACTGTGAAGTTTAATCTGAGCGCCTCGATTCCTTTGATGTTTGGTAGCTCATCTAAAAGATTAAGCGTCTTCCCATTAAGGAGAGTCGTTGTACAATCATTATGGGAAATGATAGGGAACGATCCGTGCTCATCTTTTAACTCATAGCTCTTCGTTTTGCAAATTCTGCATTGATTCATTTTTTTCATCGGACAATATTTTGTAAACATCAAAGGAACCCTACCATATACAATCATTTCTAGTGCAGGATAGCCGTCATTTTCTTCATAATAAGCATTCATTAAATCTTCAATTTGGCTCTTATTCAATTCATAGGATAAAGTGACTCGTTTTGCACCTAATTTATATAATTCATAGCAACTAGTAGCATTAACAACATTTAGAGAATAGTCCGTAACAAACGGATTCGTTTCTCTGTAGTGATAAATTCCACCATATCCTCCGATGAGTAGCTGCCCTTCTTTTTCCTTATAATCAATCTGATTTCTTCTAACAACGTTTTTAAAATAGATCTCCTTAATTCCACAGCTCACGCAAGCATCGTACTGCTCCTTAGTCGTTACAGAGGCCGTAAGGTATGGTTCTTCAGGGGCAAAGCTTATTTTTTCTTTTGCTTCCAAAGCCTTGGTTCGTTTCTTTTGGCTGTTAAGCTTCAAGTCATATAAGCCCAGTACAATATCCCTTCTTGCTGCATTTAACAGTTTAGCTGGAATAAACGCATTGCATTCTTCATATTCCACATGATTAAGTTCGAATATCGTATCATTTAATCTTGAAAATTGCTTGATTACCTGGTCTTTCGTTGTTGGATTATTAATGGCTTCGCCTAGTATTTCCTCGCTTTCATATGAATAATTAAAGCCTAAGCCCTCCGCATCTATGAAAAGCTTTGAATCTGGACATGCATATACTCTAATATCTATAACCTTTGCATTTGTTGTCTGCAGTTCAAATGCTGCCAATGTCAACCGTCTACGTCGGATGTACTCAGATAACGATACTCCAGTAATATACGGAAACATTCTTTGAAAATGATAAGTAGAGCAACAGGCTCTCTGAGCTATTTCATCATATGAGATATTGTCCGCCAGATTTGCTTCGATATATTCCATGGCGCTAATCATCCTGTCCAACCAATCCATCGTTTTCCCTCCCTTCAAGATAAATTTTATCGGAGATAAGAAGTGAATGCCGTGCATTCTCTGCACAAAAAAGTCAGCAAAAAACTTGCCCCTACTTATGATACGGTTCACCGTATCATCTCTAACGCGAAATCATTTGTTGTTTTTTCTATGTATTTTTAATAGCGCGAAATCAAGAAGCACCCTCTTAGGGTGCCCTTATTGTCCTTCTATGTTTTGCTTGCTAAGCGACTCTATTCAGCATCATCGCGGCTTGCACTGTGTCAGCCGGTAGATTGCTAGGAATGTTGTTATACAAGTATTGTACCGCCGTGCACCGCGTGCGGCGGGATCGAGTCCACTTCTATCCAAGCGACGAAGTACTCGGAGATCAGACCCATGAGCCTGATCATGCCCCTTGCCCTCCTTCAACACGCTGACCACACCGTACGCCGCCCGCATGGCTCACGACCGCCACACCATTAGAAGACACGTACTAGCCCAACCGGGGTTGCGGTGCCCAATCAGTCACCTCAAAGACGGTGGCCGCGTCTCATTCCACCCTCCGGTCAAGCCGTAGGGCAGGCTCAGCCTTGAAACGCTCTTGGGACTAGATGGCATTCTGCTGTTCCAGCCATCTCAAAATCGCTTGGTTTGTTTCTTCCGGCTTTTCTTCCTGGATCCAATGACCGCAATCCAGATTGACCACTTCCACATAGGGCACGAACTTTGTCAGGTTTTCAGACTTCGCAACCACATCCCGGTCGCCGTAGATCATGAGGGTCGGCTGCTGGATGATTGGGTTCACTTTCGCCAATAACCGCCAGTTGCGGTCAAGGTTCCTGTACCAATTTATGCTGCCCGTGAATCCTGATGTTTCAAAAGCGGAGACGTAAACGGCCAGCTCACTTTCGCTCATTACGGGCTCACCGAGCGGTGTTTCTGCTCTGGCGAGATTGATCAACGCCATACCTGGCTCAGGTGCTCTGAGAGGCTCGTTCTTCCGGTACAGGTTGCGAAGGAACCTGTATGTATTGTCTTCGAATACGGCGTCCGCGACGCCTGGCTGTCGATTGAAGTGGACGAAATAGAAATCGCCGCCAAGTATTTCTTCCATGAACTCGATCCAGGGTTTTTCTCCGCGCTCTTGGTAAGGCAAGCTCAGATTTATCACTTTATTGACGCGGTTTGGATGCAACAAGGTCAGTCCCCAAACGACAAATGCACCCCAGTCATGACCGACAAAGGTAGCGTCCTCGTATCCATAGTGATCGAGAAGCGCGATGAGATCACCTGACAAGTGTTCAATGTCATAGTCTGTTACTTCGGGCGGACGGGATGAGTTGCTGTAACCCCGCTGGTTGGGGACGATGACATGGTAGCCCGCTGCGGCAAGGGCGGCCATCTGATGGCGCCAAGAAAAGGCATGCTCTGGCCAGCCGTGGCAGAGTACAATAGGTTTTCCAGCGTTTTCTCGGCCTGCTTCAAACACTTCGAGTTCCACACCATTGACTGAGATAAGGGTGGGCTTGGGAAAATCGGTTGGATTAAACATTAAATCAAAACCTCCTTCTTGTGATACATGTAGTATAATGGATAAACGGTGACATCTTATTGTCACCGTTCTGAATTCATGTAGAAAAAAGAGGGCAATTATGGACAAAGTGGAGAGACTCATTTCGATTATCATGATATTGCTGAGGAAAGAGATTGTTTCTACAACGGAATTCTCACAACTATTCCATGTTTCCAAAAGAACGATCCTTCGCGATATGGAAACATTGAGCTTATGTAACATCCCGATCTACTCTGTCATTGGCGTCAAAGGCGGCTACGGCATAATGGAGGAATACAAGGTCGATAAACGCCTTCTAAGCAGCTCCGATTTACAGAATATATTGGCTGCGCTCGGCGGATTGGAACAACTCCTCCTTACTGAAGAAGTGGAAAGAACGATAAAAAAAATAGAGGCAATGGTTAGTCCATTGTCTCTGAATCGTTCCATTCAACTGTCGTTTTATGATTGGGAAGGTCGGTCCGAGATTCTTGAAACCTTAAAGACATGTCAAGAATCCATATCAAAGAAAAGGCTGGTTTCGTTTGATTATACAGATAAAGACGGGGCTGTAACGGATAGAATGGTTGAGCCCTATGAGCTGCATTTTAGCGAATCGAGTTGGTACTTGAAAGGATTCTGTTTACATCGACAGGGGTCTCGAACATTCAAGTTATCCCGGATCGATCATATTACTATGGATGAACGCGCGTTTCATCCTAGAGACGATTGGTCTGAGCAAGGACACGAAGCAAGTTATCTACCGCAATTCGTCACGATTAAGGCATGGATATCGCCTAGCATAAAAGATCAAATCATCGAAAGGTATGGTCGACGAAGTATTGAAGACCATGGTTCTGGACTTTTATTAGCAACCATATATGTCCCTCAAAATTATTTGGGATTTCAACTTTTAGCAAGCTTTGGCACTCATCTAAAAGTTGTAGAGCCCAAAACCTATCTTGAAGACTTTCGAAATTATTTATATCAAATGGTGGAGAACTATTCCTGATAAAGGTCTTGTCTCGGCATATATGACCAATTCCACATGAGTTAGGTCTTAACGCGCTTCTTAATAGATTTAGCATTGAAGCTTCAACCCTCAACTCAACTTTCCGCTTTACCACTATTTGTGGTATGGTTCACCCAAACTAGCCATAAACAAATATTTCCGATCAAGGCCAAATATGCTATCTTATGCTATGCATTGAAACAACAGACTTAAAAATCAAAACGCTGAATCATCCTAATGCAACAAGCCATATTTACATTGTGGTAAACTATATTTCAAAGAGTAGGGTCCTGTCTGAACTCAATGAGCTACGACAAGGTGGCAACACTTCAGCACAAACTATTCAACTGTTTTGGCTACTATCATCCTTTATTTCTACGTATAAAGAGTTAGGTTTCCAAGCTCACATAACCTGCAGACCTTAAGAAACTTGAATTCCCAAAGCTATTATTGCAGCTATAAAAATTCCGCCCTACTTATGATACGGTTCCCCGCGCTGTCTGAAGAGACAAGTTCAAAAACATTCTATCTGCAAGCTTGGCTCAAGCATCGCACTGGCAATGATCAGAAAGTCCTCGCGTCCGATTTCAAAATGGCCGTAGCGGAAGGAATACCCCCAGTTTCGGTTCCGCGCGTAAAGCTAAGCTGCTCTAATAGATCTCTAATCTTTACTTCCTGGCATGATATATAGCTGATATTTCTGCGGAATGGCACAAACGATTCGGACATCGGATATTCGTAGACTCTATCATCAGCCACTTCTCCGATTGCTGTGAACGCTTGGAGTGGTTCACCTTTCGTGATTTCCGTGCGTGGGGAATAGTAGATCATCCAATCGCCTGGGCGCATTTTACGTAAAGACGCTGACTTGCCGTGACAGAGCTGGGCGAATCCCCCCATTTTTAACACAGGCCTCTCTAATATCACGGGAAAACTTGACCACATTTTGGTTACCGTTCGTTCTAGAGGAACAGATTCATATTCTAAATGACAAAGGATGAGTCAAATGGCAGTACTAGTTGTATATGCTACGAAAACAGGGGCAACAGAACAATGTATAAAAATTTTAGCAGAAGAGATTTCGGATTGTACCCTTTGTAATATAGAACTGGAGAAGCCTAATATCGGGGATTTTGATTACATCATTTTGGGTGCAGGAGTCAGGGACGGGAAAATATACAAACCCATTCGCGACTTTATCAAAAAAAATCATAATGAATTGCTTTAGAAAAGAATGGGATACTTCATTTGCAATGAGAAGCAAAAGGAGACAAAAGAAATAATAGACCGGAATATCCCCGCTGATCTGAGAGAAGCCGCTGTCTGCATTGAATCATTTGGCGGTTATAAGGCTTATGCTGCACCGAAAGAAGGTTCCGATCAACTGAAAGGAATTTTCTTGGATAAAATAAAAGCCTTTTCCGAAAAATTCAGGAAGAGCGTCTCAACCAATTTCTGAATCTTTGAGCGGGAAATTAAATATATAGGACCCATTGTTTCGATTTTGCCGTCCTTTACCCGTATAGCGCTCTCCTGTTCTGCCGCATAGACATCAATCTCTTCAGACAAGGGGAACAGGTAGCCTTGAACAAACGTGTCGTAGCCCCGTTTAGAATGAGATTCATAGGCAAATTGATCAAAGCCCATACCTTCATAAATAGTACCTGTTTCAACTTCATGGTCCGTGTCATTCAAGCTTAACCATTGAGCAGACATGTTTAGCGCACCGGCGCTGGCACCCAGTATAATGGCATTGCTGTTCTTAATAATGTCCGCTAATTCATAATCCGCCAAGAAATCCTTCTGCAAACCAGGATAACCGCCGCATAAAAAAATGACGGAAGCGTTCTGAATGAATCGCCGGGCATCTTCCTTCTGCATGCGGTAATCAATGAAATGATATTCATCAAAAATAATATTAGCCTGATTCAGCCATGTCCATTCAGAGATATCATCAAAGTTAATTGGCTCATCTGTATAACCAGACGGGTCAGCACTAATCATAACAAGCGATTGTCTGTCTTGTATATCCTCCTGCAAACAATGGACCAGCTTCTCCGGAAAAAATTCATTAAACCAACTGAAATAGTAGTGGGTACTCAAACTTAATTACCTCCATATGTATTATTTCTAGCGCACTTCTTAATTAGCCTCATTAAAACGGTTTAATTTAGCTTCAGCCGTCAGCATGGCGCCGTTAAGAATAAGATTATTTCCGTCATTCCGGACCCTTGTTCTGAAATACAGGCTGCGTACGAAATTTTTCCCGTTTACTCTGGCGATTCTCTGCGTGCGCGTATCCGGCCATTCCGTACACTTCGACAAGCAATGAATCCAGTCGGCAATCTCCTGCTGCGGAAGCAGTGCTTCGCTAATCATCGTGTCCACAATGCTGGCCATGCGCTCGTCTTCCTCCTCGTCAAAAATCCGCACACCGTTATGCAGCATCCCTTTAACCGCCTCCAGCACCTCGCGCTGCAACACATTATCGCTTTCCCGACAGCGGATCAGCTCCTCCAGGGCATCTGCCCCATGAGCCGCAGCATGAGCCCAGCCTTCGACTGCCAGATAACCGCGCAGGTCCTTCTCCTCCTGGTAGTAGCGAAGCAGCGAATGCTTTAGATGCTGGAACTCATCCGGAGTCAAGAATGGATTGTTCCTGTCCCGCTGCACAATAAGAGCGACAGGCAGAACCGAGAACGCCCTGGTAAGCACACTTTGGTCACCCTCGCTTCCAATCCGATAGAACAAATGCCGGTCATCCATTAGAACAGCCAAAAGTTTCCATATTTCCTCACAGGAGAACTTATTATCGCGCTTCAGCCATATGTAAAAAATCGAATAGATATGCTCACGGAGCACAGGCTCCGGATCGCCAATATGTCGCAGCATCAGACAGGTAAAGTCTTGTAACCTTTCTCCCTCACGCAGGATATAACGTTCCTCCTCCAATCTTTGCAGCTTCCGTATCAGTTCTGTTCGTGTGTCCTCCTTACCCCATTCATTGAAATCATCGTCCAAAATGCTGGCTTTCATTTAGTCGGTTCACTCCTAGCCTAGTTATAGCGGGCGGTATGTATTCTTTCCGCCGATATCCCCACTATAGAACACAATGACTGACACCAGGGCGTCAGTCATTGTAGGATAGAAGCATATTTTGCATATATTGCTGAAGCTCCGCCCGTAATTCACGAGGCTCCAGCAGCTCGCACTCCTTGCCGAAGCTTAGAATGAATTTCAGCAGGCCCTCCTCATGAGGAAAAGTATCCCTAACGAGATAGAAGCCATCTTCACCCCGGCTAATTTTCTCTTTCTGAAAGTACTCAGTAAGCTGCGCGCCAATTCGCGAAGTGAATCTGAGCACAACCTGTATGTCCCGCTGCGAATAGCTGTGCTCAATGACCTCGGCGATTCGGTCATCGGGCAGCTCTCTTTTTGCAAAAGGCGGTCCCTGCTTCAGTTGCTTGATCCGCACGAGCTTGAATCTGCGGTAGTCCTCTCTGACCCGGCAAAAACCTATCACGTACCAATGGCCGTGGCGAAAGTCAATCCAGCTTGGCTCTACCGTTCGCTCCAGGTATTCCATATCCCTGTTGATATAGTCGAACACCCGCAGCCTGTTATCCGTGATGGCCTTGCTTATGATCCCCATGTACTCTTTAATTTCCTGCTCCATGCTGAAATGGGACATATCCAGAGTCAGTTTGTGCTTACCTTGCTCCTGCTTATAGGTATGCTCAACCTTTAGCATGATGTCATTAAAAGCTTCGTTCCTGCCAAACAAGCCGTGTAAATTCTTCATTACAGCTACAAACGTATGAGCTTCATCCTGGTTTAAAAAGAGGCTGGTTATATTATAGCTGTCCATAATATAGTATCCTCCGCCCTTGCCGCTGGACGATGCAACCGGTATGCCGGCTTCTCCTATTTTTTCGATATCCCGGTAGATCGTCCGCAAGGATACCTCGAAATGCTCGGCAAGCTCCTTGCCCGTTACCGTACCTTTACCGGAGATGATCAGCAGCATGGAGAGCAATCGATTGACTCGCATGATTGTGTGTGACGTCGGGTAACGTCTCCTCCTCTGGGTGAAGTAAGTGAATCATATATTCTCTTGCTTTAATGCATCAATAATATTCTCCTTTTTTACTTTAGCTCCGGAATAAACAACCGCAGAGCTGACAATGACAAATACACACACAGTGACAGACAGAATGCTCATCCAGGGCAGGGTGAACCCATAGCTGAATTTGTTCGCAAATGCTTTATAGATTAGAACCATCACGGCGAAACTGACAGGAAGCCCATACAAGAGCGACTTGACCCCATAAAAAACACTCTCATAGTTCAGCATTTTTGCAAACCCCTTTGGCGTCGCGCCTACGGATTTCAGCATCGCAAATTCCCGTTTGCGAAGAGCCAGCCCTGTTGAGATCGTATTAAAGATGTTCGCAACGGAAATCGCAGAGATTAATACGATAAAACCGTAAGAAAAGACGTTCATCAGCAGAATCTGTTGTTCTTCGCTTATTCTGGATTGATATACATTGTAGACATTCAGATTGGTCTCATTCATCGCTTCAATTTCCTGCTGCGTTTTCACCGGTTCCGTGCTTTTCAAATGGAGGTACATCGAAGCGTTAGCCAGCTCCTCGCCGTCTGCCAGCCGATTCATGACGCGTTCCGACACGATCATATTTAACCCACCTACGCCTACCGGGCTCATCCCCATCGGTGCCTTATCCGTCAATGCGGCAAATATCACTTTATTTGCCTTCGTTTCTTCCCCGCTCTCATTAATAAAACTCGTTAGCTCGATATGTTGACCGATATTCGCATATATGGACTTCGTCTGAATATATTTCCCCGTATCTATATCTTTGTAATGAATCGTATCCATCACGATTGCGGCGGGATGATCCAGATCCGTAAGCTGTTCGTAATCTGCGCCAACCGCTCTGGCATAGGCTTGCAGGCTCGAATCATTCAGTGCATAGAGTTTAATTTCGTAAGGGTATTTCCCGTCTTGCAGCATACTCTTATCCTGCTTAACCTTCTCTTGCAACTCGTCGGCGATGCTTGCTGCATCGACCCAAGCGTTCCCGACTAACTCATGACTCACGTTGTATTCCGTGACGCCATCCAGAGATACAAGCGATTGCATCAACCGGTCATCTAGTCTTTTTCCATTACTGGACGACACTTCAATATCGTAATTGATGCCTTCCAGCGACAATGCCAGAGATTGTGTCAGGCCAGTCGTGAAAAACGATATCGTCAAAAACAAAACGATGCTGATGACAAGCGAAAAAAGAATAACATGATGTCTTCGTTTGTTCCTTTTTAAGTTTTTCAGCCCGATTTCTGCTTCGATTCCGAAGAGCTTACGAATGATCTTCGACGTCTTCACTGCTTTGGCCGTAAGCTTTACGTCAGTGGTTTGGCGAATCGCGTCCATGGGAGATACCCTAGATGCTTTAACCGCCGGGAGATACGCCGAAACGAAAATCGTCAGCATCGAAACAAGACAAGTAATCAAGAGCAATAACGGCGTGACGATAAGCCTCAGCTTTTCACTAGTCCATAATGCCCCTTCAATCATTGTGTTCATGAACGAAAAGGTGATTCCGATTCCGGCAAGACCGCATAAGATGCCAATGGGAATGCTGATCAAACCAATGACGATACCTTCAAAAAATACGGAATTTCGCTTCTGCCTTTTCGTCGCCCCCACGCTCGCGAGCATCCCTAAATGGCGGGAACGTTCCGAGACGGATATCGCAAAAGCGTTATAGATGAGCCCAACCGAGCCAATTATAATGGCCCCCATAATGATTGCCGATAATGAGAACATCATGCTGGATGAGGCTCCGCTGCTGGACAAGCCATAATAACGAAGCAAATCGTTATTATATTGGACAGTGTCAATTTGGTTTTTCTCAGCCAGCTTCTCCGCATGTGCGAACAAGAACGGATTGACCTGCTGCAAGACCACCGACGCATCGACCCGATCGCCCCCCCCGATGATATGATCATCGACATAGCTAATGATCGTATAACCCGGGGCCCAAGCCGTTTCCGACACCGGACGTTTAATGAAGCCTACCACCGTATAATCCCTAATTATGCTATGCTGTAATGTCTCGGTCAATGTGCCGTCTTCCCTGCGCAGCGGTTCCGTCTGATCCAGGGGATGATCGCCCCCTTGTTCGAATCGGTCGCCGACGCGAAGCGTTAGACGGTCGCCGATTTCGTACTTCACTTTGCCATTTGTTGCAACAGACTCGGAGATCACAACCTCCTTGTCCGTGTGCGGAAGACGCCCCTTGCTTATTTCAATCTGAAATTGTGTGAACCCTTGCACATCATATTCCTTAATGAACAAGTACGGCTTATTGGAATTTTGTCCCCCTTCTAATGGGGCATACCCAAGGTCTCTTGTGATTGCAACCGTTTTGGTTGCATCATCGCCCTGTATCGCCGCAAGCTGTTCCTTGGATATATCTTGATACTGAATATGCCACTCCCCTGTATCTGTGATAGTTTGTCTGATCATTAAATCCGCAAAGGAAAAAACAAGCGTAATGACAGCGGTCATCATGGATACCGAAATAATTACGCCAAGAATAGTCACAAGTGTTCGTCTCTTGTTCTGCTTCAGATGCCGGATGGTTAATGTATTGACAATATTCATCGCCTTATCACCTCGTCTTTGGCAATCCTCCCATCTTCGATTGAAATGATTCTGTCGGCTTGCAGGGCGATCCGTTCGTCATGCGTGATTACGATCAGTGTCTGATGATAGGTCTTATTCAGCATTTTCAATAAATCGACGATCTCGCTGCTATTCCTGCTGTCCAGATTCCCGGTGGGTTCGTCGGCCAGCATGATCGCAGGATTGCCGATGATCGCCCTGCCAATCGAGACACGCTGCTGCTGTCCGCCGGATAGCTGATTCGGCAGATGGTTTAATCGATGCTGCAAATTCAACGTATTCACAAGATCAGCCAATTGCTTTTGATCTACCTTTTGTTGATCCAGCAAGAGCGGCAGCGTAATATTCTCTTCCACCGTCAGGACGGGAATCAGATTGAAAAACTGGTAGATCAGCCCGATTTGCCTGCGTCTAAAGATGGCCAGCTGCGTTTCGTCCAAGGTATACATATCCGTATCCTGAACATACACTTTCCCGCCAGTCGGTCGATCCACACCGCCCAGCATATGAAGGAGTGTCGATTTTCCCGATCCGGAAGGTCCGATAATTGCGACGAATTCACCTTTTTGGACCGAAAAGGAAACATCATCAAGCGCCTTCACCGCCGATTCGCCTGTGCCGTATATTTTGGACAAATTTTCAATTGTTAAAATCTCCATTGTCATCCCCCCTTCCCTAGATGCTCAATTCCAGGTATATACCATCTCTCTATATCCAATATCCCAAAGGGTTTCATTCCCCTCAATGGTTATCTTAAGCTCATTAGCCCGGGTGAGATAAAGGATCCTCATATCCGGCTCATGGAGCTGATCTTCTGCAGATACAGACAGGAGCTCATGCCCGTCAACCGTAACCTTAATGCTGCCCTGAAAATCCTTATGATCAGGAATTCCATAATTCAAGCTAAGATACAGCTCTCCCTTATTGCCTAGCGAATACGTATATGTTTCCTTCTTTTTACCTTCGATGCCATACACATTATATTGGGGTGTCACGTCTTGACCGCCAATCTTAAGACTGTCCTGTTTGGTTCCCGTTAATCGATTTCCGTTACTATCTTTCCATTCGTTTATCGCTACAAAAGGGCCCACCTCTTTGGTGAACACTTGATCAACTACTCCGAAGACCCCCCACACGCCGAGCATTAAGACAGCACTTGCAATTCCCGTAGCAGCGATATTTCTCCAGTAGTTTTTTGTACGGAAGCCAATCTTGTACGCCCCGAATCCAATAGCAGCGCCCAATGAGTTCTGTATGACGTCGTTCGTGTCGAAGCTGCCGAGGAATGTTAGTGCCTGGATGGTCTCCACCACAAGAATGGACAGGATAAACCCTGTCATGAAGCGAACAAAGCTGGTGCGGTATAACAACGGAAACAGTATGCCAAAAGGTATGAAGGCTGCAAAGTTTCCAATACCCACCAAGTCCATCAGTGTCGGATGTAGAAGATCGGAAAGACCCGGCACCCTAAAAAAACCGTCCGGCAAAAAAATAAAGGTGTACTGACTGATTTGATCTACCTTATCCGCTCTGCCGAAAGCAAAAAGCATAAAATAAAGAATAATCAGGGTGTAGCCTATCGTGATAATAAAAGTAATCTTGCGCTGCTGCTTCACTTGCATGGTTGTACCTCCATCGTTCATCTGATGAATATCATTTTATCTGTCCAAAATGACTTTACAGTGACGTTGGAGGTGACAGTTCAGTCACTTACGGAGTGCTGTTAAATCACATGCTTATAAAATTTGATCCGAAACTCTGTACCAGTCCCGCTGTCGCTCGTTACATCAATCACGCCGTTCTGGCTTGCAATGATGCTGTGAGCCATCGCAAGCCCTATACCGATGCTTCCTTCATTAGCATTTTTTCCTTTATAAAAACGTTTGAAAATATAAGGCAAATCCTCTTTCGGAATGCCCTCTCCGTTGTCAGCAATAACGATTTCCGTAAATAGCACGTTGTCGGAAAATGTGATGGTAATCGCACCGCCCTCAGGTGTATGCTCCACTCCATTTTTCAAAATATTGATAACCGCTTCAGCAGTCCAATGGAAATCGCCGGCAAAAGAGACGCTGTCATCCCCTGTGATGGAAACGGTCTGTCCCTTAATATCCATCGGAATCATAACCGGCTCCAGTGCCTTTTGGATTAGGGTTTCCATGTGTATTCGATCTTTTTTGAACGGGATAGTTCCCGCTTCCATTTTCGCTAGCTTTAATAAGGATGAAACAAGCCAATCGATCCGTTCAAGCTGAATGCGAATATGATGGGTGAACTCCGTTCTTTTGCGTGGAGGCAGATCAGGGGCGCTTAACAGATCTGCCATGACTGTCATAGAGGTGATCGGTGTTTTGAGCTGATGTGAAATATCGGAGATGGCATCGGTCAGTTGAAGCTTATCCCGCTGCAATAGCGAACGATGCTCGGAGAGCATGCGTGTCACCTTGTAAATATCATTCTTTAAGATGCTAAGCTCACCTTCTTGATTATCGCGAGGGTCAAGGGAGGCCTGGCCGCTGCTAATCTCCCGCAAATAGACGGACAGCTTCTCTAGCTCGTAATATCTCCGTTTTGTGAATAATAAAGCTGTGCCGGTAAGCAGCACGGATACAATAATAACCAGGGCTGCGGCGACGGACGAAATGAAAGCAGCAATGACGATCGCCGATAAGCTGATCGAGCCCATGACGAGTAATAATATTTGATTTTCCCGATTGCGCAGCATCTAATCACCAACCTTATAGCCTAAACCGCGTACCGTTTTGATCAGAGCCGGCTGCTCTGGATTATCCTCCAGCTTTTCCCTTAGCCTTTTGATATAGACCGTTAACGTGTTGTCATTCACGAAGTCGCCGGCCACGTCCCAGATTTGCTCCAAGAGCTGATTCCTGGTGAGGACCTGTCCAACGTGGTTGCCAAAGATCAGCAATAAGCGGTATTCCAAGGCGGTTAGCGAAATTTCGGCACCGTTTTTATATACTTTGCCTTCCAGCGTATGGATGCGCACATTGTCAATGTCGATGACCGCTCCGGCGTGGGACAGCTTCTGGTATCTCCGCAAGACGGATTTGATCCTGGAGAGAAGCTCGCGAACCCGAAAAGGTTTGGTAATGTAATCATCGGCTCCCATATCGAGTCCCATCACGACATTGACCTCATCATCAATCACCGTTAAGAAAATGACCGGAATATCCCGTCGTTCCTTCACCATCTTGCATAATTCATAACCAGTTCCGTCTGGAAGCTGTAAATCGAACAGGCACAAAGTGAACTGATCGATGTCTTCGGCGAGCACCTTTCGGGCTGAAGCGGCATCATGGCAGAGAACGGTCCAATAACCCTCTTGCTGCAGCGAATATTCCAGTCCCGACGCGATCGTCTTATCATCTTCAACTAATAATATTTTCATCTGAAGGTCATCCTTATGATTGGATTGAATTGCACCTGTCCCAGATTTACTTGTAGTATTTCCCAAGATTTTGGACATTTAATGAATTCCACGACTACACAATCTCTTTATTAAAATGTCCTCTTGTGTCTGTTTCCTGATTAAAGACAGCATTATTCATTGAGCCATTTAATTTACCTGACGCCATATGAATGACTTTCACAACTTGCTCTTTAGATTCAACTGTGAAGTTTAATCTGAGCGCCTCGATTCCTTTGATGTTTGGCAGCTCATCCAGAAGATTAAGTGTCTTCCCATTAAGGAGCGTCGTTGTACAATCATTATGGGAAATGATAGGGAACGTTCCGTGCTCATCTTTTAACTCATAGCTCTTCGTTCTGCAAATTCTGCATTGATTCATTTTTTTCATCGGACAATATTTAGTAAACATCAAAGGAACCCTGCCATATACAATCATTTCCAGCGCAGGATAGCCGTCATTATCTTCAACATAGGCATTCCTTAAATCTTCAATTTGGCTCTTATTCAATTCATAAGATAAAGTGACTCGTTTTGCCCCTAATTTATATAATTCATAGCAACTAGTAGCATTAACAACATTTAGAGAATAGTCCGTAACAAACGGATTCGTGTCTCTGTAGTGATAAATTCCACCATATCCTCCAATGAGTAGCTGCCCTTCCTTTTCCTTATAATCAATCTGATTTCTTCTAACAACGTTTTTAAAATAGATTTCCTTAATTCCACAGCTTACGCAAGCCTCGTACTGCTCCTTAGTCGTTACAGAGGCGGTAAGGTATGGTTCTTCAGGGGCAAAGCTTATTTTTTCTTTTGCTTCCAAAGCCTTGGTTCGTTTCTTTTGGCTGTTAAGCTTCAAGTCATATAAGCCCAGTACAATATCCCTTCTTGCTGCATTTAACAGTTTAGCTGGAATAAACGCATTGCATTCTTCATATTCCACATGATTAAGTTCGAATATCGTATCATTTAATCTTGAAAATTGCTTGATTACCTGGTCTTTTGTTGTTGGATTATTAATGGCTTCGCCTAGTATTTCCTCGCTTTCATAGGAATAATTAAAGCCTAAGCCCTCCGCATCTATGACAAGCTTTGAATCTGGAGATGCATATACTCTAATATCGAGGTTAAACCGCTTAAATTCTTTTTCCAGTGATGATTCTAATTCTTTGTTATAGAAATAATCCTTCGTTTTATATACTAAATCTCCCTTAGACACCTTTTCTTTGATTTTGATATAGCAGACATCGTCTGCTTTGTTGATTAATTCGCCCTCTTTATCGTACAGTTTTGCAACAGCTAAATTAACATCTTCATTGTTGTGACTTATTCTGATTGTATCGTTTTGATTTAAAGGACGTGTAAGTGTTATTTCATATCTATCTTTAACAATCTTGCTGATGGTTCCAATTTCATAACCAAAGTTATTAGGTCTTACGATATTTGTAATATTTTTCTTATCTTCGTGAAACAAATACCCTTTAGTAAATGTTCTATTGAACGTTTTTTTCAGATTTTCTTTATCTGCTTCGGTTATTTTATGATCTAAGGCCATGCGATATTTGGATACAACATTAGCAACATACGTAGGCACTTTCATTCGACCTTCTATTTTTAAAGAATCGATTTCTTTTAAATCATGGATATAATCGATTGTGTTTAAGTCCTTAGTAGATAGAATATAGTTTTTCCCTAAAGACGTATCTGTTGTCTTATCCATTAGTTCATACTCCTTACGGCATGAACCCACACATCTTCCGCGATTTGCGCATCGATAGCCGATTAATCCTGACATTAGACAGTTTCCCGAGTAAGATACACATAAAGCACCGTGAACGAAAATTTCTAAAGGTATCTCAGCTATTCTTTTGATCTCTTTTACTTTTTCAATCTCAACCTCACGGGACAGAACCACTCTTTTAGCACCAAGTTCTTTGAATAATAAAGTTCCGTCTAAATCGTCTATCCCCATTTGAGTTGAACAATGTGCTTCCATATCAAGAAAGTTTTTAACGATATAATCGAAAGCAGTCAGGTCCTGGACGATAATGCCATCCACACCGATTTTATTTAATTCGTCTATCTGCTCTTTCATCTCTTCAACTTCGTTTTCAAAAACGATGGTATTCATTGTAACATAGAGTTTAACGTCCCTCAGATGCGCATACGTAACAGCCTCTTGTAACGATTCAAAATCAAAATTAGATGAATATGCACGTGCCCCAAATTTTTGCATTCCTAAGTATATTGCATCACAACCATTAGAAATTGCAGCTTTTAAAGCCTCCATATTTCCTGCTGGAGCTAGTAATTCAGTCATTTTTTCCTCCTTGTGACTCATAAGTTACACGCCAGTCAAACTCAGCACCATTGATCATAAAATAAGAACTACACTTAAGCTACGGCAAAAAGCACAAACCAATGGTTTGTGCTTTTGCATTCTTTCTTTGTCACTCGGCTCTCCTCTTGATGATTCGTGCGAGGCTTATTTATTGAGCTGCTTGGTTAAGGGCGCTTAAGAATATCTCAATGGGTTGTGCGCCGGAAATTGCATATTTTCTATCAATGACAAAGAAAGGGGCTCCTGTTATTCCCAACTGTTTTGCTGTGGCTTCATCTGAACGTACTTCGTTAGCATATTTGGATGGATCCTGGAGAACTGCCATTGACTCGTCCCTATTCATACCAATTGATTCTGCAATATCTGCTAATGTATCATGATCGCTAATCAGCTTGGCTTCCGTGTAATAGGAATAGAACAGCTTCTCGGATAATTCCTTATCTTTACCAACCGATTTGGCATATTGGGTTAGACGATGAGCATCAAACGTATTGGTGGGCTTCATTTGGTCGAAATTATACACCAGACCCATCATCGCCGCTTGTTGTCCAAGCTTAGCATTTGCCTCTTTCGCTTGCTCGATACTCATACCATGTTTCTCAGAAAGGATTTGATGCATATTTTTGCCTGAGTACATGGACCCTTGCGGGTTAAGTTCAAAGCTTCTATATTCAATCACCACTTCATTCTGATGAGCGAATTGCTCCAGTGCAGACTCCAATCGTCGTTTACCAATATAACAAAATGGACAAACATAATCTGACCATATCTCGATTTTGATTTTGAATCCTCCTTCACTAACCACTAACCGGTGAATACTGCATTTTTTCGAGCTTATTTGTTATAGACGATAGGCATTTTTCTAATCAATTGGTTGTCACGGGTGGCAGCGTACATGATTTCGGCAACATTTTCCCTGGAAACCGATAATTTAGCCGATTTATCTCCGAATGAATAGTCATAAGATTGCCCTTTGTGTTTAACATTGGGGTTAATAATTCGGACAACTGTCCAATCAAGGTTCGATTGTTTAATAATTCCTTCCATTTTCTTCATCTCTGCATACCCGTTTGGAAGGAACACTTTGGCCATCACACCTGGAAGTATCGTCGAAATATTTTTCTTATCGTCATCTGATTGTAAAGCCGGCGTTGCAAGTGTAATTAACCTTGTTTTGTTAAGTTTCTTCATAGCCCTAATCATCAGTTCGTGTCCGTCCGCAATCGGCGTGCCTTTAAGCTTTCGTGACATATCGGATGCTGGTCCTAGTGTGCTGATTACGACATCTGATTTAGCAACAGCCTCTTCGATGGTAGAAGCATTCGAAAGTTCCCCTTGTACAAGGCTCAAATTGGGATGTTTGAGGCTGATTTTGTGGGGGTTTCTAACATATGCCGTAACGAAATCTCCGTGATCTAGAGCTAATTGTGTTAGCAGCTGTCCGATTGCACCACTTGCACCAAAAATGGTGATATTCATTTTCTTGAATTATCTCCTTCATCTAAATTATTCAAATCACACGCGGTCTTCAGTTATAAATTCTTCTACTCTGTCTCTTTTGGTGTACATGTCGTACCAAATATCAGCGATTTTGTCTTGAACTCCTGAGTTCGGCTGCATCCAAATTCCGATCGAAAGGTGACCCGCATACACACCTTTGTCCGCTAATTCGCTGTTCAAATTAAAGATATAATTACGAAGTCCTGAAATTGCAATTCCGACATTCCCCATCATCGGTACCGGGTGGATTGCAGCGCCTCCAGTAGTAAATAATAAGGCCCCGCTTTGCTTATCCAGCATTTCCGGCAGCACTTGCCGAATACTGGATAACGCACCTAAAACATTAAATTGAAATTGGTATAACGCATTTTCTTCTGTTACTTCTAATGATGGCGCTACGGTGTGGATGCTCGGCGTTGGACTGTATTCAAGAACATCAATAAATCCGTATTTCTCTTTAATAGCGGCGAAGGCCCTCTCGATTTCTTCTTTATTTAATATGTCCGCTTGAAATGGAGCAGCTTCAATTCCCAATTGTTCTAATTCACTAACCAGCTGGTTCAACTTATCTTCATTTCGGGCAATAAGAGCTACGCGAAAGCCGTTTTGTCCGAATTTCTTCGCAATGGACATTCCTAAACCTGCTCCTGCTCCAACAATGGCTATAGTTTTCATTTGATATCTCCCTTTTAATTAGAATTAATGGTCAATAAAATAAATAATGGTCAGTGTGTTGTATATTTATCTTGTGTTTATTATGATTAATAAAAGGTCAGCATTCAATATTTAATATTTCTGATTTTGAGAGATAAAATGCAATTTCAGCTCAAATGTCGTATATCTAACAAAAAAATTAAGGGAATGAGCCATAATGAACAAAAAAACCGATTTGCGTATCATTCGCTCCAAACATTCGATCAAAAAGGCGTTTATAGAGCTTCTTACGGAAAAGGGATACGAAGGAATTACGATTCAAGATATTGCCGATAAAGCGATGATTAACCGGAATACATTTTACCTTCATTATCAGAACAAACCCGATTTATTAAATGCATCTATGGACGAATTAATAGAAGAACTAAAGAGTACACTCAAGCAATGCTCAAGCAGCAAAACTCCTGTAAGCGGTTCTATGCTTGAACAACTAATGCAAACCATCCTGGAGAAAATTCAGGACAATATCCCTTTTTACAAAGCATTGTTACTGGATGAGAATAGAATTCATGGTTTTCAAGCAAAAATGGAGGAAATTATAAAAAACACAGTGGAGGTTGGCTTGGATAATACTCCATTGAAGATTTCAAAGGAATTATTACTCCAATATATTGCATCTACTTTTATGGGCATTGTAGTGTGGTGGGTTAAAAATGATTTTTCCTATACTCCAAAGGAACTTGCATCTCAATTTGGTAAAATTCTAACTCACGGACATTTAAAAGCCGCAGGTATTTCAATCAATGATTAAAGTGATAAAATCTTACGTACAGTCGCTGAGGCTAACGGTTCAATCAACCCCGTACAACTTATTCATATGTTTAATATGAGAAATTCCCCAATCATTTAATACCTGTAGATGACAATGTAGCCCTTTTCCAGATGGTGAACTGCCCTTAGCCTGATGTATGGTTCAGCGACCACGAAGCATTAAGCTGTTAACAACCGTCGCGAGTGTCCCGATATTGTCAGCCTCTGCTCTTTCTATGCCCCAGCTCTCCGCCATATTCCCCCGACAAATATTCCCCGCCACCTATAACTAATGATACCTCGACTCCCAGGTTCACAACGGACAGAATTTCGTTCGCAAACTCTCTGCTGCGGTAACCGTGAACTCTTCGTCCTGGGGTAAATCGTAGGCAGATTTTCACATTTAGAATCAGTTAGTTTATCCCTGCCTTATACGACCAACATTCCGGTTCATCAGATGCCGTACAACCCTGCTATAGATTATTTTCTTGAACGGGCTGAGCCCTTGCGGATGAGCGGAGAAAAATGCATCGGGGCTGTCGTATATTCCGAAATCCTGAACGATTCCTTCTTTTTGCACATAGGTATCATTTTCGTTCCAGCCCCGCAAAAATTAAATAGGTTGCCTTCTGCAGCTTGTGCAGTTTGATCGTCCTCATCTCCGTTTGGAATATAAATAACCATTCCTTGACGTGCTCTTGTCATTAGAACTCGAAGCATTAATTAGATATATCTGTGCATCAGTTTTGGATACATTATTCCAGTTAGTTTCGGAGAAATTCTTAAAAGACCAGCTACCCTCAGTTAATCTTAGATCAGCATCCCATGCAAGGCATGTCCAATCTAATTCTAAACCCTGGACATCAAATTCAGTTGCAACATCTTCAAGGCAGTACGATAAGCGAATATCCTCTTTATCGTTAAGAAAGGGGGGGTGATATGACGAACGTATCAGGGCCGGGCTCCAACCCGAGCAGGAATAGCTCTAATCGACCTAGGTAGTAATTCCATCCGGCCCGATGCATACGTCTGCGCGTAACCGGCAAACCGTCGTGCGTTAAGATCAGTTGAGTTCCGTTGCTCTGCTCTCGTAATTGAATCTCAGCCGTGCTGGAACCTGACGGAAACGAGTCCGATCCGGTCAGCCCCATCGCTAGACGTCCCCAATCGCATAGGTTTGGCCGCTAGCCATACTTCCTTCAAAGTCCACTTCCGTATCCTCCGTTTGAGCGCTCCTCTCCCTTTTCTTTCGTCCAGTCGAGACGCTTTTCCTCCTATACTCGCTTTTCATCGTGGAACCTGCGTCATTGGGGCGCGGCACGAACACATTCCACCGTACGCAAAATAAAACCGCGCCATGGATGCGCGGTTTTACGGATTATTTTGGCATGGCAGTTGTGAATCATTGTCGCTGCCGCAACCTCATTCTGGAAATCACAGCTTCTATGACGAGCAGATTAGGAATCCAACAGACCCAAGCGACAACCCGAAAGGCCACCTCGAAATCGCCAAACAGAAGAGCCAGCGGAGCTAACCAGATACGAAGCGTGACAGCTGCAAAAGTAAGCGCATAACTGCGAAGCATCCATGCTTTATGAGCTTGGATGTCTTTGGCCATAATTTTTCTCGTTGCAGTAAGCGTCGTCGCAACCCACAATACATCGAGCGACATGAACCCAAGCCCGGCAATCCAACCTCCTGTGGCAATAAGGGATAAATATACACTCACGATCCCACTAACTGTAATTGAAAGAACATATCCATACCCCAATAGGCGATGCCAACGTTTCCTAGCATTCGTTGGCTTCATATATAGTTGAAAGGGTCCTATGATCAAGGCAAATATCGCGGTAAAAATATGGATGTATAGTACATATATCCATGGTTTGAGTTCAAAATTCGGCTTTTGCAATTTGAAAGAAGCAAGTCCTGCATCACTAGCTTTAAGCACGCCATACTGAACAATTGCGTATCCGGCAATCGAAAATGCGAGAATGAGAACGAGAGCCCGAATCATCTTATTTCTCATATGAATGTCCTCCTCCGTTGGTGCACCGTGAAGCTATTGCCCCTTTAAACCCTATGGCTAAAGGGTTAATACCGATCTTCTCGATTGAGGCACCAGCTAGGGTCGAAAGGGACGCAAAATTCACCACTTGTTCTGGTCAAGTTTTCTGCCATACTTTTGATGCAAACGGATCTTCGCTTCCTCCCAGCTCGGAATAGTATCGGCATCCCAGTGGACGGCCTCCACTTCATCGCCAATTCGGCGTGCGATCCGCATGGCCTTGGCGTGATTGCCGTGATTGCGGTATTCCAGCATGCGATCCTTGTTCTCCCATACCGACATCGTCCAGCCTACTCTCCAACTGTCGCGTGTAAGGTCGGAATGCAGCAATCCGGCAGCCCTATTCAGTTGCTTCGTTGACCGGACGATGTGGTAAATAAAAAACGGAAGGACCCACATGCCCTTTACTCGCACCCGTGTCACTGAAATCAACAACGAAATCGCCCCTTCCACGAAACACCCATTTTCGGTTGCCATATGAATGACTTTCACAACCTGCTCTTTAGATTCAACTGTGAAGTTTAATCTGAGCGCCTCGATTCCTTTGATGTTTGGCAGCTCATCTAGCAGATTAAGCGTCTTCCCATTAAGAATAGTCGCTGTACAATCCTCATGGGAAAGGATAGGGAACGTTCCTTGCTCATCTTTTAACTCATAGCTCTTCGTTCTGCAAATTCTGCATTGATTCATTTTTCTCATCGGACAATATTTGGTGAACATCAAAGGAGCCTTGCCATACACAATCATTTCCAGTGCAGGATAGCCGTCATTTGCTTCAACATAGGCAATCAATACATCTTCAATTTGGCTCTTATTCATTTCATAAGATAAAGTGACTCGCTTGGCACCTAATTTATATAGTTCATAGCAGCTAGTAGCATTAATCACATTTAGAGAATAGTCCGTAACAAACGGATTGGTTCCTCGGTAGTGATGAATTCCGCCATATCCTCCGATCAGCAGCTGCCCTTCTTTTTCCTGATAATCATTCTGGTTTCTTCTAACCACATTGTCAAAATAGATTTCCTTAATTCCACAGCTCACGCAAGCATCATACTGTTCCTTAGTCGTTACAGAAGCCGTGAGGTATGGTTGTACAGGGGCAAAGCTTATTTTTTCTTTGGCTTCCACAGCCTTGGTTCTTTTCTTCTGGCTGTTAAGCTTTAAATCATATAAGCCCAGTACAATTTCTCTTCTTGCTGCATTTAACAGTTTGGCTGGAATAAACGCATTGCCTTCCTCATAATCGACCTGATTGAGTTCGAATATCGTATCGTTTAATCTGGAGAATTGCTTGATGACCTGGTCTTTGGTGGTTGGATTATTAATGGCTTCGCCTAATATTTCCTCACTTTCATAGGAATAATTAAAGCCTAAGCCCTCCGCCTCTATGACAAGCTTTGAATCTGGATATGCATATACGCTCGCTAATATCTAGGTCAAACCGCTTAAATTCTTTTTCCAGCGATGCTTGTTCCAATCTCATAACCAAAGTGATTAGGTCTTGAGATGTTTGTAATATTCCTCCGGTCCTTGTGGAACAAATATCCTTTGGTAAAGGTCCGATTGAATGTCTTCTTCAGATTTTCTTTATCTGCTTCGGTGATTTTATGATCTAAGGCCATGCGATATTTGGATACCACATTAGCCACATACGTAGGCACTTTCATTCGGCCTTCTATTTTTAAAGAATCGATTTCTTCTAAATCCTGGATATATCTCAATGGGTTGTGCGCCGGAAATTGCATATTTTCTATCTATGACAAAGAAAGGGGCTCCTGTTATTCCCAATTGTTTGGCTGTGACTTCATCTGAACGCACTTCGTTAGCATATTTGGATGGATCATGGAGAACTGCCATTGACTCGTCCCTATTGCATACTGACGATCTCCTGAATATCACTCTCTGCGGCTACTACGTTATGCTCAGCAATAACTAATACAGCATTTCAATATAAACCAAGCGTTGCTACAGAAATAGCGTTGAGTACGCGTGGGAAACCTGTATAGGATATGCAAGGGGTAATGCTTCAACGACTTCATTCGTAGAGAGACCAACATTAGAAGCCCCTCGAATATGGGTATGAAGTTCTGACTCGACTCGACCTTGGGTTGTCAGGGAGGCAATCGTCAACAGGCAGCCTCCTAGTAAGTCAAGTGAAACGAATGGTGAGCATAAGCAGTCCGCTTTCGGATGAGGAGCGAGCAGAGCCGCGCAAGCAGTCTTCGGCATATTTAAATAAATCAACAAAGCTTATGCCTGAGACAACATTCCTTTAACAAACAATGAGACACTGTGCTTGTAGAACTCTTCCTCAGTGATGAGTTGGGACTGATATTGCCGGTGAATCAGCTCGCTCATCTGAAATCCGTAACACATCGAGAGAAAAGACATAGCGGTAAGACGCTCATCCTGTCTAGCTATCACTTTTTTCTTCTGCAGGCGTTCAAAATATTCAACCAGCAAGGAGTGCAGCTTCACTGGCGGATCAGCCAGCACTCTGTCCAATTCAGGAAGCATTCCTGTGTCACGGATGCCAATCATAATGATGTCCGCATTTTTATGGAAGAACAAACGGTACTGCTGGCTTACATTCAGCAGATCGACTTCCGGATTATCGGTTGCGTCCTCTTTTAACAGCTTCTCAAATTGCGGGATATCTGCATGTCTTTCAACGATGGCTTCCAATATGCCTTGCTTGCTTCCAAATTGCCGAAAAACCGTAGATTCATTGACTTTAGCTTCCGTTGCAATGGCTTTGGTGCTGACTCCCTGATAGCCCTTCTTTCTGATGAGCCGTGTCGCGGCTTCAATGATTCTGTCCGAAGTATTCATTGTATTTCTCCTTTTGCATATGTTAAGCCTATTCTACTACAAGTTTTGCATATGCAGCAGGGTCGGGGTTCATCTTTCATCAACGTTTATTTAAGGAAAATCGCTTCTTTTCTCCCAACGGCTTGGTTCCGTAATCTTGACAAGTTCAGGCACAAATTGAGTGAGCGTGCCTAATTTATCGAATGTAATCTGGATTCGGTCAGAGGGCAACAACCATTGTTCGTTCTCGATTGCACAGCAATCTGGTATCGTCCCCATTCCTATAATCGTGCCTGGGAGCGGCGTGAAAACTTTCAGAACCTCCTCCATCACTTTCCCAGGGTGTGCAGAATACTCGGAAGTACTTCCCTTCCAGTGCAGTCTCTCCCCGATGTGTATATCCACATCTAGTGCCAGCGGGTTGTCAATTTCATCCGGCGTAACCAGAAATGGCCCTATACCTTTGCTGCGATCAAAATCTTTGCAGCGCGTCGGTCCGGTCAGTGCCTGGAAATCCGGCCACTGCACATCGCGGACAGTACTGTCGTTAAAAATAACATAACCTGCGATGCAATTCCCCTTCCCTGTAACAAAGGCCAGCTCCGGCTCGATATCCAGGTATGAAGAATATGATGGCCAATAAATCGTATCCCCATCGCCAATTACAGCATTATGGTTACACTTGTAATAACTGAAATTCACTTTATTCGGATCCTGCTGGAATTTTTCGGCGATTTTTTGTTTAAGCTCTTCTCTTTCCGGCCCTGTATATTCTCTCTGCAGCAGATTTACGCCAGCATTTCTTAGATGTCTTGGCGTCAGCCCGAAATCGATAAGCGCAGCTGGATTCGGAACCGGCGGAAGCAGTTTTACTGCTGCAATCGGGAAGATTTCATTTTCATTGAATTGATGCGGCTGTTCGACAGCATATTGCATCAATTCCTTAGCGGCATCATAACTTTCCGGCAAATAATGGAGATAGCTGTCCATACTTTCAAGACTGTCAGAGAATGTTCCCTGCTTTTTCATGATTACAGCAAATGAAACGACAAAGTTCTCGTTAATAACAAGCCCAAACAAAGGTGCCAGGGATGTCTTGGTTTGAAAGGTTACTAGCTTCATGTTGCAGCGCCTCCATCCATATAGTGTGATGTTGTTCTGTTACAATCATAAAGCATAGAGTAAATGCATGCAAGCACTTGCTTGCATTTATGTTTTCCATTCTCTATAATAAAGGCATAATCAGTATGCCTTATCCCAAAAACACATACGCAAAGGAGAATTTTCATGAAGTATGGTCGTATTATCCAAAAACCCCGCGTTAAATTTTTTGAAGTCGCAGCTGGCGTCTTTGCTGGTATTTCGCCGTACCGCGGCATCAGTTGGGCCAATGCCGGGTTTATCAACAAGGGTGAAGGGCTGGTGTATGACACGTTTTTCGATTTGTTCCATGCACGGGAAATGCGGGAGGCTTACAAGGAAGTAAGCAACGGCGGCTCTCCCGCATATGTGGTGAACTCGCACTATAACAGCGACCATGCCTGGGGAAACAAAGTGTTTGAAGATGCTTGCATTATTATGCATAAGGAAGCCTCCAGAGAGCGTCTCACCGAAAATATCACCTGGATGGACAACGTCATCAGAAGAGGAAAGGATTCTCTGGAATCGACTTCGGGCGAGCGGTTTTTTGCAGCGGAATTTGAAGGATTCGACCTGGAGGGCGTAGAATGGGTATACCCGAATATTCAGATAAAGGACGATATCAGCATCCGTCTTGACGATACGGAAGTCATGATTTACAACGTAGCTCCGGCCCATTCCGACAGTGACTTGCTGCTGTGGATGCCAAAAGAAAAAGTGCTGTTCGCCGGCGATGTCGTGTTTAACGGTTGTACGGCATACAGCGAAGAGGGAACCCTCAATTGGGTTAAAGTGCTTGATCGCATTATTGATGAAATTAAACCCGAAATTGTTGTTCCAGGACATGGCGCTATCTGCGGCCTGGACTTCGTGAAGGAGCAGAGGGACTACCTCCTGAACCTGATCAGCGAGTTCAACAAGCATTACAATGACGAAATTGATTCCTTGTCCCTGACCAAGCAAATTGATATTTCCCGCTTCCTTCATTGGATTCAGCCAGAACGCTTATATGTTACAGTGGATATCCTATTGAAAAGCAAACGAGGGTTATCACCCCTTCCAGCTTGGAACGAGGTGCCTGCTAAGCTGGAAGACATGAAAGCTTTTTTGGCCGGAAAATATGGCAATCAGATCAAGCCATGGGACCCTATGAATGTTTGGCAAGAATAGCAATTTGAAGCTAGCGTACGAAAAACGGCCCTGTCGCAAACGATGCGAACAGGGGCCGTTTTCTTTCAATTGTTCCACGGAATTAGCAACTTGCCCCTACTTATGATACGGTTCACCGCGATTTATCTTCACCGCGCGGTAAATCTGTTCCACCAGCACCAGCCGCATGAGCTGATGGGGCAGCGTCATGCGGCCGAAGCTCATGCGGTGCTGGGCGCGGCGCATGACGTCATCGGAGAGCCCGTGGCTCCCTCCGATGACGAAGACGACATGGCTCGTCCCGTAGGTGCCGAGCCGGTCGATTTCGGCGGCAAGCTCTTCCGAGCTCCAGAGCTTGCCGTCGATCGCGAGCGCAATGACATGCGCCTCGCTCTTAATGTGCGCGAGGATACGCTCGCCCTCGCGTTCCTTCACCTGAACAACCTCAGCACCGCTTAGGTTGTCAGGTGCCTTCTCATCCGCCACCTCAATGATCTGGAACTTGAGGTATGGCGTCAGCCGCTTGGCATACTCCGCGATGCCGAGGGTCAAATACTTTTCCTTCAATTTGCCTACGCCAATAATTTGAATCAACATATATACCTCCATCTGATAGCTTCTGTAGTTACAACTCACCCGCTTTGTTCACGCACCACTAGTGGGTTGCAATTTTCACTTGCCGTACTCTCCCAATAACAGCTAACATCAGTAAAAGAACTGTAGCCAGCAGGTAATACAGATATACCTTTTGATCAAGAGATTGCTGTGAGGCTCCCATAAAATCCATAACCGTTAATTTATTTAAAGGACCCAAATACCACATTAACATAAATATCACCTGAAAAAGCTTGCTATTTCTCGACCATACACCTAAGGCTAGTGCCAACGTGGGAATAAATAATCCGCCGACCGCCATCGCCATCAGAGTTTCCCATTCCCCTGCAACCAGACAATGAATCATAGCCCCACTGCCTGCCAGATAAGCAACGATGATTCCGGCTAGCCACAATACAATAAATTGATTCCGAACCGGATGCATAGCCGTAAACACGAATTGATGAGTCCGGTGATAAGTTTCATTCGTGCCCATTGCCGACCAAATCAGAATAGGCCAAACCCAAGTAAAGGGTGCAACAAATCTTGTTACAGACTCCATGGGCAACAGTAATCCCAGTACAATCATGACCAGTGCGATCAAGTACCACCAAATACGCAACCCTTTGAGCATAAGCCGCAACTCCATACCTAATATCCTGATGTAGTGGGACTGCCCATGTACTACATTAGTGTAGGGAGTTAACTTTATTCCACTGTCATTTATAGGCACAGGCTTCATTTGCGGCTCTACATTTCTAAATTCGCGGGGTTTACCATTTGTACTAATGTTGGATGAACGCGTAAGATCGAAGCGATGAAAGAAGATGGAAGCCACTACTGCAATCCCTACTGCCACAGCTAACCAAATATAACGTTCCAAAAACATCTGCATCGTCCAAAGTACCCCTGTCCAGTCGTAGGTTACTAAGTCCCCCCGCAACGGACTCACCCCAGAGATATGACCCCCATTGCTATGATTAAGCCTCGCATTAACCCCACTTGATAGTCTGGTAAGGATCGGAGAAATCCCGAGTATATCCTGGCTGGAATGAGTTGCTGTAGTAGACAATCTAAGCGAGAGAATCCATAACACAAAGTATATTAAATTGCCCAATCCCTTGCGAAACAAAGGTACCGATTCAAAGAAGATGGCTATGGATGCAACCAAAGCTATAGTTGGCAATGTAGAATACAAAAATGGAAGCAATAGTTCCAGCAGCTCAACCGTGTAACTCTCTCCTCTAATCAGTTGCATGACAAGGGCGGATACCATTAAAACAGCCACAATAGACATCAAGAAAACGAAGTTACTCCACATTTTACCCATGGTGTACATCCACTTTGTAATCGGAGTCGTTGCTATAATTTGCCCTACTCCCGTCTGCACATCCCGTTCAATCGCATTTTTCACCAGAAAGAACGCTGGAAGACTTAATATCATGGAGGCTAATATAGCTGTTGCACTGCCGACCCAATCGGAGTTATATATGCCGCGTATATTGTGGAACGATAAGGTTATATAGCTCTCATGACTGGAGGGAATAAATTTATATACGATAAAAATGGATACAAGTACTGTAATCAAAAAGCTGTACCTTCGGACCCTTTCTAAATAATCAGCTTTTATCATCTGAAATAGAATGCGAAGCGGCGTCATACGGCTGCCTCCTGCTTATTGGCCGAAATGCAATATAAATAGGCGTCTTCCAAAGTGGGTGTCTCTAAGCGGCTGTCGGCTGAAGGCTGATTATCGGCAATAACTCTCATACGGACCCCGTCACTGCTCTGAATGGTGCTGCTGATTAACAATTGCTTACGCGCTTCCATCCATGTATCATTCGGTATCAGCCACTCCCACACTTTCCCCACCGCCGCTTCCAACAACTTGCTTGGAGCTGCCTGTATCACCAGCCGTCCTTGATGAACAATAGCGATATCTGTTGCAGTCGCTTCGACGTCGGATACAATATGCGTTGATAATATTACAATCCGATCCCCTGACAATTCCGCTAAAAGATTACGAAAACGAATACGTTCTTCAGGATCCAGTCCCACCGTTGGCTCGTCAACGATTAATAGCTTAGGGTCATTCAATAAAGCTTGTGCTATGCCTACACGTTGTTTCATCCCGCCTGAAAAGCTGTTCAACGGTTTTTTGCGGACCTCATGAAGATTGAGCAAAAAAAGTAATTCATCAATTCTTTTTTTAGCGATTGTATGATCCAATCCTCTGATCGCTGCTAAATATTCCAAAAACTCAACCGCATTTAAATGAGGATATACGCCAAAATCCTGTGGTAAATAACCGAGTATGCCCCGAACCGCATTAGGGTCCTTAGTGATATCGATGCCATTCCAGCTCACCTTACCTGCTGTGGGTTGAGTAATGGTTGAGAGAATTCGCATCAAGGTTGATTTCCCAGCACCATTCGGACCTAATAATCCCAAAACCCCTGTATTGATTTGCAGAGATAAGTCACGGAGCCCGTAAGAATCGCCCTTGTATTTCTTGCTTACGTTGTCAATTGTTAATTTCATAATGCCCTCGCGATTTATCTGATAACCTGCGTCTATTGGTTTGACGATACCAAAGATGCTTTACCCTCAGGCATTCATGAAAATATTTGAAAATTTAACCACCGAAATTGAACGTCCGGCAAGTTCCGTATATGATAGCTATAGATTCTTGTACCCAGGGGGTTTGCTTACAATGGCAGTCTTAATCAATGAACAAATTAGAGCGTCCGAGGTCGTCCTTACCGGACTGAAGGGTGAGAAGCTGGGCGTGGTTTCCAGAGAGGAAGCGCTGGCTAGGGCCCGGTCCGCAGGAGCAGACCTGGTCTGTACCTCGCTGATGAGCAGCCCGCCGCCCTGCAGCCTCATGGCTAAGGGCAAAGCCAAAGCGGCAGCGCAGAAGGATAACACCGCCCGCAAGGCAGCTTCAGGCCGCACTCCGGCAGGCGCGGACAGCAAGGAGAAGGTGAAGGAATTGCGCTTCACCGCACATATTGAGGAGCATGATTACGATACGAAGCTGCGTCAGGCGGACAAGCATCTGCGCTCCGGGAAGCCGGTGCAGCTGGTAGTCAAGGCCTCAGGCGCGAAGGAGGCCGCTGCATCCAAGGCCGTCATTGAACGGCTGCTCGCTGATCTTAAGGAGGTTGGGATGAAAGACACCGGCATCCAGTATGGCGGCAAAGGCTCGCAGGTGAAGGTGAATCCGCGCTGAGGCAACGGAGATGGTCATAGAAACAGACAAAGACAAAGCCGCCGGGGCTTTGTCTTTTATATATATATAAGGATTTATACGTTCTCTATTATCTATCTCTGTTACTAAATAACCCGCCTCAGTTGCTACTCTCCCTCTGCCTCTACCTCAGTCACCGGCACAGGCTGTTCTGCAGCCTCGTAGGCACGGAGCACAGAATCTAATAGTCCCGGAAAACGTGCATTCAAGTCCTCGGTGCGCAGGGACAGTATACGCTGGGTACCTTGAACACGGGTATGGACAACCCCTGCCTCGCGCAGCGTCCGGGCATGATGGGACAGCGTCGACTTGGCGACAGGTACATTGAAGCAGTTGCAGGCTTGTTCTCCATGGTGATGGATATCTGAAATGATGGATAAGCGAATGGGGTCACTGAGCGCATACAGTACGGAGGCAAGCTGAATGTCTTTGCGGTCCGGATGAAATAGTATCTTCATGGATCAATATCCCCTTTAGAGTACAGATATTATGTTCTCCATTGCTTCAATTACCTACAGCAGACTCTCCGACTTCCTGCCGATCCGCAGGCTGCTGACGATTGGCCTGCTGACACTCGGTTTGGCGGCGGTTGCCGGATTCCTCAGCACGAACTTCATCTTCCTCTTGATTGTCCGGATCGTGCAGGCTTCTGGGGCCGGGGCCGTCATGTCGTTGTCTCTGGTGCTGTTCACCCGGTATGTTCCCCTGGACCGCCGCGGCAAGGCGATGGCTACCATAATGTCAGCAGTTTCGCTTGGCCTGGGACTCGGTCCCGTTGCGGGCGGAGCCATTACCCAATACTTCGGCTGGAACTGGCTGTTTGCCGTTACCGCGTTTATTCTGCTGCTTGTACCGCTGTTTCTGGTACTGCTGCCGAAGGAACTGCCGAGCCGCGGCTCTTTTGACGCCGTCGGAGGGATCTTCCTCGGAATCGGAACCACCGGGCTTCTGCTATTCCTGACCAGTGGGCTGTGGATTGCTCTGGTTGCCGGCATTGCCGCCATTTTCTTGTTCGTCAGCCGGATCCGCACCACACCTGATCCGTTTGTCATGCCTGCTCTTTTCAAGAACCGATCCTACTGCATACAGTTCAGTGACTTCCAGATCTCGGGAAATGAGGGAGCGGTGCAACGCGTAAAAGGCTTTGTTACAATGACCAAGTCTAAGATGTGGGGATATTTCAGGGGCGGCCTGTAGCAGCAGGCATACTCACGATGGGTGGGTGCTGGGCATGAGCTGTTTACGGAGTCGGTGACAGACGAAATTACCGTTTTTCCAGCGGAACTGCCTGGCTGGTGAACAAGCTGTGTACCCACGCCTTGATCTACGGCGCACAGAACAAGCATCGGATTATAGATGACCATATGGTAAAAATAAAACACGTGATCCATGGAGAATTGTCATGATTCTCCCTGCTTTTCTATCCTGCTGCGGACAGCATGGCCGTCAATAGCAGGACACTTCACACCGTGAACCTGTGGTCACTATGGGTTAGCAGTAACAGTTAATCATTAAAAAATAGTAAATATATTACATTACATGTATAATGATGGTATCTATTGAATATTAATAATTACTCTTTGGTAATCATAAACAGCTAACGGGAGGGGAATAATTGAAGAAAAAATCACTTGCTTTAATTGGAATTATTGTTTTGTCTTCCTCTATCTTTACTGCCTGTTCTTCTAAAAAAGATGATGTTTCTATAGCTATTGAGGTAGCTCGTTCTTACAAAATGAATGAGCTTGAAGCAAATAAACCGGATAACACCAGAGAGGTAACTCCTCAGCAAATAGCGGAAAAAGAAGAGGCCATCAAACCTTTGACTACAGAATCCTATTTTAATAAACAATCAGCTAGCCGTGGCTTTGTACGCGGTTCAAGAATTGCCTTGATAAAAAAAACCGCATTAAAACTCGAGAATTTATCTTTTACTGAGAAAGTTGATACAGGACAAAGTATCGATCTCTCATATACTGGTGAGCTCGTTTTCGGAGAAGATATGATAAGCCTTGATGGGATTGTAACACTACTAAAAAAAGGGGATACCTGGAAAGTGAATAATGATATCTACAACTCCGAGGATATTATGGCGATTATTAATACAGAAATAGAAAATAGTTTGAGCGATAATAATGGAAAAAACTAATTTCCATTCCTAGTCACATCTCCGTGTGACGTTCCTTTTGTTCTTCACGACAGATAATAAACTCATGGTGAAGCCGTTATTGTCATGCCCATATTACGTTACTTTAAAACAGACGATTATGCCCTTCCTGATTTATTTGCCTCTTTAAAGGTAATTTTACTTCCATTACTAATATGGAAACGCGGCCCCGACGTTCCGCAGAAGGCTGTGCAATCCGAGTATAGGCGTCAATAACAAAGCTAATTAGGGAAAATCGAGTAGGAGGCTACTCATTTGTGAGTAGCCGACCTCTCACCTATGAAAAACTGCAAGTCCCAATTTGCGAATAAATGAACGAAGTCCAACTAAACCTAAAAATGCCAACACTAAGCTAAACCAGGCTACTTTGTTTTTTTAGCCTGGTTTAGCTTATAGCTTTGGGTTCATCTTCTATCCGACTCCTCCAAGCCATTCCTCACTCGTTACTATCGGTTCTTCTGACATCATTTCAAGCGCTTCAACAACTTCGCTCAGCTCGGGCATAGCGTATTCATTCGCGTTTTTTTCCATACGCTTGAGCTTGCGTTCAAGCAGGTCTCGCCGCAGATCCCTGTATTCTTCTTTACGACTTAACACCGCCCAAATGACGTGGAGAAGTTTACGAGCAGTTGCAACAATCGCAACCTTATGCCCCTTTTTTTCCTTCAGCGCTAGATAAAACAAACGCAATTTTCCAGGGCTTTGTACCGCTCGTTGGGCACACTGGACCAGAATCCAACGCAGTGTACTCCGGCCTTCCTTGGTAATGTTACCGGTATAGTACGTTTTCCCCGATTGATGGACCGAAGGGACCAACCCACTGTATGAAGCCAATTTTTTGGGAGAGGAGAAACGTGAAATATCTCCGACCTCAGCAAGGATGGTCAAGGCGCTTAGTACAGATATCCCAGGTATACCCATAAGCAAGTGTACGCTTGGGTTCTCTTTCGCCCTTGCATGCAAATCTGCTTCCAGAGCCGCCATTTCTTTCTGGACCGAATCCAGCATACGTAGCGACGAACAGACAATAATTTGCTCAGTCGTCGGCAGCATGACTTTCTCTAGAAATTTCCTTCCACCCTTCCCAAATAAATCGCTCCATGGCGATTGAATTCCGCTCCGAATCAATGCAGCATGTATTTTATTTTTAAGCATTGTCCGAATTTTCGCGAGCCTTATCCGGTGATGAAGTAAGACTCTTAACTGGTACTCGTCCTTCGATGGAACCCAACTTTCTGGGATAAAATCAGCTGCGAGCAACTGCGCTAGAATCTGGGCATCCAATGCGACTGTTTTTACACGAGCTTCTGCGATTGCTCGCGTCTTAAGAGGATTCGCGACAACGACTTGCCCGGGATATTCGGATAAGATATCATGAATCCAAAAGGCGTTGCTGGTCGCTTCGAGAACGATGCGAGTATTGGGATCTAGGGTTTGGCCGAACTCCTCCCAAGCTTCGCGTGTGTTAGCGATCCGGAATCGTCTTTTTTTCTTATCGGTGCCGATTTCACATCCTTCCGCATATTTTTGGTGTACATCCAAACCAATAAACCGCATTTCCCTTCCCTCCTCTTAATACAATTACAGGCGGAGTTGCTTGTACATTCACCTATCCGTGGGCTATGCCACAACTGGGTGAGGCGAGGAGGCGGTTAAACACACCAACGGGCTTATTTCATCCCAGCGAGAGGGCAACCGCCCCGCCTGCAGCCTTCTCCGAAACTTTGTCTCCATTGTAACAAGAACGGGCCGGTACGTTTATCATACCAACACACCACCGTACATGCGGGTCCGCATACGGCGGTTCCAAAAGGTTAACCAAGTTCCAGATAACGTGAAAGCAAACTTTTCAGCCCTTTCGCTTCCCAATAGGAAGCCCTTAGGGCGTTATTTGTGTTCCGGGACATTTCCCATGCGCTTCTCCGTGAGTTGGCCATTGTAAAACATGCCCACTCCAGCACCCCAAGTGCCCGTAGTTCACGGATTCGTGTACGTACTCGTTTCCATTGCTTCCACTGACACATTCGAAGTCTTCTCCGAATCCACTGGTCCAGTTTATGGAGGTGCGTCTTTGCCGAAGCTAGACGGAAATAGCCGATCCAACCCATTAGATAGAAGGCGAGAGTGCGGAGACGAGATTGTTATTTTTATTCCTGCTTAAATCAACTATAATGGGGGATAGCTTTATCATTCGTAGGGAGAAGGTTGAGAAGTGTCGCTACGCAATTGGAAATATACACCGCTGCTGTTGATGCTGATTTTCCCGGTGCTCGGCAAGATGTATGCATGGGTCAACAAGCCGAGAGGCAAAGTCTATCATTTGATGACCTCATGGGATAACGCCATCCCTTTCGTCAAATATTTTGCACTACCTTATTCCGTTTGGATCTTTTATATTTATCTATGTCTTTACTATTTCTTCAAGAACGATTTGCGTGTGTATTACCGTGCTTTGTTGATTTATACCGTATGCGCATGCATTTGTTACGGGATTTACTCTGTAGTTCAAACAACGGTGCCACGCCCCGAGTTGGTGGGCCATGACGTCTTTACCTTGATCGTGCGTTTTGTGTACCACCGGGACCAGCCGTTCAATTGTTTCCCCAGTATCCATGTGTTCTCCAGCTACATGGTGTTTCGCCTAACCGCCAGCAGCGGCTTCCGGAACAAATGGAACATGCTCCTGATCGGGGGGATGTCCGGGATGATTATATTATCCACGCTGTTCATCAAGCAGCATGCGATTCTCGACGGCCTTGCCGGCATTATGCTAGTTGAAATTGTATTGGCCGCCGTTCTGCTGGTGGAGCACTTCTTCACCCGCAGCAGCAGCACTCCCCAAGAGCGTTCTTTCGAAGATAGTCCTCGAAGCACCTGAAGCTCCTTCCGCAGATAAGCGAAGGGGGCTAACCGAAGTGTCAAAACCGTGAAAGGCTACATCCATGCGTATAAAACGGGTGGTCTTTCTGCTTTACAAATGAATTATTCACCAGGTGCGCTTTTCTTTTTCAACTTTTGTGCCATATACATTACACCACCCCTGCTCATGACATAAGCTTTTCTCATCAGCTTTATGAAAGACACCGGCATCCAGTATGGCGGCAAAGGCTCTCAGGTGAAGGTGAATCCGCGCTGAGGCAACACAGATAGTCATAGAAACAGCTAAAGACAAAGCCGCCAGTGGCTTTGTCTTTTTTGATAAAAATATATATGCGCCGCTGACCCATTAGCCTTCTGGTTTTTGCCACTTTCGAGCTCAGTTACTCAACAGACACCTCAGTTACTACTCTCCTCTGCCTTCATGACCGGCACAGGTTGTTCTGCAGCCTCGTAGGCACGGAGCACAGAATCTAATAGTCCCGGAAAACGTGCATTCAAGTCCTCGGTGCGCAGGGACAACATACGCTGGGTACCTTGAACACGGGTATGGATAACCCCTGCCTCGCGCAGCGTCCGGGCATGGTGGGACAGCGTGGATTTGGCGACCGGCACGTTGAAGCCGTTGCAGGCCTGTTCGCCATTGTGTTGGATATCTGAAATGATAGATAAGCGAATGGGGTCACTGAGCGCATACAGTACGGAGGCTAGCTGAATGTCCTTACGGTCCGGATGAAATAGTATCTTCATGGATCAATATCCCCTTTAGAGTACAGATAGATGCCACAAATAATTGTGCTCCTAATTGCATTTTATATCAACCCATGCTATATTTCAAATGTTCGATGATAATCGAAATATAAAACATAAAAAAGGAGTGGCCATCACATGGACTCATTAACGAATACCTCCGCTACAGCGGAAGAGAAGGATTCATCAGTGGAAGCCACTCTTCCCAGAGAAGGGCTGCTGACGCTTCTGTTCAGTGTTGCGGTTGTTCTCGTCATTATGAATACGGCGATGTTCAATCTGGCACTGCCTGATGTGACGGAGTCGTTTGGCATCTCAGCCTCCGCCGCTTCCTGGATCGTGACCGGATATTCCATTATGTTCTCCATTGCTTCAATTACTTACAGCAGACTCTCTGACTTCCTGCCGATCCGCAGGCTGCTGACGATTGGCCTGCTGACACTCGGTTTCGCGGCGGTTGCCGGATTCCTCAGCACGAACTTCATCTTCCTCTTGATTGTCCGTATCGTGCAGGCTTCCGGGGCCGGGGCCGTGATGTCATTGTCTCTGGTGCTGTTCACCCGGTATGTTCCGCTGGACCGCCGCGGTAAGGCGATGGCTACCATAATGTCTGCAGTTTCGCTTGGTCTGGGGCTCGGTCCCGTTGCGGGCGGAGCCATTACCCAGTACTTCGGCTGGAACTGGCTGTTTGCCGTTACCGCATTTATTCTGCTGCTTGTGCCGCTGTTTCTGGTACTGCTGCCAAAGGAACTGCCTACCCGGGGCTCTTTTGACGCCGTCGGAGGGATCTTCCTCGGAATCGGCACCACCGGGCTTCTGCTGTTCCTGACCAGTGGGCTGTGGATGGCTCTGGTTGCCGGCATTGCCGCCATTTTCTTATTCATCAGCCGGATCCGCACCACCCCTGATCCGTTTGTCATGCCTGCTCTTTTCAAGAACCGATCCTACCTGGTGCTCTCTCTGGTCGGGATTGCCTCATACCTGTGCAGCTTTGCAACACTGTTCCTGCTGCCACAGATTCTGGTTCACCGATTTGGCTTCAGCGCAAGCCATGCCGGATTTGTGATTTTCCCTGGCTCCCTGCTGGCCATTGTTGTATCCCGAGCGGTAGGCCGGATCATTGACCGTTTCGGCAACGGGGGTATTCTGCGCTTTGTGCCCCTGCTTGTACTAACGGCTACCATTCTATTTGCCCTGTTCGCCGGACATTCATGGGTGGCAGTGATGCTCGTATACATGATTATGAGTCTAGCCTTCACAACGCTGTCCAGCAGTGTATCCAATGAAATCTCCCGTATCTTGCCTTCCTCCCAGATTGGTTCCGGGATGGGACTGTTCCAGCTACTGCAGTTCTTCAGTGGCGCCTTCGGTGTCGCCATGGCTGCCAGTGCGCTGGAATGGCAGCGTGGACTCTCCCTGTCTGCGGCTTACTCCAATATTTACTGGGGACTTTCCATTGCCGCACTCATCGCCATTGCCTCTGCTTTTGCGTACCGCCGGAGCAACGGGAATGGGATGGAGGATATGGTTGAGGCATGAGCGGATCATCAGGCAATATATATACAAAAATACCCTGCAGCTCACAACAGCTGCAGGGCAAGCCTGATTAAGAGTGACCGGATACCCCGGATGAGTGAACATCCGGCTCATGGCCCTCTTTTGAATAGTTGATTGAATTGTCATGAAGCACTCCGGCTCTAAACTACCAGAACCTCTGCATTCTTATCGCACTCCGCACATTTCGCCGGTGGATCCCAGTCAGAGAACTCGGTTTCCTTCAGGTCCACAATATCCGGTGCATCCTCGAACTCGTCCACAAATTTGTCGATGGCCAGCTCTACATGTTCCTTACACACTACATACATTCGATCAAGCATCCCTTTCTGTGCCGCTGCGGCATATACTCCTTCTACTGTTCTACCACACTTCCCCGCAAAAAGGAACTCCCTCCGCAGAGTTTACACACTCTCCACAAACTTCTGAATATCATCCGCAATCAGTGTCAACGCATCAAGCCAGAACTCTGGTGAATTCACATCAATATCCATCAGCCTCGCGGCATCTGTGATGGTGCTTTTACCCGTTGCTGCCAGGAAAGAGCGGTACCGGTCTACGAATGCTTCGCCTTGCTTCTTATACTGCGCATACAGTCCCTTGGAGAACAGCAGTCCGAAGGAATAGGGGAAATTCAGAAATTCATTGCCTGCCATATAATATCCGGCTTTGCTGATCCATTGGTAAGGATGAATCGTGTCAGGGTTAATGCTATCCCCATATGCAGCTACCATCGATTCATGCATCAGGTCATTCAGTTCTTGGACGGAGAGAACACCCGAGAGTCTTCGTTCATACAGCCTGCTCTCGAACAAGTAACGGGCATAGAAATCGACAATGTAATATCCGGCATCGGACAGGCTCCGTTCCAGAATGGAGAGGGTCTCGCTTTCAGGTGCCACCTTCCGCAGCTCCTGGTGAATGAGACTTTCGCAAAAAATCGACGCTGTCTCGGCAATCGGCACCGGATAGTCTGTATTCACCATAGTTTCACCGGTAAGACAGCTGCTATGGTAGGCATGCCCGATTTCGTGCGCCAGTATACTGATATCGATATAATTCCCCGTAAAGCTGGTGATGATCCGGCTCTCTCCGATCGGAAAAATATCGACACACAAGCCGAAATTGCCCTTGCCCGTTCTCGGCTCAGCATCGATCCAGCGCTGCCGGAACACCTTGCCGGCGAATTCGCCCAGTTCTGCGCTGAATGCACTGAAGCCGGAGACGATCACATCTCTCGCTTCCGGGTAGGTTATTTGGGCTGAACTCTCTCCGGCCACCGGAGCAAAAACGTCATAAAACGGCAGCGGACCGGAATGTCCGAGCATCTCTGCTTTTTTCAAATAGTACTGATGGAAGACTGGCAGACTCTCCTCAATGGCATTCAGCATTACGGTCAGTGTCTTCTGGTCCATTCTCGATGCGGTCAGTACTTTATGCAGTGGTGAATCATACCCTCTCAGCTCATAGACTGCAGCCGCTTCTCCGCTAACCGAATTCAGACAGGCCGCACTCTGTTCCGCTACACTCCGGCACGCTTCGTGCTCAGCTTCATAAGCTGCTTGTCTAACTAATGCGTCCCCGTATAGACGAGATTCCGCAATTCTGCAAGAGACATGTTCTGAGCTTCTCCACCGGTCCTGATATCCACCCGCAGTCTGGATAATGTCTGCATATACAGCCGCTCCCAGGCTTTGGAACCGGTACGTTGCATCCTCGCAATGACCGCTTCCGCCTCTTCCCCGAGCCAATGAGCAGATTGCCGCTGCAACCCGTACAGATAGAACTCATGCTCGGCAAGGTAAGCGGACGAAGCTAGGATGGTATTCAGATCTGTGATTTTTGCCAGCCACTTGCTGAAGTCCGCATGAACCTCCCCCGCAGCCAGTGCCGTGTCCTCAAGCTCATCCATTCGGTTCACTGCATCCATATTGCTGCTGTCTACGCTGAACCTAAGCTCCGCATAGCTAAATAGACAGAGGTAGACACTTTTGTAAGCATTATATTCCTTCAGAAATTGCTCGATGGCTTGCGCTGTTTCTCTATCGTTATGTGTACGGTTATGCAGATGTTCAGCAGACCATCTCTTCAATCTCTCAGCAGACTCTGCCAGAAGCTCACGGTCCTGATTGAACTTCTCCGACTCAAAAGAAGGGTATAGGCTTTCCAGCTCCCACGATAAATCCATTATTTAATCTCTCCTTATTTGAGAAGCGCGGAAATATATTATGATATCTTATCTTATAGAGCAGCAGAACTCACATGCTTCCACCTCATTCGATAATATGGGTAAACCCATCCAATAGTATCATGCTACCATATATTCTCAAAAAAAAGCTCCCTCCGCCCAAAACCGGGCGAAAGAAGCCTTGTAAGATCAATATGACTTAATCCCCTGCCCGCTTCGTAAGGAACTCAGCCGGACGGTCCAGCTCATAGAGTCTGCGGTAACGGGCTTCACGGGCCATCAGCTCTGCATGGGTGCCGCGCATCTCCACAACCCCATTCTCCATGAAAATCACTTCATCCATCTGCTCTGCGCCCACCAGATGGTGGGTTACCCAGATCAGCGTCTTATCTGCCATCGCACCAAACATCGTTGCCAGCAGTTCACGCTCCGTACGCGGATCAAGTCCGACCGTCGGCTCATCAAGCACGACAACCGGAGTATTCTGCAACAGAATACGGGCGAGGGCAATCCGCTGGCGTTCCCCGCCGGAGAAGCGCTGACCGGCTTCACGCACCGGAGTATCATAACCCTCTGGCAGTGAAGAGATCAGATTGTCCAGTTGGGCCAGTTCCCCGGCACGCTTGACTTCTGCGTCCGAAGCCTCCGGGTTGCCCAGCCGGATATTGTTCGCCACCGTTGTGTCGAACAAATGCGGGCTCTGGTTAAGGACAGCAATCAGCTTCGGAATGTTCTCCCCGTAGGCGGAAGCGTCAATGCCATTGATTACGGCAGACCCGATAGAAGGTCTAATCACACCTTGAATCACTTTCAGCAGCGTGGACTTGCCCGCTCCGCTGCGGCCGATAATAGCAACCTTTCGTCCCTGCGGAATGGCGAGAGTCAGATCCTGAATCGACCAGTCGTCTCCGGAAGCATAACGGTATCCTGCATTCTTCAACTGAATATGTGCCTGCCGGGTCTCTCTGATCGCCTTGGTAGCAGCTTCTGCAAGGGCTCCCGCCTCCGCGCTGCTTGCTTCATCAGCCTCGAAGGGATTCCCCCCTGCTGACTCTACTTGATTCAGACGCTCCAGAGAATTGCGGTACTGCGGAATCTTCTCTACCGCATCAGAGACCGGCAGGAATGCATCAGCCACCGGGAACACTACCAGTACGAACGCCGCAATCAGTGTTCCGGCGATGGCGCCGCTCTGATACTCTCCGGCAGCCCAGTAGATTACAGATACGACAGCGATCCCGACAACGGCCTGCCCGAGGAACATCCGGATACGCGCCCATCTGCGGAGTGCTCCGTCGGTATGGGCAACCCGTTTCTCGTCTGCCTCGTAAGTAGCAACGAACTGGCTCTGCCGGCCGCTGATCACCCAATCCCCCATCCCGAGGACAGCATCGGTCAGCTTCTGATAGAGCCGGTTGCGTTCCTGCTTCACCATCCGTTGCCGCGACTGCGTGAGCAGCAGCGAGATCAGCGGGAGGACAATGACAATGACCAGCATGTAGAGCCCCATCAACAGTGCAAAGGCTACATCAAACGTACCCAGCGAGATAATCGCAGCCGCATAGATCAAGAGTGCGATAATACTCGGAAATACGGTACGTAAGTACACATTCTGCAAATATTCAATATCATCAGCGAGCATACCCAGAATATCCCCGGTACGGAAGCGCGAAGACAGGAACAGTGCCTGCGGCTCCAGAATGTTGTATAGCCGGATACGCATCTTAGAGAGAATCCGCAATATCGTATCATGCGAGACCAGGCGCTCCACATAGTGAATTACCGCCCGGCTTGTCCCGAAGGTACGCACGCCGACAATCGGCACGTAGATCATCAGAATATTTTCCGGCGGGATGGATGCCTTGGAGATCAGGAACCCGGAGGTATACATCAGGGAGGAGGCTGAGAAAATAGTCAGCGCACCCAGGATGATAATCAGTAGAAACCGCCAGAAATAGGAATTGAAATAGGGAGCAAACCATCCTTCACGTTTCAATGGATTCCCTCCAATTGACTTTGAATAAGCTCATAATAGGCACCCCTGCGGGCTACCAGCTCTTGGTGTGTGCCAACCTCGGCCACTTGCCCCTGCTGCATAACGACAATGAGATCCATATCAATCATCCAGTGCAGCCGGTGGGTAGCCAGGAACACCAGCTTCCCCTCAAAAAGCGGGAGCATCGTTTCCTTCAGCTCATACTCCGTCTCAATATCCAGATGAGCAGTCGGCTCATCCAGCAGCATGACCGGCCGGCTGCTTAGCAGTGCGCGGGCCAATGCTACACGCTGCTCCTGGCCGCCGCTTAGTGAACGCCCTCCACCGCCAATCATTTCATCCAGTCCATTCGGGAGTGACGCAGCCAGCTTCGATAATCCAGCAGCGGCAATCACTTCACCCACCGCTTCATTCGTAGCATCAGGGTAATAGAACCGTACATTATCTGCGAGTGTTCCGCTGAAAATATACGGCCGCTGCGGAATATAGGCGGTCTGCTTGCGCCATCCCTCATCGGTTAACGCACTCACCTGGTTACCGTTCACTTCAATCGTACCGGACGTAGGATGCAGGAAGCCACCCAGGATATCCACCAGGGTGGACTTACCTGCACCACTTTCGCCAATAATGCCGATCTTGGCATTCCCTCTGAACGCCAGATCCACACCGGAGAGCGAAGCAATACCATCGGCTTCATATTTCACGCCCACCTGATGTAGTGCAAGGACACTGTCCTTCTGCCAAGTGAATACATCCCTGAATGGAACAGCTCCGGAAGCCGAAGTACCTGCAACGTCACTTGTTACCGTTCCAGCTTTGTCTCCAGTTCCAGCTTCAGCTATGACACCAGCCGAATTCAGCAGTTTGGCTTCCACTGCCTCCCGGTCAATAATACTCTTCATCGCTTCTCCCGCTTCCTTGCCATCAAGAGTAGCATGGAAGTCCGCTCCGACCAGCCGGACCGGCAGGAAATATTCCGGTGCCAGGATCAGAATGGTTAGTCCAGTGACCAATGTCATCTGTTCATTCACCAGACGGAGGCCGAGGCTTACCGCTACTGAAGCCACAGACAGCATCGTGAAGAAGTCCATGGCGAACGAGGACAGAAAAGCTACGCGAAGCGTACGCATGGTCGCGGAACGGTAGCGGTCACTAACTGCCGCTATACTCTCGCTATGACTGCGGCTGCGCCCGAGAAACTTCAGCGTTTCCAGACCACGCAGCGAATCCACGAAGTGATTGGACAGCGTGCGGTACGATTTCAATTGACGGTCCATCTGCTTGCGGGCCGTCATCCCGATCAGAATCATAAAGACAATAATGATCGGCATCGTCAACGTAAGAATAACACCGCTTGAGGTGTCCTGAGTGTAGACGTACACCAGCAGCAGGGCCGGTGTGACCGCCATCCCCACCATCCGCGGAATAATCAGTTCCAGGTACGTCCGGAACTTCGTGACTCCTTCAAGCACAAGCGTAACCAGATCTCCGGTCCCCCGGTCGCCTGCCAGCCTTGGTCCCAGCTGGAACAGCTTGTCCATCATCTGTCTCCGCATGCTGCTGCCAGTAGCTTCCGCGAAGCGGTAAGACACACGGCTCATCAGCAGGGCACTGGCATGGCGCACCAGAAACGCAAGAAGGAACAAGAGCGATTTCGCCCCTTGTTCCTTCAGCGGTTCCCCCGCAAATAGCGAAGAGACAACTTCTGCCAGCGACTTCGCCAGCAGAAGAATGGACAGGCTTTGCACCAGGGTAAGGAAGCCCACGATCAGAAAGACCGGCTTAACTCCTTTATACCCAAGCAAATTTTTATCCATTAGTATTCAAGATGCTCCTTCTCGTGAACCCGTTTATGGAAGACGAAGTAGCTCCAGATCTGATAGCCCAGCACGAACGGCAGCAGCGACAGCGCCACAATCGTCATCACCTTCAGGGAATAATGGCCGGAAGCTGCATTCGTAATCGTCAGATTAAAGGCTTGATCCAGCGAACTGATCATCACCCGCGGGAAGAGTCCGACAAAGATAGAGATTACCGACAAGGCCATCACCGCACCTGTCATCCCGAAGGCGAGCCCGTCTTTCTTCTTACTCATGAAATAGCCGGACAGCACATAAGCAGCAATTCCCAGTATTACAATTACAAACAGCAGTGCTCCCCGTTTCTCAAATACATCTGTCATGTAATAGGTCATTACCACAAAAGCGAGCAGCAGCGCAGCCAGCGGGAACAGCAGCTTCTGTGCCAGCTTGCGGGCACGTTCCTGCAGATCCCCTACCGTACGAAGCGTAGTGAACATCAATCCGTGCACCAGGCAGAGCATCACTACTGTAATACCAGCCACTACAGTATAACCATTTACAATATCGAAGAATCCGGCATACATCTGCATATCTCCGTCGATCGGCAGCCCCTTGATGAAGCTGGCGAACACTACGGCAAGCAGGAACGGCGGCAGGAAGCTTCCGAAAAAGATGCAGACATCCCAGGTTCTTTTCCAAGCCAGCGAGTCCCGTTTGCCTCTGAATTCAAAGGCGACACCGCGGGCAATCAGCGCCAGCAGCGCAAACACGAAAGGAATGTAGAATCCGCTGAAAAGCGTTGCATACCAGTGCGGGAAAGCGGCGAACATTGCACCTGCACCTGTAATCAGCCATACTTCATTCGCATCCCAGAATGGTCCAATCGAGTTGATCAGCACCCGGCGCTCCGTATCATTCTTCGCCAGAATCTGAGTTTCCATCCCTACGCCGAAGTCAAAGCCTTCCAGGAAAAAGAAGCCGACAAACAGCACAGCAATCAGCACAAACCACAATTCATTAAGAGAAAGCATGGGATCCCTCCTTGTTATACGGATCATGGGATTCGCCGTGATCGTTATCCATGGCGTAAGGACCTTTTTTGATCACCTTGATGAACAAGCCAACCAGTACCAAACCAAGAATGGCGTAGATTGCTGTAAAAGAAATGACCGAGAACAACACCTGTCCGCTCGTAATATTAGGCGATACACTATCCTCTGTAGTCATTAACCCAAATACCGTCCACGGCTGTCTTCCCATCTCGGTCATAATCCAGCCCGATGTATTAGCAATCGGCGGAAGCAGCAGCCCCCAGAACATAAAGCGCATGAACCAGGTGTTCGGGCGTTCCATCTTCTTGCGCCACATCAGGTAGATGGCGTACACGCCCAGCAGAATCATAAGCGAGCCTGCAGCAACCATAATCCGGAAGCTCCAGAAGGTCGTGCGTACCGGTGGAATATAATCCCCAGGACCATATGCCTTTTCATATTCAGCCTGCAGCGTATTCATCCCTTTAACAGATCCCGAAAACTTACTGTAAGAGAGAAAGCTCAGCATATATGGAATTTTCACTTCATGAGAGCTTATTTTATTCTCTGGATCAATCGTCGCAAAAACTGTCCATGCAGCAGGGTCTCCACTGTCATCCCACAGTCCTTCGGAAGCAGCCATCTTCATCGGTTGAGTCCCAACCAGATATTGTGCCTGGGCATGACCCGCAATGGCTACACCGAACGATGAAATGATACCGACAATCGCAGCAATCTCAAATGATTTGCGGAAAAAGGAAACATCCTGCTTCTTCAGCAATTTATATGCGCTAATTCCCGTGACCAGGAAGGCGCCTGTAGCGTATGCGGCGAGAACTGTATGCGGGAACTCGACCAGTAATTGTCCATTGGTAATCAATGCCCATATATCATTCATTTCAGCCCGTCCATTATTGATAGCAAAACCTACCGGATGCTGCATGAACGAGTTGGCCAGTAGAATCCAGAAAGCCGACAGCATGGTGCCGAGCGCTACCAGCCAGATCGAGACCAGGTGGACACGTTTGGATACCTTATCCCAGCCGAAAATCCAAATTCCAATAAACGTAGATTCCAGAAAGAAAGCAAGCAGCGCTTCAATCGCTAGTGGAGCTCCAAATACATCCCCGACAAAACGCGAGTAGTCAGACCAGTTCATACCGAACTGAAATTCCTGCAGAATCCCTGTTACAACGCCCACAGCGAAGTTAATCAGGAAAAGCTTTCCCCAGAACTGCGCCATTCTTTTGTACTCATCATTGCCTTTTCTGACATACATCGTCTCCATGATTGCAATCAAGAGCGCGAGTCCAATTGATACTGGTACAAAGAAATAATGAAAAATTGTCGTCGACGCAAATTGTAATCGCGACAGCATCACTGTATCCATATTTCTCCCCTTCCTTCTCCCATTCGATATGTCTATTTTGTCAAAAATTCAAAGGGTTAAGTGTGATATTTATCACATTATACACCCTATTCAGGCTTAAAATTCAATAAATTTGTGACAAATATCACAATATTACGTCCTGAAAGCAAAAAAAATAAGACGGTTTCACCGTCTTGAATGTGTTTATTATTCTATAGAAGCTTGACTCATAAAGGCATTGGTTAGGTAATGGAAATACCCTTCTTTAGCGATTTCAAATCGCCATTGGAATTGAGCAGCAGTGGCAGCATCTTCATACTGCGCTCCATCGGGGAGTGACAGAGACGGCAAGAAGGCGCATGTTCAAATGCGAAATTATCCCTCATCCATCCATTACATCCATCGTTGGTACAGGCCCAAATTGCGGTATTTTCTTCCGGTACTTCCTCCAAAGGCTTCTTCCGGTAGTTCATTGCCGTTCCTCCCTTCCTTTATGTCACAAGTTGAGAATCCAGACAAGTAGAAACGACATTGCCGCCCTTGATGTTAAGGACGGCAACCGTTTCACGAGAAATATAAGGGACCGATATTGCATGAAGCATATAATTCCTTATATTTGAAAAAAAGACCGTCCCAACTTTCACAAGCGGGGACGGTACCTTCTATTATTACAGTTTTACAACGTTTTCGGCTTGTGGTCCGCGGTTGCCTTGAACAACGTTGAATTCAACGCGTTGGCCTTCGTCCAAAGTTTTGAAGCCGTCGCCAGTGATTGCGCTGAAGTGAACGAATACGTCGCTTCCGCCTTCAACTTCGATGAAACCGAATCCTTTTTCTGCGTTGAACCATTTAACTGTACCTGTTTGCATGTGTGTTACCTCCACAAATTTAAATTAATATGTTCTTTTTATCTTCAAACAAAGAAAAAATTCACACATTGAGAAAGGTTGTAATCCATTTGACAGCCCTTTTCAATACGAGAATTAGGTATCAATTGTATGATTAATTTCATGTTACCACACCTCAATAACAAAGGCAAGCTGTCCCATCCGAATTTCTCCGTTTTTTCACTATTTAGGTTAACCTTCCAATGTAAGGGCTGCCAGTCGGCCGAAATTGTACCATTCTTGATTCCAGCACTATCTTTTACCCCATTTTCACAACTTAGAAACGGCTGCCGCTCATAAATTATAAATCATTTATAGGGCGGCGCCGCTCCCTCATGTGACTGCCTCTATATTATATACTGCCCAAAAGACTTTTATTCCTCTGGCTTCTCCAGAAGTTTTACTGTAACCTGCTTCAGGGCCCCATTGCGGTAAAAGGTGATTTTAAGATCATCACCGATCTTGGTATGATCGTACAGATATTTGCGCAGTGCCAGTGTAGATGTAATGGATTGATCATCAAACTTCGTAATCACATCATTGAACTGCAGGCCCGCATCCTTAGCAGGTCCAACTGCATCCAGAACGACAACCCCGTCCTTCACGCTGGTGGGCAGATTCAGCTCCTTACGCTGGTCCTCCGCCAATGGCACATAAGGATTATTAAGATCCACTGAATATACACCTAAGTAGGAGCGGGAGATTTTACCTTTAGCTGCAAGTTCATCCGCCGTTTCCATTACATGATTGGCCGGAATCGCAAAACCGAGCCCTTCCACGCCTGTGTCGGAGATCTTCATCGTATTAATGCCGATCACCTTTCCATCCAAATCCACCAGAGCCCCGCCGCTGTTGCCCTCGTTGATGGCAGCATCCGTCTGAATGACTTCCTGCTCCCAGTCATACACACCATCCTGATTTAGCGATACAGGAATGGTCCGCTCCGTATAACTGACGATCCCAGAGGTTAGTGTATCTCCAAGCCCCAGGGGATTGCCGATAGCAATGACGGTCTCTCCCAGCCGGAGCTTGGAGGAATCGCCGATCTGGGCGATCGTGTTAATCCCCCCTCCATCAATGGAGAGCACTGCTATATCGCTTACTTTATCCGCGCCAACAAGTGCTGCTTTGCGGGTCTCCCCGTTAACCGTAACAACCTCCAGCTTGGCTGCACCTTCGATCACATGGTTGTTCGTGATGATAAATGCCTTGCCGTCTTCTTTCTTATAAATAACTCCCGAACCCAGTGCGGACTCATCGAGAATATTAAGTTCCTTGTTATCTTTCTTATGATTAATAATGCTCACAACCGCTGGGCGTACAAGGGCGGCGGCCTGAATAATCCGGTCATAGGGATCACCACTGCTTGCAGCAACCTTACCGATTACCACCGTTGATTCGGCTTTCTCATGGGTCAGCTGTCCGGTCACCAGACTGAACAGAAGCACCGCTGTCACAGCACTGACTATAGAGCAGATCATAGCTACCTGCCATGTAGCCAGGTTCCTCCGCGATCTGCGGGGCCATTTGTGCCCGCCTCGTTCGCTTGAGGCATCAATCTTTCTGCTTCTGCGCCGTGACACTTTCGTTGAATAGAAATCATCGTCAAACAGTCCCACCGTTACATCCTCTCCCCTCTATTGCTACTGCATTCAATACCTGAACGCCAAGCAACCACGCCCGAGTTTACCTCATCTTCTCTTAGACTCCAGGAAGAACTAAAAGGTTTCATTTTATTATTTCACCCTAAAGTACGGGGGCAAAGCACATAGGACGTCTAGAATTCTTGCAAGCTAGCGTTATCTGTCATTTTTCAGGAATATTTCGCAGCATAAATGCCTACAATAATAGAAACCATGTTGCCAAAGTCCGTCTTACGCTTACTATTTAATTGTATCACACGCAGATGTTGCACCGTGTTTTTTCTGCCGTAAAAACCATGTAAATTATTACATGCAAGGAGGGGTATAGCTTGGAATCTTTTTCAGCCAGTATGGATCTTGTGCAGTTTATCGGTAAATTGGGTGATCTTAAGGATGAGCACTATCATTTGGTTCTGGTTCAGAGCGCCTTGATCGAACTTCTGATTGATAAGGGCTTCTTCTCCCGCCAAGAGCTGGAACGCAAGATTACGGAAATGGACCAGCTTATGACTGGCTCACCTTATCCCATGGCGTAGGCCGGTCATAGTAGGTGTCACAGAGCCTGAATTCACTGTCTTTGAAAAAACAGCCCCGGTCCTCCATCGCAACGCGAACAGACATTTTGGCCAAGTCCATCATATTGTGATCCCGGCTCAAATGTGCCAGATACGTGCGTTTGGTCCGCCCGGTAAGAATTTCACTCAGCGCCGCACCTGCAGCCTCATTAGACAAATGGCCCAGGTCACCTAAAATCCGCCGCTTCGTGTTCCAGGGGTACCGTCCCATTCTCAGCATTTCAATATCATGATTGGCTTCCAGTACAAGCACATCGGCATCCGAGATCGCCGTACGCACTTTATCGCTCACATAACCCAGATCTGTCGCCACACACAGCTTCTCTTTGCCATCGTAAAAGTTATACCCCACTGGCTCAGCCGCATCATGCGAGATTGCAAATGACTCTACCCGCATACTACCAAAATCCCTATGCTGCCCCGTCTCCAGAATGACCCGGTTCTGCTCGGCAATCGTGCCGATGCCCTTCTCAATCGCTCCCCAGGTACTCATGTTGGCATAGATCGGAAGATCATATTTGCGCGCCATTGCCCCGAGTCCCTTAATGTGATCGGAATGCTCATGCGTAACTAGAATTCCATCGATATCCTGTCCGGTCAGCTCGCGCATAGCCAGCAGCTCATCAATCCGCTTCGCGCTAAGCCCGGCGTCAATCATCAGTGTCGTTTCCCCGTTGCGCACCACCGTCACATTACCGGTAGAACCGCTGGACAGCACTGTAAATGATATTCCCATTCTCTCTCCTGCTCCTTCTACTCTGTTGTCTTAGGACTGATTATGTCCGCGCTAATGGCATCTACATAATAGGCATTGCCATTCTCCAGCATGAACCGCCACATTGGCGAAGCCACCTGGCTCTCGGAGTTGAATAGCTCGCCGTAATATCCCAGCTCAATCTCCTTAACCACCGAATTCGCCGGAAAATACTTCTCAATTAGGCTGCTGAGCGCCTGCGATGCCGGAAGCACCTTCTGATCAGTATCACTCATTGTAGTTACCATCTCAATCTTCGGCCACCGGAAAGCCACGATCTTCTGATCACTGTTAATCAGCTCCAGTCTAACCCTGAACAGTGACCATTTCTTATCTACCAGCGGGTGCAGCACGAACTTGCCTACCTCACTTTCCTGGGCATCAAAACGATAATTGGATATATCGGGGATCTGCCCCTCCAGCGCCGTACTAAGCTCGGTAAACGAGGAATAGATCAGCTTGCTGTCTATCGGCTCTTTAAGCTCTACAGGAGGTTCGTTCTGCTCCTCACCGGAATAGTGATACGTAAGATCCGGCAACTGGGGGGTTGCAGCCGGAATTGGACATAGAATACGAATGTTCTTCTCTTCCATGACAGCCTGCGTTGCCTTCGACAAGGAGGTGAAATCAAGGTTGGCGCTGGCCTGATCACGCAGATCCATCCAAAGCTGATAGCACAGCAACAGATTCAATACCAGAAAGGCGTATATCAGCACATTTTTTGCTCTTCCCCAGTCCATACCTTCCCTCCTAAACGTTTTGTAACTATATTGGTTGAACTTTAAGATTCTCATATTAATTCTGATCGTCATACAGGGAATGTTTGGACTTCCGCCGCTGTCGCCTGCACTTCTACCGTTTAATAATATATATAGCTTCGGAACCCTAATTCAGCGTAAGCACGGTGCCGTCCTTAAGCGTAACCCGCCATACCGGAATCAGCTGAAGCTTCTCCCCTTTGACAGCAGGCACATACACCGGAGTCAAATCCTTCACCGCAGAAGCCTGGCTAATTTGTGCCAATTGGCCCTCCAGCCTTTCCCCGAATGATAAATCTACGATCCGCTTGACCGCCTTGTCCTCTTCCACAAACATCAGGGAACGTTCATAGGATGATACGGTTCCTTGCTGAAGCTCCAGATTAATCACTCCGTATTGCAGCTTCGGCTGGCTGATAATCGGATAGGAGCCATAGGGAGAAGAACCATAGAACTGTTGAAAAGATACCTTACGTTCCTGCCTGCCCTCTTCTGTTGCAGCCAGCCGGTAAGTTCCATTCCAGCCCCCGTGCTCATTCACAAAATCAACGGCCTCCAGGGCATCCTTAGCTGGAGTGCTGTCCCCAGCGGGAAGGGCAGCCGGATCACTATAACTCATCCAGTTCTGTTCCTGATCGACCTGAAGACTACGTTTGCTGTCTGTATAAATTTCGGAGCCGTCTTTTTCCGGAATATATCGGGTACTGCCTGCATCAAAAAAGAGATTGCTCTGCATCTGCTGAATCGTATACATGCCGGAGGGCATTTCGACTTCAACCATCGATACTTTGGCATCCGGCACATAATAATCGCCGTTCACTGCTTTGTAATTGGTCAGGTTATTGCCGAAATCGACATGCTGCTGCACATCCTGCACAGTGAGGTCGGCCTTGGCCGCCTCATAGACAATGTCGCCCCGGGTACTGAAGAAGACCGCGTGTGCTTTGGAATCATTCTTCATATTATAAATCCAAATCCTGTCGATGCTTTCCCCTTCAAACAGGGAATCGGGTGACAACTGCATGACCCGCTGCAGCAGGGTTACGGGAATTCCTGCACCAAAGGACAGCTCAATCCCCGGATTTTCATTCCGGATCTTATCCCAGTCGAAGTCTTGCACGGACCGCCGCTGAAAGCTCTCAAAGCTCCGGCCCTTCAGACGGTTAAGGATGAGATTATAAAATGTCGTATTGGGATAAAAAAGCGTATGCTTGCTCTCCCCCATATGAATAATCATTTTATCGGGATAGAGCAGGTTCTCCACCTTCTCCTCCGGCCCCATATTGTCTGTCTTCACATATAAATTCTCCGACATGACCGCTGAATCGCTGCCCGGCAACCGGTAGATCAGATAATAGCTCTCTATAAGACTCCCAAATACAAGCAGCGCAAGAACCCAGGATTTCACCTTTTCCTTCATGACTCACTCCCCCTCTCCTGCTTCAATGGCAGTGTAAAGGTGACCAGTGAGCCCTCATTCAGCTCCGATTGAAGGGAAATTGAGCCGCCATGTGCTTTGACAATTTCCCGGGCAATGGACAGTCCCAGGCCTGTGCCCCCCATATTACGGGAACGGGCTTTGTCCACTCTATAGAAACGCTCAAAGATGCGCTCAATATCCTTCTTCGGGATGCCGATTCCGGAATCCCGGACAGAAACAGCCAGCATCCCCTCTTCATTCTTCAGGGCTTCGAGCTGAATCGTCCCGCCCTCCGGCGTATATTTCAGCGCATTGGAGACCAGATTGCCCAGCACCTGATCGATTTGATCACGGTCGAGCCAAGCGCTCTCGACCTCTTTGCGGACTCTGGTGCTGATATGAATCCGTTTCTGGCGGATTTGAAAAGAGAAGCGGTCCGCCACATCCTCCAGCATCTCGGAAATATCGGTCTGCTGAATGCGCAGGCTGGATTCCTTCGAATCCAGACGTGAGAGATGCAGCAGATCCGTAACCAGGCGGATCATGCGCTCTGTCTCATTGCGGATGACCCCAACGAACCGCACGGCAAGCTGCGGATCTTCAAGTGCTCCGTCATCCAGTGCCTCGACATAGCTTTTGATGGTCGTTAGCGGTGTCCGCAGCTCATGCGACACATTCGCTACAAACTCACGGCGCGACTCTTCCAGATTCTCCTGCTCGGTCACATCCTGCAGGACCGCTATAGTACCCGCGATCCCTCTGCCCTCCCGCCGGTGTATAGGCGTGAAGGTAACACGCACAATGTTGGGATCTCCTCCGCCCATTGGCGACAGATGGAGCATTGCAGACTGGGCATTACCCTGAGCAAGGGAGCCTGACTGCTCATGATCCAAGCCGAGCAGCTCGTCCAAGGGAGCACCCTCCGGGAGCGGACCTTCTGAACCCAGCATATCTGCTGCCCGGGTATTCATCAGAATAACCCCGCCACTCTCATCGGTAGCGACAACACCGTCACTCATATTCGCCAGAATGGAAGCCAGCTTCTCTTTCTCCTCTTCATTCTGAGAGAGAGCTTCCCGCAATCTTCCAGTCATATAATTGAAAGCCTGACTTAGCTGGCCTATCTCATCGTTGCCGAAAACCGGCATTTTGCGGTTGAAGCGCCCTTCGGCTACCGCCGTGGCGTGCCGGGTCATTTCCTTAATCGGATGCGTGATCGTATGCGCCAGAATAACGCCCAGAACAGCCGTCAGCGCCAGTGCCAGCAGCAGTCCGGAGAGGAATACGCTGTTGATCCGGCTCATGGTTGCATACAGATCTTTCATGTCAGCAGCAATATAGATCGCTCCTACCACTTTGTCCCCGGAAAGCACGGGCTTGGCGACTACCTTCTTGCGCACATTATCATCCGCTATAATATACTCCTCATTGTCGCTGATTCCCTGAAGAGCGCGGCTGACCACTGTCTGGGTGTTGCGCTGGCCGACATAGTCATTCTGCGAAGGAACCGAAGTGGTGATGATCTTACCGCTTGCATCCAGCACCTGAATCTCGGCACCATTGATATACAAATTGTTGACCATACCGCGCAGACTTTCTACTGCAGTCTCTTCATCTGCGGTTCCGGCCTCACTGCCGAATTTATCGGCGGTCAGAATCGAGAGCATCTCCGCGCGCGCCTTGAGGTCCTTGGTGAAATTATCAGTGAGTGAATTCTTCATCGAGCTGACAAAATATACGCCAATCAGTTGCATCGCGATCAGAATCAGCAGTACATAAATGATTATAAGCCTGGCCTGTATCGTCCGGAAAAAGGACAGTCCCTTCATCACAACCCTCCGCTTTTGGGGCTATGCATCAAATAACCAAGTCCGCGCCGGGTAAAAATATATTCCGGTTTGCTGGGATTCTCCTCAATTTTCTCTCTCAGACGGCGGATCGTTACATCAACGGTCCGCACATCCCCGAAATACTCGAAGCCCCATACGGCCTGCAGCAAATGCTCCCGGGTCATTACCTTGCCGGCGTGGCGAATCATATAATAGAGCAGTTCATACTCACGGTGCGTCAGATCAAGCGGCTCGCCTTCCTTATAGACCATGTACATGTCCGTATCCACAAACAGGCCAAAATGCTGTACCCCCTGCTTGCTTTCCAGTTGTTCACTCTGTGCTTCCGACGGTACAGGCTTATGCTGGCGCCGCATTTGCGCCTTGACTCTCGCCAGCAGTTCCCGCGTACTGAACGGCTTGGTTACATAATCATCTGCTCCAAGCTCCAGGCCCAGCACCTTGTCGATCTCCCCATCTTTGGCGGTAAGCATAATAATCGGGATATCCAGATGAGCTGAACGCACCTCACGGCAGACATCCATGCCATCTTTGCCGGGAAGCATCAGGTCGAGCAGCATCAGGTCGGGCCGTTTGGACAAGGCAAGCTCTACTGCACTGTTTCCGTCAAAGGCGCAGATTACTTCATAGCCCTCTTTTTCCAAATTGAATTTCAATATATCAGCAATAGGCTGTTCATCGTCTACTACCAGAATCGTCCCCATCTGCATATGCTCCGCTTCACCTTTCTAACCATACTTATCATTGATTCTCTTATTTTAGCATACCTGTCCTGGCGTCACATCCTACGATGCGCATTCTTGTAATTTAAAAGCCGCCCGGAATCACTCGGACGGCTGGCTTAAGATATGAATTATTGCAGATACTTCATTGGATTGATCGCGATCCCGTTTTTGCGGATTTCAAAATGCAGATGTGTGCCAGTTGAACGTCCAGTGCTGCCCATGACTCCGATTTGCGTACCTTGTTCAAGTCTTTGTCCAAGAGAGACTGAAATTCTGCTCAAATGACCGTAGTACGTAATATACCCGTTATGATGATCTACAATCACTACGTTGCCATATCCGTTCTGTACACCTGCAAAGCTGACTGTTCCGGCATCGGCTGCTTTGATCGTACGGTTACCGGACACCAGGTCAACACCTTTATGTACGCGGCCCCAACGCTCGCCGTAGCTGCTGGAAATCGATGCTCCCATCACCGGCCAGGCAAACATCCCTGTTCCTTCTCCGGCAGACTTGGTTTCCTTGTACGTTCCTTCTCCGACAACCTTGGTTCCCCGGTACACCACTTCCGGCAGCGAAGCATGCACCACCGTCTGTCCCAGCCATTCTTCCTTGACGACCAGACCATTTTCTTTGGTTAGGCGGTACTGCATCGTTTTGAGGCCAGTCTGTCCCGGACGTACCACTTTGCTCTTGCCTGCTGGGAGCAGATCGCTCTTACGCACAACCACATCCGGCTCGGTAACGACCTGTTCGCCCACCTGTTCTACGGTAACCACCGTAAGTGCGGGCTGGGGAACCGTCAATTGCAGAGTGTCGCCAATTTGCAGCGTCAATTCTTTGACCGTAGGATTGTTCTTGAAGATCTCAGCCTGTGTAGTATCATACAGCTTGGCGATACCAGAAATCGTGTCGCCTTCCTGCACCGTATACGTCAGCGGCTCCTCTTTGCCTTCGGTAAGTGCACTTACGGCTTCATCCACACTTAAGACTTTGTTCGGATCGGCTTTGACCGGTACAATAGACACCTGCTCGCGGATATCAGCCGACTCTACGGTATCCTTGGCACTGGTTGCGCCCTTGGCTGAACTTGAAGCAGCCGTCTTCTTGAGCTGCGCTCCTGTAGAAGCTTCGGTCTGCGGCATGTAATGCTCCTTGACACCTTTCAGCACGGCTGCTGCCGTCGCCTGATCCTTGACGATGCCAAGAACCTCGCCGTCTACCGTTAATTGCACACCTACCGCATAGGCCTTCAGCATGCCATCCAATTTGTCCAATGTGGCACGGCTGTCAACCTCAGGCTTAAAGGCTTTTTCGGCCTCGGTCGAAATCCCGTCTGTCTGCAGAACCATCACGGACTCAGGATACTTCACCTGATACTCCTGACTCTTCTGTTCAAATAGCTGCTCCAGATCAGCCTTTTGGCTGATCTTTCCGATTTCTTCGCCCTTCACCAGAACCTTATAGTAAGTTACCGTATTAGCGGTCACATACCTCTTCTCGGCTCCCACCAGAAACGCACCAAGCAGCACCAGACCGGCGGAAGCCGCGATCCAGGAGCGCCGTAATCTCCGGGGTTTAGTCTCCTGATGAAAGACATTATCGCTATCGGCATCGCTGCCCTGTTGACTTGCTGCACCGAGCTCTGCGGAATACCCGTCATCGTTCCGCAGCTTCCCCGCCTGGCGCATGAACTTAAATCCCTTCATGAAACTCTCCCTTTCAGTCCGCCCATTCCTACCGCACAGAGCGGCCAAGCTTTGTTATACGTCCCCTTTTATATATGCTGCAGCATCTATTTATCTATTTGCATGAGTACGAATGATCATGTTGTGAGGTACCTGAAAAAGGTTACAAAAAATTAACCCCTTATAGTCCTTTTTTACTGTACCACAGCCAGGAGAAAAATTTCAACTTTCCAAACACAACAAAACCCGCGAAAATCGCGGGTTTATTCCAGAAATATGACGCATAAACAGCCTTCCAGTGTCCAAAAAGTGACATTTTTTAATTTTGTGGACTATCCTTGCTGTTTGGTGTAAGCATTTTCATTAAGGTCTCATATTCCTTTTGATCTACGTATTTCGCTATGACCTGCTGCAGTTCCTGGACTTCACTCTCTGTTAGCCCATCTTCCATGGCCTTGGATATCTTTTGCATTTCCTCCTGAGGCAGCTTAGCCATTAAAATATTGAAAATATTGGTTTTTTCATCAGCAGGCAGATTCTCCTTCAAATTCAGCATGGCCTCCGGTGTCATTACCAATTCCTGTTCACTGGAGGCTTCGCCCATCACAGGCAGGGCATCCTTAGGGGCATCTTCCTCCACCGTTTTCTCTCCACTTTTACCGCCAGTCGAATTCGTTTTACCTTCTTCCGTTTTGCTACTGTCTGGCACTGCAGTTTCTTTATCCTCAGCTGTATCTGATGCCGGAGGTTTTGTGTCCATACCGGTCAGACTCTTCATAAATCCGCCGATCCCCGGCTCTGGCCCATCCAGCTTAATGTCGAAGCTTGCGAGCACCGACCGGATATACGTATTCACCACATAGGCTGTAGTCAGAATAGACAGTGCACTGGCCAGCACCACAATCAGGCAGACAGCAAGTGTACGCTTTACCATTTTCATCTTCATCTCTCCCTTGCTTCTGTTCATGGCCAATCTCAGGAATATCAGGCCTCGGATCCTTCTATCCTTTCAGTATTGACTAGAACGCTGCAAGAGAAACGTCTGAACCGATATAGAGACTCTTTGATTATCGCCAGTAACAAATAAAAAGGAGCCTCAATGGAGGCCCCTCAGAGGATAAAGCTTATATTCGATCTAGATATAGATTGGAAGTACTTGATTGGTCTGCTCACGGTTACGGCCTACGGAGAAGATCGAGATCGGAATGCCTGTAAGCTCCGACACCCGTTCAACATATTTCCGTGTATTCACCGGCAGGTCTTCCAGCGTCTTCGCCGAAGTGATATCCTCACTCCAGCCTGGAAGCTCCTCATAGACGGCTTCGCATTCTGCCAGCATTTTCAGTGAGGCCGGATAGTGGGTAATCACTTCTCCACGGTATTTATAACCTGTGCAGATCTTTACGGTTTCGAGACCACTAAGTACGTCAAGTGAGTTCAAGGACAGACCGGTAATTCCGCTGACGCGCCGGGCATGACGCACCACTACACTGTCGAACCAGCCTACGCGGCGTGCACGTCCCGTAACCGTACCATACTCATGACCAGTCTCACGGATGTAGTCGCCAATCGAATCGTTCAACTCGGTTGGGAACGGTCCATCACCAACACGGGTAGTATAGGACTTGGCTACACCGATAACCTGCTTAATCTTGGACGGTCCTACACCTGAACCGATGCAGACGCCGCCTGCCGATGGATTGGAAGAAGTAACGAATGGATACGTGCCTTGGTCAATATCAAGCATTACACCCTGCGCGCCCTCGAATAGTACACGGGAATCGGCATCAATGGCCTCGTTCAGCACTACAGAGGTATCCGTAACATAGCCTCGGAGCACTTCTGCATACTCCAGATATTGGGTCAGAATTTCTTCTACGTCCAGCGCTTCCGCTCCATAGACCTGAGTAATTACCTGGTTCTTTTCTTCCATTAGGTGGCGAAGTCTCAGCTCGAACTCTTCTGCATCCATCAGATCAGCAATGCGGATACCGTTGCGGGCAGCCTTATCCATGTAAGCCGGGCCAATCCCTTTGCGGGTAGTGCCGATTTTGTTCGGGCCTTTACGGTCCTCTTCCAGCGCATCCAACAGCATATGATATGGCATGATGACATGGGCGCGGTCACTGATCACCAGATTCTTGGTGTCGAAGCCGTTCTCATGAATATAATTAATTTCTTGAATCAGCGCTTCAGGGTTGATAACCATTCCGTTACCGATGACACAAGTTTTCTCTTTATAAAATACTCCTGATGGAATCAAGCTCAGCTTGAACTTCTTCCCGTCAATCAGAATCGTGTGACCGGCATTGTTACCCCCTTGATACCGGGCGACCACATCTGCGCTCTCTGCCAGAAAATCCGTGATCTTGCCTTTGCCTTCGTCTCCCCATTGTGTTCCCACGACGACTACCGTTGACATGTTCATTCCTCCGTAGGTGCTCGCTTAGCACCATTATTTTTCAAAATAGAAGAATCTATATGATTAAGCTATAAATTATCCTTCTATTTCCCGCTGAAACCCGCCGTCCCTTTAGGACAGCGAAGCCGTTTCCACTTGTAATATGGGCTCTGTACTCGCTTCTTATGTACGCAGCCCTCCGGACGCCCGGCGGTTTAACCCGCTAAAGCACAATAACCAGTGTAACAGCGGTACTTTTTAAAGTCAAATAAAAACGAACGATCTCACAAGGAAATGTGTGATCGTTCGGATATTGTACAAAAAATGCCTAACCTGCAAACGGTTCGTTATGAGCACGCTCGTAGTTGACGAATTTGTTGAAATTTTTCAGGAACACCAGCTCTACGGTGCCTACAGGACCATTACGCTGTTTGGCAATAATAATTTCGATGATATTCTTCTTTTCAGTATCCTGATTATAGTAATCATCACGATACAGGAAGGCCACGATATCGGCATCCTGCTCAATCGAGCCCGATTCACGAAGGTCACTCATCATCGGACGTTTATCCTGACGCTGCTCCACACCACGGCTGAGCTGAGACAAAGCAATCACCGGTACATCCAGCTCACGGGCAATCTGCTTCAAAGTACGGGAGATCTCCGAGACTTCCTGCTGACGGTTCTCACCGCCCTTGCCGCGACCCTGAATGAGCTGCAAATAGTCAATGACAATCATGCCCAGACCTTTTTCCTTCTTCAGTCTTCGGCATTTTGCACGAATATCCGTAACCGTAATACCGGGAGTATCATCAATATAGATTTCCGCTTCGGACAAAGATTGAATTCCCATCGTCAGCTTCGACCAGTCATCATCACTTTTGAAGTCACCAGTACGCATAATATTGGCATCCAGATTCGCTTCAGCACAAATCATACGTTGAACCAGCTGCGGCGCCGACATTTCCAGACTGAAAATAGCGACAGTCTCTTTGGCCCGAACCGCTACATTCTGGGCAATATTCAGGGCGAACGCTGTTTTCCCTACAGAAGGACGGGCAGCCACAATAATCAGGTCATTCCGCTGAAAGCCGTTAGTCATATGGTCAAGGTCCACGAATCCGGTAGGAATCCCGGAGGTCCCCCCCTTGTTCTGATGGAGCAGCTCCACCCGGTCGAATACCTGCATGAGCACATCACGGATGGCAATAAATCCGCTGCCGCTGCGCCGGTTAGAGATTTCAAGAATCCGCCGCTCGGCATCGCTGAGCATACCACCTACATCTTCTCCGCCGGTATAACCTTCACTGACAATCTGCGTCGCGGTACGGATCAAGCGCCGCAGCATCGCCTTCTCTTCGATAATTTGGGCATAGTATTCAACGTTGGCTGCAGTCGGCACCGCATGCGCCAGCTTCGCCAGATAGCTGACACCGCCGATATCCTCAAGCTGTCCCTTGTCCTGCAGTCTGGACGTCAGTGTAACCAGGTCAATCGGCTGGCTCTCTTCTCCGAGCTGCACCATCGCTTCAAATATCATCTGATGCGGTTTATCGTAGAAGTCTTCGGTATTCACCCGCTCCATCGCGGTAAGCAGCGCCTCATCCTGCAGGAGCACAGCACCGATTACAGCCTGCTCTGCCTCCAGGTTCTGCGGGGGAATCCGATCGAAAAAGAGATCTCCACCCATCTTACTCCTCCGTTACCTGAACCGTGAGGTTAGCCTTTACTTCAGTATGCAGCTTCACCGTCACCTGAAATGTACCCACATGGCGGATCGGATCATTCAGTTCAATTTTACGCTTATCTATCGAAATCCCCTGGGTTGCTGCGAGGGTTTCGCCAATTTGCTTGCTTGTGATGGCACCGAACAGCCGGCCGCCTTCGCCAGCTTTGGCTTTTAGAGTCAATGTCAGCTCGTCCAGCTTCTTGCCCAGCTGAACGGCTTCCTCTTTCTCCTGATCCTTGCGGCGCTGCTCAGCAGCTGCCTGATTCTCCAGAGTCTTCACATTGCCTTCAGTAGCCGGGCGAACCAGTCCACGCGGCAGCAGGAAGTTGGCTGCATAACCCTCTGATACCTCTTTAACTTGCCCCTTCTTGCCCTGACCCTTAACATCTTTTATGAAAATGACCTTCATTCGAACAGCCCCTCTTTCGCTTCAATTTCAGCCAGTACTGCAAGCAGTCTGGCTTCTGCTTCCTTGCTTGTTCCTTCTAGCTGAACGGCAGCATTGGACAAGTGTCCGCCACCTCCCAGCTTTTCCATAACTACCTGCACGTTCATCCGCCCGAGTGACCGCGCGCTGATGCCAATGAGGCCGTCAGGCCGTTCGCTGATAACGAATGAAGCCACCACGTTCGTCATGCCCAGTAGCGTATCCGCCGTCTGGGCAATCAGCAGCTGCGGAATCTTCATTCCCGGAGCCGTGACAACCAGTGCTATATGATCATACACCATCCGGGCATGTTTGATAATTTCCGCTTTTGAAATATACTCCTGCAGATCCTCCTTCAGCATACGCTGAATCAGAATCGTGTCTGCACCGACCCGCCGCAGAAATCCTGCCGCTTCAAAGGTGCGAGAGCCGGTGTGTAGCGCAAAATGCTTGGTGTCCACCGTAATTCCGGCCAGGAGCATTGTAGCTTCCAGCGGGCTGAGCTTGATCTTGTCATGAATATACTGCAGAAGCTCTGTAACCAGCTCGCACGTAGATGAGGCATACGGCTCCAGATAGACCAGCACAGCATCGTTGATGAACTCTTCACCTCTGCGGTGATGGTCAACGACCACTATCCGGCTGGCATACTGCACCAGGCGGGGTTCCATGGTCATCGAGGCCTTATGGGTATCCACTACGATCAGCAGTGTATGCTCCGTCATGATCTGCAGCGCTTGTTCTGTAGAAATAAAAGCTTTGTTCAATTCCTCATCCCGGCGGATTTGCTCCATCATCCGGGTAATCGAAGGATTCGGCGTCTCCATCACAATGTTAGCTTCTACATTGTACATTTGCGCTGCTTTGAGCAGACCAATCGCAGCTCCTACAGCATCGATGTCTGGCGTCCGGTGGCCCATGATCAGCACCCGGTCGCTTTCCTGCATCAGGTCTCGCAGGGCGTGGGCAATAACACGGGCCCGCACTCTCGTACGCTTCTCAGCTGCATTACTCTTACCGCCATAGAAAGACAGCCGCTGGCCCGCCTTCACGGCCGCCTGATCGCCGCCCCGGCCAAGTGCCATATCAAGACTGGACTGCGCCAGTGCTCCCAGCTCGCTGGCCGATTCTGAACCGTAGGCAAGTCCGATGCTAAGCGTCATGGGCACCTTGAGATCAGCGGTCATCTCCCGCACCTCGTCCAGAATGACGAACCGGCTCTCCTCGAGCGCCTGCAGGCTACGGTGATTAAGCAACATGAGGTACCGCTCCGAAGACAACCGGCGCAGGTATACTTCAAACTGCTTGCTCCACTCCGTAATCTCACTCGCTACCTTGGCGATCAGCGAGGTACGTTGCTGATCGTCCATCCCCTGAGCCGCTTCATCCAGATTATCCATCATCACGATGCCGATCGCGAGCTTCTCTTCTTCGTAACGTTCGCGCAGCACCACAAGCTCAGTGATATCATACAAATACAGCATTCGCTCACTAGGGATTACGACGACCTGATAATAACGTTCATCGACGGCAATCTCCTGACGGATATCCTTCAGACTGTTATCTTTGGAGACTTCCCTCTTAACCGGCACATGAGTGGCAAGGGAGGGCATAATATCGGGCAGCAACTCCTCCATTTCATCCCCTACCAAAGATTTGCGTGAGAAAATATCACCGGCACTGCGGTTGTTCCACTCTACTTTCCGGTCCTCACTGTACAGAATAATGCCGAGTGGAAGCATTCCGACCGCTTCCCCCTCCACGCGCTTGATGCGAAAGGATAGCCCATTGATATATTCCACCAGATTCCGGCGGAACGAGAGTTCTGCCTGCAGCATAGAGAAGCAGAGGGTCCCTGCCAGAAACAGACTGGCGACACCAATAACCCAATTATAGACACTGACTACTATGATCAGCAGCAGCAGCAGCATAAACGCCCATACGGTATGATAGCCGTGCCAGCGTCTTTGCAGAAATTTTGGCATGAGCTCTCACCCTATCGTTTCGATTTCGTCACAAGCTCGCGCAGCGGGAACGCCAGGTCAACTATACCGATGATCCACAGCCCCGGCATAAAAATAACGGGAATCGACAGCAGGAGTGCCACAACCTTGCTCCATTTCCGCTCGTAGACCAGGAAGAAAAGGAAGCCGATGGCCTGAATGATAAAACCTATCCGCAATAACGGCAGCAGATTGTCGGAAATCATCGGCATGAATCCGCTGTCTGATCCCCCAAACATAAGGCTAAGCACTACACCCAGCAGATAATACCAGATGAACGATCTTGGAAGTCTCCAGTCACGGGCTGGCTTCATTCGCGGAACTGCATATTCCATACTATTCAAAATCGGACGGACAATGGAATGTGTGATCACGGCTATCATGAATGAGCTGATGATCAATGCCATTGGGATAATCTGCACAGTCATATGGCTAATCGTATTAACATCCTCGGAAGAGAGCTTCAATTCCGAAATCAGAGGATTGCTGGCCCCCAGCTCCGACAGCGGTGAATTCACCATCTGCAGCACATCATTCACATAGGTGGTAAGGTCAAAATTGAATAATGCGGTTCCTAACAGCAGCAGCAACAGAAATTCACCAAGAATGGTGATCATTCCGGCGAGCAGTGTAGACATCGCTGATGAACGTTTCTTGTACCAGCGCCCCATCACTAGTGCGGGTATCAAGAAATAGACCGCTATCAAGACATAGACGGGTGTAATCAGACCGACAATCAGCAGCACGGGCAGAATATGGAGAATAAACTGCTTCGTATTCAGAGTAGTGAACAGCACTACTGCCGGAATAATCATAAATAATGTAGTGATAATGAGCAATGGGGTTGATAATGAGAGCAGCAACAGCAGATACGCTATGCTCCATGCCACCGATGTCCAGCGAAATTTCAACAGTATTCACCTCTTACGCATATGTTCTTCTAATGCAGATATATCCTGGTACCATTCTTCCAATTGATGCCCTTCCTGCCTGTGTTTTCTGAGCTTTTCAATCAGCAGATCGTCGAGTTCACGATAGGGGATTCCAAGCCTGCGACCCAAAATATAAGAACTCATAATCAGGCTGGCCAGACTGTCTCCCACACGCGAGGTACTGCCTTCCCAGAGCGCTTTGAACAACCGTGAGACTTGATCAATAACTTCGGTCTTCAACCATTCAATTACCTTGGCGCGTTTGGCTACATCCAAATCCTTCGGCACATTGGGCACAGTCTCTCTACCTCCGGCAAAAAGCATTATTCTCCATTATAGCATAAATAATTCCCAGCTACACGGGACGTCCACCGTCCCGGAAGTACTCGCTGTACTTTTCAAAAAAGGCCCGCATTCCGTGCTCGCCGGAAATACAGGCCTTGATCCATACTGCCTCAGGTCGCAAAACAAAATAAGATGGCTTACACCGATTCCTGTGACTGGCGTGAAACAACCTTTTCACAATATTCAATAATTTGACTCCGGCGTACGATACCAATGAACCGGTTCATGTCATCGACAACAGGCACAAAGTTCTGTACCTTGGCTAAATTGATTAGATCCTCCATATCCGCATCAATGGATACCGGCAGATTATTCATCCGCAGCGGCACATCCTTCAGCAGAAATTTGGAAGCATTTTCGAACGTCACCGCCCCACCCGAATCCTTCATATACCAGAGCAGATCACCTTCCGTTACTGTTCCTGCATATTCCCCGTTCCGGTTCAGAATCGGCACAGCAGTATAGCGGTGGAACTCCATCCGTTCCAGAGTCTGACGCAGCGTTGAATCGAGGGTCACGCACGCCACCTCCTGTTTCGGAAGTAAAAAAAACGCAATATTCATCTCTTGATCCTCCTCAAAGAGTTCCGAAGGAATTATTATGCCTTACCCTTTCCTTGAAGCAAGGGCCATCCGTAATTATACGTCTTTAGCCAATCATTCGTTCCATTTTATTATAGCATGAGAACAGTAAGCAGCAGCCATTAAGATTGCGTATGGCTGCTGCTATCATTGCTTATTCTTTTACGAAGGAATTACTGTGCTGCGGATGTAGCCGCAGGCTCCAGTGCATTTTGTGCTTTGCCCGGTTCGATTAATTGATCCACCGGTGTGCTGGCATTCATCCAGTTGTCGATCATCGCTTTGGCCTCAGTCAGGTCCTTTTCATCAACGATATCATAATACACACCGCCGATGCGTTTGCCCTCACCCATCACGGTAAAACTGGAAATATCCATATCTTTTCCGCCCATGAATTTTCTGGCCAGACTAATAATTGTAGACGGCGCAATATCCGTCTTGAAATTGTCGCCCATAATATCCAGCAGCTCGGGGATGTTCCCGATTTGGCTGATGGACAGCATCTTGTTCGCAACTACATCAATGAATACCTGTTGCCGTTTCGTACGGTTAAAGTCACTGTCTTCACGGTAGCGCGTATAGTTGAGGGCCTCTTCACCATTATAATTGGATTTGCCGCCTTCAATAGTGAATTTCTCATGATCCTTACCCTTGTTCACAATGTCTTTTTTGATCGGCAGCGGTACACCGCCAATGGCATCAACCGCATCCTTTAGGCCCTGGAAATTTATAGTGGCATAATATTGAATGTCGTGTCCAAGCAGGTTCTCCAGCGTATCCTTGGCCATCTTCTGGCCCCCGAACGCATAGGCATGCGTAATTTTATCCTTTTTGTTGTCATCGTGTCCGATGATCTCGGTGTACGTGTCCCGTGGAATAGAGATCAGTAGAATTTTATAATCTTCAGGCCGGATAACCGCGTAGATCATCGTATCAGAACGGGCCGTTTCATTTTTACGCTGGTCCGTACCCAGCAGCATTAGAGAAAACGGGTCGCTTTTGTACACAACAGGCTCGGGTTTTATCGTAGTATTCCCATCATTCACTAGAGGCTGGTAAGATTTCTGGGACAGCTTATTCTCGACCCGATCCGACAAAAATAGATCAAAGGCCAGTACCGCCAGCTGTTTTTGGAATAGAAATCCTCCACCGATTAATACTACAAGTGCAGCAATGATGATGATGTATCTAGTCTTTATTTTTTTGATTTTTTTCATGATTTTTTGATTCCTTCTTTATGGTGGAATGGTTATATGATTGCTTGCGATCTATTTACAATGCTTGCCTGGAGCGCACCAAGCAGTCATGGTTGTGCTTTTCTTAGCTGTTAAGATTTTGACCGATTCGGTATTATTATGTTTCCCCCCTTTCTGGAATTCGGGTCATTCTATTTGTAGAATAAACATGGAAAACGGCTTTGACACATAAACAATATTTCTATTGTAATCACTTGCCGCTAAAAAAGAAACAACAAATAACGACATGTTTAGTGCTGGAGCTACTTGCAATCCATAAAGGATATGACGAATGAAACTTCATTTTGATGCAGAATTAATAAAAAAGAAGCAAAACTGCAAGGTCCGCCTTCCACAGGCAGCGGCTCCCCAGCTTTGCTTCAATTCAATCCTCTTCCTTAATCCACCAAGTCTGTGGTTCAATAATAGTGCTCATGGAATTTACCCGAACGTTCTGCAGACGTTTGTTAACAGCCGTAATATTTGTGCGTTCGGCAAAAAAGATCATCGGCACTTCCTCGTTGATTAATTTTTGCCATTCATAGTAGACCTGCTTGCGGTACTCTTTATCATAGGATTTGATTCCTACGCCTTCACGGATCAAATCTTCACTACGCTTTGAACTGTACCGTGGATAATTCCACAGATCAGTCGCTCTCCATAGACCGGAGGGGTCCGGATCGCTGGCCAACCCCCATACTCCGTTGAACAACTCAACTGAGGGATCGTCATTTTCTACAGCTTCGTAGAAGTCATTAAGCTCCTTAAGCTTGCCTCCGTTCAGCCGGACATCCAGTCCGACATCGCGCCAATTCTGGAGAATTGCCTGCGTTCTTGCTTCAGCGGTTGTCGTTCCGGTCATGGCATCGTAGTTTAATATAAATGAGTGTCCTTTGGGGTCTTCACGCAATCCATCGCCATCCCTGTCCACATAGCCGGCTTCGTCCAGGAGTGTCTTTGCTGTATCCGGATTGTAGTCATACGTATTAATTTCTGCGTTGGGAATCTTAGCCCAGCTTGAGCTGGAAACCGGAGTTTCAATCAGACTGCCAAGACCATAGGAGTACTGGTCAATAATTCCCTTCCGATCGAGTGCGTAATACATGGCCTGCCGTAGACGCTTATCGGCGAACTTGGGATTATTCATAATAATCTGCTGGGTTTCCTTATCCCAAGATCCGAATTTGAATCCTATGTATTCGTAAGATAGCTCGGGAGATTCCAAAACCTCCACCTGGTCCAGCTGCTTCAGCGGTGCATAGGCATCACGCGGGGCTGAAGCTATATCCACTTGATTCTCTTCAAGAAGATTCACGATTTCCTTATCATCAAACACTTTATACTGCACTCCGTCCAAGAAAGCCTTCCCCTGATAGTAATGATCAAATCGCTTCATCTCCACAAGCTGCCCGGGCTGGATATTTGTTACCTCAAAGGGGCCAATCCCGATAGGATGCTTCCGCACCGGATCGCTGTCCGGCATATCCTTCACCGCGATTCCGCTGAAAACCTTTTTATTCATCGGGTAGGACCACAGGTTGTCCAGTGCATTTACCCGAACCCCGTTCATCGTAATTCTCAGTGTATAGGGGTCAATCACTTTTATCCCGCTGATCTCCTTGGCTTCCCCTTTATGATAGGCTTCTGCGCCCTTAATCATTTCCACACTGTAGTACCGTGACCCTGTATATTCCGGGCTGGCAATGGTCTCCAGTGCAAACTTCCAGTCTTCTACAGTTAACTCATCGCCATTATGCCAGCGGACACCCGCCTTTATTTTGAAGGTGAACACGGTGTGGTTGTCTGATTCCTGCCAGGAGGCAATGCCCGGAACGGTGGTTAAGTCATCTTTTACCTTAAACATGGATTCTGTAATGAACTCCAGTACCTGGAAATCGTCCTCACCCTCATAAAAAGCGGGATCAAACAACCCTTGAAACGGAGAGGAGTAGCCATAAGTGATGGTTCCCCCAGCTACAGGAACTTCTGACGTATTATTCGAAAGAATTCCATAGGAAAGCCGCTCAGAGCTAATACCGCTGCAAGCAGACAGCATCATAGCCATCGCCAGCACCAGTGTGCCATATCTGCGCTTCATCATATCATTCTTCCCTTCTTCCATTGTAAGCACTATCCACAGATTGTTTTATTAATCATTTCTATTCTCATTCTTTACAGCCTTTATAGACTATAATATTGAGGATATACAATAATCAGTCTAAAGTGAAGCACTTAATTCAACTTCGTACCCTACTAGCCCTTGTAGTAACATCCATACTTTTTGAAAAAAGCCTGCCCAAGGGGCAGGCCTTTGCATTTTCTGCTGCGGTTACTCGTCCTTCCCCTCATGAATAATAGTAAGGCCTTCCACATGCTTTTTCCGCATCAACTTACGCATTTTCCGTGTTTCCTTACTCTCGAAAATAATATCAAAATCATATTCCTCCGGATAGAGCTCTTCTTTAGAGAGGTATGGTTTTAGACGTTTATGGTTGAATTTCATTTTTTGCTTTTGAATCATAACGCCAACCATTCCCATTCCGTCCCTTGCCTCATAGACGATTCCCGTTCTGCCCAGTGGCTTCACATACACCGCATCTCCTACTTCATATTCCTTCTTCTGTTCCTTGCCATCACCTGTTTGAGCAGAGTTTAGGTCTCCTGATAAGTCCTCTGTCAGTCCTGCAGAAACACTTGAAGCCAGCTCTTTCTCAGGGGAATCATTCCCTTCCACATGTTTGAACCCTTCACCTGATTTGCCGTGTCCTGAACGGTTAACGTTGTTCCAGTACCTTTTATCTCCGTCCACTTCATGCTGCCCTTCTACAAGTTGCTGCGAGCGCCGGATAACAGACTCGGGGATGCCCAATTTTTCGGCAATTTGCAGGGCATAACTTTCACCCGCTTCACCAATAGTCAACTGGTAGATCGGTTGCAGCGTATTCTTGTCAAACTCCATCCGAGCATTTTGGAACCCGCTGGTGGATGCGGCGAAGACCTTAAGTTCATTAAAATGAGTAGTAACTATAATATTTGCCCCTTTGCGGTTCAGTTCCTCGAGAATGGCAATCGAAAGCGCGAAGCCTTCTCCAGGGTCCGTACCCGCCGCCAGCTCATCAATCAGCAGCAGTACACCCTTGCCCGCATCTCTAAGCATCCCCTCTATACTCTTCATCTGGGCTGAAAAGGTGCTTAGAGACTGTGTCAGACTCTGTCCGTCGCCAATCACGCTGATGACATCCGAGAACACAGTGAAGTCGCTGTCTGGCTCTACAGGGATTAGCAGCCCTGATTGAACCATTAGGGTTAGCAGCCCCAACGTTTTGAGCACTACCGTTTTGCCGCCCGTATTTGGTCCGGTGATGATAAGGGACTTGTAGCCATTGCCGAATTCCAGACTCACTGGAATCATCCCATCCAGATTAGGGTGCCGGCCCCCATTCATCCTCAAGTAACCGCGGTCATTCAGGGCAACATTTCTTGCACCCATTGTACGCGCATATTTGGCTTTGGCGAAAATAAAATCATAGTTGCCTGTAATTTCAATATTCAGCCGCAGCGCCGCCTGCTCCTTCTCCAAAAGCCCAGTCAGCATGCTTAGAATCTGCATCTCTTCCCTAGCCTCCTCAGCCCCCAGCAATTCGAGCTCCCCCTGCATGGCGGCGATCTCATAGGGCTCTACAAATACGGTCTGTCCGCTGGTTGACTGATCCAGTACCGCTCCTTTTACCTGCTTGTGATATTCTCGCTTTACAGGAATTACATACCGCCCACCGCGCATGCTGACGAGGTTCTCCTGAAGGATTCCCTGATGCCTCGACATTACAGCTTCTATCTTCCTCTGCAGGCGATCCTTGGCTACAGCCAATCGTTTCCGGACCCGTTCCAGCCCTTTGCTGGCGTGGTCATCAATGGTCCCTAGTCGTATACAGCGTTCAATCTCCTCCCGCACGTCTCTCAGTTCCACTAGAGAAGCCGCATAGGAAGCAATCCGTGGAGCCGTTTGCTCTTTGGCCTTCATGTATTTACGCAGCTGGCTGCAGCTCTGCAGAAACACCGATACTGCCATGAAATCCTTCTCACTATACAGATATCCTGTTCCTAGCAGCGACATTAGGTTCTCCATTCCCTCAAGGGAGGGAATCGGTACGCTTGCTCCTCTTTCCAAAAGCTCCTTCGCCTCAGCAGTTTCATCCAGCGCCCTGTGAATGGCCGGAAGATAGGTCATAGGCTCAAGGCCGCTTACCGCCTTTTTCCCTTCATAAGATACGGTGTGACGTCCAAGCTCTGCCCTCATTTCCTCATATTGCAGAGTGATCTGGCTTTGTGTATTCATTGTTCAATGTTCCTCCCTTATCCCTCACCTGAACGCTCAGGCGGGCTGCTGATCTGTCCGTAACGCAAAAAAGGGCAAAGACTGCCACTACGGCTGTCTTTGCCCTCATTCACTGCTGCAATCCTCTTTGTGCTTCAGCCACTTGCCCCTTTGGGGATATTCAGCCTGAAGACAGAAAAAACCGCGCTGCAAGAGCACGGTTAAATCACAAAGAGAACATTAGCCGTAAAGAGGCCATATGACGCTTCGCGTGTGTCCTTAACTAATTCACTCACCTTCCCTGAAGCACGAGCACATCCTGCTGGACATACTCAAACACAGCCTGCTTTACTCTAAGAGCGGGCCTTATGTAGCTTACGGGTTAGATGATATGAAATTGCTTAGTTAAGAACGCTCACCAACATCAAAATTTCCCCTTTAGTTATAGGATACCTGTAATTTACTACATTCCATCACCTTCGTCAATTCCCTGCACAATAAACAGAAGCAGCCCTGAAATATAAAAAAGGGGCTGTCCCATAAGTGGGTTTTCTATGATTTAGACAGCTTTCTTCATTCTTAAGACCACAAAAAGTGAGCAAAGCAGCGATTCTCCCGTTATTGGAGGATCGCTGCTTTGCGTTTTTGGTCATGGGTGGCTTGCTTCAGCAGATTATGGGCAAGTGAAAGCCACCCGACTTCAAGCGTCACTTTTTCGATGCCGCGAAGCAGAAATCGCCGGAAGCCCCGGTTGTTCTTCAGTTGTCCAAACACACTCTCCGGTTCCGTCATCCGGCGCACGGCCAAGGCGTAACCTTCATCACTCCTTCCTTGCTTTCTTTCCGGAAATGCAGTGTTTGTCCGGCTGGGCACTTCCATGTATCCTTGGCTTTGTCGTACGTCCAGTTCTCTATCTTTCCGATATTCTCTTTCCACGCTTTGCTTTTTTCGTTGTGGTAGCTGCTATATTTGACTACGGCCTTTACGTGTTCATTTTCCAAATATGCATAGTTCTCTTCACTGCCGTAGCCTGCATCCGCAATCACCACCTTCGGATGCTCCCCCAGGATCTGCCTTGCCTTTTCCAAATGCGGTTGCAAACAGCGGGTATCGGTGGGTCTTTGGTGTAGACTGTACGCCAAAATAAACTGATTTTCGGTCCCAATCTGTACGTTGTATCCGGGTTTGAGTTGACCGTTTCGCATGTGATCTTCCTTCATCCGCATGAAGGTGGCATCCGGATCGGTCTTACTAAAGCTGTTTCGGTCCCCGAGCAGCTTCTGGTAGTGTTCGTATTTAACAAGCCTTGGAAGCAGGTCTTTACGAAGCTTCCGAACAGCTTTCTTTAAGGATTTGTCTTTAGGCTTCTCCAGCAGTTGCGACTCCAGCGCCTGAGTCATTTGTTCCAGTTTCGCACTGTCAATCTCGGCGGACTCGCCGAGTTCGTTCAGGTCCTGGCCACGGTGTTCCTGTTCTTCTCGTTTCTCTGCGGCCTCAATGTCGACAAACAAAGCATGTACCTTTTCTTGGAGTTTGGCCTTATGCTTACTAACCGCTTTGCCCCACACAAAGGTGTAACGATTCGCGTTGGCCTCGATCTTGGTGCCATCCACGAAGTAATGCTCTAGGGAAATGTATTTTTCGTCCGCAAGAAATTGAAGCACGGCGGTAAATACCCTTTCAAGGACGTCCTTCATCCGCTCAGAACGAAAGCGATTGAGCGTGCGAAAATTCGGACGTTGACGTCCAGCCAGCCACATGAAGGGAATGTTTTCTCGGACCGCTTTGGCGATTTGCCGGGAGGAATAGATTCGCTGCGTATAGGCATAGATAATGACTTTGGTCAGCATTTTAGGGTGGTAGCTGTCGCGGCCACCGCCAGGGTAGGCCGCGTCAAAGAGGGCGTCGTCGAGTCGATTTACGGCGGCGTTCACGACACGAACGAGGTGATTTGTTGGGATATCTTCTTCTAAATCCATTGGCAAGCAAAGTTGGTCCATGGTATATTGAATGTACAAAAGAAACCCTCCTTTGAAATGGTTGGTCGCACTTCCATTTTACCAAAAGAGTGGTTTCTTTTTTGCGTTTTTATAAATATTGTAGTATGTTTCCCGCTTAAACAGCGGAGAGGACGGAACGATTGTGGAAAAGCGATAGCGTTCGCCTTTGTGTCCGGATTTTCACCGCTAAGGGGAATAAAAAAAATCTGGACACAAGAGCGATTGGAACAACGGTCCGTTCGCGGAGCGTCCTCACGGAGCACAACGTTTGTCCGACTCCAAAAACAAGGGATGTCCCAAGTAGCCATTTCATGGCTTATGGGACACCCCC
>NZ_LVWI01000050.1 GCF_001909055.1 Paenibacillus helianthi
GTTTGAACGTCTGGATCAATGGACGCGAATGAGGGTGCGAGCCTTTATGCGCAAAAAGAGATCTACGGTGTCAAACCGGCTGATACCAAACAAAGTACTGGAATCAGCCGGAATGGTATTTCTAACAAGCTTACTCACCACACGTTCCTAATTCAGGAGTGAAATAAGCAATCCGGCGACGGATGAAGGAAACTCACTCCTGAAGATGGGGAACTGACGAAGGAAAGCCGTGTGCGGGAAATCCGCATGCACGGTTTGACGGGGAGTCCGAGGGAGTAATCCCTCGTCTTACCCTACTGTGAAAAAAGGTCTTTCCTGCTTGGTATTGCCTTGCCGGTGCCATCATTACCTTCATGTCGGGCTGGAATAACTATCTCTGGCCGCTGATTGTACGGCAGCCCCCGGAGACGAAGACTATGCCACTTCTGATCTCTACCCTGGGCTCCGGTTATGCTCCGGACTTTGGCATGATCATGATTGCAATTGTGATCGGTGAAATAAATAGCTGTGTAGGCTGTAAAGTCGGCTATATGTATTTTTTACATCCCGTATCCCTGCTCTGATGTGATAAACTGGAAACAAATGTGATCTATTTAACAATTGTTTGCCGTTCTCATATCTTTTTATTGGAGGGATTTCATGCAGACGTTTTTCCGCTATAACTGGATGGTTCGGGAGGAGTGGTACAAGTGGTGTGAAGACCTGACGGAGGAGGAACTGCTCAAGCCGCGGGTTGGCGGGGTTGGCGGAATTCTGAAGACATTGTTTCATATTGCCGATGTGGAGTGGAGCTGGACCATGGGAATGGTAGGCAAGCCTGATTTCCAGGAGGATTTTGCCGAGTTCAGCAGTCTGGAGAAGGTGAGAGAGCTTGATGCACGCTTCCGGCTGGAGGTGGAGCCTTTTGTATTGAGCTGGAATGAAGGGATGGAGCGGAATGTCTTTACGGAACAGCAGCCAGACGGATCGATGGCAGCCAATGCCTGGGGGGAGATCATGCGCCATATGATTGCCCACGAAATTCATCATATCGGTCAGCTCTCCGTGTGGGCCAGAGAGGTCGGTAAGAAACCGCCTTCCGCCAATGTAATCGGCAAAGGGCTTGTGGACAATCTCCCGGGCAAGGTATAGAGGCCTTACTCAAGCGGGAAGTTGTCCCGGAAGCTGACCCCAACAGTCACACGAACGAACAGCTCCGGCGGAACCTCCGCCGGGGCTGTTTTACATGCCGCGAGGAAACCAGAGATGGCGAAGGTCTACCCAGCCCTGGCTGTTGAAGGTCACACCGCGTACGGAAGGGAGATATGCAGTCTGCACCGGCTTTTCGTACAGAATGTACAGCTGATGATCCCTTGTCAGCTTGTCCTCAATCCGTGTGAAGCTGCCAGTTCTTGATGCGGGATCGGGCTCCCTTGAGATGAGGTTCAGTGTGCCTTCAATATCCGCCCTTGTCCCGGGATCCACATGCTGAGACAGCGTCGTATACAGATCGAATAGCCGAAGCTGCTCGTCCTGATCCCGGAGCAGGGAGAAGACAATGAGATCGGCCTGCAGGCGCACGGGACCTTTGAATTCCTCCGGCGAGACCGCCAAAACGTTGCAGGCATACCCGTGCCGTAACAGCCGGGAAGCAATATGCTCGGCATCCCCGAGATATTGCGGAATAGTGGCAATTTGCAAAACCCCTGGCTGCGTGACTTGGAAATCGGGGACAGGTGCTGGTGTTGTTTCATTCAGGCAAGACAGAATATCTGCACGGAGCAGGGGATCGCTTAAGGGTCCGTTTTTCTTTGTGTTGCAGGTGACAAACTTGCGCACACAGGATTCGGAATGAATCTGGCTCCACGAAGAGGAGTCCCCTGCCGAAGGATTGTGAATAATATGAAAGGCGGAAACCGTATCCGGCTGTATCTGCCCGTTGCCGATCGGGACATGAAGAATTTCCACACGGTCTATATGTGCCCGGCCTTGATAGTAATAAGGGAATACCTCCAGCACGCAGAGATCCTCATTCAGCTCTACCAGCTTGAAGGGTCCGGTACCGACCGGTCTGCGGCCAAAGGCGCTCCCTGTTGCAGTCACCAACTCACGCGGAACCACCGCCGCCCGGCTGGTGCAGAGGAACGGGAGAAACAGCTCATTTGGATTCCGCAGCACAATGCGCACCGTGGTGGTATTCAATGCTTCGACCCCGGTGATCTCCTTGAAAATAGAACTGTAAAGCGTCCGCTGTGGGGTCTGCATCAGCCGCTGCAGCGAATAGACCACATCTTCGGCGGACAGTACTTTTCCGTGATGGAACAGGACCTCTTTCCGCAGATGAAACGTCCATTCAGTGCGGTTGTCATTCACATCCCAGGCGTGGGCCAGGCCCGGAACAATGCCCCGTTCCCCGCTTCTTCCAACTAATCCGTCAAATACATGGCTGGAGACGAAGGACTCGGCCAGCAGATTCATATACAGCGGGTCCAGGGTGTGAAGCTTCTGGGTGACCGGAAGCCGCAGTGTATCAATGACCTTATTGCTGCGGATTTCCGAATGATGTCCGAAATAGGTTAGCAGCCAGCCCTGCAGCGTATCCTGAAGCGAGGAGGACCTTGCATGTCCGCGTATACCCTCAATCGCACTTCCAATGTCTTTGCTGCTGATGGCCTGCTTCATAGACTGCAGGGCAATGTCCTCTGCTTCCACAAGAAACACCAGCTTTGAACGTTTTCCCCGGCCGCGGCTGGGGGTCCAGGTGATCCAATCCTGCCCCGCCATTTTATGAACAATATGGAGCGCATTGCGGTGAGTGCAGTTAAAGGTTGCGGCCAGCTCATCCAGAGTAATAGAGATTTCAGCGGGTCCTCCATGGTGCGAGTGGAGCATCAGAAATTGGCTGTGCAGCTTCATGAGTCGGGTCTCCTTTTTAAAATAGGAAATAAACCGTATATTCTTTCTCTTTTTCTTCTTATTTTATCAGCTAAAATCAGGATATGAAAGTAAGAAGATGGAGGTATTTACCATGAATGATCCATCCGCAATGAAACAGGAACGGGCTCTCCAGGCTCTGGGGGCGGCTTTTCTGCTGGCGGTCCTGAACCAGTATCTGTTTTACGGTACAGTGCCAGGGGTATCCTATCCGATCTTTGTGTGTTTGTTTTACGGGTTTGTGTTCTATTTTGCCAAAGACAAGCTGCGCAAGCCTTCTGTGGTCAGCTATATCTGGCTCGGAGCAATTGTGCTTCTTTCCTTGACCTATGCGTTATTTGCAAATTGGGTTTTCTTCGGACTGAATCTGCTGGTTATTCCGGCGCTGATTTTATTACATATGACCTATATGCTGAGCTATAAGCAGCCCTCCTGGAGCAGGATCGGGATTATAGGGGCGGCTGCTGAGCATTTTTTTGCCCAAAGTCTGCGGCACTGGGGAACAGCTCCACAGATCATCCGCAGAATCTTCGGCGGGGAGAAAATTAAAGACGAACGGAAGCAAGTGCTGATCAAGGTGTTAATCGGACTGGGAATCTCTTTACCGCTGCTGCTGATTGTAACCTCACTGCTCTCCTCGGCAGACGGGGTATTCCATGAAATGCTGGCGAAATTCCCGCAGATGCTGGCCCGGATTTCTTTTGGCGAAGGGATTGCGCGTCTGCTGTGGGTGATCCTGCTGGGACTGGGCATGTTCGGCCTCCTCTGGGGCTTTGTCGATCACAAGGTGTATATATGGAATCCTAAGCCGGAGCTGAATATGGAAATCTTGCCTGTCCCGGATTCTGCCTTGGAGCTGCTTCCTGAGCCTTTGGCGCTGAAAGTGGACCCGGTGATCCTTACTACCATTCTCACCGTCATCAATACGGTGTATGTGCTGTTCGTCAGCGTACAATTTTCCTACCTCTTCGGTGCCTGGGATGGCATCTTGCCGCAGGGCAGCACGTATGCCGATTATGCGCGGAGCGGTTTTTTGGAGCTGATTCTAGTGACTTCGATCAACTTCGTTCTGCTGCTGCTGTCCCTGCATTCGGATCGCCCGGAGAGAAGCCTGCTGCGTACAACTGTTCATATTCTGCTCTATATCCTCGTACTCTGTTCTGTAATCATGCTGTATTCTGCCTATTCCCGGCTGATGCTGTATGAAGAGGCTTATGGCTACACGTATATCCGGTTTCTGGTGCATGCGTTTATGATCTTCCTCGGACTGTTACTGGTGTTAGCAGCGGTGCGGATCAGCCGGGTGCAGTTCCCGCTCGCGCAGTGCTGTCTCGCCTTAGGTTTGCTATCCTATGTACTGGTGAACTATATCGGCATGGATCATATTATCGCCAAGCAGAATATCCAGCGCTATCAGAAGAGCGGCGTCCTTGACACCAGCTATCTATCCCGGCTGTCACCGGACGTCCTGCCGCTGCTGATCAGCTTCAATAAGCAGGAGAATGGCAAGCTGGATGCGGTCCTCCGCGAAAAGTGGGAAGGTCAGCAGACAACCAAGCGGAAATGGCCAGCCTTCAATGTGGCGAAGTTCCGTGCCGAGCGGGCCCTGGAGCATTACTTTGACAAGTAGAATGATCCGCCAAGATGCAAAGATACCTTCATTATGTTGTGAGCCGGGTGTTGGCTGATTCTCCGCTGCTGTGTTACATTTAGTTCATTCGTGACAGAGGTGGGGAGGAAGCGGCTGATGCAGTGGATTGCAGACCGTGATCAGGTCAGTGCTCTGGCCGGGCAAAATGGTCTGAAAGATATATTCAGCAGCGGGGCGATTTCCGGAATGGAGCTGCGGCGGTACAGTGACGGGGAGGCTATTTGTTCAGTGGGTGACCACCTGGAGCATCTGTATATTCTGGTGCAGGGCAGGCTCAAGATTCATACACTGCTGCCCAACGGAAAATCGCTGCTGGTGCGTTTTGCGAGACCGATGTCGCTGATCGGGGATGTGGAGCTGCTGCGGCAATATCCGGTCAAGAATGAAGTGGTGTCGGTGGACGAAAGCCTGCTGCTGGTTGCCGGACGCGAGCTGGTTCTTAAGGAGTTTGAGCAAAATACCGTACTTCTGCGTTATCTGGTAGGAGAGCTTAGCCACAAAATGTATACGCTTGGCCAGACTACGGCGCTGAATTTGCTATATCCGCTGGAAAACCGCTTTGCCAGCTATCTGCTGTCCCTGTTTGCAGACAGCGGCGGCCAGCGCGTGGAAGAGATCCGTACAGCTACACTTGCTGAAACCGCGGATTTACTCGGAACCAGCTACCGGCATCTGAACCGGATCGTGCGCCGTTTTGTAGAGGAAGGTATCATTGAGCGCAGAAAAGGAAGCCTCAGTGTGCTGGATCAGAACAAGCTGGCTCTGCTGGCGAACGGCAATCTGTATGAATAATCCAAACCGTCAATTCCTGCGCTAGGGCAGGAGGGGCGGTTTTTTGTTGTAAAGGAAACTAAGACAACTCTTAGCCTTACTTCAGTTTCATTTAAGCTTGGAGAAGTAGGATGGACGTATCAGGAAATACTTAACTTCAGCAAAAGGAAGGAGAGCAGAGAGACCGTCATAACGATTAAGCTCTACATAACGGATCACCATTGCAGCCAACCCAAAAGTACATACAGATACGGAGGAATACTTATGTTCACCAAGATACGCGCCAAAATATTATTCGGCTTTGCCGCAGTCATTATTGTGTTTCTTGTCGCTATTGCCGGCAATACCTTCTTTCAAAGCAAGGTCAGCATGCTGACGGATCAGATTAACCGCAATTACAGCAAGCTGTCACTGGTACAGGGGCTGACGGACAAGATCCGCACAGCCGACGGGCTGGCAGCAAGGTATGTGATGAGCAACACGGATGAGGAACGGAAGACATACCTTAGCAGCTATGAAGCTCAGATTCCTGAAATTACAGCGGCGGTTAAGGAACTCCAGGCCACCGGGCTTAGCGAAGCAGAGCAATCCGGAATTACCAATTTGCAGAATGAATGGACTAATTATCTGACGGTGCTGGATAGTGCCTTCGCACAAGCGAAGGAGGGGAATTTCCCTGTAGCCCAAAAAGCGTTCACAACGCTCTCCCTGGATAAAGTTATTGATTCCCAGCTGGTGCTTCAGAATGTGCTGACCGAAGAAATCCAGAAGAAACAGAGTGAAGCCGACAATCACCGCGGCTTCGCGATGGATGTCAGCCTGAGCGTGACAGGATTGTCCGTGCTGCTGGCCGCAGTAATTGCACTGCTCTTGTCGGCGCGGATCCTCAAGCCGCTCCGCAGTGTCAACGTGCAGCTGCAGGAAATTGCTGAAGGCGATGCTGACTTGACCCGTAAGCTCTCGGTGCGGAGTAAGGATGAAATTGGGGAGCTGGCGATGAACTTCAACAAGATGACGGATAATCTGGCAGTAATGATTGGGCAGGTGTCAGAATCGGCAAGCGGATTAGCAGCTTCCTCCATAAAACTTACCTCCGACAGTGGAATGACTGCCGAGACTACAGAGAAGATCGCAGGTATTATGGGTGAGGTAGCCTCCGGCAATGAACGCCAGATGAATGATCTGCAGACCAATATGACCACGATTGTAGAGATGTCCATTGGCATTCAGCAGATCGCCTCCAGTGTGCAGGATATTTCTGAAGCTTCGATCCGTTCAAGCGAATACGCTGTTGCCGGTGATAAATCCCTGCAGGCGGCAGTTCAGCAAATGGCTTCAATTAATCATTCCATCCAGACGTTGTCCGGGCAGGTGCTGAGCTTTGTGGGCCGTTCGCGTGAGATCGCCAGCATTGTCGATGTTATCAAAGGCATTGCCTCGCAGACCAATATGCTGGCACTGAACGCAACGATTGAAGCGGCACGGGCCGGAGAGCAGGGGCGCGGTTTCGCTGTGGTCGCGGATCAGGTCCGCAAGCTGGCTGAGCAGTCCGGTGAATCAGCCAATCTCATTGCCGTGATGGCAGCCGGCATTCAATCCGATGCCGACGATGCGGTGAAGATCATGAAGAACAGCATGAGCGAGGTGCAGGGAGGGACGGCGGTTATTGAAGAAGCCGGCAGATCCTTTGGCGAAATCCGCATTTCTATCGATTCCCTGGCGGGCCAGGTGCAGGAAGTTTCCGGAGCGGTGGAAGAAATTACAGCAGCTACTGAAGAAATTGTGGAGTCTATCCGCACTGTAGTGCAAATTTCTGAGACTACTGCGGCTAGTACCCAGCAGGTGTCTGCCGCTTCGCAGGAACAGATGGCATCGGTAGAGCAAATCGCGTCCTCCGCAAGTGTCCTGAACTCAATGGCTCAAGGGCTGCAAGGATTGGTCGCCCGGTTCAATGTATAACATCTATGTATCACAGTAGGACACCTTTTTCAGCAAAGCTTTATCTCCTGTTCATATAGATTTAAGCTTCAGAGGTTATAGTCATCCTATGACCCCCCTTATAATAGACCTTGGCCCTGTCGGAGACGGCGGGGCTCTTTTTTTGTCTGGAAAGTACCGAATGAACCATTCCCATATAGCCATTGTCAGTACATTTGCAGAACTCCGTGAGCTGCTGGGGCTGTAATAATATCATCAGAATACCCACGAATCGTACTATTGCACATATTATTCATAGAATAAGCCCTCGATCAAAATCTAGCGATATCTTATATTATTACCATAATTAGTTAGTTATTAGGGGGAGTCTCCAGGCTCGGTCAATATGTCTTGTGCTTGCGGTTTGTGGTCTGCAGGGTTCCCAGGGAGCAGGAGAACAGATAACTGGCTAATTAACAGATTATCTACAACAGGGGAGGGACGTGAAATCCAGGAAGAAGGCCAAGCCTAAAAGGAATTTTTGTAAGCGCATACTTTTTTGACGGGTCCTATAATTATGGGAGGTGGTTGTCCATGTTAACAGGAAATAAAGCATCTGCCAGAAAAACATTTCTCGTGTACTGCCTGGTCGCAGTTCTGTTCGTAGGCCAGCTGGCGCTGTTTCCGGCTGTCAGCTCGGCGGCGGGGAATCTGGCAGCAGGCAAGACGGTTACGGCAAGTTCAGTCGGAGATGTGTACATTGCATCAAACGCAAATGACGGCAATCAGGGAACGTATTGGGAGAGCGCCAGTAATGCTTTTCCCGAATGGATCAAAGTGGATCTTGGCGCAAACAGCAGTGTGAATCAGGTGGTACTAAAGCTCCCGGCCTCCTGGGAGGCAAGAACGCAAACGCTTTCGGTTCAGGGCAGCACCGATGACTCCATTTACAGCGATCTTGCGGCCTCAGCCAGCTACACATTCAATCCTTCCAGCAGCTCGAACACGGTAACCATTCATTTCACGACTGCCACAGCCCGCTATCTTAAAGTGAATTTCACCGCGAATACAGGCTGGCCGGCGGCACAAGTATCAGAATTCGAGGTGTACGGCGCGTCGGCTTCCCCTAACGGGACTTATGAAGCGGAAGCAGCAGTATTATCCGGCGGAGCCAAAACCAATACCGACCACAGCGGCTATACCGGATCAGCTTTTGTTGATGGATATCTTACACAGGGAGCATCCACAGCCTTTACGGTTACAGCCGCTTCTGCAGGCAGCTACGACGCCGCCCTGAGATACGCCAATGCCTCGGGCAGCACCAAGTCGCTCAGTGTGTACGTTAACGGCACAAAGGTCAAGCAGACTTCGCTCAATAATCTGGCGAATTGGGATACCTGGTCAACCAAAGTGGAAACACTCAGCTTAGCTGCCGGAACCAATACGATTGCTTACAAATATGATCCTACGGATTCCGGCAACGTAAATCTGGACCAACTGATCCTTACGCCGGGAATCACACCCACCACAACGCCAACAGCGACTCCTACAGCAACGCCAGTGGTGACTCCTACAGCAACGCCAACAGCGACTCCTACGGCAACGCCAGCGGTGACACCAACACCAACGCCAACGCCATCTGCTTCGCCAACAGCCACACCAAGCACAGGCCCGGGGTCCAATCTGGCTGTTGGTAAAAGCATTAATGCGTCTTCCTCCATTTATACGTTCGTGCCAACAAATGCCAATGACGGCGATGTGGCAACTTACTGGGAAGGTGCGGGCGGAAGCTATCCCAATACTCTGAGCGTCAATCTTGGTGCTAATGCCAGTGTGACCTCGGTTATCGTAAAGCTGAATCCCGCTTCCACCTGGTCTACACGTACCCAAACGATTGAGGTGCTCGGGCATAATCAGGCAGCCTCCACCTTCACGAGTCTGGTTCAAGCAGCTATGTATACATTTAATCCGGCTAATGGTAATTCCGTGACCATTCCGGTTACTGCCACGGTGAGTGAGCTTCAGCTGAAAATCACTACCAATTCCGGTTCAAGTGCCGGACAGGTGGCTGAACTACAGATTATCGGTACTCCGGCAGCCAATCCGGATCTGACTGTAACATCAATGTCATGGTCGCCGTCTGCTCCGGTTGAGACAGACTCCATTACATTAACTGCCGCTGTCAAAAACGCCGGAAGCGCTGCTTCCGCCGCGACAAATGTCAGCTTCTACCTGGGCACAACCCTGGTAGGAACCGCGCCGGTCGGTTCTCTGGCCGCCGGCGCTTCAAGCAATGTGTCATTGAACATTGGTGCTAAGGATGCAGGAACGTATGCGCTGAGCGCCAAGGTTGATGAGAGCAATGCGGTCATCGAGCTCAATGAGGGGAATAACAGCTACACGAATCCTTCTTCCCTTACAGTGAATCCGGTATCCAGCTCGGATCTGATCGCTGCTCCGGTAAGCTGGACGCCGGGCAATCCGGCCGGAGGCAATACCGTAACCTTCCAGATCGCTATCAAAAACCAGGGAACAGCCGCTTCCTCCAGTGGGGCGCATAACCTTACGCTAACCGTGACGGATACTGCAACGAATACCGTCGTCAAAACACTGACCGGCTCTTACAGCGGGGCCATTGCCAGCGGAGCTACGACAACACCGGTTACACTTGGCACCTGGACGGCTGCAAACGGTAAATACACAGTGAAGAGTGAAATTGCCGCAGATGCCAATGAGCTTGCAGTAAAAAGAGCGAACAATATCCAGACTCAACCGCTGTACATCGGCCGCGGGGCTAACATGCCTTACGACATGTATGAGGCAGAGGACGGAGTGACTGGTGGTGGAGCTGTCAAGCTTGCACCGAACCGTAATATCGGCGATCTGGCAGGTGAAGCCTCGGGCAGAAGAGCTGTTACGTTGAACTCGACAGGCAGCTATGTGGAATTCACCACCAAAGCCAGCACGAACACGCTCGTCACCCGTTTTTCCATTCCCGATTCGGCCAGTGGCGATGGAACCAATGCTACGCTGAACGTGTATGTCAACGGGGCGTTCACGAAGGCCATCAGTCTGACCTCTAAATACGCCTGGCTGTATGGTTCGGAGACCAGCCCCGGCAATTCGCCAAGCGCCGGCTCGCCGCGCCACATCTATGACGAAGCCAATATGATGTTCGACAGCACGATTCCGGCCGGAAGCACGATCCGCCTGCAAAAGGATGCTGCGAACACCTCACAGTATGCGATTGACTTCATCAGTCTGGAGCAGGTATCGCCGGTTGCCAACCCGGACCCGGCCAGATACACTGTTCCGGCCGGGTTCACGCACCAGGATGTGCAGAATGCGCTCGACAAAGTCCGGATGGACACTACCGGCAGCCTTATAGGGGTATATCTCCCTGCCGGAACATATCAGACAGCGAGCAAATTTCAGGTGTATGGCAAGGCTGTGAAGGTGATTGGCGCAGGACCCTGGTATACCCGTTTCATGGCACCGGCTAACCAGGATAACACAGATGTCGGCTTCCGGGCGGAAGCTTCTGCGAACGGGTCCACTTTTGCCAACTTTGCCTATTTCGGCAACTATACCTCACGGATCGACGGTCCCGGCAAAGTGTTCGACTTCTCCAATGTATCGAACATTACGATCGACAACATCTGGACCGAACATCAGGTATGTATGTATTGGGGCGCGAACACCGACTACATGGTGATCCGAAACTCGCGCATCCGCAACACCTTTGCCGACGGCATCAATATGACTAACGGCAGTACGAACAATCTTGTCTCCAACAATGAAGCCCGGGCTACGGGCGACGACAGCTTTGCGCTATTCTCGGCGATTGATTCCGGCGGTTCTGATATGAGGGATAATGTGTATGAGAATCTGACCTCAATCCTGACCTGGCGTGCAGCCGGGGTGGCGGTCTATGGCGGCTATGCCAACACCTTCCGCAACATTTACATTGCCGACACACTCTGCTATTCCGGGATTACGATCAGCTCGCTAGACTTCGGATATCCGATGAACGGGTTTGGGGCTTCACCGACAACGGATTTCCAGAATATTTCGATTGTCCGGGCAGGCGGACATTTCTGGGGCTCCCAGACCTTCCCGGCCATTTGGGTCTTCTCAGCCTCAAAGATCTTCCAGGGTATAAGGGTAAGCGATGTCGATATTATTGATCCGACCTACCATGGCATCATGTTCCAAACCAACTATGTCGGTTCTTCGCCGCAATTCCCGGTAGCCGATACGATCTTCACGAACATTACCATTTCCGGCGCGCAAAAGAGCGGAGACGCTTTTGACGCCAAGTCGGGTGTAGGCATCTGGGCCAACGAATCGGCTGAGCCCGGCCAAGGCCCGGCTGTGGGCTCGGTAGTCTTCAATAATCTAAAGATCACGAACACCGTGACGCCAATTAAAAATACGACGTCTACCTTTACGATCACCGTTAATCCGTAGTCCGGTTTATAGAGGTGCTTTAGTTCCAGACACAACCGTCTCTTCTTTTATGAAAGAGGCGGTTGTTGCCTGCCAACTAAAAACATCCTATCTCCAGACCCCCAGCTTGAAAGTAAGAGATTGCTATGCTACAATTCGAATGAATATATTTATATTCATTCAAGATCTTGGGGGTTTACATCCATGGAAGACAAAAAAACGGAGATTTTTAATCGCGGAAAAGAGCTGTTCAGCTCCAAAGGCTTCAAGGATACCAATGTGTCCGATATTACGAAGCTGGCCGGGGTGGCAGTAGGCACCTTTTACAATTATTACGCCTCGAAAGAGAAGCTGTTCATAGAGATCTATCTGAAAGAAAATGAGAAGCTGAAGCAGAGCATCATGGAGACGGTGAACCCGGACGATGAGCCTGTGAAATTGCTGAAGGAAGTTATGGCTCTGAATTACAGCGGCATGATTTCGAATCCGATTTTGAAGGAATGGTACAACCGGGAGCTTTTCAGCAAGCTGGAGAAGGAATTTTATGAAAAAGGCGGCATCGAGAGCATTGATGAATTCACGAACAGTGGTACGCTCGAGCTGATTAGGAAGTGGAAGGCAGAAGGCAAAATAAGAGCTGATCTGGACGATGATCTGATACACGCGCTGCTCAGTGCCATTCCTTATATCGATATCCACAAAGAGGAGATTGGCATACAGCATTTTCCGCATATCCTGGATTACTTTGTCGAGTTTGTGATGAAAGGTCTGACAGAGGTACCGGAATAAATGAAATGAACACGGGTGAGAAGATGAACCATGCGGGTGAATGCAGCTTAAGCTTCATGCGCATTATTTTTTTCTATAAATGAATGAATAATTTTAAGTTCATTCATATTATATAATATAGGTTTGAAGAGAGAGGTGCACTTATGAAAACATTGATTATCTACAAGTCGGTCCACAGAAAGAATACGGAAAAGCTGGCCAAGGTGATGGCAGAGGTTATGAACGCAGATGTGGCGAAGGTGGAGGATGTCCGGCCGGAGGTGCTGGAAGGTTATGATCTGATCGGTTTTGGTTCAGGGATTTATGCATCCAAACTTCATAACAAGCTATTCAAATTCATCCGGAAAATGCCTGCCACAGACAAGAAAGTATTTATTTTTTGCACATCCGGGTCCGGAGAATTTAAAAAGAAACAGCTGATCACAGAAAAGCTTGAGTTGAAGGGCTGCACCATTGTAGCAGAGTTCAACTGCTCCGGTGAGTTCAGTCCCCTCGGATTCAATCTGGATAAAAAAGGACATCCCGATGAGAACGATTTGAAACGTGCGCGGCAGTTTGCACAGGGTCTTGTGGACTTGCAGCAATGAAGCGGTGACTTCTAGCGGATGGGTGCAGTCTGACTTCGCAGTGCATACGGGCGGGAAGCCTGATGCAGGCTATAATATATCTATCCGTACCTCACAAGCGGGAGTATACAAATATTCCGTTCCTCTGAAGCCTTGCTCCAGGCAATCGACAAGAGCCGCCTTAGAGCGCTACAATGGGGTGATAAATAGCACAAGTAATGAGGAGGCTTATCCATGTCATCCCGAGTAGTCAACAATATTACGGAACTGATCGGCGATACGCCGGTGGTCCGCTTGAACCGTCTGACCGGGCCTCAGGATGCCGAGCTGTACGTGAAGCTGGAAATGTTCAACCCGAGCGGCAGCGTGAAAGACCGCGCAGCTTATAATCTGATTCTCCAGGCCGAGCTTGCCGGAAGCTTGAAACCGGGCGGTACGATTATCGAGCCGACGAGCGGAAATACCGGCATCGGACTAGCCATGAATGCCGCGGCCAAAGGCTACAAAGCCATACTGGTAATGCCGGATAATATGACGAAGGAACGGATCAATATTCTAAAAGCATATGGAGCGGAAGTTGTTCTGACTCCTGCAGCGGAACGGATGCCGGGAGCCATTGCCAAGGCACTGGAGCTGGGTAAGGAAATCGCGGATAGCTTCATTCCGCAGCAGTTCGAGAACAAAGCGAATCCCGATATTCACCGGACCACAACGGCCCCGGAGATTATGGCCCAAATGGATGGACGGCTCGATGTGTTCGTAGCCACCTCAGGGACGGGAGGCACGATTACGGGCACCGGAGAGGTGCTGCGCCAGCAGCTGCCGGATATCCGCATTGTTGTAGTGGAGCCGCAGGGCTCGCCGGTGCTCTCCGGCGGAACGCCCGGACCGCATAAGCTGGTGGGAACCAGCCCGGGGTTCGTACCTGCGATTCTGAATACCGGGGTATATGATGAAATTGTCCAGGTCTCCGATGAGGATGCACTGGAAATGGTTAGAAGCCTGGCCAGCACAGAGGGAATCCTGATTGGGCCTTCCGGTGGAGCGGCGGTATGGACGGCGCTGCAGGAAGCACGGCGGCTGGGGACCGGCAAACGGGTGTTGTGCATCGCTCCCGACACAGGTGAACGTTACCTGAGCATGGGTATATTTTAAATGATAATGACTGGTCTGGGAGGTACTTCAATGCTGAAGCGGCTTGGGATTGCTGTAATGGTCTTTCTGCTGATCACCGGATGCTCTTTGCAGGAAGCGGACTCTACGGACGGGCGTAACCCGGGGACGTCACCAGCAGCCTCGGCAAAACAGAGCGATCCGCCAGTGCAGCCGTCACCAACGGCAACACTAGATCCCGCGAGTCTGAACGCAGGATTCGGGTTTGCAGACCTTACAGGCAAGCGCATCCTGGCGGCATCGGAAGATGACAGCAAGCTGGCGGAAATGAAATCGCTAAATATGGCTGTTGGTCAAGGCGGTCAGTTACTCACCGTGAGATTTGAGAAGTGGCAGCGTGGCACCGCAAACAGCAACGGCAGAGATCTGGCGAATAATTTTGCCAATCTGTCCGGATATGTTTTTACTGTTGAGGAAGGCAGTGCCTCATCAGATGAAACCTACTACTTGGCAGATTCTGCAGTATTTGCTCCCGGGTCGCTGCTTAAGGTAGAGCCGGCAGCAGACAAGCCGCAGCAGCTGGAAGCCGATCATCCGGTGCGGAAGGAAATCTTGGCGCGTAAGCAGCGGAAGATTCAATCGATCTGGAAATTGGCAGACCTGTCGGCTTCGTCAGACCCGTCCGGAGAGCTGCATTTGTATCTGGTTCAGTTCGCTAGACAGGATAAGAATATGCTCTTTAGTCTGGTTCTGCAAAAGAATGCAGAGCTCAGCTTCGCGGACTATCCTGCTGTCATTCAGGAAGATGATTATTCAGTCTGGCGCGTCGATGACGGAGGCGAAATCCTCCCGGAGATGTTCTCACTGCTTTTTGCGGCAAGGACAGCAACCGGTGTGGCACTGGGTATCAACTGGTGGGGAGCGGAAGGTGTGAATTCGTTTTTCCTTCTTCAGCAGGGCACAGACCTGAAGGAAATGGATGTGCGGTATAGCCGGTACACTTCGCCTTTGTAGACCGCTCAATAGCAGTGAACGGCGGATTGAATGGATAATATACGGAATGAACGGATGTGGCGCGAGCCGCATCTGTTTTTATGGAATTTTAAATACTTATTTTTGTAACATTTACAGCCTAGTCATAGCCCTAAAGAGTCATGCCCGGGTTAGCGGGAGAATGCTAATGTAATCCTTAAGAAAGGGGAGGGGACAGCAACGTATACAAGAATTAAGCTGCTTATTCTGCTGCTGCCAACCGTCATGGTCGGCATTTGGGAGATTGTACGCCATCAGTTCCTGATGCCTTATCTCTCCATGAACATGGGCAATTACTTAACCCCTGTACTGGTGTTCCTGTTCAGTATAGTCCTGCTGTTACCGCTGTTCTCCCTCATGGAAAAGAATGTACAGGAGCTGGAACAGGAACGTATGCTTAAGACGGCAATGGAGGCCCGGGAGGCGCTGGCGAAAGAGCTGCATGACGGGATGGCGCAGTCTTTATTCTTGCTGTCGGTACGGATTGACCGCCTGGAACAGAAGCACGAGCGGGGCGAGATGAACGGGGAAATGATTGGACAGCTGAAAAAAACCGTGCATGAGGTCAACCGCTATGTCCGGCAGGCTATATCCAATCTGAAGGTTCCGGTTACGGGTCCGCAGTCGTCTCTACTTAAGCTGTCGGTACAGGAGCAGCTCGCGCAGATTGCCCGTGAGGTTTCAATTGACGTAGCCTTGGACTGGGATCTGCGGGAGGAAATCTTCAGTCCTTCTGAACAAGCGGAGCTGCTCTCCTGTATCCGTGAGGCGATGATTAACGTACGCAAGCATACCCGGGCGGGCAAGGTTGCGATTTCCGGCCGGGCGGATGAGCAGGGCTGGCGGGTTGCAGTCTCCGATGACGGTGCCGGAATCCGGCATGAGGACCCTTTTGCCGTAAGCGGCAGCTATGGGCTGCAGATCATGAAGGAACGTACGGAAGGCATGGGCTGGACGCTTACGCTGAAATCCGGGGATTCCGGGACCATTGTAGAAATTGCCAAAAGGGGGACCTCCGTATGAACCGCTGCAGGGTGCTTGTAGTGGATGATCACGCCCATGCCCGTGAGGCGATGTGTGAGATTCTGGCGATGGATGAGCGCTTTGAGGTCATCGGTGCCGTGGGGAGCGGTGCTGAGGCGATAGAGTGGACCGGACAGTGGATGCCCGATCTGATTCTGATCGATATTCAGATGCCGGAGATGGATGGCTTGGAGACCACACGGCGGATCAAACAGGAATATCCCTATGTCAAAATCGTAATCGTAACCGTTTCCGACGAAATCTCCTATTTATTCGAAGCGCTGAAGCAGGGGGCACAAGGGTATCTGCTGAAAAATCTGGCCCCGTCCACCTGGATCGAATACCTGCTGGCGATTGTCAGTGAGGAGGTTCCGCTGAGCCGGGAGCTGGCTTTTCAGATTCTGAAGGAATTTGCTGTCACTTCCGTCAAGGAAGAGCGGGAGGCATTAACGGCGCGGGAGAAGGAAATACTGGGCTGTGTCTCCTCCGGCTCCACGAATAAGGAAATTGCGGCAACACTTGGCATTTCGGAGCATACGGTCAAAAACCATCTCAAAAACATCCTCCAGAAGCTGCAGCTGCAGAACCGCACACAGCTGACGCGGTATGCCCTGGAACAGGGGCTGGCTTCCCGGGAAAGGGATTTCCCCAAGAAAAAATAGAACGAACCGGAAGATTCAGTGATTCATGAAAAGGGGGACATGTAATTTGAATAAACTTTTCCGTAAAATCGCAGTTTTAGCCGCACCCTCTGCCGCAGCCCTGATGTTGTTCGCTGCGGCTGCCAGTGCGCATGTGACCGTGGCTCCGGCAGAATCAACCACAGGTGCATGGGAGACATATACTCTGAAAGTGCCTTCAGAAAAAGAGGCTGCCACTGTGCAGATCGACCTGCGCATTCCCAAAGGGGCGGAATTCAAACAGTACGAGGCTGTACCGGGTTGGAAAGTGACGATTGACGGCAATAAAATCAGCTGGACATCGACCGGAGCAGGGATAGAGGCCGGGCAGTTCCAGCGCTTTTACTTCACGGCCAAGAACCCGGATACCGCAGGCGAAATCGCCTGGGATGCCTACCAGCATTATGCCGACGGCAGTCTGGTCCAGTGGTCCGGTGATGAAGGTACGGATACTCCTCATGCCATCACCGAGATTGTGCAAGCAGCCTCAGGGAGCAGCAGCCATTCTCACGGTTCGGCGAATATGGACACGGGTGCCAAGGATTCAATGAGCATGGATGAGCACAATGCGATTATGGAGAATCAGAATTCAACGTCCAGTGTTTCCCCGCTGCTGTACATTGCACTGGGCATTTCTCTGCTGTCTTTTTTGCTGGCGGCAATTGGGCTGCTGCGGGGACGGGCATAGCGCTAAGCGGGTACACACGACAAGAGACCGGGCAACGTTGATCCTAAAGCTATTCCTTTGCTGTAGAGCTATATTGCAGCAAGGAATAGCTTTTTTTAATACATAAGAATGTATATGTTTCACGAATAAAATCATCTTTCTCTTTCTCGCTGAAACGGATGCCTGAAAGCGATACGCAGTATGCTGTTTCGGAAGCATAACGAAACGGGATGACTTGAGGCGCCCAGGGCGGAACTGTTTTATCCTTATATACTTAATATGTAATTATTAGCGAGAAAATGGTACAAAAACAGACGACGATTTTCCCGCAAAATCAACCATTTTCCATATCATATTATAATATTTACCAATTATAATGTAAGCGTTATCAGATGTACATGCTGCTGTTTGCCGGATCAGATCGGGGATCAGGAAGGAGGGCAAGGAAACGGGAAAAGCCCAAGAACCACAAGGAATGGACTGGGAAAAATCAAATCATAGGAGGCGTAAATTGTGACACGTAAACGTATCCGGAAACTGGGCCTGGTTGTGCTTCTGGCCGCTATGACAAGCTCGTTATTCACCGCCTTTCCAGCGATTACCCGTGCAGCGGCAAGTGAAGCCTACAGCTGGAAAAGTGTTGTCACCGGCGCGGGCGGAGGTTTTGTGCCCGGCATTATTTTTAATCAGAGTGAACCGAATTTAATCTATGCACGCACCGATATCGGCGGCGCATACCGCTGGAATCAGGCTACTGGCAGCTGGGTATCCATCAGTGATGCAGTAGGCTGGGTAGACTGGAACAAGAACGGTGTGGATGCGCTCGCCACGGACCCCATCAATCCGGACAAGGTATATATGGCTACAGGCACCTATACCAACAGCTGGGATGATAACGGGCAGATTATGCGCTCCAGCGACCGGGGGAATACCTGGCAGTCTACTCCGCTGCCGTTTAAGGTTGGGGGCAATATGCCCGGCCGGTCCGCAGGGGAGCGACTGGTTATCGACCCCAACAAGAACAGCATTCTCTTTTTTGGAGCACGCAGCGGCAACGGATTATGGAAGAGTATAGACTCGGGGGTAACCTGGTCGAAGGTAAGCTCCTTCCCGAATGTGGGCACCTATATTCAGAATCCGACACTGGATTACGGTAATGATCTGGTCGGATTATCCTGGATTACTTTTGATAAAAGCACCAGCACACTAGGCAGCCCGACTCAAACAATCTATGTCGGTGTTGCCGATACTGCTAGCAGCGTCTACCGCAGTACCGACGGGGGAGCAACGTGGACGGCAGTTCCCGGACAGCCAACCGGCTTCCTGCCCCATCATGGGGTGCTGTCATCCACAGGAGACCTTTACATCACCTACAGTAACGGTGTCGGCCCTTATGATGGAAGCAAGGGCGAAGTGTGGAAGCTGAATACCGCCAGCGGAGCCTGGACCAATATCAGCCCAAGCACCGGAACGGATAACTGGTATGGCTTCGGCGGATTGGCTGTAGACGCCCAGCACCCGAACACCGTTATGGTTTCAAGTCTGAATGCATGGTGGCCGGACGAGGTGATTTTCCGCAGTACGAACGGCGGTGCGACCTGGAGCCGGATCTGGGACTGGGGCAGCTATCCTGAGCGTACGTATAAATTCGCTATGGACATTACCGCAGCACCTTGGCTTGATCATGGCGTCACCAACCCTACTTCCATAGATCCATCACCGAAGCTAGGCTGGATGATGGGGGATCTGGAGATTGACCCTTTCAACTCGAATCGTATGATGTACGGGACCGGAGCCACCATCTACGGAACGAACAATTTGGGCTCCTGGGATACCGGGGGCAAAGTTAATATTTCAGTGATGGCCAAAGGAGTGGAAGAAACGGCAGTCCTTGGCCTGATCAGCCCTCCATCGGGAACCGCCCACCTGATTACGGCGCTTGGCGACGTTTCCGGATTCCGCTATGAAGATGTAACCCTGGCACCCGTCAAGTTCCAGACGAGCCCGTCCTGGGCAACAACAACAGGTATCGATTATGCGGAGCTGAGTCCTGCCTATGTTGTGCGTGTAGGAGGTGCAGATAAGGAGAAGTCTCCGAGCATGAAGTCAATCGGAATCTCCAATGACGGCGGTGTCAACTGGTATATGCCGAATGGCGAGCCTTCGAACGGAACCAAGACGACTGCAGGACAAGGACAGGTTGCGGTATCGGCTAACGGCAATTCCATCCTGTGGAGCACTTCGGATATCGGAGTCTACTATTCCAAAACTACAGGCAACTCCTGGACCGCAAGCACAGGCGTTCCGGCAGGCGCCAAAGTGGCATCTGATCGGGTGAACCCGAACAAATTCTATGCGTTCTATGCCGGAACCTTCTATATCAGTACAGATGGCGGAGCTACCTTCAGCGCTACTGCGGCAACGGGGTTCCCAACAAATAACGTAGCTGGTCTACAGCCAAATCAGGCACAGATCAGTATGAAAGCCGTGCCCGGCATCGAAGGCGATATCTGGTTTGCAGGCGGCAATGCGGTTGAGGGCAAATATGGCATATGGCACTCTACTAATTCAGGTACAAGCTTCACCAAGCTGACGAACGTTGAGGAAGGCGATCTGATCGGCTTTGGCATGGCCGCTCCGGGCCAGAGCTACATGGCCCTCTATACGGTAGCCAAAATCGATGGCGTCAGAGGTGTCTTCCGTTCCGATGATGCCGGTGCATCATGGGTACGGATTAATGATGACGCCCATCAATATGCCAAAATCAACATGGCAATTACCGGTGACCCTAGAGTATACGGCCGTGTCTATCTTGGGACGAACGGTAGAGGCACACTTTATGCGGATCCGGTAAATCCTCCAGTTACCAGCGCGTCGATTACACCAACGAGCGCCAGTTTTGATAAGAAGACTGCAAACCAGGCCGATATCCCAGTCACATTGACACTGAACGGCACTACATTTAGCTCCATTAAGAACGGTGCGGCAACCCTAACAGCTGGAACGGATTACAGTGTAAGCGGGACAACGGTAACGATTAAGAAGGCTTATCTGGCTGCCCAGGCAGTGGGCACTACCCAGCTAACGTTCAATTTCAGTGCGGGTGCTGCAAAAATGCTGACCGTAGCCGTCGTTGATACAACTGGAACGGCCAATTCGGTGATTACACCGGTCACCGCGGGCTTTGACAAGAAGACAGCGAATCAGGCAGATGTTCCAGTCACACTGACATTGAATGGCAACAGCCTTAGCTCGATCAAGAACGGTGCTGCCACCCTGGTGTCCGGAACGGATTATACACTGGGCGGGACAACCGTAACGATCAAGAAGGAGTATCTGGCAGCACAGGCGGTGGGCACGACTACGCTCAGCTTCAATTTCAGTGCCGGAGCTGCGCAATCCCTGGCCGTAAGTGTCGTGGATACAACAGCCCCACCTGCCGGAGCACTTAAAGTACAGATGTATAATGGTGCAACAGCAGCGTCGGTGCAATCCCTCAATCCAAAGTTTAAGCTGGTCAATACAGGGACTAGCAGTATTTCGCTGTCAGATGTGAAATTAAGATACTACTACACCATTGACGGTGAGCAGACACAGAACTTCTTCTGTGACTGGTCCCAGGTCGGCAGTGCGAATGTGACAGGCAGCTTTGTCAAAATGCCGTCTGCCAAGACAGGCGCAGACTACTACCTGGAAATTGGATTTACCAGCGCAGCAGGATCTCTGGCGGCTGGGGCAAGCATTGACATCCAGATGCAGGCTGTAAAATCGAACTGGAGCACCTATACGCAGACAGGGGACTACTCCTTCAATGGGGCGGGGACCAATTATGCAGACTGGACCAAAGCTCCAGCCTATCTTTCCGGCAATCTGGTGTGGGGAAATGAACCTTCGTAACTCACCCGCATACCTGAATTAGAAGGGGTTTATCTGAGGGTTATAGCTAGAAAAATAGCAGAGCAGTGATCATCCCGTTATCGGAGGATCACTGCTCTGCGTTTTTGATCATTGACGGCTTTTGCTCACAGCTTTACTTCACACGAAGTACTCATGCTGACTCTGCTTCGTATTTATAATGTCTGTCCGCTGTCCACCGTAATGATCTGCCCGGTCATGGCTTCCTGCTCCAGAGCGGCGCAGATGAACCGTGCGATATCCTCCGGTTCGGCTATCCGCTGGAGCAGCAGATTCGGCGCGAGCTGGCGCATTTGTTCTTCCCGCCCAGTCCACCATCGGGTAGCGACTGCCCCCGGCGCTACACAGTTGACCTGAATGTACGGAGAAAGCGCGCGGGCCAGGGATCGGGTTAAACCATGAATGGCCGCTTTGGATACAGCATAGGGAAGAGAGGAGCCGGCTCCTGTATTCCCCGCAATGCTGCCGAGGTTGACAATAGCTCCCTGCTTGCGCTTTTTCATATATACCGCCGCTGCTCTAGCGCAGAAAAACATACCCTTGACGTTGACATCGTACAGTTCATCCCACACCTCCTCCGTGGCCGCTTCCAGATCGTCTATAGGGATGTGTCTGGTGATACTCGCGTTATTCACGAGCAAATCGATGGTTCCGAAGGTTCCGGCGATCTGCTGAGCCATATTCCGTACCTCTGCATCCCGGGCTACATTTGCTTGAACCGCAAGGGCCCGTCCGCCTTTTTCAATGATCCGCTGAACCGTTTCCAGCGCTTCCGCTTCCGAGCGGGAGTAATTGACGGCGACTGTGGCTCCGCGTGCAGCCAGTTCGAGGCTTGTCGCTCGGCCAATCCCCGTCCCTCCACCTGTGACCAGCGCGACTTTTCCTGACAATTCCATTCGTATTCACTCCTTGATTGTGTTTTTATCCTAACAACAGTTTATATAACACGTTCGATTTTGTATAATTGAATGAATTGAAGGATGAGTTCAATTTGGTTGAATTAAGTATGCGTAGGCTTGAGTTGAGGGGAGGGAATGAAGCTGGATCTGAAAACTCTAAAAACCTTTCAAGCAATCGTCCAGAGCGGTAGCTTCAACCGGGCAGCGGAAGAGTTGAATTATGCCCAATCTACGGTCACGATGCAAATTCAGAAGCTGGAGTCGGATCTGGGTGTTCAATTGCTGGAACGGGGCAAAGGTATTACACTCACCGAAGCGGGACGGTTGTTTCATGAACAGAGCCTCAGAATTGTAAAGGATATGGAACGGCTCCAGAGCAGCATTACGGATTTAAAATCAGGTGAAGCAGGGAATGTCCGTATCGGCGCTGCTGATCCCACAGCGAGCTACCGTTTGCCTGTCATCCTGAAGAAATTCTTGATACGGTTTCCCAAAATGGAGCTGTCCGTGGATATCTCCGGTTCAGGTGCGCTTTGTGACCGGCTCCTGCGCGGGGAGCTGGATGTTGTGCTCTGTTCCGCTCCGGAGCTGGGGAAGGAGCTGCATTTTGAACCGCTGTTTACAGAGGCATTTGTGCTGTTAATGCCCGAAGGCCATCCGCTGGCTTCCGCGCCCGTCATTACAGCGGATCATCTGCGAGGCAACCGCCTGCTGATTACAGCACCTACTTGCCCCTACCGCAAAAAACTGGAGAGCGTGCTGAGGGAATCTGCCGGACCGCCGCTGAATACGATGGAAATCGGCAGCATGTCTGCACTGAAGTTCTATGTGCAGAGCGGCCTTGGAATTGCGCTTGTACCTGAGGTTACTCTCGACCCCGTCCCTCCCGGAACTGTATTCCGAAGGCTGGAGGGCAAAGCTGTGGACATGACCTGCGGCATCATTTGCCGAATCGGTGATTACCCCTTGAAACCGGCCATCCGCAGCTTGTATGATTTCATCAGGCAGGAACTGGCGGTGCTGCCGGTCATTTAGCCGAGAATAGGAACCAGGAAAGGTGAGCTGAGCGGAGATGAGCAGAAACAAACTGGATTTGGAGCGTATTGTTTTTATTGGCCGCACGTTTGAGGAGTATTTACGGATGTTCGATCTTCAGCGTGAGGAGCTGATGGGACGGAGTATTTTGGACTGCCCGGCGGGAGCCTGCTCTTTTACTGCCGAGGCAAACAAGCTTGGTGCGGCATCAGTTGCCGCAGATATTGCGTATGATTATTCCGCTGAAGTGCTGAGGGACAAAGGGCTGAGAGATATCGATCACACCGTGCAGCAGGTGGGTAAGGTCAAGGACAGCTTTGTGTGGGAAGAGTTCGCTTCAGTGCAGGAATTACAGCAGGCAAGGACGTCAGCCTTAACGATCAGCACCCTGGACCGGCAACAATTTGGTGAACGGTATGTTCCGGTAGAGCTGCCGATGCTTCCGTTTGCCGACCAGACCTTTGATCTCACATTGTCCGCACATTTTCTGTTTATGTACGGGGACCGGCTGGACTATGATTTCCATCTCAGGACCATTGAGGAATTGATGAGAGTTACGAAGTCGGAGATTCGGATCTTTCCGCTGGTGGACTTATCCTGCCAAAGATACAAGGAGCTGGAGAGACTGCTCTGTGCGGTTAAGGACCAAGGCTGGACTGCTGAAGAGAGGTTGGTCCCTTATGAATTTCAGAGGGGAGCGGACTCTATGCTACGGCTGCTGCGTGCTTAAGCGGACCTGCACAGTACCCATGGATTTATTAGGCTGAACCTAAGACTGGAACACACATAAACCCCTATTATTGATTTGCATCAATAATAGGGGTTTATGGTGTAGATACTATACCCATGTTATTCTCAGACTCCTTATCCTATCCTTGTTCTCAGCCGGGTAGAAATCGTCCGAGGCGGCATTCAATTTGCCTATCCTGCTTATGATTCTTCTCTAATTCATCCGCTGGCTAACGATTGGTTTCATGGTTCAATGTTTGAGCTTTAAGAAGCTCATACCCTTTCGTCCCGGGATGGATTGAAAGTTTCAGCAACAGGATCAAAGATATAGTCTCAATCTCAGGGAGTACATCTGCCAAAGATTATTTTCGGAGAGAATGTTTCTGCCCGCCGGCTTCCTTTCAGCAGTGTATGGTTCCTTGAGTTGATACCTGAATTATACCGTCATTTCCCGGATTCGTAAAAAGGCGAAACCCTTAAATTTGGGGCTGTTTTGAAAAACAATCTAATGTAAGCGCTATTATACTCCGGTATCCTTAGTTTCTTGAGGTATAATTACTTATACATAAGCTTGCGGAGATTCAAGGGAAGGATGACCAATGATGAAGCTGTTTCAGGTCAAAACGGAGCCGCTGGGTGTGGAGCGGGTTCAGGAGTTTTTAGAGGACAATTATGTATGCATCGGTTATACCGGTGTGGGGGATCTGGAGTATGCAGGTAAGGAGGAAATGCGTAAGCGTCTGATTCTTGCCGGGACTGGGGAAGGAGCTGAGCTGGATGCCGCGCTGGATCATCTTCAAATCTTCGTTCACGACATGCAGGATGGGGATTATGTGCTGATAGCGGATGAAGAGTGGGCTTATCTGGGCGATCTGGGCGATTATTTTTATGCGGGTACATTCGATTCGGCTGAAGATGGGCGATGCCACAGACGGGGAGTAACCTGGCTAAAAAGCGTACCTCTTGCGATGCTTCATCACACGCTGAGAGAGTGGTTAACAGAGGCGGAGGTTATTTCGCAATACACAGGGACGCTGCCCGGCGCCAGGCTTGATTTATGGATCACAGAGTCAACAACAGAAAGTCTAGTCAGCGCAAAAACAGCAGGAAAAGTTGACGATGAGATGGTTGCCGAGGCTCTCGCTGTATTGAAGGCTGCTTTGCAGAGTGAGGACGCGGAGCGGAGGGAACGGGCGGCAATCGCCATCCTGCAGTATGCAAAATGATTGCTGGCACTAATGAATTTAAAAAGATTTCATAGTATACTAAGATAGCGCTAACAAAATTTAGTCTATGCTTGCAGGACAAGCCAGTTTCATTGAGGATTCATAGGTATTTTGCTAACAAACATGAAATGCATGCTGTTGAATTGAGTTTTTCGCGAAAATAGAATGCTAACAAATTCAGGCCGATGCTTCCGGTGCCAGTTAGAATAATTACTGCGAAGCCTCGCCCGCCAATTTTAGGAGGATCAGATGGGAATTCAATTTCATTCGGGGGAACGTATATTTCATATTCAGAGCCGTGCAACCAGCTATGTTCTCCAGCTCCTGCCCACAGGAGTCCCGGTTCATATCTATTGGGGGAGAGCCATCCGGGCAACCGCGCTATCTTCTATCCTGCAGCGGACGGAGCGCTGCTCCTTCTCGCCAAGTCCCTATCCTGAAGATATGTCAATCTCCTTTGACACGATTTCGCAGGAATATCCATCGTATGGTGTTGGGGATTTCAGGCATCCCGCCTACCAGATTCAGGCACCTGACGGGACGACAGCCTCCGAGGCTGTGTACGATACCCATCGGATTTATCGCGGTAAACCTGCACTTCAAGGCCTCCCAGCGACTTATGCCGAGCATGAGGATGAAGCGGAGACTCTGGAGCTGGAGCTGCTAGATGCGGTAGCCGGGTTGCGGATCATCCTTAGTTACACTGTGTTTAATGAATTGAATGCGATTACGCGTTCAGTGCGTTTCATAAATGAAGGAGCAGGGGATCTGAAGCTGCTGCGCGGACTCAGCATGAGCGTAGACCTGCGCGATTCCAGCTACGATCTGCTGCACTTGTCAGGCTCATGGGCAAGAGAACGCTATGTAGAACGCCGGCCGCTCGCTTCCGGAATGCAAGGAGTGGAGAGCCGCAGAGGGGCAAGCAGCCATGCCCATAACCCGTTTATAGCCCTTCTTTCCAAGGGGGCAGATGAAGATCATGGGGAGGTATATGGAGTCAGTCTGGTCTACAGCGGCAGTTTTACCGCTCAGGCAGAGGTTGAGCCGTATAAGACAACCCGTGTATCCATGGGCATCAATCCCTTTGATTTCAACTGGCTGCTTGAGCCGGGAGAATCCTTCCAGACTCCTGAGGCAGTCCTTGTCTTCTCTGCGGCTGGCCTTGGCGCAATGTCCAGAACCTATCACAAGCTGTATCGTACGCGGCTGGCCCGCGGCACCTTCCGTGACCGTACGCGTCCTGTCCTTGTCAATAACTGGGAGGCTACATATTTCGATTTCACTGCCGATAAGATTGAAGATATCGCCCGGGCGGGCAGTGAGCTGGGCATGGAGCTGTTCGTCCTGGATGACGGCTGGTTCGGCCACCGGGACAATGACCGCAGCTCGCTTGGGGACTGGGTGGTTGATCCGAACAAGCTGCCCGAGGGTTTGGAGGATCTGGCGCGGCGGGTGAATAAGCTCGACATGCAGTTTGGCCTGTGGTTTGAACCGGAGATGATCTCGCCGGACAGTGAGCTGTACCGGCAGCATCCCGACTGGTGTCTGCATGTACAGGAACGCCGCAGAACGCTGGCCCGTACACAGCTGGTGCTGGACTTCTCACGCGAGGATGTCTGCCAGGCGATCGGTGACCGCATTGCTGCTGTGCTGCGGTCAGCGCCAATCACCTATGTCAAATGGGATATGAACCGCAATATGACTGAAATCGGATCTGCACAGCTGCTGCCGGAAAGACAACGCGAAACGGCGCACCGTTATATGCTTGGTCTATATAGTGTGCTTGAACGGATCACTTCGGAATTCCCGGATGTGCTGTTCGAGAGCTGCTCCGGAGGCGGGGGACGTTTCGATCCCGGGATGCTGTTTTATATGCCGCAGACCTGGACGAGTGACAATACCGATGCCGTCAGCCGGCTCAAAATCCAGTATGGCACAAGTATCGTCTATCCGCTGAGCGCTATGGGCAGTCATGTATCTGCGGTTCCGAACCATCAGGTTCAGCGCAATACATCCCTGGAACTCCGTGGCCATGTGGCCATGTCAGGCAATTTTGGCTATGAGCTGGATTTGACGAAGTTCACGGAAGAAGAAAAGGCGGCGGTAAAAGCACAGGTAGCGCTGTACAAAGAACTGCGTCCGCTGGTTCAGTTTGGGGAGCAATACCGGCTCCTTAGCCCCTTTGAAGGAAATGAGACGGCGTGGCTGATTGCGGCAGAAGATCAGTCAGAGGCTGTAGTGGTCTATGTCCGTACACTGGCTGAGCCTAATGATAAGCTGTATTACCTGCGACTTAAGGGTCTTAATCCGGATGCGGATTATGAATGGCTGGAAGGCGGCGGTGTATACGGAGGCGATCATCTGATGTATGCGGGATTGCCGCTGCCTGCATTGCATGGTGATTTTCAAAGTATCCTGTGGCGTTTCCGCAGAGTGTAGAGCGTAGAAATTACTACTGTTTAAGCAAAAAAAAGAGCCATCCGGGCTGCGGGACTGATGGCTCTTTTTGCTGCGTGCATCACTCAAAAGAACTCAACAAACTCATTCACCGGCTTGCGGTAGCCGCGGGGTCTGATCTTGTGCTTGTTGTCCTTGCCGATGGTAATAAGCATGACCGGTACCAAATTCTCAGGCAGGCTCAGGGTCGCCTTGAGGGCTTCAGAATCGAAACCGATCATCGGGCAGGTATCCCAGCCCTTGTCCTTGGCAATCAACATGAACTGCATCGCGGACAGGGAGGCATTGCGGATCGCTTCATCGCGCTGAAAAGCGTCATTTCCAATGTAGGCGCCATTGATGGCATCAATAGTGCCGTCAAATTCTTCCTCACTCATGGCTCCTAGCATTTTCAGGCCGCTATAGATTTCTGATGCCTGCAGATACGCATGCTTGTCTCCAAGCACGACGATAACGGCTGAAGCTGTGTGGATTTTATATTGGCCATAGGCTGCTTCACGGACTTTCTCTTTCAGCTCTTCATTGGCAACCACCTTATAATGCGCATGCTGCAAATTATAGGCTGAAGGGGCAAGACGGGCCAGCGAGAACATTTCCTCCAGCTCGCCCTGGGGAATCTCGATGCCCTCTACGAAGTTATTTGCGGATCTCCGTGCTTGAACCAATTCTGAAAAAGTACTCATGTTCGTTCCTCCATTGTGTATGTAGTGGTTAATAATTATTAATAGCTGACATTAATAAATGAACTTACTATTTGTTACTTGCTAAACATATCACGGCATTTTACCTTCGTCAATGACTAAATGTAACGCTGCACTAAATTTTTTTACAAAAATGAGGGATATATCGAAATCCGAAGAAAAGAAGTGATTTTAATCACAAAATAAGGGTATAGAGGCAAAAAGATTGTGACATTTTTTACATAGAGAATGTTATAATAATCACATTGATTTAGAGATTAATTATTTCGTTCATCTGTAGTCCATCTTCTATATGAAATAAAGCTATTGTAAAGGAGCGCTCATTATGTCAGAAACCATTACTCAAACCAAAGCTTTTACCAAAGAAGATCTCCTGGATCAGCTCTTGAAGCCTGAGGTGCAGGAATCCCTAACAACACTGGTGGAGCAGCTTCCCCAGATTACACAGCTGGTTGGTGCATTAACCAAATCACTTGATTTTGTGCAGGCTGTTGCATCGGATGAAGTGCTGAAAAGTGATACAGTGGGTGCTATCAAGGAGCTTGCGGAGCCTGTAGTAGATTCCGTTAAAACGATGGCGGCTACAGTGATCGAAGCCAAAGATCGTGCCAATGAGAGCAGTGAAACGATCAGCCTGTTCGGCATGATGCGAATGATCAAGGACCCCCAGGTGCAAAAAATGCTCCGTTTCATGAATGCATACCTGCAGGTCAGCGGCGAACGTAATCCACAAAAATAAGGACGGAGGAACATTATCATGTCAAAACATATCGTGATTCTCGGAGCTGGCTATGGCGGCCTTCTGAGTGCTATTAACTTGCGCAAATATATGAGTAAGGCTGAAGCTAAAATCACAGTCATCAATCAGTATCCGACGCATCAGATTATTACCGAGCTTCATCGTCTGGCCGCAGGGAGTGCTTCGGAACAAGCTGTTACTATGCCTCTTACCAAGCTATTTGCCGGAAAAGACATTGATCTGAAAATTGCCAAGGTGAAGTCATTCTCCGTTGACAACAAGCAGGTGCAGCTATCCGACGGTACGGCGCTCACGTATGATGCCCTTGTGGTTGCGCTTGGCAGCACTACGGCATACTTCGGCATCCCGGGGCTGGAAGAGTATAGCATGGTGCTGAAATCCGCTGCGGACGCGAAAAAAATCCATGCCCATATTGAAGAACGCATTCGTGAATATTCCAAGACGCACAATCCTGCCGATGCGGCCATTCTGATTGGCGGCGGCGGGCTGACCGGTGTGGAACTGGTAGGCGAGATTGCTGATGTGCTGCCGAAGCTGACCAAACGGTATGGTGTGAATGCTCAAGATATCAAGCTGATGCTGGTAGAAGCTGGGCCCAAAATTCTTCCAGTGCTGCCGGATCACTTGATTGAACGAGCGGTAACCAGCCTGACTGCCCGCGGGGTAACTTTCCTGACTGGTCTTCCTGTAACCAATGTAGCCGGCAATGTGATCGATCTGAAGGATGGCCAGCAGATTGTGGCTAATACCTTCGTGTGGACCGGTGGGGTTCAAGGCAATCCTCTTGTTGGTGAATCGGGTCTTGAAGTGAACCGCGGCCGTGCCACAGTCAATGATTTTCTGCAGTCGACCTCGCACCCGGATGTTTTTGTGGCAGGTGACAGCGCCGTTGTCTTCGCAGCAGATGGACGTCCATACCCGCCGACCGCACAAATCGCCTGGCAGATGGGCGAGCTGATCGGCTACAATCTGTATGCTTATCTGAATAACTCTGCGTCTGAAGCCTTCAGTCCGATCAACTCCGGTACGCTTGCCAGCCTGGGACGCAAAGACGGAGTGGCGATTATCGGCGCCAGCAATACTCCACTCAAAGGCTTGCCTGCAACCCTTATGAAGGAAGCGAGCAATATCCGTTATTTGTCCCACATCAAAGGCCTGTTCAGCCTGGCGTACTAATTATCATATTTTACAAAGTCCTATATGACCTTCAAGCCTATCCGATCCTTATGCTGTAAGGAGCGTTTAGGCTTGGAGGTTTTTTTGATCTGGAAAGGGTTACGGTATTGTGTTAATTTACATAGTAAATCAATGGATGGAGTGAAACCATGAATAGTGTCAGAATTCAGTTAATGACCGATTTGCAAAGAATAGAAACGGAGCACTACAGGCTTCGTGAAGGCGAAGAGCATCAGCGTTTCATCTCCCTGATGCTGGAGTATATCGGAGATCCTCAGCCGGAGCTAAGGGACGAGCTGATCTATCCGGCATTCTATGAATGGATTCTGGAGCAGCGGCTGTTCTCTTCTGACGAGCTTCGCGGGATAACGGCGGTCCTGCTGGATGAGCAGCATTTGTTCCATGGCATAGGGGGCCAAGGGGAGGATACAGTGTTTACCAGAACCTTTACTACACTGGTTATTGGACTTATTATCCAGCGGCACAGAGAACGGCCTTTTCTGGATGCTGCTGGTTTTCTGAAGGTGAAGACAGCGCTTCTTCGCTATTACATTGAAGAGAAGGACCTGCGCGGCTATGTTGAAGAAGGCGGCTGGGCCCACTCGGCGGCCCATGGGGCGGATGCCTTGGATGAACTGGTGCAATGTCCGGAATGTGATGAGCCGTTACAACTTGAGGTCCTGGAAGTGGTTCGGAGGAAGCTCCACAACGGAGTATACATCTTCAGAGACGAAGAGGATGAACGGATGGCTACGATTGTGGACACCATGATCCGCGGCAATCTGCTTGCGCGCAAACGTATAGCTGAATGGATTGGTAGTCTTGCGGCCTCCGGCAGCCAGCCAGGCAGCCGCAGCCAATACATCAACCGGGTCAACAGCAAGAATTTCGTGAGAGCTCTATATTTCAGAAGAGAAAGGGAGGGGCTCGGTCAGGAGCTACATGAGGCCTTGCTCACCGCTGAACTGAACGTGAACAAATTCACCACCGGAACTATTAATTCTGTTCATTAGGTGCTCACCCGAAATCTATTTGCTATAATAGATTTGTTTATACTATAACTGTTGTTTTATAGGAGGCTTTTCAGTATGGAATTTCAAGAAAACGATATCATTTTGTTCCAGGGCGACAGTATTACCGATTGGGGCCGAAACTATGAAGACCCGTCCTCGCTGGGTGTGGGCTATGCACTGATGATAGCGGCGCGCCTTGGGTTGCTATATCCCGAAAAGAAACTGAGCTTTTTCAACCGCGGAATCAGCGGCAACCGTGCGGCAGACCTGCAGAAGCGCTGGGACAAGGATTGCCTGGAGCTGAAGCCGACTGTGGTTTCGATCTATATCGGCATCAACGACACCTGGCGCCGGTTTGATTCCGGTGAGGAGACTACGGCTGCACAGTTCGAAGCTTCCTATCGCGATCTGATCGAACGCACCCTGGCAGCAACAAGCGCCAAGCTGGTTCTGGTTGAGCCTTTTGTGCTGCCGGTTCCTGAGGACCGCAAAGGCTGGCGCCAGGATCTGGACCCGAAAATCCATGTGGTGCGTGAGCTGGCCCGTGAGTATGGTGCTGTGCTGGTACCGCTCGATGGATTGTTTGCTGCGGCATCTGTGAAGGCGGAGTCTGCGTTCTGGGCACCGGATGGGGTTCATCCTTCACCGGCTGGACATGCTCTCATTACCGATGCCTGGCTGAGAGCGGTAGGGGCCATTAGCTAAATGTAATAGTCAGCCTGCATTGAATACATATTTGTCTGCCATTCCGTAAGGCCGATCCGTTGAGATATAACGGATCGGCCTTTTGTTTAGATGCATCAAAAGGACAAGTTTCACATACGCGAGGGATAACATGACTATCGAAGCCACTATGAGTATAGAAAATACAATTTTTTCAGTTACTCAACTACGTTGTCATATACTTTACGAACGGCTGGATGTTCAAGGAGGTTGAAGCTAATTCACTCTTGACAGTGATTCACTTAAGGAGTAATTTGAATATATAAAAAGATTGTGCAAAATACAATTATAACAAATTTAGTTTTATAAAAAATAGTATATGAGGAGAAATTCATTATGGCTAAAAATGAAAAGACTATCGAGTTATTCCAGATGTTAGTAACCATGCTTTCGCAGCAGTCTGTCGGACACAGAATAGAGTCCAGAATTTTTGCCAGCCAGGGTTTGTCAAAACTTGGGGAGAAATATGCAGAACACGCAGAGGAAGAGATGCAGTTTGTCGGGAAATTCATTGACCGTATTATTGATCTTGGCGGTGTCGTCAAGAACGGTGTAGCGAAGGAAGTTCCGGTATACGAAGATATCGAAGAATGGCTTACATATGATGTGGAGCTTTCAAAAAGCGGCTTAGGCCAAGTTGGCGAGATCCTTGAAACCATGATTGGCGATCCGATTTCCTATGATCTATTTAAGGATTATGTTAAGGACGAGGAAGAGGATATGCTGTGGGGGGAGCAACAGCTTGCGCTTATGAAATTGATAGGCAAACAGAATTGGTTGATGAAACAGATATAAAATGGCGTATCAACCAGAACTTAATGGGAAGGATCTGCAGACATTGCAGGTTCTTTTTTTTGCAAAAGTGATAGAATGTTATTTGGTTCACAAGACTGATATAATTGGAGAATACATAAGAATTTGGAGGTGGAACCCATGAAAAGGCTGCTGCTGATCGTGCCGGTTCCGCTGGCTGTTCTGCTGAGCGGCTGCTAGAATGCTTTCGGATTCATCAATGCGAAATGGATTTCATGCAGAGTGATCTGTTTCCGGTGACAGGATTACCCTGAACTCCGATCACTCTATACAGGAATTAGTATAAGAACAAATTCAGATTTGCCAGTGAAGTGATATGAACCGAGAGGAATGTGGGCAGATGACTAGTGATACAGCACAGGATTTGCAAGGTCTTAAGGCAGCAGGCCAAGTAGTAGGTTACACTATAGCGGAAATGAGAAAAAGTGTAGTTCCAGGTATGACAACCGCTGAGCTGGATAGGGTGGGAGCAGCGATTCTGGAGCGGTTCGGCGCGAAGTCTGCTCCCAAGGTCACCTATAATTTTCCGGGAAGCACCTGCATCAGTATCAATGAAGAGGTAGCTCACGGAATTCCGGGCTCCAGGGTTATTCAGGCGGGTGATCTGATTAACATTGATGTTTCCGCCGAGCTTAACGGGTATTACGGGGACGCTGGGGTGTCTTTTCAACTGCCGCCGTTCAATGAAGAGATTGTCCATCTATGCCGCAGCACCGAAGAGACCATGATGAGTGTTATCAATCACCTGAGAGCGGGGATGAAGGTTAACGAGATCGGCCGCATGATGGAGCTGGAAGCCCGCAAACGCGGGTACAAAGTAGTGCGGAATCTCTGCAGCCACGGCATAGGCAGATCGCTGCATGAGAAGCCTTTTGAGATCCTTCCGTTCTATAACCCGCGTGTAACCACTGTGCTGCAAGAAGGGCAGGTCATCACGGTTGAGCCGTTCCTCTCAACAGGAACGGATTTCGTGGAGCAGCAGTCGGATGGATGGACACTGAGTGTGAAGGACAGCAGCCGGGTAGCCCAGTATGAACATACGATCGTAGTCACCAAGGGTAAGCCGATTATCCTGACAAGTGCCTGAAAGGCTCATTATACGAAATGGAGGCTATCAAATGGACAATACACCGCAAGTAAGTAATGCCTTTGCGACTTTTATGAAGGAAGCTCCACAGCAGCAGCAAGCCTGGATGGAGACGGTTCAGAAATTGGATGCTGCAAGCCATCTGGATCCGAAGACAGAAGAAATTGCCTATATTTCGGTGTTGGCGGCGATGCGTCTTGAAAGCGGTCTGCCTTTTCATGTGAAGCATGCCAAGGCGCTTGGAGCCACGAGAGAAGAGGTTATCAGTGCAGTCCTGCTGGGCTTGCCGGCTGCTGGTAACGGGGTTATTCAAGCCTTACCTGTGGCTTTGCAGGCGTATGACAGCGAATAATTCGTGGAATTGCCGGAAGGAGAAGGATAAGATGCGTATAGCTTTTGTACTTTTTGATGGTATCACTTTTCTGGATTTTGCCGGCTTTTATGATGTGATTCGCCGTTTGGGGGCCTATGAAGCAGGCCAAGGGCTGGAGATGGACATCTGCGGTTTCACCGGACAGGTGGAGGATGAGCAGGGACTGGTTGTTCAGATCGGCAAGGTTCAGCCGGATCTGGGGCAATATGACCTGGTCTTTGTACCGGGCGGAATGGGGACGAGAAAGCTGCTGGACGATGAACCCTTCATCTCCTGGCTTCGGGGAGCCGAAGAGGTCCCCTATAAGGTGTCCGTGTGCACGGGTTCATTGCTGCTGGGAGCGGCCGGATTTTTGCAGGACCGCTGGGCTACGACTCACCCTTCCGCTTATGAACTGCTGGAGCCGTATTGCGAACAGACAGTGAAGACGCGGATTGTACAGGACGGCAAGGTCATTACAGGAGGCGGAGTTTCTGCCTCCATTGATCTGGGACTATATATAATGTCGCTTCTGGCAGGAGAAGCTGCCATGCTTGCTGTCAAGAAGCAAATAGATTACCCCTATGATGTGCAGGGAATCATTTGCAGACAGTAGAAGCGCAGGGAAACGGGGCAATGAGATGAAAGAAAGTCCAAACCTACCGGCAACACTACAGCAGCAGATGAACAACCGTGATCAATGGCCGGTGCTTACCCATGATATGCTTCAGAAGAGCGGCCTGCCCGGACCGAGGGCCAACCTCGCACTGGCGGGCAGCTTTGCCAGCCTTTGTGCCAAACCTGATGTGACGGAGGATGCCTGGGAGCTAATCACTGCCTGGGCGCAGATCCCTGAGTCTGAAGCTGCTGCAGGTGATCCGCAGGAATTCCTGGTGTTCTGTGCAGTCTGGGCCTGCGGAGCCCATTATGCCCATGGGGCTGCCGGACGGCGGAGCCAGGCGGAAGGATTCCTGCGAGCGGCGATGAATGACGCCAGATGGAGGATTCGTGAGGCCGCAGCAATGGGGCTGCAATCCATTGGCGAGTATGATTTTGTGCTGCTTAAGCAGTTGCTAGAAGGATGGCGTGCGGGGTCTACACTGCTTGAGCAGCGCGCTTTTGTTGCAGCACTGGCACATCCGCCGCTGCTGAAGCCTGAGCCCAATGTTCTGTATTGTCTGGAGGTGGCAGACGGGATTATGGAGGGAATCGGCAGAGAGACTTCAAGGTCCGCCGACCCGGAGCATTTTCGCGTGTTGTCCAAGGGTCTGGAATATAGTCTGAGTGTATTTGCCGCCAGACTGCCGGAGCCTGGATTTGCCATGCTGCGTAAATATGCGGAGAGCAGAGATGCCCGGCTGATGAAGATTGTGAAGAGCAACCTGGGCAAATCAAGGCTGACCAAGAAGTACCCTGTTGAGGTTGCCGAGCTACTGCAGGTATTGACAACCGGATAGAATGTAACTATTATAGTTGCATCTATGGGGTAACGCACTAAGGAGAGATTTCCATGAACATCAGCACCCGGTTTGCGGTGGCTATTCATATTTTGACGCTGATCGATAGCAACAAGGAAGGCAAAAGCACCTCGGAATGGATCGCAGTCAGTGTCAACACCAACCCGGTGGTGATCCGGCGGATTACAGGCATGCTGCATAAGGCAGGGCTGGTTGAGGTCCGTCCCGGTGTAGCGGGAGCGAAGCTTACGCGAAGCCCGGCCGAAATAACATTACTGCAAATTTATAGAGCTGTGAATGCGGTAGAGGCGGATTCGTTGTTCTCTATTCACGAGCATCCGAATCCCAGCTGCCCGGTTGGCCAGAATATTGCCGGAGCCATAATCCCTGTCTTTTCTCTCGCTCAGCAAGCGATGGAAAATGTGCTGCAGGAGGTTACACTGGGTCAGATTGTGAATCAGATTCCGGTGTCTTGAAGTGTAATGGGTTTAGCGTCTCAGTAAAGGTATCCCCATCATCATATTGATGACTGCGGGATACCTTATTTTGTGCTTAGACGTGCGAGCCTAAAGCCATTATGGTAAAATCAGCCTGATCACAAGCACAGGAGGAACTCCACCGCCCGGAGCTTGCTGTCAGAAAAAGCCTGCTCCTCAAGCATCCGGTACTTGCTTTTACTGGAGAAGTATCTGAAGGCCGAATTCAAAACAATCCGCGCTACGGGAATTTATATGTTGTACCAAAGGCAGATTTGCCGTATGTATATGTGAAAAAGAACAGGCTTGGGTGGACAGCCGCTTCGGGTGGAAGCGGGCCATAAGAGTATCCGGCTGCTAAATTTAACGCGAATGGGTAAATAAAATTTAAGAAAACATTTAGCGGGAATTTATGTAATTTTAAGGTTCGGGGAGTATAGTTGAGTTCTCCACCCCCCAGTGGATAGATTTTTGCTTAGATCCTGCTGTGCCTCGGCAGGATCTTTTTATTGTGCGTAGCACCGGATTCGACAATTTCAGCAAACCTTTATTTGTTCTTCATACGCTTTTAAGCTTCAGGGCTTATAGTAATCCCATGACCCCCTTATAAATAGACCTTGGCCCTGCCGGACGTTGGCGGGGTCACTTTTTTTGTATCGGGGACATGTACGGCAAGCTGTCTAAGGCTGTCTATTGCTTTACACAATATTCCAAGTGCAGTAGACTAACACCATGCATTCGCCGAAGGGAGAGGATTGATGTTGATTTTTGCACTAGGTTTATGGTTCATGGGTCTGGTGGTGCTTTTGATCGTAATCAGAAAGGCTGTAGACGGATCCCGGACTTCAGACAAACTGGATATACTGATTGACGAAATCCGGCTGCTGCGCAAAGAGATCAGAGAGAACAAGCATATTATTGATAAGCGGATGTAACGCGGATTGCAAACATATATGGAAAGGAGTGTTATGCCCTGATCCTTTATCATAAGAAAGACCTCAGTGTTAGAAATCTGGAACCGGAGGACGCGAAGCTGCTGGTGAAATGGCTGTCGGATCCGGTTGTCCTGGAGTATTATGAAGGCCGTGACCGTCCGCATGATCTGGCAATGGTGCAGGAGCATTTTTACGAAGATACCCCGGAGGGGATGATCCGCGCTATTGTCCGTTACGGGTCGGAGGATATAGGCTACGTTCAGTTCTATCCCATTGATGACGATGAGCGGGCAGAGTATGGATATACGGATTCTGCAGGTTCGATTTACGGAATGGACCAGTTTATCGGTGAACCAAGACTCTGGAATAAGGGCATTGGCTCGCTGCTGGTGCGGGAGACGGTTATCTTCCTGCTGGAAAAGCGGGTGGATAAAATTGTCATGGACCCGCAATGCTGGAACCACCGGGCGCTGCGGGTGTATGAGAAAAACGGGTTTGTGCGTAAAAAGCTGCTTCCGGAGCATGAATGGCATGAAGGGGAATATAAGGACTGCTGGCTTATAGAATACTGCGGTACCTGAACCAAGGAGATGCTTATGAAAAATCAATTATCGCTTCTAGCGGCTAGCCTGATTCTGGGATTATCTATTATTATCGGCTGTGTGGTTATCAGCAATGATCGGCAGGCAAGCAGCGGGCAGGCAGCCGAAGCACAAGCTTTGGAGAATAAGCCCATGCTCACACTTCAAGAGACTGCTATCTTACTGGGAATCAGCGAAGATCAGGTGATGAACCTTATGAAGGCGGAAAATTCCCCTTTAAGAAATGAGGGTTCCTTTGGGGGCACAAGGATTCCATTCATCAAGGTCGATGACCAGTTTCTATTCAGTAAGGTAGATTTAATGGAATGGATTCAAGCCGCAACGTCTGAAAGAAGAGTCTATAGCGGTGATAAAAGGCTTAATTGAACGAAGAGATACTACATATCAGTACAGCATCGGAGGGTACATACGTGGAGAAAATCGCTATTATTTCTGATATTCATGGCAATGTAACCGCTCTGGAGGCCGTTTTGGCGGATATCCGGCAGCGCAAGATCAACAGGATCTTCTGTCTGGGGGACCTTGTAGGCAAGGGACCCAATTCGGATCTGGCGGTTGACCTGATTCGGCAGCATTGTGAGAAAGTGGTCAGGGGCAATTGGGATGAATACATCGCAAATGAAAGTGAGTTTGAGGCGATACAATGGCACCAGGCCCTCCTCGGACCCGGGCGAATAGCGTATTTGAGCAAGCTGCCATTCTCCATCGAGTTCTGGATGAGCGGAAAATACATCCGCCTGTTCCATGCTTCACCGCGGAGCGTAAATGAGCGTATCCAGCCCTGGGACGATCTGGCGCTGCGTTTATCGCTGTTTGAACCTTCAGAGCTGTGTGGTGAACAGCTGCCGGCGGATGTGGCCGGATACGGGGACATCCACGGGGCATATCTTCAGCATCCGGGAGGAAAAACTTTATTTAATGCAGGGAGTGTCGGCAATCCGCTGGATATCACACAGGCCTCGTATACCGTTCTGGAGGGAGATTACGGCAGCCGTGATCAGGCATCGCTGAATCTGCAGTTCGTAAGGGTTCCATATGATATTGAGCGGGCTGTGCAACAGGCCATAGACTCACAAATGCCCCAATTGGAGCCGTATATTCGGGAGCTTAGAACAGCAGAATACCGGGGCAAGGACGCATGAATACAAGCTGTAGCTGGCTGGAATGGCATCCAGTTCAATTCGGATCAAGCCTGACCGCGATGGGGTCGGCTTTTTTTTATGAGAAGGTAATTGACAAACTTATGGAATGCTACTAAACTAAAGTTAGTTAATATGTAACTGAAACTGTTACAATCATGAATGGTAATATTGGAACTTGTTAAGACTAACCGCAATCGCAGGAATTGGATATCTTAGTTAAATCCAGGAGGGGTTTATATGACAACAGCAGCAACACTGCCGCAAACTTTGGAAATTGGACTTGTGCAGATTCGGGTAAGCGATTTGGAGCGTTCGCTTGATTTTTATCAGAATGTAGTTGGACTGAAGGTGCTCCGCCAGACTGGGCGTGAAGTGGAAATGACGGCGGACGGCCAGCATGTACTCCTGGTCCTGCGGGAGATTGAGAATGCGCGGGTGCTCCGACGCAATTCTGCCGCAGGACTGTATCACTTCGCCATTCTTGTACCGGACCGTCCGAGCCTTGGACTGGTGCTGCGCAATCTGATTGATTCGGGAATTCATGTCGGCCAGGGCGATCATCTCGTCAGTGAGGCATTGTATATTCAGGACCCGGATAATAACGGAATTGAGATCTATCGCGACCGTCCGCGGGATACCTGGAAGTATGAGGCCAACGGGAACGTTGTGATGACAACAGATCCGGTGGATGTGGATGGTCTGCTGGCCGCTTCAGAAGGTCTGGCATGGACCGGACTGTCTGCAGGTACCGTGATCGGGCACGTTCATTTCCATGTGGGCGATCTTGGCGAGGCCAAGAGATTCTACGTCGATACGCTGGGCTTCGAGCAGACGGCTGCGTACGGTGATGCGGCGATGTTCATCTCGGCCGGCGGGTATCACCATCATATGGGACTGAACGTTTGGGCAGGACAAGGTGCTCCGGCAGCACCGGCCGATGCGGCGGGCATTGACTATTTTACCCTGCTGCTGCCAAGTGTTCCGGAACGTGATGCCGTAGCTGAACGGGTGCGTTCCGCCGGATACAGAGTGGATGTGGCGGATGGCATAGTAACGGTTATCGACCCATGGAATATAGGTGTTAAGCTGCTGGTGAAGCCGTAAAGAACAGCAAAACTTGTTCATCTTCGCGGATTCCCCTATAATATGTGGAAATAAATGAGCGAAAGGATGGATGTTTTGAATCATTTCAAAATGGCATATGTTGTCCTTTGTCATAAGAACCCGGAGCAGATCAACCTGCTGCTGGAATCGTTAACGGATGAGCATGTGGAATTCTTTCTCCATGTGGACCGCAAAAGCGGGATCGAGGCGCAGATTATCCACCGGGAAGACATTCATTTTGTGAAGCAGCCTGTGGATGTACAGTGGGGCCATTACGGTCAAATTGAGTGCATCCTCAAATCCTTTGAGCTGATAAGTGAGCAGGGGCACTTCGATTATATTCATATTATAAGCGGGCAGGATCTGCCGCTGGTTCCGAACCGGACGATCGTTGACTTTTTCAAGGACAATCAGGGTAAAGAGTTCGTCAAACATCTACAGCTGCCGAATGATGCGGAAATGTGGGGGTGTATGTACAGAGTGTCTGTGTATTATCCGAGATTCCTCGTCTCGCGGGCCAAAACGGTCTCGGAGATCCGCAACCGGTACATTAACCTGGTGATGTCGGTGCCGGTGCTGAAGCGCAGCCTGAAGAATCTGCCGGATGCCCTGTACAAGGGTTCGAACTGGATGTCGGTTACCGGAGAGTGTATGGAGTACATTTTAGAGTATATCCGTAGTAATCCCGGTTACGTCCGTTTGTTTAAAAACTCTTTTTGCGGAGACGAAATCTTTTTTCATTCGATTATCTTGAACAGCAGCTTTAAACATAGGGTTGTTAATGAAATCAAACGCTATACCGATTGGGACACCGGACCGGAATTCCCGAGAACACTCCGGGCTGAGGATTACGAACGAATCCGGCAAAAGGGAACGGAATGCTTTTGGGGCCGCAAGTTTGATCTGGATGTGGACCGGGAGATTGTTCAGGATATCCTGCAGCTGGCCTGATGCACTACTATACTAAGGAGGTACTTATCATGAAAATTGCAGTTATTGGAGCAAGCGGCAAGGCAGGAAACGAAATCACCAAGGAAGCGCTGGACAGGGGGCATGAAGTTACGGCATTCGTCCGGGATGCGTCCAAAGTAGCGGGCAGCAAGGCCGCAGTCGTGGAGAAAGATGTTTTTGCTTTGACAGGAGAGGATTTGAAGGGTTTTGATGCTGTGGTTAATGCCTTTGGCGCCCCATTTGGGGAAGAGCATCTGCATGTGGATGCCGGAAATGTGCTGATTGAAGCGCTGAAGGCTGCGCCGGATACACGCCTGATCGTTGTGGGCGGAGCGGGAAGCCTGTATGTGGATGAAGCCAAAACCGTGAGAGTGGTGGATACCCCGGGATTCCCTGATTTTGTGAAGCCAACGGCCTTGAACCAGGGCAAGAATCTAGAGATTCTCAAAGGCACTAAGGACTTGAAGTGGACCTTTGTCAGTCCATCTGCGAACTTTGCCGTAGGGTCCAGAACGGGTGCCTATGAGAAAGGCAAGGATCATTTGCTCTCCAATTCCAAAGGCGAAAGCTATGTCAGCTATGCGGATTATGCTATTGCCATTGTGGATGAGCTCGAACAGCCGCAGCATATCGGTGAGCGGTTTACGGTAGTTTCGGAGTCCTGAGTAAATGACCGCAAACCTTAAGCTGGATCGTTATTAAAATAACAAGCAGGAGTCAGACCGGTGTACACGGTCCCGCTCCTGCTTATTATGTTTACCGGGGCATCCCTCCCGTAGTACGGAATTAATGGTCTCCCTGGGCCAGTTCGGCAATCCGCCGGTTCACATCACCACGGAAGAGGCCGCCGTGATAGCAAATCACCTGATCGATTTCAAACTCAGCAAATTTGTGCAGAGACTGGAGCGCTGTAGCCATGTCGGGTGTAGCTGCCGCATCGGGACCGCTGAGCTGGCCGCCGCGCACGGTCAGTGCATCGGCTGCGATCAGCGTACGGCTGGCGTGATGATATAAGCTCAGATGACCAGGGCTGTGGCCCGGAGTATGAATGATGGTAATTCCCCCTCCGATGGGCAGATACTCCCCTCCGGTGAGTGTCTGATCTACTCTTCCTTTGGGCGGATGGGCCAGTACATGGAGAAAAGCACGCTTCCACTCCTCTGGTACTGACGGCGGAATCATGGCTTCGGCGGCAGCCACTGCGTCAGGAGTAAGCTTCAGCAGCATCTTGTCGCCTTCGATATAAGGCCGCTCGATTTCATGTGCGAATACGGTGATCTTGGATTGGCTCTGTTCCAGGAGAGCCTGGAGGCTGCCGATATGATCGATATCCTGGTGTGTGATCAGGATGGTCCGCACAAGGTCCCAAGGTACAGAAGCTTCGGCGGCCGCTTCCTTGAACTTCTGTGCAGCCCCCGGTACTCCGGTATCGATTAGTACAGCTCCTGCTTCGTCCCAGATCAAGGCAGGGCAGAACGTGTCTGTTCCGCCCATCACCGGCACGGTAATCTCCAGCATTTCAATTCCTTTGGCGATATGCATAATATCCCTCCATTACAATAGATAAGAATGTGCCGTCAGGCTAATGCATATCATACATAAACTTTGAAGTGGTTTCAAATCCAAAATATTATATTATAACACAAATAAATATTTTTGTCAACTATCTAAACGATGAACAATTTCGTTTTTTTGTAAAGCATGCTTTACATTTAGCGGTGAAAATGATATTGTTCTATGTAAAGCTAGCTTTACATGACCTGGAGGAACAGCGATGAAGAACAAGCTTGAGGCAATCCGAAAGCAGCAGGGCATTAAGCAGGAAGAGCTAGCGGAGGCCTTGGAGGTGTCGAGACAGACGATCTGCTCATTGGAGAATGGGAGATACAACCCGTCGATCATTCTGGCTTTTAAGCTGGCAAGATACTTCAAGCTCAGCATTGAGGATATTTTTGAATATGAAGAGGAGGGAAGCAACGGTCATCCCGAGAAAGGTGGGTTAACCCATTAGCAATGGTAAAGCCGATTACATGATTTTACATCAGGGGAGTTGAGGGTTTGGAGACGTTTCTTGCTGTACTGTTAATGCTGGGACTGATCGCGGTCTCCAATATTGTGAACCGGTTCATCCCGTTTGTGCCGATTCCCCTGATTCAGATTGGACTGGGTGTTATTGCGGCTGCATTCCCGACGGGAATCCATATGTCGTTTGAGCCAGAGCTATTTTTTGTGCTGTTTATTGCTCCGCTGCTGTTCAATGACGGGCGGCGGACGCCCCGCGACGAGCTCTGGAATCTCAGGGCACCTATCCTGCTGCTGTCGCTTGGGCTGGTCTTTGCGACGGTATTTGTCGCCGGATATGCCATCCACTGGATGATTCCGTCCATACCGCTCGCTGCTTCCTTTGCGCTGGCTGCCATTCTCTCACCTACCGATGCTGTTGCAGTCAGTGCGCTGGCCGGGAAGGTGCATCTGCCAAAGAGTATCCACCGCATCCTTGAAGGAGAGTCGCTGATGAATGACGCATCGGGGCTGGTCGCTTTCAAGTTTGCCATTGCTGCGGCGGTTACGGGGATGTTCTCGCTTCCCAAGGCGACGATAAGCTTTGTGTGTATCGCGGCTGGAGGATTGCTGCTTGGAGCGCTGCTGTCATTTGTGCTGATCCGGCTCAGTGTGTTTATCCGCCGCTTCGGTATGGAGGATGTTACCATTCACGTGCTTCTGCAGATCCTTACGCCCTTTATTATTTATCTGGTCAGTGAAGAGATTGGCGTGTCGGGCATCCTTGCTGTAGTGGCAGGGGGCGTAATGTATGCCATCGAGAAGGATAGGGCTGTATCGCCGCAATACAAGCTTCAGCTTGTCTCTGCAAGCACATGGTCGGTGCTGCTGCTGGTTCTGAATGGTCTGGTCTTCCTGATGCTGGGGGTATCGGTTCCGGACGTCGTTCAAGTGATTTACAACGATAGTTCCTTGAACAACTTCATGGTGGCCGGTTATGTGCTGGCGATCTCAGCGCTGCTGATTGTGCTGCGGTTTCTGTGGGTGTATGCATACTCTTTGTTTGAGAGCCGGAGGCTCAAGACACCGCGATCTCCGCTAAAGTCGCAGCTCATTACATCGATTTCGGGTGTACGGGGAGCGGTTACACTGGCAGGGGCCTTCTCGATTCCGCTGGTTTTGGGTGATGGTTCACCTTTCCCGCAGCGGGACCTGATTATCGCTCTTGCGGCAGGTGTCATTCTAGTGTCACTGTTGATTGCAAGCATATTTTTGCCGCTCCTTGCGGAAGAGGAAGACACGGTTGTGGTGGAGAGTGTTACGGTCAATTCGGAGCTGTCGGCAAGATCGGTAGTGATTGACGCTGGAATGAGTATGCTGCGAAGCTTGGTCTCGGAGAATCCGCTGCCCGGGAATCAGCCGGTATTGCTGGAATTCACAGACAAAATTGACAAGCTGTGCGCTCCGAAAATGGGTGACGATCCGGAAGCGGAACACTTCCGGCAGCTGGGGGTCCAGGCGAAGCGGAATGCGATTGCTGCTGAGCGTACGGAGCTGCGCCGGATGCTCGAGAACGGCTCCGTCGCGGCTCCCGTAGCATCGAAGATGGAAGAACTGCTGGATCACAAGGAAGCTTTGATGTGCAAACGGCTCGACACCCAGATCAAATTTTCGCTCACTGAAATTCAGCGCTTGTTCTCGGGGTTATTCTCCGGCAGACTGAACGGCGATGAAGGGCGGCTGGCAGCGCAGAATGCCGAGAGTGCCCGTATGGCCAAGATTTCAATGTGCCAGGCTGCCATCTCTGCCGTTAGCGCCGGAATGAGTGAAGAGAACCGTCTGGTTTCACAGAAGGTTATTGACAAATATGAGCAGATGGAGTCCCGGCTTATCGAGGGGGATGGCTGGATTAAGGATGGCGTTGTCGATGACCAGAAGCTTGAGCTGAAGCTGCAGGCGATTCAGGAACAGCGGAATACGGTGCAGCAAATGTATCAGAACGGGGCCATTAACCTGAAAATTGCCGGAAAGCTCCGCAAATTTGTCGATCAATTGGAAACAGCGATCTGGGAGGATTAATCATGGGGGGAATAGCAGCGAACGGTTTGTCTTTTATGGAAATTGGGGAAGAGCACCTGGCTGAAGTAGTAGATATTTATAATTATTACGTATTGAATACTACGGTTTCTTTTCACACCGTGCCGCTGGATTCGGCTTCTATGCGCGAGTCGGTGTTAAGCGGTGACCCGCGTTTCAAGTCCTACGCCATTCTGCAGGACGGTGAAATGCAGGGCTATGTTCTGATTGCCAGACATAAGAACAAGCAGGCCTACGATACCTCCGGTGAGATCAGCATCTACCTGAGACCCGGCAGCGGTGGACAAGGACTCGGCGGCAAAGCGCTGAGCTTCATTGAGGAACGGGCATCCGAGCTCGATTTTCATGTTCTGGTGGCAACGGTATGCTCAGACAATGAACCAAGCCGCCGGCTCTTCACCAGACACGGATATGAGCAAAGCGCGCTGTTCAAAGAGATCGGTAACAAATTTGGCAGATGGCTGGACATTGCAAGCTATCAAAAAATAATCTGATGGGGGTACCGGGGGAGTTAAGGCTCGCCTTATCGCCTTGCATAAAAAAACGCTGCTCCAACTAGTCATCTTCATGACGTTGTGAGCAGCTTCTTTATGTTTCGGGCAGCGAACTATAGTAATGGGTTTGCCAAGTGCGGCGGGCTTAAGTGCTTCGGACATGCTTTCGCCGGAACATCTGTCCAAGCACTTCGCTGAGCACAAGTCCGGTTGCGATGGCTCCAGAGAGGAGCAGAGCCTGAACAGCAAATTGGATGGCCAGATTGTTGTCGTTCTCGACGAACTTGCGCATGGCATCATAAGCCAGACCTCCCGGGACCAACGGGATAATGCCGCCGACGCTGAAGATAATGACCGGCATTTTGTAGATACGGGCAAAGACCTGGCTGATCACCCCGACTACTACCGTAGCCGCGAAGGTAGCGACCACAGTATCCCATCTTTCATCAAGCTGCAGATACAGCATCCAGCCCACCATCCCGGCAAAACCGCATTGTATCAATGCTCGGACCGGCGCATTAAACAGAATGCAGAAGGTGGCAGCAGCAATAAAGCTGGTTATCAGTTGCAAAATCATGAACAGTTAACCTCTTTCACATAGGGGATCAAAAAAGTGACAGCACAAGCCCGATGCCTGTTCCGATCGCAAACGCCGTCAGGAATGCATCGGCTCCCTTGGAGAGGCCGGAGACCAAGTGTCCAGCCATCAGATCACGGACTGCATTCGTAATGAGTAGTCCCGGTACCAGCGGCATGACCGAACCGATAATAATCTTGTCCATTTCCTGACCTATACCGAGCCTCACGGAGAGGAATGCGAGTAGTCCAATCAGGAAGGAAGCAGTGAATTCCGCGAAAAAACGGATCTGTACCAGCCGGTGAAGGTATGTTGCTGCGGCAAATCCCAGTCCGGACACCAGGATGGCCGGCAGCGCATCCCACAGACTGCCTTTGAACATCACGGTGAAGCAGGCTCCTGTCAAGGCAGCGGCTACAATCTGCAGCCACGCCGGATAAGCATGAGCTGCATCGTCCACTACACCCAGCCGCTCACGGGCTTCATTGGCGGTAAGCTGGCGTTCACTCAGGCGCCGCGAGATGTCGTTGACCTCGGATACCTTTTGCAGATCTGTGGTCCGCTCCGCGATACGAAACAGCTTCACCGGTTCCGTCCGGCTGGTGGTGAACATAATGACGGTTGGCGTCACATAGCTGTGTGCTCCCGGAAAACCGAGCGATGCCGCCATACGGCTCATGGTGTCCTCCACGCGGTAGGTTTCCGCACCGCTTTGCAGCATAATTTTGCCCGCAAGCAGGCACAGGTCGATAATATCATGCGCAGAAGTATTGCTGTTGTTGCTTGTGCTATCCAACTTCGTTCGATCCTCCCCTGGAGTGTTATATATTCGATTGTCGCTGCAATTTCTCAAAAGATCAACCTATATTCATAATGTTCACTTAAATAATAAAAATTTATTAAAATATTGAAATAGATATTCACTTTTTATTTCCATTTTTCGATATAAAAATGGAGAAATCTCACAGAATATGATAACACTTCCCACTTGATGGGCCGAAAGGAGAATACAATGTCAGGCTCTTTTCCGGAGGATTCACTGCTTGATTTGTTTATATTTGAGACCCTGCAATCGCTGCAGCAGCACGAAACCCTTCAACCTGAGGATATTAACCTTATCTTCCGGATTATGCATACAATCAAAGGCTCGGCTGCTGTGATGGGTTATACGAATATTTCTTCTTTGGCCCATATTATGGAAGATTTGTTTTTTTATCTGCGTGGCCACCCCGATGCTCCATATAATGCATCTGAGTTGTCGGACCTCATTCTGCAAGGTGTTAATTTTACCAAGCTGGAGACGATCAAGATCAAGAATGGAGATCACGCAGACGGAGACTGTGCGTTGCTGGCTGAAGAACTGAAAGCCTATTTACAGTTTCTGAAAACCGGGTCTGCCGGTACATCAGAGGTGAGGACACCGGAGGAAATAGCACTGAGAACGGACATTGTACACTCTGAAGCTGATCTGTCCAAAGGGGCATCCGCGCGTTTCAGAGCGGTTCTGCGTTGAAGAGAACTGTCAGCTGGAGAATATCCGCGCATTCACGGTAATTCATCAACTAGGTGAGACCATGGACTGCAGTTTTACCTACTTGCCTGAAGATATTATAGAGAACCCTGACAGCGCAGAGGTGATCCGCCGGGATGGTTTTGTAATTGTGCTGGAGACACAGGAATGCGGGGAAGCGGTTGCGGCATTTTTGCGAAATGCTCCTTATGTAAGTGAAATGGCTATGGAACAGCTCGAAACGGAGAATACAGCTGCAGAAGAAGCCCAAAGAGGGTGGCCCACCCGAAGGCGGGAGATCCGTTTGAAGCGAGGGATGAACTTCTGCGTGTGCGGCCGGATGTGATGATCTGCGATGTGCAGATAGAAGCAGGCTGCACTCGCTGCGATTCCCCGGCTGCTGTTGTCCATGCTGCAATAGCGCTTTTCCTCGCTGCAGCCGCCGATTTTGCCGGCCCAATGCCGCTGCGCCGTGTGGGATCTTCCGCATCGACCAGCGGCTGGTTGCTGTACAGCGGGCGCAGGGTCTTGCTTTTATTATAATGGGAACGTATGATCGTGTATATGTGTATTTAGTTCTGCTTTCCGTCTTCAAGGGTACATAGACCGGTTGCCACTCCGCCGGAGAGGATGGTCAGGATGGAATGAAAAAAAGTTTCCTTGGAGATCAGCAGGCCGCCTGCACCAATAATCAGCATATCCGTCAGAAAAATGATGACCCCCACATTAAGCGGAATGTAGCGCTTCATGAACTTGGCCAGCAGATCGGTACCGCCTGTGCTCGCATTGAAGCGCAGCATGAGCCCAAGACCGCTGCCCATCAGGAACCCGCCGATGATCGCGCTGGAGATCGAACCAAGCTCCACATAATACAGAAAGTAGTATTGAAGCGGTCCCAGAAGCTCGATCAGAAAGGAGGAAACCATAAGCCCCATCACACTGCTGTAAAAGATATCCCGCTCTTTGATCCAGGCAAGCAAAAAGACCGGGAGACTGCAAAAGACGATGGCAAGTCCGATTTTTGCTCCGGAAATATAATTAATAATGAGGGCGATGCCGATAATTCCCCCATCAAGTATTTTGTAGGGAACCAGAAAGAAGTTCGTGCCTGCGGCAATCAGCAAGCTGGACAGCAGGATGATGGCATACTTTGGTAAAAATCGCATATTCAACATCTCCAGATTTTAAGGCATGTCTTCAGGGAGAACATGTCTTAATGAATATGCGCATCCATGGAAAAAAATAGCTGAAAAGCAAAAAATCCTGCTTGCGCAGGATAAACAGTCTGAAATCTTAGGCGTGAACGGGTTCCCGCTTCTTGAGTTCGAGCGGGGGAGGGACCAGCCAGCCTTTCTCCTTGTTGAGCTTCAGCAGAGCCAAGCCGAGTGCAGCCATTTGTGCATGAATCTTCATGAACATCATACCGATATCTTCGCGGATGGACATGCCCATGATTTGGCTGCATACGACGAGACTCAGTGAGACACCGCTTGAAAGGGCTGCGGCAATTTCCTGATCGGAGAACCGGGCTCCTGCCGGAATATCCTCCATCTTGACAGAGGGGCGGTCCGGCAGAGATGGCGGAGGTGTAAACCCATTGTTCTTCAGCAGCTTATCACAGTCTTTGATTTCATGCTGGGCCTGATCCATGAGGTCATCAATGATTTTTTTGAGATCCTTGTCCCCGGCATGGTAATGATAAGCCTGATAAGTGGATATGGCCATTTTGGCTGCAGCCGAGAACGTCCAGAGATTGAAAATTTCGCCGTAGTGCAAAGGTTCGTCTTTAGGATTGCCGTTAAGAACTCCCATGATTACATACCCCTCTACAATAAGATTATGAACGTAATTTAGCATGTCCGGCGGAAGAGGTTTTATTCGGGTGACGAAGCCTTATGACAAGCATACTTGAAATTTACACGCAAGGCAGGAGTGATACGAATGAGCTTTATCTATAAAGTGCTGGTGAGTGATATGGAGCTGCTGGCTGCCGCGCTGTCGGAGATCAATGTAACCGTAGCCGTAAAAAGCGGAGCAGGGATTGTGGAGCCCGGGGGGCCCATTAGAGCCTATACACCCCACTCCGTCCGAATCCGGGGATTGTCCTATAACCGGGACCTGCATGAATTCCGGGTTAGCGGGGAGGCGCGCTAGTCCTGCTTCCTAATCTTTGGCGCATTCTTCGGCTCTTCTAGCTGAACCGGAATATTCCATGACGCGGAGTTTAGCGGGAATAACGTTTGCGGAAGCGCAGCGGTGAAATGCCAACTTTGTGGGCGAAACGCCGCGAGAAATAGGCCGTACTCTCAAACCCGGTGCGTTCGGCAATGCCGGCGATGGGAATCTCCGTCTTGAGCAGCAGCAGTTTGGCCTGCTCCAGCCGGTAATCTGTTAAATATTCCATGGGAGTCAGCCCGTAAACCCGCTTCATGCAGCGGGCCAGGTAGTTATAGTGGAAATGCAGCGCATCCGCCAGGCTGATATTGGTCAGCGGCTCTGAATAGTGATTACGCAGATAGGTTTCGGTCAGCTCGGCAATCTCTGCGGCAGGACTTCCTCCCGTATCCTGCTGCGCGAGATCCAGCATCCGCAGCATATCCTCGAAGATGCGCTGCTGCTGCCATACCGCGCTGGAACGTCTTCCACGGTTCAGCTGAAGCAGCAGCTCGGCCTGGCCGCTCCGCTCCAAGGGATCAGGCAGCGGACCGAACTGCGGCACACGGATGGTATAGGGGTGGGTGAGGAACTGCTGGAAGTGATGTTCCCGGCTGGCATATACCGGTTCACCTTCGGCCTCAATCCATTCACCTACGGTGTGAAAATGCAGCCATACAAAGGAAGTTGTCTCTTCACAGGGCTTGACCGAATAATGGTAGCGGTCGGGCAGCAGGAGAAGAGTATGCCCAGCCGGCACCGCCCACTGTTTATCTTCTTCCCCAATGAACAGACAGCCCTGTTCAACGAGCAGCAGATCGAATTTTCCCATGCGGCTGCGGCTGGGATGCTGATCCCCCGGCTGATACAAGGTACGGTCGCCTTCCAGGAAATATGGAAAGGGCGGTGCCGCCAGATGAATATAGGATGGATTATGTGCCATTTTCTGCTCCTTAATAATCGTTTATTTGTTGGACACACTGCAAATATATCAGTGTGAAATAGTACAAAAACAGGGTTGCTTCTGATCCTGTTTTTTATTTATTTTACCGTCTATAATTGCAATTAGCGAGAAGAAAATAAACATGGAGGAGTAGTGGAACATGAACAAAATATCGGAGATTCATCAAGCAGCGGGCCAACCGTCCGTAACCATTCAGGATGAATTCTGGGGTCGTTATATCCGTCTGGTGCAGGATGTGGTCATTCCATATCAATATGAAGCGCTTCATGACCGTGTACCGGATGCGGAGCCGAGCCATGCGATTGCCAACTTCGAAATTGCCGCGGGGAGAAAAAAAGGGCAGTTTCACGGCTGGGTGTTCCAGGACAGCGATGTCGCCAAGTGGCTGGAGGCGGTAGGCTACTCGCTCCGTCTGAAGCGTGACCCGGAACTGGAATCCCGGGCTGACGTGGTCATTGACCTGATCGCCGAAGCGCAGCAGCCGGATGGCTATCTGAACACTTATTTTACTGTTAAGGAACCCGGCAAACGCTGGACGAACCTGCAGGATTGTCATGAGCTGTACTGTGCAGGCCATTTTATTGAAGCTGCGGTTGCTTATTATGAAGCGACGGGCAAGGACAAGCTGCTGAATATCATGCGCCGGATGGTCGATCATATCGATTCCATATTTGGACCGGAGGAAGGCAAGCTGAAGGGCTATGACGGACATCAGGAAATCGAGCTTGCCCTGGTGAAGCTATACCGGTTGACAGGTGAGGAGAAATATCTGAAGCTAAGCAGCTTTTTTATTGATCAGAGAGGCCAGGAGCCGAATTTCCTGCGGCAGGAATGGGAAGCCCGTAACCGGGTTGCGCATTGGAGCGGAACACCGACAGACAGCATGGATCCAGCCTATAATCAGGCCCATCTCCCGGTGAGGGAGCAGAGTAAGGCGGTGGGGCACGCCGTCCGTGCGGTCTATATGTATACGGCGATGGCAGATCTGGCGGCGATCACCGGAGATGAAGCCTTGCGCGATGCCTGTGTGAGATTATGGGACAACATGACGGGCAAGCAGATGTATATTACCGGAGGTATTGGTTCCACACATCAGGGTGAGGCCTTCACCTTCGACTACGACCTGCCCAATGACACGATTTATGCAGAGACCTGCGCTTCAATCGGGCTGATCTTTTTTGCCCGGCGGATGCTCGAAGTGGACCCGGATGCGCGCTACGCGGATGTGATGGAGCGGGCGCTCTATAATAACGTTCTTGGCTCTATGGCGCAGGACGGCAAACACTATTTCTATGTGAATCCGCTTGAGGTATGGCCTAAGGCCTGTACCTGCAATCCGGATAAGCATCATGTGAAATCCGAGCGTCAGGGCTGGTTCGGCTGCGCCTGCTGCCCTCCGAATGTGGCCCGGCTGCTGACCTCGCTGAATCAGTATATCTATACGGTTCATGGCGACACGCTGTATACCAACCTGTACATTGGCAGTGAATTGAAGACAACACTGGGCGGGACAGAAGTAAGGGTCAGTCAGCAGAGCAGCTACCCGTGGGAAGGAATAGTCACGCTGGAGGTGAATCCGGCTCAGCCGGGAGAGTTCGGCCTCGCTCTGCGCATTCCTTCCTGGAGCAACGGCGCGGAGATCCGGGTGGGCGGCGAAAAGCTTGATATGGATGAGGGCCTAACGAAGGGGTACTGCGTGATCCGCAGAGTCTGGAACGCCGGGGATATCGTCGAGCTGAAGCTGCCTATGGAAGCGCACCGGGTCTACGCCCATCCTGAGCTGCGTGCAGATGCCGGGAAGACAGCCATCCAGCGGGGCCCGCTGGTCTATTGCCTGGAGGAGACCGACAACGGTGCGCCGCTGAGCTCAATTACATTAAATGAATCCGCTTCGTTCACGGAACGCTTTGAGGGTTCGCTGTTGGGCGGAGCGGTAGTGGTAAAAAGCAAAGGCAGCCGGATAGAGCAGGCAGGCTGGAGCGGAGGCTTATACAGCAAAGCGAAGGCACCTGTGGCAGCCGCAGAGATCACAGCCATTCCCTATTACCTGTGGGGCAACCGCGGCAGCGGCGAGATGAAGGTGTGGATCCCGGAAAGCAAGGCGTAGACTGCTAGGGCATGTTCTGAACTGTGTGCATCAGACAATTTCCAAATAACCTCAACCACCCGGCGTACCGCTGAGCAGCGGACGAACGGGTGGTTTTTGTACTTGTATTTGTTAGGTCCAGAAGCTTATGATAACGATACTTTATTATTTAATTAAAACTTTCCCTATACCCTTGGCAAGGCAGCATGTTACCATTACGGTTGTACGAAAATATACCAGTAGTGGGGGTATTTAGATATATGCGCATCAACTTACAAGCTTGGATACTGGAAGCCGATATGGTGAGCATGCAAAGTGCAATGTCTTCGGGTGAGTGTACATCCGAAGCCCTCGTACTTGCATATATAGAACGCATACATAGTTATAATTCTTTGATCAATGCCGTATTAGAGATCAATCCGGATGCGCTTGAAATAGCCAGGAATCTTGACCTTGAGCGAAATTCAACAGGTAGTAGAGGGCCGCTGCACGGAATTCCACTCCTGCTTAAGGATAACATCGATACGCATGACCGGATGCATACGAGCGCTGGTTCAATCGCATTAGCTGAGTCGTTTGCTCCTGAAGATTCGTTCATTGCCACAAAGCTCCGCGCTGCCGGCGCAGTTCTTCTAGGTAAGGCCAATATGACTGAGTGGTCGAATTTTATGTCTAACCGTATGCCGGCTGGATACAGTTCCAGAGGCGGGTATGTATTGAATCCGTATGGACCCGGCAAGCTCTTCGTCAGCGGGTCAAGTTCAGGATCGGCTGCAGCGGTAGCAGCAAACCTGGCGGCAGCAGCGATCGGAACAGAAACCGCGGGTTCGATTATTGGGCCGGCCAGCCAACATTTTCTCGTCGGAATAAAGCCTACGGTAGGGCTTGCGAGCCGCAGCGGTATTATCCCGATCTCCATAAGTCAGGATACACCAGGACCTATTTCCAGGACAGTCACTGATGCAGCGACTTTACTCGGGACAATCGCCGGGGTTGACGAAAACGATAAGGCAACATGGAATAGTCCGCATCGTACTTTTCATGATTACACAGCTTATCTCGACCGGGACTTTCTGCGTAAAGCCCGTATTGGGATTCCCAGACATTACTATCGGTCATTGGATGAAGAAAGACTTTCTATCATGGAAGCCACCATTGAAGTTCTGCGTGAGCAAGGTGCTACAGTTATCGATCCTGTGGACCTCCATTTGGAGGAGCATTCATGGAACAATGAGGTAATCTGCTACGAATTCAAAACAGGACTGAATCGCTATTTATCGAAATTGAACCCGGATATCCCCGTGCATTCTCTTCAAGAACTGATTGAATATAATCAGAAACACGCTGCGTCCGCATTGAAATTTGGCCAAGATAATCTCATTCGCTCGGAACAAAATGCGTTAATCGAGACAACCTATCAGCTTAAGCGTCAAGAATATAATCATCTGGCTGTAGCGCAAGGGATTGACAATGCACTCGATCAACACGGTTTAGACGCATTAATGTTACCCGGTGACATTGATGGTATGTATATAGCTGCCCGGTTAGGGTATCCACTTATTACCGTGCCCGCCGGTTATTCAGCAAAAGGAACAATAGATGCGGATGGAGATTCAACGCAGGGGCCATTTGGTGTTGTCTTTTCCGGGAGGGCTTTCAGTGAGCCCACGCTAATCAGCATCGCCTATAGTTTTGAGCAGGCAACACTTTTTCGTCGTCCACCAGAGTTGGGCGGATTGGTATGAAGGCAGCTTGGAAACGAAATGAAACAGATACTTCAGGTTATGTTGATGCGGACGTGATTCTTGATGATTTAGGAGAATTATCCCGATATGTACTAAACTCTAATGGTGTACCCAGTGTTGAAGAAAGGTGATGAGCGGGTTATTTATGATGGCATCTGAAAATGAAATAGAGCAGGCAATCTCGCAGTCGAAGCTATCAGCTTTGAAGGTGCTGCAACATTACAACTTGGACTGGGAGCACATACGTTTTATCCAATTCTCCGATACATGTACATTTCAAATTGATACAAGTAAGGAAGGATCCTTTTTACTCCGTATTCATTCGGGAATGAGTGAAGAAGAAATAATATCTGAGATCGATTGGCTTGAGTATTTGAATAAGAAGATTGATATTGCCATCCCCCAAGGAATATTAGACCGCAACGGTTTCAAAACTCTAAGAATCGATCTGGAGGATGGTTACTATAGTTACGCTTCGTTGATGCGTTGGGTAGAGGGAACGAACGCGAGTGGAGGACTTGCTGATGAGCAAATCTTTAAAGAGGGGATTCTCTTAGCACAACTCCATAAAACATCACAGGAATTTGAGTTGACACCTAATTTCGTGCGGCCCAATTGGGGAGAGCAGAGCTTTAGGCGAGCTATGAACCGTTTGAATAAATATTATGATCGGTTCCTGACAGATGTAGAGTTCCAATTGTATCAATTGGCCGCTGAGAGGATACTCTCTTGGATTACCCGGCATCAAAGAGATAGCAGAAATTATGGATTAATTCATGGGGACCTGCACCAAGGCAATATTGTTTTTCATAATGGTGAACCCCGTCCAATCGATTTTGGAAGATGTGGATTTGGTTATTATCTTTATGATATAGCTCATACAATTCTAGGGCTGCATCCATTGCAAAGGGAATTAGTAATTAACGGTTACGAGACCATTATGAGATTAGAAGCTGACTGGCTCCCAGCGTTGGAGAGTTTTACTGTGATGGTCATGATCGAAAATTATTGTCACCATGCCCCTGACCCGAGGGAAACAGAGGGGCTTAAGGAAGAACAGCCTTATGCCCAAGCCATAATAAGAAATTACCTAAAAGGTAAACCATTTCTCTTTAAAACTTTAGAATTGTAATATGATATCATCGAACAGTTCATTCGGTTAACGGGGACATTGGCTCAAATAAAACAGCGGCGGTCTAGGACTATATTCGTCCTGGCTTGCCGCTGTTTTCATTGTTGGGCTAGCGCCATGAAGTATGATTCGCACAAAAACGGGCCCCTCCTTTTACAAGGAAAAGACCCGCAGTGAAACTCTTAAATGGATAGGCTGTACCCGCGGAGCAGGAAGCGGATTAGCCCAGTTCTACAACCACGTGATGCACGGCACCATCCCCGACAGGAGCGATAATGTTGCCTTCAACAGCAGCGCCGTCGAGGGTGAGGCTGGCTACGCCTTTGGAGACATGGTTCGGGTTCTTGATCTGAATTACATAAGTATCTCCACGGAAGACGCGGGTGATTTCGAAGCCGCCCCACTCAGCAGGGATACAAGGATCTACTTTCAGACCGGCGAAATCAGCCTGGATACCGAGAATGGACTGTGTGATCGCTACATAGTTCCATGCAGCGGTACCTGTCAGCCAGGAGTTCTTAGCTTCCCCGTGGCGTACGGCATCTTTACCAGCGATCATCTGCGAGTACACGTAAGGTTCCATACGGTGAACTTCGCTGATATCTTCCAGGTAAGCCGGAGCGATTTTCTTATAGATATCGAACGCTCTGTCGCCATGGCCCAGCACGGTTTCAGCAATCATAATCCAAGGGTTGTTGTGGCAGAAGATACCGGCATTTTCCTTGTAGCCCGGAGGGTACGTAGAAATTTCACCCAGGTTCAGATAGTACTTGGAGTACGGAGGCTGCTGCAATACGATACCGTAATCCGTATCCAGACGTTCCTGAACGGAAGTCAGCGCTTTGGCAGCTTGACCGTTCTCAACACCGATACCCGCCATTACGCACATACCCTGCGGTTCGATGAAGATTTGGCCTTCTTCGTTCTCCTTGCTGCCGATCTTGTCGCCGTAGTGGTCATATGCACGCAGGAACCAGTCGCCGTCGAAGCCGTGTGACAGAGTGATGGCACTCATATTCTCGATCTTCGCAACCGCGTCTGCAGCTACATCGTCCAGTCCGCGCATGCGGCAGATTTCAGCATAGTCCGGTCCGACGAAGACGAACAGACCTGCGATGAACACGGATTCCGCTACGCCGCCTGCGATATTCTCAGTCGTCTGGAACGATTCGCCCGGCTCGGTGGAGAAGCAGTTCAGGTTCAGACAGTCATTCCAGTCCGCGCGTCCGATCAGCGGCAGGCCGTGAGGTCCGAGGTTGTTCGTTACATGCTCGAAGGACAGCTTCAAGTGTTCGAACAGGGTAGCTGTGTGATCCGGATTGCTGTCAAAAGGAACCTGCTCATCAAGGATCGAGTAGTCGCCGGTTTCCTTAATATAGGCAGCCGTTCCCGAGATCAGCCATAGCGGATCATCGTTGAAGCCGGAGCCGACTTCATTGTTGCCCTTTTTGGTGAGCGGCTGGTACTGGTGGTACGCGCTGCCGTCAGGGAACTGGGTAGCAGCGATATCAAGAATACGTTCTCTGGCGCGCTCTGGAATCTGGTGAACAAAGCCGAGCAAGTCCTGATTGGAGTCGCGGAAGCCCATACCACGGCCAATCCCGGATTCGAAATAGGAAGCGGAACGGGACATGTTGAAGGTAACCATACACTGGTACGGGTTCCAGATATTAACCATGCGGTTTAGCTTGTCGTCGCTGCTCTGAATCTGATATTTGGACAGCAGGTTATCCCAGTGTGCAGCCAGAACAGCCAGGGCGGCATCCACTTGAGCATCTGTAGCGAATTGCTCGATTACAGCCTGTGCAGGCTTCTTGTTGATGACATTCAGGGATTCCCATTTCTCATCTTCAGGGTTCTCGATGTAGCCGAGTACGAAGATGAAGCTTTGTTCTTCACCTGGTTCCAGCGTGATGTTCAGAGCATGGGAGCCGATGGGCGACCAGCCGCTGGCAACGGAGTTGGTGGCTTCACCGGCTGCGACTGCCTGCGGAGCGTCCAGACCATTGTACATACCCACGAAGGATTCGCGGTCTGTATCGAAGCCGGCAATTTCTTTATTTACAGAGTAGAAAGCGTAGTGGTTTCTGCGCTCACGGTATTCGGTTTTGTGATAGATAACGGAATCTTTCACTTCAACTTCGCCGGTGCTGAGGTTACGCTGGAAGTTGGTCATATCATCATTGGCATTCCAGAGACAGAATTCGGCAAAAGAGAACAGCTTCACGGATTTCTTCGCAGAGCCAGTGTTCTTAACGACCAGACGATGGACTTCAGCATTATGGCCCATTGGTACAAAAGCGAGCTGGTTCACAGAAATACCATTGCGTTCGCCTGTAATGGAAGTGTAGCCCAGCCCGTGGCGGCATTCGTAGAAATCAAGGTCGCGTTTTACCGGCATCCAGCCCGGGGTCCAGAAATCACCGTCGTCATACAGGTAGTAGTAGCGTCCGCCTGTGTCCAGCGGAATATTGTTATACCGGTAACGGGTAAGTCTTCTCATCCGCGCATCGCGGTAGAAGGTGTAACCACCGGCAGTATTAGAGATGAGGCCGAAAAATTGCTCGTTGCCGAGGTAATTGATCCATGGGTAAGGCGTTTTGGGAGTGTTGATTACATACTCTTTGCGAGTGTCGTCAAAGGTTCCGAATTTCATTAGAGAAAACTCTCCTTTCAATTGTGAACGCGCGTTTACAAGGTTGAGAAAAAATTCCCTCGGGGGAAAGGGAGTTTCTCGAAATATAAGCCGTTTCTGCTTGGGTAATCAATGATTGCCTTACTTCTTTGGCGGCTGGCAGGAATCTCTTTCGACCAGCCGCGCCGGGAAGCTGATGGTGCTGAAGGTCGGCTGACGGGAATCGCACAGCTCGATTACTTTCTCAACCGCAGCCTTGGACATTTCGTAAATCGGCAGACGGACGGAGGTCAGCTTGGGATGAATGCGTGAGGCCATCTGCACATCATCGAAGCCGGCGATGGAGATGTCCTCAGGTACGGAAATCCCATGTTCAGAGAACGCTTCCATCGCAGAGATAGCCATATCGTCGTTGGAGGAGAAGAAGGCGGTCGGCAGAGCTTCACCGGAAGCAAGCAGCTTCTTGACCTCTTCATAGGCGGTTTCTTTGAGAAAATCACCCTTCAGGACGAATCTCTCATTCAGCGCCAGTCCGTGCTTCTTCAGCGTATCCTCGTAGGCCATGTAGCGTTCCCGCCCGGAATAGGTGTTCATGCGGCCGCAGATCATGCCGATTTCTTCATGGCCCAGGCTGATCAGGTACTCAATGGCTTCAACCGTACCCTCGTAGTCCTTGGAATTCACGATAGCCAGATGGTTGCGGTCGAGATGCTCTGACATAATCTCTGAAATGTCGTAATCGATCAGCACAAGCGGAAATTCAAGACTGACCATCTCACGCACGATATCAATATCCTTCTGGGTGCCGACGATAATGCCGCCATCAATCCGTTTCTGCAGGAAAGCCTGCTTCACCTTCAGGAAATCGTCCGGAGAATATACGGTGTGTATCAGCACATAACAGCCGCGGGCATTCGAAGTGTCGACAACGGCATCAACGAAAGGCGCAAAGTAATTGTTCTGATAGATCCGGGTCGTGTTCTCTTTCTCGTTCATGCTGATAGCGAAAAGTCCGATCGTGTCGGTCTTCTTGCCGGCCAGAGCCCGGGCGAAGCTGTTCGGCTCATACTGATGCTGCTCAATGACCTTCAGCACCTTGGCCCGGGTCTCCTCAGGGACGTTGGAATAGTTGTTGATCACGCGGGAAACCGTGCTTCGGGATACCCCGGCGAGCTTTGCTATATCTTCGCTGCGCATAGTGCCCCCCTTTTTTACGTAAACGCGCGTTTATGAACCCATTGTAAGATAAAATCCTGCAGAAATCAATCACCTGAATCAAGAAATTAATGAGAGGCAGAGAGGACCCTGGTCGCGGACGGGAATGAAACGCCGATTGCCCATTTACATATTGTTCCATTTGGGCTATAGTGGGATTACACCGGATGGAAGCTTGGACCCTGCCTGAAGAGGCGGGGGTATTTATGCGGAGTATGGCCTTTTCTTAGTGGCTGATGGGATGAATAGGAGGAGTGGTTCAATGCCAAACGCTATTTCATGGGTATTCACAGCATTTCTTGCAGTCTGGACGGCGGCGGCAGCCTATGCTGCAATCCGGCCTTACTCCTTTTGGCGGATTACCCAGGGCTGGAAAGCAGTGAAGGAGCCGCCTAGAGCCTACTTTGTAGTTTCTGCTATGGGTGCAGCCATTTTTGCAGCTGTTGGACTCGGGCTGTTGTTGTTACCGTATATTCTAAAATAAAAAAAGAGGTAGTTCCTGTGAGAAGAATGATGACTGTAGCTTGTGTAATTGCTGGGATCAGCGGATGGTTTGCTGTGAATTCCCAGGCAAATGCTTATCATGACAAAATTACTGCGATTAAAATGAGAAATCCTTTCAGCGCATGGCAAGGCGTAGGTGCAGATGAAAAAAGGATTTATATCACTTCGGACCGGGATAGAGACTTTGCTCTTTCCAATACAATTTCAGTGTATGGAGTGGCTGGGAAATACATAACGGAAAAGAAAAATGCTTATACAGGCAAAGACGGCAAGAAACGCTTCATGTCCTTTGGAGATTGTTTGGTTTCAAATAAATTTCTGTACGCTACTGTTTATAACTTCAACGCCTCTCCGCCGGAAGAGGAGCGGATTAGTCGAATTGTGAAGTATAGACTTTCAGATCTGAAGCAAATTGAGCAATATAATATCGGTCAGGGTACAGCAGAATCCATAGCCAAGTATAAAGGATCATTTTGGGTGGTCTATCATGATAGAAATGAAATAAAAAGATTTGACAGGGATTTTCACCAACAGGCGGTATACCCTTTGTCAGGGCAATTTGGTGGTGAGGGCGGTTACCAGGGAATCTTTTTTATAAAAGATAATCTCTATGCCAATCTCCATGGATCGAATGAATATGGCAAGGAATATGCTCAGGGCTTGGATCATTACAGGTTCGACGGTCATGAATTCAAATTTGTGAACAGAATTAAACCGCCAACCTATGGTGCGGGTCAAGGTGTGGAGAGAGTGGGGGATTCAATCTTCTGGGCAGATCGGCCGGGTAATCAGATTATCCTTACACAAGGAATCGATTTACTTCGGACAGAGAATGACAGCTGAGCAGCAGGTTAGAATTTCTCGGGGTTTTCAATTTTTATGGAAGCGACTTCGCCACATTGTTTGCAAAAGGTGAAAATCACCGGAGAGCCAAATGAAAAAGGTTTGCCGATCGGTCTAACGTTGGCATTACTGCTTTTCATTACTCCTTTCGTGAAATGGCTGCCTCCACATGTCGGGCAAATCCTGTTTTCCTGCTGCAAAATTATCATCTCCGTTTAATAAATATCTTCATCATTACGTTAAAAGGAAGCCGGGGGTTCATACACTCTCTTAATAATTATGCGTTATAGTAGAAGTAACACCTGTTGTATGTACTTGGCCTTGCCGGTTAGCGGCAGGGTCTTTTTTTTTAATATTACGCCAAATTCGGCAATGCGGATCGTATGCGTGATGTGTACACGAGGTGGATTTTATGACCTGGATGAATTATGGTGTGCTCTCTCCATCAGGAGACGGTTCGTAGAGCTTAAGGGGCAAACGAGACATGCTGAATAATATAGCGGATGACAAAAAAGGCGATAATCAAAGAAGAAGCCAGACCGAGTAAAAGGGAGACGATGGCCTGATCGGAACGTTTGGATTTGCTCATGAATTTCACCTCAGGGTTAAAGCTGTACGAAACGTTTTATGGTCCAGTAGGGGAGCTTAAGCCGTCCCTCATTCGTTATAATCTCCAAAACGTCGGCAGCCGGATTGATTTCACATTTTCCAGTATACGTTTCTCCGCTAACCAGATGGACACGTTGACATATGCTGGCAACAAGTGCAAGCTGGATGTCCTTTTTCTTCATATCTTTCACTTCCCTTACCGCTATCTCTAAAATACTATGTATTTATTATTAAACCTCCTTGGCAATCCTTAACAGTCATTAAAGTTACATCTTTGTTATTATTTAATTTCTACCAACCGCTGAAGCACATCTTTTACCGGTATGCCCAAGCGCAGGGGTGAAATCCGCATATCCTAAGCCGTACTCTATTTTAAGGAGGAATTACATTATGGGTGAAAATGTTGGCGGATACGGCGGCGGATATGGTGCCTTTACTTCTACCGGTGCAATCCTGGTTCTGTTTATTTTGCTGGTAATCATCTCGAAGACTATTCTGCTGTAAGCGTCGATGCTGCATCGACAGACCAAATCCGTCAGCCATAGGCTGGCGGATTTCTTCTTTTCAAGAAATTACCTAATCTGAATAGGCGCATCCATTGAAACTTTCGGGACCTACACGGTTAACGTTTATCGAGCTGTTCACAAATAAGGAATAGATGATCTCATCTGCTGGAGCGGGATTGTAATCAGAGCATATTAAGTAAAGCGGAAATAAATTAGTCGGTGTTGTTGCCCCGGGATTTAATTGAAGTCTATTTGAAGCGACTAGGGGATCAGTAGCTATACTCCCTCTAACTGCAAACAGGGTTAACGTGATAAATCCTCCTGAAAACACAAAAAAAGATGCAACACCGTTAAGTTGTACTCTGATTGGACCTTCCGCTCCTGCGGTGGTTAGTCCAATCTGTCCGATTAGCACATTCTGGTTGGCTGTCAGTCCCACACCATTCATGCTGCCGGCAATACTTACATTTTGCGAAGTCCTTGCATCAAGTAACCGTGTCATAGAACATACCTCCCGTAATATTTGAGATATGCTATGCGGCTCGCGAAAGAGGTTCGTCCGCAGTATGGTAATTATCTTTATGGACTGTAATCGTACCATATATTGGGTTCTGATACAGCTACGAAAAGGAGAGACCCGGAAAATATTGCATCCCAGGGGATGATTCATTATACTTCCAATATAGGAAATTAAAATTTGAAATAACGGAGAGGAGTTTGACCAAGTGAAAAAGAAGATAACAGCCGCACTAACTGTTTTTGCTGTACTTGAGGGATGGGGACAGGTGTATATGCCGGTGCCAACCTGCAAGAGATCAAGGCTTTCCTTAATCCCGGAATCAAATTCAAGGTCGATGGCCAGCCCGTCCAGCTTAAGAATAGCAGCGGTGCAGTCGTAGCTCCGATTACTTATAACAATACAACGTACTTACCTGTTAGAGCCGTATCGGATCTGTTAGGCGTTACCGTTAATTTTAATGCCGCAGCCAACACCATCTTGTTAGGAGAACAAACAGAGGGAGTATCCATTGCTGCCGGATTTGATTCGTCCTATCACACCAAAGATCCGGACAAAACGGTGTATAAAGACAAGGATTATAAAGATGTTCATTTCGATAACGGCAATGGAACCCGTGGCTCTTCCTTCATGCTCTACCCCAATAAAAAATATCAGAAGCTGTATCTCCAGGTTGCGGCGATCGGCGACGATATTAAAGACTTTTCCATTATAGACAGTGATACCGACACGGTGCTTAAGAAACAGAACATTACCGCTGAGGAGGGACTCATAACGATAGAAGTGAATATTTCAGGAGTAAGTAAACTTTTTGTAACTGGGGATGTTCAAGAGGGCTCCTCCGTCTTTATCCCCCTGACTACTTCATACTACAAATAAATTAGGCAGTCATGATAATAAATTAAATATTAAGTAACCCCGGTACCCTGCCAGAATTGGCGGGGTATTTGGTATGGGGAAACTTATGCAGTTGTTGTAATGAACGGCGCGCGCTCCCTGCTTTGTGAAGGGCGTAAGAGTTCTGCCGGCCTAATATGCCATCCTAAGTTAGGTGATTGCTGGGAATTAGGAACGTTTGTTCTATTTTACCATTGCTTAAAAATCTCGATCGTGGTTATAATACAAACAAATGTTCCTGTTCTGGAGGCGGATCTTATGCAGATTCGAAACGGTCAAATGATTGAAATTGTATATATGGATAAGTCGGGGAACATATCTCAGCGGAAAATCGAGGTTTTGGGAATCAGGGACGGGCGGATCCGGGCCCATTGTCTTGCCGCCGGGGCACCTCGAGTGTTCATTGTTGCTAATATTCTCGCTTGGCAGCGGGTAGAGGAGAAGCGCTATGCCTAAGAATCGCGTTATTTTACTGTCCGACTGCCAATCCTTTTATGCAAGCGTCGAAAAGGCAGCTCATCCCGAACATCGGGATAAACCTGTCGCAATCGGAGACCCTACCCGTATGAACGGCATTGTGCTGGCAGCCTGCCCCATTGCCAAAGCTCAGGGAGTAACAACGGCATCGCGAGTGGGGGAGGCTATGACAAAATGCCCTGGGCTAATCGTCATACGTCCCCGCATGGGAACTTACATTAAGGTCTCGCTTTTGATATCAGAAATCTATCGGACCTATACGGATCTGGTGGAACCCTACAGCATCGATGAGCAGTTTCTGGATATCACAGGCTCACTCGCTTATTTTGGGGGATCACTGAAATATATGATTCAAAAAATCCAGCACCACGTTCTGCTGTCGACAGGGGTCTGGACCCGGGTAGGCATTGGATCTACTAAAGTTATGGCAAAGATGGCTACAGATAATTATGCCAAAAAGACGAAAGAGGGAATATACGAACTTACCTTCGACCAATTAGAGTCCACCCTGTGGAGACTGCCGGTCCAGGATATGTTTATGGTGGCGTCTAGAATGACCAGGAATTTCTGGCGTATGGGTATATCCACAATCGGAGATATTGCCCGGATGGAGCTGCCGGAGTTTAAACAACGAATGCGTATAACTATGGGCAAGCAAAGTGATATCCAGGCGGAATATTACTGGCAAACTGCGCGTGGGCTAGATCCTAGCCCTGTGGTCACGGGGATCCGTCATCAGATCAAATCCGTGGGGCATGGCAAGGCGCTGCGCTGGAATTTATACACCCGGCTTATAGATATCGAGGTTGTGCTGCTTGAGCTCGTCATCGAGGTGTGCCAGCGGGCACGGCGGTATCGTTACATGGGGGCTGTGGTATCTGTTTCCGTTTTGGAGACGGACGGAGAGCGTTCACACTCCTACGAGCGCCAGATGACCTTGCCCGAGCCTTCATCGTTGACGCATGAAGTAGCCGCAGCGGCGCTGAAATTGTTCGTGGACCATTGGTCCGGACTGCCTGTAGGGCGCTTAGCCATCACGTTGTCCCACCTTTCGGATGACCTTGTGATCCAGCTGACGCTGTTCGATGACCGGGTCCGCTCTTACAATAAGGAACGGGCCATCGACGGAATTAAAGCCCGGTACGGAAACCAGGCCCTTATTAGAGCATCATCCTTACTTGAATCCGGAGTTGCCCTGGAGAGAGCTGAACAGATTGGAGGGCATTATAAATGAGTAAACTTGAAGGCAACGAACGCTGGAAAACCAAGATGATCATGACGGAGCATGTGGAACAGTACGAGGAGCAGCAGCGCGACCCTGTAGATAAATTGATAACGATTGATGAGCGGACGATGGTACGTGACCTCATTTTGCTCCCTTACATAGATACAATGGTTGGCAAAAGCCTGAAGGAGATCGAGAACTCCGGCAATATCCTCAAACGCGCCTATTTAATGGCCGGTCAAACCATCCAGCGCCGCATCATGCAGGACACCTATCAGTTGCAAAAAGAGCTGAAGCAGCGGAATATCCGGGTACTGGCAGATGAACAGGAGGAATTCCTGGTGTATTACAAAATCTTTTGCCGGGGATATCAGGAACGCTTTGGCCTGACCCGTGATGTGATGCGCACAGAGATAAGCTTAAGGCTGACCAAGTATACAGCCGAGCTTGGGGCGGTATTAAAAGATTATTTAAAATAAACTCTTCAAAAGGTTCGTGAATCAAAATTTGGAGCATTTTCAGTTTCCTGAGAAACCTGCGTGCCAAATTCTTGGAGGTCTTTAATACTCGCACCATAAGAAAATACTTTTCCTGAGACGAAAATTGATAATTGATATAATTCGGTTTCAGATTGCTGTTCCCATTTCCATTCAAATGATTCATCATAATGAGAAAAGTAGCCTTTATATGAAGGCATAGGGAAATTAGTAAGCATTTCAATAAATTTATTTAAGGTAGCGTTTGTCCACCCTATATCACTAGCAATGACACTTCCGTGTTCAAAATTTGTTATTTTAAAGCTACAGCCCTGATCGGGTCTATTGTCACGACAAATAAATTCCATATTTAAAAATTTATTGGTGTCATAATGGTCCTGTAATTTAGCCATATAAATACCTCCAGTAATAGTGCAAGGACTTAGCCATTAAATAAACAAAATATATAAGATCATTGCTGATTTCTTGAATCATATCTCTTGACTTTCACTACAATTTGCAAAGCTTGAGATGCTGATATTCTGGATGTTGGCTGCCTACCTATGTATACAGTAAATTAACGAATAGTAGACGCATCAACTAAGGATTCCCGATAGTTCAATCATGTATGATTTCACTGAAGAGATTTTCAATCAGTCTAAAGTTCTCCTGTAGAGTGTTACTGCCGTCTACTTCTAATACATTTAGCTGTAATTCAAAGGCGCTTTTTTGGACGAATTCTGAAAATAATGCATCGCGAAACATCCATTTGTTAAAAGCTACAGCGGGGTTTTCAGTGTTTTGCAATATGCCTTGTATCCATTCCCTTTTGGAATATTGTTCTCTTTGAAATTGCTCTGTCGGAATAATCCAGATAGCTTTGTGATGTTCATTTAAATGTGCTGATACGAGCGAAGGTAATAATTGATTGCCTTCAACAACAACAGGTTTATCTTTTCTCTTTGCGAGGTCCTTTATGACAAACGAAAAGTCCTCAATAAAAACCTGTATATACACACTTAGCTGTTCTTGGACTTCCCTTGTATAGAAAGCTTCATTAGGGCTCATCGTAGAAACTTTATGCATCGCCGGGTACTCACTAGTTGCAACATCCTGCAAATGTCTATCAAAATATTCATCACATGAATATAGCTCCAATTCGTACTTTTCTGCATACATTTTTGCTAGTGTGCTTTTACCAGCACAAGAGGAACCACCTATCCAATAAATAACTTGATTATTAAGCATTGTTTCCCACCTCAAATGTTTTAACTATTGCTCAGCTTAGCAACTTCGCCAACTTATTCGTTAGATGATACGAATTCTCCTCTATATTTTAGAACATAGACACGACGCTAAACTGCCGGTTAGAGCTTAATGAATCTTTTTCATCGAGAGTTATAGCGCTTGTTACCGACCAACAAGAGCAACATTAGGAGGGCATTTAATAAAACCCTAGAGAAAGTCGGTCTAAGAAAATGAAATTTCATGGTATGCGCCATACGCATGCAACACCCAGTATGCAGAAAGAAACAGCTGAACAGCTTGGCAGAGCCTTATATGGAAATTAGCTCTTTCACAGGTTCTAACACCTCAAATTCCATATTTACAACCTGACTTCCAAACGTATTTTCACAATATTACCAATAGGCTATATTAAAGTAAAACGAAGGGATGTACATGGACATACCGAGGCTAAGATTGACGATGCGGTGTACGCGGTTATTGATATGTTTTTCGCGACGACAAGCCTGAAGAGACAATTGCGGGGGCAACGATCCAAGAGGCAACAGCGAGAATGATTGCCGCCTCAGCCGAAGAAGGTCACTTACGTTTTATAGAGGTGTTTGAAAACGGAGAGAAGATTGGGGAGTTTGGGTATCGGGGAGATGAATAAAACATACAAAGTCATGGAGAGCGATACCGACTTTCTGGCTGCTGCCCTGGCACAGTCTAAGGTATCTGTATGGTTCCAGCCTGAAGATGATCCAGAAGGAACATATCATGGATTATAGCGGGATAGTAGAGGGATATTCCCCGAATAGTATCAAGATAGCCGGTGGACGGTTTATCCGGGAACGATTTGAATTCAGAGCATACATAAAATAACCCGCCGGGCTTGTGCCTGACGGGTTATTCCTGTTTATACAAGAGATCTCGGGAGATCTCCTGGTTTCTGTAACTGATATTTTTTAGCCGAATAACCTAGACAGCAGAATAATCTCTGCCAATCGAATGATGCGACGTCTTCTACGCCCTCTAATGATGGAACTTAGAATAAGAAAATCTGTGCCAACCGATAAGAGAGTTCCGGTATAAATACTGCCAGTGGTTGTCACCTGTATGGTTTTTCCCTGTAGTAATTTGGCTTGTTTGCGAAAGCTCATGGTTTATTCCCCCTTTCTTTTACTGATATGGAACATGTAATAGGTTATTCCTGATCAGTAAAGCTTGAAAGGTATAGACGTGGAGAAAGTAAACCGTATCTCACCGTTTGAGGTTGGGGTGGAGGATTTACTTCTACCACTGTAATTCTGGTTCTGTTCATATTGCTGGTAATCATCTCTAAATCATTCTTGATTTAATCTTCAAAACTAATAACCGAACCTATGTTCATTCCACCAGCATCCAACGTTGGCGGATTTACTAAATAGAGAAAATGGTAATGAAGCTAGGTTCACTTGTAGTTGCTCTAATCGGGTAGCAGTGTCAGCTGCTCCGTCGAATGCCCTAACCCTAACTAGTCGGCGGGCTTTTTTTGGTTATAAGATAAACTCCGAAAATACTGGACTCCGTAGCATGCTGCATTTGGTCCAATTCCTCATCCTTACCTTGGCGCGAAGCCGGGGCTCCAGATGTACAAACTCCTTATCCTCCCCAGTCACCAACTGGCCGGCCACGCCTCGGAACGCCTGCTTATGCAGCGCGGATGCCCCAAGCTCGATAATTCCCGCAGGGCGTAGCCACAATACCTTCCATACCCCGCGTTGGTAGTGATGATATCGCTCTTTTCTAGCGTGCCATATTACACTAAACAAACTAAGAGTGGAAGTTTTATAACGGAAGGCTTCGCCTTCCATACGTCACCATCGGCATTACTAAGCTTAAACTACTTCTCTAAAGCTCTCAAAGCTTTTCAGTTCTTCAACTACTCATACTGTAGACGTGTTTACAGCAATGCTTCAAAACGACAACATGATTCAATCTGAGGGGTTCTACGCATCTTTGTTGGGTTCAAAACCTTCGGGAAATGCTATAATTATAATGAATGGAGCTGATGCCGATGGATTTGCTGGACCCACGTGTGGATTTTGTATTCAAACGGATATTTGGCAGCGAGAATAACAAGGATGTGCTGCTGGCGTTTCTTAACCGCATTTTTACGGAAGCTGGCGAGCCGCCGTTGACTGAGATCATCCTGATGAATCCTTATACGGATAAAGATGATCCACTCGACAAACAGTCCATCTTCGATGTTTACGCCAAGACTTCTGAAGGCAAGCTGATTGATATAGAGATGCAGTTGTTTAATAAGTACGACATCGAGAAACGGACGCTCTTTTATTGGAGCAAACGATATGCGAGTCAACTCAGCGAGGGAGACAAATATCCGGAGCTGAAGAAATGTGTGACGATTAACATTTTAAACTATTCGTTCTTGAAGAATGAGCAATATCATAACGTATTTCATCTGCGGGAAGACCGGACGGGGATATCCTTAATTGACGATATTGAGGTGCATTTCCTGGAGTTGCCGAAGTTAGATGAGCATAGCGTTCCGTCTGAGGGTGGACTGATCAATTGGCTGTTGTTCTTAAAGGGTGCCGATACATCACACTGGGAGGTGCTGAAGATGAATGAGCCGGGATTGGAGAAGGCAATGGATACTCTGCAATATTTGAGTCAAGATTCAGAAGCCAGACGGTTGTATGAGGCCAGACAGAAGTACTTGCATGACGAAGCTTCCATGTTGGGAAGTGCCGAAATGGCAGGTGTAAAGAAAGTGGCCAAAAATATGCTTGCTATGAATATAGACATAAAGACTATTGCAAAGGCCACTGGATTAACAGAGCAGGAGATCAGTGCTTTGAGGAAGTAAAAATGTGGGAGCATCCTATTAGCGGATGCTCCCTTTCTTTTGCGACATCTAGGCGGTGTTCTTCCTGCTTACCAACTGCATCCACCAAAAAGTATCTTGCCTGCGGGGGGCTTCTAGAGTGACATCAAAACTGTAACTACGTAGAAGCTTATGTAAGGGGCCGATAGTGATAGAAGAATATGCATAAGGCTTATGCTTTGGAAATATACAATCTGCTTTTGAGCTAGGGCCGTGATAGCATTCAGCCCTTGCATTTGGTTTTCCTGATGATGCAGGTAACATTTTAAAATAAGAGTTTTAATAATATAATCTTCTAGTGGAACTGTATTTCAGTTTTCCAGATAGAGGTGAAGTTATGGATAACTATTGGTCAACCCTTGTTCAAGGCCCTAAGACTTTGGACTATACAAGGGAGCTCAGATTTAGCGATGAACGAAGGGATTGTTTTATCAAAGCATTGGGACTACAGCCCGGAATGAGTATTGTCGATCTTGGATGTGGTCCTGGAACATTGACCAGAAAAATATCGAAGTGGCTAAATCATGATGTTTCTCTCATGGGCATTGATCGCGATTCTGCTTTTATTGAGTACGCCAGTAAAGAAGCTCGAGAGCAAGGTATGAATAATATTACATACATCCAAGGAGATATACTTAAAGTTCCGCTCCCCTCTGATTCTGTTGATGCGTGCATATCGCATACTGTGATTGAGCATGTTCCCAATCGTGATTTCTTGCTTGAACAACAGCGGATATGTAGATCAGGAGGTACGGTCTCAGTGATGAGTTCTCGACCTGAGAAAAGCATTATCTCCACGCCGTTGTCTGCTTCACAAGCACAGATGTCAGTCAGGGAACAGGAGTTATGGAAACCGATTCATGAAATCTGGTCCAGGAAAGATTCTTCAAGAGGAATTGGCAATTATGCATTAGACCCTTCATTATTACCGTTGCTATTCGAAGAACTTGGTTTTGTTCATATTGAAGTGGACGCAATTACTTTGCCGGTGGTCCTGGATAACTCGAGCACTTCCAGCGAGCAAAAGCTAAGAATGGTAGAGTTAGAGCGACAGCAGGCCATAGAAGGACTAGAGATTGGTTTAAACCAACTTGATGAAGAATATGAACATGCTGGGGAGCTCGGATTGCTGATCCACCAACGTTATGATAAGCGTAAAGACCTAGTCATAAGCCAGAAAAGAGTATGGGATTTTCAAATTTATATGCTGTTTGTAGTGCGTGGAATGAAACCATGATCATCCAATACCCAAGATTGATATTTGAGCAATAAATTCTCCAATAAGGGTTCAGTCTGTAATAATAACGGATGGAGCGGATGGCGATGGATTTGCTGGACCCACGGGTAGATTTTGTATTCAAACGGATATTTGGCAGTGAGAACAATAAGTGTACTGCTGGCGTTTCTTAATCGTATCATTTTGATCTCAAAACTTCGATAAGCTAATGCTCGCTGGTGACGGACTAGTGGAGGCTGCATAGACTAAATCTGCTGTTTATCAACTGTTGCTCATCATCGGTATTCCTCATTTATGAGTGTTCCCCTTAAATATCAAAGTATGAAGCTTGAGCTTCTTCAGTTTCGATTTAGATAAATAAGCGATCTTCCGAAAATCAGGGAGGCCGCTTATTTTATTTGTGCAGATTTATACGCTCCGTGACCACAAAGGGTCAACGGTTTCTTTGGCATGTCTATTTTCTATCCATAAAAAACAAAAAATCCTTGAATATCAAGGCTTTTTGCGTATAGGACGGAGGGGTTCGAACCCATGACCCCTACCCTAGAGAAAGTTGGTCTAAAGAAAATGAAGTTTCATGGTATGCGACATACGCATGCAACCCTACTGCGGTTACAAGGTGTTAATCCTAAAGTCGTATCTGAACGTCTAGGTCATGCTTCAGTGAAAATTACCCTCGATGTGAGCCTTATATGGAAATTAACTCATCCATAAAATGATACAAATAATTAATCCGACCAAATTATATTTTGGTCTATTTGTGCTTCCCAGAAGTACAAATCGTATATGGACAAATGGTTTTATTCAAAATATACCTAGAACGATATCTCAACCCATTGTATAGTTGTAAATATGTCCCAAATAGGAGTTGTCAATAATGGTTAAAGTATTGGAATATTTTGATGAAGCTATTTGACTTACCAAGGTTTTATATTGCTGTTTTGGATAATTCTTAAGAGGAAATAGACTGGGAGCTGTCCTATTAGAACATGCCATCAGAGAGACAAGAAAATTAGGATTATCTAAACTTTACCTCTGTACTGATTTAGAAGGTTATAAAGGTATATGAAGCAACAATCCATTCAACATACAGGGAATGATAAAATAACCTGCATAAAATAGCTAAAGCAGGATTGATCTGTATCTTGTTACATTTTCTGAAAAGGAGTGGCCTTATGAAATATATTAGAAAAGAATTTAAAGATCGTGATTTTTTAAGAATTAGAGATTTTTTGAAAAACTCCTGTCAACATACCCCCTTTCGGAAAAATTGGTTAATAGACCGTTGGATCTTCAATCGATATTGGGGACAAATCATGCATGATACCTTTCATACTTGGCCAGAAACTGTTGGATTATGGGAAGATGAGAACGATGACATAGTTGCAATTGTGAATTCGGAAGGAGACAGGATAGGGAGAAAAACGGGCGCAGCATTTTTCCAGCTTGCGGACAAAGAATTCTCAAATGAATTCCTTAATGAGTTGGTCGATCATGCGGAAAAGAAATTAGCTCTACAGAATGAGTCAGGATGGTCCATCGCTCTTAGAGTAAACGAAGATTCATGGCAGCTTAAGGAAATTTTGAGAAACAGAGATTATATGCTACTCGAATGGAGAGAAGCTATGTCCAGCATGAACCTGGCTGATGAGTTTAAAGCGGAACTGCCAGATGGATTTAGGATTGTCGACGCGAATGAGATTAACGATTATCAGAAAGGCTTTGCGCATGGAAGAGCCTTTGGTTACTATAAGCAAGATATTTCAGATGATGATGATGCGGAACGTTGCTTTAGATCTTTAAGAAAGGCGCCTGGTTATTTGCCGGAATTGGATTTAGCCATAGTTGATCAGTATGATGAGGTTGCTTCATTTGCCAACGTCTGGTACGACGAATTAAATCAAATAGGAATATTAGAACCGGTAGGAACTATACCCAAGTACAGAAAGATGGGTCTTGGAAGAGCAGTTATTTACGAAGGAATTGATAGAGTTAAGAAAAAAGGCGCGGATAAGATGTATGTCGGTTCTGATCAACAGTTTTACCTTTCCATAGGATTCTTAGTAGAATATTCAAAAGAAATATGGCAAAAAGATTTTATATAAATAAATTGTGATAAAGTAAGACTACGCTTACAGGAAACGAGAGTTTAATCATCACAGTGGAAGACTAATTCTTTATTTTCTTCGAACAATTAAAGCCGCTGTAATGAACAAAACATAGAAAAGCCGACCCATTGCGGTCGGCTTTTCTCATCTACATGAATTTAATTTATCCAAGAGTAAAACCCACTGATAAAGTAATGCTTACCCTAAAATCTCTCTAAAAAACTATTCTTAACCAAATCTTGACCAAAGACTTATTTTACTCCTCTTGCCACACTCCAACTTATCCCTAAACAAACAAAAAAGCCTTGAATATCAAGGCTTTTTGCGTATAGGACGGATGGGGTTCGAACCCATGACCCCTACCCTGTCAAGATAGAAGGGAGGAAATGTGATTCGGCCTTACTCCGACAACGTTTATAATTAATCGACCATCAAATTTAAGAACTCGATAGTGTTATTATATGGTGGTCTATTCTGAAAGTAAAGTGGTTTGTCCAAAAAAGGAAGATAGTGGTCTATAATACCGATCTCAATTTAATTCGCTGCCATACGAATATTGAAGGATCGCTATTAAGCGTACATTTCAATTGTACATAGAACGTGTATTTTATACCCTTCAACGTCCAACAGAAGTTGGTTCTGTCGTAATATCAACTGGACATGCAAGGCCACCAGCAATTCCATTAGCAACGTCATCTGTGCCGCTGTTAATCAGATCCTTCTCACACGATAAATTAGCAATTCCTTTTTGTGAGAATGTGTCTATCCCTATAATCTTAAACATCTGACCATCGACAAAGAATCTATTACCGATTTCTAGCCCCAATTCCTTATAATAATTGTTAGTAAAAACATTGATACTTCCATCCACTACAGTTATTACCTTCCCTGATGTTAACCCCAAATCTCCAACAGTAATATAACAATCCACATGAATAAAACGACATGAAGAATTGACAATTATAGTTTGCGGTAATCTTCTGATGATCCCTTTGTATTTGTTGTAGCGCTCAGTATTTATCTCACTAATAAGCATGTATTTATTGCCTTCATGGATAACAATATCGCCACGGTGGATAGGAGAAAGGGAAGTGATTTTCTTATCGTCATAACCACTATTAAGATTCGTGTTAGTAATGACCACTCGCATAGGTGTAGCAGATCGGTTTATATAAACATCCGTACCAATTTGACTCTGGATAAATTCAAAATCGGCTGTATCAGACATATTAAATAAATCAAACATTAGATCACTTCTTTCTTTAAGAGTTGAATAACATAAATGTTGAACTATTACTATTCGTATCGTCTGTAATTGCCATCATACGGATTTTTCGCTCAAGTTGGTCAATACGATTCTGAAGAGAATCGGCAAAATCAGTGATAGTGATATCATCAGATTTGTATGACTTCATCAACGATGGATTATTAGCAATACTGTTCAAAACAGATAGCGCCGCTGAATAGATATTGCGTTTATCTGTGTTGGTGGATGGAGAGTATTCCGCTTCAGGATCGGTTACTCCTTCTTCTGTAAGGTAAACGGACAATTCAGCAGAGGATAAAGTGATTCCCTGTGTTTCGAGTTGAAGACGTTCTGTAAATTTCATATTATTACTCCTTTGTATAGGGATTTTCGGGCATAGAAAAAGCCCACTGATTAGTAGGCTTGAAGTGACTATTGTTATTTGATTTTTGAGAAATCAACTTTGTATGTTACAGATAATTCTTTTCCTGCGTAAAGATAAATTAATTCGGCAGGTTTACTGAAATCAATTTTATTAATATCGAAAGATGGAGATAGTCCAATTGTATACGGTGGACTATTAAAGCCAGAGTCACTTGCTAATTCATTTTTGCCGTAAATATCGGTTGGTTGTAATACTTTTTCTCCCTGTTTAAATACTATGTTAATATTCTTAGCGAAATCAATCTTGTTACCAAATGCTCTTAAACTAAAACTTAACTCATTCGAACTTGACAAAATTCTTGATAGTTTTTTTGCATCTGCTAGCGTATATTGTTCATAATTGCTAGAGGATGAGTAAGATCTAAGTGCGATTGAATAATATGGAGTAGTAACATTGACTGTTGGTTGCCATCTATTCATTGTATCGTTAATAATGGGGAGACGCTGACTTACCTGAAACTTTGAAATAGAATTCAACCCACCATTACCAATTAAAATTGCATTTTTCATTTGCTGGTCTGATAGATTGAATATGTTGTTTTTGATAGTTTTACTTTCTTGACTTTGATTACTGGAAACAGTTTTTACTTGTGGCTGTGATGTGGCAAAGGCAGGACTCGCAAATAATAAAGTAGCAACAAAAACTGAGCCAACAACTCTTTTCATTTTCAATAAACCTCCAATAATATGTAATAATTTCATATTATCGTGATTTATAGTTGTAGGTCTATAGAATTAGGAAATTATATGGATAGTGGTCTGGAAGTATAAGGGGGAGAGGGGAAAGTAAGGTTCCAATGTCGCATACTTAGGAATTAATCCTTATTGATACCCCAGTTTAACGACAAAGAACCTGCCATTTATTTGGTCAGGTTCTTCTTTTATGTACATAAAAATATTTATTTAAGACTTCTTAGTTCAATTCCACTAGTGTCGAAAAAAACTTCCAAATCTCTAGCCATTTCACGAGCAGTTTCTCCGTTAACCTTAGCACCAGATGTATGTGAATATTTACTTATAAGTTCATGAATTGCTGCTTGCTGCTCGATAGAACCATTAACATAGTAAGGAGAAAGCGCACCGACAAGTGAAGCAAACGCTCCGCCCGCAAGTTCAGTGAAATCTGCATCGGCAACAACCATTCCTCTTCTGCTAGTACCCAATGCCTTTCTTACAATTGTTTCCAATTCCATATGATCATGATGAGACACAATAAAACCTCCTACATATTTTTGGATAATGCAGTACAGAATTATTATACCATTTCTTCAAAAAATTTTAGCATTTTTAAGACTAACGCTAAACACCCTCTTACTGACTAATTAATTATAAGATTTCTTCACTGAAAAATCTATCGGCAAAGTCTTTATATTCTTCTCTAACTTTTTTATAACAATTTCCAACAATCATATACATAAAATCGAATGGAATATAAGTATTAAACCAGCCTTCAGATACTTCCTCAATGTTCTGAGTGTAAGAAAGAACTGGTTCTAAAGCATCTATACCTTTGTCTATTTCATTTCTGTAATTATGCACGGCTAAATTTCTCAAGTCGTAAATCTTGTTGAAAATCGTGATTTTTTGAAAGTATTTAATATGTGCTGGATCAACTATATCATCAATATTAAGGAATGAAGAAATTGGTAAATCCTCTCCATCTTCAACTCTAATCAAACTACTTTCAATTTTATCAATATATTGTTTGTAATCCGGTTGATGTATGATCGCTTTATCATTTAGGAATTTTTCAACTTGAATATATTTTAGAATCGATTCACAACCAGAATATTCAGACAGGAAATTTCTAAAGTTTGCTCCGTTATATCTAGCGTTACTACTAGGATATTGCTTATCTACAAAGTTACTTAAAAATTCAAGAAATACGAACATTAGAATACAGGCTTCATCATAATGATCAGATTTAATTTTTAGAATATTATTTAATTTTTCGTCAAAAGTATCTAAGTAACTATATGACATTTTCATATCTCCCCATTAAGTATTTAACTTAACTATTCTATAGGAGATAAAAATTACCTTTTTTCTAATTTTTCAGTTCATGTGTAAATCCATACGATGCAGGACTAATTTCCATTTTTAGGGTATCTAATCCAATTTTCAAGCCGATCTATCACCGTATCATATGCATAATAGTACAAATCAACGTCCAAAATCATCGAATTGGATAAATTTAGTCGATAAATAGACCACTAACTAGACCAGATAGCGGTTCAACTGGTATGGAAGATATATTCTATACCACTTAGATAGCATACAACTATACTTATGTGCTATCTAGGGCTGATTTCATCATATATCACTCATAAATGGTAAATAATAGTAAAATTTGATTAAAAATTGAGCGGAAATTTGATTAAAAAATTAGCCAAATGACACCATATATATAATAGTAGTAGCCAGTAGCAATTTACGCACACCTATAATTGATATATAACGTGTGCGCGAATCACTATTGTTCCACGGGAAATGTTCCACGTTATATCTACTCTATTATATATTCCACGCCATATCTTTACTAACCATTAGTTAGTCACTGTTTTATTGTCATCATCATTACTTGTATCATTATTTACACGCTCACCACTTAATCTTTCTAATTCGCTGTTTATATCTGTGGTGTACGGGCTATGTCCAAGCACACTCTCTACACTGATAGCGCTCATCTCTCTCAACTTACTGAGATTATCAATAATATCCTTCTCAGATTGTGGCATAGCATATTGGAATACGATATCCAATGTGTTCCATTCATCATCATTGAATACAATCCCTTGCAACTCAAGCAATCGTCTAACCTTGTTATAGCGCATCTTCATACTGTCTTTTATATACTTCTCACTGATCATGGCTTTAAGATTACTCAATGAGAACAGTAGTTTAATACTCACTTCACTCAGATTACTTATGTCTGTCTTACCCAATACAATACCAGGCGTTGAACTGACATCAAGTAAACTGGTCATAAGATGCTTATACAATGTCTCAAACGCTTGATGATCAAACTGATTCTGAACAAATGCAAACTCTGAATCTGAATCCAACACCAATCCAGCACCAATAATAGATGTAGGAAGTTTATCACCTGTCAACTGCTGGCCTTTAATCACCGGAATACCCGTTATGTATTTGTAGAAAGCATCTACACTCCGACTAATAAGATCCTCCCACTATAAATTAATAAATACTCTTGTTTACTCACTGGTTCTAAGATTTTCAGCCATAGACAGATTGAGAGTTGGAGAAGTCATGTAAGGATGACATTATTTTCTGGTGAAGCCGGTGGCGGGAATAGAGAGCGGGGGATTCATCCCCAACCCAAGGATACGTTCTGTGATCGCACTTTGGATATCCACACCTGTCTCCTGACGGCTTACCCTCCCATGTCACGCGGGGTCTTTGCCCTTACATTCCTTCGTTCGGCCTCTCAGGAGGTGGACGCCGTTTCTTGCTCCTTTACAGGGTCGTTGCCCTTATGGAAATGATTCCTGCGGCTGCTCCGT
>NZ_LVWI01000051.1 GCF_001909055.1 Paenibacillus helianthi
GACAAGCAGTCCGGTATCTCGCCATTTGCAGAAGCGACTGTAGACCGTTTTCCATGAACCATAGCGTTCCTCCGGTAGATCGCGCCAGGCAGCACCACTTCGAGCGATCCATAGAAAAGCATTAAACATGGTTCTTTCACTTAATTTTGACGGACGCCCTGTTTTGTAGGGTGGAAACATGTCCTTAATTTGTTCCCACTGTTCATCGCTTATTTCGTACCGTCTTTGAATCATGCTTGACGCCCCATTCGTTTTCTCAAATCTTACCATGTTATTTAGTTTTCAGACACATCCTAGATAGGGAACGATTGTTCGTAAATGGATATCGCTAAATAAATGAAAAGCCCCGTTTGCCGGGGCGCTTTAAGTTCTGAGTTAAGAATTTGCATATTTTATTATTTCATCAGGGATCTCGGTTTCGCCTAGAATTGATTCAACTGCTTTCCAGGCTTCTGCGAACTGTTTACCGGTATAATGGGTGCGGTTGCTGGCCGGGTTTGAGAGTGACATGTCAAAAACGATATACTCGCCTTCCTCCTCGATCACCCTAAAGCTGACGGCACGGTCTTTTTTTTGTATCCGTACTTCTTCCAATGTGCATCCTCCTCATATCCAATCTGGGAACAAACTACCTTAGTCTTATCAAATCACGGGCAGAAAGGCAAGCAAAGTCATGAAAATGACACGCCTATCCGCGGAAGCACATCATTTTGAACGAATACCAAAAAAAGAAGAATAATGTTTTTGACAAAATAAGCCTGCTAAATCGTTTACATATTGTTCCATGCGGCTGTATACTACCTATAGAATGAAATATGACCCGCATGCATATTTTTGTGGTTCAGCTCTGATTATTGGGATGATAATCGTGGTACTATGTAGGTGATTATTTGTTATTGTAGTGTAATACTTGTCCGAACGGATTTGCTGCTTGGGATTCGTACATAATTGCTTGAAAATGTGTAATTTATGAGCAGTGGGAAACAGTAGATAAGGAGGAGCTGTTTTGAAATCAACATATAAGGTTCTGACGAGCGATGCCGATTTGTTCGCGGCAGCTCTCGCACAAGTGAAGGTATACGTTGTTCAATTGATTGAAGGCAAGCCGCATGTCATAGCAGATTATGCCGGTCCTGTTCAGAGATGGACGCCTGAAGATGTACTTGTTGCAGGAATGTGTTACAGCCGGGAAGGGTTTGAGTTCAGAGTCCGTGTGCCAAAGAAGCAAGAATGACGGACAAGTTCAACGTTAGTCCAGATCAGTTGACAGCCTGGGTATACAGGTAAACCATTCCAAGTGTCGAATTAATAGAATAGATAGAAATAGGAGGTGGTTCATTGTGAGTGCAGTTCATTATGAGCTTCAATATGTGAATGGACAAATTGAAGAGCTGGAATCCACATTCAAGACGGCGGAGGAAGCACGGGCACATCTGAAATCTAGTGGACTTACAGAATGGATTATGGCGGGCGGCAAACACATTAATCCGGCGAATGTGATCTCTATAAAGGTCAAGGAAGCTTAACCTGACTCTGAGAGCTGCTGAAAAGCGGCTCTTTCGTTTTATGATCTGTTATTGTTGCCAGATAACACATACCAATGTGTCTGCTCTTGCATCTCTTATACTATAAAACGTAAAAGAGGTGTAATGATGACAGAACGCGAACGTGCGAGAATCCGCAGAGCTATCAGTTTGCTGCGGACACAAAGAGCTATTTTGCTGGAAAGACTGGAAGAAATCAATGAAAACTTGCGCCGGGTGCCAAACCCAAGCCGTGCCAGACGTGAGCTGCTGGCTGCGAGAGCTTCCATACGGGAAGCGTTACGCTTAAACGCTGCGGCTATCCGATTGCTTAGAAGTGTGCTGTAAGGTTTAATGCTTAGATCTTAACCTTTAAAAGAAGTCTTGGAATCTAAGGCATCCCCCGGGATGCCTTTTCATAGGTGTGAAACCGGTTATCTTACATAAGTGGAAGGTGATAGAGATGGAAAAAGATGAAGATGTTACAGTGATGAATATTTCTAGGGAAGATGTGGAAAAGGGAAGACTGGAGAATTATTTACGGGAATTCAAGAAGTATGAGAAAAAGAAAATGCGCGGGAAGGTAAAGCTCATATTTAACGGGTATGAGCAGGATCGCAGGGAGATTTATCAGATCCGTGAGATTACGAATTGGGTGGATCGTCTGCTGAAAAATGTTCCTCACTTGTTCTACTTTTTAAGCAGGGAGAATTATAGTATGCGCATTGTCTTTTTCTGCTTATCTGAAGTGGTAGGGCGCTCTGGGGTAGAAGTGTCGATCACCAAGGAACAGGGCCGAAGATTGATTGAGAAAGTTGCCAAAAGTGCAGTAGTCTACGCCAGGAAGCTGAAGGAGCCGGAAGAGGTGCAGCTTGTACTGGCTAAAGGCATTCTGGATGAGCTTGGATATGAGCAGACTCAGCAATAAGAACAATGTGCTCCCGGGTCGTGAGTGGTATAAGCCTGAGATTCACCGGGAGACATTATCCGTCTATTACTTCAATATGTAATCATAAACAGGTTTTACATGAAGTTGAAGGACGTTATTTGCTCGGCATAGACAATCAGCTGCTTATATTCAATTTCAGTTCCAAAGCTGGCGAAAGGCCGTACAATTACATTATCCAAAACTACAAAATTGTAATTGAAAGTCTTTTCAGGATGCTCAGCACCCAAGTAGGAAATGTATTCATCAACGATGACATCGTCCATCAATGATTTGAGGTTAAATACATCCTCATTACTGCTGGTGTTCGAAGCTACGTTGCCTTGAATGCTGCCGAAGGCAGTAAGGATATTGACTCTGCGTTCCCCATGATTATTGTTCAGTAAAAGATTGGAGAGCTTACCTAATGCGTCGACCTTGAAGTCGACATGGGTTCTTATTTTGGATTGATTCAAACCAGACACTTCCTTTCAAGATTTAATTTACCAATATACAGGTTTCGACATATTACTCCGCTTTTCCTGTTTGTATGCAAAATAAATGTTTGAACATGAAGGACACCTAGTGAGACGTTGATAAATGTCTCGCTAAGGTGTCCTTTGTGCAGTTATTCCCGAATAGTTACGCGGGTTCCAATGGGAACTGTTGCTGCGAGGGATAACACATCTTCATTGTACATGCGAATACAGCCATGGGAGACCTTTTTACCGATGGAGGAAGGGTCATTGGTTCCGTGAATCCCATAATGGGGTTTGGATAGGCCCATCCAAAAAACTCCGAAAGGGCCGCCGGGGTTTTTCTGTTTGTTGATAATGGTATATTCTCCAACTGGAGAAACGGACAGCATCTTGCCTATGCCGACAGGAAAACCTCTAATTACAGTGTCATTGTCCAGAAGATACAGCATTCGCTGTGACAGATCGATAATGATTCGATAATTGGGCATTTTGATCAACACTCCTTTTATGATCAGGATATGAGTGGAGTGTAGAGAGAGTTCTGGAAAATTAGATAGAAAACCTATAGCGAACAGTTGTTCCCCTTCGGTTAATCAGGCAGAGGGTAACAATATAGGCCAACTATTAGTACTAAATAGTGTAAAGAAAACAATTGGTAGATTGGAGGAAAATGAAAAAACTGTTCCGCTATTGAGCGGAACAGTTATAAATGAGACGGGGACTTACTAATGAATATCGCGGAATAGGCCGATAACTCTGCCCAGAATCGTAACTCGATTCAGACGTAGAGGCTCATAAGCCGGATTCTCCGGCTGCAGACGGATATGGTCACGTTCTTTGTAGAAGGTCTTAACTGTTGCTTCATCTTCTTCAGTCATGGCAACGACGATATCGCCATTATCTGCTGTCTGCTGTTGGCGGACGATTACATAGTCACCATTCATAATGCCAGCGTCGACCATACTGTCACCAAGAACAGACAGCATGAACACTTTGTTATCACCTACATAATGAGTAGGCAGTGGAAAGTAGTCCTCGATATTCTCTGTTGCTGTAATCGGTACCCCGGCGGTAACCTTTCCAACGACTGGAATGCGTGTTACCGTCTGAACAAATTGATGAACATTCTCGGAATCCTCTTGTCCCAGCAGTTCTATTGCACGCGGTTTCGTTGGATCACGGCGGATAAGCCCTTTCTTCTCCAACCGGTCCAGGTGACCGTGTACCGTGGAGCTGGAAGCCAGTCCTACAGCTTCACCGATTTCCCGGACAGAAGGCGGATACCCCTTGCTGCGGACTTCGTTACGAATAAATTCCAGGATCGCCAGTTGACGACTCGAAATCTTTGACATCGGAATCAACCCCATATACTATGTTTGGGAAAATTATAACATAGAACTTCCGTTCGTACAAACATAAGTTCTAAAACGATCGGGAATGGCAGCTGGAGAATGGAAAAGCGGAGTGGATATAACAGAAAAAGAGGTTCGAAGAATAAGGGAACAATTGTTCGAAAAAAGTATTGATCAAAACACATGTTCGTGTTATATTAATTTCGAAAGTAAGAACAAGTGTTTGGAGGTCGGTTAATATGTTAAAGTACAGCACATACCGTAGTATTTACGACGAGGTTCATGAGGACCAAACAGCGAGAGCCCGTTCTGCATACAATGATAGACTAGATATGAAGAATCTTCTTTCCTCTTTAACAGCACCTTGCCGCAGATTGCTCCGCCAGGACACAATTGTAAAGCTGGCCTTGATTTTTCTGTTAGTGATTTCCGGATTTACTGTGGTAGGCAATGTTTTTGCGGGATCGGTGTTGTCGGCCAAGCAGGAGAAGAGGGTTGTTGTTGAACGCGGGGATACACTTTGGAGCATAGCACTTAAGAATAAACCGGCTCATATGAAAACGGCTGTATATATAGAAGGAATCAAACGGACGAGCGGTCTTGAGAACAGCAATATCCAAGCGGGCGATGTGCTGAGTTTACCTGTATATTAATACTGATAGAGTACCTATAAATGGATACCAGGAGCTTTCAGGGAGTAGACCTTGACAAGCTCTTTTTCTCATGGCAAAGTTAGAATGAATTTATAGGGGAGGGGAACATATTGAACATTGACGAATTGGTCGCCCGCATCAATGAATTAGCGCGCAAACAGAAGAGTGACGGCCTGAATGAAGAGGAGCTTACGGAAAGAGCCAAGCTTCGCGAGATCTACCTGGGTAATATCCGCAGTAACTTCCGTGCTCAACTTAATAATATTGAAATTGTGGACAAATAAGCGCATGAACAAGGCAACAAGGCAGGAGTTAATGATGCTCTGTTCCTTTTCATAGATATTATAGGATGACTAGGGGGAACTGACATGGCCCGTTCTTGGGAAAGAATGGTTCAACGCAACACACAGCAAATCAACAAGCAACGCAAGAAGCAAGGGAAAGATTCCATCTATGCATCAACCACTTCTGCCGCTGCAAAGAGCAGCGATATTTTTAAAGGCCGCAATATTGTATTTCCGGTTATATTGTTGATGCTTGGCATCATGTTCTGGGTAGTTGGTTCTATAGATGAAGCTAAAGGCAGCGGCATTCTTGCCAACTGGCTGGGAGTGGTACTGTATTTCCTGCTTGCGGCACTGCTGTTTTTCCGCCGTCCATATTTGAAGGTTGAACGTGCCAGACTTGCCACCATTAAATACAACCGTGAGCGTCAGCTTCCAGCAGCGGATATTGAAAAAATTACCGTTACCCGTGGTGCAGTTTCCATTAAGTATAAAGGTAAACGCACACAGTGGGTATTCTCCAGGTTGTTCAACCGTTATGACATTAATGCAATGGGTGAGCGTCTGGAGCAGTTCGCCAAGCAGAATCATGTAGAATATGTGAACGAATAGAAAGATACGTCCTGCATAGGGAGAGGGAGAACTATAATGCCGATTTCCGCCGTACTCTTTGACCTTGATGACACACTGCTCTGGGATGAGCGTAGCGTTGAAGAAGCATTTCGTTATGCCAGTGAAGCAGCAGGTGAATCCGTCGATCCTAAGGAGCTGGAAGCAGCTGTCCGCAGGGAAGCGAGGAATCTGTATGAATCATATGAAACGTTTCCGTTCACCAAGCTGATTGGGATCAATCCTTTTGAAGCGCTGTGGGGGAATTTTACAGCAGGTGAACAGCTTGAATTCCGGAAGATGGAGCAGCTTGCTCCTGTCTACCGTAACGAATCCTGGCGCCGAGGGCTGGCAGCACTGGGTGTGGAGGATGAAGCGCTGGCTGCAGAGCTGGCTGCTAAATTTGCTGCAGAACGCCGAAGCCGCCCATACATGTATGAAGAAACGCTGCATGTACTGGATCAGCTCAAGGGTAAGGTGAAGCTGCTGCTCTTGACGAACGGGTGTCCTGCATTGCAGCAGGAGAAGCTGGATGGTGTGCCTGCGTTGATTCCTTACTTTGACCATATTGTGATTTCAGGCAACTTCGGTAAAGGCAAACCGGACAAAGGGATATTTACACATGCGATGGAACTGCTTGATATTTCGCCGGAGGAAGGAATTATGGTTGGCGACAAGCTGACTACTGATATCCTTGGCGGTCTTGGCGCAGGCCTGACTACCGTATGGATTAACCGCACCGGTAAAGAAACTGATCCTGAAATTACACCGGACTATCAGATTGGTCATCTTAGTGAGCTTCTTCCGCTTGTGAAATCTTTATAGTATCTCTTCCAAAAACCGTTATCCTGATCAAATGGGGATGCGGTTTTTTTAGCATGTAAATAAATCTCGTGTGTATCAGTGGCGATGTGACCATTCTCACAAATTGGGGCGGGAAAAAGAGTTGGATTACTGATTATCTGAATATTATGTGTATAATAGAAAAGAAATGCTTCACAGATATGTCAGTATGATATTAACCTACCTTGATTCGGAGGGATTCCAAATGATCCATCAAAGGAAGCTGGCAGCATTTTTATCGGTAATGATCACAGTAGCTCTTTCAGGCTGTTCAGGAGGCGGGAAGACGGAGAGTCATATGCATACTGTGGCAAACATGTCTATGGAGCCTATAAAAGTAGAGTTGAATTGGAGCCCCCAGCAGGTTACTGCAGGCCAGAAGGTGACTTTTGAAGCGCTGGTGACACAGGACGGCGAACCAGTGAATGATGCAAAAGAGGTTCTTTTTGAAATCAGAAGTAACAGCAATACGGACAAGAAGTTGGAGTTCACTGGGGAATCAGCAGGGGATGGTACATATAAGGCTGAAGGAATAGTAGAAACAGCTGGCGAGTTTACGGTGACTTCCCATGTAACTGCTCGGACACAGCATTCTATGCCCAGTAAAAAGCTTGTGGTTCAGCCATAATACAACAAAACCTAAGGCGGGGGGCAGCCGCCAGCAATAACAGATAATGCAGAGTGGAAAGGAAGGCTTTTCGAATTCCTTATATTCTGCTAAACTTACTCTAATGTTTTACTGGGGGGATAGAAAGTGGCTAAATTCACACTTGCTGAAAGCTTACAACAGCGCATACTGATTCTTGACGGAGCAATGGGTACGATGATTCAACAGGTGCCGCTTACCGGTGCGGATTTTGGCGGAGAAGAGCTTGACGGTTGTAATGAAATGCTGGTGCTCACCCGGCCTGAGGTCATACAGGATATTCATGAGAAATACCTGGAAGCCGGTGCGGATTTAATTGAGACGAATACTTTCGGTGCGACTTCTGTCGTGCTGGCCGAATATGATATTCCACAGCGGGCACGCGAGATTAATCTCGAAGCCGCCAGACTGGCCCGGAATGCCGTAGACAAATATGATACAACTGACCATCCGCGCTATGTTATCGGGGCTATGGGACCAACAACGAAGACCCTTTCGGTGACTGGTGGTGTCACATTCCATGAACTTGTGAAGAGCTATGAGGAACAGGCGGTCGCGCTGATCGACGGGGAAGTGGATGCGCTGTTGCTCGAAACTTCTCAGGATACACTCAATGTGAAGGCGGGAAGCATCGGCATCCGCAATGCTTTTGAGCAGACGGGGGTAACGCTGCCGGTCATGATCTCCGGGACGATAGAACCGATGGGGACTACACTTGCCGGGCAGAACATTGAAGCTTTTTACATTTCACTGGAGCATTTGAAACCTATCTCCATCGGGCTCAACTGTGCGACCGGACCTGAGTTTATGCGTGACCATATCCGTTCACTCTCGGCAATCTCCTCAGCAGCAGTAAGCTGCTATCCGAATGCAGGTCTGCCCGATGAAAACGGTAATTATCACGAGTCGCCGGATTCTCTTGCCCGTAAGCTTGCCGGTTTTGCCGAGAAGGGCTGGCTCAATATTGCCGGGGGTTGCTGCGGAACCACACCGGACCATATCCGTGCAATGGCTGAGGCGCTTGCGGTGTATCCGCCCCGTGGTCTGGATGGACAGCATCCGCCGGCACTTTCCGGGATTGAGCCTGTATATATTGAGAGTGACAACCGCCCGTATATGGTGGGTGAACGCACGAATGTTCTTGGCTCGCGGAAGTTCAAGCGGCTGATTGTGGAGGGGAAATATGAAGAAGCTTCCGAAATCGCCCGGGCTCAGGTGAAGAGTGGTGCACAAGTGATAGATGTCTGTGTTCAGGACCCGGACCGTGATGAGAGTGAAGATATCAAGAGATTTCTGGAACTGGTGGTCAAAAAGGTAAAGGTTCCGCTTATGATTGACACCACCGATCCCAAGGTAATTGATCTGGCACTACAGTACTGCCAGGGCAAGGCGATCATTAACTCCATTAATCTTGAAGATGGTGAAGAAAAATTCGAGCTGGTCACTCCGCTGATCCATAAATATGGCGCCGCCATTGTTGTGGGCACCATAGATGAAACGGGACAGGCTATTAAAGCTACGGATAAGCTGGAAGTTGCGAAACGTTCTTACGAGCTGCTGGTTAATAAGTATGGTCTGGCGCCGGAGGATCTGATTTTTGATACACTGGTATTTCCTGTAGGTACCGGGGATGAGCAGTATATCGGTTCCGCCAAGGAGACAATCGACGGTATCCGTCTAATCAAGGAAGCCCTTCCTGAGGTGCATACCATCCTGGGTATAAGCAATGTCTCGTTTGGTCTGCCTGAAGCGGGTCGCGAGGTGCTTAACTCGGTATTCCTCTATGAATGCACTAAGGCCGGACTGGACTATGCCATTGTGAATACGGAAAAGGTAGAGCGGTATGCCTCCATTTCAGAACAGGACCGTTATCTGGCTGAGCAGTTGATCTATAATACAAATGATGATACGTTGTCCGCATTCGTTGCCGCTTTTCGCGGGAAGAAGGTGGAGAAGAAGGAGAAGATCTCCAGTCTCTCCTTGGAGGAGCGCTTGGCCTCCTATGTAGTGGAAGGAACCAAAGAAGGCTTGATTCCCGATCTGAACGAAGCTCTGAACAAGTCGGGTCCGCTGGAGATCATTAACGGTCCGTTGATGGCTGGAATGTCTGAAGTTGGCAGACTGTTCAACAACAATGAGCTGATTGTTGCAGAAGTGCTGCAAAGCGCTGAAGTGATGAAGGCGTCTGTCAACCATTTGGAACAGTTCATGCAGAAGGATGAGACATCTGTAAAGGGTAAGATCATGCTGGCTACGGTTAAGGGTGATGTGCATGACATCGGTAAAAATCTGGTGGAGATCATCCTCTCCAATAATGGTTACGAGATTATCAATCTGGGTATAAAAGTACCACCGGAGAATATCATCGAAGCGTTTCGGCGGGAAAAAGCGGATGCGATTGGCCTGTCCGGCCTGCTCGTGAAGTCGGCGCAGCAAATGGTGCTGACTGCTCAGGATTTGCGTACCGCAGGTATCGATGTGCCGATCATGGTTGGTGGCGCTGCGTTGACACGCAAGTTCACCAAGACACGTATCCGGCCGGAATATGACGGTCTGGTGCTCTATGCCAAGGACGCCATGGACGGCCTGGATATCGCCAACCGGTTGATGAATCCGGATGAACGTTTGAAAATTGAAGAGGAAGTGCGCCTTGAAGCTGAGGCGGCGGTAGCCGTGGCTCCACAGCAGGAGCTGCCAGTGCTGACAAGGGCGGTCCGTTCCAAGATTTCGGCGGATGCTCCGGTCTTTACGCCGCCTGATCTGGAGCGGCATGTCCTGCGCAATTACCCGTTAGGACATATTATTCCTTATGTAAATATGCAGATGCTGCTGGGTCATCATCTTGGACTGAAGGGTTCAGTGGAAGCTCAGCTTGCTGCTGGTGACCAACGCACAGTGGAACTCAAGGAGACCGTGGATAACATTCTGCATAAAGCGATGCTGGAAGGTACGATAACTCCGCAAGCCATGTATCAATTTTTCCCGGCTCAAGGGAATGGCAATGACATTCTGATCTACGATCCGCAGGATACAGCCAAGGTACTCCATACCTTCACTTTCCCCCGACAGAATGTGGAGCCTTATCTATGTCTGGCAGACTTCTTGAAATCCGTTGACAGCGGAATTATGGATTATGTCGGTTTCCTGGTGGTTACGGCAGGTCATGGTGTCCGCGAAATGTCGGCTGAATTGAAGGACAAAGGCGATTATCTGCGTTCCCACGCCCTGCAGGCGGTTGCGCTGGAGGTAGCTGAAGGTTTAGCGGAGCGCGTTCATCATATGATACGGGATACATGGGGGTTCCCGGACCCGGCGGATATGACCATGAAGCAAAGACACGGAGCCCGGTATCAAGGCATTCGCGTATCCTTCGGTTATCCTGCTTGCCCGGATCTGGAGGATCAGGGACCTCTATTCAAGCTGCTGTCACCTGAGGACATTGGTGTCGAGCTTACTGAAGGCTTCATGATGGAGCCCGAAGCTTCGGTGTCGGCGATGGTGTTCGCGCACCCGGAAGCGCAGTATTTTAATGTGGAGAAGCAATAAGCTTCCGTCCGGTATACTCATTCTGTAGGGATTGCACCCTATTAGAGCGGAACCTCCCGTAACCGGGAGGTTTTTTGCTGGAGCTATACGTTTACCGGAAAGATGATTTTTTGTCCCAAAAAGGGTAAAATTCTCTGCATGAGATTCTGCTCTACAGCATTTGAAGCGTTTTTAAAAATATAGAGAGGAGGAGCATGAGTGGAAATATACTTTTTGGGTACAAATGCCGGGGTTCCAACGCTACAGAGGAATGTAACTTCGGTTGCACTCCGCTTGTTGGAAGAACGCCGAAGCTTCTGGATGTTCGATTGTGGAGAAGGTACGCAGCACCAGGTTCTACGATCCCCGCTTCGGCTGGGAAAGCTTGAAAAGCTGTTCATCACCCATCTCCATGGTGACCACCTGTTCGGATTACCGGGTCTGTTATCCAGCCGCGGATATCAAGGCGGTACAGGACCGCTTACGGTGTATGGACCTCCTGGTCTAAAAGCCTATCTGGATATCTCCTTGTCAGTCAGCCAGTCCCGGATTCCATATGCAATTGAGATTGTTGAACATAGCGGAGGCCTGATCTTTGAGGATGACAGCTTTAAGGTTGAGGCTGGATTGCTGGAACACCGGATCGACAGCTATGGTTACCGGGTGACGGAGAAAGACAGTCCGGGCAACCTGAATACAGAAATACTGCAAAGCTATGGTCTGAAACCAGGACCGCTCTATGGCTTATTAAAAAAGGGGCAAGATGTAACGAATGAGGAAGGCGTCCTGATCCGTGCAGCTGAAGTGGTGAATGCTCCGAAACGAGGCCGAATTATAACCGTCCTGGGAGATACAAGACCCTGTAAGGGGGCTTTACCGCTTGCCTTGGATGCGGATCTGATCATCCATGAGGCAACCTTTGGCCACGATCTGAAGGATATGGCTTATCAGTATCATCACAGCACTGCCGTACAGGCCGCCGAGCTGGCCCGCGATGCAGGTGGGCGGGAGTTGCTGCTGACTCACTTCAGTTCCCGCTACACTTCACAGGAAGAGCTGCTGCCGCTGCTTATGGAAGCGCAGGCAATCTTTCCTCAGACGCTGCTGGCTGAAGAGTTCGGCACCTTTCCGGTATACCGCAGATCTCCGGGAAATCCTCAGGGGAATGATCCGGGAAAGTGAATTATTTTCCGGGAAAGCGCAGGAAATGACAGTGCCATGCCAAAAAAAGACTGGCGGGGCGGGCGTTCGATAGTGTTCGACGAGGTGTGTTAAATTTTAAGGATTAGCAGGATGAAAAAGAAACGAAGAAGCAAAGATATTGGCGAAAAAGCGGCATGTTATGCGTGTGGAATACCCATAAGCCAACTCTTTTTCCATATAGAACGACTGGCTAATTGGTTGAAAGCTATTGAGGAAAACAGAAAATTAATAAGATTTAATATTAATGGAGTGAACTAAATATAGATTAGGAGGGAAGCTATGAAATCTGTTGGGGGTTTGTTGATTGATTTGGACGGAACATTATACCACGGAGGCCGGATGATTCCCGGTGCAGATCTGCTCATTTCTTCACTTCGCAAGGCTGGAATACCTTACTTGTTTGTAACGAATAACTCTTCCCGAACTCCGGCTAGCGTAGCGGCTCATTTACGTGGAATGGGCATTGAAGCAGAGCCGAATGAGGTGTGCACTTCTTCATTGGCGGCTGCACGCTATATTGCCGGAGAATCACCAGGAGCAACTGTGGCGATACTTGGGGAAGAGGGATTGATCGAGGCCTGCCGCGAAGCGGGGCTTGCCTTGGTGACTGAAGCGCCGGAGTATGTTGTACAGGGCATTGACCGGTCTTTTACATATGATACCCTGGCACGGGCATCCCGCTGGATTCGTGAGGGGGCAAAGTTTGTGTTAACGAACCCGGATCTGATGCTTCCCTCCGATGACGGCGTCATGCCTGGAGCAGGGACGCTGGGGGCTGCAATCGAAGCGGCAAGCGGATTTTCTCCTGTTGTCATTGGCAAACCTGAGGCGCATCTCATTACCTACGCTACGTCCCTGCTGGGAATTGATCCGGGCGAGGCCGTTGTGATTGGAGACAATATGCGCACAGATATTTCCGCAGGAGCGCGCGCAGGCTGCCGGACCATCCTTGTGCTGACGGGCCTTACGACTAGAGACAATCTGGAAGACTATCAGCGCCTTACCGGAGTGAACCCGGATGAAATTTGTGCCGATTTAGCTGAACTTATGCTTGCACTCGGTGTATAATGTCAGGGGTGTGCTTATACCTATCTACGAAGGGAAGATGTCATTATGCCGGAATTGCCGGAAATGGAGAATTACAGAAAGCTGCTTAGCCAGCATCTTATAAATGTCCCAATTACAGGTGTAACCGTAAATCGGGAGAAAACGATCAATATGGAGACCGAAGAATTCACCCAGGCGCTGCTTGGGGCACGCATTGTATTTGTGGAGCGCAGAGCCAAGCATATTCTGTTCCATCTTCACGATGGCCGCAGGCTGCTGCTGCATTTGATGCTCGGAGGACTTCTGTTCTACGGGACGGAGGAAGAACGGCCTGAACGCTCAACACAGGTAGAGCTTGCATTTGGGGAGCACATTCTGTATTTTATGGGACTACGGCTGGGATACTTGCATCTGCTGTCCGTTAAGGAGAGCGAAGCGGCAATGGGCAAACTGGGGCCTGAACTGCTGGACCGGCGCATGACGCGGGAACGGTTCGCTGGACTTCTGAAAGGACGCCGGGGGGCGCTGAAGAGCCTGATGGTCAATCAGCAGGTTATGGCTGGCATTGGCAACTGCTATGCTGATGAAATCGCTTATGATGCCAAGCTCCTGCCAACAACACTAGTACAGAACCTGACACCGGAAACGGTGGGACGGCTGTATGATAGTGTACGCAAGGTGCTGACGGAAGCCACTGAAATCGGCGGCTATATGGAGATGCCGTTTATGACCGGGGATACAGTTACCGGTTCTTATAATGATCAGTGCAAAGTGTATGACCGTGAAGGCGAGCCATGTCTGCGCGGCGGGGGAACCATTGTCAAAATAGAGCTGTCCGGACGCAAGGTGTTTTATTGCCCGGATTGCCAGCATGACGAATAAGCCCAAAATTGGGGCACATGTCAGCACTCGCGGCGGATTTGGGCGTGCAGCCCGGTTTGCCTGGGAGAGCGGTGCGGCGTGTTTTCAATATTTTCCGAAGAATCCGCGCAGTCTGCGGTTGAAGCAGCTGGACTTAAGCGATGCGGAGAGCTGTGCGTCCTTTTGCCGGGATAAGGGAATGGTGTCGATCGCGCATACTCCTTATCCAACCAATCTGGCGGCCCCAGCGGCATCCAGGACGATCATGGTGGAATCTCTGCTGAACGACCTGGAGATTGCCGAGGCCTGCGGTTCACTGGGCATTGTGGTTCATTTTGGACATTTTAGCGGCATAGAGCCGTTACAGGGCTATCAAAATATTATACAATGTATAAATGATACGCTGAAAAACTGGGACGGACAGGCCAAGCTGCTGATTGAAAATCAGGCGGGCAATCACGGCAAAGAGGGCATGACTCTCGAAGAACTGGTCAAAATCCGTGAACTAAGCCGTTACCCGGAGAAAATCGGTTTTTGCCTGGATACTTGCCATGCATTCGCCGCCGGGATCTGGAATCCGGAACATACGGAAGAATTCATTCAACGAGGCACAGTTCTTGGCTATTGGGAGCATCTTGTGGCTGTTCATCTTAACGATTCAATGTATGCATTCGGCTTACAGAGGGACAGGCACGCTAACGTCGGCATGGGCTGTATCGGTGATGATGGCTTGCGCAGTCTGATGATTGCGGAACCTTTTCGCCGGGTAGCCATTGCTCTGGAGACCGGGAAGGGACCGGATGGAACTCACCGGCAGGAGATTGCTGCAGTACGTACGTGGTATGAAGAGGAGGGGCAGCAATGATCAATCTGTTCATGGACGACTACCGAAAACGGCCCGAGGGCTTCGCGCTGGCACGTTCTACGGAGGAATGTCTGATGCTGCTCCGTGAATGTGAAGTTGAACTCTTATCTTTGGATTATGACATGGGGCCTGATGATTATAGCGGAAGTGAAGTAGCGAAAAGAATCATACTGGAAAAGCTGTTTCCCCGCGAAATATATCTTCATACCTCCAGTCTGCAGGGACGCCGGGAGATGTACGAAATTCTGTATCCTGCTATTCCTGCTGATGTTGGGCTCCACAATGGTCCGCTGGATCCGTCCAGACTTCTGGAGATTGCCTCAGGGGCGGTAAACCGATGATAGAGATGAATCAACAGGAGCTGCTGAAGGTACTGGAACGGGAGGGTGAACCTCTCGTTGTGTTTTTGTATACTCCGTTGTGTGGAACTTGTACAGCCGCCCGCCGTATGCTGGAGGTGGCGGAGCATCTGCTGCCGCAGGAACTATTGATTGCAACGGGGAATGTGAACATACTGCCGGTGCTGGTGAATTCTTACCAGATCTCCAGTGTGCCTGCCCTGCTGGTTGCATCGGCTGACCGCGGCAGGGAACCGGCTATTTATTATTCAATGGGCTCAGTGGAACGGGTGCTGGACTACATAAGGAGTGTGACCTCATAATGATATCATTACAACATCTGTCCCTGCGCAGAGAGCAAAGCCTGATTCTGGATGATGTGTCTCTGGAAATGAAGCAGGGCGAAAACTGGGTGATTCTGGGCCGCAACGGCTCAGGCAAAACCACACTGCTGGAAATGATGACTGGTTATTTGTTTCCGAGCAAAGGTTCTGTCGAGGTGCTTGGCTATAAATACGGCCAGTGCGATCTGCGCGAGGTGCGCAAGGAAATCGGTTATATCGGACCGTCATTGATGGAAAAGCTGTCGCTGACTGATCCCGTATGGGAGGTTGTTGCTACTGGCGCCTATGCTTATCTTCGCTTCTATCAGGATATTCCGCGTTCCGTGCATGAGCGGGCCATCCGTTTGCTGGAGGACATGAATCTCGGTGAGATGGCCAACCATCCGTTTGGAACCCTATCCCAAGGGGAACGTAAAAAGGCAATGCTGGCACGCTGCCTGATGGCTGAGCCCAAGCTTCTGATTCTGGATGAGCCCTGTGCCGGACTAGATCTGTACGAGCGTGAAAAAATGCTTGCCGAAATCGACAAGCTGAAGCAGCATAACGTATCCGTAGTATATGTTACACATCATGTTGAGGAAATTGTGCCGCTCTTTACACATGTGGCATTGATCCGGGGCGGCAAGCTGGCCGGTTCTGGTCCCAAAGAAGAAGTATTAACGAAAGAAATGATCTTGGCCACCTACGATATTCCTGCTGATATAGAATGGGATAGCGGTCGTCCCTGGATTAAAATAAGACCTGGAGGCACAACCCTTTGAGTGATTTGATAGAAGTAACTCCCCAGCAGACCTCTGCTCCGGAAGAAAAAGTACATTCACGGTATATTTGCACCGCCAACCACGGCTTTGCTCCATATGCCCAGGAAGAGCTGCGCCGCTTGTTCGGGTCGGTGAAAAGCACGCTGCTGCTGCCGGGTGAAATATTCCTGGCCACGCTGGAAGCCGAACCAGAAGAGGTGTCACGCAAACTGGCCGGCAGTCTGCCGATCTTTTTGCGGCACATTCAACCTGTCCAGTTCCAAGACCAGGGCGACGGGGCTGCGCTAGAGCGGCTCGCTGTTTATCTGGGCCGCCGCAGCGAACTTGAAGGGATGAAGGTATCCCTGCATGTCCGGAAGGGCAGTAGCTCCTTCTGGCCGGACAGCCCAGGGGAACTGCGTGAATGGCTTCAGGAACGGCTGCAGGACCTCGGTGCGGAGTTCACCGTGCAAGATCCGGATTGGATAATTTCGGTGTATGCCGATGGTGATGCGCTGTATGCCGGTGTTTCCCGGCCTGAGGACAACCTGTCGAGCTGGAATGGCGGCATGATCCGTTTTCGTAAAGAGGACGGGCAGATCTCAAGGGCCAAGTTCAAACTGATGGAAGCAGAAAGAGAGTTCTCGATTCCGTTCCAGAGCTTCCGGAATGCCGTGGACATTGGCGCGTCTCCGGGCGGATGGACTTCGTTTCTGCTGGAACGGGGGCTTAAGGTGACAGCCATTGACCCGGCGCTGATGCACGAGTCGCTCCGCAAGAATTCTTCACTTAAGATTCTGCGCAAAAATGCCGGAGAAGTGAAATTCTCGGACAATGAGTTTGATTTGCTGGTCTGCGATATGAGCTGGAGTCCCAAGCTGATGGCCAAGCTGGTCACAGGGCTGCTACACAGTCTGTCACCTGGCGGAACAGCTATTGTTACGGTGAAGCTGATGCATAAGAAGCCGCTGGCGGTGATTAAGGAAATTATCGCCATGTTCGAAGGCGAGCGGATGCAGATTCAGCGGGCCAAACAGCTGTTCCATAACCGTGATGAAATTACACTTTATATGATTAAGTATTAGGAAGCATAGGGTTACCCAAAGGGAAAGCATCCCGTTACCTATACATCCGGCATTATGCCGCTGTATGTGAGGATAACGGGGGCTTTCCCTTTTTTGCATCAGAAAGAATGGAGGAGTGTATTGTGATCTTTGGTACAAAACTCAAGGTTGGAGTGACCCTGGGAAATAGATATAGCATTGCTGGAATACTAGGAACAGGGGGGATGAGTCATGTTTATCTGGCTGAGGATTTGCGTCTGCCAGGAAAACGCTGGGCGGTGAAGGAGAGCATCGACAAAGAGGGCTCATTTGGAGATATTCAGGCAGAAGCTGAACTGCTGATCTCTCTGAGGCACCCGCTGCTGCCGGGTGTGGTTGATTTTTTTCCCCCGGACCGGGAGGGGTATTGTTATTTGGTAATGGATTATATCGAGGGCATCACGTTAAGCCAATATCTTGCGGATAACCCAGGGCCGCTGCCGGCAAAAAGTATCATCCGGTATGCCCAGCAGCTGCTACAGGTTCTGGAGTATTTGCACGGGCATCATCCGCCGATTGTTCACCGGGATATGAAGCCTGGAAATATTATGTTGACCGGTCGGGATGAGCTGATGCTGATTGATTTTGGTATTGCACGTAAGCTTAGAAGAGACGGGAGTGAAGATACTGAGAAGCTCGGGACGGTTGGTTTTGCCGCTCCTGAACAGTATGGTGGGGGGCAAAGCGGGCCTGCCTCGGATCTGTACGGATTAGGTGCTTTGCTGCTGTATATGGCATCCGGCGGCCAGTACAGCCGTTGGCAGCCTGGGATGGAGGATAAACTGCGTACCCAGTTACCGGAGGCGATGATTCCGTTGATACGCCGGCTGCTGCGTCAGCATCCGGAAGAAAGATATCCAAATGCTGAAGCTGTTCTTAGTGTTCTGGTGTCTATTGAAGCCGAAGCAGATGAAGCCGAAGCAGAGCCTGCAGCCAGCCCAAAATATCTGCGCGGCAAAACTGCCTCATTTCGTCCAAAGCAGGAGACGACTGTGGTTGCGCTCCTTGGTGTTGCTCGGGGACTGGGAACAACGCATACCTCATTGGCTGCCAGCCTTTGCCTGAGCGGGTTTGGTACTGTTGCTTGGGTGGATTTCAATCCGTCATCAACGGTCTATAACCGAATCTGTAGTATGCTGGGGACACCTTTGTCAGATCGTGACCCAGATGAAGCCAAGATCCCTGTTATATGGAAAGGGGTACATTTCTATAATAGGCCGTCCGAAGGCGAAATCAGTTTCTTGCCGGGGAGAGCGTACGATTTTGTGATTCTGGATTTGGGTATAGGCGAGTATGAGGGGGCAATGGAGGAATTTACGGCTAGCGATATTCCGTTGCTCGTGGCTTCTGGTGCAGATTGGCGGCTGGAGGATACCCTGCATTGGCTGGCCCGCAGCGGACTCACTCCACTGCCGGACTGGAGGATATGTCTGCCGCTCTCTACTCAGGCGGCAGCGGGTCTGCTGGGCTCCGTCCTGGGCGGAATCAAGGTACACAGCTTACCGTTTCAGCCGGACCCTTTTCAAGCTAGGGGCAAGCTGTCTGAGGCTATAGAACGTCTGATAAAAGAACAAGGAAAAAGAAGAATGTTTGCGAAAAACGGTGGATTATTTCAGAAAAAATAGCAAAAACACATCCTTTTTCTTTCCATTTCGCTGTTTTAAGCGAAACTTCTGTATCAGTGTGGCGCTTACTTGTGCTAAAATGAATCGTTGTATGTTTAGTTAGAACCGAATACTGCCTCATTTTTAAATATAGATAGGAGCATATGGAGAATTTATGAGTTTACTTACAGTAGAAGACGTTTCGCACAACTTCGGAGGCCGTGAGCTGTTCAAGGACGTATCTTTTCGGCTGCTTCCCGGTGAGCATGTTGGCTTGGTAGGAGCGAATGGCGTCGGCAAATCTACACTAATGAATATTTTGACCGGTAAGCTGCTTAAAGACAGCGGGAAAGTGGAGTGGACCCCGAAAGTCCGTTATGGCTATCTCGATCAGCATACCATTCTAACTGCGGGCAAAACCGTCCGTGATGTACTGAAGGATGCTTTTCTGCCACTGCTTGAGCTGGAAAATGAAATGATGGCCATTACCGAGAAAATGGGTGAGGCTACCCCTGAAGAGCTGGAACAGCTGCTGGAGCAGATGGGTGAAATTCAGGAACAGCTGGATATCGGTGATTTCTATCTGATTGATGTGAAAGTAGAAGAAATGGCTAACGGACTCGGTCTGGCCGCTATCGGTCTGGATCGTGACGTAACAGCATTAAGCGGTGGACAGCGTACTAAGGTTCTGCTGGCAAAGCTGCTGCTTGAGAAACCGAATGTACTGTTAATCGATGAGCCTACCAACTATCTGGATGTGGAGCATATTGACTGGCTGACGAACTATCTGAAGCAGTATCCGTATGCGTTCGTCCTTATTTCCCATGATACTGACTTTATGAATAAGGTCGTTGATGTCGTCTATCATCTGGAATTTGCCAAGCTGACCCGCTATACAGCCAACTATGAACGGTTCCTCGATATGGCCGACATGAACAAGAACCAGCATATTGATGCCTATGAGAAACAACAGGATTTCATCAAAAAACAAGAAGATTTCATCCAGCGCAACAAAGCAAGAGCTTCTACTTCAGGCCGGGCGAAGAGCCGTGAGAAGCAACTTGACCGGATGGAGCGGATTGAACGTCCGGATGAAGCCGCCAAGCCCACATTCTCTTTCAAAGAGAGCCGGGCCAGCGGGAAGACGGTTTTTGAAGGTATTGACTTCCAGGTTGGCTATGACCGTCCGCTGCTGCCCAAGCTGAATATGACGATTGAGCGCGGAGAAAAAATTGCCATTGTAGGCTGTAACGGGGTGGGTAAATCCACGTTATTGAAGTCAATCCTGGGCGTAATTCCTGCTTACAGCGGCAAAACGTACCTTGGAGATTTCCTGAATGCTGCATACTTCGAGCAGGAGGTAAAGGCTGCAAATCTAACACCGATCGATGATGTGTGGAATGAATTCTCCAGTCTCACCCAGAATGAAGTGCGCGGACATCTGGCCCGCTGTGGATTGAAGAATGAGCATATCACTCGTCCGCTGAGCATGCTGAGCGGAGGAGAACAGGCCAAAGTGCGTCTGTGCAAGCTGATGATGCGCGATAGCAACTGGATTCTGTTCGATGAACCTACGAACCACTTAGATGTTGTCGCCAAGGCTGAGCTGAAGCGGGCACTTCAGGAATATAAGGGCACAATTCTGCTGGTTTCCCATGAGCCGGATTTCTACGAGGATTGGGTCACCAAAATTTGGGATGTTGAGCAGTGGTCAGCGCAGACGGTCTAATATCATCTGAAGTCGGAAAAGAGCAGCACATGCTCCTTTCCGGCTTTAAATATATGGGGGGACCTTAGAATGAGCCACATGGATAAAGAACAAGCTACAGCTGGCCGGGACGGCCGGTATTCGCGACAGGTAAGATTCACCCCTTTTGGTGCAGAAGGGCAGGCAGGACTTGCCCGCTCGACAGTGCTGATTGTTGGCGTAGGTGCGCTGGGAACAGGGATTGCCGAGACATTAGCCCGCTGTGGAGTAGGACGGATCATACTGGCTGACCGGGATTATGTGGAATGGAGCAATCTCCAGCGCCAGCAGCTCTATACAGAAGAGGATGCCTTGCAGCGGGTGCCCAAGGCCGCAGCGGCCAAGGCGAGGCTTGAGCAGATTAACTCAGAGATTACGATTGAGGCCCAGGTGCTGGATGTGCGAGCCGAAGAGCTGGAGAGTCTGCTGGACGGTGTGAATCTTATCATGGATGGAACCGATAATTTCGACACACGCCTGATTATTAACGATATGGCTCAAAAACATGGCATACCCTGGGTTTATGGGGCTTGTGTAGGCAGTTATGGAATAACATTCACAATTCTGCCGGGTGAAACGCCATGCCTGAACTGTCTGCTGGGCGCTGTACCGCTTGGGGGCGATACCTGCGATACGGCGGGTATTCTTCCGCAGGCTGTGCAGTTGGTTACCGCAAATGCCACAGCGGAAGCTCTAAAACTGCTGGGCGGTCGGCATGAACAGCTTAGAGGCAAACTGCTGTCGTTTGATGTATGGCGCAATGAGCACCAGGAAATCGGTGTCAAGGCTGCCAAAAAAGCTAGCTGTCCTTCATGCGGAAACCATCCTGTATATCCTTATTTAACAGCAGCCAATACTGAGCGCAGTGATGTGCTGTGCGGCAGGGATACAGTGCAAATCAGGCCAGCGGTCCGCCAGGAGCTGAATTTGCTGGAAACGGCTGCAAGGCTCTCCAAGCTTGGCAGCGGCAAGGTCGAGAGTAATGCTTACTTGGTTTCTTTTACGGAAGAGTCGTACCGGATGGTAGTTTTTGGAGATGGACGGGCTTTGATTCATGGAACCAGTGATGTTGCTGCTGCCCGCAGTTTTTATCACCGGTATTTCGGATAAAGAGGAGGCAGGATGATGACGAACGGTGCAATCAGACATATGGCATTATTCACATTGAAGCATAATTCGGGTTCAGCGGAAGCGGCTGCGTTCCTGAAAGACGGGGAAGAAATCCTCAGTTTTATTCCGGTAGTTGCAAACTTTGAGGTATTGCTTCAGATCAGTGTGAAATGCGATTTCGATTATAGCTTCTCCATGGAGTTTGAGAATCAGGAGGCATACGATGCCTATAATGCACATCCGGATCATCAGCGGTTTGTGCGTGAACGCTGGGAAACCGAGGTATTGCGTTTCCAGGAAATCGACCTCATGGAATCATAATTAACAATTCTGATGTGAAAAGGCCATTCCGGGGAATGGCCTTTTTGCTTTACGGGAAATCTAAGCCTATTCTGCAGCGGCAATGCCGGTGCAAGGCTGACTTGATGCGGGGGATAACAGTGAATGAGACCATTGCCTGGTTTGTGTCCGGGCAGCCCGCTGGTGCCCTTAAGGGCTTGGAAGCGGGACGTGACAAAGGGGAACATATGAATCTGCTACAAGCTCTCCAGGACCTCGGACTGCATACAGCAATAATCGAAGATCTCGAGGATCTTCGATTATTGCTGTCCAGAGTGGAGCCCGTATTGCTGATTGCTGAGCTGGATCATGCCGCAGAATGGACTGGATGGGGGCTGATATCGGATCTGAGGGATCAGGGGAAAAGAATTCCGGTGATGGTGATTTCCAGTGAAGCGTATGGCGAGGCGGCGGTTGCAGCTTTTGAAGCGGGCGGCAATGAATATATGGTGAAGCCTGTACATACCGGTGAGTTCAAATGCAGAGTGGACAATATTATAAGACTTACAGGCCGCCACCGCGACCGTTCGTCTCTATTGTTGGTAGATGGCCTGATGCTGGATCCCACCCGCAGAATGGTTAAACGGGATGGAATGGATCTGAAAATGACACCTAAAGAGTTTGATCTGCTCTATTATCTGGCAGTGAATCTGGGGGAGGTATGCCCCCGCGATGAAATCCTGCAGCAGGTATGGGGCTATCATTTTCATGCAGACACCAACGTGGTTGATGTCTATATCAGGCATATCCGGCTCAAAGTGGATAAAGGGCACAAGAATAAATTGATTCATACAGTACGTGGAACCGGATATGTAATGAGGGCGCCGGAAGGCGCGCCACATGCTGACACCATACTCTGAACAAAGCCAACCACTTTTTTATTTGTTTGCAACCGCCGAAAAAGTCTGAAAGAGGTTATTATAGAGCTGTTACAGAACGCGGCGTGCTTTCAGATAAGTTCTTTTCCAGTTGCCGGAATTGAGGTTGGAGATGGTTACACCAGGTGAACCATAAGTGTGAAGGATTTTACCATTCCCCATATATACAGCTACGTGAGTTACATTTGAACCGTTGGCTCTGCTGCCGCTGGAGAAAAACAACAGATCTCCTGCTTTCAAATTTGCTTTGGATACGGCTCTTCCCACTTTGGATTGATCTACAGAGGTACGGGGCAGGTTCACACCATATTTGCCGAAAATATATTTGGTGAATGATGAACAGTCAAAGGATCTGGTAGATGAAATGGTGGCTCCGAAATCATAGCGTACTCCCATATATTTTTTACCTAAGTTTACAATATTTTGACCCGTTGAAGAGGACACGGATGCGGCAGCAACGGGTGCTGTACCTGCTCCTGTTGCCATCAGTGTGCTCAGGCCAATCGTGGTGCACATACCTACTACAATTGCTTGCTTAAACCATTGATGTTTCTTCATGTTGTAATTCCTCCCAGGTTATATCTAAATATCTATCTTCTTGCCTGTTCGTAGTATAGCAGGTTATGAATCTCCTATTTTTTGGAGAAGGGGTTTCAAACCCTTGCGGGGATTGGGATGGAAGCGTTTTATTAAAATCTCATTAAAAGTTACAAAAAATTAATATTTGAAGCATTGCATGAACAAAAAAAGTCGGAAAACCCTTTTGCAGAAAGGGATTCCCGACTTTATACTTTTGAAACAATGGTTACAGAGCTGTCTCTGATTCGTATGTACTTAGTCTTTGCTTTGAATAATCAGCAGCAGTCCGCTGTCTATAGAAACGGTTCCGTTCTTCGCTGATAAAACATTGCTTACTCCGAGGGATTGTCCCAGTTTCAGAGTCGCATCGACTAAAGGGTACTGGAAGCCTTCCAGTGTAATTCCGGTCACTTCCGGGGTGAGAGGCAGCAGAGAAACATAGGTATACCCAGCGTCACAAATCTCGGCCTTTGAACCGGTTAAGGTGATGTAGTTATGCGAATCCATTACGGAGCAACGAACCTGGCGCTGCAGCGCTCGGGTCATCATTTGAATACTGGCAAGGGTATGATCGATCCGGGTGCCCGTTACCCCGAACAGCAGAATGGATTCCGGCTGAGTGTCCAGTGCCAGATCAAGCGCCATTTCACTGTCGGTTAAGTCCTTGTCTATGGGATCACAAGTAATGGTTTTTTTACTCCCCGCTTGAATATGTTCCAGGTCATCAGGAGTCACGGAATCAAAATCACCTACCGAAATGTCGGGAACGAACCCGTGCGTAATCAGGAATAAAGCTCCCCGATCTGCTCCAATAATAAAATCCTCTTCATCTAATAAAGACAAATAATCCGCCGACAGATCTCCACCGGCAAAAATAACAACCCGTTTGACTGGCATAGAGTACCTCCTGATTTGTGACTGCGTACTTAGTTTTTCCAGACCCAGTATAATGCAGAACGAAAAGTTGTACAAATGATCCTCCCGCGCTAAAATAAAAATAGTACAACTAGGTGCTGTATAAGAAGTGAAAAAAGGTACTGGAGGTGAGAAGGATCGTTAAGGTGCTGTTTGTATGTCTGGGCAATATTTGCCGATCGCCGATGGCAGAGGCTGTTCTTCGTCACAAAATCCTGGAGCGGGGGCTGACAGATCGGATTGCGGTAGATTCTGCCGGCACCGGAGATTGGCATATTGGAAAAGCGCCGCATGAAGGAACCCGGCATATTCTGGATGAACATGGAATCAGCTATGAGAATATGAAAGCGCGGCTTGTAAGCGGTAATGATTTCGATGACTTTGATTACATCCTCTGCATGGATCAGTCTAATGGCGAAAATGTGCGCAAAATTCCGGGTGGGGAAGAAGCGAAGCTCCTGTTCTTCATGGACCTGTTGCCTGAAGAGGAGCTGAGGGAAGTACCGGACCCTTATTTTACAGGGAATTTCGAGCAGGTATATCAATTGATCAACGCCGGTTGTGAAGTGCTGCTGGATCAGATAATTAAGGATAAGCTATAACGGAATGTACGTGTAGACAAGGGTTCTTGTTCGGCTGCCGTCCTTAAAAAAAGGACAGGCACCGGAGTGCCTATCCTTTTATGAAAGCGTGATCAAGCACAAAAGATACATATGTTCTTAAGATGTTCACTTTTTTGTCTTTCAAACCTGTTTTATTGGTTTAAGAAATAGAGTAGCGATTCTGGAAGCTCTTTCTGCCAGAATCCCCAGAGATGGTAGCCGTCTTTTTCCCGGTAAGAAACGGTTGCCCCACGTGACTCCAGCAGAGACCTGGTATCCCGGTTCATCTGCACAAAATCGTAGACACCGGTATCAGTCTTATATTCCGTTTCCTGCAGTCCCACTACCATGTTGATATCGAGCCAGGAGAGATCTTCTTCCTGAGCGAGGATATCGCGTGTCTGCGGATAGTAAGCACCGGAAAGACTTAGTACGCGGCTGAACAAAGCAGGATAGGACAGTGCTAGATGCAGCGATACGCTGCCGCCAAGCGAATCACCGGCGATGATTCGTTCTTCCGGTGTGCGGCGGACCGGATAATTATGTTCAATGAAGGGAATAATTTCTTCGGCAAAGCACGAGAGGTACTGCTTAAACCGGCTGCCGAAGGGGGCGTACTCTTGTGTCCGGACGGCTACATTCACTTCTACCCCGACAATAATGAACGGCTCTATATCCTGCTCCAGGATCAGCTGTCCGGCAAGGGTGGCAATACGGCCGAAGTTGAAAAACTCCTCTCCGTCCTGGCAGTAGACTACGGGATAGCTGAGCACCTCATTATAGCCGGGAGGAAGATAGATACGCAGTTTGCGTTCTTCATTAAGATGTTCGCTCCATAAGGTTTGTTTTACAATTGTACGTTTCAGAAAAACAGGTTCGCTCATAGCTGAATCGTCACCTTTCTTGTCGGATTTTGCATTAGTCTCGGGGTTGCGTTAAAATTACCCAAGTGGTGAATGTGTTAAATATCATTTACTTGCCAAATAATTGTCTATCTGTTATAGGATATTTTAGATCCTGTTATACATACAAAATTTATGGAAACATAAATTTTATGCGTATTTCTTTGACGAAACAGATAAAACAGGTGTATAATAATTCTATAACAGAGGACACTGATATTCAAATTTTTTTATTGAGGTGAAGATGATGACTAAAGTTCCTTACGAAGTGTATACAGAGGATGTAGAGGCCCTTACGGTGCTTTCCCCCGATGGAGAAGTTATCAATAAGGATAAGATGCCTAAACTTACCGACGATCAGCTGAAAGAAATTATGTATCGTATGGTATTTACCCGGACCTGGGATGACCGAGCTGTCAACCTTGGCCGTCAAGGCCGTCTCGGTTTCTATGCGCCGGTGTCCGGCCAGGAAGCGACAATGATCGGCAGTGAGTTCGCTCTCCAGAAAGAAGATTTTGTATGCCCGGGTTACCGTGATATTCCGCAGCTGGTGTGGCACGGACTTCCATTATACCAGGCTTTCCTATATTCTCGCGGACATCAGCATGGCGGACAGATTCCTGAGGGTGTAAATGTACTTATGCCACAGATCATCATCGGCGCGCAAATTCTGCATGCCACTGGTATTGCAATGGGCTTCAAACTTAAAAAACAGCAGAATGTAGCAATCACCTATACAGGTGACGGCGGTTCTTCCGAAGGCGACTTCTACGAAGGTATGAACTTTGCCGGACGTTTCAAATTGCCGGTCATCTTCTTCGTACAAAATAACGGCTATGCTATCACGACTCCGTTTGCCAAACAAACGGCAGCCAAATCAATCGCCCACAAAGCGGTTGCTGCGGGTATTCCCGGTATCAAGATCGACGGCATGGACATCTTTGCGGTTATCTCTGCGGTACAGGATGCTGCTGAACGTGCCCGCAAAGGTGAAGGTGCTACGCTGATTGAAGCTGTAACTTACCGTTTCCGTCCGCATTCCCTGTCTGATGACGCCAGCAAATACCGTTCCAAGGAAGAAGAAGGCCAATGGAATGAGAAGGACCCGATTGCCCGTCTGGCCAAGTACTTGGAGAAGAAGGGTCTCTGGACCGAAGAGGACACGCTGCGTGTTAGAGAAGAAGCGAAGGCTACTGTGAACGAGCAGATCAAAAAGGCAGAGCAGACCGAAAAAATGACCATTCCCGGCTTGATCGACAGCATGTTCGAGGTAACTCCGAAACATCTGGAAGAACAAAAAGCCGATTTTGAATAAGGGGGATATCAGGCAATGGCACAGATGAATATGAAAGAAGCAATCCGTGACGCAATGCGCGTTGAAATGACTCGTGACCCTAATGTTCTTATCTTCGGAGAGGATGTTGGTAATGTAGGCGGCGTATTCCGTGTAACGGAAGGGCTGCAAAAGGAATTTGGCGAGGAGCGCATATTCGATACTCCGCTGGCTGAATCCGCAATCGGCGGTTTGGCTTTCGGTCTTGGGGTGCAAGGCTTCCGTCCGATTGCTGAAATCCAATTTATCGGCTTCATCTTTGAAGCACTCGATCAAATCGTCATTCAGGCTGCGCGCCTGCGCTGGCGTTCCGGGGGCAGATACAATGCTCCTGTAGTCTTCCGCACTCCATTCGGCGGCGGCGTAAAAGCAGCCGAGCTTCATACCGATTCCCTGGAAGGCCTGATTGCCCAAAGTCCGGGTATCAAGGTTGTTATTCCTTCCAATCCATACGATGCCAAGGGACTGCTGATCGCGTCTATCCGCGACAATGACCCTGTATTCTTCATGGAGCACTTGAACTTGTATCATGCCTTCCGCGCTGAAGTTCCTGAAGGTGAATATACCGTTGAACTGGGCAAAGCGAATGTCGTTCGTGAAGGTACTGACGTCTCGATTATTACTTACGGCCTGATGGTACATACTGCTACCAAAGCGGCCGATCAGCTTGAAAAGGACGGCATCAAGGCCGAAATTATCGACCTGCGCACGGTTAGCCCGATTGACATCGATACTATCGTTGCTTCGATTAAGAAGACCAACCGTGCAATTGTAGTACAAGAAGCACAGAAGAGCTCCGGCGTAGCCGCAGAGGTTATTGCTCAGATTAACGAAAAAGCTCTGCTGCATCTGGAAGCGCCTGTGCTCCGTGTAGCAGGTCCTGATACTATTTTCCCGTTCGCACAAATTGAGGATTCATGGATTCCTACCCCTGCACGTGTAATCGCAGCAGTTAAGAAAGTTATGGAATTCTAAGAGTAACTGACCTTGCCGTCCTTGTAAAAGGGCGGCACCCGTGTCTGCAATATATTGAACTGCTATCGGAACTAAGCGTACGCTTCCGAAGCGGGTTTTGCGAAGAAAATTAAAGAAGTGTATGCTATCCAAACTTTTAGGAGGTAATTAAGGTGGCAAAATTTGAGTACCGGTTCCCTGAGCTGGGCGAAGGTTTGCATGAAGGTGAAATTATCAAAATGCATATCAAAGCCGGCGATAAAGTGACCGATGACGATATCGTAATGGAAGTACAGAATGACAAGGCGGTAGTTGAAGTGCCTTGTCCGGTTAACGGTACAGTGCTTGAAGTCTTCACTAAAGATGGTCAAGTCTGCCGTGTAGGAGAAGTTGTAGCAATCATTGATGCAGAAGGCGATGTCCCTGAACAAGAAGGCGGCCATGCCGAAACGCAATCCACTCAAGAAGCGGATGCAGCCAAAGGCGGAGCAGATACAACTTCCTCTCCGGCAGCGACCAGCCCTGCAACCGGCGGAACTTCCAATTTTGAATACAAGTTCCCTGAGCTGGGCGAAGGTCTGCATGAAGGTGAAATTATCAAAATGCATATCAAAGTCGGCGACAAAATTACAGACGATGATATTATCATGGAAGTTCAAAATGATAAAGCCGTCGTAGAAGTGCCTTCACCGGTCAATGGTACAGTGCTTGAAGTGTTCACCAAAGACGGACAGGTCTGCCGCGTAGGAGAAGTTGTGGCAATTATTGCTGCAGAAGGCGATGTCCCTCATCAGGAAGGCGGCCATGCTGAAGCTCCGGCTGCACAGGCGGCAACAGCTCCTGCGGCTGCACCAGCGGCGGCTCCAGCTCCTAACCGCGATGTATTGGCTACACCAAGTGTCCGCAAGTCAGCCCGCGAACAAGGCGTTGACCTCTCGAAGGTGAATGGCTCCGGCAAGAACGGGAAAATCACCCATGAAGATGTGGAAGCTTTCCTGAAAGGCGGCTCCGCAGCACCTGCGGCAGCACCAGCAGCCGCGGCATCGGCCGCAGCAACTGCTCCGGCGGCAGCGCCAGCAGCCAAGGCACCAGTAGCGGCTCCAGCAGCAGCTTCCGGCAACGTGAGTCTCGAAGAAGAACGTGTACCGTTCAAGGGTATCCGTAAAGCCATTGCCAATGCTATGGTTAAATCGGCATACACCGCTCCGCATGTTACCATCATGGACGAAGTGGATGTTACCGAGCTCGTAGCCTTCCGTGCCCGTATGAAACCTGTTGCTGAGAAGAAAGGCGTGAAGGTCACCTACCTTCCATTCATCGTCAAAGCGCTTGTTGCAGCTTCCCGTCAATTCCCGGCGCTTAACGCAATGATTGATGAAGCGACAAATGAGATTGTCTACAAGAAATACTACAACATCGGTATTGCTACAGATACAGACAATGGTCTGATCGTTCCTGTAATCAAGGACGCTGACCGTAAGAGTATCTGGATGATTGCAAGTGCCATCACAGACCTCGCTGTGCGCGGACGTGACGGTAAACTGGCTCCTAATGAAATGAAAGGCAGCACGATCTCCATCAGTAACATCGGTTCCGCAGGCGGTATGTTCTTCACTCCGATCATCAACTTCCCTGAAGTGGCGATCCTGGGTACCGGACGTATTACCGAGAAACCGGTCGTTAAGAACGGCGAAATTGTTGCTGCTCCTGTAATGGCGCTGTCCCTGAGCTTTGACCACCGCATCATTGATGGTGCAACAGCACAGAACTTTATGAATTACATTAAGACCCTGCTTGCAAATCCTGATATGTTAGTTATGGAGGTGTAATAAATGGTAGTCGGAGACGCTTCAATCGAAATCGACACATTGGTAATTGGTGCAGGTCCCGGCGGGTATGTGGCGGCAATTCGTGCCGCCCAGCTTGGCCAGAAGGTACTGATTGTGGATAAATCGGAACTCGGCGGTGTCTGCTTGAACCGTGGATGTATCCCGTCCAAAGCTCTGATCTCTGCAGCCCATCAATACGAAGCTGCACAGCACGGCGAAGTTTTCGGTGTAACTGCCGAGAATGTAAAGGTCGATTGGTCCAAAACTCAGGAATTCAAAAACGGTGTCGTGAAAAGAATGACCACCGGTGTAACCAGCCTGATGAAAGGCAACAAAATTGAAGTGTTCAGCGGAGAAGCCATGTTCATCAACACAAACGAAGCCCGTTTGTTCAATGAGCATGAATCCCCTCGCTACAAATTCAATAACTGCATCATCGCGACAGGTTCCCGTCCGATTGAACTGAAGCCTTTCCCGTTCGGCGGACGCATACTGTCCTCGACCGAAGCTCTGGATCTGCCTGAGATCCCTAAGAGCATGATCGTTATCGGCGGCGGCTACATCGGTGCCGAGCTTGGCCAGATGTACTCCAAATTTGGCACTAAAGTAACGATTATTGAAGGTCTGGATACTGTACTGCCAGGCTTCGATAAAGATATGAGTCGTCTGGTTGCCAAAAACATGGCGAAGACAGGCATTGAGATCGTGACGAATGCCAAAGCGGAAAGTGCTGTTCAGAACGACAAGGAAGTAACCGTGAAATACTCCGTGGGCGGTGAGTCCAAGGAGATTACAGCGGATTACCTGCTCGTTACTGTAGGACGCCGTCCAAACACAGATGGCGAACTGGGACTTGATCTGATCGGTGTAGAACTTGACGAACGCGGTCTGATCAAAGTTGACCACCAGGGCCGCACGAATATCCCTCACATCTATGCTATCGGCGATATCGTTCCAGGCTTGGCCTTGGCACACAAAGCTTCCTACGAAGGCAAGATCGCTGCTGAAGCCATCTCCGGTCACAAATCCGTTGTTGACTACAAAGTCATTCCGGCGGTTGTTTTCACCGATCCTGAGTGCTCCAGCGTAGGTCTGACTGAGAAAGAAGCTAAAGATAAGGGCTACAAAGTAAAAGCCGGAAAATTCCCGTTCGCAGGCAATGGCCGTGCGGTTTCCTTGAACGCTCCCGAAGGCTTCATCAAGATTGTAGCTAACAGTGAGAACAACCTGGTACTCGGCGCACAAATCGTTGGTATTGAAGCATCCAACCTGATTGCTGAGCTGGGATTGGCGATTGAAATGGGCGCAACGCTCGAAGACATCGCACTCACCATCCATGCGCATCCAACCCTTGGCGAAATCGTCATGGAAGCTGCTGAACTGGTTGAGGGACACCCGATTCACGTTGTGAAATAATAACTTCACGCTTGTCACTTAAGTGATTGAAGAGGATGCTCTACAGAGCCGTTGACGGTTGCTGGGGGCATCCTCTTTTCATACTTGTAGGACTTCCGAAAGAAGGCTGGAGCTCAGAATCGGGGAACAACAGCAGAGTTCTCTGAGCTTACTGGCTATAATCAAGACGATTCACAGCAATAAATAAACTGTCTGATTAGCTCGTTCACTTTACCCGCAGCATTCGTGGGAATCTGGTGTTTGGCTTTTTGGATACATACAAGCTCACTCTTTGGCAATCGCTCTTGCAGCAACTTAGCATATGGATGGAATAAAGTATCCTCTTCTCCGTAGACCAACAAAACAGGGTGATAAATCTCTTCCAATAGATCCGTACAGTTATACTGAAGGCTGTAATGATAATACTGTTCGGCGTTTTGGGCGTTTGCCTTTTTTGCGTCGTAGAACATTGTCCGCAGCAGCGGCAATTTGGTTTTTGCTTGATTCCAAGAGGTGGAGAGGGCAATTACACCGACCGCGCCGATTTGGGACAAGAAACGCGCTTGGGCTATTTTCTTTTTTAGCTTATTATCCTTCACTTCCGACATTCCGCTTATCACAATACCGCCCAATGCCCGCTCGGGGCAGTTTAACAAAAAATCGAGGACAATAGAACCGCCGGTAGAGTAACCGCACAAAAATGCTTTTTCAATCTTCAACTGATTCATCAACTGCCTAATATCCTCTACAATCAGCGGATAAGTAATCTCTTCTCTGGAAGGTTCGCTGCTGCCATGCCCCCGGATATCAAAAGAGACTGTTCGGAAATCTTGCGATAATGTGTTCATCTGATATAGAAAATTCAAGCTAGTCAATACTGGGGGATGGATAAATATAATCGTTGTTCCTTGACCGCAATCCGCATAATACATGCTGTATCCATTAACACTGGCTAGTGGCACTGGATATCACCTTCTTCCAATTATCGATTTGTCTCCCACCTTAGGTTGATGTTCTATATTTTGTGAATGATCAGATTTCCTCACTCAAGAAAATAATGTTAGTCCATTTATTGAGGATGATATCTGGCTTGGTGCGGTTGCGGATATCGGAGGAGGCACAGGGCTGCTGACACAACATTTTAGCGGATCAGTCCGTAGATTTGATTGTGGCGGCCAACAGTTACCACCTGTTCCAGCTGGAATCCGCACTTGAGGAATTCCGAAGAATCCTAAGGCCGGAAGGCTGGAGGGTAAGTGTCCCTCTTAAATATCCACTATTTACATGAAGAGGTAAAACCATAAAGCAAAGCAGTCCAACCTGTGATGGAAATTACTTTTTCTGCGTCTTAACAAGTTACAAGGATGGTAAGGTCATGGTAAAATGATAAAAGAAAAATAGTGGAGAGGGGTGCTGAACAATTGCGTAAATATTTGGATTTACTTCAGGATATCTTGGACCACGGCGCCTCCAAAAGCGACCGGACCGGGACTGGCACTAGATCGGTTTTTGGACGGCAGCTCCGGTTTGATCTGGCTGAAGGATTTCCGCTGGTTACCACCAAGCGTATCCATCTGAAATCGGTAGTACATGAGCTGCTGTGGTTTCTGAAGGGTGATACCAATACTTCCTATTTGAAGGAGCATGGAGTCTCGATCTGGGATGAATGGGCTGACGAAAATGGTGAGCTTGGACCCGTATACGGTTCGCAATGGCGGGCCTGGGAGAGTGCGGATGGACGCCATATTGACCAGATTTCAGCTGTTATAGCATCGATAAAGAATAACCCTGATTCCCGCCGTCATATTGTCAGTGCGTGGAATGTGGGGGAGATTGAGCAGATGAAGCTGCCGCCTTGCCATTTTGTATTTCAGTTTTACGTGGCGGATGGCAAGCTGTCCTGCATGCTGACTATGCGTTCCGTCGATACCTTTTTGGGATTGCCCTTCAATATAGCCAGTTACGCGCTGCTGACACATATGGTTGCCCAGCAGACAGGGCTTGAGGTAGGGGAGTTCGTCTGGTCCGGTGGAGATGTGCACATTTATACAAATCATCTGGAACAGGTGGCCACTCAGTTGGCCAGAGAGCCATTGGCACTTCCTAAGCTGGTGATCAAAAGAAAACCGGAGAGTATTTTTGATTATACCTTCGAAGATTTCGAGTTTGCCGATTATGTCTATCATCCGGGAATCAAAGCACCGGTTGCTATATAATCCTTGAGCGGTGGAATATATTTTGTTGTAGGGGAGGATTTTTGTGAGCATTAGCATGATTTGGGCCATGGCTGCCAACCATGTGATCGGCAAGGATAATGACATGCCCTGGCATCTGCCGCGGGATTTTGATTATTTCAAGTCCCAGACCCTTGGTAAGAGAATGCTGATGGGACGCAAAACCTGGGATTCTCTTGGCGGCAAGCCGTTAAAAGGCCGAACGAGCGTTGTTCTCACACGAGACCACAGCTTTGCTCCTATGGGGGCTGAAGTCGTACATTCCATAGAGGAAGCTGTAGCTGAAGGGCACAAGGACGATGAGCTGATGGTTATTGGCGGTGCGGAAATTTATAAGATGATGCTTCCCTTTGCTGACAAGCTGATCGTAACCCGGATCGAAGAGGACATTGAAGGGGATACAAAGTTTCCGGATGTGGACTGGAGCATGTGGAGAGAGATCTCCAGTATTCAGGGAATTCGGGATGAAAAAAACCCGTATGATTACCGATTTTTCGTTTACGAGCGTTCGGTTTGAGGAAAAAGCGTTTTCTCTGACACAACATGTGAAATAGTACAAATAATCAGCAGATTAGTCCATTACAGTGCGAAAGTATTGGATGCTACTATAATTATTAAAATTACAAATGCCCAACGTTTAAGTATTATAGAATGTGCAGGTACTTCATTGCGCTGAAAAACATATGGACGCCGCAATATGCTACAATGTACTATACATCAACACGAAGAGATCGGATGGGGGAATCGTAAATATGTCTACACCTACTGGATTTATGGAGTATAAGCGCCAGCTCCCAGGTGATCGTGATCCTGAGCAGCGCGTAAAGGACTGGGAAGAGTTCCACCATCACCTAACCGAGGACGAGCTTCGGACACAGGGTGCACGTTGTATGGATTGTGGAACTCCTTACTGCCACACCGGCATTGATATGAGCGGCGGCACTTCGGGTTGTCCGGTTCACAATCTTATACCAGAATGGAACAATCTGGTGTACCGTGGCTTGTGGAAGGAAGCGCTGGAGCGGCTGCACAAGACGAACAATTTCCCGGAATTTACCGGCAGTATCTGTCCAGCACCTTGCGAAGGCTCTTGTACAGTTGGATTGATTGGACAACCGGTTACAATCAAGACAATTGAGCTGGCGATTATTGATAAAGGCTTTGAAGAAGGCTGGGTTGTACCGAATCCGCCAGAGAAGCGTACAGGCAAAACAGTGGCTATCGTGGGCTCCGGACCAGCCGGGCTTGCGGCTGCGGCGCAACTGAACAAAGCCGGGCACACGGTAACGGTTTTTGAGCGCAGTGACCGTATTGGCGGACTGCTAACCTACGGCATTCCAACTATGAAACTCGACAAACGTGTGGTTCAGCGCCGTGTGGATTTGCTGGCTGCTGAAGGTGTGAAGTTTGTGGTGAGCACAGAGATCGGCAAGGATATTCCTGCCCAGCAGCTGGTTGATGAATATGATGCAGTCGTTTTGTGTGGCGGTGCAACCAAAGCCCGCCGTTTCAATGTCGAAGGCGCTGAGCTGAAGGGCGTCATGTACGCGATGGATTATCTGAACGGAACAATTAAGAGCTATCTCAATTCCAATCTGGAAGATGGGAACTTTGTATCAGCGGCAGGCAAGGATGTAATTGTCCTTGGCGGTGGGGATACCGGTTCTGACTGTGTAGCCACATCCCTGCGTCATGGTTGCAGCAGCATCACCCAATTCGGTACGCATGACAAGGCTCCGCTTGAACGTGATCCAATCGCGAATCCTTGGCCGCAATTCCCGAATGTCTATACGCTGGATTATGCCCAGCAAGAAGCTAAAGCCCTATTCGGCGATGATCCGCGCGAATTCTCCATCATGACTACCCAGTTCGTTGGTGACGAGGAAGGGAACCTGAAGGAACTTCATACGGTGCAAATCCGGCGCATGGTGGATGAGACCGGCCGCAAGATCTATCAGCCGGTTCCGGGAACAGAGGCTGTATATCCAGCTCAGCTCGCGCTGATCGCTATTGGATTTGACGGACCGGAACAGGATATTATTGAAGAACTGAAGCTGGATACAGACCGTCGCAGCAATGTGAAGGCCCGTTATGGCAAGTTCAATACCAATGTAGACAAAGTGTTCGCTGCCGGGGATATGCGCCGTGGACAAAGCCTTGTGGTATGGGCAATCAATGAGGGGCGCGAAGCCGCTCGTGAAGTTGATAAATATTTGATGGGCTCGACAGTTCTGGTGTAAGCCGGACATAAAAGCCAAACAAAAGCCGTTTCTTCCGCATCATGTGGGAGCGACGGCTTTTGTTGTACATTCATATCCGGGTGCAAAATTTGAGATTACCTAAATAGCTTGGTGAGGAGAGACGTATGTCTACTCCTCTAACTTGAAATGTTCGATCTTTTGCTGCAGGTCTGCTGCCATTTTGGACAGTTCTGTGGAGGAGGCGGAAATCTCATCCATGGAGGCCAGCTGCTGCTCTGTAGCTGCTGTAACGTTCTGAAAGGCATCGGACGTTGAACGTGCGATATTAGAAATTTCCTGAACGGAGGCTGCAACCTCCTCCGCACCGGCTGACATCTGCTCGGTGATGGCTGAAATATCATGGATTTGCCCATTGATTTTGGCTGTAGACTGTTCAATGCTGTGGAATGCTTCTTTTGCTTCAACAGTGGCTTTAATGCCAAGCTCAACATCGGCTGCGACGGTGTGATGAATAGCTTCATATGTGCGGTCAATGAGTGCGGTCATCTGTTCTATCGTTTCCTGAATGTTGTCAGCAGTAGTCTTGGATTGGTCTGCCAGCTTGCGAACTTCTGAAGCCACTACGGCGAAGCCCCGGCCGTGTTCGCCTGCCCGGGCAGCTTCGATGCCTGCATTCAGTGAGAGCAGATTAGTCTGGACTGCAATAGTGGAGATGGCGCTGCTCATCGCCGAAACTTGACTGTTCAATCCGTTTAACTGTCCGATTAGCTGAGAGGCTTGATGAGTAGAAAGGCTGATGGCATCCATTTGCAGGGTCATCTGCTCGATTTTGCGGCTGCCTGTCGATACGTCAGCTTCGGTGTCGGCGGAGGAATCTACAATCGTAGCGGCAGCCTCGGCAATTTTTTGAATGCCGGAAGACATCTCTTCCATGGCCCGGGCCGTTTCGGCCATCGCTGCTGTCTGCGTCTCTGCTCCTGCAGTTGAATCTTGTACCAGCTCAGCAACATAACCGGTTGCTTTGGAATTCTCTTCTGTAGTAGCCGTCAATTGTTGGCTGGATGAAGCGAGCAAACCGGAGGTATTTGAGATATCGACAACGATGTTGCGGAGTGAGCCAACCATCAGATTATAGTTCTGGGCCAGCTGCCCGATCTCATCCGAACGGTTAATCCGAATTTGTTCATTCAGGTAACCCTCGCTGACCCGGCGGGCAGAACGGTTAAGGCTAAGAATTGGGCGGGTAATGGCCTGAATAATAAAGTACATCAACGCCAAAGCAATAAGCAGTGCTGCCCCCAGGACCATAAGTCCGTTATAAAGAATGGGCAATGAAGCGTCGGAGAATTCCTGGGTGGAAAGTACACCGACAATTTTGAATCCTGTAGTCTTGTCGGTGGTATAGTATCCACGCATTACTAGACCTGTATCCGGGCTGGTATAGGATAAGGAGCCGCTGTCCTTGTCGAGCAGCTTGACTACATCAGGAGCAACGTCTTCTCCGGCTGCTTTGACGGGATGGGAGACAAACTTGTGATTGCCATCGACTATGAAAATATAGCCGTCTTTGCCCAGTTTAATCTTGTTGATCATTTCACCCATATGTTTAAGGCTCAGGCTGCTTGTGACTGCCCCTTTGCCATCCTGAAGGGTTTCGGAGATATAGAGATTGTAATTGCCTGTTGTAGCGGATGTGAAAGGATTAATAATCGTAACCTTGCCGGTATTCTTCATAGCGGCTGTGTACCAATCTCTGGCTCGGGGGTCATAGTCCTTTTTGCCGCCATTGGGAGATTTCATCCAGGCACCATTCTCATTGCCGAGAATTAGGATTTCAAGTTCAGGATGCTCTTTCATGAATAAATCCATCAGCGCGCGGGCCTCCGGTGTTTTGGCATCGATGTTACTGGATGTGAATTGCTGGCTGAGCTGCTGGACATTTTTTGTTGCAGCAGATACGGTCTCATTAATGGTTCCTTGCAGCATCTCTACACTATCGCGGGTTGATTCCTGCATTTTAGTTTCCAATTGTTTCTTTGAGCTGGAATACGAGAAGTAGCTTACAAGTAGAATGGGGATAACCAACATTAAGGTGAATATTAGCATTAATCGTTTCTGCAATGATCTGGATGAGATTTTTTGGACAAGTTGTTGAATAAGCTTCATATGGTTGGCTCCCCCGTGAATACGCGAAATGATCATTTGATCTTTGCGCAATCGTTCTTTATTTAACTCTATAGATATTTCGGTTGTTTGACGCATTAATTTCATATCTAACAAAAGATATGAGAAAAAATTTATTTACACATTAGGTTTTTGTTGAATAGATCCTCTTGTATCTGAATCAAGGTAGTGGGCCAAACAAGCTTAACTTGACGTTGCCAGTAAAATCATATAGATTAAAAGCAATCTTTATATCGAAAAGCATTGACCGAGGATCTATGTTTCCAGGATCGTTAGAACAGAGAAGGGATTCACCGGCTGAAAGGTCCCTCAAAGAACGAGAGAAGCATACCCTGCCTTGGAAGCTGCAGCACCTTATGCTGCCGGGATCGGCCGTTATCCGTATCGAGGACTGCCAGGTATGCTGGCGGTTGAATTAGGGTGGTATCACGACACATTCGTCCCTGACGGATGTGTCTTTTTTGCGTTGATTTCAGGGGCCGGACATTCACTTTATCCCCACAAGAGAGGCTGATAAGTATGCGCCAAAATAATCTGTTAGCAACAACCCTTCGCGAAGCGCCTGCGGAAGCGGAAACCATTAATCACCAACTGCTGCTGCGTGCCGGATATATCCGCCAGCTGGCTGCCGGAATTTATACTTATCTGCCTTTGGGACGACGGGTATTGCGTAAAATTGAGAATATCGTGCGGGAGGAAATGGACGTAGCCGGTGCACAGGAAATGCTGATGCCTTCCATGCAGCCCGCCGAACTGTGGAGGGAATCAGAGCGATATGAGGTATATGGCAAGGAATTGATGAAGCTGAGGGACAGGCACGAGCGGGAGTTTGTACTGGGACCGACGCATGAAGAGGTAATTACCTCTCTTATTCGGGGAGAGATTAGCTCGTACCGGAAACTTCCGGTTACTGTCTACCAGATCCAGACCAAATTCCGTGATGAGCGCCGTCCCCGTTCCGGATTGATGCGTGGCAGAGAATTTTTGATGAAAGACGCATACTCTTTTGACACAGGCTGGGAAGGACTAGATAAGACATATGCAAGAATGTACAAGGCGTATCAACGGATTTTTGAGCGCTGTGGACTTTCTTACCGGGCCGTACAAGCGGATGCCGGAGCCATCGGGGGCGAAGGGGAAACCCACGAATTTATGGCCTTATCAAGTATTGGCGAGGATACGATTGCTGTATGCCCTGCCTGTGATTATTCCGCCAATCTGGAGCAGGCTGAGGTTTATTCCGGGGAGGAGGATATGCTGCGCAAAACGGACAGCCTCCCTGCTGCAGTGAAGTTCCATACTCCTGGTATCCGTACCATAGCTCAACTGGAGCAGGAACTGCAGATTGCACCGGAGCAGGTAATCAAAACGTTGATCTATCAAGGCGGGGGCCAGACCTTTGCAGTCCTTGTACGAGGAGATCATGAGGTTAATGAGGTCAAGGTAAGGAACTTTATTGGAGCTAGTGAGATCGCGCTGGCTGATGCCCGGGCTGTACAAGCAGCTGCAGGAGTGGAGAACGGTTATGTCGGGCCTGTGGGACTCTCACTACCTGTGCTGGTCGATAGGGCGGTAGCTGCAATGACTTCCGGGACTACAGGAGCTGGAGAAAAGGACTACCACTTCAGTGGAGTGGTGCCTGGCCGTGATTTCATTCTTTCGCAAGTGGGGGATTTCCGTACAGCCCAGGAAGGGGAGCATTGTCCAGTTTGCGGCAAAGGGGTCCTACACTTTCATCAGGGGATTGAAATCGGACATATATTTAAGCTGGGGACGAAGTACAGTGATAAGCTCGGCGCTTCATTCCTCGATGCAACCGGCAGAAGTAAACCTATGATTATGGGCTGCTATGGTATTGGCATCTCACGCCTGCTGGCTGCGGTGGCTGAACAGAATAACGATGAGCAGGGGCTCATCTGGCCTATGGCACTCGCGCCATATAAGGTGCATATCCTGCAGTTGTCCGTTAAAGACGAGGTACAGAGGTCAACTGCAGAAGCACTGTACAAGCAGCTTATAGAGCTCGGTATTGAGACTTTACTGGATGACCGGGATGAACGGGCAGGAGTGAAATTTAAAGACTCCAGTCTGATAGGCATACCTGTGGCCATTGTTGTCGGCAAGGATGCGGGGGAGCACAAAGTAGAGTACATGGACCGGAGATTGGGCAGTAAAGAGGTTATGGACATTGCTGAAGCGTTGTCCCGTGTTGCTTCCGGGCAGATCTGATGACCGGACAAAGTTTCCTAGAATACGTTAAAAAGTAGCGGAGTTAATGTTATAATAGACTACTGGACGTATTTTGGAAGAATGAGGCTAAGGAGCGAATCTTTTTGAAGACACTTATTATTGCGGAGAAACCGGATATGGGACGGAATATCGCCGCCGCAATAGAACCGAAGGCCAAAAACTACCGTTCTTATCTGGAAGGTGAGCAGTATATCATTACCTGGGCTATTGGTCATCTGATCGGTCTGGCCGAGCCGGAAGCGTATGATTCGAAGTACAAAAAATGGAATATTAACGATTTACCCATCATTCCTGAGGAGTTCAAGCTGGTGCCGAATGCGCGTACGCTGGATCAGCTGAAGGTGATTGGGGAGCTGGCGAAGCGTAGTGATCTGCTGGTGAATTCCTGCGATGCCGGGCGTGAGGGCCAGCATATCTTTTCACTGATTCAGCGTCACCTGCAGCTTGCACAGCCCGTGAAGCGACTATGGATCTCCGATCTGACCCCGGAAACCATCCGCAAAGGCTTCCAGGAGCTGAAGGACGGGTCTGAGTATGAGAACCTTACCAAGGCTGCGAAGGCACGCAGTGAAGCGGATTGGCTGATTGGAATGAACGGTTCGCGTGCGTTTACCACCAAACATAATGTGCTGCTGTCAGTAGGGCGGGTACAGACCCCTGTGCTTGCGCTGATTTATGACCGGCAAAAGACGATTGAGGCCTTTTCCTCACTGAAATTTTTTGAAGTCGAGGGTCATTTTGCCCAGAATGAGATGGCCTACAAAGGCATGTGGCAAGGAGAACGGATGACGGACGGAGCCAAGGCTGAAGCAATTGCTGCCAAGGTGAAGGGCAAACCGGCGCGGGTTGCTTCATACGAGGTGAAAGAAACCAAAGAATATCCGAACAAGCTGTATGATTTGACGCTGCTGCAGCGGGAAGCCAACGGTAAATATGCCTTTTCTGCCAAAAAAACGCTAGATCTCGCCCAGGCGCTTTACGAAAAGCATAAGGTGATTTCTTACCCGCGTACGAATTCCAACTATGTGACTGAACAGAATATTCCGGAAATGCACAAGACACTGTCCGCACTCCAGGGAACGGCTTATGACGAATGGGTCAAAGGAGCGAACAGGAACTTGGTCCACAAGGGCAACAAATTCATCTGTAACCCTTCCAAGGTTGAGGATCACCATGCCATTCTGCCAACGAACCGTAAGGCTTCCGGACTAAGCGCCGATGAGGCTAAGCTCTATGATCTGATTGTCCGGCGGTTTCTCTCGCAATTCTATCCGGCTGCGGAGTATAAGGTGCATACGGTCATTACCGAGGTTGAAGGGGAACACTTCAAAACAACCGTCAAGGAACTGCTGAGTCTGGGCTGGAAGGTGATCTACGGCGATCAGAAGAAGGACAAGTCCAAACCGGCCAAAGGAAAGGGCAAGGAGGACGAGGAAGAGGAGGAAATCGAGGTTAGTGAACCATTCTCGATGGATCCCAACGCTGAGGTTCACTGCAGGGATGCCATTGTGAAAGAGAAGGATACCCAGCCGCCCAAGCACTATACCGAAGGGACGCTGCTCAAAGCGATGGAAAGTGCGGGCAAGCAGATTGAAGATGAAGAGCTCCGCGACGCCATGAAGGATTCAGGGCTCGGCACACCGGCTACCCGGGCGGCAACCATTGAACGGCTGAAGAATGTGGGTTATGTGGAAATGCAGGGTAAAAAAATTGCCATCACCCAAAAAGGCCGGACCGCAATTGAGTTGATCCGTGGAGCGGGTGTTGAGCTGCTGACTTCACCGGAAATGACCGGTCAGTGGGAACGGCGGCTGAATGAAATCGCCCGGGGAACAGCAGCAGACAGCCAGTTCATGGCGAATGTGAAGCGCTTCGCCTCCATGATCGTGGATAAGGTCCGTGTGCAGTCCCGGGCGGACAGAACCTCTTTCGAAGGGGAGACGCCTGCCCTCAGCGGCGGAGCTAAGAGCCGTAGCAACGCAGGCTCCCGGACACCAGTCAACAAGCCGTCAGCGCCAAGGAAGCGCAGTGGGGAAGCGGGGAGCACAGCTACAGCAGCAAAGCCTTCCCGAAGCAAGCAGACTGCAGCGGATAGCCAAACGGATAACGGTCCCAAGGTTATCGGAGCTTGTCCGCGTCCGGGTTGTGGCGGTTTGATTTTTATGGGACGCAAAGGTTATGGCTGCTCCCATTACAAGGAAGGCTGCAAGTTCGTAATCTGGAAAGAAACCTTTGGACGGACGCTTACCGATGCCCAAGTGAAGGCATTGATTGAGAAGGGGCGCACCGGTAAGCTAAAGCTCACTGCGGAGGACGGCTCACCGCTGGAGGGCAAGCTGGTTCTGAAGAGCAGTGAAACGGGACAACTCGGCGTCGAGTAAGATTATCTGCAGCAATCAATCCGCAGCTTGAATGTTCATCTCGAAACAATATATAAGAGGATGCGCTCCAGGGTTCCTGGCCGGGTCGCATCCTCTTTTGGTGAATTTATTTGCTGTCAGACGTGGCGGCTTCAATAGCAGCGGTCAGTCCCTCATAGGAGGAGTCAGGCAGCAGCTTTCCATTTACCATAAACTTCGGCGTGCCGTTAACACCATATGAGCCGGCAATTTTGAAGTCTTCTTTTACATCGTACATATAGGTGTGGTTCTTCAGATCCTGCTCGAACTTGTTGTAGTCAATGCCTTTAATGTTATCCTTCACGAAGCCTAGAATGAATTTCTGGGTGGCCCATATTTTGCCCTCGTCACCCTGGTTCTCGTACAGCTTGTGCACATACTCCCAGAATTTCTCATTGCTTTGATGATAGATGGCTTCGCCGGCACTGGCGGCAAGATAGGAGTCACGGTCGAGAAAGGCGAAATTCATGAAATAGAACTGTACTTTTCCGGTATCCACATAATCCTTAATGAATGTATCCAGATAAGCGGCGGTCCACTTTTTACAGGCGGGACATTTGAAATCAGCGAATTCAATGACTTTTACTTTGGCATCTTCGCTTCCCAGATGCGGCTGTTTTTCGTATTTCAGCCCGTCCACAACGATGGTTCCTTTGACATCTGTGTAGTTCGGGAGTTGGTCTAGTTCGCTTGTTTCGCTGGCTTTGCCTTTTGTAGTGACAAAGACAAGAGCACCAATCAGCAGAATGACAACGACCCCGAGCAGCATTGGCAATAATCGTCTGGTATTCGCTGAGGTGTTTGGGTTTGTTTTCTTATTCATTGCTAACCTCCTGCGTGGGATGAAAATCTACTCAAATAGTATAATCATACCCGCCGCAGGCTGCATATGTCATTTGTAACAACGAACCAGGGAGCCCATCAGCCGTGACTCTTATACTGTACTGCAGACCGGATGACCGGAGGCACCTCGATGATGCTGGAGATCGTCTGGACGGACTGCTGCATCTCGCGCTGCAGCTCAATGAGATTGTATAGCCATTCATTCTTCTGCTTCAGATAGATACTGTTGATGCCTGCGGTTAAAGCCGGGAGCACATCTGTGCGCAGGGAGTTGCCGATCATCCAGGTGTTTTTGCGGTCGAAGCTATGCGTACTCAGAATATTCTCCAGCGACTCGATGTTTTTATGCTGGCGGATGTAGATCCGGTCGTCAAAATAAGCATCAAGCTTCATTTGCTCAATTTTGCGCTGCTGGATGGTATCGTCGCCTCCGGTGTAGAGATATAGGGCATGACCGTCCTGCTTCAGCGTGTCCAGTGTTTCCACCATGCCCGGATAAGCTTCGACCTCCTGATCATAAACGCTCATCCCGAGCTTCATCAGCTGTTGTTCATGAAAAGGTTCAGCGGGACGGTTATATTTGATGCAAAAAAAGCGGTAGGTCGCAATGAGTGATTTCGGGAAATTATCGCTGGCGAGGCCGCTTGTGCTTACGGTTTGCACATCGATTTCCACCTGCTTGCTGCGGAATTCTGCGGTGGTTGCGCCATATTCACCAAACCACTCGGACATCAGCTCGAAATATTGCCCCAGAATGAGGTCGAAATATTTGTTGCAATGCACCAGGGTGTCGTCTAGATCAAAAATCACTTGCTGTGTCAAATATTTCATAATGCTCACTCCTAAATGTTTTGAGAGCAACTGCTCCTTGACTGGCTTCGTTCAAAACTCGCTCCGGAAGCATAGGCCATGTTTTGAGAGCAACTGCCCTATATCTGTATCTCTTTCTGAATTTGTATACCTATTATAGACGAATATAGGACTCTAGGAACATCTGAAGTTCCGAAGCACCGTCAGGCCTAATGCTGTAGCGTTCTGTGCCTTCTCCCCGAAGGTGTACACGCAGCAATCCGGCGACACGCAAAATGAGCAGGTGATGCATCAGCATTTCTCTGGATTGGCTGAGTTCTGACTGCATCTCCCACAGGGTCTTAGGCTCATGGGCAATAAAGCGCAGCATGCGCAGCCGGGTCGGGTCCGAAAGAGCTTTTGTCAAGCGGAGCAGCACTGTAGGCGGCTCATCTTCACTGTCCAGAGGTACATCGACCGGATACTGTACCAGCATCATTGTTTTATAGAAGCAATAGGTATTAATCGGCCGATTATGAACGGTGGGCAGCAGTACGATGGTTTCCAGCTCCGGGATGTCCTCCACGACAATTCCGCCGGAGGCATATTCAATTAGAGGCACAATGTCCATTTTACTCTCCAGCATTTTTTTCTCGGAGGCATCCTCGATCAGCAGCGGCAGAATCTTTTGCTCCGTATGACGGAAATACTGCTCGTACCACAGGCGCAAGAGCGGAATGTATCCATTTTTGATCCGGGCGCATTCTTCCAGAGTGAACTCTTGGAAAAAAGGTGTTGTACGCTCGAAGCATTCTTCCAGCGAGCAGGATTCAAGGTCATCGAGGAACTGCGTTACTTTGGAAGCCGTACCTCTGGTGTATGCCCATGCGTAGAGCACATCATAGTCGTCAAAAGGCCACTCCGCGGCCTGACGCAAGACTGAAATCTGAAGCGGAGCGATACGGCTGTCCACATCACGGATCCAGTCAGGACCGATGTCAAGATTCGAAATCCATTTTTTTGTTACATATAACATAAAACTGTCAAGCAGCTCATATACCGGCGAAACATCAATTTCTAATTTATAGTTCATGAAGCTTGCACCCCCAGAAAAATCGGTCACTTCTATATATTATCTCTTGTTTTGAAGAAGGTTGTCCACTATAATGTTCCGTGTTTGCCAGGCGGTTACACCAGCCATAACCAAAGAAATACATAGGAGGATTCATCTGTGTCAGACAGTCACTCAATATCAGCGAACCAGAGCAGCAGGCTCAATTATATCATTCTGATTACTGTTATCATTGCGGCGGGACTGAGCCAAGGCCTGCTGCTGCCGGTCTTATCCATTCTGCTGGAGCAAAAAGGGGTCTCATCCTCACTCAACGGATTGAATGCCGCCGCACTGTATGTAGGCTCGTTTGCCATGACGCTGGTAGCGGAACGGATTCTCAGCGCAATCGGTTTCAAAAAACTAATCACAGCAGGCATCAGCATTGTGCTGGTTTCGTTAATATGTTTTCCGCTGCTTCCAGGTGTCAAGGCATGGTTCGTGCTGCGTCTTCTGGTAGGGATCGGGGATTCAGCAATCAATTACGCTGCCCAGCTTTGGGTGCTGTTAATGACACCTGCGGAGCACCGGGGACGTAATCTATCCCTGTATGGTATGTCCTACGGGCTAGGGTTCAGCCTGGGGCCGCTTGGCATAAGTCTGCTCCGTTTCGGGCAGGCGGCACCTTTTGCTGTGATTGCGCTACTATTTCTGTTCGTATTGATCCTGGTGGCGCTGAAGCTTCCCGACTCTCATCCGGACAAAGTGGAACATGGGGAAGGGCAGGCCCGCCGTTTCGCCCGCAGTTATACTCTTGCGTGGTATGCGCTGATTCCCGCTCTTTTATACGGATATATGGAGGCAAGCCTGAACAGCAACTTTCCGGTCTATGGTCTGCGTATCGGCTTCAGTGCCAATCAGATTGCAGCGCTCCTTCCATTCGCGGGAATAGGCGGATTGCTGCTTCAAATGCCGTTAGGTATATGGAGCGACCGGTACGGGCGGAAAAAGATACTGATCTTCTCCGGTGTGGGCGGGGGATTGGCGTTTGCCTTGTTGCCGCTTACGGGAGACCGCTTCTTATGGACTCTGGCTGTGCTTATGGCAGCGGGCGGGCTTGTGGGTTCCTTTTTCTCACTCGGGCTCAGCTATGCTGCAGATATCCTTCCCCGCAATTTACTGCCTGCCGCTAACGTAGTCTCATCTTTTCATTATAGTTTCGGCAGCATTATGGGTCCGGGAATTGGCGGCGTGCTGCTGCAATTTGGCTGGGGCGGAGGGGTTTTTGTTCTTCTGGGTGTTTTATATATTGTGTTCGGCCTGGCAGGGTTATTATTCTCGCCACGGAAGCCGATTTGAGGTAAGATAAGAACGAGTGCTCGCATGGAATTTGATCCCGCTTTCAGAGTACACTATAGAGTAGAGTAGAGATGAAGACAGGGAGAGGCTGAACTATGATTACAGTTGAACATCTGGCCAAAGCAGTAGGAGAAGAGAAGAATCCGGTCCTGCAGGATATTGGCTTTCAATTAGAAGAAGGTGAACTTGTGGTTCTGCTGGGAGCCAGCGGAAGCGGCAAATCGACACTGTTGCGATGCCTGGCGCTCAAGGAGAAATGGGACAGGGGCAACTTCAGGGTAGACGGAACGGATATCATGAAAAGTGTCTTTGCCGGCAAACGCAAGATCCACCGGGAATGGGCATATCTGGAGCAGAATGCGGAACTGAATCCGAACCGTACAGCGCTCAAAAATGTGCTGATTGGACAGTCCTCCCAGACGCCTCTCTGGCGGATGGCTACCGGCATGGTACGTTCAGATGATTACATGGGTGCAATGGACGAGCTGGATTTACTCGGCCTGCTTGACAAGGCGAAGATGAAGACCAGCCAGCTCAGCGGCGGGGAACGTCAGCGTGTGGCGATTGCCCGTGCATTGGTGCATGGTGCCAAGGTTATTCTGGCAGATGAGCCGGTTACCGGCCTGGATCCCAAAACAGCGGAGAATGTGCTGGAGACGCTGCGCAAGCTGTGCAAGGAGACAGGGCTTACCGTGATTACCGTGATCCCGATTGAGCTGGCAGAGCGATATGCTACCCGCCTTTGGGTGCTGGAAGACGGAAGAATCAAACATGATGTCAGAGGCCGCCGCCTAACCTCTCAGGAGCGTGCCCATTTATAGCAGATCGAACCACGTAACCGGGAAAGAGTGATGAAGTTGAGTAGACATGTTATAAAGCGTCTGGCGGCGTTATCACTGTCACTGTCTGTGCTGTCAGGCTGCACCTTTATCAGTGACCCTGTTTCGCGGATGAAGGCACCCCAGCTGTCGGCTGACAAGGCATCACTGATGACAGCGATCAATTCACTGAAGCCCGCCGGCTCCACACTGATTCGTCCGGCGAATGACGATGACAGTTCTATTTTCACGGAGGATCTGGATAAGGACGGCGTCATGGAGACGCTGGTGTTCTATCTTACCAAGAACGAAACGGTACAGATTCACGGGATGATTTTGGAGAAGCAGGATGAAGGCTGGGTGAAGAAGCTTGTATTTGACGGCAACGGGATGGAGCTCGATTCTGTTGATATCCAGGATGTGACCGGCGACGGCAAACTGGATATCATTGCAGGATACTCACGCGGTGAAGAAAAAGGCATGGTAGTGTACCGCTATACGGGGGGAGTCCTGGAGGAAGTGCTGACCCAGCCTTACACCAAATATTTGCTGGATGACCTGAACGAGGATGGCATTGAAGACATCACAGTTGTGAATTTCAAGCGTAATGAATTTGCCACAATTACAACCTATCAGTACAGTGACGGGTTCAAGGTTCTGGATGAACTGGATGATCTGGACCCGTATTTCAGTAATTATTACAATATTGTCTCAGGAAAAGTAGCAGAGAACAAAGAAGGTATTATCCTGGATGCTGCGGTGGATTCCCATTCGGCATACACAACCATGGTTGTGATGGATAACAACAAGCTGCGGGTGGTTGTTCCGGGAGACGCGCGGACGTTTAAAGAACGAAAGATTGTCAGTGAAGACATCGACGGTGACGGTATTTTGGAGATCGGCCTGCTCGAGCCGCCAAAGGGCTGGGAATATTTCGATCCGCAGACGATCCCTTATTTTAATTCCTATTACAAATGGGATGGGAAGAACGGTCTTACGTTCTCCGATCAGCTGTACCAGGACCCGTCTGACCGATTCACGATTAACATTTTACCGAAGTGGTTCGAGAAGGTGACGGTTGACACCAAGTCCGTTCAGGATAAATATCTAAGATTTATTATGCTGGACACCGGAAAAACGGTCGCTGAGGTTTCTTTTTTTACTCCTGTTGAATGGGAGCGGGAGAAAAATGAAGGCTGGGAGCTGTTAGGAAGCGATATGGACAAAATAATCGGCTACCGTGGAGAATTGGATGAGAGCAAAAGCGGAGGAGAAAGCAATAAAATCACCTCGCCTATTGAAAGGAAGGGAATCGATGAGTAAGGTATTAATCCTGGAGGATGAAGAATCCATCCGGAGTTTTATCGTGATTAATCTGAAACGGAACGGTTTTGAAGTACTGGAGGCAGCAGACGGTAATGAAGCCCTTCACAAGCTGACAACGGTGCCGGATATTGACATTGCACTTCTGGATGTCATGGTGCCAGGCATCGACGGTTTTGAGGTATGCAGACGGATCAGGGAGACCAATGAGCGTCTGGGGATCATTTTTCTGACGGCCAAAGTTCAGGAACAGGATAAAGTATATGCCCTGTCGGTAGGAGCAGATGACCATGTCAGCAAACCGTTCAGTCCTACTGAGCTGATCGCACGCATCCAGTCACTGCTGCGCCGGGTCAATGTTCACCGTGAGCAGTCCGCCAAGGTATCTTTTCATTCCGGACCCTTTACGCTTGATCTGATTTCCAAGCAGTTCAAGCGCAGCGGAGAGGCCATTGAGCTGACACCGACCGAATTTTCACTGGTGCAGTATTTTCTGGAGATGGAGAATACCCCGCTTAGCCGGGATTCACTGCTTGATCATGTCTGGGGCAAGGAATATATGGGGGATCCCAAGATTGTGGATGTGAACATCCGCCGGCTGCGTCAGAAGATCGAGAATAATCCCTCGGAGCCGGAATATCTTCAGACCGTGTGGGGTCATGGCTATAAGTGGAAAGGCCAAGCACAATGATCAAGAAGGGGATGCGCAGACAGATTGTATTGCACTATATTTTTGTCGTCTTTGTGGCGCTTCTCCTCGTTGAGGTTATATTCCTGCTGGCGATCCGGACGTATTACTATGACAGTGTATACAGTAAAATCACCTTGCATATCGGAATGGCGGAGGATTTCCAGAAATATGAGATTTCCGGGGATCACTCGCCCAATCAGCTGCAAAAGCTGCTGGATTTCTTTCAAATGGACTATACCGAGCTGCAGGTGCTGACACTGGATGGCAATATGCTCATCAGCTCCACTGGATTTCAGCCCGACCGCACGATTACAACAAGTGATGTACCAGAGGCGGTGGGGGGAAGCTTCGGCCGCTGGGTTGGACGCCAGCCCGGAACGAATGAGAGTGTAATGGCGGTGTCCAAGATGGTGCATATCAACGGGCGAGAAACTTATGTGATCCGTTACATTACCTCCATGGAGAGAATCGACAGTGACCTGTTGAACCTGACACTGGTATCGATCGGAATTGGTGTGGCGGTGATGTCGATTGTGGTATTGTTCAGTTTCGGTCTGGCAAATTCCATTGTGAAGCCGCTGAAGAATATTACGGCGGTCTCAGCCCAGATGGCCAAAGGCAAGTTCACAACGCGGATCAAAGGCGATTACAAACACGAAATTGGGGATTTGGCCTCTACCCTGAATTACATGGCAGATGAAATTATCCGCAGTAATCAGATTAAGGATGATTTCATTTCCTCCATCTCGCATGAGCTGCGGACCCCGCTTACTAGCATTAAGGGCTGGAGCGAAACGCTTATTTCAGGCGGGTATGATCCCGAGGAAACCAAGCTGGGCATGGGCATTATCTCCAAAGAAAGCGACCGGCTGATTGGGCTTGTGGAAGAGATTCTCGATTTCTCCAAGCTACAGCAGAACGAGATGAAGTTGTCAATGGGCCGTGTAGATATCAAAGTGCTGCTTCAGGAGACGATTCTGAACATTTGGGCCAAAGCAGAAAAGAAACGGATTCATCTGCTTTTGGAATGCGACGAGACGTTCTATATCAAGGCTGACGCTAACCGGTTGAAGCAGGTATTCCTTAACCTGGTAGATAACGCTGTGAAATTTTCCCCCGAAGATTCAAGCATTGTTTTGTCCGCACACTGTCTGAGCGGCAGTGAACTGGCAGTCGTTGTTCGTGACAGCGGGATAGGTATCAGTGAGGTGCATCTTGGCAGAGTACGCGACCGGTTCTTCCAGGTGGATGCGCTGAATGGCGGCACGGGTCTAGGCCTCGCGATTTCTCAGCAAATCGTGGAGCTTCATGGCGGCAAGCTTGAAATGGACAGTGAGCTTGGCAAGGGGACGCAGGTAACAGTGATCCTGCCTATGACGGAAGAGCAGACTGTCACTGCTTCGCAGGAAGACAAACTGCTATAACATGAATATTGAGATGATAAAAAGGATGAGGAAGCTGTCGTTGACAGCTTCCTCATCCTTTTTTGAACATATATAGTTGTTAAGAAGGAAGTCCTTCTGCACGCAGACGGCCTGTTTTTTCGTATACTTCCTGCAAAAGACGGGAAGGCTGGGTCTTAATCACCGGTTTGGCAGCTACGATCTCATGTGGCCCAACGACTACAATGTTCTCTGCACTGCCTTTGATCACGGCACCATCTTTAATGACTGCACCTTCGCCTATAATGGCGTTCTCAATCAATACCCCACGGCCAATTTTTACCCCAGGCATAATGACGCTCTGTTTAACCAGGCTCAGCTTGCCGATTTCAACTCCTCCAAAAACAACCGAACGATTCAGACTGCCCTCCAGCAGGCAGGTTTCGTTCACCAGGCTGTCAGTGGTAGGCATCTGAAGGCGTGGTTTATGTGGAGCTGGTTTTATCCTGCGGGCTCTGCTGTACATGGGCCAACGGGAGTTATCGAGCTTGAAGCCTTTGTCTTCGTGCAACAGGTCCATATGAGCTTCCCACAAGCTGTCGACGGTACCAACATCTCTCCAATAGCCTTTGAAACGGTATGCGAACAATTCATCATGGCCATCCAGCATGGCTGGAATCACATCCTTGCCGAAATCATGGCTGGAGGCAGGGTTAGCTGCATCCCGCAGCAAATGCTCTTTGAGGTATTTCCAATCGAATAAGTATATTCCCATCGAAGCAAGATTGCTCTTTGGAACCTTGGGTTTCTCTGCGAATTCGGAAATCTTAAGCTCCTCATTCACATTCATCACACCGAACCGGCTGGCCTCATCCCAAGGCACCTCCATGACTGAAATGGTGGCTTTTGCCGATTTGCCCACATGATAATTGAGCATTTTCTTGTAATTCATATGGTAAATGTGATCCGCCGACAGAATTAGGACATGCTCAGGGCTGTGGCTGTCAATAAATTCAATGTTTTTATAAATAGCATCGGCTGTTCCTGTGTAGCTGTCTCTGCCTTCAACGCCGGAAGGAAGCAGCTTCACACCTTTGTTCGACTGGGTATGGAGCCCCCATGGCTCACCCGCTCCAATATGGTTGTGCAAGGAATTAGCTTCATATTGTGTCAGTACCCCTACAGTATCAATATTGGAATTAACACAGTTACTGAGGGGAAAGTCAATGATTCTATATTGTCCTCCGAAAGGGACTGCGGGCTTAGCCATGGTGGAGGTCAAGGGAGCCAATCTGCGGCCTTCCCCGCCTGCCAGAAGCATGGCGATACATTCTTTTTTACTCATTTGTTATCCCTCCCATTTTTTTGTCAATGCTTGTAATATACACGCTCAGCAAGCACTTGAAACGCATAGGTGAAATATATTGCCTTATCTCTGCAAAAATTACATGAATAATTTTCTTAATTCTTGAACCCCCGATTTTCTGCCCGAAATCATTTTCAAATCAGGCACATTCGGGTAATGTTAAAGGTGCATCCTATATTAGAAGGTGGTGATGATTTGGCCGATATATCAGCAACTGTTAACCTCCCGTCAAACGATGATATTTATTTGTTCCATGAGGGCACGAATTATCGCAGCTATACGATGCTGGGCGCGCACATTGCCGCTGAAGAAGGAATACCTGGCGTACGCTTTACCGTGTGGGCTCCTCATGCGACATATGTAGGATTGGCTGGTAATCATAACGGCTGGGATGGAACTGAAGACGTGGACTCGTTATATAAGATACCCGATTCAGGAATTTGGAGTCGTTTTTTTCCGGAGATGAAAGCGGGAACTTTTTACAAATACAGGATTGTGGCTGCAGACGGGTCAAGCTTCCTCAAAGCAGACCCTTATGCCTTCCAAGCGGAGGTGCGTCCGGCCACTGCTTCTATTGTTGCTGAACTGGATGGCTACACCTGGGGGGACGCTGCCTGGCGGCGGCGGAGCAAGGCACCTTATCAGGCACCGCTGAATATTTACGAAATGCATTTTGGAACCTGGCGCCAAAAAGAAGATGGTGAACTATTCACTTATCGTGAGATGAGTGAGCTTCTGATTCCCTATCTGCTGGAAATGAGCTACACCCATGTCGAATTCATGCCTCTCGCTGAACATCCATATGATTTGTCCTGGGGATATCAGGGCACCGGGTATTTTGCTGCGACAAGCCGCTTTGGGGAACCGCAGGATCTGATGTTTCTGATCGACAAGCTGCATCAGGCAGGCATCGGCGTGCTCCTCGACTGGGTTCCGGCTCATTTTGCCAAAGATGCCCATGGACTTCGATTGTTCGACGGGTCGCCGCTGTATGAATATGCTGATCCAATGCTGGCCGAGAAACCGGGGTGGGGGACACTTTCCTTTGATTTCAGCAAACCGGAAATTTCATCCTTTTTGATATCGAATGCGCTGTTCTGGTTCGAGATGTATCATATTGACGGAATGCGTGTAGATGCAGTCACCAGTATGCTCAGACTGGATTTCGAAAAAAAGAATCATGAATATCGCAGAAATGTAAATGGCGGTTTGGAAAATTTGGATGCCATCCGGTTTATTCAGCAACTCAATAAGACGATCTACCACTATTATCCGAAGGCTTTGATGATGGCGGAGGAGTCAAGTGCCTGGCCGGGCGTTACAGCTCCGGTGCATGAGGGAGGACTGGGATTTAACTACAAGTGGAACATGGGCTGGATGAATGACACACTGGGTTACATAGAACATGATTTCGGGGAGAGACCGTATCATCATCATTTGTTGACCTTTCCCATCTGTTATGCCTATGCCGAGAATTATACGCTTCCGTTATCCCATGACGAGGTGGTGCACGGCAAGAAGTCACTCCTCGACAAAATGCCAGGCAGCTACGAGCAGAAATTTGCAGGCCTTCGCTTGCTGCTGGGTTACCATATCAGCCATCCCGGCAAAAAACTGCTGTTCATGGGAGGGGAATTCGGTCAGTATATCGAATGGAAGGACCAGGACCAGCTCGACTGGCTGCTGCTGGATTATGAGAGCCACCGCCGCATGCTGGCCTTCACGGCTGCGCTGAATAAGCTCTATGTGAACGAAAGAGCATTGTGGGAGCTTGATCATGATATGGAAGGGTACCAGTGGATTGATGCCGACGACAGCGGCCAGAGTATTGTCTCTTATATCCGGCGTGGCAAAAAACCGGTCGATACCTTGCTGATCATCATCAATTTCCAACCGGTGGAACGGCAATTGTACCGGATTGGAGTTCCTCGCCCGGGGACCTATGAGGAGCTGTTTAGCTCGGAGAATATAGAATTCGGTGGGTCGGGTATGCACAATGATCCGATGAAGAGCACCAAATATGAATGGCACAATCAGGTCAACAGCATTGAACTAACCATTCCCCCACTAAGCTTCCTGGTGTTGAAGAAATCAGGCCGAAAGGCAGTAAAATAAAAAAGGGACCGCAGTCCATACAATTAAGGGGGATATCGAGATATGAAGGTTTTATTCGCTGCAGCTGAAGCCCATCCGTTTGTCAAAACGGGAGGGCTGGCCGATGTCATTGGAGCGTTGCCCAAAGCGCTGAAAGGCGCAGGTGTGGATGTCCGAGTGATTTTGCCTAAGTACCGGGGGATTCCAGAGAAATTTGTTTCCCAAATGGAACATGTTGCTGTTCTGAGTGTACCGATCGGCTGGCGCAATCAGTATTGCGGCATTGAACGGTTGGTATATGACGGCATTCCGATATACTTTGTTGATAACGAATATTATTTTGGACGGGACGGCATTTACGGCTATATGGATGATGGCGAGCGTTTTGCCTTCTACAACCGTGCGGTTCTGGAGTGCCTGGAGATTATTGATTTTCAGCCGGATGTGCTGCACTGTCATGACTGGCATGCGGCGGTGATTCCGATGCTTCTTCAGGGGCATTACCGCCACAATCCATTCTACAAGGAAATCCGTACCGTGTTTACCATTCATAATCTTCTGTATCAGGGGGTATTTCCTTACGAGGTGCTTGGTGAACTACTGGGTCTGGATGACAGCTACTTCCTCGGTGTAGAGTATTACGGGAATGTGAATTACATGAAAGCGGGCATTGTCTACAGCGATCATATCACGACAGTTAGTCCGACGTATTCTGAAGAAATCCGCACGGCGTATTATGGATATGGGCTGGATGGACTGCTCAACTCACGGGCAGACAGCCTGAGCGGGATCGTCAACGGGATCGATACTAAGATCTATAATCCGGCCAGCGATCCGCAAATTTACACCCGATACCGTTCCAATTTGGCCAAAAAAGCCGAAAATAAACTCGCCTTACAGCAGGAGCTGGGACTTCCGGTCGCACCTTATATCCCGATGTTAGCGATGGTCACCCGCCTGGTCGACTCCAAAGGTCTGGATCTCCTAACGCGTGTGCTGGATGAGCTGCTCTATTATGATGATATCCAGTTTGTGCTGCTGGGCACCGGTGATGAAGTCTACGAACGGTGGTTCCGTGAGGCGCAGTGGCGTTATCCGTCCAAGCTGTCGTCCCAAATCCTGTTCAATGATGCACTGTCCCGCAAAATTTATGCGGCAAGCGACCTGTTCCTCATGCCGTCCAAATTCGAGCCCTGCGGAATCGGCCAGCTGCTGGCCCTGCGCTACGGAAGTATTCCGGTAGTCCGCGAGACAGGGGGATTGAACGATACCGTACATGCCTATAATGAGGAAACCGGAGAGGGGAACGGGTTCACCTTCAAGGATTACAACGCCCATGATATGATGTACACCATCCGCCGGGCGGTGTCGTTCTATCAGAAGCCGGAACACTGGAAAAAAGTAACCAAAAATGCGTTTGCCGGTGATTACAGCTGGAACGTATCGGCGCAGCAGTACATTGACATTTATAACCGTATTTTCGAGTAGAAGAGAAGCTTAAGTATATAAAAAGGACGTTTTGCAGATCATATTGATCTTTGCAGAACGTCCTTTGTTTATCTGATGCCATAAGGCAGTGCTGCGACCATTCAGAACATTTAGCCCAAGTCCCGGCTGAGAATCCGGTACCCGTAAGGGTCGAGCGAGATATGCATCATGCCGTCTTCCGGGGCGACAGACGCTCCGGTAAGCGCATCCTGCCAATCGTCGGTTTCCATGGGATGGCTAAGGATACGGGGTTCCGGAGAATTGTTCATCCATACCGTAAAATGAATCACGTCATCCGAGCGCTCGTATACGATGCACGGGTCATTCTCACACGCCTGCAGAATGCGGAAGCGGCCTTCCCGCAGCGCCTTGTTTTCCTTTCGCAACGCAATCATCATCCGGTAAAAATCATACAACTCCCGATCCTGCTTCGCTTCATCCCACTCCATGCATTTGCGGCAGTCCGGGTCCTCGTTGCCGGTAAGGCCGATTTCGTCGCCATAATAGATGCAGGGCGTACCCATAAAAGTAAAAAGAAAAACAACGGCCAGCTTCAGTCTCCGCTTGTCTTCGTTTAATACGGTCAAGAGCCGGGGGGTATCATGGCTGCCAAGCAAATTGAAGACCACTTCATTGGTCTGTTGCGGATAACGCATCAGGAGGCCTCCAATCCGGTGACCGAAAGTAATACCGTCCATCCCTCCGTTGAAGAACTCCAGTACCGTACCCGAAAAAGGATAATTCATGACAGAATCGAACTGGTCCCCCAGCAGCCAGGTCAACGAGTCACTCCATACTTCGCCAACGATATAGGCTTCCGGATTGGCAGCTTTGACTACTTTGCGAAAGTCCCGCCAGAAATGATGGTCGACTTCATTGGCAACGTCTAGCCGCCAGCCGTCCACCTTAATTTCCTTGATCCAGTATTCAGCAACTTCCAGCAGGTAGGACCTCACCTCGTGATTGGCTGTATTGAACTTCGGCATGTTGCCAAAAAAACCGAAAGTGTCATACGTAGGAATACCGTCGACAATTTCGGCCGGGAAGGAGTTCAGATGGAACCAGTCTTTGTATACCGAATACTCGCCTTTCTCCAGAACATCCTGAAACGGCGGGAACTTGTCACTGCAGTGGTTGAACACGGCGTCCAGCATGACGCGAATGCCTTTGTTGTGACATTCTTCGACAACGGTTTTGAACAACTCATTATCCCCGAAATGGGGGTCGACCTTCTTATAATCGACAATATCGTATTTGTGGTTGGAGGGTGACACGAAAAGGGGAGTGAAGTAGACCGCATTGATCCCGAGCTCCTGCAGATCGTCCAGATGGTCCAGCACTCCTTGCAGATCTCCTCCAAAAAAGTTGTCCAGCTTCGGCTTCCCGCCCCATTCCTCCGTTCCCTCCGGATCATTCGAAGGATCGCCGTTGGCGAACCGTTCCGTCATAATCTGGTAGAACACCGCATCCTTGGCCCATTTTGGAACCTGAAACAGATCGATTTGGTGGATGTAGGGAAACTCATAGAAATGGTTGGGTGCTTGCGGGCATTCCGAACGGATGCCATTGTCGAGCAGATATACCGTTTCGTTGCCTTTGCTCACACGAAAGGTGTAGCTAAGGCGTTTATATTTAGGCCGGACCGCGGCTTCCCAATAATCGAACATGTCGTCCGAGGCCGCTTTTTCCATCATAATATCGTAAGAAGTATCTTTCCAATTGTATTTGTCCCCGGTAAGCGCTACTACACAGTCCACATCATCCCGTTTGGTGCGAACACGCAGATGTATAGTCTTTGCATCGTAGGCATAAGCCCACTTGTCGCGGGGAACATGGTACATAGCCTCAACTAGCATGATTGCACCTCCTAAAAGTTTTGTGCATAAAACTCGCTTGGTAAACATAAATTTAGGTTTTGTGAGTTCAGAAGTTAATACCACCGGCAGAGACTGCATGAACCAACACGGTTATTCCGGGAGTAATTGGAGATAGTACATAGTATATAGTATATACTTCTTTTAACAGCATGTGCAAAATGGTTGGGGGACTGAGCAGTGCTCCTGATTTTCCTTCTGCATTTAGCAAGCTTTGTCACAAATTTGTCTTTGCATATTCATGCGTAGTGATTTATAATAAATCGGTCAATGGGACAACTTAGAGAACTTAAGAACTTAAAGAGAACAGGGGAGATACACAGAATGAACAAATGGGGTAAACTTTCACTAGGAATGGTGCTGGTAGCAGGTCTGATGACCGGCTGCGGCAACAATAACAAAAACAATAGTGCAGCTACGGACACCAGTGCGAATACAGCTACCAAAGCTGCTGCCAAGACACTTACTTTGGGAACCAGTGCGGATTTTCCTCCCTATGAGTTCCATAAAGTAGTGGATGGCAAAGATACCATTGTGGGTTTTGATATCGACATTGCCAAAGATATTGCGGCGGATATGGGCGCTGAACTCGTCATCAAGGACCTTAACTTCGATTCCCTGCTCAATGAGCTGTCCAGCGGCAGAGTGGATATGGTGATTTCCGGACTAAGTCCAACTCCAGAGCGTGAGAAGGCGGTAGGACTGTCTGATATTTATTATAAAGCAGAGCAGGCTGTTGTTGTGCGGGAAGCCGACAAAGACAAGTTTGCAACCATGGATTCCCTGAAAGGTATCAAGCTGGGTGTGCAGACCGGATCCATCCAGGAAGACATCGCCAAAGGCATTGAAGGTGCTCAGTTGACTTCCTTGGGGAAAATTTCCGAAATCGTGCTGCAGCTGCAATCCAACCGTGTAGATGCTTCTATTATGGAAGGACCTGTTGCCAAAGCTTTCGTGAAGAACGTCAAAGGACTGGCGATTACAGATGCCAAACCTGAGGTTGCAGATGACGGTTATGTAATTGGCGTGAAAAAAGGCAACGATGAACTGCTGAAACAAATTAACGCGACACTGACCCGCCTGAAAGCCGAAGGCAAGATTGACGAGTATGTTGCTGCTGCCAGCGAGCTTGCCGAGAAGTAATGTTTCTGGCTTGCTTTTAGGAGGGTTACTTTTAACTGCCCCTGCAGCATGTTGCGGGGGAAGGTTTAATAATAAGAGTGGATATGAAAATGGCGGTGATCCGCTGTTTTCTATTTTTTTGCAGACAGGAGGTTATGCCAAAAATGAATGTATTCGATATTGCTTATGAGTACCGCAATTTTTTCCTTTCCGGTTTGAAGTACACGCTGTTGTTGGCTGTGCTGGGGGTATTCTTCGGATTTGTGCTCGGCATTGTAGTTTCCTTGCTTCGTATGTCCAAGTGGTGGATACTGCGTTTCATTGCGACAGCCTGGGTGGAATTCCTGCGTGGAACACCAATGCTGGTCCAGCTGTTTTTAATCCATTACGGCCTTCCTGAATTTGGCATAGAGTTTTCGCCGATTCAATCCGGGGCAATCACACTGACTATTAACAGCTCCGCGTATCTCGCTGAGATTTTCCGTGCCGGGATACAAGGTGTGGACCGCGGACAAGTTGAAGCAGCACGCTCGCTTGGTATGCGGCAAGGGATGACGATGCGTTATATAGTCTTGCCCCAGGCCATCAAGAATGTACTGCCTGCTATCGGTAATGAGTTCATCACCATCATTAAAGAATCTTCCATCGTTTCAATGATTGGGGTAGCCGATCTGTTGTTCGAAGCGAGATCCGTTACATCTATAAGCTACGAAGGGCTGAATCCCTTGCTCGTAATTGCTGTAATGTACTTTATTCTGACATTTACATTGTCTAAGATCCTTGGTTTATTGGAAAGGAGGCTAAGAACAGGTGATCACCGTTAAGAACCTGCAAAAAAGCTTCGGTAAGCTGGAAATCCTGAAGGGCATTGACCTGCAGATCCAAAAAGGAGAGGTGGTCGTCGTTATCGGCCCCAGCGGATCGGGCAAAAGTACCTTTTTGCGTTGTCTGAATCTGCTGGAGCAGCCTACAGGCGGAGAAATCACTTTTGAAGGTGAATCAATTACAGACAAGAAGCATGACATCAACGTGACGCGGGAAAAAATGGGCATGGTTTTCCAGCAGTTCAACCTGTTTCCGCACAAAACTGTACTGCAGAATATTATGCTGGCTCCATTGAAAGTGAGAAAGCAGCCCGCATCAGAAGCAGAAAAAATCGCTACTGAACTGCTGCGCACTGTTGGTCTTGCAGATAAACGGGATGCTTATCCGTCTCAGCTTTCCGGTGGACAAAAGCAGCGGATTGCCATCGCGCGGGCTCTCGCCATGCAGCCGCATGTAATGCTGTTCGATGAGCCTACCTCGGCGCTTGATCCTGAAATGGTCGGTGAAGTGCTGGAGGTCATGAAGAAACTGGCTGAAGATGGCATGACGATGGTAATCGTTACCCATGAAATGGGCTTTGCCCGTGAAGTAGGCGACCGCATCTTGTTCATGGACGGCGGCGTGATTGTGGAAGAAGGCGAACCGTCGCAGGTTTTCGGCAATCCAAAGCATGACCGGACGAAGGATTTCTTAAGTAAAGTTCTATAGATTAGCTCCAAACGGCCCCGGAACCTTTCTCCGGCGGCCGTTTGTTTTTGGTTCGCAGCGGAATGGGTGATATAGTATACATAAATGTCCAATCAACTTGAAAAGGAGTACATACAGATGAGAGATGATCTTTGCCGGATTGGCATTATTGATATTGGTTCCAACTCTATTCGACTTGTAATATATGATACTACGCTAGAAGGAGGCTACAAAATCATCAAGGAGTGCAAATACTCCGCTCGTCTGAGTGAAAAGATCACAAAAGACGGCAGGCTGGAGCGGAAGGACATGAATACCATTGTTCCTGTTCTGCACCAGTTCAAGGAGATTTGCAGCGCCTTTGAGGTTGATAAAATCCGCGCCGGCGCCACTGCGGCTATCCGCAATGCGGCAAATTCCGAGGAGATTATCACCTACCTTTCAGAGGCATCAGAGATTCATATTGAAGTCATCAGCGGACACCAGGAGGCTTACTTTGGATTTTTGGGCGTTATTAATGCCTTTGATGTTCAGGATGGCTTTGTAATTGATATCGGTGGCGGAAGCACGGAAATCACCTTATTTCGGGGACGACGCTACCAGCAAAGTATTTCTTTTCCGTTCGGTGCGGTCAATACAAATCTGATGTTCAGCCATGGTGGCAATTGGAACGGAGACCAAGTACGTAAACTTCAGGCCTATGTGATAGGGAGACTAGTAGAGCATGACTGGCTGAACAGCGGGGCAGGACTCCCGCTTTACGGGCTTGGTGGAACTCTGCGCTCTCTGGGGAAGCTGGACCAGAAGATGCGGGATTATTCCCTTCCGAATTCACACGGCTATACCTTATCCAGTGAGACCATAGATCACTTTATGGAGACACTGCCTACTATTCCGTATGAGAAGCGCAAAGATTTGGAGGGGCTGTCCAAGAGCCGTGGGGATATTATCGTCTCGGGGCTGATTATTTTCCACACGGTTTACAAGTATATTGGCGCCAGCGAGGCATTAATCAGTGGAGAGGGCCTGCGGGAAGGCATGCTGCATGACCTGCTCGAACCGGAGCAGCCTGTGCGGGAGAGTGCGCTGGAATTCAGTCTCAATACGATCATCCGGTTTGATATCCGTACATCGAAGCGGCATCTGGATCATATCTTTAAGCTGGCACTCAGCCTCTTTGATGCATTTGGTGCAGAAGGGGACCGGGATGAGCAACGGATGCTGATCTACGTGTCAATCATGCTGCATCGGACCGGCTCCAATATTAACCATTATCAATCCAAGCGGCATACGCGGTACTGGCTGATGAACTCTCCGATCCGCGGACTAACCCACCGTCAGCTGATTCTGGGAGCTTTGATTGCCTCCTACAGCACAAAAAGCCGGAAGCAGAAATTGTCCCAGACCTACAAGGACATTTTACTGGCTTCCGACGAAGAATGGATTCATAAGCTTGGTACACTCGTACAGCTATGCATTGCGCTGGATAGTACCGAGATTGGTATCGTAAGCGGACTAGAAGCCCGCCTCCACGGCAATACGCTTGATCTGGAGCTGCAGGGTGCCGGTGAGCTCTTGATCGGTCTGGAGGACATTGAGAATGCCCTCAAAACGTTCAGGAATGTTTGGGGGCTCAAGGTAAAGCTCGGCTTCCCTTCCAGCGGGTAACATCCATAGCGGCGAACTGGCTCCGGAAAGGGGCCTTTTTGTCGTCTGCACGCTCGTAGTATCCGTTCGGCTGCAGGAAACTGGACTTTACATTATCCTTAAGCGTCAGATCAAGAATCTTGACAATCTGTTTACGGATTTGGCTGTCTTTCACGGGACACATCAATTCAATACGCCGGGTAAGATTACGTGTCATCCAGTCGGCACTGGACAAGTAGACCTCTGGGTTGCCGCCGTTCTCGAAATAATAGATCCGGGAATGTTCCAGGAAACGGTCCACAATGCTTCGTACAGTGATGCGTTCACTAAGTCCTTCAATCCCTGGACGCAGGCAGCACACCCCGCGCACAATCAGATCAATCGGTACTCCTGCCTGGGCTGCGCTGTACAGATTGTCGATGACCTCCTGATTGGAGAGGGAGTTCATTTTGGCGATGATCCGGGATGGACGCCCGGCGGCGGCATGCTCAGCTTCACGCAGAATCAGCTTTTGAAGCGAAAGGCTCATATTGGTTGGTGCAACGATGAAGGAGTTCCAGTCATAATTGGCGGAATACCCTGTCATCTGGTTGAACAGCTCGGAGGCATCCAGGCCGATCTCATTATTGGCGGTGAACAAGCTAAGGTCAGTATAAGCCTTAGCCGTGCTGTCATTGTAGTTGCCTGTTCCGACATGCACATAACGGCGAAGTTCAAGCCCTTCCTGGCGGACAATCAGCGTAACCTTGGCATGAGTCTTGAGGCCAACCAGACCGTATACTACATGACAGCCCGATTGCTCGAGCTTACGCGCCCAGGCGATATTGCGCTCTTCATCGAAGCGTGCCTTTAGCTCCACGACTACAGTGACCTGCTTGCCCGATTCAGCGGCATTGGCCAGTGCTGTAATCAGTGGAGAGTTGCCGCTGACGCGGTACAATGTCATTTTGATAGCCATGACCTGCTCGTCCTCTGAAGCCTGAATGATGAAGTCCGTCATTGCATCAAAGGATTCATAGGGATGGTATACCAGTACATCACGTTCCCGGAGCACCTCGAAGAAATCCTCGTTCTCATCGAATTCAGCCGGATAGAGCGGTTCGATAGGAGCATCATGGAGATAGGAGAAGCCCTTTAGACTGTTTGCAAAACCGCGCAGGAAACCAAGATCCAGCGGCCCCTCCACCTCAAACACGAAATCTTCAAGCTCGAATTCAGCCTGCAGCTGTTCCAGGGCATAAGGATGAATCCCTTTTTGTACTTCCAGACGGGCGGGAACACCTCTCCGCCGTTTGCGCAGCTCCTTTTCAATCTCTTCCAGCAGGTCTTCCGCACCTTCTTCATCAATAGTAAGGTCGGAATTGCGTGTTAAGCGGAATTCACTAACAGCCACTGGATCATAACCGCTGAATAAAGTCTGGATATGATGGCGGATTACATCCTCAATAAACACAAACTGACGTTTTTTGCTGTTGGAACGGTGGGGAAGTGGAATACATCTGGGCAAATTGGAAGGGATCTGCAGAATTGCAAAATAAGGATCCTCTTCCAGACTACCCTTTCGTGTCAGCACGACCGCAAGATAGATAAACTGGCTGTGAACGAGCGGGAAAGGCCGGCTCTGGTCTACGGCCATTGGAGTCAGTACAGGGAAAATAATATCCCGGTAATATTGTTCAATCGAGAGCTCCTGCGCCTGCGTAAGGTCGTCGTAATTTACAAACACGATACCTTCTTTATGCAGACTTCTGGAGATATCCCGGAATGTTCTGTATTGGTCGGCAATAATTTTAGTGACCCTTTTGATTAGGCGCTTATAAAGGCCGGAGGGGGTGTAACCGGTAAAATCTTTTTTTGTATAGCCTGCCCGGATCTGATCCTGAATCCCCGCTACACGGACACTGATGAATTCATCCAGGTTACTGGAGACAATCGCCAGGAACTTGGCCCTCTCCATAAGCGGGTTATCCATATCCTGTGCCTCCTGGAGGACACGCCGGTTAAATTCAATCCAGCTTAGATCACGGTTCAGATATGCTGTTGCTGGGCTGGTATGGATGTTCTTTTTCTCTTCTGCATTCACGTTCATAGACCCTCCAAGTGCTTCAATGTCTTTGTCTTCTATCATTCTACTATTTGCTCAAGCGAGAAATGTTAAATCTGTGTAAAATTTGCGCGAAAATGTTCAGAAGATGCAACGAAATAATGAATTTTCAGCTGCATTTTTGAAAGATATGTTAATTTTAAATCAAATGATAACGCTTCAAAACTCCATTTCTGTCAAAATGGTAACAATTTCTTAGGCATAGGTTACAAAGTTGTGATATATTAATAACTGTTAGTTTTACAAACACCAGGGCATAAGGAAACATACATACGTCCGGAGTTATTTTGAAGCAGCATGAACAGGGATCTTCCCCGGGTCTGACTGCGCTACTAATGAAGGAGGAAATCATGAAAATCAAATTTGGAGCCGTTGCAGCACTCGCTGCAGCCATAGGAATCAGCACTCTGATACAAGCCGCACCCGTCCAGGCAGACAGTATACATATCGCAGGAGATACTACCACCTATTATACTCTATCCAATCATTATGGCATAAGCATGGATAAAATTATGGATGCCAATCCGGATATTCCAGCGAGTAATATTTATCCTGGACTTAGGCTCTCAATCCCTGGCATTCTCAAAACACAGAATGTTGCGGCTGCTGAACCCTCAGCTAAGGAATCAACAGGAGTGTCACTCTTAAGTGTAGAACCGCAGAGCAACACAGTTCAAGCCTGGGGTAAAGAATACAGCTACGGTAAAGTGCTTCAGGTGAAAGCAACAGCCTATTCCTCTGCAGCCAGCGAGAATGGCAAATGGGGTGCAGTTGACTATTTTGGCAATCCGCTGAAGCTGGGTACCATTGCTGTGGATCCTAGTGTGATCCCGCTTGGGACCCAGGTACTGGTAACCGGGTATTCCCATCCCGGGTTGCCTAAGCAGGCATTTCTTGCCACTGCAACGGATATGGGAAGTGCGATCAAAGGGAACCGCATCGATATCTTTATCCCTGGCAGTCAAAGCTTTGTTTCAGATTTCGGTTTCCAATATGTGCAGCTGTATGTGATTGAATAGACTCAAGACTCAAAAGGAAACGAAACATGCCGAAGCCCGGCAGTCCTCGTTTCCTTTTTTTTGGATCTCAGGTTCAGTGCTATTTAATATTCATTTTCTTACTTCCTTTTCTTTGCTGACCTGGAGCATCTGCGGGACGGTGACAAAGGTATAACCCCGTTTACGCATGATGTTGATCACTTCAGGGAGAGCCTGGATTGTTCCCCGTAAATTGCTGCCCCGGCCCCCGCCGCCATGCTGCAAGATGATGGAGCCCTTGCCTGCGTGGGTAATGATATTATTCCGTACCTGTGATTTCGACAGACCTTTCCAGTCCAGGGAGTCTACATTCCAGTTCACTAGCTTGTATCCATGGACTTTGGCCCATTTCAGCTGCTGTTCACTGATATCTCCATAGGGAGGACGGATCAGCCGCGGCTTATAGCCGGCCATCGTATTGATGATATTTTCCGTACGGATAATCTGTGTCCTAAAAGCATTTACACTGATTTCACCAAACTTCGGATGGTTATAGGAATGATTGCCGATGGCATGGCCTTCCTTGATCATCCGGGCCACAAGATCGGGGTGTTTCTCTGCGCGGCTGCCCACGACAAAGAAAGTGGCGTGAACATGATGCCTGCGCAGTACATCAAGCACTTGTGGAGTAAATCGGGGGTCCGGCACATCATCGAATGTGAGTGCAATATGTTTGCGCCGCGGTCCTTGTGTCTTGATCGTTTCAGGATATTTGCGCAGCAGTTGGCTGAGGGTAAGGGTTTCTGCCCGTTTTTGTGATTGGGACGCTGAACGTGAAGAACCTGCGGGGATCGCCTGATCTTCTATGGGTGCTGTTACAGGTCTCGTACCACTATCCAGCTGTGGGAACAAACCGGGAAACTCAGGATGGGCTGCTGCAAGCTCTCCGGCGGAAGCGGGGCTGAGCAGACAGAAGCAGACAATCGCTAAAATGAGCAGATATCGGCTTATCTGCAGGCTTTTCATCAAGGTACGCCTCCTTTTTATGATACTGCAACCAAACTTTTACTATATAAATGGAACCTGTACAGAAAAACAATATCGGGATTGGAATCTCCGGGGAATGATTATGCTTGTCTTGTTATTCCCTTCCGCAGACTGAATTATGCTGGATTATCGTGCTTCTGATTAAGATTTATCGGCGCAGAAAATACGTGTATACTAAATTGGAGAATAACCCGAAATTGAATACGTGAACAACGGAAAGGAAGGAATGGAAATGCCGGATTTATTTGCTCCTTATGAGTTAAAGGCTTTGTCCTTAAAAAATCGGATCGTGATGCCCCCAATGTGCCAATACGCTGTAGTCAAGCAGGATGGTACTCCAAATGATTGGCATTTCGTTCATTACGTCAGCCGCGCCATCGGCGGTACCGGGTTCATAATTGTGGAAATGACAGGTATCCATCCGGATGGACGGATTTCAAATCAAGATACAGGAATCTGGAGCGATGAACAAATTGAAGCGTACCGGAGACTGACTGAAGCTGTACATGTTCATGGCGCCAAAATAGCTGTTCAGTTAGGACATGCTGGCCGAAAGGCGCTGGATGCCGATCCTCCCGTTGCACCTTCAGCTATCTCTTTCGACGCCAACTCCAAGACGCCGCAGGCGCTCACAAGAGAAGGAATCGTTGAACTGATTGCAGCCTACCGTGAAGGTGCACGGCGGGCTGTGGATGCAGGATTTGATACCGTTGAGCTTCACGGTGCACACGGTTATCTCATTCACCAGTTTCACTCTCCGCTGACCAATGTCAGAGATGATGAATACGGTGCAGACCCGATGCTATTCGGGGAACAGGTGACCCGGGCAGTACGGGAGGTGCTTCCCGCTGAAATGCCGCTGATTATGCGGGTCTCCGCCAAGGAATACGTAGAAGGCGGTTATGATGAAACCTACGCTCTTGAATTCTGCCGGCGCTACAAGGCTGCTGGAGTGGATATGTTTCATGTGTCCTCAGGCGGTGAAGGACCGATTGGATCAAATGGTGGACCCAATGCGGGGCCGGCCTACCAGGTTGATCTGGCAGAGTACATCCGCAGCGGGCTACAGATCCCTGTAATTGCAGTCGGACGCCTTGAATCCTATGAAGAGGCGCAGTCTATTGTGACTGAGGAAAAAGTAGAGCTTGTAGCTGTAGGCAGGGGGATGTTAAGTGACCCGTATTGGGCGCTTCACGCCGAGGAAGCCCTTGGCGGAGTTGATAAGGCTAATGTGCCTAAGCCATACGAACGCGGAGTTTGGAAACGGAAATAGACACTTATGAATGTGAACTTTATCACAGATTTTAAGTTCCTTCTAAGGCATGGTTATTAAGATTAAATTTGAAGGAGCTTGATAACTTGGCGACGGTGATTAGTAACGAACGGCTGGCGGATGGAGTGTATCACCTTCGGGTTGAGGGGGATCACGGGGGAACGATGGGGCAATTCTACATGTTGCGGGCATGGGGAGCCTATCCGTTGCTGTCCAGACCGCTTAGCATACATCAAGTAAACGAAGATGGTGTGGATTTTTTGTATCATGTGGTGGGTGAGGGAACGAAGATACTGGCTGGGCTGGAACCCGGAGATTCTGTTGAGCTCGAAGGACCTTTTGGCACCGGATTTCCGGCGGTTGAGGGAAAGGTTGCTCTGGTAGGCGGTGGAATTGGGATCGCGCCTCTGTATTATTGTGCCCAAGAGCTTCCTGGCAGTGATATTTATCTGGGCTTCAGCCGAGAAGCATTTCGTACAGAAGCATTTCGTCCTCTGGCTGCCGAACTGACAGTCAATGTTGGGGGTTTAGTGCTTGATAGCGTAGATTTTACCAGCTATGATCATATTTTTGTCTGCGGACCTCATCCGATGCTCAAAGCTGCTCAGTTGAAAGGCATAGCCGCAGAAACGGCTGGCAAGAGACCTAACGTGTATTTATCTCTGGAGAACCGTATGGCTTGCGGAATTGGCGCCTGTCTCGTATGCAGTGTCTCCTGCCGTGACGGTCAGCGTAAGGCTTGTGCTGACGGACCGGTATTCCTCGCGGATGAGGTGATCTTCAATGATTAATCTGACAGCCAATATAGCAGGTGTCCACTTTAAGAATCCGATCATCATGGCTTCCGGAACTTTCGGGTTTGGCCGTGAATATAGCAAGCTCTATGATGTATCGCTGCTAGGGGGCATCTCCGGCAAAGGTCTTACACTTCATGCCAAGGCCGGTAATCCTGGTGTCCGTGTATTTGAAACGGCTTCGGGCATGCTGAACAGTGTCGGCCTAGAGAATCCGGGTGTTGAAGCATTTCTCGCCAAAGAACTTCCTTATTGGGAAACGCTGGATACTGCCCGTTTGGTGAACCTGGGAGGCAACACTCTGCATGACTATGTGCTGGGTGCGGAGTTGATTCAGCGTGACGCCGATGCGCGAAGTGCTGCCGGTAAACCTGCAGTGGATATGATTGAACTGAATATTTCCTGCCCTAACGTTAAGGAAGGCGGGATCGCATTTGGTGTCAAAACTCCTGTTGCACAGGAGGTAGTCCGTGCCGTGAGAGCCGCAACCAAGCTGCCGCTTGCCGTGAAATTGTCCCCGAACGCTGAGGATATCGCGGGAATGGCTGAAATGTGCCAGGAGGAAGGCGCAGATGCCATTTCACTGATTAATACGATCTCTGGGATGAAGATTGATGTCCGCCGCCGCCGTAGCGTATTCAATAATTTATATGCCGGATTATCCGGGCCTGCGATCAAGCCGGTGGCACTGAGAATGGTGCACCAGGTAGCGAAGCGGGTAACGATTCCGGTAATCGGCATGGGCGGAATCACTTCGGCTACAGACATTATCGAATTTATTATGGCCGGGGCAACAGTAATTCAGGTTGGAACGTATAACTTCATGAATTTGCGCGCAGGCAGTACGCTTGTTGAAGAATTGCAGCAGTTTATGATAGAGGAGAGCATTTCGTCACTGGATGAAATCCGTGGCATCATCTAGATGATTTCAATGAAGAATCAAGTCTTCTCTTCCCTGAGATATCTTTATGAGCAATGGTTAATATAATGGAAAAGGGGAGAAACTCATGTCTTCTCCAGAGCTGGACCCAGGCGATATTGAATTGTCTGCCACTGAGGTCGGCCGTGATTTGTTGCTGCTGATTACCGGGGGCGCCCGTCACATCGGCGCAGCCAGTACCGCTTATTTGGATGCGGGTGACGTCAAGGTAACAACGTCAGCAGTACCCCATCATAAGGAGCATACGATCACAGAGTCGATTGCAATGCGTGTTGCTGCTGCACTTCATCGGACGGTTACCGTAGTTATGGGCATTCATTACGACCATTTGACCCAGGAAGGCATTGCAAGGGTTGTAGAAATTGTAAACTTTAAAGTCGATCAATATTTATTTGGGCAAAATTTGAAACGATAATGGCACTTCCTGCGTAAAAGATAACAAATGAGCAACTCACTTTTATTTTGGAGGAATGAACCATGTCTATATTTAAAAGATTGCGTGATTTAACAATGTCCAATGTGAATGCAATTATCGACAAAGCGGAAGATCCGGTCAAGATGACGGACCAATACATTCGTGACATGACTGAGGATTTGGAAGATGCAGAAAAAGCTGTAGCGGCCCAAATCGCCATTGAGAAAAAATTCAAGCAGCTCTATGAAGAACAGGAAGCACTCGTGAACAAACGTAATCAGCAGGCTCATGCTGCTGCTCAAGCTGGCAATGCTGACCTGGCACGCCGCGCTCTGGAAGAGAAGAAGGCTGCAGAAGCTAAGCTTGTGGAATACAAGGCGAGTTTTGACCAGAACAAGGCCTCTGCGGATAATCTGCGCGGCAAGCTGGAGGAAATGCGCAAACAGCTTACCCAGATGAAGAACAAACGCGAGACATTGGTTGCACGCTACAATGCAGCTAAGGCCCAAACCGAAATTAATAAAGCCATGAGCGGCTTCAGCTCCGATTCCGCTTCAGCCGGTCTGAAACGTATGGAAGACAAAATGCTGCAGGCGGAAGCCCAGGCAGAAGCCAGCAACGAAATGAGCTCCGGCAACAAATCGCTGGATGATGAATTCGAGAAGCTGGGCAAGGATCAGGCGGTTGAAGATGAATTGGCTGCGCTGATGAAGCAGTACGACAAACAACAATAACATATTGGCAGAAGCCGCAATATTTGGCTGGTGTCCACAGGCGAAGGGGAGACAGAAAGAACGTTTCTCCTTCGCCTTCTCTATGCTGCCCGTGAGGGCAGGCAGACTGAACATCGGAGGCTAAACAATGGATTTCCACATTCTGGTGTCCATGGTGGTATGGACGGTGAGCGGCTCAGTACTGTTGTGTGTGCTGATGTACGTGGATTCGCTCTTTACCCGTTATAACGATTTGGAAGAGATCCGGGCAGGAAATATGGCGGTTACCATGCGGTTTGTGCTTAAGCTGCTGGCACAAGGTTATATTCTATCGTCCTCCATTGCCTCTACGAACAGTTTGGGAGATGCACTGGTGGTCTCTATAGTATCCTTTGTTCTGTTATTCTTCTTGGAAAAACTAGTGAGACTGCTTCTGTTCCGCTGGGCGAAGCTCGACCTGGATCATGGTACAATGCTGGGCAAAATAGGCTACGGTGTATTGGCAGGCTCGCTGCATGTGACCGGTGCTTTGATCATAGCGGCCTTTATCAAGGGCTGAGGTCTTAGATATTCAAAATCAAGCGTGTGTACAAAACCTTTAAAAGGAATGGTTCATTTGAGTATATGGAAACGTATTGGAAATATCTTCTCCAAACCTGAGGCACCGGCTGTACCCAAGAGCATGTTGAACCTGTCAGCCGGAGATATTTGCGAGGTATCGCTGGTGACCTATGAGGTAACTGGACGTACGCAAACCAGCGGCCGCAATGCTGTGGTTCTGACCCTGCGTGACGGCAGCCGTATTGCCTACCTGCATATTGAAGAACGGGAGCAGCTGCAGTACGCATTATATCAGCCGATTGACGGGCGTCTGGATGATCCTGCCGAGGTCCCGGCAACCTTGGAATTGGACGATTATACGTATTATCTGGAAGAGGAATATGAGGGATATGCGTCAGTGACAGGTCAAACTCCTTATATGAACGGCGGTCAACAGCATGTCTGGCAGTACCAGTCCGATGAATCACGTCTTCTCCGCGTTGAATGGCAGAATGGACGGTTTATGCTATACGAGGGTGAAAAGGTGATCCCCGGAGATGTAAAGGTCATCCGCGCCTGATGCCCAGTACAAGTGTTTCTTCTAATTTCAGCTTTATCATATGGATCATGACAAGATGCCTCCATTTTTTGTGGAGGCATCTGTTTTTTGGGGTAAGACCGTTGAACAAATATCGTATCACCGGTTGTCATGTTAAAATAGGTTAGAATAGTGGCGGCTTTGTTCGGGCAATAAAAATACAGGATAGAAGAGGTTGGGTGTATATGAACAGTAGAGAGGAAGTAACACATTCTAAGTTTCATCGTAAGGCGCTCCAGGTTAAGGAAGCCCAGTCAAGGATCATTGAATATGCGAAGGTGCTTGATACAGAAGAAGTGCCTTTATATCAAAGTCCGGGACGTTATTTGGCTGAACCTGTCTATGCGCCGCATCCGTTCCCGGCCTTTAACCGTTCTGGTATGGACGGCTATGCGCTTATTGCAGCTGATACTGAGGTGATGAATGAAGGGGATCTGATCTGGCTGGACATTGTGGACAACATTCCATGCGGAGCAGTGCCAGCTGTCGATATACGGCGGGGGACAGCTGCCCGCATAATGACAGGAGCTCAGGTACCGCAGGGAGCGGATACGGTTGTGATGCTTGAAGCTACGGAGAGCAGAGAAGTAGACGGTCTCCTCCAGGTAGGCATCCGCAAGCTGCACAAGGCGGGCCGAAATGTCACTCCGATTGGCTTTGAGCTGAGGGAAGGAGAGCTTGTGCTTCCTGCAGGAAGGATGATTAAGGCCGGAGATATCGCAGTTCTGGCGGCTTTCGGAATTCCTTTTGTAAAGGTGATCCGCAGACCCAAGGTAGGAATATTTGCAACTGGAACTGAACTGCTGGAAGTGCATGAACCGCTTGTTCCAGGTAAAATACGCAACAGCAATTCGCCAATGCTGGAAGCACTGGTCCGGGAGAGCGGCGGTGATCCGGTAATGCTTGGAGCAATAGTGGATGATATTGAACTGGCACGAAGCAAGGTGCAGATGGCACTTGAGAGCTACGATCTGGTGATTACCACCGGAGGGGTATCGGTCGGGGATTATGACATCATGGGTGATTTGATCCGCGAGAACAGCGGTGACATGTTGTTTAATAAGGTAACCATGCGTCCCGGAAGTGTGACAACGGCTGCTGTGCGTGGAGGTACGCTCTTGCTGGCACTATCAGGTAATCCAGGAGCCTGTTTTGTTGGATTTCATTTATTCGCTCGGCCAGTTATCCTACAAATGCAGGGAGCCGTCCAGCCCTTTCTGCCGGAATGGACAGCAGTGCTTGGAGCAGAATATTCTAAAGTGAACAACTATACCCGGTTTGTCCGCTCCAGGCTTGAGATCCATGAGGGCCGCCTTTACGCCTATCCGGTCAGCATAGACGAATCATCGGTCATGGTGACGATCAAGGACAGTGACTGTTTAATTGTGGTTCCGCCTGAAGAACGGGGCCTGTCTGCAGGTGATTCCGTAAAAGTGCTTAAGCTGCCCGGGGAAATTAGGGGCTTGGAGAGCATGGCTGGATCATAAAAGGTGGGAGGCAGCTGAAATGAGGCGGCGTAGACAGCAATCGCAAAAGTGCTTGAAGAATATAAGGAGCAGCCCTGCCGTATGCCAGATTGTCGGATTTAAAAATAGTGGTAAAACGACCCTTATCTGCGGCTTGATCCCGCTCTTGCGGCAGAGAGGCTGTTCTGTTGCGGTAATTAAACATGACGGACATGAATTTGAGATAGATCATGAGGGAACGGATACCTGGAAGCAGCGGCAGGCAGGGGCTTCGGCAGTTGCCATCACAAGCGGGGGACGGACATCAGTCATTCAGGAACGGGGAAGCAGTCTGGATGAACTGATCGAATCCTTTGCGGAGTATGATTTTGTGCTAGTAGAGGGATTTAAGCAGGAACGATATCCCAAAATCGTATTGATCCGTAGTGAAGAAGATCTTAATATACTTAGCGGGACGAGCCATATTATTGCAGCGGCCATGTGGAATTCGATTCAAGATCATCCTTCTCTGCTGCAGAATCTGTCTATTCGCCGATTTGATATTAACGACAAGACAGAGATAGCCAGCTTTATGTGGCAGCAACGGTCTTATTTTCAAAATTTCAATATATGAAAAATTCATAATAGAAATCCAACAATGCAGCAG
>NZ_LVWI01000052.1 GCF_001909055.1 Paenibacillus helianthi
ATCCGTAATTGTCCCTGCCATCCCATACGATGCCGTATCGATTGCATTCACCAGGATATTACTTCCACCTTCTAGAATATTGGCAAGCGTCTGGTTTCCAACACCACTTCGCAGCAGACGGTTTTTATCTGCCACTTCCTTCTCTTGCTTTTCGTAATACGCTTTGGTCTCTGCATAGATCCGGTCCTGCTCCTCTGTCGACAGGGTAGACCAATACGTCTCTTTCAGCCGTTTCATTACCTCAGGGTTGTCCCGGTTTAAAATCTCTTCATACGACACCTGCTTAGTCGGGTCAGACGATCCTATCGAGGCCTGCGGCTTCATCAGCGCCAATTGCTGTTTCGCCCAATCCCCCTTCGTCCCTTCCATCCTCGACATCTGCAGCAGAAGTGAATATTCTTCCGTTTCCAACAGAGGCACACTGCTGGTCGTACTCGACGGATCGTAGTCACATGCCTTCAACGCCGATTGCTTGAAATACACGCTTAAATCTTTCCCTGCCTCATATTGAGCCTTATCTACGCCCAGGGACTCCAGCTTCTTGCGTGCGTCTTCCGCCAGCTTGTGCATCGCATCCATTTGTGTTTGATTTCCAAAAGCTTCGTATACCCCGTAGGCTGTCTGCGCCTTCGCGATCAGATTCCGTGCCTCGTTGATATCGTTTAGCTTGCTTTGCGCTGCGATACCCTCTACGGTCCCTAGACCGGACTTTTGAAGGATGTCCCGAAGATTCCTTACCATCGGATCGCTATCCAGTTCATCCCGGTCTGTTAAGGCAGCAATGGAGGAGATCAATTTCGTCGCTGCTTTCTGCGCAAAGGTTGGAATCGAATACCTCCCTTGGCTTCCGTTTCCCCCAAAACTTCCGAACATGCCTGCAAAGAGGCTGAACTGCTGGGTGAGTTGGCTGGCCTGCCGCTTTTTCTCTTCCTGAAGGCCTTCAACGCCCTTTACGGCTTGATGAATAATATCTTCGAGCTTTTCGGCCTCCACCGTTAGCTCATTGATCAGCACCTGGGCCTGCACCAGGTTTTGTCCCAACGGAATACCGCTCCAGTTGTTGGCCTGGCCTTTCAGTTGCAAATACAATAGATTCGTGTCCTGGCTTACCTGTCCGATCTTTGTTTGCAGGTGCTGGACTTCATCTACGCTAAATACTAGCTTCGTTGACGCCATGTGCTTCCCCCTGCTTGCTTCTAATTAAAATTAGCTATGCAACTTTCTGCATAGCTAATGGCAATCTTATGTAGTGGGGCTCGTGAAGTTTGTTTGACTTAAAAATATGCTAGAATTGTTGCGAATTTTTAACTTGATCTGAAAGTGTCTTATAACTTTCAGAAACCTTTTCCATGTGCAATCCAAGCTTTTCAAGTGATTCCTGGAATTGTCGAAACGTCGGTTCCAATTTTACAACCTTCTGCGTAAAGTCCTGTGCTGCCGCGTCATCCCATACACTGTTGAGATTAGTCATTGTAGTCTTTATTTTTTTGATTAATCTATCCACTTCATCTCCATACCCTTTAAGTATCTTTCCCTGTCCAACTAATCCATCATAATTCAATGTAACTTTGGTGGTTTGTGCCATTATTAACCTCTCCTTAAGTAATTGATTTTTATATAAAAATGAACTTAAAAAAATATTCTTTCATCCCTATCAGTTTTTTTAAGTTCATTATTATAGATCCAGTTCCCACTATATATTTATCGGTCTAAAGCACTAATAAGTTTATATATAAATCCTTTTAAAGATAAATTAAACTCCTAAGGAATTTTCTACAAATCCCCTATCTTCCCTGCCCCTGATAATCATTTCGCACAGAGTAGTCCGATTCGAACAGGATAATGTCCCCGGAAGAAAAAGAAAAGGTCTGACCCCGTTCATCCGTGTCTCCCGTCATCTGGCCTTCAATCGCCCACATGTTGGCAATGGGGGCCTTGTAGCCTAGAATACGCGTGTCTGCATCTCCATTTTTGACCGTATAGATTCCGAACTTCACCAGGATATATCCACCCTTAATGAACTCCTTCTCATGCCCATCCAGTGCGCCGCCGTACTGATTCGCCAGAGTGACTATATTGGTTCCCTTAGGCAGGATGTAAGGAGAAATCGGCAGATTGTATTCTCCGTACCAGTGCTGAACACTTCGAACAGCCGCAATGGGGTCTACTCCGTTCGGAATATCAGTCGGACCGACTAAGGTCCGCGATTTATAGGGCAGAACCTCCAGGTCATAGCCCGTGGCAAGTTTGGTTTTGCGCTTTACATACTGCTTGTAGAACTTCAGCCAAGGGGTCTTCTCCCGCTCCTGCTCATTCAGTATATAATTGTACTCATAGCTGGCCGCCGTCGATAATTCGCCACTCGATATATTCCGCAGGTCATCCGCCAAGCGATAGGTTCGGGTATAACTCAGCTTGTCCTTGGAGGAGCCAACGCCAATCATTTTGTTGTTTGAGCCGGAGATATCATAGTACAGATCAACGGGTGTCGGCGATCCCCCACTCTTTGGGATAAAATAGAAGCTCGGTTCAATCCGGATGCCCTCGCCCGGCTGCCACAGGTTCCCCATGGTCCGGAAATCAAACAGGAAAGAGTATCCGTTATGCGGTACCGTCAATTGTTCGTTAGGATGAGAACCCTTGCGAATTGGCAACTGCCACTGTGGTTGCCCGCTTATGGCCGTTGGATTACCATTCTCGTCATTACCACCTGTATAATACATCGCAGTGCTATGCTCCAATGTCCCAACTCCGGTGCGGAATACCTTTTCAAAACGAAAATCTCCGATGTCCCAAATCCGAAAATTAAACAGCCGGCCAACCACACCAACATTGAAACTCTCCGATGCGCAGTAATTCGTTAAGTCCCCGTTCAGGTTCACCTCGCAAAGATCAGTGCCATCTGACGGGGCATTAATAGCCCAGGATTGTGTATTGATGGTATAATCGCCTTCATTGACCCAGGTCGGCATGGTAAAAGTCATGGACGGTGTCCCGACAGGAATGTAAATCCAGGTATTTTCCGGGTAATACTGGCCGTCTTGAAATACGCCAAACGGAAACTGGATGCGTTTGTTCTTCGTGTATTTGGCATAATCCCGGTTGCCATACCCAGGGATATTGAGATGCTGGCCGCTCTCCGTAAAGTGTACGGTGAAGGGCCGATCCAGAATCAGCACTGTCCGTGTCAGATCCGGAACCATCCGCTGGTCGAACGGGCGGTTATCGTCAGGGAGTAGCGAGTAGTTGACGACAGGCGTGTGCACCGTTATGGAGTTTATACCATCAATCGGAGACACCTTATCCTCTGTCCCACCGTTGATATTCCCATCCATCGGAATATAGGTAATCTCACCGGAGCTGGGAAGATTAGGTGCATTCAAGTGTGCTGGCTCAATGATGTTTCCCGGGCTGTACAGCACGTAATCGCCTATCGGCTGCGGGTTCGGGATGGTACCTGGAGATTGTCCCGCCTCTGTAGCCTCACTCCCGTCCATGATCGTCTGTCCAATGAAATCAAAGGTATCATTCTGAACTTTGATTTTCTTCGCGGCTTCTTCTGCTTTTGATTGGAAAACTTCTTTTTCATTATCTGGTTCCGGGCGGGTCGTACCTCCCTGTACATCACTCGGAGAAACTGTGATCAGATCCGGAGCCTCAGGAGGAATATATTTGCCCGTGATTTCTGTAGAAAAATCAGGGGGAGTATATCCATTTGGTTTTAGGGTTACTGCTCCCCCTGAAAGAGCATCATTCCTCAGCACCGCCTTAGAAAGGGCGTAAACTTCCAAAGTATCAATAGTCCAATACGAATAAGGACGATTGATGGAGTAAGAGTAGACTACCGGCTTTGGTTCGCTTGTTGGAGCAGGAACAGTCCCTGGTCCTGAGGGAGCCGGTTTTGTAGGGTCCCATTTTAAGGTATATACTTTTTGAATCTTAATATCATATGTGCACGTACCCTTCATCTCAACAAATCTATTCTGATAAAGATAACCCTTAGTAGAGGCATGACCATATAAGCTTTCTGAGCTCGGGATACCCTGCAGAACATCGAATTGCTCATTTCCACGCTGATCTGCTCTGATCTCAGCGGCTACACCAGGATCCAGGAACTCACCGGAAACGACTTGACCCGGAGCAGGGTCGGTACATACTACCGTCGGGGCCTCAGGTGTGGGTGTGGGTGTGGGAGGCGGTGGTGTTGCAGTCCCATTTTTAACGTAAACCTCATAGACATTTGGATAACGGTAGGTGTAGGATTTGATATCAAATTTGAAGAGTGCAAAATAATACATCGTTGCTGAAGAGCCATTCGGTGCAATTTTCTTCCTAAGGCCTTCATGGTCATAATTTTGTTTGAATTCTATACTTGCTTTATCTAGATCAATAATTTTCAGACCAGAGATAACTGTACTTGGATCTGTGTAGCCACTTACACTGGGGTCTACAGGGTTGCCATGATCATCTACCACAATAACAGCCTGATTATGAATCAAAGAAACATTTACATTGACCTGCAAGGGATTTGCTGTACGAAGCGTTTCAGAACTACCATCAATTATCGAGGTGGGTATATTTCCATAATCCACACCTCCAACAGCTCTATATGGTTCTTTCCTTTGATAGGGAATATCCAAAATCACTTTTTTCCCAGGCCAAGCATCCCTTACTAAGCCTCCAATCTCCTCGCTTCCTGGATCACTGTTTTCCCCAGGGATATCGTATTTCCAATGTCCTCCTTCACCAGGAGTCCAATGTTCTCCACTTATTTTTCTATCCCATGCAAACCAGGTTCCCCATGGAACATTGCCCACTGATTTAACAGGCACCGGCTCTCCATGCAATGTAAGAATATTATTATAGGTTTGAGCATTAACATTAATGGTTTGCAACACTTGATTATCCTTTTTTAATACGATTTTCGTAATGATCTTCCCATTTCCTGCATCAAAGCTCAGTGGCTTCGTAGTTATCTCCTTCTCATTGTGAAATACAGATTGATAATCGCGGATTACGGTGTCCGGATCATCCACCTTATATTGAATTCCATCGGTTTTCAGCAGGGTCTCATCATTTGCTGCCGCCATAAGAATGTCAGGTTGAAGGCCACTAAACATAGTCCACAATATCAAAAATAATAAAACGACAGTACAGCCCAAAGTTATTTTTAAAGGTTTATGCTTCATGGTTTCAAATTTCACCATCGAATTAATGAGCCTGAGGTATTTTCAAGATTTCATTAGTGGCCCCATTCCACTCACCAGAAGGGGTTCTTATTAAAAGTTGTAAATCACCTTGTCTTTTCCAACCGGTTTTCGGAAGTATTTTTATGGCCAGATCTCCAGGCGTCTTTTGAAATACATTTGCAATAGAATTCAAATTCCCTTTCATGAAGGGACCCCAATCAAGAGCGAAACCTATAAAACCAATATCCATGTGCACATCAAAATCGTATTTACTAAAATCGACTGTAGTTTTGAAATAAATCAGATAACTACTCATCGATTTCGTCACAGGAATTCCCTTCGGAATATTATCAGTAGTATTCTTCCATTTTAATGTAGACAAGGGGGGGACCAATTTCAGGTTTGGGTCATTCTTATCGGTTAAATCAATAGCAATAACAGCATCAATATGCTCTATGAACATTTTATCTTTTGTGGCAATCTTGAGTTTATCTTCCTTCCATAGTTCTGCAACAGTAAGATCTATGGTTGGATCACCGGACTTAAAGACTTCAGGCATTACCGTAAAAATATTCGTCTTATGCCAGGCCAATTCTGCGCTGCCAATTGCGTACTTATCTGTCGGAAGCTTGCCCCCGCTTTTCACAGTCAATACACGCTCTACAGTGGCTACAGATTGTGCTCTTGTTGTATATTCCTTTTCTCCAAGCTTGCCCGCGCCCAGTCCGGAGATTAAGCCCGTTTTCGTAGCCAGATACATCCACTTATCTGCTTCATTTGTTTTCAGACCCGTTGCTCTTGCCGCGATACGAGCCATTTCATTTCGCGTAATCTTTTTATTCCATTCAGTATCCGAATTTGCAAAATCACTTTTGGTGTACAAGGCCGCTTGTTCCGCAGCTTCCACATAACTTTCATACCATTTCCCTGTAGTCTCCTCCACGGGTTGTCCGGTCGCTGTCACAATCATTTTGATAAATTCTGCGCGGGTTACATTTGCGTTAGGCATAAATAGCCCCCCGGGATATCCCACTACATAGCCTTTGTTTACCGCCGTATCAATTCCTGACTTCGCCCAATGATTAGCGGGAATGTCACTGAACGTAACGGGGGCTGCTTTGACTTTAGGATTGGATGATGAGACCATACAAACAGTGAGCACCAAGATGAAAGGGACTGCTTTTTTACTTAGTTTCAAAAGAGTATTCATAAAACACTTCCTCTCATTGTTAATATATATAAGTCTTGGATGGTACAACTCAATTACAGATTAAGTTACTAACGAACCGAACAATCTTCAATAAAATACCCTTTCCGTGCGGCCTCCTCGGGGTCGAACAGAGTCTCAATTACAGCCGCCCCGGCCGGTACACAGCTTTCTCCGTAGGCGATATGCCTTCCTGATGAATTCCGGGTACCTATTAGAACCTTGCGCCGCATCACTGCACCGCTGCCAAGGGAATAGGCATCCAGCAGCTCTCCGCCAGGAAGCGGATAACCTTGAATAAAAGCCATAATCCCCACATCCTGTATGGACTGCTCCTGCAGCCCTCGGGGTAGTGTGAACTGAATCGACAAACCCATCCGTTTCACCAGCTCCAGGTGCCTGTTAATTGCGGTTGCCAAATCATTTTCTACCAGTGAAGTTATCGTACTTTGCCGTACCTCACGGAAGAGTTCAATTGAGGTTAACGGTGAGAGATTGGTCTCCGCCGCCAGCGCTGAATACTCTCCCTCATAGAATTCATTTGATCCTGTATCATATACCCGTGCGGTGTCATCCAAAGTGAAATACAGCAGATTGCCGTTCTGAAGCTTATAGTAATAAGGACGCTCAGGCCAACTGACAGGCTTAAGCTCTCCCTTGCCGCTAACTGTAGCCGTGTCGTCCAAAGTAACCAGCCTATAGCCGCTATAACCAAACATAACCAGTGCCGGCATATGTAATTTCAAATTGTTCATTTCGGTCTGATTGTTCTCCAGTCCAAATTTCATAGCCAGATTACTGTAGAACACACTCAGCACGTCCTGATCTAGCTGCAGTTGACGTTCCCGCCCGTAGTGCACCGCTGTTGTTGTCGGCTGCATTTCCAGTCGCGACAGATAATCACCCGCATCATCCACTGCGGACTGAAAATCATCCGAATACCGTTTGTACAGGTCTTGATTGAAGACCCGAAGATCTTCTCTGGTATCACCCATAAGAACAAGCGGAATAACCAGAATCAGAAAAACAAGCACCACACTAAGGGGCTTCACTTCGTACCATCCCCCCGTACTTCAAATTGACCGGAATTAGTTCACTATGAAAAAGCAGAGATCGCATTCGAGAGGCAAGCGTCGTCCCTTCGGATTCCAGCCGGACATTAAACAGATCGCCCACATGCATGGTGAATCTTCTGCCAGGATCATCTGCTGCCAGTGAAGTACCTGAATCCGGATATAAGACTTTCAAAATATCTTTATTAAAGTAGCCATCGTACCGGACACTGAAGCTGTTCTGGAATGTGGAATAATCGTCAGGGTTCGTATACAAAGGCTGCAAATTCTTTTTGTAATACTCCATTTGGACATCGAATACACCATATGAGGCATCAAGCGAATGGAGAAAAAGCTCATAGTCGCCTACATCCACGTACCCCTTAGCACGAACTGTATCCACGAATTCCACCACAGCCGCACTGGCTGCGAGCTTAGTATTCCTCTCTACAACCTCGGATTGGCGAAAAGCCGGATAGACTCCAAACACGAATGCAAGCAGAATAACGATAATTACACCTTTCAGCGCATCTGCCATGCGGCTCCTCCATTCTCAGCGGGTGGCAGAGATTTCCGTAATCATCTCATTGGTTCGCGTGACTCTTAACTGATAAGCAGCACCAGGAACTCCGCGCAAATCCACTGCTGTAAGGTCTGTTTCCTCATTAATCACAATGCCGTCAATATGTAAAATATAGTCCCCCTCCAGTGCCGCAGGGATCATACCGATGACTTGCTCACCGCTGACTTTTTTTAGATCGCCTGTCCCTTTGTAAAGCGCGTTTGCAACCGTTGGCTGCTCCGGTTGCCGGGCCTTGACGATGTTCTCCCCTTCCAAGTGTAGAAATGTAAAACCGCCGATAGTGAACAATATCCAGGCGAACAGGGTTAGTAGAAACTGGGTGGCGGTTTTCATTAGTCCTTCGGGTTCTGATTAAATACAATTATTCGAACTTGACCGTTATTATCTCTAATTACTGTCGATTTAAAAATCGAAAGAGTATTCACATTTACATTAGGATCACTACCAGATGGTTTTTTGCTCTGGTCCAGCATTTCCGATACACTATATGCTTTGGTACTATCATTTTTCTTACTATAATCAATTGGTTGTGCTGGTGTTTCTCCTTTCTTTTCTGTAGCCAACGTATAGTAAGTTTTATAAGAATTCTCCGCATAAAATCCTGTTTTATTTACACCTGTCTTAATAATTATTGTAAATTGAGGTGTACCTCTATAGCGCATCGCTGCATTAATAACGTCCTGGCCAGAGACATCCTTGTTATCGTAGCTGTTAAATTCCGCCTGGTTAATCATTTGAGTCTGGGCTAAAGTCTGCTCCTGAGCACGAATAAAGTAGTTATTGATGATTAGATAAATGCTGACTCCAGCAGCAATAATAAGAATGGTGACAATGATACCAATCACCCACTTTAAACCGGTCGAAATATTCTCCATGCCATTCTCCCCTATTCTCCTATTAAAGGTATTATGTAAAAGACCGAAACTACTATCACATATTATTTTGGTTTTTGTGTAAATACAATCAATCTCACTTCCTCATTCTCATCTCTATAGATCTCAGCTGTAAAAACACCAAGCGTGTTTACGTTAAAATCGTCAGAATCTGTTACATCTAGCATTTGAGAAACACTTTTTCCGTCTCCTGGACCTGTTAATGTCAAGTCCACATATTTACCAGTATTTGGAACTGAATAGTAAGATCCATAATTATTCTCCGCATAAAATCCTGTAGTAGCATTTTCCCCCGTATAAATCTTAATCGCAAACTGCGGACGACCCTTATACCGCATCGCCGCATTAATAACATCCTGCCCGGATACATCCTTGTTATCGTAGCTGTTGAATTCCGCTTGATTAATCATTTGGGTCTGGGCCAGGGTTTGTTCCTGTGCACGGATAAAGTAGTTGTTGATAACCAGGTAAATGCTCACACCAGCGGCTATAATCAGGATGGTAACGATAATGCCGATGACCCATTTAAGGCCGGTCGAAATATTCTCCATGATATTTTCTCCTCACTCTATTTGAAGCTTTCTCAATTCTACTGACTTGGCGGCTGTTACTTCGCTTCGAAATAAATAGCCGCGATCCGCTCATTTTTATCTTTTATCAGCTTCGCCCTATATCTGGCTTGCGGGCTGATGTAATACAGGCCGGATGCATCCGAGATTTCCTCTTCGTCCGCATCAAAATTATCTGTATTGTCTTTGAGTTTCTCACCGGAATAATCGAACTCACGGCAAGAGCCTTTCCCGCTCGGATTCATGGTGAATTTCCTATACGGCTCTTTCGCAGCAGTGGTATATGGCTGCTCAACATAAAGACAAAACCCATCCTGCGATTCATACCGCCGGTAAGCAGTCAGAATCTGAGAGCCGCTGACAATCTGATTGTCGAATGCGGAATATTGCTGCTCCGACAGTTCCCTGGCCTGATCCGCCGCCTGGCTATTCGCCAGCTCGACTACAGGCTGTGTTTTGCCCCACAGGAATAGTCCTGCTGAAATGATGGCAAGCGTAATTAAAATAGATATGGTTGTCTTAAGAAAGCTTGCTATATTCTCCATGCCTGTGTCTCCTTCACATTTTGCCAGTTACAACAGTCAGGTCGCCGAGCTGCTGGAAGGCCATATAGACGAAGGGAAGCAGTAAATATAAGGTGAACGTTGCCTGCATCGGCAAGAAACCGAATATTTTACCCAGTGTGCTTTTTCTGCTGATTACCTTCTCGTAGTGTTCCTTGCGCTGATCCATTGCGAATGCCCTCTCGGCATCCATATCATCAAACGCCTTCTTCACCGGGATCAGATCGGCTGCAACCTGCAAGCGGTCTGCCAGCCGTTCGAGCGGTACGAAGCGTGCATCTTCCTTCAATTTCTCAATAGCGCTCCAGCCTCCCGCTTCATAATCCAGCATGCAGCGCAGCAGTTGCCGCTCGAAAATGTAACTGTACCGATGCAGCCACTCTATCATTTCATACACGCTTATATTGGGAAATTGGGACAGCATCATAGACAGCGTATTGAAGCCATCCACCTCGTTCTGCATCTCCCATTTCCGCAGTTGGGTACGAATAATTAGATAAGCATCCGGGAGATAGAACCCGCCCATTGCCAGTCCAAATGCCAGTAGAAGCTCATACCATTTGAAATATTCCTGATGATAATCTTCCACTCTGTTCACCAGTTGCGCTGCATAAGCATTCTGGTCCAGGCTGGTTTGAAGAAACGGCTTATTCTCCGCTTTCTCCTGAATGTAGGACAGCATCTGATCCGGAGTAATATCCTTCGCTACCAATTCTCCAATGAGAGACTGCTCAAAGGCATACCGTTCCTCGCTCAGCATCTTCTGGGACTCCGTCTGATTGCCCCCCGTCGTAATCTGCTTATTGGGATGCAGGATGTTATGCTTGATATTGGCATGGATGGAGAATTGAATCGCCACGATCAGCAAAAAGATAACGATTGCCGCCATTGTTTTCTGTAAATAAAAGGCATGCTGTGACAGCCCGGAGTTGGCATCCTTCAATTTACCGGCTACCTTGAAATGGATAGGCTCATGTTCTTCAGGAGTGATCCTGTCTACCAGCTTGAAGATCCATTTTTTCTTCAAAAGCCGGTTTAACCACTTGCCCTCATCTTTGATGGCTTGCGTATCTTCATCCACACCCTTGAGAATCCGTAGGGCAATAAACGATACTATGAACGTGATGTATAGCAAGATTAGCGAATACAACCCCCATGCGGAATTGTAGTAATTGGATACAATCGGAAACATGCCCTCCGCCCAATTGCGGATCGGATCCAGCATGAATACCGGTGAAATAGCCACAAAAACAATGCCGTATAACAAACGGTCGATACGTTCACGTCGATTGATATCCATGTGAATCTCTTCTCTAATATTGCCGAGCATGGATAGATAAATGGAACGTTCCCCTTTATGTATGTCCGCATCGCCGTATTCACCTATTTTGTAGCTCACTCCGGCCAATTGCTTCATATACCGGTTAGGTGCAATCTCATAATATCTCTGCAGCTCATCTTCAGGGTCCACCGCTGCCAGAATTCCAGCAATCTGCCGGGCATGCACGGCTACCATGGGTTTCGTACGTTCCGCAGAGTTCTCCAGGCTGACTTGTACCATATGCGTCTGATGATATTCATGACGGATATCCAAAATCATGGAAGATTGGTCATACAGCATCTGCTTCACTAAACGGCCAATGAAGAGATCGCTAAGAATACCTCCTAAGTAAACAGAAACCAGCATAATTGTCGCTCGGCTTACCCAGGAAGAAGTCCAGAGGAAAGAAAGTAGCGAGATGATTAGAATACAAGCGACAATCATCATTGTCAGCGCAGCCGCGCGGCTCCTGATCATGATTTCGTTGCCGGCATGGATAATGGTCAGACGGGAGCGCATCCGGTGAAGGAGTTTCTTTACAACCGGAAGTTCATCTAGCACCGGATAAGCTTTATGTGCCTGCTCCAACCATCTTTTCCCCTTAGTACGTGCAGGCAGTAGCGCCTTTAGGCGTCTTTGCTCTTGATATTGCGTGCCTTTTAATTTACGCTGCACAATGCTGAGCAGGACAAGCAGGATGGCCAGCAGCACGCCCGATGAGCCAAGAACAATCAACAAAACGGTTTGCAGACTCATGCAGATTGCCCCCAATACTTTTCAAGAAATGCAGTGAATTCCAGTGCATCCTCCTCATCCATATTTTTGCGCATTTCATCGATTTTACGGCTGCTGATTGGATGCTTGGCTACGTATTCTCCCGCCTCCCACACAATTACATCCTTATAATCATAGGCGCGGCGATCCGTCATCCTTCCGAAATATTCAGTCATGGTATCCATAAAAGCATCCAGCTTATCTGCCATATTCTCCGGTTCCTTGTATTTCTGAGGATATTCATACTGGGGATCAGCCGGAATAATCTCTGTAATCCGTTCGATGTATCTTTTACCTGCACGCAAAACCAGATGGACATTGAAGCCAAGTGCTTCTACGACCTGAACCTCGGCAATCTTCTCGTTACTGAAGGCTCCAGATGCGATAAGACTGTTGCGTAATGCGCTGACCAGGTTAGCCAGTGTTTTGCCGTGATGCGTAAATAATGTATATTCAGAAGCCACCTGGGCTGCCTGAATTACATAACTAACTACACTGTGAGTGGCTGCCTCACCGACGATGTTCACTGCACCATCCGTTTTCTTCTGCACATCGAGCCCGTCCTGCCCACTAACAGAGGGTGTTTCTCTGAAGGATAAAATATTTTTGCCCGGATACATTTTTCTCGCCCAGATCTCGAAGGACGTTTCTTGAATCCGAATGTTCTTCGCATCAATATATTTGATCAGCGCCTTGAGCAGCGTTGTTTTCCCTGATCCCTGTCTGCCAGTGATGGCTGTGACCTGATGGCCCAGGATGAGAAAGACAAGCATATTAATAGCAAGCGGTGCACCCTGGTCTTTGATTTGCTGGTCCAGTTCCACAAGCGAATCGTTAAATTTGCGGACAAAAAAAGCCCAGCTTTCGGCCATTTTGGGCCGTACAACCACGACCCGACTGCCATCAGCCATATCATTAATGATATATCCCTTGGACTCATTCAATTGTCCGGGATTACCGAACCCGTAAATATTTTGGCAGACCCGCTTGAGCTCCTTCTCCGAGCCAAAGCTTAAGAATTCCAGATGAAGTGACTTCCCCCGGTAAAATGTCCATACTGCATCATAGGACTGTGGAATGAAGTGCTGTTGCTTGGTATATTCCAGAAAGTCTGTTGTCTGCACAACATCTGGAGGCATACCGCTTGTTCCGCCATTGATACCGTCGATATTCTGGTCCCGAAGCTCATCGATAACTCCGAGGCCCTTGTAAATTTGATAGGCTCGCTGAACGATAATTTCAATTTTGTCCTGAATGGACAATCTCGGCTGCTCGGAACTATAGATACTGCGAATTTGTTCTTCGGTAATCTTGTAGCCCTTAGACCCGTCGGGAAGTCTTTGCAGTGTGTCCAGACTATACTTGCTTACCATTACATTAAATGCATCCTGCCCATGCTCTTTCTTGAAGACATGAAGCAGGATATCGAAGCAATCCTGTGAAGTCAGCCGGTTCGTATGACCGAAGCTGATAATCTTGTCTACATTACCTTCCTCTAGGCCATAGGTCTGAACCAGCAGATCCTTCATGTACAGCTTCACGTATTTCTTGGCGGACAAATCGCCGTGCATACAGCTTCTAAGCGCCTTCTGCAATTCTCTCCGCCGCGCCTTCCGGCGGTTGTATTCTTCTTCACTAGGGCTTCCTTCATAGAGAGACGAGGCAATAATCTCCTCAAAAGCCCGTCTCAGAAACAGCACGATTTCGTCTATATCATATTTTAGTTGAACGGACGGAAGAGCCGAGTTGTTACGTCTGCCCAGCCATAAGTACAAGAACACTCCAATAGCAATCAGGATAACAAAGATCAGAATCAGATTAATCATTCGCAACGTCCAATTCCGATACAGGGGAGATCTCCAGCGTCCTCAGAATGAGCTGCCCCATCTGGCGTACCGCACCAGTGAAATATCCGTCCTCACTGAACTCCAGAAAACGGGATTTTGCCTCTCTTGCCTTCAACAAGAACTGAACCATGCGCCGCTCGTTCTGGGCATCCATATAACCGATATGATGCGGGATGAAGCCTACTTCCTTTTTCTTCAAATCGTACTGCTTAATGATTCTCTCCCGATTAAATCTGGAGGTACGCTCATATGCACCCAGACAATACAGGACTGGCTTGGTTTTCGGCACAGGATCCTTGTTGTTTTTCAAAAAGTATGAATTCAGACTTACCTGATTCTGATTCAGGTTAACCACAATCAAATCTGCCTGCTCCATAACCAGAGACACCACATCCGGGTTGTCTTCAGAGGAGATGTCCACAAACAGTAAATCATAAAATCTTCGATAATCTTTAAAAATGTGCGGAAGCAAAAGCTCTGTCTCATGTTTCTCGGCACTCGTAGATCCACCCAAAAGCTCCAAACGGTCTTTTAGAATGGACTCCGCATGATCTCTTATACCCTCGGGCGTGAGCATTCCGCACTGCACCAATCTCTCAATCGCATCCATCCCTCCCGAGGTCCGTGCAGACTGAAGCGTTGTTCTTGTCTGTGAGAATACATGCTCCAGTACCCCTCGCTCCAAATGCGTATGTGTCATTAACACCCTGATATGATGATCCAGCGCTAAGGTTGCCGCAACAGCTGCCATATTCGAAGTTGTTCTTCCCTGCCCTTGGGCAGGTCCCCAGAAAGCTACAAGCACAATTAGTTACCCCCGTTTCCTTGCATACTGCCACAGCTTCTTGATGTCTTTCTTTGGAACATTGCAGATTTCAATCAAAAAGTCATTTACGGCTTCGGCAAAATCCTTATCCACTTTAAGATCCACTCTTCCATCTTGGATCCAGTCAATTCTTCTCTCCGGGCTGCTGATATAACTGATTTTCGAATGAATCACCGGATAATATTTATCCACATACTTCAATCCAAGTCCGCATTCTTCTTCGATGACGAGCAATAAAGCAGGCATCTGTTTCTGATCAAGCAGCTTATCTACGTTCTCCATAGCCTGACGTTCATAGGTGGTTGCAAAGACAACCACCTCCTCCTCAAGATCCTCTGGATATCCATAATGCCAGTCATACAGAACAATATCCGGTTTATCGGCTGCTGATGAATCAGCTATCCTTATGCCTGACACTTCCCCTTCAAAATACTGATAGTGCCTGCTATTGTCCGATATAATCATGACATCATTGTTAAAATAACTTTTTAACAAAATAGCTGCTACAAGTATGAAATCGTGCTTCTCGCAATCCCCTGCGACAACAATGTTCAAATCGGTCACTTTCCTTCCAGCAGACTGTCATCGGTTGCTGCTTTTTTATTCGTCAAGCCTGTTGAGCTCTGATCCGCACTTGAATCAACTGGCGCTTGATTGCTCTGATCTATAATTCCGTTCACGGATTGACTGTTATCTGCTTCCGCAGCACCAGTTGCTGCCGCCGCTCCCTGTTCAGCTTTTCTCTGAATCACACCACTACCACTTGGAGCCTGCGCTCCGACACGGATTTTATTTTCATCCTCAATGGCTTTAAGCCGTTTCTCAAGCTCCTTACGAAGCTTCTCGGCAAGACTCCATTTGGCTTGATCAATAATGAATGGGTCATTCTTGATCACTCCGAGCACATCCAGGTTAGGCACATAATTCACTACAGGTTCAGGCTGAAGCTCCGGTTCTACGTACTGCTTCATATACAGCTCAGCATTGTTAATATAAGCATCCACCAAGGCTGCCTGCAGCAGTTGTGCCTCTTCTTCGTTGTCATTAAAGAATGTATATTGATTCGCCAGATCTACGTCCTCCAGCGACTTCTTTCCAACGACTATGTAATCTTCACCATTAGGAAATACAATCCGGATATCGACAACATCCCTTTTCGTTAACCGAAGCGGAAGCTTGATATATTCGGTCTCTTCCTTTCGTTCTGAAGCATCCAGTCTTGCTTCATCACGCACCATTTCAGTCGTTACCGCCGTACCTGGCATGGCATCAATTTTCAGGTATTTGCCCACAATCGCCTTGGACTCATTGATCAGATTATCCGGCGAGGAGAACTTTGGAAGCTTTTCTTCCATTACATCCTCTGCAGTAATTGCCTCACCGGCAAGCTTGGGGGATATCAAAACATAGGCAGTCTGGGATTGATCCATATAGCGCTGCAATACTTCATCTTTATCCTTCAACTGTTCTTCGTAAGCCGCCCGCTCGTCAATCAGCTTCGCATTATAGTGGCGATAGGTTGCAAACCATACCCCGGATGTAATGACGGCAACAAGACAACCTGAAATAATTGTGTATCTTAAAATTTTTTTCCGCTTGCGTACTGCCACTTCACAACCTCATTTCCATTCCTATTTGGTTTTGCCTTTCATTTTCGAGGCCGCCGCCGCCGCTGCCGCTGCTGCCTGTTCTTCTCCCTGCAATTTATCTGCATATTTCAGCATTTCTGATTCAATAAGTGCTATGGCAGCTTTGAATTTGTTCATTTTTCCAATCCAATCCATACAGTGCTGCTTAAACTCTTCTCCGCCCAAATCTACCCAATAATCAGATACTCCAGCGATTGCCCCGGTCATTTTATCGGTGCATTCCTGAGCACGGGGCTGCAATTGATGGCAATTAAAAGCAATACCTCTAACCATACCTGAATCCATATCGAGCCTCCTGATTGTGAATTACCGGCTCTCCGGAACGAAAGAGAATCCGATGCCAATTAATAGCAAAGTCACAAACAAGACCGCCCCTGCGATTCCCCAGAGCAGTGTTTGTTTGCGAAAGAGCTTTTTCTGAACGGTCAGCAGCTTCATCACCCATTCGACTGCCGCCTTATCTGGATACAGGGGATCTTGATGTGCAGGCATCAGAGTGGCTTGTATTTCTGGAAAGTCCTTCTTCAGTGCTTGCAGCACTTCCTGATGCCCGTTCTCCAGCAGAAGCCTGCACCGTTTGCGTTCAAATGGGTTCAGTGTGTTCAGCTTCTCTTTCAACAGTTCATATTTCCACATGGCTCCGTTGCCAACCATAATTGGAATTTGTGAGTTCCACCACAGCTCCAGCCCGCTAGTTCCCTTCCGTTCACGGTGGATATCCAGCCAAAGAATGATATGTGTGAACTCGCTGGCCAGTAGCTCGGAAATATCCCACGTATATCCCCTGCGATAGAAGGTAACCCCTTCATATTCGAACATAGTAGAAACGGAATCTTCTTTCTCCCCTTCAAATACGATCTGTTCAAGTGAACCGATTTCCGGCCTGTCATCTCCGCAAACCAGCGGCTTCCAGCCTAGCTCTGCAAGACCTGCCGCTACCAGAAAAGCCGCCGCGCCTACATCCTCTTCCCCTCCGACACCGCAAACCCCAATGACAAGCGGCACATTGCTGCCCAGAATTCTCGGACCTGTAACAGGCGTTGACTGTTCCTCCACGGGAATGGATTGTTCCAGGCGTTCCAGTGTTCCCGCTTCGGATGGAGCCGGAGACTCTGTTCTGGCCGGGGGCTTCGGTCTGGGTGGTGCGGACCCTGCGGGAGGGCGTGGAGCATTGGATGGCCTCCCACTGGCGGCACCCGTACCGGGCCCGGCCGCGGCCGTCGGCTGTGGTCGGGTAAGCGAATCTACCGGTCTTGCGGGAGCAGGCAGCGGCTCTTCTACTTCCGGAACTGGAGCCGGTGCAGATGATGAACCTTTAAATGAAAAAAGGCCTTTCTTCTTACCAAGGATATGATAATAATCTCTTGTAGTTTTCTTCTCCTTGATCCAGTTCAGAAGATTATCGCCCCGGAATTCCGTGGTGAACTGAAGATCGTGAATGTTCATATTCACCATAGCCCGTATAAATTCAATATCTGTCTGCAGCGCAGGATCTAATTGAACAATCAAACGCGTATGTTTGAGATATTTGCGGATCAGCGTCATGAAGCTGATAATATCAGCAGCCTTAACCGGTGTACCCAGGCCCGCTCCGCCCTCCATAATAACGATGGATGAAGGATCTACCTCCTTGCTGCTGAAGCCACTAATAAAACTATGTAGTGTAGAATGTTTCCCGGAAATTACATAACCCTCATGCTCAAGTGACCGTGATAAAAGCATAATGAGTTCAGGTGAGCAGACTAAATGTACGTTTTTCATTGATATCCCCCTTTACGATCCCCTCACTCAATACGGTAAAATTCGAATAATAGCCCCGTCTCCCTGAATTACATTAGCCAGTACAGCATGCAGGTCAAGCTCCGTCCATTCCTCTCCGGTACGACTGATTTCGCATTTGAATTCCCAATTGTCTGGAAGCCAACGTGCTTGTTTTAGAAGCTCGAGACATTGCCCTGCTGAAATAGATAGGGAGATATCCAAATCCATAACTTTCTTTTCCTTGCCTTTAAATAAAAAAGTCGTTAACGCCGTTGACATGCTCTGATCCCCCTAGATGGCTACGCTTCTTGCAGCCATAGACATAATTCTTCTACTGCTGTTGACAGGGTCGCACTGGTTCGACTGATTTGCTCATCTGATCCACGCCGCAGCAGCCACATTTGGTCTTCATGAATCAAGAGATTCAGTTCACGAATAACCTGCGCTTTCTCAGAAATGCATTGGATTTCTGCAAGGGAGGTTACCACCGCCCCTGCTTGAAGAAGTTGCCCCGTCCACGATTCAAGATCCACCTCTCCGTTCATCACTGTTTGTGATTGTTCATCCTCTGCCAAGTTCTGAATGAGCGGTATGCTATCAATGACTTGAAACATCAGTTCATGCCGTGCATATATTTCCTGCAGCTTGTACGTGTTGCTTCCTGACTGATGCTTAAGTTCGAAACGGCTTTCATCCTGAATAAAATAACAGATCTTAGATATCTCTTGATTTCTCTGTACAAGTTGACAGAGATAAGATTTGCAGTTGGAGGCTGCCACTATAAATCTATGAAGCACTTCATTTACTTTAGCAATCCCCATAAAATCTATCTCCAGATATCCCTTTGCTTCAAGAGCCCTCATCTGTGCATCCATAAGGGAACGCTGCTTGATCTCGGATTCACCTTCCAGATTCATTGCCAGTCCCGGAAAGCTGTTTCCTCCCGTTAGAGCAGTCAAATATATGATCTCTAAAGCTTGTAATTCAAACACCTCACGCACTGGTTTCATCACTTCGTTCACCTGCCAACTATAGATCTGTTATCATTTTGATGCGCATTTGGGACCCCTCAATAAGCAGCAATGCTTCAGTTACAGCCATAGACTGGTTAAGCTCATGGTAATCCATGCCCTCCAGCAAAAGAGAATATGACATATGATCACCTGGTGTTCCACCCGTGAGCAGCGCATTTCCACTATTGATCAGCTCTCCAGCAAGCTCAATAGTAAGCTGCATTTGGCTAAGTTCAACCACATTGCTGCCAATAAGCAGCAGAACACCAAGCCCGCCGCCAAATCTAGCTATCCGCTCCAAGTGATCCAGCGAATCATTCTCCATCAGATCGAAAGCAGATTTAAAATGAGGCATTGCGATTACAAGAAGCGGATACTTGGATAAAATATAGCTGGTTTCATCAAATTCTCCAGGGACGGAAGCAGCAGCCAATGCTTCTCGGGCATCATTTTTCCTGAGTTGCAGCTGTTCTATTAACGATTGCGTAAGTTGGAGAAACTCTTCTGCTGTACTCATATAGCGGGTTAAGGTTGGACTAGCCTTCAGACCTGACAATTTAACACCACCGCTATCAAACAAATGAAACTCCTTGGTGATTGAACCCGCCGACTGAGAAAGAGCTTGTAGTATGGATGTGAACGTCAAATCCACTTGCAGCTGGTTTGTATAAGACACCACAAAGTTGCTAATTTGCTTCACATTTATTTCTGCCGGAAGCGTGGTTGTCCAATCTAATCCAATCGGTACCAGAGCATCCCCGCTTCCTTCCTGCCGGTTCTTGTTAGCACGCTCCAGAAGTTCTGAAAGAGAAAGCTTGTCCGGGATCACCGCAATTCCGGCAGGATTAGTGTCTCCTGCCACTGCCTTCATCTCCGAGCTAATCCGACGGATGCCAACAGCAATTTGATCATCCGAGTTGCCTCCCACAGGAAGTGCAGTATGGAATTCCAGTATCCGGTTATCTTTAAGCAGCCCGCGGCCCACGGTATTGGTTGGCTCCATCCCTTCTGTTCTACCCAGAATACTGGAGTAATCCAGTCTGTCAGACATTTGGTACACAAGCGACTGCTTGATATTCTGGCTGATCCGGTAAGGATAGGAACTGACAGCATTGGCTGCAAACACAAAGTAAATTCCGTAGTTACCGCCTTCGCGCACAAGCTTTGCGAGATCCAGTACATAATCATCGTAAGCTTCTGCGAATCCGGTGTAATTATCGAGCAGAATGACTATGTAAGGGACCTTTTCCCCTGAGGCTGCACAGTATGAAACCAGATTACTGATTCCGAGCTGAGAAAACTTGCGTTTGCGTTCATCCAATTGCGAGAGCAGCCAGCTGATCAGTTTCCCAAGCTTTTGTTCATCCTCTGGATAAATAACATCTCCTAAATGCGGAAGCTCGTGGAATACACCCAAGGTACGTGTGCCGAAATCCAGTATGTAAAAATGCACGTACTCAGGATCATATTTCATAGCAAGCGACATGATGATTGTTTTTAACAGTGTCGTCTTCCCGCTGGCCGGCGCTCCATATATCAGCAGATGTCCGTTCTGGTTAAAATTGATGTCCAAATTGTATTGCTCCTGATCCGAAGGATTGTCTACCCGTCCAACGGTAGCAGTCAGGTGATCATTGGGTTCCTGCCAACTCTCCCCGTTCCAGATTCGGTCCTGATCCAGCACCTCAGCCAATGCCAACGTCTCTGGAAGCGGTGGAAGCCACAACTGAAAAGCCTCTCCGATGGAGTGTTCCGCAGAGAGGGCTGCAATGTGATTAACTACGGCCTGCAGTTCACTTAATTGCGATGTACTCTCACTGCTTTTCTCTTTCGGAATTAGAGCTCTCCTCTCCCCCCCTAATGTGACGATATCCATCTTGGGACTCCCGTCCCGATCAGCCTCTCCAGCATGATAAGGCGCTCCGCTCCAGGAGGACTGGAATAAGGTGAACACTTCATTATTGCCGACCTGTAAATACCCCCGACCTTTTTCCTTGATCTCTGCCGCCTCCGGCCGTTTCAGCATTTCTTGACTATCCGAAGGTGTCTGTACCTTCAGGCACAGCTTAAATCTGGAGTTACTCCATATCTGGTCATCGACGACACCGGAAGGCTTCTGAGTTGCCAATATTAAGTGAATACCCAAGCTTCTACCTACCCGTGCCGCACTGACCAGCTCTTTCATAAATTCCGGCTGATCCGATTTCAGTTCTGCGAACTCATCTACCACTATGATCAAATGTGGCAAGGGAAGGTTTACTTCCTTGTTGCGATAAAGAACGATGTAATTATCAATACTCGTCACTCCGGCTTCACTGAACAAACGCTGTCTCCTTAAAAGTTCGCTTTTGATAGAAGCGAGCGCCCGATTGATCTGATTACCGCCTAGATTGGTGATTGTTCCTACCAGGTGAGGAAGTCCCAGAAAGGCATTGGCCATCCCGCCCCCTTTATAGTCAATTAGCACAAAGGCAACCTCATGAGGATGATAATCCACTGCCAGACCCAGAAGCAGGGATTGGAGCAGTTCACTTTTCCCCGAACCCGTTGTACCAGCAACAAGACCGTGAGGTCCATAGCTTTTTTCATGCATATCGAATAAAAGTGATTTCCCGCCTGACCCGAGCCCAAGGGGAATGGACAATGTGCGGTTCGCCTGATTTTTACCCCAGCGCTGCATTACATTTAGCTCCTCGATCTGTTCAACCTCAAAGCTCTCCAGAAAGGTAACCATTGGCGGGATATAGCTGTTATTCTGCCCCTCCTTGATTCTGAGCGGAGACAAGGAGCGGGCATAATATTCCGAGTACACCTTATCTAGAGAATCAGCAGTAAAATAATCCGCCAAGTGACTTAACACTTGATTGGTATCTTTACGGACCATTCCCTTGTTGTCCTTGATTTCCAGAATAGCCTGACAATTCAGAGGAAGCGCAACATCGATCTTCTCTGAAATAAAAATACTGGTCACTCCAAGCGGCGAATTACCCGACAATAAATACTTCATCATTTCTGTGCTATCCCACAGTTCAGGAGCAAACACCAGAAAGATATAGTGTGGTGTCAGCAAGGTTTGCAGGCCGTAACTGCTATTGCTTCCTTCTTCTCTTTTTCTAAGTTCCGGAAGTAGTTCATCAGCAAGATTAGAGGCTTCATAAGAGGTCGTGGCCAAGCTTCTCTGACTCCGGGCTTTATCCCAAGTGTGAGGCAGCCATTTCAGCCATTCCCAGTGTTCCAGATCCTCAGGTTGCATCACGCATACGACTCTTACATCATCGTAACCTTGGTGTGTTGTCAGATGGACAATAGCGGCATTTAGAAAATTGCGGACCTCCTGCCGTTTGCCGTATATCCCAAGTGTATTAATATTCCTTAGCGGTATGTAGACTGGTATATCTCTTATAAAGTACATTTCTTCGCATATTTTACTTGCAATTTCTTCCAGAGGATTCTCATCATCAATTGCCTTTGCCTTTGTAGAATATGTCGGAACAAGGGCGATCGGCTGTACTCCAACTCCAACCCGGGTATTTAGAAAATCATCTTCAATTGCAGTTCTTTCCCAGAGCTGTTTACTTCGGCCACGTACGATGTCCAGACAAGACTCAATACTTGGATGTATGTATGTATATGCTTCTCGCTGCGTACTGGCAGCATTTTGTAGATCATTACGAACCTGAAATAAGTAGTTGAGATATTTCTTTTCCAGTTTTTTGTTTTGTTCATGATGTTTTTTTACACTGGATTTATAATTCATAATCGAAACCATAACCGTCAGTATAGTCATACTCATGGTTGATATCAGCATAGTAAAAGACCTGGTCAATGTTGACATAAATATCGCAATGACTAACATCCCTAATGGCGGAACAATGATCGTTAACCATGAGAATGTCGGTTTCCCCGAAGGTTTGGCAGGATCCTCTAAAGCAAGCTCGCCTTCCGGGTAATTCGGTTTAATTCGGGGGGTTCTTTGTACCTGATTAGTTAGCATTTCTTGAGAGCTCATCTTTTTCATCACCACTGAATAGGAATTTTGGATTACCATGACTACTTATTTAAATTTTTAATAATAACATTGAAGCTACATCATATTGGGATATACATTATGAATTATCGGCACATCACCTCAATAGTTTATATTTACCATAACATTTATTGCTAATATAGTTCATTGATCCCTTATTAGTAAGCATCATCTTTAGTACGGTAAAATTAACAGTGCATATAGTCCTAGTTCATTGATCGCTATCCAGAAATACCCTTAGCAAAATTTAGGGAAATTAGACTTATTTACATTTCCTCTTTCAATCAAATTCTTCACATCTCATCTGCAAAAAAAGATCTGACTTCTGCAAATTTTGAGCAGAACCCAGACCTTTTTTTCACATTCTATTTTCTTTTTTTTAGATCCTATGCATCAAAAGCATTGCCTTCTGCTATGCTATTCGCAGGATTTTTAACCCGTGATAGAACGAATAAAAGCGATATCTAAATTGGGCAGTGATATTTCCGATATGCCATCCGTTTCACTTAACACTTGTAAAGTTCTATTCATAAAAAAAACACCCCGAAAGTGAGGTGTTTTCCATTACATTTTATGATCCTATTTAACTATCGTATACAATATCTATTCTACCGTAGCCCGCATATACGTACGCTTGCCCTGTGCATCCTTCAGGTAAGGTCCCAGCCCGGCAAAACGCGAATGGTCCACGTAAACTCCGGTCATCCAGCGGCCTTCGGTCAGGCCTCCGTTCCACTGAAGTACCAGATCGGGAGCGGCGATCCATTCCTGATACACCCGGATGTTCGACTCCTGATATTCCTTGCAGCGCTTGCCGTTCTCGATCAGACGGTGCTTGCTCAGATAGGTAGGTACAAAGTATGTGGAGATTGTATCCAGATCAGCTTCATCCAGAAAAGATTCTTCGCCCAAATAGGGCTGGAAGAGCAATGTATTTTCATACATCGACCAGATCACTGCCTGCAGCACCATACTCTGCCGGATGCCGTTATGGAAGGTGAACCTGCGCTTCTTGCCGGACGATGGAATTACCGGACCAGCCGAAGGCTCAAGGCAATGACGTTCGCAGCCGATACATTTCCAGCCAGACGGGCTTTGAATCCACTTTTGAAAAACACTGCCGCTATCGTTATCCCCTTTGTACAAAGAGGAGATGATGTCATAAGGCACCCCAATCCATGCGTTCCACAACGACCCGGGGAGATGGCTGTGAAGCATGAACAACACTTTGTCGTAAATAAGCTGCACTCTGATCGAAGCACTCTCCAGTTCGGCGACATCTTTTTTTCCATAGGTTATTTCCCGGGAAAACAAGGTGGTTGTCATCTTCCTCGCCTCCTAAAAGTTTTGTTAGCGTTACAACCCTGAATTTACTTCGTACAAAACTTACTTCGAAAGCCTACGCTTAGTTTTGTTAGCGTTACAACCCTGAATTCACTTCGTACAAAACTCACTTCGAAAGGATAAGCTTCTTTTTGTTAACGTTGCCATAATTATCTATATCACAATTAAAAATACCGCATAATAAAGGGGTGGGCAGCAACTTTTTTTCTATTATATTATATTCTGCCGCCTTCCGTGCAATTTATTTGTAATTTAAAAGGAAAAAGCCCCTCTTTCCATCCGGAAAAAGGGGCTATCAACAGGGAGCCAAGCGGTTCTACTCGACCCAGCTCTCTGCCCAGGACTGAATCTGCTGCATGACCGGCTCCAGCGCACGGCCTTTAGTTGTCAATTCATACTCGATGCGTACGGGGGTTTCCGGGTACACATGGCGTACCAGAATCCCTTCACACTCCAGGTCCTTCATTCGTTCGGATAACATCTTATCGCTCATTGTTGGGATCAGACCGGAAATATCCTTGAAACGCTTGGGTCCGCTCATCAATGTCTGAATAATAAGTCCATTCCAACGTTTACCTAAGAAGGAGAAGGCCGTTTCGAATCGAGGGCACATCGTCAGCTGATGTTCTTCCATTATTCTCACCTCTCACTTTTAACTTACATTAAGTTAGTATATATAATTTTAACACATTTATAGCACAATGAACATCGTTTGGCAAAAAAAAGATCAATCGCCTGTGTCTTGCCGGGATTCCCTATTGGCTATAGCCTCCGTCACTACATATGCAAGGTCATCATTGCTATATAAAGACAGGACTCCCAGCACCGTATCGTCGGAGATGAACCCCGATTCGTCAAGGGGTACAGTCAGCGAAAGCGCATGGCTTAACGCCGCATTTCCCTCTTGCTGCGGATAAGCCTGAAGATACAACGCGTGCGGGTCCAGCTTGTTGTTCACACACCATTGGGCAAATACCAGGATCATCATCTCTTCATCCCGCTTATAGCTCTCGATAATCTGCTCTTCCGTTGATTTGCGGTAATCCTCCATGTGGTCTCCCTCCTTTCCGCTCCAATGTTAATCAGCAAGCTTCGCTGCCAGCACATGGCTGGGCAGGACCGCTGAAGCAGCTATTCCGCATTGCCCCGGTATGTCCAGGCTGCTTAAAAAATGGTTCACCACACCGCTGAATCCTCTGCGCTCCAACACCGTATCCCAGCTTCCGAAATTCTGCGTGCGCGGCAGTGTGCCCTTCTCATACAAGGTTGCCCGTTCCATGTCCACAACTTCCACAGATCTGCCGTTACCGTGCAACTCCAGCTTCTCCAGATCTGCCCCGGCGTCCCGCACCATGCTGAACATACCGGTCGCACCATTCTTCCAGCCCAGATTGCCGGAAGATTGCAGCAGCCGTCCCGCATCGTCGGATTTCAGGCTGTTGTGCAGCAGCTCAGCATCTCCTCCGCACAACCATAGCAGCAGATCCAGCATATGGATCAGATCATCATGGATCGTTTCACGGCTGCTGCCGGATTGCAGCTTGGTCCGGTGCTTGAACGCGTGACAGGCGCTGATGCCGCCTGCTTTCTCCAGCCAAGCTTTGGCAGCCGTATACATCGGCGCATAGCGGCGGTTGAACCCTACGCCCAGCAGCAGTCCCTTCTCTTCAGCGAATCCGGCCATCCGCCGGGATTCTTCCAGATCATAGGACAGCGGCTTGTCCACATATACCGAAACTCCGTGATTTAAGCATTTCATAACAATATCATAATGCGTGGGGGTTGGGCTATGCACAAATACTGCATCAGGCTTCCACGACAGGAGCTCATTCAGATCCGTAGTGCCTCTCGGGAACCGGTAGGAATGAACCGCGTCCTGTACGGTTGCCGGCGAATGGCTGAGCACTCCCACCACCTCCGCCTGATCATGCCTGGACAGCAGTGGGAGATAGACTTTCCGGGCGATGTCGCCGAGGCCAACCAGAGCCACCCTTTTACGTTCTGTACTTTTCATAAGCGTATCTCCCTTGGCTGTGAGTATTTCCATTTCCTTTTAGACGTATTATACCGTGACAAGTCGCAGCAACAAATGATCTTTGCTTCATTAAATTCTTTTTTTTCAGTATGATGAAATGAATGAACGAAAGAAAGGGCATAGTAGAATGAGAAAATGGCTGACTATATTACTGTATGTTTCGGGAATATTCCTCACGTTTATCTACAGGTATGATATCCTGGCCTGGCTGCGGCAGGATCATAATCTGTTTTTGGGCTTTGGTGCCGCTACTTTGCTGGCGATGTTCCCGCCGGTGCCTTATAAACTGATAATCGGGATTTACGGGTATGCCTATGGAAGTCTGGCGGCTGCGGTGATTTGCTGGAGTGCGTCTACCCTTGCCGGGGCGATGATCTATGGTATTGTTCAACACATGTTCCAGGAAAAAGCCCGTACTTATTTGGCATCAGTACCCGCGCTGGATAAATTCACATCTGCCGTGCAGCGGAGGCCATTTGCAGCGGTAGTGCTAGCCCGGCTTGCACCGGTCGTTCCGCAGATGGGAGTGAATATCTATGCAGGCGCCGCCGGGTTGCCCTTTTGGAGTTATCTTGCGGCATCCGGACTGGGCAAAATTCCTGCGATTGCGTTATATGCCTTTCTCGGCGGCCAGCTGTTCCAGCATCCGCGAAGCGCGTGGATGGCTATCCTGGTATATGTGGCAGTACTGGCTCTGGCCATATTATCGCTACGTCCACGATCCTTCAGCTCCAAGAAAGATTGATGCAAGTAAGCACATGAATTCTTATTTTTGCACAAAACGCCGCTAACTGGCAGGCGGCGCTTTTTTGTTTTATAATTACATTGTGATCTATTTAATTGCAATCTATGGATGGAGGGATATTCATGAGTGATGTTCAATCTGACAATATAAGCAGCAAAACAGAAAAGGCCACGTTTGCCGGGGGCTGTTTCTGGTGTATGGTATCACCATTTGAAGAACTTCCAGGAATCGTTGAGATTATATCCGGGTATACGGGCGGACATACCGTTAACCCGACTTATGAAGAGGTTTGTTCGGAAACCACAGGACATGTGGAAGCGGTGCAGATCACCTTTCAACCTGATATTTTCCCATACACCAAGCTTCTGGAGCTGTTCTGGCAGCAGATTGACCCTACCGATGCCGGAGGGCAGTTCTATGACCGCGGCACTTCATACGGGACTGCCATTTTCACCCACTCCGAAGAGCAGCGGGAGCAGGCTGAAGCCTCCAAGGCGGACTTGCAGGCCAGCGGACGTTTCTCCGCCCCTATCGTGACGCCGATCCTTCCGGCCAAACCCTTTTACCGTGCAGAAGAGTACCATCAGGGGTATCACCACAAGAATCCCGGTCACTATAAACGTTACCGCAAAGGCTCCGGGCGGGATGCTTTTATCGAGGACCACTGGAAGCACAAGGAGGAGAAGCAGAGCCTCAAGGAACGTCTGACGCCGCTGCAATATGAAGTTACTCAGAACAATGCAACCGAATCCCCTTTCCGCAATGAGTTCTGGGATCATCACGGGGATGGCATCTATGTCGATATCGTATCCGGTGAGCCGCTGTTCAGCTCCAGCGATAAATTCGACTCCGGCTGCGGCTGGCCCAGCTTCACCCGTCCGATCCGCGACTATTCGGTCAAGGAGAAGACGGATCTCAGCCATCTGATGGTCCGCACTGAGGTCCGCAGCAAAGCGGCCGATTCTCATCTTGGACATGTATTTAACGATGGTCCCGGTCCAAACGGCCTGCGCTACTGCATTAACTCGGCAGCACTCCGCTTTGTTCCGAAAGAGGATTTGGAAAAGGAAGGCTACAGCGAATACCGCGTACTGTTCCAGCATACTTAACTAAGAGCGGTTACTCCGCTCAGTTGCACATCCGCGTCACAAAGCCTCCAACCCGCAAGCAGCGGTGTTGGAGGCTTTTTTCATCTGTAAAATCGTATTATTCCGGTTTTTTTTCGTCCCGCTCATCAGCATCAGGAACTGGCGCCGGATTCCCGGTGGTCTGTTCCTGCAGCGGCTGGTTCTGCTCCCGGCTCACCTGACGGATACGCATTACCGTCCCAGGATCCCGTGACTTGTTTCTTTTGCGGACCCAGAGCACAATCACCACAACAACAGCAGCTACAATCAATACCGGAAGCGCAGCAGCCAGGAATATAAAGAGCCATTGAAACATCACGGACAGTGCATGCAGACTGCTCTGAAGCGCATCCGAAGCCCGGTCCATTAACGGCCCTTGTTCTTTGGTCTTGGCAATATCCACGCTCTCTTCAGTCTGGTACAGTCGAAGCTCAACCGTAGAAAAAGATACATTCTGGTCAATATATCGCATTCTGCCTTTGATCGTCTCTATTTCCTCCTGAATGGCACCAAGCTGGTTGGCGAACGCCACGAGGTCAGCGGATTTGGTTGCCTTTTTCATAAACTCGATATATTGGCCCTCCATCAACTGCTTGGCCTTGAGGCGCGACCCCAGATCCACATATTCCTCTGAAACGTCCTGACCCTGGATTTTATGCTGAAGCTTCACGTTTTTGATCTTTTCCAAATGGTCCAGAAAGGAAGAAAATCCCGAAGCAGGCACCTTCAGAATAAAGGCTCCGCCATGCTCATATTCGGAGGTGTTCTCCGAAAATTCAACAATATAGCCTTCTGCGAGCGTCACCAGATTGCGTACTTCTGTCTGCGCCTTAGCATAGTCCGTCACTTCCATCGTTAGGCTGGCGTGATAGATCAGCTTTTTGTTCAATCCTGCCACAACGTCATTTCCCGTAAAACCGGCCGTTCCTTCAGCTGCACGCGCTGCATCCGTGTTGCTCACTGCTGAGCTTCCTCCGCCAGCCTTGTCTCCCTCAGCCGCAGGAGCTTCAGCTGCAGCCGACACTGCTTGATCCTTCGGTGCAGCATTCGCTGAAGTGTTCTGGTCTGCTGCGCCGTCGAAGCCTTCTGCCGTGCTGGAATTGTCTGCCTTCATCTCCGACCGGCTTGCAGAATCATTATTGCTTCCAGCCCCGCACCCTGCCAAAACCATAGCAAACACTATTAGTCCCAATACATAATACAGATAATGCAGACCCCTTTTTTGCATGCCCATTCCTCCAAAAGTGTAGTGGAATTTCCGCTTCTTTTGTACAGATTGCTGCCAGCGAAGAGCTTTTTGTCTGTAGGCATCTTTCGTGTTAAAGTCTTTGACGTTCCAAAAGCTGGAAGGTTGCAGGAATTCGGTAGATTTTCCAATCCAGTGGCTGATTTGCCCAGCTAAGGTTGATTTCGTTATTTGGGGATATAAGATTCGCGAAAAGAAAAACACCAAAAACCCTATACTCACAAGGAATAAGGGTTAGGTTCTGCTCGGACAAGCTCCACCTTGCCGTTCAGATCGTTGCTGTATAGATGGCGTCGATTCCAGCAAGGGGAGGTGAAACCCTCCTGCGAAAAGACGTACCATTCAAGGATAAGAAGGAAGCCTGGTCCAGGTTCCTTCTATTCTTTTTCTCATTCTAGCAAGATTGAGAATGATTATCAAGCGTTTTTCTTCCGCACATTACCTGCGGCCAGAACCATGTTGCGAAGTGCAGCCTCCGTCTCTTCCCAGCCGCGTGTCTTCAGCCCGCAGTCTGGATTGATCCAGAATTGTCCGGCATCCAGTACACGCAGTGCGCGCTCAATATTCTGCGTCATCTCCTCTACTTCCGGAACACGGGGACTATGGATATCATAGACACCCAGACCAATGCCTTTATCATAATCATGATCTTCAAAAGCCGAAATCAGCTCCCCATGGCTGCGGGAAGTCTCAATGGAGATCACATCCGCATCCATAGCCGAGATCGCCCCGATCATGTCGTTAAATTCGCTGTAGCACATATGCGTATGAACCTGCGTGGTATCCTTCACATGGTTTGTGGCCACCCGGAAGGACCGTACAGCCCAATTCAGATAATTCTCATGGTCTTCCGCCTTCAGCGGCAGCCCTTCGCGGATGGCCGGCTCATCCACCTGAATCATCTCGATTCCGGCATCCTCCAGCGCTTGAACCTCGTGACGGAGAGCAAGGGCAATTTGCTTCGCTACCTCTTCTCGGCTGAGATCATCGCGTACGAAGGACCAGTTCAGGATGGTTACCGGTCCGGTCAGCATGCCTTTTACCGGCAGCTTCGTCAAGGACTGGGCATAGACGCTTTCTTTGACGGTCATTGGCTGGATAAAAGCGACATCCGCGTAAATCACCGGAGGCTTCACGCAGCGCGAGCCATAGGATTGCACCCAGCCATTCTGGGTGAACAGATAGCCGCCCAGCTTCTCGCCGAAGAACTCGACCATATCCGTCCGCTCAAATTCACCATGTACCAGCACATCCAGACCAAGCTCCTCCTGAAGTGTAATCGCCTCGGCGATTTGACGGCGGACGAACATATCATAGCGCTCCTCATTCCACACCCCTTTGCGCCATTTGAGACGCGCCTGGCGGACCTCAGCCGTCTGCGGGAAGCTGCCGATAGTTGTAGTCGGCAGCAGGGGCAAACGCCATTTATCCTGCTGCAGCTTCACACGCTCTGCGAACGGCAGGCTCCGGCTGTCCGGAAGTTCGTCCAGACGGCGGACCTGCTCCGCCACATCCCGGCGGCCGCGTTCAGGAAGTGCGCGGAAGACAGCCAGCGCTTCCCGGCTCCCCGCAAGCTCCGCCTCGGCCGTTCCGTTGTCACCGCCTGCGGCTGAGGCGAGCAGCCGAAGCTCTGTCAGCTTTTCGTCAGCGAAGGCCAGCGCCTGCTTCACAGCAGGCTTCAGCTTCCCTTCGCTCTGCACCGTAACCGGTACATGGAGCAGGCTGGAGGATGGCTGAAGAATCAGCCGGTCCAGCGGCACATGAAGAGCCAGCTTCTCAATCAGTGCAAGCTTGGTATCAGGGTCGGCACGCCAGATGCTGCGTCCATCGATTATGCCTGCACCCAGCCATTTATCTTCCGGCCAGCCAAGTCGTCCGATCGCCTCCAGATTCGCACCGCCATCATGGACGAAGTCAAGGCCAATGGCCTGTACCGGCAATTCAAGCAATGCTTCCAAGGGTTCAGCCGCTTCAAAATAAGTCTGCAGAATCAGATTCAAGCCGGGGACTGCAGCGGAAATCCCGCTATAAATGGTCTTCAGCAAGGCAATGTTTTCCGCGTTCAATCCTATAACGATGGCTGGTTCGTCGATCTGCACCCAGGTTACACCTTCCTGCTGAAGCTCCTGCAGCAGCTGAATATAAGCCGGCAGGAAGCGGGCGGCAACCTCGCTGATGTCCGCAGCCGGAAATCCCTTGGACAGCTTGAGGAAGGTATACAGTCCCACAATGACTGGCTTGCCTTCAATACCCGCCTGCGCTTTGGCGAAGCGGTAGGCGGCCAGCGGTTTATTCTCAGTCAGCCGGGGTGTAAGGCTGCCGATCTCCGGCACGATATAATGGTAATTCGTATTGAACCATTTGGTCATCTCGCAGGCCGGGGCGGCCGCATTGCCGCGGGCCATGGCGAAATATAGATCAAGCGGGACAGCCCCGCCGTCATAATCATAACGTGGCGGCACAATGCCGAACATGACGGCTGTGTCCAGCACATGATCGTAGAAGGTGAAATCATTCACCGGGATCAGGTCAATACCGGCCTGTTGCTGCGACTGCAGGTGCTGAAGCTGAATGTCCGCCATTTCAACACGGAACTCCTGCTCGCCAATTTTACCGGACCAGTAAGCCTCCAGTGTTTTTTTCCATTCACGGTTTTTGCCGATTCTCGGGTACCCCAGATTGCTGGTGATCAATTTTGTTGTCATTGAAATCTGCTCCTCATCTGTTCGCTATTTGTTGTATGTCCTTATAAAAAGACGCCTCTCCCGAAAAATAAGCCACAGGGAAAGACGCCCATTGATCTTCTAAATGGAATAACGTCTGAACACCTCCCTATCTACCGTAGGTACTGCAGTGCTTCTGAGTCAGGCAGGTCTCCTGGCTAGCGGAGTCATCGTTCTTCAGCAAGTCTTCCCGGCTGGATCTACCTGTCTGCCAGTGACACATTAAGCTGGAACTCTTCCGTTACAGTGGCGGGACCGCGTCGGTTTCGAGCCGAACTTCCCTATTAAGCTGGACAAAAGCTACATTCGCTCCATCCGGCACCTGTCTCCTATATTCGCTTTTCAAAACTTCATCCTTTAATCTGATGCCATCATACTGTACCTTTTTTGCCATTCGCAACAGATTCCGGCGATTTCAGCTATACACATTCGCTATAGCAAAGCAGCTTTTTGCCCGATTTGGCACTTGAATCTTGATCAGTGCTCATGACAAAAAGGCGATACCCTCCAAGGAAGGCACCGCCTGCATTATTTTTTCTATTCTAGAACCATACCAGATATACCACTACAGCAAGAACAATCCGATAGATCGCAAACGGCAGAAGCTTAATGCGGTTGATCAGCTTCAGGAAGAAACGCATGGACAGCAGCGCGAACAGAAAGGCGCTGATAAACCCGGCAATAAAGAACGGCAGCGCATCGAGAGTGAAATACTGCCAGTTCTTCAGCAGTGAAATCAGGCTGGCTCCAGCCATAATCGGTACCGCCATAATGAAGGTGAAGTCGGCCGCGGCACGATGGCTCATACCGAGCAGAACGCCACCGGAGATCGTGGAACCGGAACGGGAGAAGCCCGGCCACAGCGAGAAACACTGGATCAGACCGACCGATAGCGCCTGCCTATATGTAATTTGATCGACACTCTCCGTTTTGATCTTTTTGGGGGCAAACAGGTCTGCACAGATCATCAGTATTGCACCTACGACCAGACCAATCAGCACCGTTGAGGTCGAAAACAAATGCTCATCAATATAATCCTCGAACAGAAAGCCGAGCACCCCGGCAGGGATAAGACCCACAAGCACCTGTGCCAGCTTCAACCGTCCCGCCGTTTCCACTGCTGGCTGTCCTTCCGGCACCGCTGTCAGCTCTTTGCGGCTGAACCGCTTCAGACCCAGGAGATCGATGAACCGGTTGCGGAAAATCACCACCACAGCCAGGATCGAGCCCAGCTGAATCACTACCTTGAACGTATTCGCTGTGTATTTTCCGAGAAATTCCTGCGATTTCAGCCACATATCATCAACAATAATCATATGACCTGTGGAGGACACCGGAGCAAATTCAGTCAAACCTTCAACAATACCCAAGATGATTGCTTTAATTATAGTCAAAAGCTCCATGTAATCTCCTCCTAAAAGTTTTGTGAGCATTGCATCTATGAAATCACTTCGTACAAAACTCGCTACGAAAGCATAAACTTAGTTTTGTGAGCATCACATCTATGGAATCACTTCGTTCAAAACTCGCTTCGGAAGCATAGAATTCGTAGGTGTTGTTACCCGCGGGCTTTGCCGGCGGTACGGCGTTTACGCAAATACAACAGTCCCAGCACGAGAATTCCTCCGGCAATCAGGGCGTAGACCACGCTGGAATAAGCCTCTATATACCCTCCAATGTCCTCCCAGGACTCTCCTAACGCAGCACCCAGCAGGATCAGCAGCGTATTCCAGCCCAGTGTACCGATCGTCGTAAACAGCATAAAAAGTCCGAACTTCATTCCCGACATTCCTGCCGGAATCGAGATCAGACTGCGCACCAGCGGCACCATCCGGCAGAACAGCACCGTCCAGTAGCCGTATTTATCAAACCAGGCATCCGCCTTGCGGATATCACTTTTCTTAATCCGCATCCATTTGCCGTAGCGGTCCACAATCCGTTCCATTCGGCTGACATCCAGCATCCGGCCGATCCAATACAGAATGGCTGCACCCAGTAAAGAACCCGCCGTAGAGGCAATAAGCACACCCGGTATTGTGAGTCCGGAAGTTGTAGTCATAAACCCGCCAAAGGGCAGGATGACCTCTGAAGGAATGGGGGGAAAGACATTTTCCAGCGCCAGCATCAGAAAAATACCGGCATATCCGAACTGCTCCATAATATCTGTAATCCAGGTTTTCATTCGGTTCCCTCCGTCTAGATGAGATTTTTCTTGAGGTTGCGCAAATAGCGGCTGCGGATGAAGAAGAAGTACAGCGTCTGGGCAGCCAGATAACTGGTCAGCACAGCCCCGGTCTCGGCAGCAATGGACAGATAGAACAGCCGCTGAAGCGCAATAAAAGCAAACAGACTGTGCAGAACCGCCAGCAGCACCGGGATGAAGAACATGAGTGCCAGCTGCAGTGTCGCAATGCGGTCCAGTTCCTGGTCAGTCAGGCCCATTTTGGACAGGGTGGAATACTGCAGGCGGTCATGATCCAGATCCATATAGAGACGGAAGTAGAGGAAGCTGCCGGCAGCAATGAAGAAGACGGTCCCGACAAGCAGCGAAGCGAACAGCATGGTGCTGTACAGCGTGCGCTGAATCTCAAATAAGGTTCCGCTGATCACAACGGCATAAGCAGACTTTTCTTCATAGGGAACCTTCCCTTTGGCAGCGAGTTCTGAAGCCACCCCCACCGTCCGGGTAAAATCATCCACATAGAAGCCGGTATACCAATCCTGCTGCACAGGGATAACCAGGTTGTACAGACTGTCGCTGATCACCAGCCCGCTGAAATCGCCGCCTCCCCTGCCGTCCAGCTCCGGCAGCAGATATTCGGCAACCGGCACATGCTGCGTATAGCCGGTCTCTTCAATCTGGATTCCTTGCTTGAGTGTATATGTTGCTTTGAAGCGCTCTGCGGTCAGACTGCGGTCGCGCTGGGAACCGATCATCACCAGGCTTTCATTGCCTTCCAGCGGCGGTTCATTCGAGCTGAAGCCCGCATGTTCCAGAGCAAGCTTGTAATTCCTGTAGGACATCAGAGGCAGCTGAAGTGTATGGTCGGGACCTGTCTGCGAAACGACCGCTGCGACTTTGAGTGGAATCCGCAGGGTTTCGTAAGTCAGACCCAGCTGCTCCAGTTCTGCAGTAATCCCCCTCAGGTCCTTCTCTTCCGAGGAAGTATGCCCCCCACCCTTGGCTACATAGCCGACAGCCGCCGGATAATCCAGCTTCAGCTCCCGTGACAGCGTGTGGATCGATGCGAATACCCCCACCGAGGTGAAAGAAACTGCCGATACAATAGTGACCATAAAAAACATCCGCCCATTGTCCTTCCACCGGTACGATAATCCCGAGAACGTGAGAATATGCGTATGCTTCCAATAGAAGCGGCGCAGCTTCCGCAGCATCCCCACAATATACAGACTGAGTTGAGTGTAGAAAAGATACGTGCCGCATACAGTAATCAGCACCACTGGAACCATCATGATTTCTACAGTTGTGGCTGTCGTGGCAGCCGCCAGACCATACCCGGCGAGGAGCAACAGACCTGAGATCAGCGCCAGCTCCTTGGATACCTTTGGCTCACCATTCCCTCTGTGTCCGCCCTGGAACAGTCCGCGTGGTGCTTCATTCCCTATAAAAACAAAAGTAGACAGCGAGATCAGTATGAACAGCAGAACAAAGCTGCAGATGGTAAGCACCGGCGCCTGCCAGGGCAGGTGAAATGTAAGTGGGGGGATGCCCAGAAATCCGGACCCGATCATCAGGAAGAGCTTGCCCAGCAGCAGCCCCAGCAGTGTTCCGGTTAGGATAGCAGATCCGCCAATCATCATATTTTCCAGAAATACCATCAGGTTCAGCTGCTGTTTGGTCATCCCGTGCATCAACAGAATTCCGAACTCCAGATTACGTGATTGCAGGAATGAACCTACCGACACGAGTACGAACAGGGAACAAAAGACATAAATGATTCCTTCGGCCACCATCATCGTATTTGCAGCTGTCCCCAGGATCATATCCTGCGAAATCGCCGGATGATAAATGAACAGTGCACACAGAAAGAAGACCATGACCGAGAACGCGCTGCTGACAAAATACGCGGCATATTTCCGCTTATTCCGTGTTACATTCCTATAAGCGAACTGCCGGAAGGTCATGGCCCGCTCCTCCCAGCAGCGACAGCATGTCGATGATGTTCTGGAAGAAGGCGGCCCGGCTGGTGCCCCGGTACATTTCGCTGTGGAAGCGCCCGTCTTTGATAAAGATGACCCGGTGGCAAAAGCTCGCTGCTACCGCATCATGTGTGACCATCAGCACCGTGGCTCCCTCCGCCTCATTCACCTCCACCAGCAGATTCATAACCTCGTTTGCAGTTTTAGAATCCAGGCTGCCCGTCGGTTCATCTGCCAGAATCAGTGCTGGCCGGTGGATCATTGCCCGGGCGATGGCCACCCGCTGTATCTGTCCGCCGGAGATCTCATAAGTCCGTTTGTGCAAAAGTGTGCTGATGCCCAGTCTATCCGACACCTCTATGAGTCTGTGTTCCATCTCTTTCACGGAGACTCCAGCAAGCGTTAAGGGCAGCACAATATTCTCTTCCACAGTCAGCGTGTCAAGGAGATTGAAGTGCTGAAAGACAAACCCCAGCTCTTTGCGGCGGAACAGTGCTTTGTCCTTGCGCCCCAGGCTTTTAGGGTCCCGGCCATTGATCCTTACTTCTCCTGAGGTGGGTTCGTCGATGGTAGCAATCACATTTAGCAGTGTAGTTTTGCCGCTGCCCGATGGTCCCATGATTCCCACGAACTCGCCTTTCTCCACAGCAAACCGGATATGATTCAGGGCGTGAATCGACACTTTTCCCTCGTATATTTTGGATAGATTATGGACATCTAGAATGGGCAAATGCTTACGCTCCTTCGTTCCCCTGGTTTGCCTTCATTATATAAAGTGTAAACAGTAGCTGCTATTTCTGAAACTTACAACTACCTTACAGTATTGTAAGCCGCGAAAGACGATTGACATTTATTTGCAAAGGGAGTATATTTATATGCATGAGCATGCATTTATTAATTTGCGAGGAGAGATTGAAATGAAGGATTTATTTACCCCCTATGAGCTGCAGGATTTGAAGCTGAAGAACCGTGTGGTGATGCCGCCGATGTGCCAATATTCCGTTACGGACAAGGATGGTATCGCCACAGACTGGCACTACAATCATTATGTAAGCCGGGCGGTCGGCGGTGCCGGACTTATTATCATTGAAATGACCGATGTCGATCCGGATGGCCGGATAACCGATTATGATCTGGGGCTCTGGTCAGATGAGCAAATCCCCGCACTGGCGAGAATTGTTGAGGCTTGCCACGCTTACGGCGCCAAGGTAGGCATTCAGATTGCCCACGCCGGACGCAAAGCAGAGGATGCTCCTCGGCCGGTGGCTCCCTCTGCGATTCCTTTTAATGCCGAATTCAAGACTCCGCGTGAGCTGACCACCGAAGAAGTACAAACGATGGTTCAGAAATTCCAGGCAAGCGTTAAGCGGGCCATTCAGGCGGGCTTCGATGTGATTGAGCTTCACGGCGCACACGGCTACCTGATCCACCAGTTCCATTCCCCGCTGACCAACAAGCGGTCTGATAAATACGGACAGGACCTGACACTGTTCGGCAAAGAGGTTATTCAGGCAGCTAAAAAGGAAATGCCTGAGGGCATGCCTTTGATTATGCGGATATCCGCGCAGGAATATGTTGAAGGCGGCTATACCATACGTGAGAGCATCAAGATTGGCAAAGTCTATAAGGAAGCAGGGGCGGATATTTTTCATATCAGTGCGGGTGGTGAAGGTGCCATTGCTGCTGATGGCAAGCCGGGAACCCACGCTGCCTATCAGGTTCCGCTTGCCCGTGCATTCAAGCAGGAGCTGAATGTTCCTGTCATTGCAGTAGGGCGCCTGGATGAGGCTGTCCTGGCTAACGCAGTCATCGGCAATGATGAGGCCGATCTTGTCGCCGTGGGACGGGGCATGCTGAGAAATCCGTACTGGACCCTGGAAGCCGGTGTTCAGCTCGGTAAAGATGCCGGACTGCCGAAGCAATACGAGCTTGGCTTCCCCCGTTCCCGGAGATAACCTCCTCCCAGAAACCAGGGTGTTATCCTCGCCGTTCCTTATACAAACCGGGGCATGGAATGTTATAATGTACAAAAATATCATCATATGGCATACATCCGGGAGAGGAATGGTGTGGATGAAAAATTCTCTTGAGGGTGGCGTAATCACAGGCTGGTTAAGCTTAACTCATATACAAATGAAGGTTGCAGGTGAACTTGAAGCCAAATTGCAGGAGAGCTTTGGGTGGTCTCTAAATGAATTCTATCTGATGTACTTCCTGTCCGAAGCACCGGAGAAGAAGCTGCGCCTGCAGCAGCTGGAATCTATGGTTGGACTCAGCCAGAGTGCCGTCTCCAGACTGGTCAGCCGCTTCGAAGCCAGAGGCTGCGGCGTACTGCAACGGACGGTCTGTGACGACGACCGCAGAAGCATTTATACCTCTCTGACCCCTATCGGCCAGGAAAAGGTGGACCGCGCGCAAGTGACGGTGAATGAAGTGCTTCATGAAGTGTTCCCCCGCGCGGAGATCAAGCTGCTGCTGGAGCAAATGCTGGACCTCCCGCAGCAATAGCGCCCAAGCCGGGCTTACCCCAAAATTCATATATTTTCATAAAAAACCTGCTGTCTCATATTGGGACCGCAGGTTTTTTATGGTTGCAGTTCATTCCTTTACTTGATTCTGTTCACTCAGAATATAATCCGGACCGTCGTCCCCTTGCCCACCTCGGAGGATATTTCCACCTGATGCCCCAACTTGCTGCAAATCTGCTTCACCAAATATAGGCCCATCCCGGTAGATTCCAGAAAGCTGCGCCCGTTGACACCGGTAAAATAGGCATCGAATACACGCGGCATATCTCCTGATGGAATACCTACACCCTCATCCCGCACCTCAAGCACGGGTCTGCCTTGTTCCCCTGCATACCCGTGAAAATACACAAACCGTCCCTCCTCCACCGTATACCGCAGTGCATTGGTGATCAGCTGGGTCAGTACAAAGGACAGCCATTTCTCGTCCGAGGTAATGAATAGGTCATGATCGACTGAAATGGCCGGAAAAACACGTTTGCGGATAAACAGCCGTTTCTGTTCAGAGGTTACGCCCCGCACAATAGCCGAAAGCTCCAGCCGCTCCACATAGAAATCATGCTCGAACGTGTCCAGACGGGCGGTATAGAGTACGGTATCCAGCCCTTTTTTGAGCCGGTCCAGCTCATCGCCAATCGACGTAAAAGGCGGGCCGTCTTTGTCTTGAATAATGAGGTGGATGACCGACAGCGGGGTCTTCATACCATGCACCCACTGGTTAATGAAGTGAATATGCTCCTCCAGCTTGTGGCGGTAGCTATGCAGGTCATTCTGATACAGGCGGAACTGGTGAGCCAGCAGGCCGCGCAGGCTCTCTGCCAGCGGAGTATTCTGAGCAGGCCCGCCGGAGTCATCCAGCGATGACGGCAGATTCAGCAGACGTTCGTAGAAGGAGCGGTTGGAGAAATAGCGGTATGCGAGGTATGCCAGCAGCAGACAGGTGCTAAGCAAGCCCGCATACAGGCTTACATTCACTCCGCTGCCCCCGTCCAGCCGGTAGACCAGAGTGATCATCGAAAGCTGGGCCAGATAGATAATAATAAGTGGCATCTGTTCCCGCAAAAACAGCTTCATGTTACGCCTCCTCCCAGTTCTCGCACAGCCTGTAGCCTTGACCACGCACCGTCTGGAGGCCGTCCGCTATATCCAGCGCCGACAGTTTTTTGCGCACCCGGGTCACGTACACATTCAAGGTATTATCATCGACAAAAGCCTGGTCATCCCAGATTTTCTCCAGGAGCCGGTCGCGGGATACGAGGGTGCCCGCCTTTTGCATCAGCTCATCGAGAATTTTGGCTTCGGTGTGGCTGAGATCAATCTTGGCATTGCCCCGCGACAGGACCAGACGCTCCACATCGAGCATCAGCCCCGACACGGTCAAGCTGCGGTCACTTCCGCCTCCGGCATAGGAGCCATAAGCCCGGCGGAGATGGCTTTTAATTTTGGCGAGGGCAATCTCATAATCGAACGGCTTGGTGATATAATCATCGGCTCCGTTTTCGAGCGCCATCACCTGATCCATTTTGCCTTCGCGGGCGGAGATAAACAGGATCGGGCAGGTGGAGATTCCCCGGATTTGACGGCACCAGTAGTAACCATCGAACTTCGGCAGATTCACATCCAGCAGCACCAGATGAGGAGCATACTGCTCGAACTCTGTACGGACTGCTTCAAAATCACGCACAGCCTGCGTCTCATAGCCAAACTTATGTAAATAATCCTGGAGCAGCGTCACCAGTCCACGGTCATCTTCGATAATGAAAATTTTGAACATATCAGGCCTCCGGTCTGCTGTATAAGCCCGCTAAGGGGTTTGCCCCATAATATATACAGTCCCTGCATAGTAGTCAAATATGAGGTGAAGTTCCTGAGTATCCCATGATGGAATCCCGCTTGGCAAATGTTGCGCCCCTGAACCCGCGCAAAAACAGCCGCCTGCCGGAGTACTCCGGCAGACGGCTGTTCCATTGTTAAGGAGTAAAGGCAACTGCCCGTTGTCTGTACCGTCTATCTGCCGTCCAGCAGATTGCCCAGGCCGCCGAGAATGCTGCCTTCTTCCTTGCGTCCTGTAGGACCGGCAGCAGAGAGTATACGGTCCGCCATCCGGCTGAACGGCAGCGATTGTACCCACACCTTGCCCGGTCCGCGCAGGGTGGCAAAGAACAGGCCCTCGCCGCCGAAGAGCGCAGTCTTCACGCCTTTGACCATCTCGATATTATAATCTACAGAGGAGGTCATGGCCACGAGACAGCCGGTATCCAGCTTAATCGTCTCACCTGGCTGCAGCGTCCGCTCCATGACATAGCCCCCGGAGTGAACGAAAGAAAGACCATCTCCTTCGAGCTTTTGCATAATGAAGCCCTCACCGCCGAAGAAGCCTGCACCCAGCTTGCGCTGGAATTCAATGCCGATCGATACGCCTTTGGCTGCACATAGGAAGGAATCCTTCTGGCAGATGATCTTTCCCCCATGCTGCTGAAGATCCAGAGGGATGATTTTGCCAGGGTAAGGCGCGGCAAAGGTAACCCCTTTGCGGCCGTAGGCCCCACTATGTGTGAAAACTGTCATGAACAGGCTCTCACCGGTCAGCAAACGTTTGCCTGCGCCCATCAGTTTGCCCATCAGCCCGCCTCCGCGTGATCCGGTACCGTCACCGAAAATGGTCTCCATCGAGATCTCCGGGTCCATCATCATGAAGCTCCCGGCCTCCGCAACCACACTTTCGCCTGGATCAAGCTGGACTTCGACACACTGTATTTCCCCACCCATAATCACGTAGTCAATCTCATGAGCACTCATTGTTATTCCTCCAGTAGTTACGTTTATTATGTAATCCTATGTTAGTACAGCTGTGATATATACGCTGCACGTGCTTTACTGGTTTCACTGTCTCTATACAACAAAGAAGGCCAGCCCGGGTGTTAATCTGGCTGACCTTTCGCTTATCCCCATAACAGGGGGTAATTTAGAACTCTTCACATTACTGTACCATCATGCGGTTTGCTTAGTGCAGGTTGAATTTTGGGTGCTTTGCTCAGCTTAGGTCTGCCAAGTGAGGTTGTAAACGTAATAACGTAGCCTGCAACGACTACTGCCATTACGGTGTACAGCGTTTCCTTGAGAGGCATATAGAAAAGTGATAATGCCAGAACGATAACATCCATCAGGATAAATACGGTTCCTACCTTAATTCCCTTCCATTCACTGATCAGCAGTGACAAAATATCATCCCCGCCACTCGCCCCGCCGCCGCGGAGGACCATTCCTGCTCCTAGACCTGTCAGTACACCGGACAACAGCGCCGCAAGCGGCAAGTTATCCTGCAAGTTGATCACCCATCCGGAATAACGTTCCATCAGGCTGTAGAATATGGTGAAGGCTCCTACAGAGATGAAGGTATTGCACACGAACGCTTTTCCCTTGAAGATCATTGCGATTAGAAGTACTGGTATGTCTAAGACTAGAATAGACAAAGATGGCGAAATACCTAGTACATATTTGCCGAGCAGCGACAAACCTACGAAACCACCCTCGGTCAAATGATTCTGATAATTGATGTGATAATAAGTAAATGCAAGCAGAAATGTTCCGGACAAAATAATAGTTAGTCGAAGCGGCAATCGCATGCCACTGTCTTGTTTCCTCATACAGGTCTCCCCTTATTGTAGATGGCGGCTTAGACGTATTCCAAGCCTCTACGACGGGTCTGACCGGAGGATGTGTTGCTCCTTCGCATACAATACTCCCTTCCCTCGCAGAGGCGGTTTCGTCAAATAACAACGGTACGCGCACTTTCTACAGGGAAGCTAAGTATAAGACAGATCATAACGTTTCCAAATCGTCCTTTGGGGAATCGTCCTTCGGGGACACATGGTATCCTGATCCTTTCTCTAATTTGATGTGTTCTGAATAGATTATACCACGCTTGGGTGCTTCTCTAAACACATTTCCATTAAAAAGCATACAGCATTTTGTAAAATCTCTGTCAGCCCGGACTCCGCAGCAGGCGGTTGACCGTCTCACGCCTCACTCCGATCAGTTGGCCGATCTCTTCCTGTGTCAATAAATCCGTCAGCTCTGCGCCATGTGAATACTCGAGAAGCCAGCGTGACAGCAGCGCAAGCCGTTCTCCCGGAGTGCCCACCGTAAGGTGATCCAGGCGGGTCTGCATGAAACGTACCTTCTCTTGAAGCAGCAGGGCGATTTCCATGACTTTATCCGGGTCCTCACGCAGCTCGCGGTACCATTCTGCTGCCGGAATCAGCTCCACTTCGCTTTTCATCATGGCAACAGCTGTTCCATGCGCCTCCTTCGGTGAAATAAGTGAATGATGGGGGACGGTTTCCCCGGGGTACAAGAGATTGAACAGTACGATGTTCCCGTTCTCATGCAGCCGGGTTACCTTGAAGAGTCCGCTCTTCACCTGAAACAGATTCTGGCAGGCATCCCCTTGGCGGAACAAGACCTCTCCTTTGTGCAAAATCATCCCGCTCTCTCCTTTATATTCTCAGTATGTATGACTCTATTCTACAAATTGAAAAGAAACCCTGTCCGAAATCGCAGGTAGGGCACGGTTTTGTCAAAATGACTAGGGAATCAGCCATCGCTTACCCTAAATCACACGGGACAGACTGCGCTTTACTGCCGCTTCTTCAGCCATGTCAGCAGCTCGATTGCACATTCCTCCGGTGTATGCTCCGCCGTGCAGAGCTTCACTTCAGGACTGACAGGGACCTCGTAAGGATCGGAGATCCCGGTGAAGGAGGGAATCTCGCCACGGCGGGCTTTGGCATATAAACCCTTGACATCCCGCGCTTCGCAGATCTCCAGGGGACATGCCACATAGACTTCCACAAAATCCGGAAGCATATCACGGGCATAGCTCCGCATCTCCGCATAAGGGCTGATCAGCGAGATGACCGTCATCACACCGTGCCGGTTCAGCAATCCTGATACATAGGCTGCCCGGCGGGTGTTCTCGAAGCGGTCCTCCCGGCTGAATCCCAGCCCGTGGCCGATGCTGCGCCGCAGCTCATCTCCGTCCAGCCATTCCACTGCCTGTCCCTCAGCCCGCAGCCTGTCCGTGATCAGCGCGGCAATCGTTGATTTGCCTGCCCCGGACAGCCCTGTTAGCCATAGGGTTGTTCCTGGTTGCACACTCATGCTCTTCCCTCCGGCACTCTATAAGGAATTCGTTCCAGCAGTCCGGAACCGTATATCTGCTGCAGCTGCAGCTCGGGCATATGGATATAGCCGATATAGCAGTCACAAGCTTTCATCCTACAGCTTCGTTCCGCCGACAGACCTTCAAGACCATCCCTGTAGAGGCTGCCAATCACCCCTCTGTCCTTATAACACCGTTTGACCTGGCCGGAACCTTGTACATAGAACACACTGCTTCCTGCATTACAGGCTTTGCCCAAGCTTTCGTAGTCTCTCGTATTAAGCACGAAATGCGGATCAATGCCGGTAAGAAATGCGATATCCTCCCGTGTATAGTAGTCAGGTTTATCCTTATAAGCATTTACCCACAAATAGACATCCTCCGGCAGGGCTTCCCGCAGTGAAGCTATCGCCTCAAAGGCACTATGCAACCCGACGCTCCCCACACTAAAAGGTATACCCTGCTCATATACAGCCATACATTGGGCCAGAAACCGCTGCTCCTCCACCTGTCCCGGATGATAGGTCGCCCAGAAGGCTGACTTATGCAGGTTCAGCCCGGCAGTAAAATCCAGCCCGGCCGACAGATTGGTCTGAATAGCCACCTTGTCAACGTGCTCCAGATTGGAGAGTGTGACCATAGCCTCTTTATACCAGCGGTGGATCAGGGCCTCTCCATAAGGATTGAAGAAGATGGACAGCCGGTGGCCTTCAGCTCCCTGTGCGGTTGCCCAATGGACAAAAGTCTCCAGCTCCTCACGGTCCTTGGCGAGGCGCGCTCTACTGTCTCTGGTCTTGCCAAACGGACAGTACGGGCAATCATAGTTGCAGGAGGTGAGAGAGCCACGATAGTAAAGAACAGCCTTCATGGCAAAACAAACCTTTCCATCTGCTCCCGGATGTTGCCCGAAATAAACCAGTCGCCGATAGAATCCGAGTAGCCCAGTCCTTCCGGGGTCAAGCGGAATACGCCCTCTTCATTCAGGGCAAGGCCGCTCTGCAGCAGAAGGTTCAGCTCAGGATGATCGCTCCACAAGGAAGACGTAAAGCGTCCGCTATAATCGGCAAGCTTCAGTCCCTCACTGTGCAGCACTGCCTTCAGAATGTACCGCCGCTTCTGCTCTTCAAGACTCAGCACAATGCCGTAATCTGCGGTATCATAGCGCTCAGCCGCGACATAATCCGCGATGATGCTCTCTGTAGCCTTACGGCTGACCCCGTAACGGGAAGCATAGTGTACATTCCGGGTATAGGATCTGGCTCCGCAGCCCAGTCCGACCATTCCTTCCTCCTGACAGCTGTAGTCCAGGATGGTTTTGCCTGATCTGGCTGTATCCTTGGCAAAGCGCCGCATGGAGTATTGCGTGTAGCCATACTCTGCCAGGACTCTTTGAGCCGCCTTATAGCACTCAAGGCGGATGTCCGTCTGGCGCCGCATATCCTCCGGCTTCACAATCGTATGATCACGCGTATACAGCGGATAAATGAAAATTTCCTCCGGCTCATGCTGCATCGCCTGCTGCAGGGAGAACAGCCAGGATTCCATCGTTTGGCCTGGAAGCCCATAGATCAGATCCAGATTCAGGATCGGAAAATCATACTGCTTCAGCAGCTCCAGTGCACGGTATACCGTATCCGGATTCTGCGGACGGAATATGGCGGCTGACTCGGCGGCAACAAAACTCTGGATGCCCATACTGACCCGGTCTACCTTATGTTCCTTCAGAATATCCAGTTTCTCCTCTGAGAGCGTCTCGGGAGAGGTTTCTACCGAGAGGGAAGCCGTGCTAAAGTCCAGACCCATGATATCCTCAGCAATACGGAACAGCCGGCGCAGCTGAACAGGCTCAAGCAGGCTGGGAGTCCCGCCCCCGATGGCGAATCTGGCGAACGGCTTGCCGCCGGTGAATGCTGCCCACTGCCGTGCCTGGCGTTCCAATGCGTCCACATACACCGTGTGCACCTCCGCCCGCTTGTCAGGCAGAGTGAACAGGTTGCAGAAGCCGCAGCGTGCGCCGCAGAACGGAATATGCATGTACAGAAAAAAAGTCTCCGCAGGCTCCTCCCGCCAGAGCGGCTCCAGCGGAACCGGCGGCTCCAGGTCGCGGTAAGCCGTTTTGTGCGGATAAGAATAGAGATAATTGCGGTAAGGATAAGTGGTAATGCGTTCTTTCCACTGCGTGACCTCCTCCGAAGGGAATGGGGGTCTTCCGTCATGGCGGAGGTGCAGGGGATGCTGTGTCGACGTCATACTTTCTCCATCCTTTCAGGTACATTCGGTTATTGGCTAGAGAAAAAACTCCCGGTACGGAACATTCCATACGGTCTCATGCGCCAGCCGGTGCCCATGGTAGCCCTCTTCGCCGAAAGCCTCGCCATGATCTGAAAAAGCCAGGCAGAACACCGGGTTGCCGCGTTCACGAAATGCATCGAACAACCGGCCTAGCTCTCCGTCTACATATCGTAGTGCAGCGCGCTGGGTGTCGACGGAATCCTTCCGGGCACCTGGCACAAAGAAATGACTCGGACCGTGGATCGCCGAAACATTGAGAAACATAAACAGCCTTTGATCCAGCGGAGTATCCTTCAGCAGCTTAAGAGCATGGTTCACCTGGTGCTCTGTGGAGCGGGGATTCGTAACGCCGAACGTCATCCGCCAGTAGCTGTGCTGGAAATAGCCGGGCAGGACACGGGCGAGCGGCACTTTTTTGCTGAAAAAAATGACTCCCCCGATACAAACGGTCCGGTAGCCTTCGGCGGCAAGTCCAGACACCACATCCGGTGTATCAAACAGCCAGGTGTCCGGATGGGTCTTCATTCCGGTATTCCGCGAATGGAACAGCCTTACATGCTGAGACTTATCCGTAGTAGCCGGGGTAGGCAGAAATCCGCCAAAAAAAGCATGATGAGCCGCATAGGTGAAGCTCCCCGGCGTATGTCTTTTCTCCCAGGAACCGCTGCCGCACAGATTGGGGCAGTTCGCTTCTTCCAGAACCGCCGCATCATAGCGAAGGGTATCGAGAGTGATCATCAGCAGATCGTGGGTGCCGACAATGGCATTCATGTCTATCATAAGTGTCCTTCCTTTATCAACTGCTTCAGCTCCCACTCATAGGTGCCGAAGCCCTGATATTCTACGTCATAGAGCAAGTCACCAAAAGGATTCACATCGGCGGCATAGGTCTTCCCTGAACCGGCGGATACCAGGACGTCTATTCCTGCGACCGCAGATCCGGAAAAAGCTGCCAGGGCCCGTACCGCTGTATCCCGCACTTCCTCCTGAACCTCCCCGGAAAGACCGGCCTCTGCCGGAGTCATCCGCCGGCTGCGCAGATGAAGATTCGTGATAGGTGTTGAGCTTACCCGGGCAATGGAGTGGCAGGCCCCGCCCAGCACCACCAGCTGACGGATGTCGAGCGAAGCTCCGCCTGCACCCGATTTTGGAATCCACTGCTCGGCATATACGCCGTGGCGGCAGAGCCAGTTGATCAATCCGGAAATCGTGCGGCTGTCGGTATAACGCCGCAGCTTGCCGGAATTATAATAGATAGGGGGACGGGTAATATAATGTTCTACCCCCACAGTGGTCACAGCAATCTCCGCGCCTGTAGACGGGTTCATCTGGTAGGCGATAACACCGGAGGCAGCGGACCCGCAGGCCAGCTTAATAAAAACCCGGTGCATCCGCTGCCGGTGCATCTCTTCACGGATAGAGGCGTAATCTACCCGTATCCCCTCTTCACCAAGCGGCCGGGGAATCCTGACACCAGCAGACGCCAGAAGCTGCTGGGTGCACCGTTTGTCGGTCATCGCCGCAATATCCTGCGGATCATTCAACCACCGGGACTCCGGCAGAACGAGAGACGCCTCCTCCCGCAGCCTGGCCAGCAGGCGGCAATACCCGCGAAACCACTGGGAAGGATGGTGCAGAACACCAGGCATTTCCCGAAGTTTGCCGGCCGTTTTGAAGCTCAGGGGGAACGGATCCTGCTCCTGCCCGAAGGGATGCAGAGCATCATTGTAATCCCCGGCATCGGGCGCTCCCAGCGCAATCAGGGCCCGTTCCACCTCAAAGCTGCCCCCTGGCGAATCCAGCCGGAGCAGCGGAGCGCGCATGCCGGAGGTTAACCTGTTCTGCATATCCAGGATTCCCTCCGCTTCGAGCAGTCCGGCCAGCGTTTGACCTGCAAGCAGTCCGGTATATGGCAAGATGATCGCCGGAGGCAGTCCGAGACGGCTTCTTGCCTGCTGAATTCCGCCAGTCCGTCTGTCACCGGGAATGCCGATGACGACCAGCGGCCGCGTCTCCTTCATCACTCGGTAATGGAAGGATACCGCCAGTCTTCGTCATCATCGCTGGTCTGCCGGTCGCTAACATCAACAGGCAGACCGCTCTTCTGCCAGCGTGCCACCATCTCTTCTGACATGTAGTGATGGCTGAGGTTCAGCGCCTTCAAGCCCTTTATCCGCTGGCTGGCCAGAAGAGCTTCCGCTCCTTCATCACTAAGAGTGCCAAGCGAAAGGTCAAGGGTATCAAGCTGGTCCAGGATAGGGGCATCAGCAACTGCTTTGGCGATTTCATCCTGAATTTCGCTGTTTTTCAGGCCGAGGTAAGTAAGCTTGGGGAACTTGCCTGGCTCAATAAGCGGAGTCAGATCCGCAAGACTCCCGTCGAATCCATAATTATCCACTCCAAGATACAGCTCCAGCTTGCGCAGATTCGGCAGCTTAGAAGCCGCGATCTCAGCCAGAACGCCTTTCCCCAAGCCGCCGGTAATAATAATCAGTTCTTCCAGCTTGTCATGCTGCAGGTTCTTCAGGCTCAATTCGTTCCCGCCCTGAATCGTGAGCGATTGAAGCTCCGGGAAAGCCGGCAAGAGCGGAGAAAGATCACTTTGGGTAATCCACGAGATCTCACATTCCTCATAACCCATCTCGCCGATGAACAGCTTACGCAGCGCCGGGAAGCTTGCACTGTACTTCACGAGCTCCCCGACAACCTCCTCCGAGCTGTTCTCATAGGCTTGGCCCCAGTCTCCGATAATAAGGCTGCTCAGCGAAGCTGCTTCAGGACTCATACTTAAGCGTTCAATCGCATCCGCTATCCGTTGGCCATCTTCAAATTCATCATATCCAATCACAAGCTTTACTTCCGACATGAATAATCCCTCCCGGCAAATTTTGGCTCTTCAAATTACCCTAACATCTTGCAGGAGGGTAGGTCAAATCCGTCCAGAGGCTTCAGGTAAAAGTAAAAGGTACTGGGCCTATTAGCAAATTCTTCTATGAGCCAGTGTGCCTGAGCAGCGGGACTTCCTTCTCCTTACCATAACAAAGAGGTTGCCCCGTCAACGAATGACTTCGGGACAACCTCATTGGATTATGCTATGCTCAGCCGTTTCTCAGCGGCTTTTTCCACAGGCCAAGCGTTAATCCGGAGATCACAGAACCGATCAGGACGGCCAGGATGAACAGCAAGGCATTGCTGGACAGTGCGGCTACGAAGATACCGCCATGCGGTGCAGGGACGTTGATTTTCCATAACTGGGTCAGACCACCGGCAACAGCTGAACCTGCGATACAGGAGGTGAGTACACGCATCGGATCGGCTGCAGCAAAGGGAATAGCGCCTTCCGTAATGAATGACAGACCCAGCACATAGTTCGTGAGACCGGATTTACGTTCTGTTTCCGTAAATTTATGTTTGAAGAAGGTTGTGGCAAGGGCAATCGCCAGTGGAGGTACCATCCCTCCAGCCATAACGGCCGCCATCATTAATCCGTTCGTGTTGCCGCTGGAGGTAAATACGCCAATGGCAAACGTGTAAGCCGCTTTGTTGAACGGTCCACCCATATCAATCGCCATCATGCCCCCGAGAACCAGACCGAGCAGAACTGCATTGCCTGTTCCCAGATTGTTAAGTCCGCTGATCAGGCCTTCATTTAGCCAGCTGAATACCGGATCGAACAGGTAGAACATAATCCCGCCGGTAATCAGCAGACTGAACACCGGGTAGAGCAGAATCGGCTTCAATCCATCAAGTGTCTTGGGCAGGCCCGCAAACGCTTTGCGGAGCATAATGACCACATAACCTGCCAGGAAACCGGCGGCCAGACCACCAAGGAAACCGGCATTGGAATTAAGGGCCATATATCCGCCGACCATACCCGGCATCAAGGCAGGACGGTCACCGATGCTGAGCGCGATGAAGCCGGCCAGGATTGGAATCAGGAAATGGAAGGCACCATCACCGCCGCCAATCGTCTGCAGCAGCTTGACGATCGGATTGTCAACACTCGCCACCTGCTCGAACAGGAACGAGATAGCCAGCAGAATCCCGCCGCCGACCACGAACGGCAGCATATGCGAGATGCCGTTCATCAGATCCTTGTAAATTCTGCTTCCAACGCTGCCGGATTTCTCTGCCGGAGCCTCATCTCCGTCTCGTCCCTCACTCCGGTAGATTGGAGCCTCTCCCTTAATGGCTTTGGTGATCAGCTCTTCAGGCTTACGAATACCGTCACTTACCGGTCTTTGCAGCACCGGCTTGCCGGCGAAACGTGCCATCTCAACTTTTTTGTCGGCGGCAATAATGACACCGCTGGCCCGGGCGATTTCGTCCGCAGTCAGTACATTCTGAGCCCCTTCCGACCCATTTGTCTCCACTCGGATATTAACGCCCATTTCCTTGGCTTTTTTCTTCAGTGCGTCTTCCGCCATATAGGTATGGGCAATCCCTGTTGGACAAGCAGTTACAGCAACGACAAAGCTTTGCGAATCCGGGTTGCCCACAATTACACGTTCGGGCGCCTTCGGTTTGGTTCCAACAGTGCTGGCTGCTTCATTCGCCTTTGCTTCAGCTGCTGCTTCAGCTTCTGCTTCGGCTTGTTTGGCATCAAATAGCGCAGTCACTTCATCAGGTGTCCGGGCATTCATCAATGCTTCAATGAATTCGCTTTCAATGAGCAACCTGGACAATGCAGCCAGTGTGCGAAGGTGCATATTTCCAGCTCCCTCTGGAGCAGCTATCATGAAAAACAGCTTCGCAGGCTCATCATCCAAAGAGGCATAATCTACTCCCGCAGCGCTTTTGGCAAACACTACTGTAGCTTCATTGACCGCTTTGGTCTTGGCATGCGGCATGGCGATTCCCCCGCCAATTCCCGTGCTGGACTGCGCTTCGCGCGCCAGAATCTTTTCCTTGAACAATACGGGATCATTAATCCGTCCGCTGGCCGCCAGGCTGGCGATCAATTCATCAATCGCCGCTTCCTTAGACACCGCCTGAATGTTCATGATCATTGTTTCTTTTATCATCAGATCTGTAATTTTCATTACAATCCACTCCCTTAATCACATGTGTACTGCTTGGTTAAATCTGTTCAATTTCAATCTGTGTCCGCAGCTGCCCGATTAGTGCTATCTCTGCAAGGTCATCTGAGAATGCTGTCGCACTGCCAGAAGCCACGCCTGTCCGGAAAGCCTCCAGTACATCACCAGTCATAGATAGCGTACCCACAAATCCGGCGATCATCGAATCTCCTGCTCCTACGGAGTTCTTCACCTTGCCCTTCGGCGCATTGGCATAATATACGCCTTGATCTGAGATGAAGAGTGCTCCCTCACCAGCCATGGAAACCAGAACGTAACGTGCTCCCAATTCCATCAATCTGCGGCCGTAAGTGATAATTTCATCTCTTGTGTTAATTCTGACCCCGAACAGTTCTGCCAGTTCATGATGGTTGGGCTTCACAAGCAGCGGTTCCAGCGCAAGCGCATCTTTCAGTGCCTGGCCTGTGGTATCGATGACAAATTCGGCCTCTTTACGCTTGCATATGTCAATCAGTCTGCTATAGAAGGCTGCTCCCAGCGAAGGTGGCACACTGCCCGACAAAACGAGGATATCGCCTGCCTGTAGTGCCTCCAGCTTAAGCACCAGAGCTTCCGCTTCTGTATCCCGGATCACCGGTCCGGTTCCGTTAATCTCCGTCTCTTCCCCGGCCTTTAGCTTGATGTTAATCCGGGTGTCATCATTTACCGTTACGAAGTCACTGGAGATGTTCTCTTCACCCAGCCACTGCTCGATGTATCTCCCGGTAAATCCCCCTAGAAAACCGGTGGCCGTATTGGGTACCTCCAGCGTGTTCAGTACACGGGAAACGTTAATGCCTTTGCCACCAGGGAGCTTGAGGTCGCGTGTCATCCGGTTTAAACTGCCAAGCTTCAAATCTTCAACTTCCACGATATAGTCAATGGAAGGATTAAGCGTCACAGTATAGATCATGGTTATCCCTCTTTATTATGGTTTTCTTGTCCTCACACCAAGGTGTAGTCGAGGTCCAAGCCTTTCAGCCCGCGAATGAAGCCTTCAGGTGTCTCTCTATCCAGAATGCAGTGATCCATCTCCCGCAGGTCAGCCACCTTACAGAAGGAAACCTGCCCGATTTTGCTATGGTCGGCCAGCAGAATAACCTGTTTGGCCACGGAAATCATTTTGCGCTTAGTCGCAGCTTCAAGCATGTTCGGAGTGGTGATGCCTTCGCGTAAATCCAATCCGTTGGTACCCAGAAATGCTTTATCCACACGCACCATTTCCAGCGAACGCTCCGTCATTGGCCCTACAAAAGCCAAGGTATCCTGCCGGAGCAGTCCTCCTGTAATCGAAACTTCGATATTACGGCAATCCTTCAGCTCATTCAGGGCGATCATGGAATTGGTGATTACCTTAAGGTTCGAGAATGCCCTCAGTGCCTTGGCGATTTGCAGTGTTGTTGTTCCGCCGTCCAACAGGATGGCGTCACCATCTTGAATCATTTCTACAGCCTTGTGTGCGATTCGCTGCTTCTCATCCAGATACCGGTCCGCCTTTTCGGGAATCGCCGCTTCAAAATTGACACTCTGCAGTGAAACTGCTCCGCCATGCGTACGTTTCAGCAGCCGCGATTCTTCAAGTTCCTTCAAATCACGGCGTACCGTGGACTCTGACACTCCCAGTTCCTGGCTGAGCTCCTGGACTGACGCCCGGGTATGCTTCTCCACAAAGTGAACAATGCTCCTTTTCCGTTCCTCTTCAAACATAGCGCTCACTCCTTGTGAACAGCGGCAAAATATGAAACCTTACATTTCGTGGACTTTAGAGAACTACGGTCGAAATGAGCATAAATCATGATTGTTGATGATTATTTGTGATTGTTTCTGCTCACTTGTGATTATAACAGCGTTTTCATTCGTAGTAAAGCAATTTTTCTTTGGTTTATTTTCCTCTTCAGACAGCAAAGATATACCCGTTTGACAGAGGGGATCGAGCATACCATTTGAACATTTCGCGTTGCTCAATCAAGCACAATTGGAGCACGTAATCCGCATGAGAAATAGGCCTTCGAAATATCCTCTCAATTGCCTATTTCACCCCGGCACACTTTGACATATTTTATATTACATATGGGAAAAAGCAGGTGAACAGGCGATGGCTCATAATAACTACTTGGGAAACGGGAATAACGGGAATGGCGACAATACGGCTAAGGGCAATACGGCTAAGGGCAATAATACAACCCCCGTCGAAGGTGAAGAGCTGGATGCGGAAGACTATGCCATTATTGCGGCGGGCCTGACGGCACTAGGGGAAATTTTCGCCTTTTTATCTCTTGTAAAAGCCAAACAGGTATCCAAAGAAACTGGTGGTAATGTCAGCGTAGATCCGATTCTGTTCGTGCAATCCAGGAAAAAAAAAGCGGCGAAACGGAAAAACCGTTCACCGCGTTGATTATCTATACTTTGAGGGCCTTACGGAGCGTCTAGCGGAATGGCATGATGCAGCTCAAACAAGGAGCTCACCTCCTGCTGGCTCTGCTCTTCCTTCAGAGCTACGATGACAATAACATGTTCCTTGTCGGCATGTCTTGCATAGAGCTTTGCATCTTCTATGGGAATTCCGATGCCAATCAGACTGACTTCAAGACCGTCCCTGTCCAGATCCGCCCCCGCCAGTTTGTGGGCTGCCGGCCCGGCCGCTACAGCAGTATCAGGCAGCATATCCAGCCCTATACCGAGTCCTTTGGCGGTTCCGAACAAGCCTCCGTTACCTTCGCCGGCTTCTGTCCGGCCAATCCCCGTATCATGGCTTATGATCTCCAGCGTATTCTTCTGTTTCGTTACAGCCGAGACCTGTTTCGGCTTGATTCCGTGCGCACACACGTCCTCTATCGCAAGGATGGCATCACTCCGATGTTCAAATATCCCCAGAACCAGTTTCGTCACTGTCATCCCTCCTCCTGTTTTAATGCGATATTAACCGCTGCTTCCGGTACCTAAACCAGAGGTGCTGATTTACATCTGAACGTACTGAATCAATCCCTCTTAATTCGGTTATAAAGATAGAATTGATACATAAATGCTATAATCAAGAGAATTAGGGGGTGCTGCAGTGCTGCAAAGCAAATATTTCAGAACATGCCTGGCCATTATCGCATTTTTGACGATTCTGTATCTGGGCTCCAAAGTCGCTTTTCTCATCTCACCGGTGGTAGCGATCTTCAATCTTCTGCTTGTACCGATGATGCTGTCCGGCTTCATGTATTATCTGCTAAGGCCGCTAGTCAATCTTCTGGAGAGTAAAAAGCTGAACCGTATGCTGTCCATTCTCCTCATCTATGTCGTATTCCTAGGTCTGTTTGTGCTCTTCTGGGTGCTGGTCTGGCCGACACTGCGTGAGCAGATCCAGAATTTCATCGACAATACACCTTATCTGGTGCAGGGACTTCAGGACCAGTTCACCAAGCTGCAGAACGACCCCACCTTCTCCCGCTTCTTCAAAAGCGATGCTGATCTGTCAGCAAAGCTCTCGGGATATTTGAACGATGCCATCACCTGGGTTAGCAATTCGATGACCAATCTGATCAGTGTCGTGTCCAGCATCGTTGTGGTAATTGCTACCCTGCCCATTATTCTCTATTACATGCTAAAGGACGGGCACAAGCTCTCACCGATCCTGATTAGTCTGGTACCCAGGAAGTTCCGTAAGGAAGGGCAGGACATGCTGGTCGATATTGACAGCGCACTGAGCGGGTTCATCGTTACACGAGTGCTGCTGAACGTGGTCCTGGGAGCCATGCTCTATGTAGGGTTCCTGATCATTGGCCTGCCTTACTCCATGCTGCTCGCCATCATTTCCATCCCGCTTAACTTCATTCCGTATGTCGGTTCACTGCTGGCCGCAATACCCGTCGTCATCGTTGGCTTCATTGAATCTCCGACGATGGCCCTCTGGTCACTGGTGATCATTGTAGTTGCCCAGCAGATCCAGGATAATGTGCTGTCTCCGATTATTTACGGCAAATCCCTGGACGTGCATCCGTTGACAACCGTAATTCTCGTGCTGGTAGGGGGCGAATTCTATGGCATCATCGGTGTGTTGATCGCACTCCCGGTCTATATGATCCTCAAAATCATTTTCCTGCGGATCTACGAGATTATCATTGCCGAACGGGTCGAAGATGTTGTCGTTACCAAAGAAGAGCAGCTGTGACCCTGAGCGTCAGCTTCGGTTACAGCAACAACCAAAAGGCGCAGGCTCTCGTTACGGAGCCTACGCCTTTTTAGTCCGAACCGTTCAGCCCCGGAGAGAACGTACTACAAAAATATGGCCAACTTTAGGCAGATTCTGTCCATCCTTGAGCGTGACGGAGCCCTTGGTATGGGAAACAATTGTTGTATTGTAAGCAATCAGCTGATCGCCCTTCCAGACGGTGACCGCTGATTTGAAATAGATTGCATTGTCGAACTGCTGGCGTTCTCTCATGACATATCCGACAACATGCAGCGTTGGGGCCAAGGATCTCTCTTTGGGGGCCAGAGCTTTGATGTACACAATGTCGCGAAAAGGCACGGCAATTTCCTGATGACCAATGACAGCTACGGAAGCTGCCGGGTCCCATTTACGCAAAACACCTTTCATGACCGTGTAGGGTTCTTCGCCACAATACATAATAACTGGTCTGCCTACCCAATGCTTCATGGCTCCACCCCCTTAGCTGTATCCAAATCCAAGTTATCTATATATTCGGTATGGACCAATTGATTCCCTGTAAGCCTTTCGATTCCAGATACTTGTTCGCCTGGGAAAAGGGACGGCTGCCCAGAAAACCCCGGTGCGCTGAGAATGGGCTCGGATGCGGGGACTTCATCACAAGGTGGCGGCTGGGGTCGATATAGGCTCCTTTTTGCTGGGCATAACTGCCCCAGAGGATAAAGACCATGGGTTCCTGCCGTTCGTTCAGCTTCTCCATCACCGCATCGGTGAAAGTCTCCCAGCCGAGTCCTTTATGGGAATTAGGTTGTCCTTCCCGGACCGTCAGCACAGCATTCAGCATCAGAACCCCTTCCTCCGCCCAGTGCAGCAGCGAGCCGTGGTTCGGAACTGGCACATCCATGTCTGAGTGCAGCTCTGTGTAGATATTGCGCAGGGAAGGTGGGATCCGCACCCCGGGTTTGACCGAGAAGCTGAGTCCATGTGCCTGTCCCGCTCCATGATAGGGGTCTTGCCCCAGTATGACTACTCTTGTCTTGCTGTAAGGCGTCAGCTTAAGCGCTGAGAATAATTCGTCCTTGGGCGGATATACCGTGTACTCTTTGTATTCCCGCGCCAGCCCATAACGCAGCTCCTGAAAATAAGACTTCAATGTCTCTTCCTGCAGAATTTCATCCCAATCGTTGCCGAACATTTATGTTTCCTCCCGCTCCCATGCGTGTTATTCATTCTTTACCTGATATTACCCAAAATATAGCTGGCTCCCGGCAGTTTATTTCCGCCCGTAATCAGCCTTGATCTCTCCCCACTCTTTGGTCTGCCACTTGAGTACTTTGTTCTTGTATGTATTCGTCTGCAGCCAATGTTCCGCGCGGTCAATCAGTGTCCAGATTTCCTCGGTTGAAGCATCACGCGGCAGCGTGGTGGCAACCTTCTTTTGCTTAACCCATTTCATGGCATTCACGGAATCACTGTAAATCGTGCGGCTGCTTCCTTCTTTATTCAGCAGAGCCAACGCGTGGACAATCGCCAGGAACTCCCCTAGATTATTGGTGCCTTTCTTGATCGGTCCGCATGAAAAAATGAGATCCCCGGTCTGCGTATCGACCCCCTTATATTCTACAGGTCCAGGGTTGCCGCGGGTCCCCACGTCTACGGAAATGCTGTCGTAATCAATCTCCGACGAAGACTCAGCAGCCGTTGTACTGCGCTTATACGTGCTTGCAGATTTGCTCTTCCCTGCACCCGAGGCTGCGGCTCCGGTTCCCCAGTTCCCCTTCCACCCTGCCTTGTAGGCGGCGTCTGCCTCCGCTCTGGATTCGTAGGATTTATACTTTGCCCCTGTAAAATGATCCGTCTGCGCCTGGCATTCCGCCCATGTCCCGTATACTCCCGGGTTCTTGCCTTCCCATACTACATAATATTTCTGCTTGGCCATTGAACCTAGCCCCTTTCTGCCGTAACTTTATTACCCTAACATGTGATAATTTTATTTTGGAATTGGCCATGACTCCAGCAAATGTTGGACTTTCGGCAATATTATTAGATAATATACCAGCCGGGGGTTCATAATATCCCCATGGTCATTAATCCAGCATCGCAAGTGTGGTATCGGCTATAGTCTGCAGCTTGTCCTTATCCGGTGTGGTTTTGACCATGACCCGAAGACCCACCAGGGCATTATGCAGGAATACAGCCAGATTAGCCGCCTGGTGACGGCTGGAGATTTCACCGCTCGCCTGCCCTTGTACGACCAATCGTTCAAAGAGCTGTTCCGTTTGCAGAAAAGCCTCATTTACCTTGGAGGTTGCCGCCGGATCATGATTAGCCAGTTCAACCGCCGTATTCACCAGCAGACAGCCTGTTGGCTCTGACTCCTGCTTGTAGATGATTGTATCAAACAATAGCCGGATGGCTTCCTTGGCGGAGTCCGTACCTTCCACACGACCCTCCATCTTGCTGGCGGTCATCTCTGCAAATCGTTCCATAGCTTTTATATATAAGGTGTGCTTGTCTCCAAAAGTATCATACATGCTCCGCTTATGAATACCCATACCGGTAACCAGATCCTGCATAGAAGTTTTTTCATAGCCCTGCTGCCAAAAGACGTTCATCGCCTTGCCCAGCACGTTGTCTACATCAAACTCTTTGCTTCTTGCCATAATCAAGCCCCTTTCTGCGTCTATTTTACCATTTATAGAACGTTCGGTAAATATTATACCCCAACCTATGAGTAATCTCACATTAATTCCGCACTAATCATTCTATATTAAATTTAAAGCATGTCGCATAGTCCCATACCCCAAGGAGGATATTCACATGAAGAAGCTAGCAGCCTTAGCAGCAGTATTCGTTCTGACATTGCTTGTCGGATGCGGAAACTCTGCGAACAATAATACGGCAGGCACCAACACGCCAGCGGGCAACGGAACCGCCAGCAATGCCACTGCTGCACCTGACGCTGTAACCTCGGCTTCCGTGGTTGACAACGGAGAGGATTTCAAAAAAGCGATCAGCAAGGACGGTACCTGGATTGCTGCTACCCTTAAGGATCTGACCTTCACGGAGGATCTCGTCGTCGACGGCCAATTCATCCACAAGAATGAACCGGCACGCAAGATCGCGCTGTACACGCAGGATGCAGATCACAACATCACCAACTCTTTTACCCTGACCGCACCCAAAATCACCATCAAAAGTGAAAATGCCCGAATTCAGGGCGGCACCTTTGTAGGTGACGTATATGTGGAGGCGAAAGGTTTCAATGTTGTGAATGCAACCATCAAGGGCAATGTCTATTTCTCCGATGAAAAGTACCAGGCCACCTACAGTGCATCGGACCAGGGAAAAGTAACGGGTGTAACAGAAGTTAAAAAATAATGTATAGGTTTCCGCACAAGGTGTTTCTCTAAAGGCATATTTGCCCGGGGAAGCACCTCTTTGCAGGTTATGGAGAAAGAGGCTATCATGCATATTTCATTCCGCAGGTTCGTGCTTATCCCGGTCCTGCTCACCGTGGCTTCATGCAGCGGGCAAGAGACTACGCCGCAGCAATACCGGATTCAATCCGGTCATAATCTGACGATCATGACCACGACAGACACACACTACCTGTCCAAAAGCCTGACTGACTTCGGCCCGGCCTTCAATCAATTTCTCGCCGCCGGAGACGGTAAGCAACTGGGGTACAGTGAAGAAATCATTAGCGCACTGGGCCATGATATCGAAATCCGAAAGCCGGATGCGCTCATCATCAGCGGGGATCTCACCAACAATGGGGAAAAGCGCAGCCATAAGGATCTGGCCAAGCGACTAAAAATCATTGAACAGAATACCGGAACAAGGGTATATGTTATTCCCGGTAATCACGATATTCTGAATCCCTGGGCGCGCGAATTCAAGGACGAGCGGCAATATATGGCGGACAATATCACTCCAAAAGAATTCCGCAGCCTCTACCGCGCCTTCGGGTATGACGAAGCCTTGCTTAACGATAAAGATACCCTGAGTTATCTGGCAGCCCCCTCTGAGGATCTCTGGCTTCTCATGCTGGACACCAGTCAATACGCTAACAATTCAGCACTTGGTCACCCCCAGCTGGATGGAAGAGTCCCTCCTTCCACATTGCAGTGGATCGATGAATGCGGAAAGCTGGCCTCAAGCAGTGGAGCGCATATCATAGCGGTCATGCATCACAGTCTGCTGGATCATAGTGACTTCATTCAAGAGGGCTTCACAGTTAATGACAATGCACAGGTGGTCGACGCCTTGAAGCGGAACGGAATTGCCACTGCACTCAGCGGACATATCCATATTCAGGACATCAGCGAAAATAGCGGGGATGGCACCAGCATTTATGATATCGCGGACAGCGCCTTATCCGTGTATCCTCATCAATACGGAATGCTGAAGTACTCTTCTGCGGATCACACACTTGACTACAGCACCTCCAAGCTGAATATGGAGCTGTGGGCAGCTTCTTCCGGCAGCAAGGACAGTAATCTGCTGAACTTCGGCACCTATAGCGAGCAGAACTTCAGAAAGCGTTCCTCTACCCGAAGTTATGCCCGGCTGTCGGAGGATGAGGCTTATGACAAGTATTCAGACGCTGAGCTTCAGGTCATGGCGGATCTGGTGGGACGGCTCAACGAAATTTATTTTGCCGGCACAGCCAAGACTGACCTTCCGGGGGTGATCGCGTTAGACGGCTTCCGGCTGTGGCAGAACGCACCCTCAAGCGGACTCAAAAGCTATGTGCTTGGAATGGCTAGACGGGTTCCCAAAGACAACCATCAGCTTCACATTAAGCTTCCATAGCGGTAGCCGCAATACTTTGTCAGCCGAAAAAAGCGGAACCCCGCTGCTAAGGGTTCCGCTTTTATGTGTGTAGCCGATTAATCATATCCCCCAACCGCTTCAGGAAGCGCCTGGTACTCGGGTCTGCTCTGGACCAGCTTCACGATCTTAATCCGCAATGCTTCGAATCTCTTGGCATCGGCTGTGATTTCGCAATTCGCTTCACTCCAATTGAGTGTTTCCTGCTGACCATTCACCTGAATCGTCCAGAGTTCTTCGGTGTAGGGTTCACGCCCACAGGTCTTGTCCTTAATCTCCAGCTCCAGGCCGCCCAGCGCATTCATCCCGCGTAGCTGCTGATAAATATCATCCATTTCAGCGTCTGTCAGTCGGAGATTTATTGTCGCTGTACCGTTGGAGATCAAATCCTTCGTTACCGTACCGTTGAAGGTATTAATCTCATTCCGGGCTGTGATGCCATAACGGACAGAAAAAGCGAAGTCCCCGGGCTTCTTCTCCGGCATGGTGACAGCTGCCGGAGGCGACTCAGCCGACTCTTCAGGAGCAGAGCTTCTTGTGTCTCCGCAACCCGCAAGCAGAGTCACCAGCAGGGACAGCAGCATAACCGGATATACCAGTCTTCCGTTCATACCCGGCCCCCTCACATATAAATATACTTAATCATAGCTTCAGGTCTCCAAGGTGCTGCGGCTTCAGCACAAGCACTGCAGATGCGGCTTCACGCCCGTTCACCAGCAGCGTGAGGGTATGCTCTCCCGCATAGTGGCGGCGGGTGGTCAGATCTGCCCAACGGTGAGTCCGTTTTCCGGTCAGCCGGGCGCCGCCGGGAACTGTTTTGTCCGAGAGCAGGAACAGCTTGCGCGAGGTCTTGCCCCCGGCTTTCACAAAATCAATACCGTATTCTACACGTATACGGACCGCTTCCCCCTCACGAATGGAAAGGGCATAAGCCAGCTCACAGCTGTCGCCTATGTGCAGTTCCGCAGGCTCTACAGACAGGACGGCACTGACGGCCAGAGGTGTCTCGTTCTCCTGGCTAGCATAACCAAAGAGGGCCATGATCTCAGGGTCCGCTTTGCGGATCAGTGTGCGGCATCCATGGCGCACAATCCAGTCCGTGTGCGCACTCACACCCTTCCAGCGCCGTACGGTATCCATCACAACTTCGGGATGGTCCTTGGCAATGTCGTTCAAATTGTTCGCCACACTCTTGCGGACGTACAGCGAAGGGTCAGCCTTCAATTGTTCCAGCACCGGCAGCACCGGCGACGGGTCACGCTTGAACATGGGCAACGCCTGCCCCCAAGGCAAGCGGGGCCGGCTTCCTTCACTGGACAGCCGCCGTACATGCTCATTGGGATGCTTCGACCATTGCAGCATCTGTGCCATCATCCGCTGCGGGTCACGCAGCAGAAAGGGGCGGACAGCGAATTCCGCCGATGATCTGGACGTGAAGCGCTCCAGTGCTGTCATGGACAGCTCAAAGTGTTCATCGCTGGCACCATACACCTCGACGAAATCGGGGAAGAACAGATAAGGGAAGCCGACACATTCTTCATCTATCGCAAACAGAATCTCCAGAGCATCCTCATACCGCCGGGGCAAAAAGGTTCCCAGCGTCTCCGTGATCCGCCGCATCCGTCCTTTAAGCTCCAGCGCCTCCCAAGGGTCACGCATCGCTGCAGCGACAAAACCCTCAAGGTCGAAACTGCCGTGTACTTCCTTCACCTTCGTGCCGAAGCCGCGCAGAAATTCCTCGTTGTACATTGCTTTTAGCGGTTCTGCCATTGTTGTCTCCTCCTGACGGTTCTCTGTCTCATTATTCCGTTTCAGTGTAGCCAGAAAATCGTAGCATAACTAACCGGACAGCTTTATGTCATATTTCGCTGAGCAGACCTTTTTCAGAGCATCAATCATTGCAACTCACTCATAGTGTGAATCCACTTACTATTCATGTGTTTTTACAGTTCCAGCCAGACCTGTTCCTGTCTCGTGGTCCCCGTCCGGTCCCGCAACCACAACACTGCCGCTCTTCAAATCCACAATGCGGCTTCTTGTGTCAGCCTTGGAAATGTACAGCGGCTGACCATTTGCATCTATACAGTAGGAGATGGGGATGGACACTCCGCAATTCCGGTAGGAGCCGTCAGCATGACTGGTTCCGACGACAGGACATTTATATTTCACTGCAATCCGTGCAGCCTCCTCTGTCCACAAAGCAAACTGTTCTTCACTGAACATGCCCACGCCAATCGGATGGGCTATGAAATCCAGAGATTCGGCTTGCCCCTCCAGCCCGTTCAGTCCCTGTAAGATCTCCACACACAGCAGATAACCGATCTGCATACCTAAGGCGTCAGCTACTGATGGAGTATACAGCTCTCCTTGCATGGGAGACTTCGCCCGTTCAAGGAGAATTTCTCCACCGGGCCCAATCATTAATGCCCGGTCCTTGTGGTTCTCATCTCTATAGCTGGTAATCACCAGCTTTCGGTGCTGCCTGGCAAGGCCGCGAAGGGTCTGCACACTGCCCGGATCCGTCACATATCCTTCAGGATAGAGTACCGCATCGCATAAATTGGACCACTGCCGCAGCTCTTCTTGCAGCTTCAACAAACCAGCTTCGTGGTACGGCTGGGAGACCAGCAATCTCATCGGGATTCCTCCATAAATTTTACTTTTTAGCGTTCAAACCTTCTTCAGTTCAACAACGCTTCGACTTCATCCATGCTCTTCTTGGCCCTGCTGTTCAACCCCCGTTTGTCTTTGAGGCCCAGCTGCTCCAGCTCATGACCCGGATCGACCACAAGAGGCTGCCTGGTGACAGATTGCAGCAGCTCAGCGGCGGCCCGGCAGGCGGTGAATAACTGCTCACGGGACAATACTTTTTTATGGGAGCGGATGATGCCCACCAGGTTTTCGGAGAACCGCAGTCTGACGATGCTGTCTGCGCTCATGAGATTGCGTGAAGCAAACGATACTATCTTTTCCGCCATTTCAGGATTCGGATATTGCCTGGAAAGCGTCTCTAGCGTGTCCACAGCTTCCCAGTCGCGGATCGACAACTGCTTCAGATATCCCGCAATCATATCCTCTGCCCATTGTTTTTCTGTTTCTTTGTCGACCTCGTACTGCTTATACTGCTGCAGCACACCTTCACGGTGCATCTGTATGGGGTTCCCCAGATAACGGGTGAACAGTTCCCTGGCTTGCTCTGTGTTATTTTTTTCCATGCTGCCGACCGCCTTAATCTTGTATTTAATCCAGAGGAACGTAATGCTTCAAGTTCTTCTCCGTGACCCCCTGGTCCAAGCCTTTCCGGGAAATCTCGTGGCTGAATTGTATCACTCCAGCGTGTGCAAAATAAGTATACTCCACCTCCGGCTCGTCTCTAAACTTGACATGTACAACAAACGGTGGGGCCTTAATGGTCCATTTCCCTTTTACCGAAGCAATTTCCGGCCGGGCATAGCCCATTTCTTCTGTCAGGTAGACTTTGACCCTGTGGGCATAGACTATGGTGCCAATCCTTGCATAAACGATGGGAGTCAGCACGATGAGCAGTCCGAGGACCGTCAGCGTAATAACAAGTGTCTTTTTTGCAGCGCTCATGCATTTTTTCCTCCTTCACTTGAAACACAAAGCGTTATTTTCACAAATCCTGCAAATTAAATCCTATTTTCAAAATGCAAAGGCTGTCGTATTATAGATAAAAAGCTTTTGTAGCTAGACGCGCTAAAGCGAATGAACGGAGGAATATCAGCCATGCCGCAGACACTCGTTAAAAATGTTGATTTTTTTGTCGCCGCACTGTCGCAGACCTTTGTGTCCGCGTTGCAGCTCGATCCTGACGGAATGTATTCCCAGGTGGGGATCGGAATCGTGGAAAAGTTTGCCGAAGACTATGTGCGTCTCAAAAGATTCGACGGCAGTATATCCCACTACGACCGGGAAATCACGAAATTTCAGCATAACAAAGCTTAGCCTCCATATTATTACATTCCGCTTTAAGCATGAATTTCCTGCTTTCTCCAATTGAAGGACCTCCACGAAGGACCTCCAGCTCTATAGCTTTCGCCTTTGCCAAATGCTGCTTCCCGATGCACACTGGTTCAGATCCGTCCATATGGTGTACTCGTTACATAAGATAGGCGTTTTGGACATATTCTAACTTCGGCAGCATGGAAAGGAATGAGAGTATGAGTGACAAAGAGAAATTCAAAGACAAACCGAGCGCCGGTTTTAATCAGATTCCCGATGCGAGCAGACCTGGACAGACGGCATCTACAGACAAGCTGGATGATATCGTCGGAGGCATTATGGACAATGTGCAGGAAACTCTTACAGGAGATTCTCCTAAGGATGCCGGCCAGAAAGATAAAGCCAAGGATAAATAAAATCTTATGAAAAAGCGGACACCTGAGAGGATCAGGTGTCCGCTTTTTTGGGGGTTGCCACGGCAGCGGCAAACCGGGTTATTGCATGATTGAGAAGATAGAACAGTAAGGGGACCAGCAGATTCAGCAGCATCCCCTTGTACAGCTTCAGCAGTATCGAAAAGGACGCTTCTCCTGCATGCTGCCGTCCATGATCAGGGACTCGAAGTCAGGCATGGTCTCTGCTGTCTAGCTATGGGTACCCACCCTCTTCCAGAAATCCGTACCGGCAAAAATCTGTGCTTTGCCTGGTGCCTCCTCAGACATATCAGGCAACAGCGCCCAATCGGCACGCTGTCCCCGCAAGGGATCATCACCCGCCACACCGTATTCGCAATATCTCACGGTCCGTTCATTATGCGGATCATCCCAATGATCCCAGCCCCGGGGATCAATATGTCTGCCGTAGCGGCAATTCACAAGTTCGGTCTGGGCGTAACTGCGCCATGGCCGTCCCAGGTAGACCCCGGTTACGCCTGGATCAGCCGTTAAGAAGCACCCGCTGAAAATATACCCGTATTCCTGACCCTCGGGCGTGGACGCTGCCGTTATGTATCCCTCACCCTGGCCGTAATGTAGCAGACTGCGGATTTCACAATGTTCGAAATAGGCTACTGCCCCTCCAAAAATAAAGTCCACTGTTCCCTCAATATAACAATGGGTATAGAGCTGGCGGCAGCGGTCATGCCGCTTTTTGAGCGGGATGCCGCCGAAGGGTTTGCCCTCCTTAGTCGCAGGAGGCAGCGGTCCCGTTAACAGGGTATCCTGATATCCCTTGAAGGTACAGTTGCGGAAGACCGTCTCGTCACAATGAGCATATACCGCCACGGCCTGCCCAATATCTGTTCCCTGTCCGGCCGTATTGGCAACCGTCAGATTCTCCACAACCAAACGGTGTCCCCCAAGGAAGAGCGTCGGGGTGGCAAAGGTGGTGATCTCTTCACCTGCGGCGTCCAGTTCCCTGGCATACCGGTTCATGGTAATTACCACGTGGCCAATGCCGATAATCCGCAGATGGGAACGGTATATCCTTACCGTTTCCTCGTATACACCTGACAAAATATACAGCGTTCGTTCTTCATCCTCCGGCTGAGATTCCAGCGCATTTACTGCTTCCTGTATGGTATGAAAATCACAGAAGGCTTCTTTTCCTACCAGCATCTGTTCTTCCTCCTCATCCATCGACTTCACGTACAGGCCTGGCGCATCAGGTAGGCCTGTTCTCGTATTCTCCACAGACCTGCAGGAATGCGCCTAAGCCTTCTTGGTCATTGGTGATCACGGGTGCATTGATATAATAGGTAAAACTTCCTACTCGACGGGCCCGGCGACCCAAACCGGCTACCTGGCAGGTTTAATTCAGATTCAGGAGGCTCTCATTTATCTCAGGCAAGCAAATAAATTATAGCGCCAGAGATGGCATTCTGCCACAAAAATTTTAACGTGTGCATTTTAACATTTCCTTGACTTGACCGTGTGGAAATCGTAAACTGAAATCGTTAACAATTCTATTTTCCCGGAGAGATATTATGATCACCATCAAAGACATTGCACGTGTCGCCGGCGTCTCCCATACGACCGTTTCCCGAGCGCTGAACGGCAGCCCGCTGATCAAGAAAGTAACCCGGGACAAAATCGAAAAAATCGCCGCCGAAATGAACTATGTGCCCAACTACAGCGCCAAGAGCCTGGTGACCAAAAGATCCTTCACCATCGGTCTGTTCTTCTCCAGTATTGAACAGGGGACCTCGGCCAGCTTCCTGGTCGATGCAATCAAAGGAATCAGCCATATCTTGGATGAGAACTTCAACCTGACGGTCAACGGTATTGACGGCGTTCACAACTTCGGCAATATTCAGCCGCAGCGTTTTGACGGCATTCTGGTCATGAGCCAGAGCGACGAGGATAATGCCTTCATCTATCATGTGAAGAAGATGGGGATTCCCCTGGTAGTGCTGAACCGCCAGCTTGAAGATCCCGGCATTATGAACGTGGTCGCAAATGACCGTGAAGGCGTGAAGGCAGCCATTGATTATGCTGTCCGGCAGGGACACCAGAAATTCGCTATTATCGAAGGCAAGCCTGGCTTCAAGTCATCGAGCGAGCGCAAACAGGGCTTCATGGACAGCCTGATTGCCCATCGTCTTCCGCTGAACTCCGATTACTTTGCGGCTGGAGACTACAGCATTGAGAGCGGATACGCGGCAATGGCTGCCCTGCTCCTGCTGGAAGATCCGCCGACAGCGGTGTTCTGCTCCAATGACGATATGGCGATTGGCGCGATGAACGCCTGCTACGCCCACAAGGCCGATGTTCCGGGCCAGATTTCCCTCATTGGATTCGATGATATTATGTTCGCCCGGTACACGAATCCAGCCCTGACCACAGTCCGCAAACCCATTACAGAGATCAGCGAGCTCGGCACCAAAATGCTGGTACAGCTGCTTCAACAGCCGGAGACCAAGCCCCAGCAGTTGTTCGTGAATACTGCGTTAGTCACCCGCCAGACTGTTGCCGGGCTACAGAAGTAATGAGCCGGTATACGGAGGCTGAAGCAAGCGGAACTCCATGTGCAGCCGGCTGCCAAAGCGGATCAAGAGTGATTGACTTGTGAGTAAAGAGTGCTGGCGAGCAGGTAAGGAGTGCTGACGAGCGGGTAAGGAGTGCTGGCGAGCGGAACTGAAGCCATCCGCAGTGTAGATCAGGAACGGGCTGGGGGAGCGGGGCAACAGTTTGGGACGCAGCTCTCCCCTGAACCCACTTACCCCACTCACCCCACTCAC
>NZ_LVWI01000053.1 GCF_001909055.1 Paenibacillus helianthi
GGTATTAGCTACCGTTTCCGGTAGTTATCCCAGTCTAGAGGGTAGGTTGCCTACGTGTTACTCACCCGTCCGCCGCTAAGCTTATCCCGAAGGATAAGCTCCGCTCGACTTGCATGTATTAGGCACGCCGCCAGCGTTCGTCCTGAGCCAGGATCAAACTCTCCAAATTGGTATTTAGAAAGAGCGATTGCTCATTTTGAAACATCTGACGAGAATAAAATATTCTCTATTTTTGGATCTCACTTGCGTGAAATCCCACTCACTCGTTGTTCAGTTTTCAAAGATCAATGTCTCGTTTTCACTTCATCACCGCGTCTCAGCGGCGACCTTTATAATATATCACAGCTCTTAAGTATTTGGCAAGTGTTTTTTTGAAAAAATGTTTTTTTCATCTTTTCTTGCCGATGGCTACTCTTCAACACATTGAAAAGGAGCGCGAGATATAATGTATCACAGCGGCTCCCTTTTAGTCAACCTATTTAATTAAAATCACTTTTCTAATGTTTAGACTGGGAATAACGTCCTCCCCATGCATACTTGGATAGCTCCTTCTGCGGGGCAAAACGCGCATACATCCGGAATACAGTTTTATATCGATTGGCTATGGCATGTCTGATATTTTGGTCCAAGCGTTGATCACTTAAATCAAGGAGCATTTCATCAAGCTCTTTACGAAGAACATAATCCAGCTCCTTGCACTCTTTTTCATTGAACAACATTCCCAACATATGCTTGGCCTCCTTCATCAAATTAAATTCGACAAATTCTTAAATGCTGCTACTTGTGCTAAAGAAGATAGTCCATGGGTTGGGGAAAGCTGCGTTAGATATCCACTTACACTAGATTAACCGGAGCATCGCATCTATAACCATAATTATTAAAATATCCTACATGGCCATCTTCCAAGCTCGAGCATATAGCTTTACCTTTCTGTCCCCGGAATGAAAGGCTTTAATGTTATGCTCAATTCTCTGAATTTTTATGATAACAACGAAAAAGTAATTGTGCTTTCAATGATTGCGGCAATAAACAGCAGAATAACAATCCATATGGAGGCTCTTAGAGTTTGGCGCATAAAGGCCGGCCACGCACCGCTCCTCTGTTCTCTCGTGGCAGCTGAACTGAACAAATCGGAGATTACATTCCAGCCAAACTGCAAACCAAACGCGCAGGCGATAATGATCGCCGGGATTTCAATAATCCCATGCGGCAGCAGTCCTTTAACGATAAGGTCAAACATATCTAGTCCCTGCATGGCTGACAAATGAATCAGATAACCGATCACTCCACCATTAATCAATAAAAACACTGCAGGCAATATTCCGAATATAGCGCCTAAGAAGATAATGAGCACTCCTTTGATACTGTTGTTCAGAAATATAAATTGAAAAAAGCTCCATTTCGGATGTGAGGACTCTTTAAGGCTGCCGCTGATTTTACTCAAACCCTCCAACTGATCGGATAGAAGCCTTTGCAGACTGCCAGTGCCAATCCAGCCAATAATCCCTCCCGCCACAAATAATAAAAGAGCGAGTAATACTGCTTTGCGAATTGCGGATACATCTCTTGCGAAAGCGGGGAAAGACAGCATAATTACCTCCTGAACGTATGTTGGACATATATAAGGTCATAAGCGCCCTGTACGAGCATACATTTAGAACAAACAAGCATTTCGCATGGGAGAGGAGCGCTAACAATATGAATTCATTTTATGTATTCAGCGGCAAAAAGATAAAACGGTTCATCTATATCTTTGCCGCTGCGCTTCTTGCTGCCGGTGTCGTTTATGTCGAGAGAGGCAATATTACCGTTTTTTCGGAAACAGCCCCTTCCGCCATTTACAGCGTACCGACAGAGAAGAAGCTCATCGCCTTAACGTTTGACATCAGCTGGGGAGAGAAACGGCCTGGACCGATTCTGAAGGTGCTCGAAGATAAAAAGGTAGATAAAGCGACCTTCTTCCTCTCATCTCCCTGGAGCAAAACACATCCGGAAATTGTTACAAGCATTAAAGACGCCGGTTACGAAATCGGCAGCCATGGCCACAAGCACGTCAATTACAGCACCTTGAGTAATGAAGAAATCAAGACCCAGATTACAACTGCCCACACTGTACTGACTGAATTGACCGGCAAAGAGCCTAATTTGATCCGGATGCCGAATGGTGATTTTGACAAAAGGGTACTTCAGGTTGCAAGCGGTCTGGGATACAAGGTGATACAGTGGGATACAGACTCGCTGGATTGGAAAAACATCGGTGTGGATAATATCGTGAAACGTGTGACCAGCAAGGCACATCCCGGTGATATTGTGCTTTTACATGCGAGTGATTCCTGCAAGCAGACCCATGAAGCCCTTCCGCAGATTATTGATAACCTCCGTAGTCAAGGCTATGAATTTGTAACTGTATCCGAACTAATCAGCCAAAGCAGTGCTGAGGGCAAGGAAGTCCGTGATTCCGCTATGCTCAATGAAGGTTTGGAAGATGCTGCCGGCATGTAAGATCCAAGTTTGTTTCTCGCTGTCCTTCTGTTGCCCAAGGTGAATATCCTAGTGCCGCGGAGAAATGAGTTCTGAAATATCAGGTGTGGGAGTATCCAGCTTTGGATAGCTCAGATCCAGACTCTCCAGGGTCTTGACAACAATGGCTAAAGCCAAGTAATTGCGGTACCAACGGTGATTGGCAGGAATCCAATACCACGGTGCATTATCGGTACTGGTCTCCTTAAAGACATCTTCATATGCTTCCTGATAATCGTCCCAATACTCCCGCTCCTGCAGATCACTTGCATCAAACTTCCAATGTTTGGTCGGGTCCTGCAGCCGTTCCTGGATCTTTTCTAGCTGCTTATCCTTGGAGATGTGCAAAAAAAGCTTAATTATCGTTGTTCCCTCTTCCGCCAGCATGGCCTCAAACTCACGAATGTAGCGGAAACGACGTTTCATTTCTTCTTTTTTGAGATTGTCGTGCACCCGGGGTACCAGAACATCCTCATAATGAGAACGGTTGAATGCGGCGATGTAACCCTTGGGAGGTGTCTTCATGTGCACTCTCCACAGGAAATCGTGGGCTTCCTCCTCCAAGGAAGGTTTTTTGAAGCTGGTGACCATAAATCCTTGTGGATTAATGCCGGAGAAAATATGCTTGACCGTTCCATCTTTCCCGCTGGAGTCCATTCCTTGAAGAATGACCAGTAGTGAGTGCTTTTTCTGGGCGAAAAGAATATCCTGCAGTTCGGCGAGACGCTCCTTGAGCTTTGCCATTTCGGCCTCTGCCTCTTCCTTTGATTTAAAGTCCCCGCTCTCTTCGGGATCGAGTTTTTTCAGGACAGATTCATTTTTGTCTTTTATCATATAGCGCTTGATGTTCATATATACCCTCCTAGTCGTTTCAATCGATTTTTAGTTATGTACGCTGTTCTTAAAGATTAACCTGCTGCTTCTGTTTTTAATCTTATCAAGTAGAAACAGCTACGCCATGCTATTCAGGCTGGTATCCTTTTTTTACAAAACCCCGACTTCTCATAACCGAGGAGCGGGGTTGTTTACTGCATATTTTATCATTGTTTTGGCTTAAGGATCCGGTGGAGCATCAAGATTTGGAATGCATTACAGGCAATGAGCGGGACCACAATAAAAACAGTGGCACTGTCTACTCCTATGCGGAGTACTCCAATGATCTCCACTATGGTAATGGCTGTCAAAAAGAAAAATGTCGGAATCCAGGCTGATCTGTTCGTGCTCCGTACTTTGAAATAGGCCACGATAATCGCAGTAAGCAGAATGCCGATGCCCAAAAGCAAATCAGAGACTACATTTCTGCCTCCGCCTACAAAAGTACGCAAAAAAATCAGTTCGAGCAGGGCAAGCAGAGACAGTATAATCTGGATATATTGCCATGCCTTTCGCGGGAACACCCCGATTCCCATATAATTCAGAATCAGATACGCAAAAAAACCCAGTTGAGCGTAAACGCTCACAAGCATGCCGTAGCCTAGAAGGATCAGCGGATAGATTAATGAATCGGCTGTGCTTTTGAAATCAATTCCACCGTTAACAACTTGCAGTAAAAGTCCGGCAATGACGGCCCCTCCCGCCCCGATCAGAAGCGTGGTCCAGAATAAATAAAACCATTTCCTTATATTCAGCCTTTTCACCTCCCACACGTCAGATTTATTTTACCAAGCTTACCGTCAAAAAACCATTCCAAGCGCAACATAAAAGCTTACCTCTGCGGCATACTACATGCAGGAATCCCATAAAGGAGGGCAGCGCCAATGAAGTGGAGGACTTTGTGGACTGGGAGCTTGTTGCTCAGCATGGTTATCACCCTAACGGCTTGTGGCAGCGAACAGAGCAGTTCCTCTTCCGGACAGGTCAGTTACAAGGAAATGAAGACAATGGTTGTAGATATATTGAAAAGCGAAGAGGGAAAGAAAGCAGTGCAGGAGGCATTGTCTGCTCCAAGCTCCGGCTCTGAGGGAAGCAGCTCCAGCGGCCTGAGTATGAAGATGATGCCAATGCAAACCAACGAGCAAATCAGAGTTGCGGTAAAGGATACCATCACTGCACCGGAGTATCAGAAGGAAATTGAAAAAATCATGACAGATCCACAATTCGCAGGAGATTTCGCAAAAGCAATTAATTCACAAAACAAAGAGCTCCACCTTCAGTTGATTAAAGATCCAACATACCAGAAGTCCGTTGCTGAAATCATGAAATCACCTGAAATGATGAAGATGTTCCTTGATCTTACCAAAACTTCTGATTACCGCAAACAATCCATGACCATCATGCAGGAGGCCATGCAAAATCCATTGTTCCGAATGGAGGTACTCGATCTCCTTAAGACTGTAGTTCAAGACGAATTGCAGCCTAAGGTTGAAAAGAAGGATTCGGGTAAAGAGAAGGGAAGCAGTGGAAACAAAGGCAGTGATGATTCAGGATCCTGATTCAAAAAAAGAGGCCTTCCTATTAACGGAACCGGCCTCTTTTGGTTATTTACACACACTATTCGTATTTGGAAATCAACTTGTCAGCCATCTCAGCGAACAGCTGTGCGGTTGCTGTCTCCGCCTTGTACACAGACGGCGAGAAATCCGGCTCGGAAATATGATTATCCGGTGCGCCCAGAGGAATCTGGGCAAGCAGCTCCGTATGAAGGGTTTCAGCCAATCTCGCTCCGCCTCCCCGGCCAAAGATGTAATCCTTCTTTCCGCAGGAAGAACACTCATAATAAGCCATGTTCTCAATGACCCCAAGAACCTCATGATCGGTCTGCAGCGCCATAGAGCCCGCTCTCGCCGCTACAAATGCCGCGGTTGCATGAGGGGTAGTAACAATGATCTCCTTACTGTGCGGCAGCATCTGATGGACATCAAGTGCTACGTCACCCGTTCCAGGCGGCAAATCAAGCAGCATATAATCAAGCTCACCCCAGCCGACATCGCTGAAGAACTGGCGAAGCATTTTGCCAAGCATTGGTCCCCTCCAAATGACAGGGCTATTCTCACGGATAAAAAAGCCCATAGACATGACTTTTACTCCGAAACGTTCGACAGGAATAATAGTTCCTTCTTCTACAATCGGGCCTTCTTCAATCCCCATCATATCGGGAATGCTGAAACCATAGATGTCAGCGTCAATCAGTCCGACCTTTTTGCCTTTTCTGGCCAATGCCACTGCCAAATTAACGGTGACTGTCGATTTGCCTACTCCACCCTTGCCGCTGGCAATCGCGATGAACTTCACACCTGAGTTCTCATTGATCAGCTCATGCCCCTCAAGACCCGCTGCGTGTCCTTTTAACGGTTCGCCTTGTTCTTGCACGGTATGGTCCTCCGAGCTCTCTCCGCGAAGAATAGCACGCTCATAATCTGTGGCATCACGCAACCGGATATGAACATTGCCCGCTCCTCCCTCATCCAGCAAGAGGCGAACACTTTGTTCAAGCTCCATACGGCTTTTCTCATCGGTATCGAGACATACAAGAGATAGTGAGATTCGGTCCTCTTTGACCATGATATCGCGAATCAGCTGCAATTCGATAAGGCTTTTCCCGGATTCCGGGTCAGTAAGCGGCTGCAATAATTCCTGAATTTGTTCCCTGGTCAGCATGGAAAGCACCTCTATTTCCTCTCCGGACGGGTAAGGTACCGGTATTTTTGATTTATTATACCATTACCCTTCCGCAAAAGCGTAGTAACTACTCAAGACCGTTCAGAAGCGTATCTCAGAATCCCCCGGTAGATGCTGGTAGCAACCTTTCGCTGGTAGACGTCATCCCCAAGTAAAGCCGACTCCTGAGGATGGGAGAGGAAGCCTACCTCTACAAGTGCTGCAGGCATTTTTAATGCTTTCAGCAAATACACGGTATTCACAGTCTTCGCAACCCGGTCCGTGTTCTCAAGTGTGGTTCTGAGCTCATCCTGTACAAAGCCCGCCAAAGCTTTATTCCCTTCGTTGTTCGGGTAATAGAAGGTCTGCGCTCCGCTCCAGCGTCCTGAAGGCACACTATTCATATGCACACTTATAAACAAATCTGCCCCCTTCTCCTCTATACTTCTTACCCGTTGCTTCAGGTCTTCTGTCTTGCGCTTAGAGTAGCCTTTGGTATCTTGCTGGGCTAAGTCATAATCGCCTTCCCGGGTCATGATCACTATCGCTCCTGCCTGCTGTAAATAATCCCGCAGGTATAAAGAGACTGAAAGATTGATATCCTTTTCAATCAAGCCATCCCGGCTGACTGCCCCCCCATCAGGGCCTCCATGCCCTGCATCAATAGCAATTACTTTTCCTGACAATGGCAGGCTCCAGTAATTCAGCGTCTTGGCAGTTGGCATATCATAAGCAATAATGCCGATCATTATTACCAGCAAAACAGCACCTACCATGCTTTTTTTGATGCTGCTCCATGTGATCCAGACCGAGACTTCCCCTTGCTTCCGGCCAGACATAACAAAGACCCCCTCGTCCCGATAGATTCTACTCATCTATATGGGACAAGAGGGCCAAATAGTACTGGCTATTAGGATTGGGCAGTGACTTCTGCGGACATTCCCTCAATAAGAATTTCTGCTACCTCTGGACGCGTAAATTCCGGAGGCGGGCATTTCCCATCTCTTAGCAACGCGCGCACTTTCGTGCCTGACAATGTCAAATGCTGATCGCTTGGATGTGGGCAGGTCTTACTTGAAGCCATGTTACCGCATTTCACACAGAAGAAACTGTGTTCAAAGAATAATGGGGTAATTCCTAACTCATCTGCTGTGAAATTCGAAAAAATTTCTTGGGCTTCATAAGTGCCGTAATAATCACCTACACCCGCATGATCCCGGCCGACTATAAAATGGGTACAACCGTAATTTTTACGAACCATCGCATGAAAAATCGCTTCCCGCGGTCCGGCGTAACGCATTGCAGCAGGGAATACACCCAAAAAAGTGCGGTCTTCCGGATAATAGTTCTCCAGCAGTGCAAGATAGCTTTTCATGCGTACATTGGCTGGAACATCATCAGACTTCGTTTCTCCTACCAGAGGATTAAGGAACAGCGCATCCACAACCTCCATTGCACACTTCTGAATGTACTCATGTGCACGGTGCACCGGGTTGCGCGTCTGAAAGCCTACAACAGTTCTCCAACCCTTGTCCGCAAAAATTTGACGTGTCTCGGCCGGATCAAAGTAAAATTCTCCGAACTTCTCCGGCTGCGGACGATTTAGAACGGTAATGGGTCCACCAACATAAGTTGTCGGCCTAGCCAGCAACTTGCTCACACCTGGGTGTGCGGGATCCGTTGTTTTGAACACATTCTGCGCTTCAAGCTGCTGATCTACACTATAAATACTTTCAATATCAAGTAATCCATAAATAACTCCGTCGTCCTCACCAATCAGTGAGACCCTGTCACCTACCGCAAGACCTGAAACCACTTTATCTTCCACAGACAAAGTAACAGGTATACTCCATACCGTGCCATTTGCAAGACGCATGCTTTTGACTACAGAGTGGTAATCTTCTTCATTCAGAAAGCCTGTGAGCGGAGAAAATGCACCTACCCCGATCAGATCCAGATCTGACAAAGTCCAAGTGTTTAAGGTAATCGATTTGTGACCAGAAGCCTGCTGAAGCAGTTCTTCTCTCTGTGTCCCTTCAGCTACACGCTGGATCAGTGTTCCTCCATGAGGATGTATTGAAGTCATCTATGCTCTCTCTCCTTCTGTGCAATTCGATTTCCGTTCTTATTTATGCAATCCGCATTCAGTCTTGTCCGATCCGGACCATCTTCCCGCACGTGGATCTTCACCTGGCATCACCGCCCGTGTGCATTGCTCGCAGCCGATGCTCGGAAAATTACGGTCATGTAAAGGGTTATACACAACATCATTCTCACGGATATAGTTCCATACATCCTCTGTGGTCCAGTTAGCAATCGGATTAAATTTAACAAGACCGAACTTATTATCGTATTCGACTTTTTTGGAATTGGCGCGAGTTGGTGCCTGATCACGGCGAATTCCTGTAATCCAGGCATCATACTGTGAAAGAATCCGGGTAAGCGGTTCTACCTTACGGATCGCGCAGCATTGGTTGGGATCGGTATTCCATAGTGCCTCACCGTACTGAACCGCCTGTTCCTCCGGTGTAATTTGTGGGGATACGCGAACAAACTCCATTCCGTATTTTTCAGCCATCACATCTCTTGTCTCATACGTTTCCTTGAAATGATAATCTGTATCCAGATAAAAAACGTCTGTTGAGGGACTAACTTTCTGCAGCATATCAACGAGCACTACATCTTCAGCACCGAAGCTGCAGGCAAAGGTTATATTAGGAAAGGTATCTACGGCCCAGCGGATGATTTCCTCCGGCGTTGCATTTTCTAATTCCTCGGCCTTAACTCTGATTAAATCTTCTTTCTCCATTAAGTTCATTAATATGCTCCTCCATCCTGGTATCTCATTAAACACTAAAACCTCAATACCCGCTAATTCCAACTAATCTTATATGGAATAGTATAAGGCATTCGGGACCGAAGTCAATGGTTTTATCCATTTTGGGTGAAAGTTTTGAATGCATACAAAGCCCCGCAGCTTCTCAAGAGTTTTCGGAGAAAAAAAGCAGCCCTACCGGAATCCGGCAGAGCCAAAGCAGGCATGAAATATTACATACTAACTCGGGATATCTATAGTGTAATGGGGAAATGTTTTTGGAGTATTTTGGATGATGGGGAATTGAATTAAAAGTAAACAAAAAGCCCCTGACCATAAAGGCCAGAGGCTTGATTTCCTTGATATACAAGGGATATTAACGTTTCGAGAACTGTGGAGCACGACGAGCCGCTTTGAGGCCGTATTTCTTACGTTCCTTCATACGTGGGTCACGAGTCAGGAAGCCGGCTTTCTTCAGAGCACCGCGATATTCAGGGTCAACTTTGAGTAATGCACGGGAAATCCCGTGACGAATTGCTCCAGCTTGACCGGAAATGCCGCCACCATGTGCAAGAACGATTACATCGTAGTTGCCCAGAGTTTCAGTCAGGTTCAAAGGTTGTCTTACGATCATCTTCAGTGTTTCCACACCGAAATATTCGTCCATCTCGCGTTTGTTAATGACAATGCGTCCTTCACCCGGTACAAGGCGAACACGTGCTACCGAATGTTTACGACGACCTGTCCCATAGTATTGTACTTGTGCCATGAAACTGTCCTCCTCTATTCTTATCCGCGAAGTTCGTAAACTTCAGGTTTTTGTGCTGCATGTGGATGTTCAGCGCCAGCATATACTTTGAGTCTCAGTTTCATGTGATCCCCTTGACGAGTCTTAGGAATCATGCCGTGAACTGCGAATTCAATCATACGCTCAGGTCTGGTTTTGATCAGGTCTTCTGCAACAGTAACCTTCAGACCGCCTGGGTGCATCGAGTGACGGTAGTATTTCTTGTTTTGCATTTTCTTGCCGGTCAGGTGAATCTTCTCAGCGTTGATAACAATTACGAAATCTCCAGTATCAACATGTGGAGTGAATTGCGGTTTGTGTTTGCCACGGATCAGAGCAGCGGCTTCGCTTGCCAAACGACCAAGTGTTTTGCCTTCGGCATCAATGATGTGCCAATTGCGTTCAACTTCGTTCGGCTTCGCCATATAGGTGGTACGCATGAATGTTTCCTCCTTGTTCTCGTACGAAAATCATCTGTTTCGTATATCTTGTTTCTCATTGGATTACAATTATGTGAGTTAAGAAAAACTTGTTTGTTGGCATTCTCTTGATCGGGGCTGTGGGATAGCCATCAAGAAAACACAACTTTTATATTACAGCATAAACATAACTAGCGCAAGTGATTTCTTATATTCAACGCATAATATTTTATAAATACAAATGCACTGAACATCTAGCTACCTGCTTCGTCATATTCCACACTCCACAGTGCTAATCCCTTAGCTACAGCCGTAGGCCCCGCTTCTGCACGGTCGCAGGCAGCAAGAATATCGGCAACCGCCTCTGCACGAATCTTACCTTCCCCTACATGAATCAGCGTTCCCATAATAATGCGAACCATATGCTGTAGAAAGCCACTGCCTGTAATATAGGTATGAATTACTCCCTGGTCTGCAGATCCGTTCCGGCACATACTGAGATCAAGCTCCATATGCGCCTCAAAAATCGTCCGGACATGTGAAGTCTTCGTAGATTTCCTTGATGCGAACGACGTGAAGTCATGGGTGCCTACAATATGGGCCAGACCTTGCTGCATTGCAGAGATATCAAGCTTCACCGGATGATGATGCTGCCATCGCCGCTGGAATGGATCCGGGAAACGGTTGCCATTAATCGTATACCGATAGGTTTTGCGCTTAGCTCCTCTACGAGAGTGAAACTCTAGCGGTACCTCCTGTGCCTCAGTGACTACGATATCCTGGGGCAGCCGTGCATTCAAGGCCAAGCACCAACGCTCTAACGGGATCTTGGAAGAGGTAAGGAAGTTAAACGGCTGGCCATAAGCATGCACACCTGCATCAGTCCGTCCTGAGCCCGTTATTTTGAGTTTCTCGCCGGTCAGATGCAGTATGGCATGTTCAACATGGTCCTGTATCGTATTGCCCTGAGGCTGGGTCTGAAAGCCATCATAGCGGGTACCGTCATAATTGACCTTCATCAATAGATTACGCATTTCCGTTCTTCCTTTCAGCGGTTCCAAACTACATCACCATTCGTCTTCAAAAAAAAAGAGCCCCGGCAGGAGCTCCTTCTATTCTATACAAGGTGATTCCCGCGGATATTGTACGGCAGGGCCTAAATGCCCCTGCAGCACAATAACGTTAAATACTTCTCTGCCCATACTACATAGAGCATGTGCGATAAGGGGTACATCCGGAAATCATAACTTGTGATCCTACGCGCGGTCTACCAATTCAAGATAAACCATAGGCGCAGCATCGCCACGACGAGGTCCCAGCTTCAGGATACGAGTGTATCCGCCTGGACGCTCTGTGTAACGAGGAGCAATGTCAGAGAACAATTTTTGGATTGCATCCTGTTCACCGTCTACAGTCTCACGGCGGACAAATGCTGCTACTTGACGACGAGCATGAAGATCGCCCTTTTTCGCTTTAGTGATCAGCTTTTCAGCGATAGAACGAACTTCTTTCGCTTTAGCTTCTGTTGTTTGGATACGCTCATAAAGAAACAGATCCGTTACCATGTCCCGGAACAATGCTTTACGCGCACTGGAATCACGGCCCAACTTTTGGTATGCCATTTGTTTTCCCTCCTTTACTCAAGCAATCTGCCAGCTATTCTTCTGTACGGAGTCCCAAACCAAGTTCCTCAAGCTTCTCTTGAACTTCTTCCAAAGATTTGCGGCCCAGGTTACGGACCTTCATCATATCTTCTTCAGTTTTCGTAGTCAGCTCTTGCACGGTATTAATACCGGCACGTTTGAGGCAGTTGTAAGAACGCACAGAAAGATCAAGCTCTTCGATTGTCATCTCAAGCACTTTTTCTTTTTTGTCTTCTTCTTTTTCCACCATAATTTCGGCGTCTTTCGCTTCGTCCGTAAGACCTACGAACAAAACGAGGTGCTCGTTCAAAATTTTGGCTCCCAGGCTAACAGCTTCTTCCGGTCTGATACTGCCGTCCGTCCAAATTTCCATCGTCAACTTGTCATAGTTGGTCACTTGACCTACACGAGTATTGTCGATGCCATAATTCACACGGGAGATAGGCGTATAGATGGAATCCACCGGGATAACTCCGATGGGCTGATCGTCGCGCTTGTTACGGTCCGCTTGGACGTAACCGCGGCCACGGCCTGCAAAAATTCGCATGTGAAGTCTCGCGCCAGGTCCCAGCGTTGCAATATGAAGATCCGGGTTCAGGATCTCAACATCGCTGTCCGCACGGATATCACCTGCGGTAACGATGCCTTCACCTTCAGCATCAATCTCGAACACTTTCTCTTCGTCTGAATGGATTTTCAGGGAAAGAGCTTTAAGGTTCAGAATGATTTCCGTCACATCTTCCATTACGCCAGGAACGGTCGAGAACTCATGCAGAACGCCGTCAATTTGGACCGAAGTCACTGCGGCTCCCGGAAGGGAGGAAAGCAAGATCCGGCGAAGCGAGTTCCCCAGAGTCGTGCCATATCCACGTTCCAGCGGTTCAACTACGAATTTCCCATAGGTTCCTTCATCATTGGCTTCTACGGTCTCAATCTTCGGCTTTTCGATTTCTATCACGAGTGTACCCCTCCTTCAAACGTCGCTCCTATATGAAACTGTCACCCCATCAGGTGTATCATGTAGTATGCCTAAACACCTATTATTAGCAGATGCGTCAGAATTATACCACAATCACAATTCTGATTTCACTATACGCGGCGACGCTTCGGCGGACGGCATCCATTGTGAGGAACCGGAGTTACGTCTTTAATGAGGTTTACTTCAAGGCCAGCGGCCTGAAGGGAACGGATGGCTGCTTCGCGGCCCGCGCCCGGTCCTTTAACCATAACTTCAACGGACTTCATGCCGTGTTCCATAGCTGCTTTTGCAGCAGTTTCGGCTGCCATTTGCGCTGCAAATGGAGTCGATTTACGGGAACCTTTAAATCCTTGACCGCCGGAGCTTGCCCAGGAAATTGCATTTCCGTGAGGGTCCGTGATCGTAACGATAGTGTTGTTGAACGTGGAACGGATGTGTGCCACGCCAGACTCGATATTTTTCCGGTCGCGACGTTTAGTACGTACGACTTTTTTCGGTTTAGCCATTGTCTCTTATCACCTCTTCTTATTTCTTTTTGTTTGCTACCGTACGACGCGGGCCTTTCCGGGTACGGGCATTCGTTTTAGTACGTTGACCGCGAACAGGCAATCCACGACGGTGACGAACACCGCGGTAACAGCCGATCTCAGTAAGACGTTTAATATTCAAGGAAATTTCACGACGAAGGTCACCTTCAACCTTAACTTCTTTGTCGATCGTTTCACGCAGTTTGCTGACTTCATCTTCCGTCAAATCACGGACACGTGTGTTAACGTCAATGCCTGTTTCATTAAGAATTTTCTGGGAAGTCGTTTTACCGATTCCGAAAATATAAGTCAAGGCGATCTCAACGCGTTTATCACGTGGCAAATCCACTCCAGCTATACGAGCCATTTTACGCTACACCCCCTTCTTAACCTTGTTTTTGTTTGTGTTTCGGATTTTCGCAAATTACCATAACAGTCCCTTTGCGGCGGATGACTTTGCATTTTTCGCAAATGGGCTTTACAGAAGGTCTTACCTTCATGTTAATTACCTCCTCAAAGTTTTGCGAAGCAAAACTTTTGTTGTAGTTCCCATCTATTTACGGTAAGTTATACGTCCTTTTGATAAATCATAAGGCGATAACTGCACGACCACTTTGTCTCCGGTTAGGATACGGATAAAGTGCATCCGCAATTTCCCGGACACATGGGCAAGTATTTGATGACCGTTCTCAAGCTCAACCTTAAATGTTGCATTCGGCAACGGTTCAATGACCGTACCTTCCACTTCAATGACATCTTCCTTAGCCACAGTTAGTCTCCTTTCTCATAAGCACTTTTTCCAGCAGGTGTAGCATACTTCATGACTGCAAAACGCAGCTTTCCGTTCGTTACCCGGCCGGTTTCTTCCAAACTGTTCACAATCTCACTGCTGATGAAGGGTATGAGCTCCAAATGCTGAATATTCTTCTTCTTCGGTGCATCAAACTTGCGTTTGTCTCCATCGGCAATATATACAAATCTGCTATCAACAACTGCGATAACAACGGCAGCCTCTCCGGCATCTTTGCCTTTGAGAATTCTCACGATTTGACCAATCTGCGGGCTGCTCCCAGTATTCACGTGAAGATCACCTACGCATTCAGTTTTGTGAAAATTTCCATGCCGTCCGGTGTAACTGCTACTGTATGCTCAAAGTGAGCACAAAGTGAACCATCTACCGTAACGACCGTCCAGTTATCTTCCAGCGTTCTGACATATCTGTCCCCTGCGTTAACCATCGGCTCAATCGCGAGCACCATACCCGGTTTCAGACGTGGTCCGCGGTCCGCTATGCCATAATTCGGAATTTGCGGTTCTTCATGCAGTTCTGCCCCAATGCCATGGCCAACATACTCGCGTACGACGGAGAATCCGGCATCCTCGATGTATTGTTGAATTGCATGGGAGATTGTAAACAAGCGCACATCCGGTTTGACTAACGCCAGTCCCGCGTACAAGGAGCCTTCCGTAACATCCAGCAGACGCTGGGCCTGTTCGGAAATGCTGCCCACCCCGTAAGTCCAGGCGGAATCACCGTGATAACCGCGGTACTCTGCACCAATGTCCAGCGTAACAATATCGCCTTCGACCAGTTTTCGCTTACCCGGAAATCCATGCACCAATTGTTCGTTGACTGAAGCGCAAATGCTGGCAGGAAAACCGTTGTAACCTTTGAAAGACGGCACAGCACCTTGACTGCGAATGTATTGATCGGCGATTCTGTCGAGTTCTCCAGTCGTTACCCCAGGCTCAATGGCCTCAGCGATCAGACGGTGACTCTCGGCAACAATTCGACCAGCTTCCCTCATAAAGGCAAGTTCCTGTTCGGATTTACAAATGATCATTACATTAACCTCGCAGCAAAGATACGATTTCGGAAGAAACGACATTGATTTCGTTTTCCCCGTTCACCTGACGCAAAAGACCTTTATTGTCATAAAACGCAAGCAGTGGCGCTGTCTTATTGTCATACTCGTCCAGACGCTTGCCTACACTTTCTTCGTTGTCATCCGGACGTTGATACAATGCACCGCCATCAATATCGCAAATGCCTTCTTGCTTCGGCGGGTTGAAAATCAAATGGTAGGATGTCCCGCAAACAGTACAGATTCGGCGTCCGGTAAGGCGCGCCATCAACAGTCCACGGTCCACATTCAAGTTGATTACATGATCCAACGATCGATTCAAGCGGCTCAAGATATCTTCCAGCGCTTCCGCTTGCGAAAGGGTTCTTGGAAAGCCATCCAATAAGAAACCTTTTTCGCAATCGGACTGCTGCAGCCGTTCTTCAACAATTCCAATGGTCACATCATCAGGTACAAGCAGACCTTGATCGATATAAGATTTGGCCTTAAGTCCAACCGGAGTACCTTGCTTGATAGCCAAGCGGAAAGCATCACCTGTCGAAATATGAGGAATATCCAACTCTTTTACAACTACAGCAGCCTGTGTCCCCTTGCCTGCCCCAGGAGGGCCCATGAATAAAATGTTCACGATTTCTCTTCACCCCCCAAAAGTTCGCCACCAAGCAAGAAACAGCACAATAGGTGCCGGGAAGTCTGTGAGTCTATGCTTCGCCGGAACCTATCGACTATTTATTGATGAAGCCTTTGTAATGGCGTTTGATCAATTGGCTCTCGATCTGCTTCATCGTATCCAATGCTACACCAATTACGATCAGCAGTGAGGTACCACCAATCTTGACCGAACGGGGTAGACCAGACAAGTTACCAAAGAATACCGGAAGGACAGAGATCAGAGCCAGGAAAATCGCCCCTGACATAGTCAGACGAGACATTACCCGGGTCAAATATTTCTCAGTCGCTTTACCTGGACGAATGCCTGGGATATAGCCACCGTTTTTCTTCATATTGTCAGCCATTTGCTGCGGATTCATCTGAACAAACGTATAGAAGAACGTAAATCCGATGATCATGACCACATAGAGGACCATGCCGAGCGGCTTATCATAATAAAGATTTGCAGTAACCCATTTAGCCCATTCATGACTTGCCCAGAAGCTCGATATTACAATTGGAAATTGAAGCAGTGATACGGCGAAGATAACCGGAATTACACCTGCCGCATTGATTTTAAGCGGAATGTGTGTATTCTGTCCACCGTACATTTTGTTACCGACCACTCGTTTAGCGTATTGTACAGGGATTTTCCGGATACCTTGTTGTACAAAGATAACCCCTGCAATAATCGCTATAATCACGATCAGAACAATAACGACTTTAAGAATATTCAGGAACACCTGATCCGGCTGAATAAAGCTTGATTGTGCCGTAGTGGTAATATATCCCGGGATGGCGGCGACGATGCCCGCAAAAATCAGGATCGAAATCCCGTTTCCTATTCCCTTTTCTGTAATCTGCTCACCCAGCCACATCAGGAATGATGTACCAGCCGTCAAGATGATCGCGATAAGCAGGTAATCCGCAAAAGTTGCATTTGGAATCATCTCAGTGCCATATATCCGGTTAAACCCGATTGATGTAGCAAAAGCTTGAATCAAACCGAGTACTACGGTGCCGTAACGGGTAATTTGCGCCAGTTGCTTTTTCCCGTGCTCCCCTTGTTTAGCCCATTCGGCAAACTTAGGAATTACATCCATAGAGAGCAATTGCACAATGATAGATGCAGTAATGTACGGGTAAATACTGATCGCAAAGATAGAGAAGTTTTTGAGCGCTCCGCCCGAGAAGGTGTTTAAAAGACCCATCAAAGCGTCCCCGCTCTGATTTGTTGATTCCAGTACATCTTTGTTCACACCGGGAACCGGTACAAACGAACCGATGCGGTAAATGATCAGAACGAACAGGGTAAACAGGATCTTTTTGCGCAAATCTTCAACATGCCATATATTCTTAAGCGTCTTGAACATTAGATCACCTCGGTTTTACCGCCGGCAGCCTCGATTTTCTCTACCGCAGATTGAGAGAACTTATTTGCTTGTACAGTCAATTTAACGGCTAGTTCGCCATTACCGAGAATCTTAATGCCGCTTTTGGAATTCTTGACAACACCAGTTTCAATAAGCAACTGTGGAGTCACTTCAGTTCCTTCAGCAAAGCTGTTCAGATCTTCCAGGTTCACAATCGCATACTCTTTACGGGTAGGATTAATGAAACCACGTTTAGGCAGACGACGATAGAGTGGGTTTTGTCCACCTTCGAAGCCCGGACGAACACCGCCGCCGGAACGGGAGTTTTGCCCTTTATGACCGCGGCCGGAAGTTTTACCGTTCCCACTACTAGGACCACGACCAACGCGATTGCGTTCTTTGCGTGAACCAGGAGCTGGAGCAAGTTCATGTAACTTCATCGTTTGCACCTCCTTATATTTGTTAATTTATGAGAGGCGTTTAGCCTTCAATTTCAGTAACGGATAACAAGTGGCTCACTTTATTGATCATTCCGCGAATTGCAGGAGTGTCATTGTGGACCACGGACGAGTTGGTCTTACGCAGGCCGAGCGTCTTAACAGTAACACGTTGTGTTTCTGGACGTCCGATTACGCTGCGTACGAGGGTAATTTGCAATTTTGCCATTGACGTTCCCCTCCTTAACCGCGCAATTCTTCGACAGATTTGCCGCGAAGTTTCGCGACCTCTTCAATGCGTTTCAGACGGGAAAGTCCCTCCAAAGTTGCATTGACCATGTTCATGGAATTCGAAGAACCCAAAGATTTTGTCAAGATGTCGCCAACGCCTGCCAATTCCAATACCGCACGAACAGGACCACCGGCAATAACGCCAGTACCTTCTGATGCTGGTTTCAGCAACACGCGTCCTGCGCCGAAATGTCCAGTAACCAGATGGGGAATCGAAGTTCCTACGATTGGAATGTGAATCAGGTTTTTCTTGGCGTCTTCAATGCCTTTACGGATGGCATCCGGAACTTCGCCGGCTTTACCGATACCAGCACCGACGTAGCCGTTGCCGTCGCCCACAACAACAAGTGCGCTAAAGCTGAAACGGCGTCCGCCTTTTACAACTTTTGCAACACGGTTAATGTGTACAACTCTTTCTGTCAGTTCTAAACTGTTCGGATCTACACGCAAGTCGTTAACCTCCTTTTAGAAATATTCTAGAATTCAAGACCGGCTTCGCGAGCTGCGTTAGCCAAAGCCTGAATCCGTCCATGGTACAAGTATCCTCCGCGGTCAAATACAACCACAGCATATCCTTTTTCTTTGGCACGCTCAGCGATCAATTGACCTACTTTGCTTGCAGCTTCAACGCTACCGCCATTTCCGATGTTAGCACTCAGATCTTTATCGAGTGTCGAGGCAGATACGATAGTAACGCCTGACACGTCATCGATCAGTTGAGCGTAGATGTGTTTCGACGAACGGAACACATTCAAACGTGGACGCTCAGCAGTCCCCTGAATTTTCTTACGAACACGCAGGTGTCTTTTGAGACGAGCCTTGTTTTTATCCTCTTTTGTAATCATGACTTCCCTTTCACTCCCTTCAGTTTGCCGTAAACAGCTTCACTTTAAGATGCACGGGGTATCTTACAATTAAGATTAAACCGGTTATTTTTTCTTACCGGCTTTACCTTCCTTGCGGATGATACGCTCGCCTTCATATTTGATACCTTTACCTTTGTACGGTTCAGGTTCGCGTACGGAACGGATTTTGGCAGCATAAGCGCCAACGCGTTCTTTATCGATGCCCTTAACGATGATCTTCGTGTTCGCAGGAACTTCGAACTCGATACCCGCTTCCGGTGTGATTTCAACCGGGTGGGAGTAACCAACGTTCAGTACGATTTTATCTCCGGATTTGCTTGCACGATATCCGACCCCAACCAGCTCCAGAGATTTCGAGAAACCTTCAGTCACACCACTAACCATGTTGTTGACAACGGAGCGGGTTGTGCCGTGAAGTGAACGATGCAATTTGTTGTCCGACGGGCGAACAACGGTGATTTCGTTATTTTCAACTGTAACCTTCATGTCTTTATGAAGCTCACGAGTCAAAGTGCCTTTAGGACCTTTTACTGTAATAACGGTGTTGTCCAAAGTGACATCTACACCGCTAGGTACTGCGATTGGTTTGCGACCAATACGAGACATGTGTTGCACCTCCTTATCTTGTGACGTTTATTACCAAATGTAGCAGACAACTTCTCCGCCCGATTTAGATTGACGAGCTTCTTTGTCGGTCATAACTCCCTTAGATGTGGAGATAATCGCGATTCCAAGGCCGCCGAGTACACGAGGCACTTCATTGCTCTTCGTGTAAACGCGAAGGCCTGGTTTACTGATTCTTTTTAGACCGGAGATAACGCGCTCCTGGTTCGGGCCGTATTTCAAGAAGATACGGATAATCCCTTGTTTGCTGTCTTCAACGAATTCAGCGTCACGGATGAAACCTTCACGCTTCAGAATGTCCGCGATTTGTTTTTTCATTGTCGAAGCAGGCATTTCTACTGTCTCGTGACGCACAGTGTTGGCGTTACGAATACGAGTAAGCATATCTGCGATAGGATCAGACATAGTCATGTGTGTAAACCTCCTTCCCGTTTATAAACTTCTTACCAACTTGCTTTTTTCACGCCAGGAATCTGGCCTTTATAAGCTAACTCACGGAAACAAATTCTGCAAATTTTGAACTTTTGCAGTACCGAATGTGGACGACCGCAACGCTCGCAACGTGTGTATGCACGTACTTTGAACTTGGGCTCGCGTTGTTGTTTAACTTTCATTGAAGTTTTTGCCACTTAGCCTGACACCTCCTAAACATTTTCGGAGAAATGGATGAAACGTCCTTATTTTGTGAAAGGCATTCCCAGTTGAGTCAGAAGCTCACGGGATTCCTCATCCGTCTTAGCAGTCGTTACAATAACGATGTCCATACCGCGTGCTTTATCTACTTTATCATATTCGATTTCGGGGAAAATCAATTGGTCCTTAAGACCAAGTGTATAGTTACCGCGACCGTCAAATGATTTAGTCGAAACCCCACGGAAGTCACGTACGCGTGGAAGTGTTACGTTAAGCAATTTGTCCAGGAAGTAATACATGCGATCTCCGCGCAGTGTTACTTTAACCCCGATCGGCATGTTTTCGCGCAGTTTGAAACCGGCGATAGATTTCTTTGCTTTGGTGATTACCGGTTTTTGACCAGCAATCAGTTGCATATCGTTAACTGCAGCATCAAGTACTTTGGAGTTTTGAACAGCGTCACCTACACCCATGTTGATGACGATCTTCTCGATCTTAGGCACTTGCATTACAGTCGTGTAGTTGAACTTCTGCATCAAAGCAGGTGTGATTTCATTCAGAAAACGTTCTTTCATTCTTGCTGCCATGAAGATTTACCTCCTTTCTTTAGGACTGTATTAGTCGATAATCTCTCCGGATCTTTTAGCTACCCGAACCTTCTTACCGTTATCGAGCACTTTATAACCAATACGGGTAACTTTACCGCTCTTCGGATCAATGTGCATTACGTTGGACACATGAATCGAAGCTTCTTGCTCAATGATTCCACCTTGTGGATTCAACTGGTTCGGCTTCTGGTGTTTTTTCACCATGTTCACGCCTTCTACCAGAACGCGGTTTTCACGAGGATAAGCAGCGATGACACGGCCTTTTTTACCTTTGTCTTTCCCGCTAATCACAAGTACCACATCATCTTTTTTCACGTGCAGTTTATTGTTATGGGATTCCAGAACTTTTTTCACTCTAGGCATTTATTACACCTCCTATGACACTTTTTGGGACATTTCCTTTAGATTACTTCCGGTGCCAAGGAAACGATCTTCATGTAGTCTTTATCGCGAAGTTCGCGAGCAACTGGTCCGAAGATACGTGTTCCGCGCGGGCTTCTGTCGTCTTTTACAACAACAGCTGCATTTTCGTCGAATGCGATGTAAGATCCATCTTTACGGCGAACGGAACGTTTGGTACGTACAACTACCGCTTTAACAACATCACCCTTTTTGACAACGCCGCCTGGTGTTGCTTGTTTAACGGAACAAACGATCAAATCACCGATTGCTGCTGTACGGCGTCCAGTACCACCCAGTACGCGGATACACATCAGTTCCTTCGCACCAGAGTTATCAGCCACATGCAAACGTGTAAATGGTTGAATCATTATTAATTTCCTCCTTCCGATCAAGCTTCATAGGTCGTCTTAAATGATAACCGCTGCTTCTACCACTTCAACAAGTCTCCAGCGTTTGTCCTTAGACAACGGACGAGTTTCCATGACTTTCACGATATCACCGATTTTCGCAACATTCTCTTCATCATGTGCCTTGAATTTCTTCGTGGACTTGATGCGTTTGTGATACAGATTGTGCTTCTTATAGGTTTCAACAGCAATTACGATGGTTTTATCCATTTTGTCGCTGACTACTTTACCGATCAGCACTTTACGTGCATTACGTTCTTCGCTCATAGTTAGCCTCCTTCCTGATTACGGATTAAGCATCCGCCGTCACTTAACTGATCCCAAGTACTCTTTGATGGATAACGGTTTTAGCACGAGCTATTTCCTTGCGCACGTCACGAATCCGAGTCGGGTTATCCAGTTGGCCAGTTGCCAATTGAAAACGGAGATTGAAGAGTTCTTCTTTGAAACCAGCGATCTTCTGTTCAATCTCGGCAGTGGTTAAGTTGCGAAGTTCATTAGCTTTCATTTGCTTCACCACCCAATTCTTCACGTTTCACAAACTTAGTCTTTACAGGCAGCTTGTGAGCGGCAAGACGCATCGCTTCACGAGCGATTTCTTCCGACACGCCTCCGAGTTCGAACATAATCTTACCCGGTTTAACTACGGCTACCCATTTTTCAACGTTACCTTTACCACTACCCATACGAACCTCAAGAGGCTTTTGAGTAATAGGCTTATCTGGGAAAATCTTGATCCAAACCTGACCACCACGTTTGATGTAACGTGTCATTGCAATACGGGCAGCTTCGATCTGACGGTTAGTGATCCAAGATGGTTCCAGAGCTTGCAGGCCGAATTCGCCGAAGTTAAGTTCTGTACCGCCTTTTGCCATACCCTTCATGTGACCGCGTTGTTGCTTGCGGTGTTTAACGCGTTTTGGTACCAACATGATTAGTTGCCTCCTTCCTGAGCAGCTTGTTTCTTAGCTGGGGGAAGAACTTCTCCACGGTAGATCCATACTTTCACGCCGATGCGGCCGTAAGTAGTATGTGCTTCAGCCGTTCCGTAATCGATATCGGCACGAAGCGTATGAAGTGGAACTGTTCCTTCGCTATAACCTTCTGAACGGGCAATCTCAGCGCCGCCAAGACGTCCGCCAACTTGAGTTTTAATTCCTTTTGCGCCGGAACGCATAGTTCTTTGAATCGCTTGTTTCAGAGCACGACGGAACGATACACGACGCTCCAATTGTTGTGCAATGCTTTCAGCAACAAGAATAGCATCCAATTCAGGGTGCTTAATTTCGTTGATGTTGATGTGAACCTTTTTACCGCCAGCAATTGCTGTAACTGCGCTGCGAAGTACTTCTACTTCTGCTCCGCCTTTACCAATTACCATACCTGGCTTAGCAGTGTGAATTGTAACGTTCACTCGGCTTGCCGCTCTTTCAATCTCGATGCGGGAAACAGAGGAATCCTTCAACTTGCCTTTAAGGTATTCCCGGATTTTGACGTCTTCCATTAAAAGAGTACCGAAATCTTTGCCTGCATACCATTTAGATTCCCAATCGCGAATAATACCGATTCGGAGTCCGACTGGATTTACCTTTTGACCCACGTGTTATCCCTCCTTATTTCTCAGATACCACCAAAGTAATGTGGCTGGTACGTTTATTGATCCGGCTTGCGCGGCCCATGGCGCGCGGACGGAAACGTTTCATAGTAGGACCCTGATTAACGAAAACTTCGCTAACGAACAAACTGTTCACGTCCATTGAGTAGTTGTGCTCAGCATTGGCGATCGCCGAGTTAAGCAATTTCTCAACTACCGGAGAAGCGGATTTTGGAGTGTGGCGAAGAATTGCAATTGCTTCCCCCACTTGCTTGCCGCGAATCAAGTCAACAACCAGTTTCGCTTTGCGAGCGGAAATCCGCACCGATCTAGCATGTGCTTTTGCTTCCATTGTTTTCCCTCCTCTCAAACGAAGACGTTAATTATCTTCTGGTTTTCTTATCGTCACCCGCGTGGCCTTTGTAAGTACGTGTTGGCGCGAACTCGCCCAACTTGTGACCTACCATATCTTCCGTTACGTATACAGGCACGTGTTTGCGGCCGTCATATACACCAAACGTATGTCCGATAAACTGAGGGAAAATGGTTGAGCGACGGGACCAAGTTTTAACTACAACTTTTTTATCAGCCTCGTTCAAATCCTCAACTTTTTTCAGCAGGTAGCCATCAATAAACGGCCCCTTCTTTAAACTGCGACCCATGTGTGAATCCTCCCTTCATCCGGTTCTTCAAACCGCGAATCGACGCTTCGCGTTAAGCTAACTTATCAGAAGCGTCTTATTTTGTGCGGCGGCGAACGATATATTTATCAGATGCCTTGTTTTTCTTACGCGTTTTGTAGCCGAGGGTTGGTTTGCCCCAAGGAGACATAGGCGATTTACGTCCGATAGGAGCGCGACCTTCACCACCACCGTGCGGGTGATCGTTCGGGTTCATTACAACACCGCGTACTTCTGGACGTTGGCCAAGCCAGCGACTGCGTCCGGCTTTACCGATTTTGATCAGTTCGTGATCTTCGTTACCTACGGAACCAATCGTTGCGCGGCATACGCTGAGGATTCTGCGTACTTCACCGGAGTTCAAGCGAACGGATACGTATTTTTCTTCCTTACCCAGCAACTGAGCTTCAGTACCAGCAGCACGAACCAATTGTCCGCCTTTGCCAGGTTTCAACTCAATGTTGTGGATAATTGTACCTACCGGAATATTCTCCAGAGGAAGGCTGTTACCAACTTTGATGTCGGCTGCAGGGCCGGACTCAACTTTATCCCCAACTTTCAGACCTTTAGGAGCGATAATGTAACGTTTCTCTCCATCTGCATAGTGGATCAAAGCAATGTTGGAAGTACGGTTCGGGTCATACTCGATCGTAGCAACGCTACCTGGTATGCCGTCTTTAGTCCGTTTGAAATCGATGATACGATATTTACGTTTGTGTCCGCCGCCATGGTGACGAACCGTAATTTTACCTTGGTTGTTACGTCCCGCTTTTTTGCTCAGCGGCGCAAGCAACGATTTCTCTGGCTGGTTTGTTGTGATTTCTTCAAACGTAGACACGGACATGCCGCGTCTTGCCGGAGATGTCGGTTTGTACTTTTTGATTGGCACTATAGTTCCCTCCTTACTTCACAGAGTTTTATTCTACCGCTTCAAAGAATTCGAGCGGTTTGCTGTCCGGGCTAAGTTTAACGATGGCTTTTTTCCACTCTGGAGTGTAACCAGAATATTTGCCGTAACGTTTCAGTTTACCAGGCACGCGCATTGTATTCACACTAACTACTTTCACTTTAAAAATAGCTTCAACAGCTTTTTTGATTTCGGTCTTGTTAGAACGGATATCCACTTCAAAAGCGTATTTCAATTCGCTCATGTATTCGGATGTGCGTTCCGTAATCACCGGACGCTTGATAATATCACGCGGATCTTTCATTACGCGAACACCTCCTCTACCTTCAGAACTGCTTCTTTAGTGATGATCAGTTTGTCGTACGTCAGTACGTCAAGAACATTGATGCCGTCAGCCGCTACGAATTTCACCCCAGGGATGTTACGAGCGGAAAGTGCTACATTGTCATCATAGCTAGGAGCTACGATCAGAGCTTTGCTACCCACTTTAAGGTTGTTCAGAATCGCTGCGAATTCTTTCGTCTTCGGAGCATTCATAGTCAAGCTGTCCAATACGATGATGTCGTTCCCGAGTACTTTCGAGGACAACGCGGATTTGATGGCCAACCGGCGAACCTTCTTAGGCAATTTCCAGGAATAGCTGCGTGGTGTTGGTCCGAAGACTACGCCGCCGCCTTTCCATTGTGGTGAACGAATGGAGCCTTGACGAGCACGACCTGTACCTTTTTGTTTCCAAGGCTTACGTCCGCCGCCACGCACTTCAGAACGTCCTTTTACTTTGTGTGTACCACGACGAAGGGAAGCTCTTTGCATAAGTGCAGCTTCATGCAGCACATGTACGTTCGGTTCGATACCGAAAACTGAATCACTCAGTTCAACTTCGCCAACTTCGTTACCACTAATATTAAAAAGTGTTACTTTTGGCATTTCATGTTCCTCCTTTCTTCAGAAATTATTTCTTAACGGTTTGTTTAACTTTCACGAAGCTGTTTTTAGGGCCCGGAATCGCGCCTTTAACCAGCAATACATTACGTTCTACGTCAACTCGGATGATCTCAAGCTTTTGAACCGTTACAGTCGTGTGACCCATATGTCCTGGCAGGCGTTTACCCTTAGGAACACGGTTAGCTTGAATGGAACCCATGGAGCCTGGTCTTCTGTGGTAACGCGATCCGTGTGCCATTGGTCCGCGGCTTTGTCCCCAGCGCTTGATGTTACCCTGGAAACCTTTACCTTTCGAAGTACCTGTTACGTCAACAAATTCGCCTTCTGCGAAGATGTCAGCCTTAAGCTCTTGTCCAACCTCGAGTGACCCGAGGTCAACACCGCGAATTTCGCGAACGTAGCGCTTAGGTGTTGCATTTGCCTTTTTGGCGTGACCCTGTTCAGGCTTGTTAGAGCGACTTTCCTTCTTATCGGAAAAGCCCAACTGCACTGCTTCATATCCGTCGATATTCAGGTCTTTCTTTTGCAGTACCACACAAGGTCCAGCTTCGATTACCGAAACGGCAATTACATTACCTTCTGGAGTAAACACTTGAGTCATACCGAGTTTTTTTCCTAAGATACCTTTCAATGTTGACACCTCTTTTCTTTTCTTAATTACTCAATGATAGTATTACAATTTGATTTCGATATCTACACCGGACGGTAGATCCAAGCGCATCAAGGCATCCACAGTTTGTGGTGTTGGGTTCACAATATCGATCAAACGTTTGTGAGTCCGTTGTTCAAACTGTTCACGGGAATCCTTGTACTTGTGTACCGCACGGAGAATAGTAATAATTTGCTTCTCAGTTGGCAACGGAATCGGCCCGGATACACCAGCACCCGAACGTTTTGCTGTTTCAACGATTTTCTCTGCGGATTGATCAAGAATTCTGTGGTCGTATGCTTTCAAGCGGATACGAATTTTTTGCTTTGCCATTTTAGTCCCTCCTTCTATCGCCCAATTTATTATCGGACATACTCCGTGAAAATTTTCTGACGTCGACCTCATGGCAAAGGGGCCGGGTGTGTCAGTAACCTCTCACATCATCGCAACGTCTCAGAACAACATTTATTATTATATATAATAGACGGCAAGATTGCAAGTGATAATCAAAAATAGTTCACGATTTTTTCATCCGCTGTTTCTTTCTATAATATAGGCATTTCGATATTCCAAATCTATATTTCGGCCTTTTCAACGGTCACAATTTCCTGCATCTAAACTACCTGGATTCTGCTTCATAAATCAGATTGCCGATATGTAAAGCTATGCCAGTGTGCATATCCTTTCTTGTCATTCCCTGAGACTCTGGAACGTACAGAACAGTACTGTGGCACGTAATTTGTCCACTTCATCATTACACTCCACCAACTGCACTACAGCTGCATTAGTATCGATGCTCAGTGCAATGAGCTCAACGCTGAATTCAGTAATCTAGCTATTTGGGTACGGTCTGAATAACTTCTTGTGTTAATGATCTGGAAAAGACACTATTTCGGTTTTAATCTCTTATATATTGTTCATCAATAAAGAAATGCGACTCAGCTTTATTTATATCCCCCAATCCGTAAAAGTGAATCCATATCAAGGATCTCCACTTTTCTGTTACGTAAAGTAATTATATTAACACTTATTAATTTGCGCAGTTTTCGGCTTAATGTTTCCGCAGATGTTCCAATCATAGCTGCGATTTCTTTTTTTGCAGAGGGTAATTCTATGACTTGCCTCTGAGCTGTGTTGACTTCCCCCGATTTGTTTCCAGATGCAAGTTTCACTAGAAGTCTCGCAAGTCTTTTCTCCACCTCAAACATATGCATGACTCCTGCCGTCTCTTCCGCCTGCTGCAGTTGCTCACTCATTGACATAAGAAAACTGAATGCCAGCGAAGCGTTCTGTTCTAAAAGGGGCAGAAAATCCTTCCGTCGCATCTGACATACACTCCCGCTCTCAACAATCTCCGCCGTGAAATTATTCTGCTTATGATGCAGTAAGGCAAACTGCCCGAAATAATCTCCCGGGAAAAGATATCGCACTACATGCTGTTTTCCTTCTGCATTACATTGAGTTAATTTGATCAGGCCGCTTTTAACCACAAACAATGCATCTGATTCTTCGCCTTCTCTGAATACCTGTTGCCCTTTATTGTAGTAATTGGATTCGATTATGGACTGAATTACAGATAATTCTCCATCTGAAAGAGCCTGAAATACTGGCACTCCCCGGACACAGGAAAGCGATTCACAAATATCACAGTTCATTGTTTACACATCCTATTCCTTCACTTTTCTCTCAACATATCAAGAATGCTAAGGGAACCGAGTGACTACCCGCACAAATTCCAAAAAACTTGATCCACATCAAGGAATATTCTCTTCACATCCCTCAAAATAAAAGTATAGAGAGAGAACAATAAGAAGGAGATGAAATTAATGAATCTGCGATACACCTTTGATGATATGAAAAAAGTGGATCGATCACAGCTGGGGGAGATGGTTCCTCTGGAGCTATTTCGAACGATTCGTCTTATTGGCTTAAATCAAGGCTTACCGCTTGGCGGTAAAGGAACCACACTAACTATAGGAAGGAAGATTGGTGAGAGCCTGCCTGTTACCTCTGTAGAGGAACTGATTATGCTATTCGAAGATCTCAAGATTGGACTCCCCCGAATAGTTCATTCAGATGAACACAAAATAAACATTGCAGTCGAGGATTGCTTCTGCAAAGGTCTACCCACCCTTGCTGAGGAAAAAATGATTTGCGATTTGGAAGGAGCCATTCTGGAGGGAGCTCTAACTAAAATACTGGGAAGAAAAATTTCAGTAAAAGAGATCAAGTGTAATGCAACTGGCCATGAACATTGTGAATATGAGGTTAAACTGTCATCTTAACAAATCAAACAATTGAAAGCAGGGAATGACATGGAGAAAAAAACTGTAGCAGAAGCAATTCATTATCAGGAAGAGCGTTTTACAAAGAGAATTCTTTTTCAAAAAGGGGATAGCTTAGTCTTCGTGCTTAATTTCATGCCAGATCAGCAGTTACCTGTCCACAAGCATCCAGGATCCGAAGTATACATCTTAGCGTTAAAAGGAGAAGGGACCATTCAAGTGAATGATATTGATTATCCTTTCGCTGAAGGAGAAATTCTGCATATTGCCGGTGATGAATCATTTGCTTACAAAAACAGCAGTGATCAGCCCGCAAGCCTGCATGTAGTATTAAGTAAAACTCCTAATTCAATGTACTCTAAGGAGATATAGGAGATAGTTCCAACTCTACTTTCAATCTATTTGGAGGTAGAGTTTTTTTGCGTAAAAAAGCAGGGACTCTTCGTTAGAAGAATCCCTGCTCTTGTAGTTCAGATCTATCCTTACGGATAGAGCCGAATTATTTTTGGATGGAAGCTACGGAACCGGCACCAACTGTACGTCCGCCTTCACGAATGGAGAATTTAGTACCTTCTTCAATAGCGATTGGGGAGATCAGGGAAACAGTTACAGTGATGTTGTCACCAGGCATAACCATTTCAGTACCTTCTGGCAGGTTGATGATGCCAGTTACGTCAGTTGTACGGAAGTAGAATTGTGGACGGTAACCAGTAAAGAATGGTTTGTGACGTCCGCCTTCTTCTTTAGTCAGAACGTAGATCTGAGCAGTGAACTCAGTGTGTGGGTTAACGGAGTTCGGCTTAGCCAATACTTGGCCACGCTCGATCATGTTACGGTCTACACCACGCAGCAATGCGCCGATGTTGTCGCCCGCTTGAGCGGAATCGAGCAATTTACGGAACATTTCAACGCCTGTAACAACGGATTTTTTCTTTTCTTCGTGAATACCAACGATTTCGATTTCTTCTCCGACTTTAACTGTTCCGCGTTCTACGCGACCAGTTGCCACAGTACCGCGGCCAGTGATGGAGAATACATCTTCGACAGGCATCAAGAAAGGCTTGTCAGTTTGACGTTCTGGAAGCGGGATGTACGTGTCGATCGTTTCGAACATTTCAACGATCTTCTGTGCATATTCGCCTTCAGGGTTCTGCAGAGCTTCACGAGCAGATCCACGGATGATTGGAGTATCATCGCCTGGGAAGTCGTATTCGCTCAGCAAGTCGCGAACTTCCATTTCAACCAGTTCAAGCAACTCTTCGTCTTCAACCATGTCGCATTTGTTCAGGAACACGACGATGTAAGGAACACCTACTTGGCGGGACAGTAGGATGTGTTCACGAGTCTGTGGCATAGGGCCGTCAGCTGCGGATACAACCAGGATTGCTCCGTCCATTTGCGCTGCGCCAGTGATCATGTTTTTAACATAGTCGGCGTGTCCAGGGCAGTCTACGTGAGCGTAGTGACGGTTAGGAGTTTCATATTCAACGTGAGCTGTGGAAATAGTGATACCACGTTCGCGTTCTTCAGGAGCTTTGTCGATTTGGTCGAATGCTACAGCAGCGCCACCGTATTTTTTGGACAATACAGTAGTGATTGCAGCAGTCAGAGTCGTTTTACCATGGTCGACGTGACCAATGGTACCGATGTTAACGTGTGGTTTGTTACGTTCAAACTTTGCCTTTGCCATTTGAACAGTTCCTCCTTAATGTGGGGTTCCTTATATTTGAGCCGCCCGCCTACATGTAATTCTAGATGACTGAGTATTGATATCCGGACGGCAAGTTAAAATGGAGACTATTCTCCGCCTTTGTTCTTGGATACGATTTCTTCTGCAATGGATTTAGGAACTTCTTCATAGTGAGAAAGCTCCATTGAGAATACACCGCGTCCTTGAGTACCAGAACGGAGAGTTGTGGAGTATCCGAACATTTCGGAAAGAGGCACCTTTGCACGGATAATTTGCGCTCCACCACGGGAATCCATACCTTCGATTCTACCGCGACGGGAGTTCAGCATACCCATAACATCGCCCATGTATTCCTCAGGGACAGTTACTTCCACTTTCATGATTGGCTCGAGCAGTACAGGTTTGCACTTTTCTTTAGCCGCTTTGAGTGCCATCGAGCCGGCAATTTTGAACGCCATTTCGTTGGAGTCAACATCATGATAAGAACCATCTACGATGGTTGCCTTAACGTCTACAAGCGGGAAGCCTGCAAGAACGCCGTTTTTCATTTGCTCTTCAATACCGGCAAGTGCAGGAGCGATGTATTCTCTAGGTACAGAACCACCGACAACTTTACTTTCGAATTTGCTGCCTGTACCTGGCTCGAGGGGTTCAAACTCAACCCATACGTGACCGTACTGACCGCGACCGCCGGACTGGCGAACGAATTTACCTTCAACGCGTGCTGGTGCTTTGAATGTTTCGCGGTAAGCAACCTGTGGTTTACCCACGTTGGTTTCTACCTTGAATTCGCGGCGCATACGGTCGATGATAATATCCAGGTGAAGCTCACCCATACCTGCCAGGATAGTTTGGCCAGTTTCTTCATCAGTGTGAGCACGAAGAGTTGGATCCTCTTCAGTCAACTTTCCGAGAGCAACGCCCAATTTATCTTGGTCAGCTTTGGTTTTTGGTTCAACTGCGATTTCGATAACCGGATCAGGGAAGTTCATGGACTCCAGGATTACCGGGTGTTTCTCGTCGCAAAGTGTATCGCCTGTACTTGTGTCCTTCAGACCAACTGCTGCCGCGATATCACCGGAATATACAATGGAGATTTCTTGGCGGCTGTTCGCATGCATTTGCAGGATACGGCCGATACGCTCACGTTTATTCTTAGTAGCATTAACTACATAAGAACCGGATTCCAGTACACCGGAGTATACGCGGAAGAACGTAAGTTTACCTACATAAGGGTCTGTCATGATTTTAAATGCCAGTGCTGCGAATGGTTCTTCGTCCGAAGAGTGACGAACCGCTTCTGTACCGTCATCCAGATGACCTTGAATAGCAGGTACATCCAGTGGGGATGGCAAGTAATCAACAACAGCGTCCATCATGAGCTGAACACCTTTGTTACGGTAGGAGGATCCGACAATTACAGGGAAGATCTTAACGTCACATACGCCTTTGCGCAGTGCAGCTTTGATTTCGTCAACTGTGATTTCTTCGCCTTCCAGGTACTTCATAGTCAGATCTTCGTCAAGTTCTGCTACCTTCTCGATTAACTCAAGACGCAGAGTCTCAACTTGTTCCAAATAATCAGCAGGAATTTCTGTGATTTCGATATTTTGACCAAGGTCATCTTTGAAGATATGAGCTTTTTGCTCAACCAGGTCAATAATACCAACGAAGTCGTTTTCGGCACCAATTGGCAGTTGAATTGCAACTGCGTTGGCTTGCAAGCGATCACGCATGCTTTCTACGACGTTAAGGAAGTCCGCGCCAATGATATCCATTTTGTTAACATATGCGATACGGGGAACACCATAACGGTCAGCCTGTCTCCATACAGTTTCAGACTGAGGTTCAACGCCCTCTTTCGCACTGAAAACGCCTACTGCCCCATCCAATACACGAAGGGAACGTTCAACTTCAACAGTGAAGTCAACGTGTCCCGGAGTATCAATGATATTGATGCGGTGACCTTTCCATGCAGCAGTTGTAGCGGCGGAAGTAATAGTGATTCCGCGCTCCTGTTCCTGTTCCATCCAGTCCATTGTTGCAGCACCTTCGTGAACTTCACCGATTTTGTGCGTACGGCCTGTATAGAATAGAATCCGCTCAGTGGTAGTAGTCTTACCAGCATCAATATGTGCCATGATCCCGATATTACGTGTATTTTTCAAGGAGAACTCTCTTGCCATGAAATGGGTCTCCCTTCAAAATATAAGTTATTTGAACGGCTTTAGATCCTACCAGCGGTAGTGAGCAAACGCTTTGTTCGCTTCAGCCATTTTGTGCGTATCTTCGCGTTTCTTAACAGAAGCGCCTGTGTTGTTGGAAGCATCGATAATCTCAGCCGCCAAACGCTCTTCCATAGTCTTCTCACCGCGGTTGCGTGAGTAGTTCACGAGCCAACGTAATCCCAGAGCAGTACGTCTCTCAGGTTTAACCTCGATAGGCACTTGGTAGTTAGCACCGCCGACACGACGAGCTTTTACTTCCAATACCGGCATGATATTCTTGATGGCTGCTTCGAAAACTTCCATCGGTTCTTTGCCCGTACGTTCTTGGATCAATTTAAACGAATTGTACAGAATGCTTTGAGCGACACCTCTTTTACCACCCAGCATAATACGGTTGATCAAACGAGTAACCAACTTGCTATTATACAATGGATCTGGCAATACATCTCTCTTAGTAACTGGACCTTTGCGTGGCATGGATATCCCCCTTTCTTAAATGTTTATTATTCAGGTATTGCAATCTTATTTCTTAGCCTTAGGACGTTTCGCACCATATTTGGAACGAGCTTGCATCCGGTTAGCTACGCCTGCAGTATCTAGAGCGCCACGTACGATGTGGTAACGAACTCCTGCAAGGTCCTTAACTTTACCTCCGCGCAGCAATACTACACTGTGCTCTTGAAGGTTATGTCCGATCCCCGGAATGTAAGCAGTCACCTCAAGACGGTTCGTCAAACGAACACGGGCATACTTACGAAGTGCGGAGTTTGGTTTACGTGGTGTCATTGTGCCTACACGAGTGCATACACCGCGTTTTTGCGGAGCGCTCAAGTTTGTAGCCTCACGCTTCAGGGCGTTAAACCCTTTTTGCAGAGCGGGAGATTTGGACTTTTCGATTTTGGCTTGACGGCCTTTACGAACCAGTTGATTAATAGTTGGCATGTTGTGCCACCCCCTTCCTGAAATGATAATCCATTTACGAACATTAAGTCCACAGACCCAGGCGGTTCATAAAAAGACAAATGAAAAGTCTTTGCTGCCGGAGTGTACCCCGGTACAAAAACAATTTCCTTGCTATTGTTTTAAGACGGCTGCCATAGCAGCACCAACTTCTATACCGCAAGCTTTGCCCAAGTTCAGCATGGTATCAACATAAGTGATCTTCACGCCTTGTTTGTTGCAAAGCATAACAATTCTGGAAGTAAGCCGTTGATCTCCGTCCTCCGCCACATAGACTTCTGCGGCTTGGCCCAACTCTACCGCCTTGACGGTTTGTTTGGTACCGATCTTGACCTGAGCATCCTGCAATCCCATATCATCAGTCATAATATATGATTACCTCCAATGAACAAGAATAACAAGGCCACTCACGCACCTTAGACATATTAGCATTATCATCTGATGATGTCAAGATATTCGGCAATAAATTTATAAATATTCACAGTGGAGTGACCGCGTCACGATCTATAACGACCATGACGCGTAAAACTGCCACTATGATTATTCAACTATTCAGCAGGAACCGTCTCTAGAGCTTCCAGCTTGCTTTCTTCATTCGGATCGCTAAGCGTGACATTGCGGTAACGGTTCATACCCGTACCGGCAGGAATCAGCTTACCAATCAGAACGTTTTCTTTCAGGCCGAGAAGTTTATCCACTTTACCTTTGATCGCTGCATCTGTCAGGACACGAGTTGTTTCCTGGAAGGATGCCGCAGATAAGAAGGAGTCTGTTTCAAGCGAAGCTTTGGTAATACCTAGCAGTACCGGTTTGGCAACTGCCGGCTCCTTACCAGACAGAATTGCTTCCTTGTTGGCTGCTTCATACTCATGAATATCAGAGAAAGCACCCGGCAACAGATTCGTATCACCAGCTTCGATGATGCGGATCTTGCGCAGCATTTGCTTAATCATAACTTCAATGTGCTTATCATTGATTTCAACGCCCTGGTTACGATATACACGCTGTACTTCTTGCAGAATGTAGTTTTGTACCCCGCGGATCCCTTTGATGCGCAGCATTTCTTTCGGGTCGATCGAACCGTCTGTCAGTTCATCCCCAGCTTCGATTTCCTGGCCTTCACTAACACGTAGACGCGAGCCATAGGTAATAGAGTAGGTTTTGGATTCAGCTTCCCCTTGTACCTCGATTTCACGACGGTCCTTGGTTTCACGAATTTCCTTGATTACACCATCAATCTCACTAATTGTCGCCTGACCTTTAGGGTTACGGGCTTCAAACAGCTCTTGAATACGAGGCAAACCTTGCGTGATGTCATCACCGGCAACACCACCGGTATGGAACGTACGCATGGTAAGCTGGGTTCCTGGCTCACCGATGGATTGAGCGGCGATAATACCTACAGCTTCACCGATATCCACATGTTTGCCTGTTGCCAGATTACGTCCGTAGCATTTCTTGCAGACCCCGTGACGGGCACGGCAGCTCAATACAGAGCGAATCTGCAGCTTGGTTACCCCTGCGTTCACAATTTCCTCAGCCTTGTCGGAGTCAATCAGATCGTTACGGTTAACGATGACTTCCTTCGTCTCTGGATGACGAACAGTTTCAAAGGAGTAACGGCCTTCAATACGGTCATACAAATCCTCGATAACTTCCTTGCCATCCTGTATCCGGCTGACAGTGAAGCCTTTATCCGTACCACAGTCTTCTTCACGGACAATAACGTCCTGTGCAACGTCAACGAGACGACGGGTTAGATAACCAGAGTCCGCTGTACGCAGCGCTGTATCGGCCAGACCTTTACGAGCTCCGTGAGTGGAAATAAAGTACTCGAGGACGGTTAGGCCTTCACGGAAGTTCGCCTTGATTGGCAATTCAAAAATCCGTCCTGAAGGTGTAGCCATCAGACCACGCATACCACCCAGCTGTGTAATCTGCGATTTGTTACCACGCGCCTTGGAGTCAACCATGAGCATGATAGAATTGAACCGGTCCATCGATTTGAGCAGGATGTTCGTAAGATCATCCTTCGTCTTCGACCAGATTTCAATGACGCGGTCATACCGCTCATCATTGGTAATCAGACCACGACGGTATTGGTTGGCAACCACATCAACCTTAGCTTCCGATTCTTTAAGAATGGTTACTTTCTCTTCAGGTACAATAACATCCGATACGGCTACAGTAACACCGGAACGAGTGGAGTACGTGAAGCCGAGTTGCTTGATTTTATCCAAAATCATAGATGTCTTGGTTGTATGGTAAATCTCAAAGCAACGGGCAATAATCAAACCTAAATATTCTTTACCTACTGCACTTGCATCCGGCAGGCTCATGATCAATTCGCGAATATCCGCGCCTTTTTCATAAATGAAATATTTCTCAGGTGTGCCTTGCAGCAAGTTGGTTTTTGTTGCTTCGTTGATGTAAGGGAAACTGCTTGGATAGATTTCGTTGAAGATAATCTTACCGACAGTTGTAATTAGCATTGCATTCTGCTGAGCTTCCGTAAAGCATGTTTTGCCGAGAGCTTTGGCAGGAATAGCTACGCGAGCATGTAAGCCTGCAGTTCCGCGTTGGTAAGCCGATACAGCTTCGTTCACGGTACGCAGAATCATGCCACTTCCCTTTTCTTCCTTGTTGTCCATGGTCAAATAGAATGTACCAAGGACCATATCCTGAGAAGGTGTAACTACCGGTTTGCCATCTTTAGGGTTCAGAATGTTACCGGAAGCCAGCATCAGGATACGTGCTTCAGCCTGAGCTTCAGCGGACAGAGGAACGTGAACTGCCATCTGGTCACCGTCAAAGTCGGCATTGTAAGCCGTACATACGAGTGGGTGCAGACGGATAGCATGACCCTCAACCAGAATGGGTTCAAATGCTTGAATCCCGAGTCTGTGAAGCGTAGGTGCGCGGTTCAGCAGAACCGGATGCTCCTTAATGACATCTTCAAGCACATCCCACACTTCTGGGCTGACACGTTCAACTTTGCGTTTTGCACTCTTGATGTTATGGGCAAGGCCCTTGTTAACAAGTTCTTTCATCACGAACGGCTTGAACAATTCGAGCGCCATTTTCTTAGGCAGACCGCATTGATACATTTTCAGGTACGGGCCTACTACGATAACGGAACGTCCGGAATAGTCAACACGTTTACCGAGCAAGTTCTGGCGGAAACGTCCCTGTTTACCTTTCAGCATATGGCTGAGGGATTTGAGCGGACGGTTACCAGGACCTGTTACAGGACGGCCACGACGGCCGTTATCAATCAAAGCATCTACGGCCTCTTGAAGCATGCGTTTCTCGTTCTGCACGATAATGTCTGGCGCACCGAGGTCTAACAGTCTTTTCAGACGGTTATTACGGTTAATTACACGACGATACAGATCATTAAGGTCAGACGTAGCAAAACGGCCACCATCGAGTTGAACCATTGGACGAAGCTCAGGAGGAATAACCGGAAGTACATCCATGATCATCCAGTCAGGCTTGTTGCCGGAGTTGCGGAAAGCCTCGATCACTTCCAGGCGTTTGATCGCCCGGTTGCGGCGTTGACCTTGAGCTGTGCGCAGCTCTTCTTTGAGGAATTCCAGCTCTTTATCGATATCGATATCCTGAAGGAGCTTTTTAACCGCTTCAGCACCCATTCCGGCTTGGAATCCGTAACCGTATTTTTCACGATAGCTGCGGTATTCCTTCTCGGACAGAAGTTGTTTCTTCTCCAACGGTGTTTCACCTGGATCCGTTACAACATAAGATGCAAAGTAGATGATCTCTTCAAGCGATCTTGGGGACATATCAAGGGCCAGACCCATTCGGCTTGGAATCCCTTTGAAATACCAGATATGAGAAACCGGAGCAGCCAATTCGATGTGACCCATGCGTTCACGACGAACCTTGGCACGTGTAACTTCAACGCCGCAACGATCGCACACAACGCCTTTATAACGTACACGTTTGTATTTACCGCAATGGCATTCCCAGTCCTTTTGCGGTCCGAAAATGCGCTCGCAGAACAAGCCCTCTTTTTCCGGTTTCAACGTACGATAGTTAATGGTTTCCGGTTTTTTTACTTCTCCGCGGGACCAAGAGCGAATTTTTTCCGGAGAAGCAAGCCCGATTTTCATAAATTCAAAACTGTTGATGTCCAACAAGGAGCAACCCTCCTTAATCTATATCTTGATTTATTACCGCATAGGCCCTCTCTTGACGGTTAGGTCAACAGAGGGCACGGTTCATTTCAATGAAATTCAGCTTTACTAGAACTACTCTATCCCGACTTCCGCGCCTTCCAAATTCAGGCTCAGCTTGTCGCCTGACGTCTCGTCCTCATCGTCCAGTTCCTTCATCTCAATCTCCTGCTCATCGCCACTGAGGATCTTAACATCCATACCCAGCGACTGCAGTTCCTTGATCAATACTTTGAACGCTTCGGGTACACCAGGTTCCGGCAAGTTCTCACCCTTGACAATGGCTTCGTACGTTTTCACACGTCCAACCACGTCATCGGATTTTACTGTCAAGATTTCTTGCAGTGTATAAGCAGCGCCATAGGCTTCAAGCGCCCAAACTTCCATTTCCCCGAAACGCTGTCCACCAAACTGGGCTTTACCGCCGAGTGGCTGCTGGGTAACGAGTGAGTAAGGACCTGTGGAGCGGGCATGAATCTTATCATCAACCATGTGCGCCAGTTTGATCATGTGCATGACACCGACAGTTACTTCACGTTCGAAGCGTTCACCTGTACGGCCATCGTATAGCACAGTTTTACCATTGCGTTGCATGCCGGCTTCTTCCATCGTATCGAAGACGTCATACTCGCGCGCACCGTCAAATACCGGAGTGGCAACGTGAATCCCCAGACGAAGTGCAGCCATACCAATATGAACTTCCAGCACCTGTCCGATATTCATACGGGAAGGAACGCCCAGCGGGTTCAGTACTACCTGTACTGGCGTACCATCTGGCAGGAAAGGCATATCTTCTTCAGGAAGTATACGAGCAACGACACCCTTGTTACCGTGACGTCCGGCCATTTTGTCACCCTCAGAGATCTTACGTTTCTGAGCAATGTAGACACGAACCAATTGATTCACACCTGGTGGTAGTTCATCACCATTCTCACGGGTGAATACTTTAACGTCAACGATAATACCATCACTACCATGAGGAACGCGCAGGGAAGTATCACGCACTTCACGTGCCTTCTCACCAAAGATTGCATGGAGCAGGCGCTCTTCAGCAGTCAGTTCAGTTACACCCTTAGGGGTTACTTTACCGACAAGGATGTCACCAGCATTGATTTCCGCACCAATACGGATAATACCGCGTTCGTCGAGATTGCGAAGCGCTTCTTCACCGACATTTGGAATATCACGGGTAATCTCTTCTGGTCCCAGCTTGGTATCACGAGCCTCAGATTCGTATTCTTCAATATGAATCGAAGTGTATACATCTTCTTTGACCAGCTTTTCACTCAGCAGGATCGCATCCTCGTAGTTGTAACCTTCCCAAGTCATGAACGCAACAACTACGTTGCGGCCCAGGGCCAATTCACCCATCTCTGTAGAAGGTCCGTCTGCAAGAATGTCCCCCTTCTTCACAACGTCGCCTCTTTTAGCCAGTGGACGCTGATTTATACAGGTACCTTGGTTCGAACGCATAAATTTGTGTAATTTATATTTAACGATATCACCTTTAACCTCTTTGCCTTCAATCATCTCAACCCGGCGCAGCCAGATTTCGTTGGCAGAAGAACGTTCAATAATACCGTCATATTTGGAGACAATACATACGCCAGAGTCCTTAGCGGATTTATGCTCCATTCCTGTACCGACAAGTGGAGCCTTCGGAATCAGAAGTGGAACGGCTTGACGCTGCATGTTAGATCCCATCAGCGCGCGGTTGGAGTCATCATTCTCAAGGAACGGAATGAGCGCCGTAGCGACTGATACAACCTGTTTTGGTGATACGTCCATGTAGTCAACGCGGTTACTAGGCATAGTGGTAATGTTGTCTGAATCCTTGTTGTAACGAACGATAACCATATCTTCCTTAAAGGTTCCATCTTCATCGATCTGCACATTTGCCTGAGCAACGACATAGTTATCTTCTTCATCGGCGGTCAAATAATCGATATGTTCTGTCACCTTGCCGGTCTTCGGATCCACCCAACGGTACGGAGCCTCAATAAAGCCGTACTCATTGATGCGGGCAAAGGTGGACAAGGAGTTGATCAAACCGATATTCGGACCTTCCGGTGTTTCGATTGGACACATACGGCCGTAGTGACTGTGATGTACGTCGCGGACTTCAAAGCCTGCGCGTTCACGGGTCAGACCACCGGGTCCGAGTGCGGATAGACGACGCTTATGCGTAAGTTCAGCAAGCGGGTTCGTCTGGTCCATAAACTGCGACAGCTGGGAACTACCAAAGAACTCTTTAATAGACGCAATAACCGGGCGAATATTGATCAGAGCCTGCGGAGTAATTGCATTCGCATCTTGAATCGACATTCTCTCACGCACTACGCGTTCCATACGGGACAACCCGATACGGAATTGGTTCTGCAGCAATTCACCCACGGAACGCAGACGACGGTTACCCAAGTGGTCAATGTCATCTGTATTGCCGATACCATGCAGCAAATTAATAAAGTAGCTGATTGAGGAAATAATATCAGCCTGGGTAATATGTTTAACGGATTTATCGATATTGCCGTTGGCAATCAGCTTGATAACCCGGCCTTCCTCGATCGGCGAGAATACATCGATCGTTTGCAACGGGATATCTTCACTGTCCAGTACTCCACCGGTAACTCGGTAGGTTTTGGCAGCGACTTCTTTCTCAAAATAAGGGATCAGCTCATCAAGAAGTCTGCGGTCAACCATTTGTCCGGATTCCGCCAGAATTTCTCCAGTAGCCTCATCAACCAAAGGCTGTGCCAGCCGCTGATTAAACAACCGGTTCTTAATGTGCAGCTTTTTATTGATTTTGTAACGACCGACATTAGCCAAATCATAGCGCTTCGGATCGAAGAAACGTGCGACCAAAAGGCTCTTGGCGTTATCCAGTGTCGGCGGCTCGCCCGGACGCAGACGCTCGTAAATTTCAATAAGCGCCTTCTCAGTGGAGTCCGTATTGTCTTTATCCAGCGTATTGCGAATATATTCATCATTCCCAAGCAGTTCCAGAATCTCGGCATCACTGCCGAAACCGAGAGCACGCAGAAGGACAGTAACTGGAATCTTACGTGTCCGGTCGATACGAACATACATGATGTCCTTAGCGTCCGTTTCCAATTCAAGCCAAGCTCCGCGGTTTGGAATTACTGTGGCGGTGTAGGTTTTTTTGCCGTTCTTATCTACTTTCGTGCTGAAATAGACGCTTGGAGAGCGAACCAACTGGCTGACAATAACCCGTTCCGCACCATTGATAATAAAAGTGCCGGTCTCCGTCATCAGCGGGAAATCTCCCATGAACACTTCCTGCTCTTTGACCTCACCGGTCTCCTTATTGATGAGCCGCACCTTCACACGCAGAGGAGCCGCATATGTCACGTCCCGCTCTTTAGCGTCGTCAACCGTATACTTCGGTTCGCCTAGGCTGTAATCAATGAACTCAAGTACCAAATTGCCTGTGAAATCCTGGATTGGCGAGATGTCCTGGAACATTTCACGCAAACCTTCCTCCAAAAACCAATCATACGATTTCTGTTGGATCTCGATCAGGTTAGGGACCTCGAGTACCTCTTTAATTCTCGCATAGCTCCGCCGAGTGCGTCGACCATACTGAACAAGATGTCCTGCCAACTTTACTCACCCCTCATGTCTACTCACTTAAAAATTGATTGCGAACCCTTGTTTGGACCCGTATAATGGAACCATAACACAAGGACTCAGCCATAAATAAAGAAAAGCCCTTATCGAAATCTTCGAAAAAAGAGCGCATCTTTCCACGGCCAAAATACTCCTTATCCGTAGATTTGCCTAAAACGTAGGTATTATACGTCACCAAGCAACAGTTTATGCGCTATTATCTATTGACCCGGCGACCCTCGCCGTGACAGGAACATAGAGAACTGAATTCGCAAAAACTTGCCGTACGGCATGCGCTTACCGGCGACAATATATTACTTGACATTTCAGCAAACTAAAGACATGGAGCCTATCTTAATACTGACATTTTATAATAATAACACTATCGACAATACATGTCAACATGCTATTTATTTTTATTTTTGTGCTTTAATAATCCGATAGCCTTTGTCTTTCCCTACTTCTTCTACATCCTCAAACATGCTCTCAAGCTTGGCTACTGCCGATGGTGCCCCCTGTTTCTTCTGAATCACAACCCACAGCGCTCCGCCCTTATTCAAATGCTCATAGGCTTGTTCGAAAATTTGATGCACCACCGTCTTACCGGCACGAATCGGAGGATTTGTCACAATCACATCGAATTTCCGTCCCTTCACGGCAGAGAGTACATCACTCTCCAATACGGTTACATTGCTAATCCCATTGTTCCGGGCATTCTCACGAGCTAGTTCTACCGCCCTGCTGTTAATATCAATCATCGTGATATGTCCCTTGGGGGCCAGATAAGCTGCGCTAATCCCGATCGGGCCGTAACCACAACCCACATCAAGTACGGAGGTTCCATCCGGAATATCCATCGTTTCGATTAGTACACGGCTGCCGTAATCGATATCTCCTTTGGAAAAAACACCGGCGTCGCTGGTAAAGCGGAGGCTTTTTCCTCTTAGAACCGTATCGATGGTGCGTCTATCATGACGCGCATCCGGCTGCTGCGAGTAATAATGCTGCGACATATTATATATCCTCCCTTTCGTTCTGCTCTTTCTAGCAAGGCATAGCTTATACAGCAACCCCCTTGAACAAGTTCAAGGGGGTTGCTAGAACTGGGAACAGGCATAACACCTATTCCCGGTGCAAAACCATAAAAGTTATATTACTTCACTTCTACAGCTGCGCCTGCTTCTTCCAATTTTGCTTTGGTAGCTTCGGCTTCTTCTTTGCTTACCTTTTCTTTGATTGCTTTTGGAGCGTTGTCTACGAGGTCTTTAGCTTCTTTCAAGCCCAGGCCTGTGATTTCGCGAACGATCTTGATAACGTTGATCTTGGAAGCGCCAGCGCCTGTCAAGATTACGTCGAATTCGGATTGTTCTTCTTCTACTGCTGCTACTGCACCGCCAGCTGCTACTGGAGCTGCCGCAGTTACGCCGAACTCTTCTTCGATTGCTTTTACCAGGTCGTTCAGTTCCAATACGCTCATGCCTTTAATTTCTTCCAAGATTGTTTCTTTGCTCATGATTGAACCTCCATTTTATATTTAAATTTATTTGTGGTAATGATTATAATACTAGAATCAAAGGCTTACGCGCTTTGTTCTTCCTTCTCAGCAACAGCCTTAACTGCAAGCGCGAAGTTGCGCATTGGAGCTTGAAGTACGCTAAGCAGCATAGACAGCAAACCTTCACGGGAAGGAAGCTCAGCCAGTGCTTTCAGTTGGTCCGCATCGATGACACGGCCCTCCACAACGCCACCCTTAAGTTTCAGAGCATCGTTCTTTTTAGCGAAATCGTTCAGAATCTTAGCGGCTACTACTGCGTCTGTTTCGCTGAAAGCGATCGCTGTAGGACCAGTCAGAACGGCATCGAGTTCAGTCAGTTCAGCCGCAGCTGTTGCACGACGAACCAATGTGTTCTTCAGGACTTGAAAATCAACCCCAGCTTCACGAAGCTGCTTGCGCAGTTCAGTCACTTGGGCAACGTTCAATCCGCGGTAGTCCGCAACAACAGTAGAAACACTGTTCTGCAGTTTGCCGGTAACAACATCAACCGCGTCCTGTTTAGCTTGGATTACTTTTGCATTTGCCAATTGTATACACCTCCTGAAAAATTATGTTACGGCGATTGTTTCCGAAGAAACCACACCGTCCTACGCAGGCATTAGAAAAGCCTCCGCAGATTCACGAAGGCTTGATAAAACGATAGTGGTCCGGCAAGCGCCATACACTTCTTGTTTCTATCACAACACCTCGGTAGGGAATTAAGCCTCACGGCACCTACTGTCTACGGTAAGCATATTCAAGTTGAAGAATGATCACCTTAAAGTTCACAACTGTTACAGATTATCAAAGATGACCCAGAGAGTCAACCTTTATTTATCTGAAAGCAGCTGCATTCACACGAGCGCTTGGTCCCATAGTAGACGAAATTGCGATGCCTTTAAGATATACACCTTTGGCAGCAGCTGGTTTCGCACGGTTCAGAGCATCGATCAGGGATTTAAGGTTTTCGTTCAGTTGTTCAGCATTAAAAGACACTTTGCCGATAGGCGCGTGAATTTGGCCTGCTTTATCGAGACGGTATTCGATTTTACCGGCTTTAATTTCTTGAACAGCCTTAGTAACATCGAAAGTAACTGTGCCGGCTTTAGGGTTAGGCATGAGACCTTTACCACCAAGCAAACGACCAAGTTTACCGACTTCACTCATCATATCAGGTGTAGCTACGCAGACGTCGAATTCAAACCAGCCCTGTTGGATCTTGTTGATCATATCCTGATCACCTACAAAATCCGCGCCAGCAGCTTCCGCTTCTTTCGCTTTTTCACCTTTTGCAAATACAAGCACGCGTTGTGTTTTGCCTGTGCCGTGTGGCAGGACAACAACACCACGTACTGCTTGGTCTTGTTTACGGGGGTCTACACCCAGACGAACTGCTGCTTCAACGGTTTCGTCGAATTTAGCAGTGGCTGCCTTTTTCACAAGCTCTACAGCTTCTGAAGGCTCGTAAGTCGCTTCGCTATTGATTAGCTTAGCAGATTCCTGGTATTTCTTACCATGTTTAGCCATGAAAATGTTCCTCCTTTGTGGTATTAGCGGAAATTCCTCCCACATATTACGGTCATGCAAGACCGGTTCATCGAAAACATATTAGTCTTCGATTGTAATCCCCATACTGCGGGCAGTACCTTCAACCATACGCATTGCAGCTTCGATAGATGCAGCGTTCAGGTCGGGCATTTTTGTTTCAGCGATTTCACGAACCGCTGCGCGGCCCAGCTTCGCTACTTTTTTCTTGTTTGGTTCACCGGATCCTTTTTCTACTTTCGCAGCAATGCGAAGCAGAACAGCAGCCGGAGGAGTTTTGGTGATGAAGGTAAAGGAACGGTCTTCAAATACTGTAATTTCAACCGGAATGATCAAGCCAGCCTGGTCGGCAGTACGAGCGTTGAATTCCTTACAGAATGCCATGATGTTGACACCTGCTTGACCTAACGCCGGACCTACTGGAGGCGCTGGATTCGCTTTCCCTGCAGGAATCTGCAGTTTCACCATTTTAATAACTTTTTTAGCCATGAGTGACACCTCCTTGCAAAAATAGTGGTATTCGAACACTAAATAGCGTTCTCCCACAAGAAACCCTTGCGACTGTTATATTTTCTCCACTTGAGTGAAATCCAACTCCAGCGGGGTTTCCCGTCCAAACATGTTGACATGCACTTTGATCTTGCTCTTGTCAGCCAAAATTTCTTCCACAGAGCCCACAAAATTCGCAAAGGGACCAACCATAATACGTACGGATTCCTTAATTTCGAAATCAATCTTCGCTTTAGGTTCAACCATGCCCATATGCTTCAGAATTTGTTCAACTTCTTCCGGAAGCAGAGCGGTAGGTTTGGACCCGGAACCTGTCGAACCAACAAATCCGGTAACGCCCGGCGTATTGCGGACTACATACCATGAATCATCAGTTTGAACCATTTCGACCAAAACATAACCAGGGTAAACTTTACGCATGACGGTTTTTTTCTTGCCGTCCTTGTTTACCAGTTCTTCTTCCATAGGAACAAGAACACGGAATATTTTGTCTTCCATGCCCATGGACTCAACGCGTTTTTCCAAATTGGCCTTAACCTTATTCTCATACCCGGAATAGGTATGAACAACATACCATCTTTTTTCCATACCAAGCCACCTGGGACCTCTCTAAATAATCCTTTCGATCACAGCGGAAATACCGATGTCCAGAACCCAGAAGTAAAGAGCGATTACTACAATTGTACCGAGAACGATCAATGTGTAGTTTTTCAATTCCTTACGGCTAGGCCAGCGAACTTTTTTGAGTTCACTCCAGCTCTCAGTGAAAAAGGAAAACAAAGACTTGAAACTACGTTTCACGCCGACTACACCTCCAAAGACTATCTGGTTTCGCGATGAGGAGTTTGCTCGTTACAGAACTTGCAAAATTTCTTCATCTCCAAGCGGTCGGGGTGATTTCGCTTGTTTTTGGTTGTCGCATAGTTTCTTTGTTTGCAACTTGTACAAGCCAAAGTGATAATTACCCGCATGATGTGCACCTCCCGAAGACGTCCCTCTAACTATGAAATTAGAAGACGCAAATATTGATCCTAAAAAAAGCCGCGAATTTAGGCCTACCTAAAACACTTTAGCATAATGTCAACCTCTGTGTCAACGAAAGATTTCCCCCATCGCGTTGGGTAATTTCGGGTGCTGAAGCCTTATTGCGTACGTAGTCTCTGGCCTTACCTTTTCACGCCAAATCACTGTCCATCCTGTAAGATCAGAATCCATAATTGCATGAACCCTCTTCAGATCCTCCAGGAGAATCTGCCGTTATAGCCCGCCGATAAAACGAAGGTCTTCTTTTTTTGGGATTGACTTATCCATTACTACCTATCATTATGGAGCATTTGCACTGTCTATAAACCTGCTGTCGACGGCAACGGACTATAATCTCGTGTCAATTCAATTGAACAATCTCAAAACACTAAAAAAAGACTCGATGTCCGAGCCTTTCCTGTACATTGTATCATCAATTGTCACGCACTTCCAGATATCTTTCCAATTTCCGTTTCACTCGCTGCAAAGCATTGTCAATCGACTTCACATGACGCTTCAAATCCTCAGCAATCTCCTGATAGGACCGTCCGTCCAGATAGAGCATTAGAACCTTACGTTCCAGATCACTCAGAATCTCGGCCATCTTATCTTCCAGACCAATGAACTCTTCCTGGTTAATAATCAATTCTTCCGGATCAAGCACCTGTGTTCCACAAATGACATCCATCAGTGTCCGGTCTGAATCCTCATCGTAGATTGGCTTGTCCAATGAGACATAGGAATTGAGCGGAATATGCTTCTGACGGGTAGCTGTCTTAATTGCGGTAATAATCTGACGGGTGATGCAGAGCTCGGCAAACGCCTTGAATGAAGAAAGCTTGTCGCCCTTGAAATCACGAATCGCCTTGTATAGGCCTATCATGCCTTCTTGTACGATATCTTCACGGTCTGCCCCAATCAGAAAATATGAACGGGCTTTGGCACGGACAAAATTGCGGTACTTGTTAATTAAATGCTCCAATGCGCCACTGTCGCCACCACGGAAGATCTCGACAATTTCTTCATCGCTTATGAAATCATACTCGGATAGCATTATTTCCTTGAGGTCGACACTCACCAAGAATCCCCCCGGCTGCAACGCAAGACACATCGTTACTTCGCGAAATATAGGATCAGTATATATTATGTTACCTTACACCGTCAACCGCAGATTGTCCAAAATCAATCTTCAATAACATATTATGGTATTTTACGCGAAAACGCTTCAATCTCCGTCCCTCTACTGACGGCGCCAGTCCTCCAGCCGTTTGCGAACTTCAGGCGGCAGCTTTTCTTCCAGTGAATGCCTGTTGGAACTGATGCTCCCGGGCTCGATGGCCTTCTTAACCTGTTTCTGGTTTTCTTCGATTTCCAGCCGCAGCTCACGGGCTGATATCCGTAGCGCTCCTTGCGCAAAGATGACATGCTGCTCCACAAAATCGCTGGTCGCCACATAAATCTGCCGTCTGCGGTGATTGAACTCACCGACCAGCCGTTCAATGCATTCATCTGCCGTTTCTTTTTCCTTGGTGAAGAACACCTGGACTTTCCCCTGCACAAAGGATTTACCCAGTCCCGGCACACGGTACGCATCAAAAACGGCTATGACACGCAGCCCGGAAAACGCCTGATATTCAGCCAGCATATCCAGCAGCCGGTCGCGCGCTCCCTGCATTCCTATAAGTGACAATGCGGCAAGATCAGGCCAGCCGCCAATCATATTGTAGCCATCCACAAGAAGAATATCGCGCCAGTCGGCCATATCTATCCTTGCTGATGCCGGCGGCGAAGCACCTCGTACATAATAACGCCTGCGGCAACTGAAGCATTTAGCGAATTGATCTTCCCGGCCATCGGCAACTTCAGCAGCACATCGCATTTCTCCCGGATCAGGCGGCCCATTCCTTTATTCTCATTCCCGATTACCACGGCTACCGGACCTGTAAATATATCAGAAGCATACAGATTCTGATCCGTATCCACATCGGTTCCAACCACCCAGACCCCAAGCTCCTTGAGGCGGTCAATGGTCTGTCCGAGGTTGGTTACGCGTGCGACTGGTACATATTCAACAGCTCCTGCAGAAGTTTTGGACACCGTCGCCGTGATTTGTGCGGACCGCCGTTTTGGCACAATAACTCCGTGCACACCGGTGCAGTCGGCTGTTCTTAGGATGGAGCCCAGATTATGCGGATCCTCAATTTCATCAAGCAGAATCAGAAACGGCGGTTCTCCCTTAGCTTCTGCCGCTGCCAAAATATCCGCAACCTCTGCATAGGCAAAGGGTGCCGCTTGTGCTACTACCCCTTGGTGCTGTACTCCAGGTGCAAGCTGGTCCAGCTTTCTTTTATCCACATGTTGGATCACTATTCCCGCTTTACGCGCTTCAGCAATAATAGGTGCTGTTAAGTGCTTTTGCGCTGTTTCGGCGATCCATATCTTATTGAGTGTACGACCGGCACGAAGCGCTTCAAGCACTGAATGCTTGCCCGCCAATATTTCCTCTTCTGTTCTTAATTCTTCCATGTTCATGCCTCCTGTTCTAATATCTATACCCTTATAGCCTTACTTAGGCCGGTTCATCATATACTGTATACTGCTGTCAACGAGTTCTTGGATTCGGGCTTGCTGGCCTGTGTAATACAAATGACCGATTAGGCACTCAAAGGCAGTAGCATGCCGGTATTCCAGCACATCTGCATTTTTGGGAATGGTTCCGGATTTGGCATTCCGTCCTTGCCGGGCAACATCCTTCTCTTCATCTGTAAGCATCGGCTCCAGATAAGTAAGGATTGTGCTCTGCGCTTTGGCCGAGACCAGTCCGGTCGCAGTACGATGCAAATGGTTCGGACGCAGATTCGGCAGCGAGATCAAATACTGGCGAACCGCCACTTCATAGATAGCATCACCAGCATACGCCAGAACCAGCGGAGAGAGAAGTCGGACCGGCTTGGAGGGCTCATAGGGAAACCAGGCACTCTCCAGATTAAATGGTCCGCTCATTTCCGCCGCCACCGCATTCCTTGTGGAGTATCCTCAAGCAGAATGCCCATTGCATTCAGCTCATCACGGATCTCATCGGAGCGTCCCCAGTTCTTGTTCTTTCGTGCTTCGGCACGTTCAGCGATCAGTCTTTCTACTTCTTCTCCAGCGACCTCTTCCTCAATCTCCGGGGTCAGGCGCAGCACACCATTCATTTCGGCAAAAGCTTGCAGCAGCGCAGCGAAGTCCGCAGACAACGCTTCTGAATTTGCAAGCGTATTGTTCGCAAGACTTACCCAGTCAAACATAGCAGTAATGGCATCAGGAGTGTTAAAGTCATCCTGCATCTTGGCATGGAAGTTGCCTACAATGGCAGCCAACCGTTCTGTCATCTGCCCGCTTGCCTGGCCTTTGGCCCCTTCTGGATCAAGCTCAAGCCGGTGCTTCACATTACTCTCCGCAAATGCGATACGCTCAGCGCTTTTTTCTGCGGACAGCATGGATTCTTCAGTAAAATTCAGCGGATTGCGGTAATGGGTTGAAAGCATGAAATAACGGATCGTCCCTGCCTTGAAGCGCTGGCGGATATCCTTCACCAGCAAACCGTTGCCGAGCGATTTCGACATTTTTTCATCACCGATGTTAATGAACCCGTTGTGCATCCAGTAGTTAGATAGCGGCTTGCCGCTCAACGCTTCTGTCTGAGCGCATTCGCACTCATGGTGCGGGAACTGCAGATCCTGTCCGCCGCCATGAATATCAATCGTGTCGCCAAGAAACTCACGGGCCATGGCCGAGCATTCGATATGCCAACCAGGACGTCCGTCTCCCCATGGGCTGCTCCAATGGATTTCTCCTGGCTTCGCTGCTTTCCAGAGGACAAAATCCTCGGGTTTTTCTTTACGCGAGTCTACTTCCACCCGAATACCGAAGTGCAGTTCCTCCAAGTTCTGGCGGGACAGCTTGCCGTAATTGGTAAATTTGGATGTACGGTAATAGACGTCACCGCCATTTTCATAGGCATAGCCCTTCTCTTCGAGCTCCTTAATGAACTCAATGATCAACTCCATGCTCTGCGTGACCCGGGGATTCATAGTCGCTGGTTTTACACTAAGCCCTGCAAGGTCCTCCCAATAGGCATTGATAAAGATTTCCGCAACCTCAGCTACTGTAGTGTTCATCTCCTCGGCCTTGCGAATCAGCTTGTCGTCGACATCTGTGAAGTTGGTCACATAATTGACTTCATACCCTATCTGTTCCAGATAGTTCCGGACCGTATCAAAAACAATTACGGGTCTGGCATTTCCGATATGCATATAGCCGTAGACGGTTGGACCGCATACGTACATCTTCACCCTGCCTGATTCCTGCGGGACAAATTGTTCCTTGCTGCGCGTCATTGTGTTGTAGATTTGCAATGCCATGTTTGTTCCCAATCCTTTCTGTTTGACCCCGGATTCTACCGAATTCCGGTATGCTTAAATTTCATAATCACCGATATACTGCTGGCTTTCTATGCGGCGCTGCTCTTGTTTCTGTTTGTCCTCTGTACCTAGCTTTTCTCTGATCTCTTCGATCTCTTTCTGTAAAAAACGCAGGGAATCGATCAGTGGATCCGGCATTTGGGTGTGGTTGAGCCTGTCAGATACCCGTTCGCCATTTCGTTTGACCACCCGTCCAGGATTACCCACAACTGTACTGTTGCTTGGCACTTCACGGAGAACAACCGAATTGGAACCGATATTGCAATTATCGCCGATCCGGAACGATCCCAGTACTTTCGCGCCGGAGCCAATCACAACATTGTTGCCTACGGTCGGATGACGCTTCCCTTTTTCTTTACCCGTTCCCCCGAGAGTAACTCCCTGATAGATAATCACATCATCCCCGATTTCGCAGGTTTCCCCGATCACAATACCCATTCCATGGTCAATAAACAGGCGGTTACCGATCGTTGCCCCTGGATGGATTTCAACACCGGTCATAAATCTGCTGATCTGGGAAACGAGGCGTGCAAGAGTAAACCAGCGCCGTTTATATAAAGAGTGGGCTACCCGGTGTGCCCAAATGGCATGAAGTCCGGCGTAGGTGAAGACAACCTCAAACCAGCTGCGGGCTGCGGGATCGTTGTCGAATACTGCCCGAATGTCCGACTTGATATGCTTAAACATCACGGTTCCCCTCTTCTTTGACTTCCCCGCCTCCTGTTTACAGGTACGCATAAGGAAGGTATTGTCTACAACCCACATTCTCTCTCTATTCATAAATTTCAACAAAAAACGCCCCTGCAGCATAAAGCTGCAGAGACGTTTAACCGTGGTCCCACTCTGCTTGGACTTCGCATGATTCACCGGATTCACATTTCAAAGCCAGTAATTGCTATTGTCCCTCTTGGCGTCTGTAACGGCAACGTTCCCGGCACGGTCTAACATCCCATTGCAGGAACGCTCAACCGAGCAGCTCACAGGCGCATATTCAGCGGCAGACAAATGAATAACTCCCAGCCTGCAAAGGGAAAATCCCTTAGCGGTTATTCTCTCTGGTAATTGCCCTTGTACGCATACTTTTCCTGATCCCAGCTATTATCATATACTTCTATCTTAGCTAAAAGACAACGGACTGACAAGGGGTTCATCTTCCGGTTATTCCTTTTTAAGCCCCTTCGATCTGCGATTTCAGACGTTCGATGACCCGGCTACGGCCCAGCAGAACTATCGTTATATTCAAATCACGCCCATGTGTTTGTCCGGTTAAAGCGACACGGATCGGCATGAACAGCGCTTTGCCTTTATGTCCCGTCTCTTTCTGTACTTCTTTAATCAGGACGGCCATGTTGCTGGCAGTAAAGTCGTCAGTAGCTTCCACCTTATTCAGGAAAGCGGACAGGACTTCAGGAACCTGGCTTTCGGCCAGAATCTGGGCAGCTTCTGTTTCAAGCTCCACATGACTGCGGAAAAACAGCTCGGACAGCTCCACGATGTTCGATGCAGAAGTCATCTGCTCTTGATACAGAGCAACCAGACTTTCCGCCCAGGCCTGCTGTTCCTCACCAAGCGTTTCCGGCAATCTTCCGGCTTTTTGCAAATGTGGAATAGCCAGAGCCGCGATACGCTTTGGATCCGCGTGCTTGATGTAGTGGTTATTCAAATGCGACAGTTTGTTGGTATCGAATACGGCTGGACTCTTGGATAGACGGTTTGCCGTGAAGATGGAGATCAGCTCATCTTTGCTGAAAATCTCCTCTTCGCCCTCCGGTGACCAACCGAGCATTGCGATAAAATTGAACAGTGCCTCAGGTAAATAGCCCAGCTGATCGTACTGCTCAATGAACTGAATAATGGATTCGTTGCGTTTGCTCAGTTTCTTGTGGTCATCACCGACAATCAGGGTCATGTGTCCAAACAGCGGCGCTTCCCAGCCCAGGGCTTCATAAATCATCAATTGACGCGGTGTATTCGAGATATGGTCTTCCCCGCGTAATACATGAGTGATTTCCATCAGATGATCATCCACAGCCACAGCGAAGTTATAGGTTGGTATTCCATCCTTCTTCACAATGACAAAGTCGCCCATTTCCTTGGTATTAAAAGAAATGCTGCCCTTAACGATATCATCAAAGGTATAAATGCGGTCTTCAGGCACACGGAAACGGATACTTGCTATACGTCCTTCTGCTTCATAGGCCTGGCGCTGCTCTACAGTCAAATTCCTGTGTTTGCCGGAATAACGTGGAGTCTCGCCTCTAGCGGTCTGCTCTTCACGTTCCGCTTCCAGCTCTTCTTCTGTGCAGTAGCAGCGGTATGCAAGACCACGGTCCAGCAGGTCCTGCCAGTATATGCGGTACAGATCCAAACGTTCTGTTTGGCGATAAGGACCATATTCACCGCCGACATCGACACTCTCATCCCAATCCATTCCCAGCCATTTCAAATATTTGAGCTGGCTTTCTTCCCCTTCAGCAATATTACGCTTTACGTCCGTATCTTCGATCCGGATAATGAATTTGCCGCCCAGATTACGGGCGAACAAATAATTGAATAACGCCGTTCTGGCATTTCCGATATGTAAATGTCCCGTAGGGCTTGGTGCGTAACGCACCCGGACTTGACCCGTCATGTCATTCCCTCCGCTTCATAATGGTTAAAATTAGGCTGCAAACAGCCATCTCAAGATGATATCACATCTTGGAGCAGACAGACAATAGATTGTGCTGCAATCCCTTCTCCACGCCCGGTAAAGCCAAGTTGTTCGGTAGTAGTTGCTTTGACATTCACCTTCGATGTCTCAGCTCCCAGTGCCTTAGCGATAACCTCAATCATTTGCGGGATATAAGGTGCCATCTTAGGCTTTTGGGCAATAATAGTAGAATCAATATTCCCAAGCTTATAACCGCGTTCACGGGCAAGCGCCCATACATGCTCCAGCAGCTTCAGACTATCCGCATCCTTAAAGGCCGGGTCCGTATCGGGAAAATGTCTGCCGATATCGCCAAGTCCCAAGGCTCCCAGAATAGCGTCGCTCACTGCATGCAGTAGCACATCAGCGTCAGAGTGCCCAAGCAGTCCCTTTTCATAAGGAATAGTGACACCGCCAATAATGCACGGCCTGCCTTCCACCAGCTGGTGTACATCAAAACCTTGTCCTACAGCAATCATGTTTGTACCTCTCCCCTGTTTCTTTGTGTAAATTCAGCGAAATCCAGATCCTCCGGTGTGGTGATCTTAATGTTTGCGTAGCTTCCTTCCACTACGGCAACCGGAATACCGCTGCGCTCCGCGAGACTCGAATCATCGGTGCCGAGAAATCCGTCCCGCTCTGCCGACTCATACGCCATAATCAGTTCGGACAGACGAAAAGTCTGCGGGGTCTGAATCGCCCACAGACTTCGCCGATCGGGTGTGGACAGCACTTTGCCCTCCCCGTCCACCTGCTTGATCGTATCTTTTACGGGTACAGCAAGCACTGAGGCACCGATCTCTTTGGCATACTCGTAACAGGCAGTAATTTCTTCCTCCTGCACAAATGGACGGACACCGTCATGAACCATTACCCAGGTGGTCCCCAGTTTTCTCAGACCCAAATGAACAGAATGCTGGCGTTCGGAGCCTCCTGTCACTACAGATGACACTTTGTCAAGCTTGTAGGCCTTTACCCACTCCCGGCAGCGATCCACATCCTCTTGGCCCGTAACCAGTACGATTTCAGAGATGAGCGGATGCCGTTGAAACACCTCCAGGGTATGAACGATAATCGGTTTCCCCTGCAGCAGCAAATATTGCTTGCTCTCCGCAGTCCCCATTCTTGTTCCTCTGCCCGCCGCGACAATCACGGCACCTACACTGTTTGACATTCTGCCCTTCTCCTGCCCTTCACGTATACCCCCATCATAACGTGTTTGGCGGCTATTTCCAACCCATTGGAGAAGCTTTCACTGCTCTGAAACCGTTTATTGCGCTTTTTCCATCAGCTTCGGCTTGGCAAAGATCATGCGTCCCGCCGAAGTCTGCAGCACACTAGTTACCAGAACCTCCATCGTTGTACCGATGTATTCGCGGCCGCCCTCGACCACAATCATTGTTCCGTCATCAAGATAGGCAACCCCTTGTCCATGCTCCTTGCCATCTTTAATAACCTGGACTATGATCTCTTCACCAGGCAGGACCACCGGCTTCACCGCATTGGCCAGATCATTGATATTGAGAACCGACACGCCTTGCAGCTCACACACCTTGTTAAGGTTAAAGTCATTGGTTACTACCTTGCCCCGCAGCACTTTAGCCAGTTTGACCAGTTTACTGTCCACTTCGGAGATTTCTTCAAAATCACCTTCGTAGATCAGCACCTTCACATCCAGCTCTTTTTGGATTTTGTTGAGGATATCCAATCCGCGACGTCCGCGGTTGCGTTTCAGCAGATCCGATGAATCGGCAATATGCTGAAGCTCCTCCAGAACAAATTCCGGGATTACGATGGTTCCTTCAATGAAACCCGTCTTGCAGATATCCGCGATCCGTCCGTCTATAATGACACTTGTATCCAGAATCTTATGCTCTTCCAAGCCGCGGCCTTCCGGTTCTGCAGCCTGTCCCCAGCGCCCGATTGTCCATAGAGAGGCCAACTCTTCTTTCTTTTCCAGCCCGACCCGGAGACCCATGTACCCAAACGTAAGCGTTGCAGCGACCTGCAGCAGCTCTCCTGCCTTTCCAAGCCAAACCATGGCAGGATATAGCAGCAGGGACAAGAGAAGGCCTCCCGTAAGCCCAGCAGCGCCTGCAGCCAATTCATTCATGGGGATGCGCGAACAATACAATACCGCCTCCCGCAGTTTAGAACCTCCCCATTCCGCGCATAAAGTCCCCGCAAACAAAAAAATAATGGCTCCCAGCACTGCAAACAAAATGCTTCCCTGCACAGGCAAGCTATTCCCCAGTTTTCCCATTCCCTCCGGGAATCCTCTTTCTGCCGCATGGTATAATGTATACCCTGACCAGGCTCCGCAAAGTGCGGCAAGCATCAAAATCATTTTTTTCCACATTACCTCTGGCACCTCCTTATTATTCATCCTAAAATGATCTATACATCACCAGTATGTTCCAATTTTTAGGACGGTAATCCGGGGGATCGTTATTTTTTCTGACACTGAACAATATCGTTGCTGCAAAGGCAACCGTAAACTTCTAATACTGGTTGAAAACAGGGGAAGGACTGACATATAATGAACTCAATTACGAACCCAGGGGTGAATGGAAAATGAGCGCACCAAGTTTACAGGCCTTCCAGGATCAAGTCTCCGAACTGCTGCTCCGTCACCGTAGTCTTCTGGATGTAATGTCCAAGAACGGGCAGAGCAGCGCTTCCGTCAATCGTGCAGTCGTCAAAGCCATTACCGAATGCGGCTGTATTCAGCTGCACGCAAAGAAACAGATATTTGAGCCTGGTCTAGGGCTTGAACAAGCCAAGGAGCTTGCAGGAACCCATCTTGAAGGCGAACTGTGCGAGAACTGCCGTGAGGTGGTTGCGTCGGAGCTGGGCCGTGAGCTGTTCTATATGTCTGCTCTCTGCAATTTGCTTAACATTAATATGGACGAGGTTGTAGAAAAGGAGTCACAGAAATGTGCTACTCTGGGATTGTTTAACTTCTCCTGAATAGCCTGAAGCGCTCTTTCCATCCGTCAGATCGGCAAAAAGGCTTCGCCATCCACTGATTCCAGGGAATGGCAAAGCCTCTTTTCCTTACATATATAATTATTAAAATCCTATAGTTCTCTTGAGCATGTTAGTCCCGCAGCAACTTATTATCCATTTTTGGAGTGATATATTTTATCTTCTGAACGCCGTCTACGACGGTGACGGCGACGAGCCGTCAGCCGGTCGATATTTTGTTTAAAACCATACAATGCATACAATGCAAGAAGTACAAAGATTAGCTTGGCGATTTGCTCGGGAAAAATCACGGCAACCGCAACAGCTATAACAATCACAACAGGGGCGCCAACAACCGCCTTTTTGGGCAGGCCCACTTTTTTAAAATTCGGATATTTAACCGTGCTGACCATAAGATAAGACAGCAGCAGCGTAACTACAATCATAAATGGGGCCGATACATCCTTATGAAAAAGCGCTAGTGTAGCCAGCACCCCTCCCGCAGCCGGAATCGGCAACCCGACAAAATATCCAGGGATACCGGGACGGACATTAAAACGGGCCAAACGAAGCGCACCGAATACCGGGAAAATCGCCGTTACGGTCCAGCCTAATGCAGAATTCAAATCCTGCAGGCTAGTGATGTACATGATCAGCGCCGGCGCAACTCCAAAGGAAACGACATCGGATAATGAGTCCAGCTCCTTGCCAAATTCACTTTCGCATTTCAGCGCCCGTGCAACACGACCATCCAACCCGTCTAACAGCATAGCGATAATCACCATGATAGCGGCCATGCTCAGTTTACCGTCAAACGCCATCATGATACCAAACATTCCAAGCATTAAGTTACCGATGGTAAACAAACTCGGAATTGATTTTTGTATCATTTCTTCACCTCTATTTTCCTACTATTGAGCAACAACGTCTCCAATATTACGTGATTGTATGTTATTTACATTTGCCTGTCAATAAGAACTTGTTTCTGCAGCCGTTTGAGTCCGTCCTGAATATTACGGGCACGCACTTCGCCGATACCGTCCACCTCATCCAATTCTGCAATGCTCGCCGTCATCAGGTTAGGCAGCATTTCAAACCTTTCCACCAGATTGTGTATGATCACATTAGGCAGTCTTGGGATTTTGTTCAGCAAGCGGTAGCCCCGCGGCGTTACCACTTCCTCCGAAGCAATCGCCGTAGATGAATATCCCAGTAATCGGGCAATATGGTTGTCATCCATCAGATCGTCGTCGCTGGTTCGCTTGAGTCCGGAGATGATTTCGCGGATTTTGTCCTCCTGTTCCTCTCTTGCATAGTCTCTGTACAGAAGCCATGCTTCTTCCTCTGTATTTCCAACCAGTTCTTCCATTTGCATACTGATCAGGCGTCCTTCATTGCCGAGCTCGTTGATATAGCGTTTGATTTCCATCTTGATCCGAAGCACCATCTCCACGCGTTGGATGACTCCAACCACCTCAGCGACAGTGACAATCCCTTCATACTCGGAAGCAGACAGATTGGTCAAACTCTGTGTTAGCACTGCTCTGTACTTCTCCAGAGTTTGGATCGCCTGATTGGCCTTGGCCAGGATCGAACCGATTTCTTTGAGCGCATACCGGATGGAGCCTTGGTACAGTGTGATTATATTGCGGCGTTGGGAAATGGAAACCACCAGCTTGCCGGTTTGCTTGGCAACACGCTCTGCTGTACGGTGCCGGATTCCTGTCTCGATTGAGGAGATGGAGGAATCTGGAATCAGTTGCGTATTTGCGTACAGAATCCGTTTCAAATCCTCGCTTAAAATAATCGCACCGTCCATTTTGGCCAGCTCATACAAGTAATTGGGTGAAAAATCACAGTTGATCGAAAAGCCGCCATCGACAACTTCCATCACTTCAGGGCTATATCCGACAACAATGAGCGCTCCTGTCTTTGCCCGCAGCACATTTTCCAGACCTTCCCGGAAAGGTGTTCCCGGTGCCGCCATTCTGAGCAGATCGTTCATATTTTCTAATTCCTTTGTCATTCTGTGCCCCCTAATCTAACGCGACCGCTAGTGCATCTGCTACGGTGCTGACGCCAATAATCTGGATATCCTGCGGATGCTTCCAGCCCTTCATGCTTTTCTCGGGCATAATGACTCTCCGGAACCCAAGCTTGGCTGCCTCTTTCACACGCGTTTCCGCACGTGAGACCCCTCTTACTTCTCCCGTAAGTCCAACTTCACCAAAAAAAACATCATAAGGCTTAGTTGAAATATCCCGGAAGCTGGAGGCGATACTAATGGCAACTGCCAAATCAATAGCCGGCTCATCCAACTTTACCCCACCAGCCACATTCAAGTAAGCATCCTGGTTTTGCAAAAACATCCCCATCCGCTTCTCCAGAACGGCAATGATCAGAGCCATCCGTTGATGGTCCATACCTGTACACATCCGCCGTGGAGAAGGGAAGTGGGTAGCTGCTACAAGTGCCTGAAGCTCAACAAGCACAGGCCGGGTTCCCTCCATGCTGGCTACAACCGCTGACCCAGCAACTCCGAGCGGACGCTCCGACAAGAACAGCTCAGAAGGATTCTCCACTTCAGTAAGCCCGATTTCTCCCATTTCAAAAATCCCGATCTCATTTGTGGATCCAAACCGGTTCTTGACTGCACGCAGCAAACGGTACGTATGATGACGCTCCCCTTCAAAATAGAGAACACAATCGACCATATGCTCCAGCATGCGTGGCCCTGCAATTGCCCCTTCTTTCGTTACATGTCCTACAAGGACCGTAGCAATCCCGCGAATTTTGGCGATCCGCATGAATCTTGTCGTACATTCCCGAACCTGTGTCACACTGCCGGGTGCGCTTGTTACCTCAGGCATAAATACAGTCTGAATAGAGTCAATGACCAGGAACTGGGGCTGAATCTGCTCAATCGCTTCTTCAATGCTCTCCATATTAGTCTCACACAGCACATAAAGCTCTGCAGAAAGCGCCCCAAGGCGATCCGCACGAAGCTTTGTTTGCCGGACCGATTCTTCTCCTGAAATGTACAGCACCCGTAATCCCTGGGTTGTCAGCGCATGCGAAGTCTGCAGCAGGAGCGTCGACTTACCAATCCCCGGATCTCCACCTACCAGCACCAGAGAACCGGGAACAATCCCTCCCCCCAGCACACGGTTAAGCTCTCCAATGCCTGTCAGGATACGCGGCTCTTTGTCACTTTCTATATTTATGATCGATTGCGCCTTTTCTTTACTTTGAAAAATCGGTGCATTCATGCCTTGTGTTTTGACTACAATTTCTGTCTCTTCCACCATGGAGTTCCAAGCCTGGCAGCCGGGACATTTCCCGAACCATTTTGGCGATTCATAGCCGCATTCGGTACAAAAAAATTTAGTTTTTGGTTTTGCCATGTGCTCTCCTATCCGTCCGAACTTGCTAAAATTGCGGATAAATTTCTCTTACTCAAAGTTTACCATTTCTGCACACTGAACGGAAGGTCACTTAAGATCTACTTTTGAATCCTACTTCATTAACCTGCCTGAATGATTGCTTAATTAAACATCGAGGTACCTTTACGCAAAAAAGCCCCCACTTCTCCATACGGAGAAGTGGAAGCTTTGTTTCAACCAAGTAAAGGTTATTCTGTTCCAACCTCATTTTCCTGTGTAACAGCAATCGGAGTTTCCACTTTTGTTACTATAAGTTCACCATTAACTTCATCAATGTTAAGGGAATCCCCTTTTTGAATGTTGCCCTTTAGCAGTTCCTCGGAGAGACGGTCTTCGATGTGCTTCTGAATCGCCCGACGTAGCGGACGCGCACCGAAGGCTGGATCATATCCCTCTTTGGCCAGGAATGCTTTAGCTCCATCTGTGAGCACAAAGTCCACATCATACTCACGCAGCCGCTTGCGCAATTCCTCGGACATAAGCGTAACAATTTCGGCAATGTGTTTTTCATCCAGGGAGTGGAAGACGATGATTTCGTCAATACGGTTCAGGAACTCAGGGCGGAAGCTCTTCTTCAGCTCTTCCATAACTTTACCCTTCATGTTGGTGTAATCCGCTCCGGCATCCTGTACAGCCGTAAAGCCAAGTGTCGAGTTCTTCTTGATCGCCTGCGCTCCGACATTGGAGGTGAGGATGATCAGTGTGTTGCGGAAATCGACGACACGACCTTTCGAATCGGTCAGACGGCCGTCTTCCAGCACCTGCAGCAGAATGTTGAATACTTCCGGATGAGCTTTTTCAATTTCGTCCAAAAGCACAACAGAATATGGTTTGCGGCGAACCTTCTCGGTCAATTGCCCGCCTTCTTCGTAGCCCACATACCCTGGAGGCGCTCCGACCAAACGGGAAGTGGAATGCTTCTCCATATACTCTGACATGTCGATACGGATTACCGCATTCTCGTCACCGAACATGGCTTCAGCAAGTGCACGCGCCAGCTCGGTTTTACCAACCCCTGTTGGTCCCAGGAAGATAAACGAACCCATTGGACGTTTTGGGTCTTTGAGGCCTGCACGCGCCCGGCGGAGTGCCCGGCTGACTGCCTTCACGGCTTCATCCTGACCAATGACACGTTCATGGAGCAGAGCCTCCATGTTGAGCAGACGGTCAGTCTCTTCTTCCTTCAGCTTGCTGACAGGGATACCTGTCCAGCTGGCTACCACCTGAGCAATATCCTCTGGTGTAACCTGAGAATCAGTCCGGCCTTGTTTTTCTTTCCACTGGTTCTTGGTGGTATCCAATTCCTCACGGATTTTTTGCTCTGTATCACGCAGTGCAGCAGCCTTTTCGAACTCTTGGCTCTGTACAGCAGAATCCTTCTCCTTGCGGATATCATCCAGACGCATTTCAAGTTCCTTGAGATTTGGCGGGATCGTGTAAGAGTTGAGTCTTACCTTGGAGCCTGCTTCATCAATCAGGTCAATCGCTTTATCCGGCAGGAAACGATCCGGAATGTAACGGTCTGACAGCTTCACAGCTTCCACGATAGCTTCATCTGTGATCTTCACCCGGTGATGGGCCTCATAGCGGTCACGAAGACCGTATAGAATTTGGACAGCTTCTTCCGGAGACGGCTGATCCACTGTAATAGGCTGGAACCGGCGCTCAAGAGCTGCGTCTTTCTCGATATATTTGCGGTATTCGTCCAGTGTGGTGGCACCAATGCACTGCAGTTCTCCACGGGCTAGAGCAGGCTTCAGGATGTTGGAAGCATCAATCGCACCTTCCGCACCTCCAGCACCAATCAGGGTATGCAGCTCATCGATAAAGAGTACAATGTTACCCGCTTGACGAATCTCATCCATAATTTTTTTGAGGCGGTCTTCGAACTCACCGCGGTATTTCGTACCGGCAACCACTGAACCCATATCCAGAGTCATTACGCGCTTGTCACGCAGGGTCTCCGGAATTTCATTGTTGATGATCTTTTGCGCCAAACCTTCGGCAATTGCTGTTTTACCTACCCCAGGTTCACCGATCAGGACCGGATTATTTTTGGTGCGGCGGCTAAGCACTTGAATCACGCGCTCAATTTCCTTGCTGCGGCCAATGACAGGATCCAGATTGCCGTCTTTGGCATAAGCGGTCAGATCGCGGGCCAGACCATCCAGCGTAGGCGTGCTGACATTGGCTGGAGCACCGCTATGGCTCGAAGTAGCTTCACTGCTGCCCAGAAGCTGTAGAACCTGCTGGCGGGCCTTATTCAGGCTGATTCCAAGGTTATTGAGTACACGGGCGGCTACACCCTCGCCTTCGCGGATAAGCCCGAGCAGGATATGCTCTGTTCCCACATAAGTGTGGCCCAGTTTACGAGCTTCATCCATCGACAGCTCGATAACCTTTTTGGCACGAGGAGTATAAGCAATGTTTGTAGGCTGCTCTTGTCCCCGGCCGATCAGTGTTTCCACTTCGTCCTGAATTTTTTCAAGACCTAGACCCAAACCGATCAAAGCCTTAGCGGCAATGCCGTCTCCTTCACGAATCAGGCCGAGCAAAATATGTTCTGTCCCAATGTTATTGTGTCCCAAACGAACGGCTTCTTCCTGCGCCAGCGCAAGCACCTTTTGTGCGCGTTCCGTAAATCTTCCAAACATCATATCCCCTGCACCTCCACGGATAATAAATATCTATAATTAATGTTGTGATCCCAGTGTCTCCCGGAGCAGCTTCGCCCGGTACATATCGAGTTCGGTGGCTGTAAGCTCGTCGCCGAACATTTTTTGCAGAAAACCCGGCTGTGTCTTTACATTCAGCTCGTTGAGGACTGAAATCGACGGTCCTTCCAAAATACCAAGATCAACTCCAAGCCTTAGATCGGAGAGCCTTTGTGCAGACTCTTTTAGCTCCATTACCGCCGCGTACGATAAAATCCCGTAAGAACGTTTGATTCTGTCTGTAATCCGCAAAGCGGAATCTACCAACAGCCGTTCCCGCGCGTTGCGCTCATGCTCAATAATCTGGGTAACTACGCCATGGAGATTCTCGATAATTTCACTTTCTGTCTGGCCAAGCGTGATCTGGTTGGAGATCTGAAAGATATTCCCTACCGCTTCACTGCCTTCACCATAAATCCCTCTTACCGTGAGTCCTACCTGATTGACAGCGGATAAAATCCTGTTGATCTGGTGGGTCATCACAAGTGCGGGCAAGTGGACCATAACCGATGCGCGAAGCCCTGTACCCACATTTGTAGGACAACTGGTCAAATACCCTCTTCGATCATCAAAGGCGTAATTGACTGAGCCTTCAAAGATATCATCAATGGCTGTCGCCCTTACCCAAGCCTCTCTGACCTGCAGACCGGGGAACAGACACTGAATGCGCAAATGGTCTTCTTCGTTGATCATAATACTGACCGACTCGTCCTCATTCAGGATGACTGCGCCACCCCGTGACTCGTTAGCGAGGTTAGGGCTAATGAGATGCTTTTCCACAAGCACCTTTTTGTCCAGCTCATCCAGCTCATCCAGTTTCAAGAGTTGAAAGTTGCCGAAATCCGCAGCTGCTTCTCCTTGGAAAACAGGAGCGAGCTGATCCAGCACCTCTTCCGACTGCTCTGCCGAAGCCAGCAAAGGGAAGGGCAGATGCTCCAGGTTGCGGGCGATCCGCATCCGGCTGCTGATGACGATCTCGGAATGGCTGCCACCGCAGCGCATCCAGTCACTAAGGGCTTGTTCGGTAAACCGGAGACTTGACATGTCGTATCCCCCCTATATATCAAAGACTTTACTCTTGTGGCATTTCTTTTTCAAGCTGGCGGATCTGATCCCTCAGCTCAGCTGCGGTTTCAAATTCCTCCTGTGCGATACTATGCAGCAGTTCCTGCTTCAGTTCATCAATCTGGCGTTTACACATGATCTTTGCTCCGGCACGTTTCGGCAGCTTACCCACATGAGCGGTGCTGCCATGAACCCGTCTGAAGAGCGGGTCCAGCGTACTGTCAAAATATTTATAACAGGAGCTGCAGCCAAAACGACCAAGCTTGCTGAACTGGGAGTAAGTCATTCCGCAATTTTCACATTTCAGACTCTGTACGGTCTGGGCAGCTGCATTTTTCCCCTTGCCTGCTCCTTCCAGATCCAGAAGACCAGACAGCAGACTGTGAATGGAGAATCCTCCAGAAGTTCCAGGAATGAGCTCCCCTTTCTCCCGCGCGCAGCTTTCACATATATGAAACTCCGTCTTCTCTCCGTTCACAATCTTTGTGAAATGGAGTGTTGCCGGTTTGACCCCGCATTCCTGGCAAAGCATAAGCGGTGTCCCTCCTTAAGATTTGACCATTATTTGCCCAATAAAGAGATAAGCATAGCCTTCATTAGCTTGGCACGAATCTCATCCCGGTACGGCAGATTAACCGTCAGGCATTCCCGGGAAACAGCAGCGCGCAATAGGCACGCTTCACGCTTGGTTAGAAACCGGGCCTCCTCCAGCTGATAAATCAGTCCTTCGGCGGAATTTTGATCGATATCTTTTCCGATTGTAGAATTGAGATGTGCGTACAGGGCGACATTCTGGGGCAGCTCAAAACGCTGAATCCGGATGTATCCACCACCGCCACGTTTGCTCTCGACTACATAACCCTTTTCCAAAGTAAAGCGTGTACTAATGACATAATTGATCTGAGACGGCACGCATGAGAACTGGTCCGCCAGGTCATTGCGCTGAATTTCCACCGTACCTTCGGGACTTTCATGCAAAATATTCTTCAGATATTGTTCGATAATATCAGAGATATTACGCATCACTCATCCTCCAGTGTTCAAAGCTTATAGTGCAACTGACTGTACATCCGTCCGGCAATGATCTCTATAGAACTTAACCCATGAACAGAGACACGAATCGAAACTACATTCATACCTCAGTACTTAGAGTGCAATACAGCATCATTCCGGAGATATACTAAAAAAGCCATTAATGAAGAGCCTGCCACCATTGTCTCTACTTCCTTCAATAAATTGAATTCGAGCTGCGTTGACTTTGACTTTCTTTGACTTTTTTCATATTATAACACATTCTCACTGAATTCCAAGTGGTTGCTTTTATTTTTTACGTTTTAGGGCAATTGTATTCTAACCATTGTGAATAAACCAAGGTTTTGAATAGTGATTTCGATTGACTTTCATTTGGCAAAAAACTCCCCCAGCTTCATTATGAAGACGGGAGAGTCTTAAATTACAGGATTAGAAAAAATCAAACAATGCCGTTTTCGCCTGCGGGATGACCTTTTCCAGCCATTCCAATTCTGCTGGGTTTGCTTTTAGCTGCCCGTATCTGGCCAGTTCTCCCGGCCGCTTGTACCCTAACAGCAGAACAGTAAGCGTACCTATGGTGCAATTCAGTTCAGCAGAGGCCTTTTCCCCTTCCAAGCAACTTAACGTTGCTGCCCCGTCCTCGGATACAGTCCATAACCACAAGCCATTGTTCCAAGGTGCATGCTCATCTTCAATATACAGAGTTCTACTCTCAAGGTTGTTAACGGGTCGGAAGTTGAAGTTCTCCACGAACCTTTGTGCATTCACAATCCGCCCCATAAAGTATGGATAATTTTCCTGTGGAATGCGCGGGTCCGGAAGCAAATACGGGAGAATATCGTCAGAAGGTACTTGCTTGAGAGAAGCTCCAGTTATCATTGAATCGTGGTTGGCAAGAAATGTCCACAAGCCCTGACGCGCCACTTCGTTCAAGTAAATAAATTCATCAATGATCAGTTCATTATTGATTAGTTTATACAGCACATATCCTTCTGGCTCACCAAGTTTCGAGTAAAAAACACAGTGGTGTATTTGGTCATCCAATACACTCCGCTTCCACCAGTCCGCATCACGCTGCAGAGTGCCGTTATATTCAGCGGCAAATCTACTGTAGAGTTCCTCCAATGTATCAAGACCTGCGGAATCACGCTTTACAGTCCCCTGAATTTCAGTTTTCCTTGGAAACTTATCCACTGGTATGGAGTATTTTTTATACTCACAATAGACCTCCCAGCCAAACTTCCGGTAAAAAGGAATCAAAAACGGATGCAAAAAGGACAATGTCTGACCTGCCTCATTCATTGTTTGCAGCGTATGGGATAAAAGCTTGGCTACAAGCCCCTGTCTGCGGTTCTCCGGCCATGTAGAAACCCCGCCTATCCCGCCCATAGGAACGGCCCTGCCTTGTATGTAGACCTGAAGCGGAAGCAATGTCAATTGTGCTCCAAGCACTTCATCTTCGAAGACCCCCCATACTCTTTCTGGCTTAAATTTCAGCTTCTCTTCAGCCCGCTCTTCACCCGCAACCTTATATTTAAAAGCATATTCGGACAAGCTTAGACTTGCTTCAAACTCCTCGGATTTCAATTGCCTGATTTCCACTTCCGCTCACCTCATCATTGTTAGTAATGCACTCTATGAGAGTATAACAAGCAAAAGGCTCTGTTGCTAATCATCTCGAGAAAAAGGCCCCCACTAAAAGTTATCCACAGAAAAAAACTGAACTAATTCATATTTTTTTTAATTAATTATCCTGCAAAATAGTTATCCACTATTTCCATATACTTGTCCACATAATCCACTTTTTATCCACAAAAACCGTGGATTATCCGGCTTTTACCTTGACTCATCCACAGAATTATGTATTTGCACCTCAGGAATCCTGGAAACAACGCTCTCTGCAATTGTATCCACATGTGTGTAAGTTTTCTGGACTTACTGAAAATTATCCACAGCTTTTCCACAGCCGTGCACAACGCAAAAAAGCCACTGTTAATAACTCAACAGTGGTCTTATCTGCTTGGCAACGTCCTACTCTCCCAGGACCCTTCGGTCCAAGTACCATCGGCGCTGGAGGGCTTAACGGTCGTGTTCGGGATGGGTACGCGTGGAACCCCTCCGCTATCGCCACCAAACGGGCATTTACAGCGTAAATGCTTCAGGAACCTTTATTCCTGAAAACTGAATCCGAAACGAATCTGCGTTTTATGATTTGGATAAGCCCTCGACCGATTAGTATTGGTCAGCTCCATGCATTGCTGCACTTCCACCTCCAACCTATCTACCTCGTCGTCTTCAAGGGGTCTTACATACTGGGAAATCTCATCTTGAGGGGGGCTTCACGCTTAGATGCTTTCAGCGCTTATCCCGTCCGTACGTAGCTACTCAGCCATGCTCCTGGCGGAACAACTGATGCACCAGCGGTACGTCCATCCCGGTCCTCTCGTACTAAGGACAGCTCCTCTCAAA
>NZ_LVWI01000054.1 GCF_001909055.1 Paenibacillus helianthi
TGAAGACGACGAGGTAGATAGGTTGGAGGTGGAAGTGCAGCAATGCATGGAGCTGACCAATACTAATCGGTCGAGGGCTTATCCAAATCATAAAACGCAGATTCGTTTCGGATTCAGTTTTCAGGAATGAAGGTTCCTGAAGCATTTACGCTGTAAATGCCCGTTTGGTGGCGATAGCGGAGGGGTTCCACGCGTACCCATCCCGAACACGACCGTTAAGCCCTCCAGCGCCGATGGTACTTGGACCGAAGGGTCCTGGGAGAGTAGGACGCCGCCAAGCACATGAAGCCATTGTTGAGTCATCGACAATGGCTTTTTTGTTGTTTTATCCATATAAGATGTTGTGGTTTAAGTACAAAAAAATAAATAAAACGCTTTCAATTGAGTGACATTTTTGTTACCGACGAACTTTCTGTTCCAAGTATAATAGAAAAGTGCAAATATTAAGCACTTCCTTAATACGAATGGACTACTGATAAATCCTAGCATTTAATTTTCTTATGTCTTTAGATGCATGGCAGTGGTAAGGAGGATTTAGGTATGAAGCGAACCCGACCATTATGGATAGTATTCATTCTTTGTATAGTTGGTGTAATGCTGGTTGGTTGTGGAACAAAAGAGCCGGCCTGGGACACCTTTGAAGGGGCTCTTAACGAAAAGGGTTTTCCTGTTCCTAAGGAAGCTAATTCTACGGACCGGACAACTAGTAATGTAGCTATGGATTATGTCCGGTATTCTATGCCTGATCTTAAGGAGAAGGAAGGTGTACCGGAACCTTACCGAAAGGCCATAGAAGCTTGGGGATGGGAAGAGCAAAAGGAAGAGGATTCGACAAATTCCCGGGTTTATCAGAAGGATGGAGTGATTGTACACTTAACCGTGCATAATGGTTATTTCATTGTCATGATTCCGAAGGAGAAGAAGGCCTCAATTAAAGGACTAAAGACAAAGTAAATAACCGCCATCCTGCTATGGATGGCGGTTATTTTTGCTGAGAATGTAGTGGCCTTTGCCGTATGTATATATAAATGTTATTTCTATTGCGAATAATAGGAGGCATCGGCTGGGGTAAACTTCAACATACCGTCTTTTTGTTCGCGGTGTAAGCGGAATAGTATATACAACCGGGGTAAGAGTACCCATAGATGAAATACTGCCAAAGACACAGTGAAGGCTAAAGGCGCCCAGACGATAAAGAGTGCGGTGATGGAAAGGCCAATCCAGAAGTTATGAAGTTGTACTTTGCGAAAAATACCGTAGTTGATGTATTGGTCGGGCATATATCCGGGCCATGGCAGGCGGAGGGACATTTTCCACCGCTTAGCAATGGGATGGCCAGAAATTAGCAGAACAGAACGTGAGATTACATACTGAATCCACAGAACGACGGGTGCGGCTATGATCATAAACAGGATGCTCCACCAAGAAAGGAAAATGGTCTCAAATACCACACAGATAATGGGGAGCGCCATATAGACACGCAGCCAAGCGGCAGAAGTATTGATTTTTTTGATTAGTTTGTACTGGTAGAATGTAGCCGAGCCTTTGTTGTTTGCTTCCATAAGAAAGCGCTGACCTCCTCACAAGTCCTTATGATACTAATATCGGCGGGTGAAGACGTTTTATTAAACTCACTTAGGCATAATCACCGTTTGGGCGGCTGATGAATACATATATTTTAAGCCAATGCAGGATAGGAAAAATCTATGAAAAGGTTTAAAATGATAGAAAGTGTATCATACTGTTCTTAAAAGAGTCAAGGTGGGATGGTAATGGAACAGCAAACCGAGCAAGCCTGCATCATCTGCGGGCAGATGAAAGAAGAAGGAATCGTGATTGTCTCGCATTTCATTTGCGAGGATTGTGAGGCTGAGATGGTACGCACCGAGGCTGAAGACGCCAAATACCGCTTTTTCGTAGGACGGATGAAGAAGATCGATCTGCAAAAGAATGCGTGAACAAAGTATGTGGTAGGCTTGGATGAATAGTAGAGAATTAGATAATAGACCGAATTAATACCTGCACCATTAAGAATTACCAATCTAACGGCTTCACCTGATTTTTTGGCGGGAGGAGCTGTTTTGTTATGTGATTAAGCTTTTTGGTCGAAATATAGGCGTATGGGCATATTTGCGTTAAAATAGAAGGTAACCCCCAGGGAAGGAAGAAAAGATGGACAGACTAGAGCCTGGCAGGGCACCTGTATATGAAATGCTGGAACAATATAGAGTAAAGGGTAATATCTCGTATCATGTACCTGGACATAAGAACGGAGATGCCTATCGAGGGCAAGAAAGTGCCGGTTTCTTAAGAGAGGTGATGAGGTACGATGTAACTGAGATTACCGGAACCGATGATCTTCATCATCCCGAAGGAGTAATTCAGGAAGCACAGGAGCTGGCGGCGGATTGTTTTGGGGCCGAGGAGAGCTTTTTTCTGGTTGGGGGCAGTACTGCCGGTAATTTGGCGTTGATCCTTACGGTATGCCCTGAGCCTGGAATGACACTTATCCTTCAGCGGAATGTTCACAAGTCGGTTATCCATGGTTTGATGCTGGCTGGGGTTCGTGCTGTTTTTGTGGAGCCACAGATGGATTGGCACAGCGGCCTTATGGTTGCTCCTGCGGTTCAGACGATTCAGAATGCCCTTGCAGCCTACCCTGAGGCCGCTGCCGTCCTGGTCACCATGCCAAATTACTATGGCATGGGCAGTGATCTTGCGCCCCTCGCACAGGCCTGCCACGACAGCGGTGTTCCGCTGCTGGTGGATGAAGCACACGGGGCGCATTACGGACAGCACCCTGCGCTGCCAGCGGGGGCGCTGGTGTGTGGCGCGGACGGTGTGGTGCAGTCCACGCACAAGATGCTGTCGGCGCTGACCATGGGCGCCATGCTGCATGTGCAAGGGCCATGGCTCGACCGCGCGCTGCTGCGGCAGCGGCTCGCCATGGTTCAGAGCTCCAGCCCATCATACCCCGTGATGGCTTCGCTCGATCTGGCCCGCCGGCTGGTGCATAGCCAGCGGGCCGGGGCCTTCACGGCGGGACTCGCCGCCGTGGATGTACTGCGGCGCGGCCTGGCTTCGCTGCCGCGCTACGGGCTGCTGCAGCCGGCAGAGCCGCTGCAGCCCGGCTGCGGCGCCGCGGGTACTGGCGCCGCAGCTGATATGCCGCCGCAGAGCGTGGCGGCATACAGCACCCAGGACCCCTTCAAGGCGGTCATATATGACGCCGTCGGGGTCCTGGGGGGCTTCGAGCTGCAGCGCAGGCTCGAAGAGAAGGGTATCGTGCCGGAGATGAGTGACGACCGGCACGTGGTGCTTGCCTTCAGCCTTGGCTCGAATGCGGAGGATACAGGGCTGCTGCTGGCTGCGTTGCGGGAGATAGCCGAGGAGACAGCAGATGTGACGGTAAACCTGCATGAAGATACAACTAGGCAGGGATTTTCAACGGAATGCCTGCCTGCCGAGTCAGTAGCTGGGGTGGTTCCTGATTCCGCAAAAAATTCCACGTGGAACAATTTTACGAATGATATAATTTCCAGCCCTGTGTTATTTTCGATGAAACCAGTGAATCCATTGGAAACCGAAAGTATAGGGCTTGAATATAGTACGGGTAGAATGTCAGCGGAAATGGTGATACCCTATCCCCCTGGGATTCCACTTCTATATCCAGGAGAAGAGATAAGCGAAGATATCTGCAACCGGCTAATCGGCCTCAGCCAGGGGGGAGCCAAATTCCAGGCCTGTGCGGATCCGGCTTTACAACAAATTCTGGTTTACAACATTAAGAAGGGCGGAGACGCATAAGTGGTACAAGAAGGTTTCTTTATTACTCTGGAGGGAGGCGATGGCTCTGGAAAAACAACAGTTCTGGGCAGAGTAGCGGCCTACCTGCAGAATCATTCCATGCCTTACCTGATTACCCGCGAACCCGGCGGCATTGAAATTGCTGAGAAAATCCGTTCCATAATTCTCGATCCGGCGCATACTGCGATGGATGCACGTACGGAAGCGCTGCTATATGCAGCATCCCGAAGCCAGCATTTGGCGGAAGTGGTCGAGCCGGCGCTTAAAGAAGGACTTACCGTGCTATGTGACCGTTTTGTTGACAGCAGTCTGGTTTATCAGGGCTATGCCAGAGGATTGGGTATCGAAGAGGTAAGGAAAATTAATCAATTTGCGACCAGCGGACGTACCCCGGATCTCACGTTTTATCTTGATGTGGACCCGGAAGTAGGGTTGTCACGGATTGCTGCCAATGAGGAACGGGAAGTGAACCGTCTCGACTTGGAGAGTTTGGCTTTTCATCAAAGGGTTAGGGATGGATATTGCCAAGTCATAAAGTCTGATCCTGAACGGATCGTGGTGCTTGATGCCAACCGTCCCATTCACATGGTGGAGCAAGATATTGTCCGTATACTGAAAGAACGAATATTAAAGGATTTTTAGGACGTTTTGTCTAATTAAAGGAAGTGTACCAAACTAAGCATATGCTATCGAAGCTGGTATTCGTACGAAGTTAATGTATGAAGCCAAGCTCACAAAACTTTTAGGAGGGATAGCGAAGATGAATCTGATCATTGCAATTATCCAGGATAAAGACAGCAACCGGTTGTCGAGTGAACTAGTCAAAGCAAACTTTCGTGCAACGAAGCTGGCCAGTACAGGCGGATTTCTACGGGCAGGCAACACTACATTTATGATTGGCGTTGACGACTCTCAGGTGGAAGCTGTATTAACTGTTATTCGTAACAGTTGCAAGGTACGTGAACAGCTTGTCACCCCAGTGACTCCAATGAGCGGTACGACAGATTCCTATTTACCGCTTCCCGTAGAGGTTCAAGTTGGCGGGGCTACCGTATTTGTACTTCCTGTCGATCGTTTTGAGCATTATTGAGCATAGTATAAATAAATTCTCCGTAAAGGGGTGGTGGAACCTTTGAAAATCAATCCCGGCTACAGGCCCTTAAAAAGTGAGCTGCCGACAGCTGGAGCGGGGAGGCCCGTTCAGCAGAAAACCTTTACCGATATATTTCAGCAGCAAGGTGAACAAAAAACAATAGATGAGCTGAACCAAAAGATCAAGGATATTCAGCAGCAGGGAGACCGGCTTGCCAAATCCATGACGGTTCGGGAACTTGCCATATACCGGAATATGATCAAAAAGTTCCTGGAAGAAACCGCCCGAAGGGGCGTTATTCTAAAGGAAACCAAGGGCTGGGACCGCCGAGGGCGGGGGAAACGTTATAAACTGCTCGAGGAAATAGATGCCGCTCTGTTAAATATGGCTGATGAACTGCTGGAGAGTGAGCAGGGCCGTATAGATTTGCTGGGGCGTGTCGGAGAAATTCGAGGTTTGCTGATCAACCTTTCTTTTTAAAAGACTTGGAGGAATGTATGTCTTTTCATGATATATTAGGCCAGGAGGATGCCAAACGCCTGCTTCAAAATGCATTACGCAAGGATGCAGTAAGCCATGCCTATTTGTTCACAGGATCACCCGGAAGTGGTCAAATGAAGACGGCGTTGATGTTCGCCCAAGCTATATTTTGTACCACCAGTAAAGATGATGCGTGCGGAGAATGTCTGGAATGCCGTAAGGTAGAACATGGCAACCATCCGGATTTATCTCTGCTTAAGCCTGATGGAGCAAGCATCAAAATTGATCAGATCCGCGAGCTGCAGCGCATGTTCTCATACCGCTCAGAGGGTGTTAACCCTAAGGTGTATATTATAGAAGGAGCGGACAAAATGACGGTTCAGGCCGCAAACAGTCTGCTTAAGTTTTTAGAGGAGCCCCCGGCACCTGCGGTGGGCATTCTGATTTCCGACAACAGCAGTTCCCTGCTGCCGACAATCCAGTCAAGAACGCAGCGCATTCCATTTAGCCCTCTGCATCCGGATATTATGCTTCAGGCGCTGTCCAGTGAAGGGGTTCCGGTGCCACTGGCACGATGTGCGGTATCACTGACTTCGGGACTTGATGGTTGCAGGGAACTTTTGGCACAGAATTGGTTTGCAGAAATGAGAAATCTAGTGTTACAATTAGCGAAGGAGTCTTTGGGCAAGGGCAGCTCCGCGGTAGCAACCGCCGGGCAGAAGCTGTTCAAGACCGGACTCAGTGAACATTTGGATATCCTGTTCAGCATGTTCCACTTATGGTTCAAAGATATGCTTTACTTCCTGTACCGAAAGCACGAAAGTATCGTTTTCATAGATCAGTTAGACTTTATTTCCAGACATGCCCGTCAGCGGAGTACGGAACAATGGGTGGCCTATATGGAATTTGCTGCAGAGAGCAAGCGTAAGCTGCGATCCAATGCCAATGCTCAGTTGTGTCTGGAACAGTTCCTAATCCGATTGGAAAGTTAATGGGTTAGTTTTGATATATCCTCCGGATCAACGCTTCAGCCTGGAAGTATGGGTTTAACGGATGAGGAAGGACAAGCATGGATCACCAGGGAGCGGACTTGCTTAAGGGTTCCTTTTACCGGCAAACAAGGGGGTTAATTTTTGTACAGCGTAGTAGGTGTCCGCTTTAAAAAAGCGGGTAAAATATATTACTTTGATCCGCTCGATTTTCCGATTGAACGGGATCAATGTGTGATTGTGGAGACAGCAAGAGGTGTCGAGTACGGTAAAGTTGTCGTTGGAAAAAAAGAGGTGCAGGAAGCGGATGTGGTGTTGCCTCTCAAAAAAGTCATGCGGATTGCCGGAGAAACGGACGCACGCGTGGTGGAAGAGAATAAAGGTGCTGCAAAGGATGCTTTTACCACCTGTTTAAATAAAATCCGCGATCATGGCCTCAAAATGAAGCTTGTGGATGTGGAATTTACGTTTGACCGCAATAAGATTATTTTTTATTTTACTGCTGAAGGCCGGGTTGATTTTCGTGAGTTGGTCAAGGATCTGGCAAGCATCTTCCGTACCCGCATTGAGCTGCGGCAGATCGGGGTGCGTGATGAGGCTAAGATGCTCGGTGGGTTAGGGCCTTGTGGTCGGGTACTTTGCTGCTCCTCCTGGCTTGGAGATTTCGAGCCTGTATCCATAAAGATGGCTAAGGACCAAAATCTCTCACTAAACCCAACAAAGATCTCGGGTCTTTGTGGAAGACTCATGTGTTGCTTGAAATTTGAGCATGATAATTACGAAAGCACGAAGGAAGAAATGCCAGCGGTAGGCAAGCTAGTCGTAACCTCACTGGGTGACGGTAAGGTGGTTGGTATTAATGCCGGAAGCCGTACAGTTCATGTACAGTTGTTCGAAGTGGGCAAAGTTAAAGAACTTCCAATGGATGATGTTGTCGTCAAGTAAACCATATAAGGTTACTTTCGGGGTGGAAACTTGGAGAAGATAAATATATTTGCACACATGCAGGAGATGGAAGCGCAGATGGAAAACATGCGCGCAAGTCTCGGAGATTGGAAGCAGACGGTTAAGGAATTAATGGAAGCCAATCAAAGGCTAAGTCTGGAGAATGAACAGCTTCGTAAAATATTGAAGCGGGAGGCGCCTTTGGACCCTGCTGCCCATTCTGCTGAAGCAGAGGCTCTTTTGGCCGCAAGTGAGGGAGCAGAGGAGGTTGTCGGGGAAGGCTATGACAATCTGGCACGGCTCTATCATGAAGGTTTTCATATCTGCAATGTCTATTTCGGGCATTTACGTACAGAGGGTGACTGCCTGTTCTGTCTTTCGTTTCTTAATAAATGAGCAAATCCAGCCGTAGGAGATTTACGCCTACGGTTTTTTTTGAATTTAGCAGAGTGTATGCTTCCGAAGCAAATTTTGTTTCGAAGACAATTCATGAAGTATATACTTAAGCAAAACTTTTAGGAGAACACTATGACGAATTCTTTTAACGATGTGCCGGTTCCTTTGTATGGCGCAGAGCGGGTAGATGATTTACTGACACATGATTTAAAGATTATTCAGAGCGACGAGGTGTTCAGCTTTTCAATGGATGCAGTGTTGCTTGCAAGATTCGCCAGTGTACCGCCGCGTGGCAAGGTACTGGATCTGTGTACAGGCAATGGCGTGATCCCGATGCTTCTTACGACACGTACCAAGGCCACTATAGAAGGTATTGAGATTCAGCCGCGTCTGGCAGATATGGCTCGTCGAAGCGTAGCGATGAACGGGCTGGAGGATCGGGTAATTATACATGAGGGGGATTTACGTGAGCTGCACCATACGGCAGGATACGGCGTGTATGATGCGATAACCGTTAACCCGCCCTATATGCCGCTGAACGGGAGTGACCTTAAACTGAATACTCATCAGGCTATGGCCCGCCACGAGCTGGGCTGCACTCTTGAGGAGGTCGTTCAGGCCTGTGTACGGCTTGTCCGCACTGGTGGAAAGGTAAGCATGGTTCATAAGCCACAGCGTCTGGTGGATATCATCAGTCTGATGAGACAATACCGGCTGGAACCGAAGCTGATCCGTTTTGTTCATCCGCGTGCCCATCTGGAGGCTAATATGGTATTAATCGAGGCGGCGCGGGATGGTAAGCCTGAGGTACGTTTACAACCCCCATTGATCGTATATAATGAGGACAATCAATATTGTCCGGAAATTCTGGATATCTACTATGGAGCTAAAGAGGGTAAATCATGACGATCTCGTGTCAAAGCAGCTTTCAAAACAGGAATATAGATCAGCAAAAAGGAACGGGTTCCCTGTATCTGGTAGCGACTCCCATTGGCAACTTGGAGGATATGACGTATCGTGCTGTGCGTACGCTGCAGGAATGCGATATTATCGCCGCCGAGGATACGAGACAGACCCGCAAATTGCTAAGCCACTTCGAAATCACACCTTCGATGCTGTTCAGTTATCATGAGCATAATAAGGCGGCCAGTGGACCAGAGCTTATCCGCTATATAATAGAAGGTAAAAATCTGGCACTGGTCAGCGACGCCGGTCTGCCGGCCATTTCCGACCCTGGAGCCGATCTCGTAGCGCTTGCGGTCAGCCACGGGATTCCCGTGGTTCCGATCCCCGGAGCAAATGCGGCGCTGTCTGCTTTGATTGCTTCAGGCTTGCCTACTAACAGCTTCACCTTCATCGGGTTCCTGCCAAGGGAGCGTAAGGATATTCGCACCGTGCTGTCGGCGCTCCGTTCAGCGCAAGGCACCCTATTGTTCTATGAATCACCGCACCGTGTAGCAAAAACATTGGCTCACCTGCAGGAGGCCTTCGGTAACCGCCAGGTTGTACTCGCCCGTGAATTGACAAAAAGATATGAGGAGTTCCTGCGCGGAACTATTGAAGAATGTGTGGTTTGGTTGTCAGATCATCCACCGCTTGGTGAGTACGTAATTGTGCTGGAGGGGGAGAGCAAAGAGGAGGCCAAGCTCGCCGAATCTTCCTGGTGGCGTGAACTCAGTATTGAGGAGCATGTAGCCCACTATGAAACTTCCGGTCTGACACGTAAGGACGCTATGAAAAAAGCAGCATCAGATCGTGGGTTAGCCAAACGGGATATTTATAATGCTCTACTGGAAAGAGAGTAAGGAAATATTGATGAGGAGTTCCTTATATTAGTTGTAAATGTAGTTTCAACATTTATATATATGGCAACGGGGGAATTTGGAGTATATATATGGGTATAGTGTAGCCAAGCAATTCCCGCAGGGAGAGCGGCTTGCAGCACCGCACGTTACCCGGGAGCGCCTTGCGCAGCCGCTATAGGAGGTAATAGCCTATGGCGAAACCCTTCGCATGACAAGGCCCCGAGGGCTTGCCCGAAAGAGGGCCGGTCTACCATCAACCGATACTCTTTTACGCGCAGCCACACGATCAGACAACTTTCCGGGTGTCCAGAGGGCCGGGGCCCTTGGGGCTCTCCCTGTAGGGAGTGTTTGGAGGGTAAACCTTAGGAAGGGAAAAGAGCAAAAAAATACCTCCCGCATAACGGGAGGCCAAGGAGATATAAAAAGGTTAGAATTAACAATTTGATTAGTTCTTATTATAACCTATTTGTTTTAATTTGTCACAGGGGTAGGGATGGCAGAAATGCATTCGTGACAAACAATTTTTCCTTTGAAATAGGTTACGTTTTCAGCATTGCCACAGAATATGCAAGCAGGCTCATATTTCTTAAGCATGATCCGCTCACCGTCCACGTAAATTTCGAGCGCATCCTTTTCTCCGATGCCCAGTGTACGGCGCAATTCAATTGGAATAACAACCCGTCCTAGCTCATCTACTTTTCTAACTATACCTGTTGATTTCATCATTGCAATCGTTGCTCCTCTCAATGTTCAAAAGCGTCATTATTCGACAATGTTCACCGTTTTATGATATTTATAATACCAACCATTCCCAAAACAGTCAACCTTTTTTACGGGTGATTTCAAGGGTATTTTGATAAAAACTTTTGTGACGCTTATAAATAACGCAAATCGTATGAAAATTGCTAAAAATTAGTTTGTCGATTTGTAAATCTATAAAACGTCACGGTTCGACAAAGTGCGACATTATCTACTATTATAACCTTTGTTTCAACTGATTTCTATTATTATTATTCAAAGGAGTTGAACTTATGAAGCAACCGCTGACAGAAGAGAAGGTTTTTAAAGACCCGGTACACAACTATATTCATGTTCAGGATACGATCATCTGGCGATTGATTAATACCAGCGAATTTCAGCGTTTGCGTCGCATTCGCCAGCTTGGTACCTCTTATCTAACCTTCCACGGAGCAGAGCATAGCCGTTTTTCCCACTCCCTGGGCGTTTATGAAATTACACGGCGAATCATCTCCCAGTTTGAACGAAGCGGGTACAAGGATTGGATGCCGGAGGAGAGTCTGCTCACATTATGTGCAGCGCTCTTACATGATTTGGGACATGGGCCGTTCTCCCATTCAATAGAAGAAGCTTTTGAAATGAACCACGAGGATTGGACCTGCAGAATAATACAGGAGAATACGGAAATCACTGCTATACTGCGGGATGTGAGTGAGGATTTCCCGCGCAAGGTTGCCTCTGTAATTGCCAAAACATATGAGCATGAAATCGTGGTCAACCTGGTGTCCGGTCCTCTGGATGCGGATCGCATGGATTATTTGTTGCGGGATGCTTACTACACCGGAGTGAACTATGGAACCATCGATATTGACCGTATTCTAAGAATGCTGCGTCCTTATAATGGGAGGGTTGTCGTAAAGGAATCAGGCATGCATGCCATTGAGGATTATCTGATGTCACGGTACCAGATGTATTGGCAGGTATACTTTCACCCGGTTACGCGCAGTTCGGAGATTATTTTGCGCCAGATTTTCCGCAGGGCGAAAGAGCTTCTCCAGGAGGGTTACTCCTTCCGCTTTATGATCAATCCACTCCGTGATTTATTTTGTGGAGAGATTAATGTAGAACAGTATTTACTGCTGGATGAAGCCTTGGTCCAGACTGCCTTTATGCAGTGGACGCTGGAATCCGATGAAACGTTAGCTGACTTGTGCAGCCGATTTATTCATCGTAAACTGTATAAATATGTGGAGATGGACCATCTCGATTCGGAGACGATTGACGAAATCCGCCGCAGTTTTGCCGGTGCCGGGCTGCTTCCTGATTACGACCTGGAAATTGATTATCCGACAGATCTCCCCTATGATGTTTTCCGTCCGGGACAGGGCTTTGACAGCAAACAAATTTTGCTGCTGGACCGGCATGACAAATTGCGGGAAATCTCTGAAGTATCGGATATAGTCCGCTCAATCAGCGGCATTCACCGCGGACGGTATCACCTTTATTTTCCACAGGACAAGCTGCAAAATGTGCTTACACAGCTGCCGGACTCTATCGCTATGATCTTTGCAAAATAATACAAAAATTTCTGGAATTCATCATAGAAAACAAGACCGAAGGGACGATACAGCATGCGCTTATTCGACACACATACTCATCTGGATGCACCGCAATTCGACGAGGACCGTGAGCAGGTTATTGCCCGCGCGTTAGAGGCTGGTGTCAGCAAGATGATTAACATCGGATTTAACCGGGAAACGATTCCAACGACAATGAAATTGGCAGAATCGTATGATTATATTTATGCAGCAGTTGGCTGGCACCCCGTGGACGCCATTGACATGAAAGAGGAGGATATGGACTGGATCGCCTCTCTGTGCAGCCATAAAAAGGTGGTGGCTATCGGAGAAATTGGACTTGATTACTACTGGGATACCTCACCCAAAGAGGTACAGCATGAGGTATTCCGCAAACAGATTGGTATGGCACGGGAACTAAAAATGCCTATCTGTATTCATAATCGTGATGCCCATGAGGATGTGGTACGAATTTTGCGGGAGGAGAAGGCAAGTGAAATTGGCGGTGTCATGCACTCCTTTTCCGGGAGTTGGGAAACGGCCAAAATGTGTCTTGATCTAGGCTTTCATTTATCCTTCGGCGGGCCTGTGACTTTCAAGAATGCCAGGGTGCCTAAAGAGGTGCTTGCTCAGACTCCAATGGACCGGCTTTTGATCGAAACCGACTCCCCATATCTGACGCCTCACCCCTTCCGCGGGAAGCGAAATGAGAGTGCTCATGTGAAGCTTGTCGCCGAGGCAGCAGCGGAAATAAAAGGGATTGATTTACAGGAATTGGCTGAAATTACGTATGCGAACGCGCTGGAACGATTTGGAATTGTCTGAAAACGGGAGAAAAACAGGTGAAAAAAGAAGTATAGCCGATATATTAAACTTTTTTAATAAAGAAACGGCTGATTATTACAATATTTTAATGATTTTTTTACGTAAACGTGGTTGAATCGTGCTTTACAACATGCATCAAAACAGGATATCATCTTTTCAGTGAAGTGAGCTGTTGTTACTGTGACAGTCACAATTTCATGGATCGTCTCGCTGAGTCTCCGTATGGAGAACGGGGGAACCAATAATGATCTGCCGCATGTCCGTACATAGAGTACAACATAGAAATGCCGCAGACTTTATTTGATTTCTTCACGTGGTCTTTGGGGTGAATTTGAGGGCAACCGCCGTGAGCGGGTGACCTGAGATAGGGCGTCTCTCTTATGCCCGAACCCGACAGCTAACCCCGTAAGCGCAAGTAAGAGAGGAAACCTCGTGCATAAACATTCCCGCGTATTCTGACACCCGGAGAGCCACGAAAGAGTCCTCTGTGAACTCTTTTGGGCTTTTTTTGTTTTTTGAATAATGCGGATGTTCCCAGCATACTGTTATATAACAGATGTCTGGAGTAGCTATGCCGAGCAGGCGATCCATGAGCAGGAAACGCTAAAGCAATGCGGGCGTATCCTGTGCAATCTCAAACCTAGTTTCGTCAGAAGTGATAAAGTCACCTTTGCTATACAACTTGGACGACGGGGCTATGTAAGGAGGATGGAGAGAATGGGCGTATTCCAACCAGAAGTATCCCATGATTCGCAATCATCCAGCAGGTCTTTCGCATTACGGTGGAAGCAAGTGAATCCTCGCGTACTTTCGCTTGCAGGCGCGGCATCAATTGTTATCGCGCTGGTAATTCTGCTGTACGTACACGGTCAAAGCATTAAAGAAATAACTTTAGTAATAGACGGAAAGGTACAAACGCTGGAGACGCGGGATGCGCTGCTCAGCGATGTGCTGGCAAAGGAACAAATTTCGCTTCAGCCGCATGATGCTTTATCCATTGGCCTTAGTGATGAAATAAAAGACGGCGACCGCGTCGTAATCAACCGTGCGCAGGCCCTTAAGCTTACTGCGGATGGAACAACCCAAACGCTGTACACGACCGAGGATACCATCGGTCAGGCGATTGACAAACTGGGCGTCAGCCTGGAAAGCTACGATAAGATTTATCCTTCGCTCAACACTGCAGTTTCTGCCGACATGGAAATCAAAATTGTCCGAATCAACAAGCAAGTGGTACAGCGGACAACGAATTTGCCTTTCCGAGTAATTAAGACCGCAGACCCCTCCCTGACCAAGGGAACTGTAAGAGTTGCACAAGCAGGCAAACCCGGCGTAATGGTCCAGCATATTGAGAAAATCTATCAAGATGGCGAGCTGGCATCTATGCGTATGGTGGGCAAGGAAGTACAGGCAGTTACCAAAGACAAGATCATTGCTATTGGTACCAAAGCACTTCCCAAGGCTGCTGTAGCTACTACTGCAACTTCCAATTCAACCACTACCACTAAATCATCTAAAGTCAGAGCGAACAGCAACAATGTTGCCAGCAAGGCAGGTATGGATTTCGAGTACAAAAAAGTAATTAAAAATGTATCCATGACAGCTTATTCATCTGAAGAGCCTGGTATTGGAACCCGTACGGCTTCCGGCACACGCGTAACGGAAGGTAGGACCATCGCTGTAGATCCAGACGTAATACCTATTGGCTGGTGGGTGTATATTGAGGGACTTGGGTTTCGCCGTGCAGAGGATACCGGCGGTGCCATTAAAGGCAACAAGGTAGATGTCTATTATGATTCACTGAGCCATGCCCGTAACTTCGGCCGTAAATCGCGTACGATTTATGTGATTGGACCTGTGAAGCCAGAGCTGAATTAAGCAGCAGATTTTTGCAAATTAGCGTTTTATAAGATATAGTGAGGGTAGCACTTAAGACTGTTACGGAATTACAGAGCTGCCGCTCATCACTTATACATTCTTTAGCCAATAAGAAGGGGAGCGAATCCTCTTCTTTTTGCGTTGCAGAGTAAGGAGTTTTGTAAAATGATCAAGGAATTAATCGTTGTGGAAGGTAAAAGCGATACAGTTGCGGTTAAGCGTGCTGTAGATGCGGATACCATTGAAACAGGCGGTTCAGCAGTTGACCGCAAAGTGATCGCCAGGATTGCGCTGGCCATGGAGCGCAGAGGGGTCATTATTCTAACTGATCCTGATCACGCCGGGGAACGGATCCGGAAGATTGTGTCTTCCAAGGTGCCAGGCTGCAAGCATGCGTTCATTCCTGAAAAAGATGCTACCCGCAAAGGTGACATCGGAGTTGAAAATGCTTCTCCGGAGGCTATTCGTCACGCGCTTGAGCATGTTCATACTTCCTTTGAAGGCGCCCCGGCCCTGATTGGGTTGGAGGATCTGATGGCTGCAGGGATGATGGTGCATCCCCGGGCAGCGGAGCGGAGAATGGAGTTGGGCAATTTGCTGGGGATCGGCTACTGTAACGGCAAGCAGCTATACAAGCGGCTGGCGATGTTTGGAATATCACGAGAGGAATTTGTAAATGCTCTCGCGCAAATTGATCAGGGAGGCATTACCTCATGAGTGGCAACAATCATATCTCATCCCCGGTACGCACTAAGGAAATTATCCAGCGTTACGGGTTCTCGTTTAAGAAAAGCTTGGGCCAGAACTTTCTGATTGACCAGAATATACTGGACAAGATTGTAGATGCTGCAGGCCTGGATCAGGCAGCAGGTGCACTAGAGATTGGACCAGGCATTGGCGCTTTGACCGAGAGGCTGGCGATGTCCGCTGGAGTGGTGACAGCCGTAGAGATTGACCGGCGGCTGATCCCGATACTTCGGGATGTTCTTGCCTCTTACCCGCATGTCAAAATCCGGAACGATGATGTGTTGAAAGTGAATTTGCAGGAATTATTTGCTGAGGATTTTGCGGCTGTGGAAAGAGTTAGTGTAGTTGCCAATTTGCCGTACTATGTAACTACTCCAATTCTCATGAAGCTGCTTGAAGAAAAACTGCCGCTTGATAATATCGTGGTGATGATTCAAAAGGAGGTTGCCGAACGTATGGCAGCTTCACCTGGCGGGAAGGAATATGGCAGCCTTAGCATCGCTGTTCAGTATTATAGTGAACCCGAACTGGTCTGCATAGTGCCGCGTACGGTATTCATTCCTCAACCGAACGTGGAGTCCGCCGTGATCCGTCTCAAGGTGAGAGAGCGTCCCCCGGTAGAGGTTGCAGACGAGAAGCATTTCTTTGAGGTTGTACAAGCTTCCTTCACCCAGCGGCGCAAAACCATTGCCAATAATCTCAAAGCCCGGTTCTTTCCGGAAGAGGGGCGTGAACGTCTGGAGTCTCTGCTGGCTGAGGCTGGAATCGAGCCAAGCCGCCGCGGAGAAACACTCAGCCTGGAGGAGTATGCCCGGCTAAGCGCCGTACTGCTTGCTGCTGGAATCGTTTAAGCATGAAAAAACAGCCTGATGCCTTTCTTATGTTTCAAATCACAGCCGATTAAGAACCAACCAGGGTCTTTGCCCATACGATGGGGTAGAGGTGGTGTTTGAAATGAATTTAGGAGACTTGGTCGTTCGCAAATCTTATGGTGGCGATGTAACGTTCCGGGTGGAGAATATCGTGCAGAACGGGGCCGTCATCAAAGGTACCGAATTTCGCCTGCTGGCGGATGCGCCTTTGGAAGACTTGGTGCAGGTGCCTCCTACCCGTATTACCGAGCGGGGACAACAGGCGCAGATTAAAGCTACTGAATCCCTGACCCGGCTGCGTAAAGACCGGCAGGAGCAGAGCCAGCGCAGCGGAGAGAGTATCTCCGGAGTATGGCCCCAGTCTCCCAAGGAGCTGGCCTACTTCGAGGTGCCGGGAAAGGTGCTGCACCTGGATGGTGATGCACTGTATTTGAAGAAGAGCCTTAATCTATACGAGCAGCTGCGGATCCCCGCTGAAGGTCATCATATTCATGAATCAAAGATGGCCGAAACGCTGTACCGGCTGTTGCCGCATGTACGTCCGGATATTGTTGTCATTACCGGTCATGACGGAGTACTCAAACAGCAGCATACTTATGATCTCTACAGCCTGAATAGTTACAAAAATTCGCAGAACTTCGTAGCGGCCATTAGGGTTGCGAGGGAATATGAGCGGAATTTTGATACGCTGACTATTGTGGCAGGAGCCTGCCAGTCCCATTTCGAGGCACTGCTAGGTGCGGGGGCCAACTTTGCCAGCTCGCCCGGAAGAATTCTGATTCATGCTTTGGATCCGGTCTATATAGCGGCAAAGGCATCTTTTACTTCCATCCGGGATTCCGTCAGTCTGGGGGATGTGCTGAATAATACCATCAGCGGCAGCCAGGGCATGGGCGGAATCGAGACCCGCGGCAGCTTCCGTATCGGAATGCCGCGCCTGCAGAATCTATCTACTCTAAAGGTAGCACCATCGGTGATGATGTAGCCGCAGGATATGAGAACAGACATTTCAGAAATCCCCACTTAAGCCCCACTTTTGTGGGGTTTTTTTGTTTACGGTGTTTTTTGCTTATTGAATATTAGACTCTGATATTACGGCTAACAAGGATTTAATGTCAGCGTTGCTCTACGCTAAAAAAATTCCGTTGACAACATTTTTACCATCATCTATAATTATTTATTTGATTTGACAATGAAGGTGGAAAGTTGTATAATGGACAAGGAAAGAGGTGGTCGTCAGGCAATGGCTAATAACGCGCTGTTGGAAATTAAACGCAGTCTCGAAGCTCACGTCGGTCATAAGATCACGTTGCGTGCAAACGGTGGCCGTCGTAAAACCGTTGAACGCACCGGTGTCCTGGAAGAAACGTACCCTTCTGTATTTATTGTCAAACTGGATCAGGAGCAGCAAACCTTCAAGCGAGTCTCCTACAGCTATGCCGATATCCTCACTGAATCTGTGGAAATCACAGTTTGTGAAGATGATGGGCAGATGCGGATTATGTATATTAAAGCTTAACGGTTTATGGGCAGTCTCCCGCAGGGGAGGCTGCTTTTTGTTGTTTTTGGCTGAATGGCCATCCGGTCTTGGCAGCATACTAAAGCAGCAACAATCTCGTCATCCATCATTTTAAGGAGGGATTTCGTTAATGAGCCGCAGAAAACGGGGCATGATGTCAGAGGAATTGAAGACGGAGCTGGCCAAGGAACTGGGTTTTTATGAGACGGTAGAACGTGATGGCTGGGGCGGAATTCGGGCGAAAGATGCCGGGAATATGGTTAAAAGAGCCATTCAGCTGGCTGAGGAGGCCGCACGCAAATCGTATTAGGACTTGCAGGAACAACTCAGCGAGGGGTGCTGCCACGACGGCAGTGCCTTTTCGGTATGTACTGAACTTTTGATAAAATGTAAAAAAAGGACGACAAACCTTTTCTACTGGATGGACTTCGTTACGAGTTTCTCATATAATATGTTAAGTTGTTTTTACGGGAAAAGCTGAGGGTGGGTGAACGCCTTGAAAATGTATGAAAAAGCGCCAGCAAAAATCAATCTGATGCTGGATGTGCTGCATAAACGCGCGGATGGCTTTCATGAAGTTGAAATGATTATGACTATGGTCGATTTGGCGGACCGCTTGGAGCTGTCTGAGCTGAAACGGGATTCTATTATTATCTCGAGCCAGGCCGGATATATTCCGCTGGACGAGAAGAACCTGGCCTTCCAGGCGGCAAGGCTTATTAAAGACCGCTATAACGTGAGAAGCGGTGTGCACATCCATTTGGACAAAAGAATCCCTGTGGCTGCAGGCCTCGCCGGCGGCAGTAGTGACGCCGCGGCAACGCTGCGCGGCTTGAACCGGCTCTGGCGCCTCGGCATTCCGGCGCAGGAGCTGCAGGAACTGGGCGCCGAGCTGGGCTCGGACGTCCCGTTCTGCGTCACAGGCGGCACTGCCCTGGCAACGGGCAGAGGCGAGCGGCTGACTCCCATTCCAAGTCCGCCGCAGTGCTGGGTCGTCCTGGCCAAGCCGCCGATTAATGTATCGACGGCTGAGGTGTACGGACGCGTGCGCGCGAACAACATCGCTGTGCATCCATCCGCTTCCCGGATGCAGGAGGCGATCGCCGCAGGCGATTTCGCAGCTGTCTGCGCAGGGCTCGGTAACGTACTGGAGGATGTCACGCTGAAGCTGCATCCGGAGGTGCAGCAGTTGAAGGACGCTATGGTGAAGCTGGGTGCAGATGGCGTACTTATGTCTGGCAGCGGGCCAACGGTATTTGGCCTGGTGTCAAAACAATCGAAGGTAGCCAGAATTTACAATGGGCTGCGCGGATTTTGCAAGGAAGTATACGCTGTGCGTTCGCTGAACTAAGTAAACGCTGTCTGACGGTGGTCGAATGGATCCCCATGCTTGTGTAAATCCGTACAAAAGTGATATTATTTTTAATAATATTCGGTTTTGGCGAGGAGCATTCCGTGAAAAAACTTAAAAGAAGCCAACGTTTGGTAGACATGACCCAATTTTTGCTTGAAAAACCGCATGTTCTTCTTCCGCTATCAACATTTGCTGACCGGTACGGAGCGGCGAAGTCATCTGTAAGTGAAGATTTGGCTATTATAAAAGAGGTATTTGAAGGAGAAGGCATGGGGGAATTGCAGACACTCGCTGGTGCGGCGGGTGGTGTGCGCTATATTCCGAGGATGCCTACAGACATAGCGCTAGCCTTCGTAGACGGCCTATGCAGCCAGCTTGAACAAAGTGACCGTATACTGCCTGGCGGATATTTGTATATGTCTGATCTGCTTGGGCTTCCGTCTCTGATGGAGCAGGCCGGCAAGATTATCGCCACAGCCTTCTATGGTGTAGAGATTGACGTGGTAATGACAGTAGAGACCAAAGGTATTCCCCTGGCTTATGCCACGGCCGCGCAGCTGGGACTTCCGGTAGTGCTGGTACGCCGCGACCATCAGGTGACGGAGGGCTCTGCAGTAAGCATCAATTATGTCTCGGGATCGCATAAAAGCATACATACGATGTCGCTGTCCAGACGGGCGCTGAGGGAGAAGTCGAGGGTGCTGATTGTGGATGACTTCATGAAGGCGGGTGGAACCGTACGCGGCATGGTCGATCTTCTGGGTGAATTCAATGCTGAGGTTGCCGGTGTAGGTGTGCTGGTTGAATCCGGAGCTGTTGAAACCGAGGAGCGCCTGCTCCATGACTATGTATCCCTGGTGAAGTTAAGTGAAGTGGATTCTAAGGAACGGCGGATCTCTGCACATCCGGGGAATTATTTTTTCGCTTGATTGGCAGAGTAAACCTAATATCTATAAGACTGGCTAAAATGTCGAATCCGTGAGGAAAACACAGAGAACTTCACGAAATGTGTCGAAAACGATGGTATGGCAAAAATAATCTTCTTCATCAGACATTTTATGGAATCCAAAAGAAGGAATTCGCATTGCTGTGTGGAATTATACACCAAGTCTCTGATGGAAAAAGGTGGTGAACACACACATGCAAATTACGGATGTCAGACTCCGCCGCGTTAACTCTGAGGGGAGAATGAAAGCAATCGCATCCATTACAATCGATAACGAGTTTGTTGTTCATGACATTCGCGTCATCGACGGTAATAACGGGATGTTCGTTGCAATGCCCAGCAAGCGTACACCGGATGGGGAATTCCGCGATATCGCACACCCGATTTCTTCGGGAACACGCGAGAAGATTCAATCCGCGGTTCTGGCCGAGTATGATCGCGCCGCTACTGAAGAAGAAGAGGTCATTGAAGAGGGAGCATAAGCCAGTCGCTTACTCTGAAGGACGGCTGCCCTTACTTGGGCGGCTTAAGGCCATGCCGTTTTTTTATTGGGGTTCGAAGAAAAGGGAACCATGCCTTCATGGTTCTCTTTTCTTTTTGCCCGGAATGAGATATATTCAGTAGTGAGCTAAAGAAGTAGGGGGTTGGCATTCTTGAAAAGAATGGCTGTTGTACTTGCTGCAGGTCAAGGCAAGCGCATGAAATCTAAATTATACAAAGTGCTGCACCCCGTCTGCGGCAAACCGATGGTAGGGCATGTACTTGATACAGTAAAAGCGACCGGATGCCAGCGCACCGTTGTAGTTGTCGGACACGGTGCGGAGAAGGTAAAAGCCTATGTGGGCCAGAATGCAGAATATGTGCTTCAGGAAACGCAGTTGGGTACAGGCCATGCCGTGAAGCAGGCTAAAGACCTTCTCGGCGGTGAAACAGGCACAACAGTTGTAATCTGCGGAGATACACCGCTCGTGACAGCGGAAACGCTGGAGGGGCTTATGGCTCTGCATGAGGGCCAGAATGCGGCTGCAACCGTACTTACAGCTGTCATGGAGCAGCCTGCAGGCTATGGAAGGATTATTCGAGGTAAGGATGGCGGCGTACTGAAGATCGTGGAGCAGAAGGATTGCTCTCCGGAGGAAACTGCTGTAAATGAGATCAACACGGGGACTTATTGTTTTGATAACACGAAGCTGTTTGCAGCTTTGGAGAAGGTTACGAACAGCAATAACCAGCAGGAATATTATTTAACCGATGTTATCGGCATACTCCGGGCACAGGGGGATATCGTACTGGGATATCAGGCTCATGATGCTGCGGAGTCTATTGGCGTTAATGACCGTTTGGCCTTGTCGGAAGCAGAAGGTCTGATGCGCCAGCGCATCAACCGTCAGCACATGCTGAACGGGGTAACCATTATTGATCCTGCTTCCACCTATATCGCAGCCGATGTGATCATCGGAGCAGATACCACACTCTATCCGGGAACTACCCTGAAAGGGAAGACGGTCATCGGGGAGGACTGCATCATCGGGCCTTCCAGTGAGATTGAGGACTGCGTGGTGATGGATGGTGCTGAAGTGAAGCACTCCGTGCTGAATCAGGCCCAGGTCGGAGCAAGAACCTCTGTTGGGCCTTTTGCCTATTTGCGGCCAGGTGCTGTGCTTGGGGAAGAGGTTAAAATCGGTGATTTTGTGGAAATTAAGAATGCCAGTATTGGGGATGGCTCGAAAGTCTCACATTTAAGCTATATCGGCGATGCGACGGTTGGCAAGAATGTAAATGTGGGCTGCGGTGCAATTACCGTTAACTATGACGGCTACAATAAATCCAGAACCGAGATTGGCGATGATGCCTTTATCGGGAGTAATGTGAACCTTGTAGCTCCGGTTACTGTGGGCAAAGGTGCATTTGTCGTTGCCGGGTCGACCATTACCCGTTCAGTTTCAGAGAATGATCTGGCTATTGCCAGAGTAAGGCAGGAGAACAAGCCAGGGTATGCCGAGAAGATCCGTGCCCGGGCCAAAGCCAAGAAAGGCCAGTCCGAGTCCATCGTAGAGCGCTAGAAGCCAAGGCGCCGGTCGGACCCGCAAATCCGCGCCGGCGCTCACTTGGAAGTTAAATTCCGTCACGGAGGGTTTATATTTTATGACTTATTGCGATTCCAAACTAAAGATTTTTACCTGCAATTCCAATCCTAAGCTGGCCAGTCAAATTGCCGACTACATCGGCATACCCATGGGAGAATCCCACACGACCAGCTTCAGCGACGGAGAGATTCAGGTTAAGCTGTCAGAGAGCGTTCGTGGCTGTCACGTATATATCGTACAGTCCACGTGTGGTCCGGTTAATGATAATCTTATGGAGCTTCTGGTTATGGTCGACGCCCTCAAGCGCGCCTCCGCGAAGAGTATCAATGTGGTTATTCCGTACTATGGCTACGCACGTCAAGACCGTAAAGCCCGTTCCCGCGATCCGATAACGGCCAAGCTGGTAGCGAACCTGATTGAAAAAGCAGGGGCACACCGCGTCATTACCATGGACCTTCACGCGATGCAAATTCAAGGCTTCTTCGATATTCCTGTGGATCATCTCCTGGGTGTTCCCATTCTTGCCCAGTATTTCCGCTCCAAGCAGATTCAGAATCCTGTTGTAGTGTCTCCTGACCATGGCGGTGTTGTGCGGGCAAGAAAGCTTGCTGATTTCTTGAACGCGCCGCTGGCAATTATCGACAAACGCCGTCCAGAGCCAAATGTGAGTGAGGTTATGAACATCATCGGTAATATCGAGGGCAAAACAGCGATTCTGATCGATGACATCATCGACACAGCCGGAACCATTGTATTGGGAGCCAATGCTCTGATGGAAGGCGGTGTGAAGGAAGTATATGCGTGCTGCACCCATCCCGTATTATCAGGTCCTGCACATGAACGTTTGGAAAACTCTCCAATCAAAGAAATTATCGTGACGGATACCATTCCAATTCGCAGCGACAATCCGACCTCGAAGCTAAAGGTTCTGTCCGTGGCTCCACTGATGGGCGAGGCTATTATCCGCGTTCATGAAGAGCTGTCGATCAGTAAATTGTTTGAAATAGAATAGATTGCCCAGGGTATAGAAAAAGGGTTACACCTTTCGCGAGGAAGATGTAACCCTTGTCGGCGTAATGCAGAAGCTGTCTCTAGTATCCCGGACGAGAGACGAAGGTGAACAGGGTACGGTTATAAAGGGTCCCCTGAAGCTCCACAAAACCTTCATCCACAGCTGTCACCATCCCGATGTCAACGTGCACGTTGCCTCTATATACCTCGACAGGCACAGCATGTTGGATGTGGTACTGGAAATGGCGCTGAAGCGTTAAGATATCGCCTTGATGTAGCATGTTTCATCACCTGTCTTTGGAATATACGCCTATTGTACCAAAAACGGAACGCCTCTGCCGAGAGGTGTCTAGAAGGAAAGGATAGCCGCATCATGAAATGGATAGTTGGACTCGGAAATCCCGGACCGCAGTACGCCAAAACGAAGCATAATGTCGGCTTTATGGCTTTGGACGAACTGGCGGCTAAATATGGCATAGTTTTTAATCAGAACAAATGTAAGTCCGTTATTGGTGAAGGTGTGATTGACGGTATCAAAACCGTTCTGATCAAACCAATGACTTTTATGAATCTCTCCGGGGAAGCGGTTCGTGCCTATATGGATTATTACAAAGTACAGCTTGAAGATATGATTGTTGTGTATGATGATCTGGATACGGAAATGGGTAAAGTCCGGCTGCGCTACCAGGGAAGCGCCGGCGGCCATAACGGGATTAAGTCCATCATACAGCATACCGGAACCCAAACCTTCAACCGTGTGCGGATGGGGATATCCCGGCCTGAGCCTGGATTTGCTATTGTCGACTATGTTCTATCTACCTTCCCTAAGAAGGATGGGGATAAGCTGGAAACGATGATTCAAGACACCTGTGCCGCTCTGGAGTTCAGTATGAAGCATACATTTGAGCAGACTATGGCTAAATTTAATGGCTGATTGCCTAGAGGCTATAATTCCCCCTAAGGCTAAAGCTTAATCAGGCGGGGCATACTGAAGGTAATATACTACCTTCAGGAGGCATATAGATGGCAATAAACTATGTATGCAGGCACTGCCGGACATTTCTGGGAAGCATCCAGAGAAGTGATATTACAGAAATGCAGTTGGGCCTACATTCCTTGACCCCTGCGGAGCGCAGAGATATCATAGCGTATGATTCAGAAGGCGAGATTACGGTAAAGGTGACTTGCGACTACTGCAAGGAAGCCTTGGACAATAACCCCGAGCTCAGTCTGCTGGCCAGTCCGCTTCAGTAAGTGGCAGCGGCTGTCTCTATCGTCATCCGCAAGCCTTGGCCTTATGCTAAGGCTTGTTTTCGATTCTAATTATAATAGGTGGCATCTGCCCGTCAGGGCAGTGCCAGCCTGTTTAGTAAGAGAGGTGCGCCTGTTGTTACAAGGTCTTATAGAAGCATTTTCCAAAGATCCCGATTTTCAGTCCGTTACCCGAGGTGTAGCTGCAGGCATGAAGGAGCAGCTCATATCGGGTTTGTCTGGTTCGGCCAGACAAATCATGCTGGCGGCGCTGCATGAAGAGACTTCACGTCCGCTGCTTGTAGTTACTCATAATATGTTTTCTGCCCAGAAGATGGCTGAGGATTTGCAGGAAGCGCTTTCTCCCGATCGCGTTCTGCTCTACCCTGCCAATGAGCTGGTTGCCGCCGAGGCGGCAGTCTCAAGCCCTGAGACACTTGCCCAGCGGATTGATGTGTTAACGAGATGCGCCCAGGGCTTCCGTGGCGTTGTTGTTGTTCCCTATTCCGGTGTACGCCGCCTGCTTCCTTCGCCACATGTGATGGCAGACGCAGAGGTAACGATCTCCCAGGATGGGACGCTTGTTCTTGATGAGTTCCTGATGTCCATGATTGAGATGGGCTATGAACGGGTGGAGCGGGTAGAGAACCGCGGCGAGCTCAGTGTCCGGGGCGGTATTATTGATTTCTATCCGATGACTTCCCCCCTGGCCTACCGGGTGGAGCTGTTTGATGATGAGGTCGATTCCATCCGAACCTTTGATCCGCAGGACCAGCGTTCGATCGACAAGGTGAACAGCGTGAAGATCACACCTGCCAAGGAAATTATTGCTGATCAGCTGCGTCAGGATACGGCTTCTACAGAAGCAGCGGCAATGCTGGAACGGCAGCTCGAAAAGATGGCTGACCGCCAGGCGAAGCTGCGTCTGCGCGAGGAAATGGGCCGGGAGCTGGAAATGCTCCGCGAAGGCACTTATTTTCCGGAAATCTATAAATATATTAGTCTCTTATATCCAGAGCGTACCCATCTGTACGATTACATGGCGAAGGATACGATTCTGGTGCTGGATGAACCAGCGAGATTGCTGGAAACAGCGAAGCAGCTTGAACGGGATGAATCGGAATGGAACCTGCACCTGCTGCAAAACGGAAAGACACTTCCTGATCTGCAGCTTTCTGTGGAGAGTGATGTCGTCATGTATCAGCGGCCGTTCCAAAGCCTGTTCATGTCGATTTTCCTGCGCCAGGTTCCCCATATTCAGCCGCAGAATATTTTGGGCTTTATCAGCCGCGGAATGCAGGACTTCCATGGCCAGATGAATGTGCTGAAATCGGAGATGGAGCGGTGGCACAAATCCGGCGTGAAAGTGATTATGCTAGCGAATGGTGAAGAACGGATGGAGCGTGTCCGCAGGGTTCTGTACGACTATGGCATTGAGGAGCCTACCATTCTTCAAGGCAATTTGGGTTCCGGTTTTGAACTGCCTTCCATTCATCTTGCGGTGATTACCGAAGGAGAAATGTTCTCCCAGAAGCAGCGCAAGGCACGCAAGGTATCCAAAGGCATCGATAATGCTGAACGGATTAAAAGCTACACCGAACTGAAGATTGGTGATTATGTTGTTCATCAAAATCACGGGATCGGGAAGTATATGGGAATCGGGACGCTGGAGGTCAGCGGAATTCACCGGGACTATATGCATATTATGTATGCCGGAGGAGATAAACTCTCCGTACCGATTGAACAAATTGATCTGATTCAGAAGTACGTGGGCTCGGAAGATAAGGAGCCGAAGGTTTATAAGCTTGGCGGTAATGAATGGACGAGAGTTACAAGTAAGGTGCGGTCTTCGGTACAGGATATTGCCGATGATCTGATTAAGCTCTATGCTGAACGTCAGAGTGCCCTGGGCTATGGCTTTGAGAAGGATACCCAGGAGCAGCACGAATTCGAAGAGATGTTCCCTTATGAAGAGACACGCGATCAGCTGCGGGCCATTGAAGAAATCAAGAAGGATATGGAGCAGAACCGTCCGATGGACCGGTTGCTGTGCGGTGACGTAGGCTATGGCAAGACGGAGGTAGCCATTCGTGCCGCGTTTAAATCTGCGATTGAAGGCAAGCAGGTTGCGGTGCTGGTACCAACGACGATTCTGGCCCAGCAGCACTACGAGACCTTCCGCGAGCGTTTTGCCAATTATCCGCTTAACATCCAGGTGCTCAGCCGGTTCCGCAGCCGCAAGGAGCAGAATGAAACAATCAAGGGTGTACGGCAGGGAACCGTAGATGTTGTTATTGGCACGCACCGGCTGTTGTCGCAGGATATGGTCTTTAAGGATCTGGGTCTTTTGATCGTGGATGAGGAGCAGCGTTTCGGGGTTACACATAAGGAAAAACTCAAAAAACTGAAGACCAATGTCGATGTACTAACTCTTACGGCGACACCTATTCCCCGGACCCTGCATATGTCCATGCTCGGTGTGCGGGACTTGTCAGTCATTGAGACACCGCCGGAGAACCGCTTTCCTGTACAGACGTACGTGGTAGAGCACAGCCAGACGCTTACCCGTGAGGCTGTAGAGCGTGAGCTGGCCCGGGGCGGTCAGGTCTATTATCTGTACAACCGTGTTCAGGGTATTCAGGAAATGGCTGCGCAAATCTCCATGCTCGTTCCGGAAGCCCGGGTCGGCATTGGTCATGGCCAAATGTCAGAGTCAGAGCTGGAGAAGACCATTCTTGACTTTCTGGATGGGGAATACGATGTGCTGGTCAGCACAAGCATCATCGAGACAGGGGTAGATATTCCGAACGTCAACACGCTGATTGTACATGACGCTGACAAAATGGGGCTGTCCCAGCTGTATCAGCTTCGCGGGCGGGTAGGCCGCTCCAACCGGATTGCTTATGCCTATTTCACGTACCAGCGGGATAAAGTGCTTACTGAGGTAGCCGAGAAGCGGCTGCAGTCGATTAAGGAATTTACGGAGCTTGGCTCCGGCTTCAAAATCGCCATGCGTGACCTTTCCATTCGCGGAGCGGGCAATTTGCTTGGTGCTGAACAGCACGGATTCATTGCGTCTGTCGGTTTTGATCTCTACTCGCAGATGCTTGCAGAAGAGATCCGCAAACGCAAAGTCAGCGTGCTGGGTGAAGAGGATACCTCACTTAAGCAAGGAAATACGGTGATTGACTTGTCGATTGATGCTTATCTGCCATCCGAGTATATCTATGACAGTATTCAAAAAATAGAGATATATAAGAAAGTTGCTGCAGTGGCTGCCCTTGAAGATGCCGCAGAACTTGAAGACGAGCTGCTCGACCGTTTCGGTGAGCTGCCTGAGGCTGTTGTCAACCTGTTATCTGTAGCCCGCCTGAAGGTATATGGCAAGCTCTACGGAATGGAATCGATGGTCCGGCGGGGCGATGAGGTCTCGCTCAACTTCCATGAAGGCAGCACCGGCGCTTTTGACACGGCAAAGCTCGCTAAGGTTGGAAATAACTTTGAAAGACGTGTACAATTTGATAGGGACGCCAAGTCAACCATCCGTGTGAAATCAAAGGATCTGGGGGACAAGGAACTGCTTGATTTGCTGGAACAGTTCCTGGCGGCGGCCAAACAGTCTTTAAAATCGAAGGGAGAATTACATGATGTCATCAAATAAAACAAAATCCTGGAAAGTGCTGCTAGTTTCACTTGCGGCGGCCATTTCTTTCTCTATGCTGGCAGCTTGCAGCAGCAATAATAACAGTAATACGGCTGAAGATAAAAGCGCTGCGGTAGCTACGTACAAAGGCGGTAAAATTACCGAAAAAGAATTTGAAATGGATACCCGTGTTATGAAACTTTTGTCGCCACAGCAGGCGCAGTACCTGGAAATTGATGCCTTCAAGGAATCCATCCTGAAGCAGGAAGTTGCATTTGAATATCTGTCTGGCAAGGCTACGGATGCCGCGAAGAAAGAAGCGGAGAAGCAAGCAGACGAACAAGTAAACTCCATTAAGACAGGCTTAGGGGAAACCTATGAAAGTACGCTGAAGGAAGCGAATCTGACAGAAAAAGATATTCATTCCTACATGCTGCGTGTACTGACTGTATATCAGGACATGCTGTTGAAAGTTACAGACGACCAGGTAAAAGCTGAGTTTGAAAAAACCAAAGGCGACTTCACGGTAGCTACGCTACGCCATGTGTTGATCGGTCTTAAGGATGCTGCAGGTAAGGAACGCACCGATGCAGATGCGCTGAAGCTGGCCAAGGAAGTGAAGGCTAAGCTGGATGGCGGGGCGGACTTTGCTGCGACAGCCAAACAATACTCGGATGATACCGGGTCCAAGGAAAGTGGCGGTGAAATAAAGGATACAGTACTGAGCCCGGCTACCTATCCGGAAGAATTTAGAAAGGCAGCCCAAACCCTGCCGCTGAACAAGATCAGCGATCCGGTCAAGACCGTTTACGGTTATCACGTGATGGAAGTGGAATCCCGAACAGAAACCCCTTTTGATAAGCTGACCGATGAACAGAAGGGAACCATCAAGGGGTCACTCGCGTCCCAGGCTCTGGAATCGTACCTTGAGAAGGATCTGAAATCACTCGATGTCAAAATTAATTTGCCGAAGAGCTCTGCAGCTGCGGGAGCAGCAAATGGCGGAACTAAGCCTACAGCCGCACCAAGCGCTAAGGCTCCGGCTGCAACGGAAGCGGCCCAATAATATACGACAGATATCAATAAGACGGCCCCCTCGCATAATGTGAGGGGGCTGTCTCCGTTTATATAATACATGCGGGATCGATGTATAAGGAACTGGGAAGAGATGAATACTATGGTCAGATATTTCGATAAATCACTGGGATTATCCATTCCCATAATGAACAGTAGTTGGACCATACTTCTTAAGAAAGCGGGGCAACATGTGAAATGAAAGCTACTGGAATTGTTCGCCGTATTGATGACCTCGGCCGAGTTGTTATCCCCAAAGAAATTAGACGTACTTTGCGTATCCGTGAAGGTGATCCACTGGAAATCTTCGTTGACCGTGACGGTGAAGTCATACTGAAAAAGTATTCTCCGATTGGGGAACTGGGCGATTTTGCCAAGGAATACGCAGAATCACTCTTTGAAGGAACAGGCCATATTACCATGATCACCGACCGGGACACTTTTATCGCTTTGGCTGGAGGTTCAAAAAAAGATTATCTAGAGAAGCAGGTTGGGGTGTTGCTTGAGAAAGTGATGGAGAGCCGGAAGACTGTGCTTGAAACGAATGCAGGCAGCTATGACATTGGTAAAGATCATCCGGAATCCGTCTCTTCGTATGTGGCTGCACCCATTATTTCTGGTGGAGACCCCATCGGCTGTGTCGTCCTGCTGAATAAGGATGACTCGGTGAAAATGGCGCAGATGGAAGTGAAAATGGCCGAAACCGCGGCTGCCTTCCTGGGTAAACAAATGGAGCAGTAACTGCTGTGGCATGGAGGCCCCGCTTCCCCTTTGGCGAAATAAGCCAAACGGGTGGCGGGGTTTTTGTCGTGGGGTGTCCCTATGCGTTATAATATAGAAATTCATCCCATCATAGCAGTTATAGCTGTAGAAGCAGGTATATGTATGAAACTTAAGTCGCAAGGCTCGAAACTGCTGCAAGGGGCATTCATTCTTAGTGCAGCAGCCATCTTATCGAAGCTGATTGGCACCCTGCAGAAAATCCCGCTGCAAAATCTGGGCGGAGATGCTGTATTCGGTATTTATAACACGGTATATCCACTGTACACCATGCTGGTAACGGTGGCGATGCTGGGCCTGCCGTCAGCTGTTTCCAAATTCGTGGCAGAGGCTTCTGCGGGTAGGGAAGAGCAGGAAGGACGCCGGATACTGAAGCTCTCTGCTGTCCTTACCGGTGTGAGCGGGGTGGTAATTGGAATTCTGGTCTACGCAGGTGCGCCACTCCTCTCGGCATGGGTCGGCAATTCGCATATTACCCCAGCACTGCGGGCCAGCGCGTGGGGGCTGGCCGTTGTTCCGCTAATGGCTGCGCTGCGGGGCTATTTTCAGGGCCTTCATAATATGGTCCCTACTGCCGTCTCCCAGGTGGCCGAGCAGTCGGTGCGCGTTGCTGTTATGATCGCACTGCTGCTGTATCTGACTTCGATTCATGCAGATGCGTCAGGGATTGCCGCCGGGGCGCTACTGGGCTCAGCCGGAGGAGGTGCAGCCGGTCTGCTCATCATGCTGCTGTATCTGCGGAGGCACCGCCGCCGTCAAGCGGAGCCGGGGCCTGCTGCCACATCCGAAGTAATGGCTGAGACTTCATGGACACAAGAGCAGAGAACTGCAGCTCCCGCCAGTCCGAAGTCGAGTACACGCATCCTGCAGTTGCTGGCCTATGGGCTTCCAGTTATGCTGGGGGCACTGGCCGTGCCGCTCATCGGGCTGGTAGATGTATTCACTGTTCCCCGCCTGCTGTCCTCTGGCGGGAGCGAAGCGTCTGCGATGGCGCAGTTCGGGATCTACAACCGCGGCCTGCCGCTGGTGCAGATCGTCACGATGCTCGCTACTTCGCTGTCTGTGGTCTTCATCCCGGCACTCGCAGAAGCCAAGTACCGGGGCGACCTGGGGCTAATCCAGACCCGCGTCAGCTTATCGCTGCGTTGGTTCTGGCTGCTGGGCCTGGCCGCCTCCGCAGGCCTGGCGGTGCTTGCGGAGCCGATCAATATGGCACTGTACGGCGACGCTTCCGGCAGCAGCACGATGACCTGGCTGGCCTTCACCGCCGCTGGCGGTACGGTCAGCATCATCTCGGCCGCGCTGCTGCAGGGCCTTGGCGCCGTGCGCGCGCCGGCGCTGCACCTCCTGGCCGCCGCGCTGCTCAAGGCGGCCCTGAACCTGCTGCTCGTGCCGCAGCAGGGCATTACCGGCGCGGCCATCGCCAGCGTGGCCGCGCATGGGTTCGCAGCAGCGCTGAACGTGCTGCTGCTGCACCGCCAAGGCCATCTGCGGCTGCGCCTGGCAGATGCCCTGCTGCGGCCCGCGCTGCTGCTGGCGGGCCTGGCCCTGGCCGCTAGCGCCGTGAGCTACGCTACCGGCGCTGCGGCAGAAGCCGCGGGCCTTGGCGGCAGCCGCACCGCGGCCCTGGCGCAGAGCCTGCTCGGCGTGCTCGCAGGCTGCGCTGTCTTCGCCATCGGCACGGTAGTCCTTCGCCTGCTGAGCGAAAGTGAACTGCGCCAGCTGCCGGGCTTCGGCCCGAGGCTGGCGGACAAGCTGAAGAAGCTGCGCCTGTTTCCCTAAAGCCGGAAACTCTGGCTTGGATTAGGCTAGTCCCTCCGGTTTTTCCGTAAAGGGTCTGGCCGGTCATAAATCAACGCTAGCAGTCCTGCTGAAATGCGGTACGGATTGAATTACCAGCACTACATAGAGCGGTCACATGCTATTAAGGGCAGCGGCCGCCTGGAAGGAGTAGAATCGCATGAGTGCAACACTAACAGTGGTTGGGCTTGGCTCGGGGAATCCGGACCGGCTGACGCTGGGCATTATCAAGAAGCTGAAGGCGGCATCTATCGTTTACGTTCGGACTGCAGAGCATCCGGTCATGGCGGCTCTGGCTGAGCTTGGGATTGTTACACAGTCATTTGACAGCCTGTATGAATCGTTGTCTTCTTTTCCTGAAGTATATGAAGCAATTACGGCGAAATTAATCGAGGAAGCGGGTTCGGCGCCGTCGGGTACAGAAATGGTCTATGCCGTTCCGGGACATCCGATGGTTGCCGAGTCGGCTGTTTCTTTGCTGCGGGAACGCTGCCCACAAGCGGGAATCAAGCTGGATATTCTAGGCGGGGAAAGCTTCCTGGACGAGGCTTTTGTGCGTCTGGGTTTTGATCCGATTGAGGGCTTTCAGCTTTTGGATGCCTCGGGCATCCGCAGCTCCCAGCTTCAGCCCGAGCTGCATACACTGATCGGCCAGGTGTATGACAGCTTTACGGCCTCCGAGACCAAGCTTTGCCTTATGGAGCTGTATCCGCCGGAGTATGAGATCATTGTAGGGCATGCACTGGGAGTGGAAGGTGAAGAGCAGATAGACCGCGTACCGCTCTATGAGCTTGACCGCCTTACAGGCTTTGGCAATCTCTCGCTAGTCTATGTGCCGGCGAACCGTGAAGAGACAGCAAGACGGCGCAGCTTTGCCCGTCTGCATGAGATCGTTGATATTCTGCGCAGTCCGGAGGGCTGTCCCTGGGACCGGGAACAGACTCATGAGTCGCTGCGTAAGAATCTGATTGAGGAAACTTACGAGGTGCTCGAAACTATTGACGAGGATGATCCGGATCATATGAAGGAAGAGCTGGGTGACCTGCTGCTCCAGATTATGCTGCATGCCCAGATGGAAGAGGAGCTCGGAACTTTTAATGTCTATGATGTGATTGAAGGCCTCAATGACAAGCTGATTTTCCGTCATCCGCATGTATTCGGGGATACCGAAGCGGGCAATGCCGAAGAGGCGCTGAAGAACTGGGAGGGCATGAAGGCTGAGGAGAAACGGCGCAAGGGCCTGAAACCTGAAGCTGACTCTGCGCTTAGTGGAGTTCCCCGTGATCTTCCGGCACTGATGAAAGCTTATAAGCTGCAGAAGAAAGCTTCCAGAGTAGGCTTCGATTGGGACAACGTTCATGACGTTCTGGCCAAAGTCCGCGAGGAGGCAGACGAACTGCAGGAGGCTATCGAGAACGGTGCTTCAGCGGAGGAGCAGATGCTGGAGCTGGGGGATCTGTTATTTGCAGCCGCCAATGCCGCCCGCTTTATCGATGCGGACCCGGAAGAGGCGCTGACCCGCACCAACCGCAAATTTGTCTCCCGGTTTCATTATATTGAGCAGCAGTTGCGCAGCCAGGGAGCTACCGTTCAGGAGAGCAGCCTGGAACAGATGGAAGCACTCTGGCAGGAAGCAAAAAAGGAAGAACGAAAGCTGTAATTTTATAGAGTTGCCCGTACAGCCGGTATAGCCCTCCGATAAAGCGGCAATGCTGTGAATGCGCCCAAATCTCTGATTTGAAATGCAAAGAGTAGTTTATAGTGTTATAGTGCTATAAGCCCGGGATTTTTCGGCGGGAAATAGAAGGATACTCTATAGCACTCAGCATATTAAGACTTATATTTTTAAAAAATTGGCGGTTCGTGGCAGGAATTCGGGTTGGCATCAAGAATATCATAAAGACGAAATGACGGTTTGTGGCTTATCCTGGCGCACAATCGCGTTTCATTTATTTTTTTGTATCCTAGGAGGAACTTCAAATTATGAACAAGACAGATTTGGTTAACAACATTTCCGAAAAAAGCGGATTGGCAAAAAAAGATGTAGAAGCTGTATTGAACGGGGTACTGGGCGAAATTACCGAAGCCCTTGCACAAGGCGATAAAGTGCAGCTGATCGGATTCGGTACCTTTGAAACCCGCAAACGTTCCGGCCGCTCCGGCCGCAACCCGCAAACGGGCACACCGATTGAAATTCCAGAATCGACTGTACCGGCCTTCAAGGCTGGCAACAAGCTCAAAGAAGCCGTCAACTAATGCGTCTTGATAAATTCCTGAAAGTCTCCCGCTTGATCAAGCGCCGCACAGTGGCCAAGGATGTGTCCGAACAAGGCCGGGTGCTGATCAACGGGAAAGAATCCAAGCCGAGCAGTACAGTGAAGATCGGCGACGAGATCACTGTGCAATTCGGTCAAAAACTTGTGACGGTCAAAGTGGAAAAGCTGGTCGAAACGACCCGCAAGGACGAGGCCGCAGGTATGTATACACTGCTTCGTGAAGAGCCTGTTGCCAAAAGCAGCGGCCTCGACTGGTAAGCAGATTTGTAAAGTTTCTAGAAAAGCGCTGCTCTGCATTCTGTGGAGTATGCGCTTTTTTCGAAAATATAAGAGTTTCGAGGTTCACGCAATAAATTAGCCGTTTCCACTTGTGCAGTTTCTGTTCTATAACCTCTCCTTCCCCCATAGATTAGAATCAAGAAGGAGGGGTACATGCTATGATCGAGCCAGTAAAAGTCAATAAACAGCACGATCTGCACATGCACAGCCGCAAACAGCTGGAGCTTACCGGTGTGCAGAACGTGGAAAGCTTCGACAGCGAAGAGTTTCTGCTGCGTACGGAACTTGGCCATCTCACCATTCGGGGAAATCATTTACATATCAAAAACTTAAGTCTGGAGAATGGCATATTGTCTCTGGAGGGCAATGTGCAATCCCTGATTTATCTGGATCCCGGAGCGCAAGGCAAAAATAAAGGATTACTCGGCAAGCTGTTTAAATGAATCCCACAGTTCAGTGGATGACCCTGTTCTATATGATGCTGGCCGGCACAGCCATGGGACTGGCCTATGACAGCTACCGGGTGCTGTCGCTGAAATTAAGCTTTCCCAAGTGGCTGAATGCGCTTCTCGATCTCTTGTATTGGTTATGGGCGGCGCTGCTGGTCTTTCGCATGCTTTATGCCGGAAATCAGGGACAATTGAGGTTTTATGTCTTCTTGGGACTGTTTCTAGGCGTATGGATCTATTTTTTAATCTTCAGTGTTACGGTGCGCCGTTTTGTGGTAATGTTAATTCAGTCGGTTCAGTATACGTGCAGACTGCTATGGAGAGTTATAGAAGTGTTAATAGGTGTACCGCTGCGCTTGTTGTGGCGCCTCTTGAGAGGCATACTGCAGCTGCTGGGCCGTATCCTGTTATTTATTCTAAAGCTGCTGCTGCGTCTAACGAAACCCATTTGGGTATTTCCTGTAAGGTGGATCTCTCCACATGTTTCCCGGCTCCGCCACAGCGGCTGGGTCACGAGATGCATAGCATGGATACACACCAAAAGGAAACACTGACTTGAACTGGAGGAACGCTGCATGAACAGATTCTCTGCGGAAGAGAAGGGGAATAGCCATAAAGCTTCGGCCGCAGGCACGAAGAGAAGGAAATTCATATGGACGCTCGTTGTTGCAGTGTTTTTTGGCTGGGCCGGTTTTATTTTCTTTGCCCAGAGTGCGGCTATTGCAGAAAAGAGTGAACAGCTCGCCAAGAAGCAAGAGAGCAATGAGACGGTGACCACTTCCCTTAATCAACTGAAATATGAAGTATCCCGCCTGAATGATGATGAGTATGTCGGACAATTGGCGCGTAAATGGTACAATATGTATCCTAAAGGCGAAACACCTATTCGTACAGAGCAATCAGGGAAATAAAGCAGGCCAAAAGGGGCTTTCGCTGTGTTGCCTTGATTTGTTCTTTACTGTATAATCAAATCACCGCAGACAGGATGGACTTTATATTCGTCTGTATATTTTTAAGGGAGGATCATTTTATTCTATGGCAATTGAAGTGGGCACCAAGTTAGAGGGCAAGGTGACAGGCATCACGCATTTCGGAGCATTTGTGGATCTGTCAGGAGGTGTCACAGGTCTCGTTCACATCTCGGAAATCGCCGATAATTACGTCAAAGATGTTAATGATCATTTGAAGATTGCTGATGTGGTGACCGTCAAAGTGATTAACGTTGACAAGGACGGTAAGATCGGACTTTCCATTAAGCAGGCCGTAGATAAGCCGGCATCGGAAGTACGTCCCCCCAGAGCTCCAAGACCTGAACGTCCAAGCGGTGGAGACCGTTTCGGCGGCGGTGGCGGCAGTGGTGGAGGCGGCGGTGGATTTAATCGTGAACGGGGAGGGCGTCCATTCAAGCCTGCAGCCGGTAAACCTTCATTCGAGGATAAAATGTCACGCTTCCTGAAAGACAGCGAAGAACGGATATCTTCGATCAAGAAGAACACAGAAGGAAAGCGTGGAGGCCGTGGGGCCAAGCGCGTATAGTTTCATACATGTACATCATTAATAACCGCCGGGGGCATAATTGCCCTTTGCGGTTTTTTTGTATGCCGGGAATGAGAAGACTTGCGCTACTAAAAATAATGGAATAGACACTGTGAAATCAAGCTCTACCTGGTAGGGCTATTTTGTCGGCTGAAAACAAATTCCCGACAGTATCCTTGCCATTCTCACATAACTCCAGAGCAATCGCTGACGAATGACTGCAGCCGCAGGTATGTAAAATGTGGAAGTGCTTTCCATAATCTCCGCCAACCGGCTGTCCCGCAAGGGATGCGCAGGCTTCTCCACAGAATGTCGGCACAGGCTTTTTTGTCGGAAATTTCTTACAGGCTGCCCTCCGTTTCTGACAAACTTTCCAAAGACCCCCGCTATATAATGAGACTCATAAATTCTTAAACGGGTGGTGTAGAGGAATGGGTAAAAGCAATGTGGTGAATTTGCCGGAGTGGACAAGAACTGGAAGCAATGACAAAGATCAGAGGGATAGCTGGGGGGACCGGGCTAAGGCGTGGAGTCTGAAGCAGCCGGTAATCCAGCTTTTCATAGTGAAAAAGTGGATGCTGCTTCTGAGTCTTATGGGTTTTCTGCTCGGCCGCGCGATGATACTGGACGAGCTGTCCCCTTTTGCTGCAGCTTACTTTGCCGTTATTGTATTTATGCGCAAAGACTCCATCTTGCCTGTAGCTGGCGCAATTATCCTTGGAAGCCTCTTTACTCCATTCCCTGGTGCCATAATAGTAGCCGCAGAGCTAATTATCTTTCTCTTGATTTATAAAGGCTTGGAGAGCTTTCAAAAAGTGGAGCTTTCCTATGCGCCGCTGATGGTCTTCGTCTCTTCGTTTATGGTGGGTTTGTTCCAAATCGTCATTGGGCCCTCGATTACCTGGTATTCGCTGATGATGGCAACACTGAATGCTCTGCTCGGATTCGTGCTTACTCTGGTATTCTTGCAGGCGCTTCCGATCTTTACGTATAAGCAAAAAAGCAGGGCGCTGCGTAATGAGGAAGTACTCTGCCTGATTATACTGCTGGCCTCAGTGATGACCGGCCTTGTGGGCTGGAGTGTAGGCGGATTATCGCTTGAGCATATCCTATCCCGCTTTCTGATTCTGCTGTTTGCCTTGGCTGGAGGTGCCCCGCTTGGTGCAGCCGTCGGTGTGGTTACCGGACTGATCCTCAGTCTGGCGGATATTGGGGCGATTTATCAGATGAGTCTCCTTGCCTTCTCAGGGATGCTGGCAGGCATGATGCAATCCGGGCGCAAAGGTGCGGTCTCTATCGGGATGCTGCTCGGCTCAACCATTCTGTCCGTCTACTTCCTGGGTCCGGGTGATGTGATGGCCTCTACCTGGGAGACCTGCGCAGCGGTAGTGTTGTTTCTTCTTACACCTAAAGGAATGATTTCTGCCATTGCCAAGTATGTACCGGGCACGCCAGACCATAGCCGTTCCCAACATGAATATGCGAGAAGGGTAAGGGATATTACAGCCGATCGGGTAACCCAGTTCTCCCAGGTATTCCGCCAATTATCGAGCAGCTTTGGTCAGATTCCCCGTGCCGGGGAAGCCGGTAAATCGGATCGTGAAATGGAGGATTTCATGAATACCGTGACCGAAGGGGCCTGCTCGGGCTGCATCCGCCGCTCCCATTGCTGGGATACCAAGTTCTATCAAACCTACCGCTATATGACCGATATGATGACAACGGTAGAGGAGTGCCCCGGCATTACGGCTGCCCAGCTTCCGCCGGAATGGAGCCGGATCTGCGGCAAAACTGCTGAGGTATTAGAAGTGATGAAAGGTCAATATGATCTATACCAGCATGATATGCGCTGGAAAAGACAAATATACGATAGCCGCCAATTTGTTGCCGAGCAGCTGTCAGGCGTGTCCCAGGTGATGGAGGATCTGGCCAAAGAGATCAAACGTGAAGGGCAGGCCATGTACCGTCAGGAAGGACAGATTCGTGAAGCACTGGAGAAGCTCGGCTTGTCCATCCACAGCATTGAGATTCTGAGCCTGGACCCGGGCCGGGTAGAGATCGAAGTCGTGCATGCCTATACCCGCGGCTTTGATGAATGCCGGAAGATGATTGCTCCGCTGCTCACTGACATTCTGGAGGAAAATATTGCAGTCGTAAATGAAACGGCGGTTCATCCCCGGGAGGGATTGTCGATGGTGACCTTTGGATCGGCCAAAGCCTATGAGGTAAATACAGGTGTTGCAGGAGCAGCCAAAGGCGGTGATATGCTATCGGGAGACAGCTTTAGCACTGTAGAGCTGGGCAATGGAACCTTTGCTGTCTCCATCAGTGATGGTATGGGCAACGGGGAGCGGGCCCGCATGGAGAGCAGCGCCGCGCTCGGGATGCTGGAAAAGCTGCTGCAGTCGGGGATGGACGAGAAACTCGCGGTCAAATCCGTTAATTCTATTCTGCTCCTGCGTTCTCCGGACGAATTCTATGCGACTGTGGATATGGCGCTGATTGACCAGTATTCAGCACAGACTACGTTTATGAAAATCGCGTCAGCCCCCAGCTTCATACGGCGGGGAAGTGAGGTCATTCCTGTTACAGCCAGCAATCTGCCGATTGGAATCATCAAGGATATTGAGGTTGACCTCGTCAGTATGCAGCTGCGTCCAGGGGATATTTTAATAATGATGACCGATGGTATTTATGATGCGCCCGGATATGCCGTTAATAAAGAAATATGGATGAAACGCTTAATCCAGGAGCTTGAGGGTGATGACCCCCAGGTGCTGGCCGATGATCTGCTGGAAAAGGTTATCCGGTATCAAGGTAATGAAATCCATGATGATATGACGATCGTAGTCAGCCGCTTGGATCACTTCCATCCGGAATGGTCCAGCCTGCATTTGCCCGGTATTGGCCGGATGGAGCGCCCGCGCACCGTAAGCTAATCTATCATTTAACTGATACTGTTTTTTGCAGCTATAACCGCTGGCTCAGATACGGATTGGAGAGGAATTTTGGAGCTGGAGAAGCGCTAGCGTTCGCCTTCGCCTTCGCCTTTGTCTTCTGATTTCAACCGCAAAGGGCGGTTTCCAAACAAGAAATCAGAAGACAACAGCGACCGGAAGCCCAAAACTTCCTTGCAGTGACGCATTTTCACGCATGATTTAATTCATTTTTCTCCGCTAAGCGGCGTTTGAAATCTCTCTACCTTGGATATGCTAGAAACATATACGAGGAAGGGAGTGATCGGTCATGAAGCAAATCCTGCTTATTACTGACGGTTGTTCGAACGTAGGGGAGAGTCCGGTGATGGCTGCGGCGCATGCGCGTCAGGAAGGCATCACCGTTAATGTGGTCGGTGTAGTCGATTATGGCACCATCGGGGAGCTTGGCAGCCAAGAGATTGCGGATATTGCCAAGGCCGGCGGCGGTATCAGCCGGATCGTAGGAACGCCGCAGCTGGCACAGACGATTCAGATGATGACCCGCAAGACGGTGGTTCAGACGATTCAACAGGCGGTTAATAAAGAGGTAAAAAAAATACTCGGAGAAGGCTCACTGGAAGAGCTGCCTCCGCTGCAGCGCTCGCAGGTGGTTACAGTTGTCGATGAATTGACCGAAACCTCACCACTGCGTATTGCGCTTTTGATCGATGCCAGTGCGAGCATGAAGCCTAAGCTGGGTGCTGTAGAAGATGCGATCCGTGATCTGGCGCTTAGCCTGGAGGCCCGGGAGGGTAAGAGCGAAATAGCCGTCTTCCATTTTCCGGGACGCTCCAGCAGTGAGGATGCCGTGCTGGATATGGACTGGACACATAATGTGTCGGAGGTCCGCTCCTTGTTCTCCAAGCTTAAGATGCGTGGGGCCACGCCTACCGGACCGGCCATATTCAAGGTGCTTGAGCATTACCGTTATGATACACTGGATGGACACCGTGAACGTCCGACAGATGACGGCTACGATGAAAAAGAAGGGATGATTGGTGGGTATGTCGTCTAATCCGCCCTATCCTGCCGGCACGGTAATCAGCGGCAAATGGCGGGGGAACCGTTATGTCGTTGAGCGGATGCTGGGAAGAGGAGCGAACGGAACCGTATATCTGGTGCAGCGGGAAGGCAGACGGGAGCACTATGCCCTCAAGATCGGTAACGATACCCTTGAGCTGCAATCCGAGATCAATGTTCTGACCAGCCTGCAATCCAGCAGGAAGCGAAAAGAGCATCGTGCACACCGTGAATCTCCCTTGTCTTCCTATTTACTCGAATCAGATGATTTTAAAGACGCCGACAGCGTACCTTTTTATGTTATGCGTTATGTGGAGGGCCGGCCGCTGCACCATTTTTTAGCCAAGAACGGAGCCTCCTGGCTAGGTCTGGTTGGCCTCAAGCTGCTGGAGAAGCTACGGAATCTGCACGAGTGCGGCTTTGTGTTTGGAGATTTGAAGCCAGAGAACGTAATGGTGTCCAATTACGGAGAGGCAGAGCTGATTGATTACGGCGGTGCCAGCCCGCTGGGCCGCAGCGTGAAGCAATTTACCGAATGGCATGACCGCGGGTACTGGAATGCGGGCAGCCGTATGGGGGATGAGAATTATGATCTGTTTGCCTTTGCTGTGCTGTGTCTGCGTTTGCTGGATGAAGAAGGGTTGAAGACAGCTGCCTCCCAGCTGCCGCAGACTAGAAGTGCCGACGAGCTGCTGAAGCTGGCCAGAACTTTGCCCGATAAGAAGCTCTCTGCTTGGCTGTGTCTGGCACTTAAAGGCGGGTTCCCGGGAACGGAGGCGGCAACAGAAGCCTGGAGGACCCATATTTACAATTCAAGAAAACCGGGGAAAGAATCAATGGCGACACCCGGCTGGTTAAAAAGTGCATTCGCGCTATCCTTATTTTTGCTGGTATTTACGATTTACTACGTATTTCGATTTTGAAATTATACATAATATCGGGAGGTCTTGGCATCTCATGCCAGTTCCGGCCCGTTACCGGGTGAGAAAGGGAGCCGTATGGAGCAAATGAAAGAACTGGTGGAATCCGTATTGGAGTCTGCAGCCGAGCATCAGCTATGGTCGCCCCATGACACCATTGTAGTCGCAGTTTCCGGAGGGCCGGACTCTGTGGCTCTTTTGCATATTCTGTATGAAATCGCCTTGAACCGGATACCGCTAACCTTAATCTGTGCGCATGTGAATCATGGCTTTCGAGCAGAATCGGCAGAAGAAGCGGAATCTGTCCGTGCCATGGCTCGTGAGCTCGGGCTTCCCTTTGAAATGGCAGAGTTTGATATTCCCTCTCTCGTCAAGGAGAGCGGTCTTGGACCGGAGGGAGCAGCACGGCAGAAACGCTATCAGTTTCTCATCGATACGGCGCACCGCTATGGAGCCCGTTCGGTTGCGTTGGCTCACCATGCAGACGATCAGGCCGAAACTGTGCTGATGCGTATGCTTCGGGGAAGCGGTCCTTCAGGCCTTGGGGGGATGCGGTGGAAACGCACCGAAAAAAAGGTGGAACTGATCCGGCCCTTCCTGCGTATTAACAAAACAGCTCTTGTCGAATTGTGCCAGCAGGAGGGGTTTTCCTATGCGGAGGATGCCAGTAATTTAAAGACGGAGTATAGACGCAATGCGGTAAGGCTGGAACTAATTCCAACGCTTGAAGAGTACAATCCTAGAGTGAAGCAGTCACTACTTCAATTGTCTGAAATTGTTCAGGCGGAAGATGAGTTTATGGAAGCGGCAGCGGCAAAATGTTTTGATGAGCTCGTTCTGGTCGATTCTGGAAAATGCTCTCTGAAGAGGACCTCATTTACGGCCGTACCCTCCGCTTTACAACGGCGTTTGATTAAACTAATATTAAATTATCTGTCGGCGGATTCATCGAGCTTGGATTTTTCCAAGATTGAAGCAGTACGCCGGGGAACGCTGCAGGAGCATCCCACGGTATGGAGTTTGAATTTGGGTAGCGGACTGACCTGTATGCGGCAATATGATACTATTGTGTTCTTGTCCAAGCCTCCGAAGCAGCAATTAAGCTATACATATCGGCTGTCTTTGCCTCATCCCCGTATTGAAATTAAGGAGATAGGAAAAGTATTGACGATGTCGGTGCTGGAGAGAGAAAATTTTTCTGTACTGGGGGAGGACTTTGGGGAAATGTTGGCGTGGTTTGACAGCAGCGAGCTGGTCCTGCCACTCACCATCCGTTCCCGTTTGCCTGGAGATACCATAAGGGTTATGGGATTAAACGGAAGCAAAAAGGTAAAAGATATTTACATTGATGATAAAATACCTTCTTCCGAACGCTCTGCGATTCCCCTTGTTTGTGATGGTCTGGGCAATATCGTCTGGATTCCGGGCGTTAGACGCTCGATGCATGCCGCAGTAGGGCGGCACACGGCCTCGGTTCTTTTATTGTCTCTGGAGGATAAGGAGAAGAGCGAAGAGGCGTAATGGTCAAAGTAAGTCTTTCATAGTATAACTTAGGAGGTTCGCAAGTTGCAGAACGATATTCAGGAAATCTTGATCAGCGAAGAGGAAATTCAACAAAGAATCAGGGAACTCGGCGCCCAGCTGAGTACGGAATATGCAGGACGCACGCCACTCGTCATCTGTGTGCTAAAAGGCGCGTTTATCTTTATGGCAGATTTGGTTAAAGTCATTACAGTGCCTGTTGAAATGGATTTCATGGCTGTATCCAGCTATGGAGCATCCACCAAATCCTCAGGCGTAGTCAAAATCATCAAGGATCTGGACGCTTCCGTTGAGGGACGCGATGTTCTGATTGTGGAGGACATTATTGACAGCGGGCTTACGCTTAGCTATTTGATTGAAATGCTTCAAGGGCGCAATGCTGCATCAGTGACTGTGGTCACCTTGTTCGACAAACCCGCAGGGCGCACAGTTAGTCTGGAAGCCGCGTATACCGGATTTGTAATTCCGGACGAATTCGTAGTAGGGTATGGACTGGATTATGCCGAGCAGTATCGGAACCTCCCTTACGTCGGTGTACTGAAGCCTGAGATTTATTCCAAATGAGCTAATCGCAGCCTTAGATCTACGGATCCGTTCCCTGGCTTCTGTCAAATTTGAGGAGTCTGGGCAGGCTATGGTACAATAACTTGAGTGTTGTGAGAGGAGGTAGGGGATGAATCGGTTCATCCGGAATTCTGGTTTTTATTTGATTTTATTTTTAGTCGTGGTGGGCATTGTCCAGTTTGTAAGCAATGGAAATGAATCCGCCGATTTCCCTAGATATGATGAGTTAAGACAGGAGATCAAGAATAACAATGTGAAGAGCATGACGATTCAGTTCGAAGGCAATGCTTTTGCCGTAACCGGCGAATATAAACAGCAGCCTTCAGGTGCTAAATCGAAGAACTTTTCCACATTTGTTCCTCCTACAGATCAAGCCATTAATGAACTCGTAGATGCCAGTGATAATAACGGCATAGAGTTATCGCAGAAGAAGATGGAAGGTGACAGCATTTGGCTGACGTTCCTTTCTTCCATCATTCCGCTGGTTATCATGTTCATCCTGTTCTTCTTCCTGTTTAATCAGGCACAGGGTGGCGGCGGCAAGGTAATGAATTTCGGTAAGAGCAAGGCCCGGTTATATAATGAAGAGAAGAAGAAAATTAGTTTCGAGGATGTTGCAGGGGCCGATGAAGAGAAGCAGGAGCTTGTCGAAGTCGTGGAATTCCTCAAAGATCCGCGTAAATTTGCCGCAGTAGGTGCCCGCATTCCTAAGGGTGTGCTTCTCGTGGGCCCTCCAGGTACAGGTAAAACCCTGTTGGCCCGTGCGGTAGCCGGTGAAGCCGGTGTTCCTTTCTTCAGCATCTCCGGTTCCGACTTCGTCGAAATGTTCGTCGGTGTCGGCGCTTCCCGAGTACGTGATTTGTTCGAGAACGCTAAGAAGAATGCACCTTGTATCATCTTTATCGATGAAATAGATGCGGTTGGACGTCAGCGTGGCGCAGGACTTGGCGGCGGACATGACGAACGTGAACAAACCCTCAACCAATTGCTCGTTGAAATGGATGGCTTTGGCGGTAATGAAGGAATAATTATCGTTGCGGCTACCAACCGTGCAGATATCCTTGACCCGGCCCTGCTTCGTCCAGGACGCTTTGACCGTCAGATTACAGTGGATCGTCCGGATGTGAAAGGCCGCGAAGCTGTACTCAAGGTTCATTCCCGCAATAAGCCATTGACGAAGGACGTTAGACTTGACGTTATCGCCAAGCGTACTACCGGTTTCACTGGAGCGGATTTGGAGAACCTGCTAAATGAGGCAGCCCTCCTCGCTGCACGGCGTAACCGTAAGGATATTTCCATGAACGAAGTGGATGAAGCTATTGACCGGGTAATCGTAGGTACCGAGAAACGCAGCCGTGTCATTAGTGATCGCGAGAAGCGTATTGTGGCTTACCACGAAGCAGGTCATACGATTGTCGGTTATTTCCTGGAGCATGCGGATATGGTTCACAAGGTGACCATCATCCCGCGTGGCCGTGCAGGCGGATACGTAATTATGCTTCCGAAAGAAGACCGGATGCTTGTTACCAAGCAGGAATTGCTTGATAAGGTAACCGGACTCCTTGGCGGGCGTGTCGCTGAAGAGCTATTCATTGGCGAGATCGGTACAGGCGCATACAGTGACTTCCAGCAGGCTACGCGAATTGTGCGCAGCATGATTATGGAATACGGTATGAGTGATAAGCTGGGACCTATGCAGTTCGGTACTTCTCAGGGCCAGGTTTTCCTGGGCCGTGATATCGGGCATGAGCAGAATTACAGTGACTCCATTGCATACGAGATCGATCAGGAGATGCAGAACTTTATCCGCAGCAGTTATGAACGCTGTAAAGAGCTGTTGACCAAATACTCCAAAGAGATGCACCTGATTGCCAATACGCTTCTTGAAAAAGAAACGCTGGAGCTGGATCAGATCAAGGAATTGATCGAGCAGGGTTATCTGACAGAAGACGGCAAACCGTTAGAATTACCTGGCGTTACTCACGAAGAAGGCGAGCCTGTCATTGATTCCATTGGTGATGTGCGTGTCCGCATTCAAGGTAAAGCTGAGGATACCTCTACTACTATCGGGGACTTGTCCAAGGATATCCCGAACAACCCGGATACAGAGCATGGAAACGGCTCGGATGACGGCAATAAAGACGGTGGCGGAAGTCTCGTCTAGATTGTAAGTGATTTAAGATCCGGAGAACCTTAGGGTTCTCCGGATTTTTTTATCTTTTCAGTGCCCAGATGAACCTCTTCTGCCAGCCGGGTTACATTGACAGTGGGTGGAACGTTGTGTACATTAGTGATTAAATATTAAATAATATATGACGAATCAATCGCAGGGCTGGGTGGCTGCTGCGTACCCGCAAATTTCGGGGAGATTGCTAAGTATGTGCCGGCTAAAAGCCGTGAAGACATAAGGGGGAGAACAGACCGTGGAAGCTCTGGCGCTTGAGCGCAAGCAGGAACAGAATCGTGAACTTCGTGTGCGCCTCGAACAGCTTAAGAAAGAACGGAACGCAATCATTTTGGCTCATTATTATCAGCGTGATGAAATTCAGGAAGTGGCAGATTTTCGGGGAGACTCATTTTTACTTGCTCAAAAGGCAGCCGAAACCGATGCTGATGTAATTGTATTCTGCGGTGTCCACTTCATGGGAGAGAGCGCCAAAATTCTGGCTCCGAATAAAACGGTCCTTATTCCGGATGAGCGCGCTGGCTGTCCGATGGCCGACATGGTGAATGTGGATGGTTTGCGCAAGCTGAAGGCACAGCACCCTAATGCCAAAGTCGTTACCTATATCAATTCGTCAGCGGAAATCAAGGCGGAAACGGATATTTGCTGTACATCTGCCAATGCGGTGAAGGTTATTGAATCGCTGGATGCCGAAGAAATTATCTGGGTGCCTGACAAGAACCTGGGCCAATATGTTCAGGATCAGACCGGCAAGAAGCTGATCATCTGGGAAGGCTACTGTAATACCCATGACATGCTCACCGTCAAAGATGTAATTGAAATGAGAGCAAAATATCCGGAAGCGGAATTTGTAGTTCATCCGGAATGCCGTCCTGAGGTAGTGGCCATGGGTGATTATGTAGGCAGTACTACATCCATTATTGATTATTGTAAAAAATCCGGCCGCAAGCAGTTCATTGTTGGAACAGAAGATGGTACCGGCTATCAGCTCCGTAAAGACAGTCCGGATAAAGAGTTTCATTTTGCCACCAAATTTCTCGTTTGCCCTAATATGAAAGTAAATAATCTCAAAAAGCTGGTCAAATGCCTGGAGACGATGAAGCCGCAGATTTATGTACCGCCCGCTGTCGCCGACAAAGCCAGAACATCCCTAGAGCGCATGCTACAAGTCCGGTAGCATGCGCTACTCTTTCGTTGAAACAGGTGAAAAGCGGTCATGATTCCACAATATTTGGTTGATTTCGACCTTAGCGAGCTTCCAACAGTCCAAACGGATTGTATCGTCATCGGTTCAGGCATCGCCGGTTTGTTCACAGCGATCAAAGCCAGTGAAGACCGGAAAGTCATTATGATAACCAAAAAAACGCTGATGGAGAGCAACACCCGTTATGCCCAGGGTGGCATAGCTGCTGTATTTGCCGATGATGATTCACCAGCCTATCACCGTCAGGATACACTGATGGCGGGAGCGGGACTTAACTCATCAGCGGCTGTTGATGTTCTTGTAAATGAAGGGCCTGAAGGTGTGCGTGAGTTAATCCGTCTAGGCACACTTTTTGATAAAGAGAACGGCGTGATTGCGCTCACCCAAGAAGGTGCGCACAGCCACCGGCGTATTCTGCATGCCAATGGGGATGCAACGGGATATGAAATTGTGCGCGCTTTGGGGGAGCAGGTAGCGGAGCATGAAAATATTGAGGTATGGGATGATCATTTTGTGATCGATCTTATCACTGACGGAGGAGAATGTGTGGGTGCCCTGGTCCAACGCCCTGGGGGCGGACGTTTGTTTCTCAAGGCAGCTGCAACCATACTGTGCTCCGGGGGAGCCGGTCAGTTGTACCGTTATACCACGAACCCTGAGGTGGCAACCGGAGATGGTGTGGCAATTGCTTACCGGGCCGGCGTGCATATTCGCGACATGGAATTTATTCAATTCCACCCTACAGCGCTCAGTTATCCGGGGGCACCGCGTTTTCTGATCTCCGAGGCAGTCCGCGGTGAAGGTGCCGTGCTGCGCAATATCAATGGTGAACGTTTCATGGAGCGCTATCATGAGATGCTGGAGCTTGCGCCTCGTGATATCGTTGCACGGGCCATCATCAGTGAAATGGAGCTGACCAAATCTACTTTTGTGTACCTGGATATTACTCACGAGTCGGCAGAAATGGTCAGACACCGTTTTCCGACTATTTATGGAACCTGTATGAGTTATGGGCTGGATATTACAAGTGATTGGATTCCAGTGGCTCCGGCTGCGCATTATATGATGGGGGGCATCAAGACCGATCTTAATGGAGAGAGCAATATCTCAAGGTTGTTTGCCTGCGGGGAAGTGTCCTCAACCGGAGTGCAGGGAGCTAATCGGCTGGCCAGTAATTCACTGTCCGAGGCTGTTGTTTTTGGTCGGAGGATTATTGAACGTATCCGTCAGCTGCCGCCACTTGAGCGTGGCGTTATAGCAGCAGGATGCGATGAAGGAAGGGGGGAATCCCCAACCCAGGCTATTGTAGAGCGCCGTCTGAAGGTACAAAAGGTAATGGTGCGATATGCAGGTCTGCGGCGGAATGAAGAGATGCTGCTCAAAGGATTAGATGAATTGAAGCGTCAACTGCCTATCTTCCATTCGGCTTTGACCAAACGTGAAGAATACGAGTTCGCGAATATGCTGACCTGTTGTCTGCTGATTACCGAATCAGCCTTAGCACGTCATGAGAGCCGAGGTGCGCATTACCGTGAGGATTATCCGCAGCGTGATGATGCCCAGTGGCAGAAGCATCTGCTTCAGATTCGTGAACTGGGAATAGTGGAGGAATTAAGTGATGATGTTTAATGGCTACAATGAAGAACTGGTACAAATGATTAAGGGCTGGCTGCATGAGGATGTCGGCTCTGGTGATATCACAAGCCGCACAACGATTCCCGCAGGGCACGAATCCAAGGGGATCATTCACGCCAAAGAGGATGGTATTATCTGTGGTGTTCCTGTAGCAGAGCTGGTTTTTGAGGTGGTAGATCCTTCCCTTGTGTTCACTGCCATGGTACAAGAAGGTCAGGCTATAACCAAAGGGACTGTTATCGCCGAGGTAGAAGGCAGTACACATTCGATTCTCACCGGAGAACGTTTAGCACTTAATTTAATGCAGCGTTTATCGGGTGTGGCTTCCCGTACCCACTCTTTTGTACAAAAGCTTGAGGGATTGCCTTCCCGGCTGGTGGATACACGCAAAACAACTCCTGGTCACCGGATGCTGGAGAAATACGCCGTTCGTATTGGCGGTGGCGCCAATCACCGGTTCGGCCTCTACGATGCCGTAATGATTAAAGATAACCACATCAAGGGAGCCGGGGGAATTCGTCAGGCTGTTGGACGGGCTCGGGCCAATATTCCGCACACGATGACCATTGAAGTGGAGACGGAGAGCCTGGATCAGGTTGAAGAAGCGATTGCGGCAGGGGCCGATATTATTATGCTGGACAATATGTCCCCTGAACTGATGACTGAAGCCGTAAGACGGATTAAAACCAAAGCCCCTCATGTCAAAACCGAAGCCTCCGGCAACGTGTCCTTAGAGACAGTCCGCCGCATTGCTGAGACCGGAGTTGATGTGATTTCTGTCGGCAGGCTCACCTATTCCTTCTCCAGTCTGGATATCAGTCTGGATCTGAATGCGAAGAAGGAGGAGCACCTCTCATGATGCTTGCTGTAGATATCGGGAATACAAATATCGTCCTTGGGGTATACCGGGGGCGTGAACTACTCCATCATTTCAGGCTCAGCACTGCCCGGCAATCGACATCAGATGAATACGGTGTATTGATTCATAATTTGTTTCATATGTCGAATATATCTTTTAAAGACGTGGAAGGGGTCATAATCTCCTCGGTTGTTCCACCCCTTGTACAGGTGATTGTGGAAATGTGCGTGAAATACATTGGCAAGGAACCGCTGCTTGTTGGCCCGGGCATTAAGACCGGGCTTAATCTGCGGTATGAGAATCCACGTGAAGTTGGTGCTGACCGGATTGTAAATGCGGTTGCCGCCATTGAACAATATAAATGTCCGCTAGTCGTCGTTGATTTTGGAACGGCGACTACGTTTGACTGCATTGATGCCGGTGCAAACTATCTTGGCGGTGCGATTGTACCGGGACTGGGCATTTCTACCGAAGCATTGTATCAGCGGGCATCCAAGCTGCCGCGGATCGAACTTGAGAAGCCGAAGAAAGTCATTGGACGCAATACCGTACACGCCATGCAGGCTGGGATTATTTTTGGCTACGCTGGTCAGGTTGAAGGTATTGTGAAACGCATTAAGCTGGAGATGAATGCCCCGGTGCTGAAAGTAATTGCTACTGGAGGCCTGGCGACACTGATTGCCGGTGAAACCGAATGTATTGATGAAGTTAATCCTATGCTGACGCTGGAAGGCTTAAGAATTATTTATGACCGTAACAAATAAAGATATAGAACCCGTATGGGGTAAATGACAGGAGGAGTATGCAACCAATGGATGAAAAAAAAGATCGGCTGGTTCGGGGAACGGCGATGAACGGCAAAGTAAGAGCTTTTGCAGTCCGTACCACTGAGCTTGTCGACGAGCTTCGGCGCAGACATGATACGTATCCCACAGCAACAGCTGCGCTGGGCCGTACAGTTACAGCCGCTGCTATGATGGGTGCCATGCTCAAGGGTGAGGAAAAACTGGCAATTATGGTCAAGGGGAATGGACCGCTTGGACAGATTGTTGCGGAATCTAATTCTCTTGGAGAAGTTCGTGGTTATGTACAGAATCCGCATGTTCATTTGCCTAGCAACAGTCTCGGCAAACTGGATGTAGCGGGAGCAGTAGGAACAGAAGGGTTCATTGATATCAGTAAGGACCTGGGGATGAAGGAGCCTTACCGGGGGAGCGTTCCTATTGTTTCGGGAGAGCTTGGTGAGGATTTTACCTATTATTTTGCAGTATCCGAGCAAACCCCGGCTGCGGTAGGGCTTGGAGTGCTTGTTGAAACGGATAACTCTGTGAAAGTTGCCGGTGGATTTATTGTGCAGCTCCTTCCAGGCCTCACCGATGATGAGATCACGGTGATTGAGCGGGCAGTAGGTGCACTGCCTTCTGTTACCGCCGTTCTCGAGCAGGGACTCGAACCGGAAGAGATGCTTCGCTGGTTGCTTCCTGATGTAATTATTATGGATGAACTCGATATAAATTTTGTCTGCCAATGCTCCCGTGAGCGTGTAGAGCAAACGTTGGTGAGTCTGGGCCAGCATGAGCTGGAACGGTTAATTGAAGAAGATGACCAGGCGGAAGTGGTATGCCACTTTTGTAACGAGGCCTATGTATTTCATAAGGATGAATTGCAGGTTATCCTGAATCAAGCGAAATCGTAGGGCTATGGGATGATGACAAGACAAGAGCGCGTGCTGCGCAATGCCGTTATTCTACTGGCGATCGCAACATTAATGCTCGGAGGTTTATTGTTCTGGAGTCTGCGGGCTATGGCCATACTCAAGGGAGAAGTCGCAGAGGGGGAGTCCTCGGACATTGCAAGAGCGGGAGATCAGCCGGTTACAGACCAGCAATGGATAGATGAGCTCAAAAAAAAGCATGGAGATGAAGTGCTCCTTGGATTGCTAAATCATATTGTAGTCAGCAAAGAGGCCAAGGCCTTGAAGATTACCGTAACCGATCATGAGGTCGAGAAGGAACTGCAGCGCAGTATGGCTGGTTACAGCTCCGAACAGCAATATTACGAACAGATGGAGTCAGAGCTGGGGCTCTCCCGTGAAGAAGTACGGGAAGAGGCGGTCTATCGTCTTACGCTGCAAGCAATAGCAACAGCGGGAATTAACATCAGTGAGAGCGAAATTGATGATTATTTAGCGCAAAATGCCGAGCGGTTCACTCCCAAGAAGGAAATGCAACTCTCCATGATCAAGGTGTCCACTTACGATGAGGCGGAAAAAGTAATGGACCGCCTGGAGCAGGGGGAGAATTTTGCAGAACTGGCCAGGGAGCTGTCCATCGATGAAGAAAGCCGCCTCCGTGGAGGAAGCATTGGTATGGTGGAGGAGGATGACCCATTCTGGCCGGAGGATCTCTTGAAGACTGCTGCTGGCCTGGAGGCGGGTGACATTGCAGGTCCGCTGCAGACAGGGGGAACTTATGCGGTAATTCGCCTGGAGCAAGCTATCGTGCCCAGGAAGCAGGATCAAGCTGAAGTCCGGCAGCAGGTACGGGAAGAGCTTGCGCTGGAGAAGGCCCCCCCGCTACAGAAGGTGGAAAGTGATTTGCGCGCTAAATATGATACAGCGATATATATTGACAACAGCCTGCAAGATTGATAATATGAACTTAATGTAAAACCTACTGATTTAGTCGGAAATAACAAACGGCGGACGGTTCAATTCCGCTGTCCAGCACTATAACTTGGCGCTGCGGTGTTGAATGTCCTGGTGCAGACCTAGCCGTTTTTTCATACACCCGGGAATTTATACTGAAGACTATTGTCTCAAGTTACGCACCCATTCATTTATCATTCCAAGGAGGTCTTTACTCATGGCTAAAGTCGTCAACAGTGTAACAGATTTGATCGGAGGCACACCGCTCGTTCGTCTCAACCGGGTGGTCCCCGAAGGTTCTGCTGAAATCTATCTGAAGCTTGAATATCAAAACCCGGGCTCCAGCGTGAAAGACCGCATTGCGATCAGCATCGTGGAAGAGGCTGAGAAGGAAGGGCTTCTGAAGCCAGGCGGTACCATTGTAGAAGCTACCAGTGGTAACACTGGTATTGGCCTGGCACTTGTTGCTGCAGCCAAAGGCTACAAGGCGGTTATTGTTATGCCGGAAACAATGAGCCTTGAACGGCGCAATCTGCTGCGTGCTTATGGTGCGGAGCTTGTCCTTACTCCAGGATCAGAAGGTATGAACGGTGCAGTTAAGAAGGCTGAACAAATCCTTAGCGAGAATCCTGACTTCTTCTTGGCTGAGCAGTTTAAGAATAAGGCGAACGTGAAGATTCACCGCGAAACTACCGGTCCTGAGATTGTTGAAGCCATTGAGTCCATCGGTGGACCACTGGATGCTTTCATTGCCGGAGTAGGTACGGGTGGAACAATCACAGGGGCTGGCGAGATTCTGAAGGACAAATACCCAGATGTGAAGATCTATGCTGTTGAACCAGCGGCATCACCAATTCTGGCTGGTGGTAAGCCAGGCCCGCATAAGATCCAAGGGATCGGCGCGAACTTCATTCCCGACATCCTGAATCAGAAGATCTATGATGAGATTATCCATGTAGAGAATGACGAAGCATTCGAAACCGCGCGCCGTGTAGCGAAGGAAGAAGGCGTTCTGTCTGGTATTTCTTCCGGTGCAGCCGTCTTCGCTGCCCTCAAAGTAGCCAAAGAGCTGGGAGCAGGCAAAAAGATCGTTGTGATTATTCCAAGTAACGGCGAACGTTACCTGAGTACTCCACTTTACAATTTCGAAGTGTAATTGCTGATTTGCATATCGTCCATAGAGCCTTCCATCCGCTGTCATAGGGATGTGAAGGCTCTTTTTTCGGAAAATCAATCCATCAGGCTTTTCAAAACAGTCCAAAGTACAGTATACTGACAGGCAATAAACCAAAGGATAAGGGAATGGATTAACCGTGAGGATTGCTTAGGGCGGGTTGTGTACAGAGTGAATTCACAGGAAGCGTATGCTGCACAAAACTAAGCAGATGCTTCCGTAGCAAGTTTTGTTGCGAAGTAAATTCACAAGAAGCGTATGCTGCACAAAACTTTTAGGGGGATGGCATTGGAAATCATAACAGCATGGCAGGACTGGGAGCTATGGGCGCAGGCAGAGTGGAGCCTTCTCCCCCTTATTATACAATCGCCTCAGGACAAGGGAGGATTGCCCGCCTCCTGGAAGAAAGCCTGGGAGACGGCCTCCCCGTATTCAGTGGTACTGGAGAGCGGGAAAGGAGGCCGTTATACATACCTTGGCTTAAATCCGGTTTCTGTGCTGCAAGGCAAAGAAAGCTCGGCTGAAGTACGCAGCTTCTCTCCAGATGCGGCTAATACAAATGAGCCCAGGCTCCAATCTGTCATAAATGGTCAACCATTGGAGGTGCTGGAGGGCTGGATGAAGGATTTCACTTCACCGTGCGTCCAGCCCTCTGCACTGCCTCCCTTTATAGGCGGCTGCATTGGATTTCTCAGCTATGATGTGGCCCGTTCCCTGGAGAAGCTGCCTGTCTTGGCTAAGGACGATCCGGGCTTTCCCGATTACCTCTTTATGAGGCTGGAGGAGCTGTGGATTTATGATCATCAGGAGGACATGCTGTACTGCACAGTGCATGTTCCGTTTGTTCCTGCGAACCTGTCTGGCCCTGGTGAATTGAAGGGTCTGTATCAAGACGCTCTCCGGCGGGCAGAGCAGATGCTGGAGCAATGGCGGCTGATCTCAGCCACCCCAGGGGTTTCAGAATGCAGTGCTGAAGAAGCTGCCGAGGCTGCCATCCTTGAAGCCCATACCCATGTTTCCGGTGAGTGGCCGGCCATGACTTCAGCCTTCTCGCCCGAGCAGTTTCAGCAGGCAGTTCAGGAGGTTCAGGAATACATCCGGCAAGGGGATGTATTCCAGGTGAATCTGTCGCTGCGTCAAGAAGCGCAGCTGAAATCCTCGCCGGAGGATGTGTATGAATGGCTGCGCAAGCTCAATCCGTCCCCGTACATGGGGCTGCTGCGCTCGCCCGGCTTCGCACTTGCCAGCGCTTCGCCCGAGCTGCTCGTCAAGCTGCACGGGGACAAGGTCAGTGCACGCCCCATAGCCGGTACCCGGCGCCGGGGCCTCACTCCCGCGGAGGACGCCGCCATGGAGGCGGAGCTGCGCGGGAGCGAGAAGGAGATCGCCGAGCATATTATGCTTGTCGATCTGGAGAGGAGCGACATCGGCCGTGTCGCTGCATATGGAACGGTCAGCGTGCCGGAGCTGCTGACCGTGGAGCGATACTCGCATGTGATGCATCTCGTCTCGCAGGTGGAGGGCACTGTCGCGCCCGGTAAAGGCGCTTACGATGTCACGGCCGCCTTGTTCCCCGGCGGCACGATCACCGGCGCACCCAAGGTGCGCACGATGGAGATCATCGAGGAGCTGGAGCCCGTTCGGCGTGGTCCATATACGGGGTCGATGGGCTGGATTGACTATAACGGCAATATGGAATTAAATATTATTATACGGACACTGGCGGTTAAGGACGGAGTAGGTTACATCCAGACAGGTGCGGGTATTGTGATCGACTCTGACCCGTACCGGGAATACCGGGAATGCCATAATAAAGCCAAAGCCATAGTGAAGGCGGTTCTCTGCAGCGAGTATCAGCAGGAATCACGGATGACCGGCGGCGCCGAAGGAGGAGCAATATAATGATTTTGGTTATCGATAATTATGATTCCTTTACGTACAACCTGGTGCAGTATCTAGGAGAGCTTGGGGAAGAAGTGAAGGTATCCCGCAATGATGAGATTACCATTCAGGAGATTGAGGCGCTCGCACCGGACCATATCCTGATTTCTCCGGGGCCGTGTACACCGAATGAAGCGGGCATTAGCCTTGAGCTACTGCAGCATTTCAAAGGAATCATTCCGATCTTCGGTGTCTGTCTGGGCCATCAGGCGATCGGGCAGGCTTTTGGCGGCAATGTTATTCGGGCGGAGCGCCTGATGCATGGCAAAACCTCGCCCATCCACCACAACGGAACCTCGGTATTTGAGGGACTGGAATCTCCATTCACTGCAACCCGCTATCATTCACTGATCGTGGAACGCGATAGTTTGCCTGACTGTTTGGAGATTACGGCGGAAACAGCGGAAGGTGAAATTATGGCCTTGCGCCACAAAGAATACCTGATAGAGGGTGTACAGTTTCATCCTGAATCGATTATTACCGATCATGGGCACACCATACTACGCAATTTCCTGAAACGGAGAGCCGGAGAACCGGTATGAATTATATTGGATTGAACAACAGGGTCGTTGATTCCAAAGATGCCGTGATTTCCGCTCTGGATCACGGATTTTTGTATGGTATGGGCCTTTTTGAGACTTTTCGGACATACGGGGGCGAACCCTTTTTGCTGCAGCGGCACATCGACAGACTGGCGGATGGCTGCAGACAGCTCGGAATTCCCTTTGAGGGAGATATTGCTGAGCTCAGGGACTGGATTCAGCGTGTAATGGGCAAAAATGAACTACAGGATGCCTATATTCGTTACACCGTAACAGCCGGTGAAGATATTCTGGGTTTGCCTGCGGGCGACTACAGTCAGCCCAATCATTTGCTCTACATCAAAGAATTGCCGAAGTTCCCTGACACTTTCTACCTGGAAGGCAAAGGCCTGCAAGTATTGAACCTGCCGCGTAATACGCCGGAGGGCCCGGTGCGCTTCAAGTCGCTGCATTATATGAACAATATCCTCGCGAAGCGTGAACTGGCAGGATATGCTTCAGCTGCAACCGGTGCAGAGGGATTGATGTTGACTGCACAGGGCGAGATTGCCGAGGGCATCGTCAGCAATGTTTTTTTCGTTAACAATAACGTGCTCTACACACCGAGTGTAGCCACCGGCATCCTGCCGGGAATTACCCGGGAAATGGTATTAGAACTGGCGCTCGATGCTGGACTGCAGACAGAAGAAGGCTTGTATAGGTGGGAGCAGATTGCAGAAGCGGATGAGATTTTTTTAACCAATTCGGTACAGGAGATCGTTCCGGTTACAACGCTGTGGTGTACAAATGGGCGGCAGACGGTAAGTGGCGGGCGCTGCGGGAGAATTACAGCATTATTGCTGGAATGGTACAGAGAGAGGACGGGATTGCTGAAATGAGACCCGTGATATACAAACGGAACTACCGAATAGGTGCAGCGGAACTGACACTAGGTGAACGAACCTTGATTATGGGCATCCTGAATGTTACCCCGGATTCCTTTTCCGATGGAGGGTTGTGGGACGAGCCGGTTCGGGCGGTAGAGCATGCGTTGCAAATGGCGTCGGAGGGTGCCGATATTATTGATATTGGCGGCGAGTCGACACGGCCCGGTCATCAACCCGTAAGTCAGGAAGAAGAACTGGCGCGCATATTGCCTGTCATTGAGAGCATTCACCGTGCGGCTCCCCATCTGCCTTTGTCGATTGACACCTACAAGGCCGAAGTGGCCCGCAAGGCCATTCAGGCAGGTGCCCACATCATTAATGATGTCTGGGGCGCCAAGGCTGACCCGAATATGGCGGCTGTAGCTGCGGAAAGCGGCTGTCCCATCATTCTCATGCATAACCGCAATGACCGGAATTATCAGGATCTGGCTCGTGATATGTCTGCCGACCTTGCGGAAAGCATAAATCTGGCGTTGGCCGCAGGAGTGAGGCCGGAGAACATTATTATTGATCCCGGGATTGGATTTGCTAAGGATTATACAGAGAATCTTCAGGCCATGATGAATCTGGACCGGCTGAGCGAGCTTGGATATCCGGTACTGTTGGCCACTTCCCGCAAAAAATTCATTCGGACTGTGCTGGATCTCCCTGCAGATGATGTGGTAGAAGGCACTGCGGCCACTGTAGCATTCGGAATTGCCCAAGGCTGCCAGATCGTGCGGGTACACGATGTATCCAGAATCAAGCGTACGGTGCAGATGTGCGATGCCATGCTTTACGCTGCGGGGACGCTGGCACGTGGCTAACATACGATCAACTATAGATTATTTGGATAAGAAAGCAGGTAACCCCTATGGATAAAATGACACTGCACCGCATGGAATACTACGGCTATCATGGAGTGTTTGAAGAGGAGCGCAAGCTCGGTCAGCGATTTTACATTGATCTGGAGCTGGAGCTTGATCTGCAGGGCGCTGGCCTTAATGATGATCTCACCTTGACTGTGAATTATGCCGAAGTGCATTTCCTTGTCAAAAAAATTGTCGAAACAAAGTCATTTAAACTCATTGAAGCTTTGGCTGAATATATTGCATCCTCAGTACTGGACACTTATACTGTTATCAATGCAGTAACGGTGAAGGTGACCAAACCGCATCCGCCGTTCGACATTCACTTTCAAGGAGTGACCGTAGAGCTGCACAGAACCAGAAAGTGAGAACTTGGCAATGACCATACATTCTACCTCTGAGGCATCAGAGGCTTATATTGCTTTAGGGGCTAATTTGGGTGACCGTGAGGGGAGCCTGAAAGCGGCATTGAAAAGGCTGAACCAGCATGAGCAGATTGAAGTGACCCGCTGTTCACACGTATACGAAACGGAGCCTGTCGGGTATTTGGACCAGCCGCAGTTTCTGAATATGGCGGCGGCGCTTCGTACAACGCTTGCCCCGGAGGCGCTGCTTCAGGAGATGCTTAGCATCGAAAGTCAGCTGGGCCGTGTCCGGGATGTCCGTTATGGACCGAGAACGGTAGACTTGGATTTGTTATGGATGGAGAATCAGCATTTTGACACACCCGAATTAACACTGCCGCATCCGCGGATGCAGGAGCGGGCGTTTGTGCTAGTTCCACTAAGTGATGTCGTTCCGCACAATGAAGAGTCTTCCGGACTTCGGCAGTTCATTACAGCAGCGCTACAAGACATAGACGGAAGGGAAGGAATTCGCTTGTGGACAACAAACGTATGGGACGGAGGGTCAGAGCTTTCCGAAAGCTGAAGGGCTACACTCAGCAGGAGCTTGCGGACTCTGTCGGAATATCTTTGGCTGTACTAGGTGCAGTGGAGCGGGGTAACAGACGCTTGGAAGATCAAATTTTAAATAAAATTGCGGACGTTCTCGGAGTTGCTGCAGACGAATTAGCCATTCCTACTAATTGAGGGAGCGTTTATATAGATCCCCACAAATCAAATCAAGGAAGTGAACAAACATGCTGAAAATTGGCAATATTGAGATGAAGAACCAGGTTGTGCTGGCGCCTATGGCAGGCGTGTGTAATCCGGCATTTCGTCTGATTGCCAAAGAATTCGGAACCGGTCTGGTCTGTGCCGAAATGGTAAGTGGCAAGGCGATTGTACACGGCAACCCGCGTACGCGGGAGATGCTGTTTGTGGATGAGCGGGAGAAGCCCCTAAGTCTGCAGATTTTTGGTGGTGACCGTGAGTCTCTGGTGGAAGCAGCCAAGGTCGTTGATAAAGAGACAAATGCTGATATTATCGATATAAATATGGGCTGCCCTGTACCCAAAGTGACCAAATGCGACGCGGGAGCCCGCTGGCTGCTGAGTCCTGATAAAATCTACGAGATGGTGTCTGCAGTTGTTGACGCCGTGGATAAACCTGTGACCGTAAAAATGCGGATTGGCTGGGACAGCGAGCATATTTTTGTGGAAGACAACGCGCGCGCTGTTGAACGTGCTGGGGGCCAGGCGGTAAGTGTTCATGGCCGGACCCGTGAGCAGCTTTATACCGGGCTTGCTGATTGGAAGTACATCCGTATGGCTAAAGAAGCAGTTTCTATTCCGGTGATCGGCAACGGAGACGTGAATACTCCGGAGGATGCGCGGGCTATGCTGGATCAGACCGGCTGCGACGGTGTAATGATTGGACGCGGAGCACTGGGCAATCCGTGGATGCTGTACCGCACAATCCAATATCTGGGCACAGGTGAGCTTATGCCTGAACCCGGAGCAGAAGAAAAGATCAAAGTTGCCATTCTTCATATGGACCGTCTGATCAGCCTGAAGGGCGAAGCGGTAGCTGTCCGTGAAATGCGCAAGCATCTGGCCTGGTATTTGAAGGGGATGAAGGCAGCCGCCCGTGTGAAGGATGTCATTATGGAAGAAACCAAGCGTGATGAAATGGTACGGATATTGAACGAATTTGTCATACAGCTTAAGGAAGGTGAGGAGCAGGAAGGCCTGTATTCTTCGCTTTCAGCGGTCTAACACTTCATTTCCCTGTCTTTTGGACACACACTCGAACATTATATGGGGCATCATTGACATTTTGTAGCGGTTCCAATATAATTTCACAGTATAAAATCGCCGTTACAGCAAGCGTTAATGCAGCAGGGAGGGTTCTTATCCCTCCGGATTCGCATATAGTATGGTGTTTTCAATAAATGTATACGACAGGAGAATCGGTTGAGATGAGCGATAAAGAAGTCATCCTTACACCGGACGGACTTAAGCGTCTGGAAGAAGAACTGGAGACCCTCAAATCCGTAAAACGCCGCGAGGTAGCTGAACGGATTAAAGTAGCCATTGGCTACGGAGATATCAGTGAGAACTCAGAGTACGAGGACGCCAAGAACGAGCAGGCTTTCATTGAAGGACGTATCATTACTTTGGAAAAAATGCTCCGTAATGCGCGCATCATCAACAGCGACGAAATCGTTACCGATGTAGTAAGCATTGGGGTTACTGTTAGCGTTGAGGATTTGGAATATGGCGACGTCATGGAATATTTGATTGTCGGCACTGCTGAGTCCGATCCGCTGAATAATAAGATCTCCAATGAAAGTCCGGTAGGCCGGGCCATTATCGGCAAGAAGATTGGTACCGTTGTTGATGTTAGTGTTCCTGCAGGAGTCATTCAATATAAAATTCTTGATATTAGAATGAAGTAATAGGTACCATAAGGGGTAAGTCAAGAAAGCTTCCTTAGGGAAGCTTTTTTCAAAAGATAAGAGGTTTTATAGATCGCCTTATAAATTATCCTTATCTTTCTGGGGAAATGGCGTTGCCTCTAATGGGGACGGCCAAGCTGTTTCAGCCTGCAACAATAGAGCTTCTATTTGTACGGGAACGGACTGTCCTCTTGCATAGGGATGGAGCCGTTTCTTCTTGTGTATATGACAGAGTGAGTAAGAGAGGATGAAAGATATGACCGAGGAAATGAACACTGCGGAGAACACGGAAAAAGAACTTAGCGAACTGCTGACGATCCGCCGCGGCAAACTGGACGAGCTTCGTGCACTGGGGATCGATCCGTTTGGTAAAAAGTATGAGCGTACGACAGGTGCCGGAGATATTATGTCCAAGTACGACGGACAAACCAAAGAGGAGCTGGACGAGCTTAACCTGGAAGTCAGCATTGCCGGACGCATTATGGCTAAGCGCGTGATGGGTAAAGCCAGCTTTGCCCACATCCAGGATCTTAGCGGCAGGATTCAAATCTATGTCCGTCAGGACAGTATTTCCGAAGCACAGTATGCGGCATTTAACGTTCTAGATTTGGGCGATATCATTGGCGTTCGCGGAACAGTGTTCAAAACCAGAACCGGTGAAACCTCTATTAAAGTGCATAACCTTGAGGTTCTATCCAAATCGCTGCTTCCGCTTCCCGAGAAATATCACGGTCTGAAAGATGTGGAGCTGCGCTACCGCCAGCGTTATGTCGATCTGATCATTAATCCTGAGGTTCAGCAGACATTCATTACCCGGTCACGGATCATTCAGTCGATGCGCCGTTATCTGGATTCACTTGGCTACCTTGAGGTGGAAACACCAACACTGCATGCCATCGCCGGTGGAGCTGCGGCCCGTCCGTTTATTACTCACCACAATACACTCGATATGCAGCTGTATATGCGTATTGCCATTGAACTGCATCTGAAGCGTCTGATCGTCGGCGGTTTGGAAAAAGTATATGAAATTGGCCGCGTGTACCGGAACGAAGGCATTTCAACGCGCCACAACCCGGAATTTACAATGATCGAGCTGTACGAAGCTTATGCTGATTACAAAGACATTATGCACTTAACCGAGAGCATGATCGCTCATATTGCCCAGGAGGTTCTGGGTACCCAGAAGATTAATTATCAAGGCCAGGAAGTAGACCTGACGCCGCAATGGCGCCGGGTGACTATGGTGGACGCTGTCAAAGAAGTGACAGGAGTTGATTTTGGCGTTCATATGACGGATGAGGAAGCTCAGCGTCTGGCGAAGGAGCACCGTGTGCCTGTTGAAAAGCACATGACCTTTGGACACATCCTGAATGCCTTCTTTGAGCAATTTGTAGAAGAAACACTGATTCAGCCGACCTTTGTTACAGGCCATCCGGTTGAAATCTCTCCACTTGCCAAAAAGAATGATCAAGACCCTCGTTTTACAGATCGTTTTGAGCTGTTTATCGTGGCTCGTGAGCATGCGAATGCGTTTAGCGAGCTGAATGATCCTATCGACCAGCGTCAGCGCTTTGAAGCGCAGATTCAGGAAAAAGAAAAAGGGAACGACGAAGCTCATGAAATGGATGATGATTTCATCCGTGCTCTTGAATACGGTATGCCGCCTACAGGCGGACTTGGAATTGGTGTGGACCGGCTAATCATGTTGCTTACCAACGCTGCATCGATCCGCGATGTGCTGCTGTTCCCTCATATGCGTAGCCGTACAGAGTAATAGTATATGCCTTTAACCTGATTCCGAAGGGAACGCAAGGATGCGTTTCTCCTCGGAATCATTTTTATAAAAATAATGCTTGCAATGAAACTCTGTACATGGTATATTCTTATTCCGGCCATGAAACATCAACGCCGAGCTCGAAAAGAAGTTGAAAAAAAGAGCTTGCATTACTCGGTCGAACGTGATATATTATAAGAGTTGCTGGTGATGAGTTAATCGGCGCCGACGACGGGCTTGATCTTTGAAAACTGAACAACGAGTGAGTGGGATTTCACGCAAGTGAGATCCAAAAAAATAGAGAATATTTTATTCTCGTCAGATGTTTCAAAATGAGCAATCGCTCTTTCTAAATACCAATTTGGAGAGTTTGATCCTGGCTCAGGACGAACGCTGGCGGCGTGCCTAATACATGCAAGTCGAGCGGATCTTATCCTTCGGGATAAGCTTAGCGGCGGACGGGTGAGTAACACGTAGGCAACCTACCCTCTAGACTGGGATAACTACCGGAAACGGTAGCTAATACCGGATAATTCCTTCACCCTCATGGGCGAGGGATGAAAGGCGGAGCAATCTGCTACTAGAGGATGGGCCTGCGGCGCATTAGCTAGTTGGTGGGGTAACGGCCTACCAAGGCGACGATGCGTAGCCGACCTGAGAGGGTGAACGGCCACACTGGGACTGAGACACGGCCCAGACTCCTACGGGAGGCAGCAGTAGGGAATCTTC